>NZ_VUYU01000009.1 GCF_011682065.1 Massilia rubra | reverse complement strand
CCGTGCCACGCGCTCCTGCCACTCGTTAATTTGCTCCACATTTGCCACCATATTTCTCCTCGAAATTGAAGAAAGGAGTGTGGCCGCAGCGTTCAGGAATTCATAGATGGGTGGGCTGGATGCTTACGCCGTAGCAGGGTCTCAGCAGAGGTCATAGTAGTTGGTGGTAGCGCCGGGAAGGCTTGACTCCGCCGATGAAGGACCAAACGAGTAGGAGTGTTGTCCGGCATGTTGATACAACAGGCAATGCGTCAGATGCCCGCGTCAGCGGGGCGGGAGGCCATCGGTCAGGGTGAAGCCTTGGCTACAACTTCCAGCGACGAAACTTACTGCCCGCGACATGCATCAGGAGACGCAGGATCAATGCTGCTGCGTGCGGCATTGAGAAGAGAGAACCTGCTGCAAGCGTTCAAGCGTGTGCGCACCAACAAGGGCGCATTCGGGGTGGATGGTCGGGACATCGACGACACCTCGCGCTATCTGACTGTGGCTTGGCCGGAGATACGTGAACGACTGCTGGCGGGAACGTATCGGCCCAGTCCGGTACGCAGGGTGAAGATTCCGAAACCCGATGGTGGCGAGCGCGAGCTCGGCATTCCGACGGTGACGGATCGTTTGATCCAGCAAGCACTGCTCCAAGTGCCGCAACCGATTCTTGATCCCACATTCAGTAAGCACAGCTACGGTTTCCGTCCGGGCCGGCGTGCGCACGACGCGATTCTTGCCGCGCGCGCGTACGTGCAGTCGGGACGGCGGATCGTGGTGGATGTTGATCTGTCGAAATTCTTTGACCGGGTCACTGAAGCAGCTTGCTCGTTATTCGAATCCTGCATTCGATATGATGTATCTCAGAATGTGGCAGGCGGTTGCCGGGATCAGGCAGGATGGACCATGCGATCAAGGCAGAAAGGACATACCCGCTGCAGCTCTTTCCTGATTCTCATGATAAGTAAGCGGTCGTTAAGTTGTTTCATCTGCTCGTCCCTGTCTTTCAGTACAACCACGGCATCGTTTGCAGGAATGCCCAGGTTGACGAGATAAGCAGCATCGACGACACGGTCAGAATCGCGTCCGGCGTAATTCCAGTGAAGATGGCGGATTTCTTCGTGCGGCACCGGCCGACTGTTGGCAATTGCTTCAGCCAAGCGGGGCGATGTCCATACAAAAAGATGCTCGCCATGCTTTTCACAATATTTTTTCATGAATTGCATGCGCAGATTTCCTTTTTTAATTTGTGAGTGCCTCATCAAGGCAGAAGCGACATACGCCTATCGTTTCACGGCAAATTCTCACGATAAGCACCCTGTCGTTAAGCTTCCCGGATGACTTGTCTCGGTTATGAAGCAGCACGACGGACTGGTCCCTACGGAATCCGCACTGTTCAAAAAAGGCGACGTCCACCGCATATTGATAACTCCCGTCCTGCGAGTTAATTTGAATGCGTCGAATGTCATCTTGACTGATCGATTCGTTGTTCTTGACTGCCGCGAAAAACTTTGGCGACGTTGGAATGCGATAGTGAGAGTGGTGTTTCTCGCAAGTTACCCATCCTGACATGCTGATACTGTCCTTTCTTCCGCACATCGCTGATGTGCATGCGGCGTTGATGTCCCATCACCCTTGCAACCGTTGTAACGGCCGCATCAATCCGCCAAGCGCGACTCTACCGAAGTCGACCGCTACCATGGCAAGGTCACACGTCACGTCCTGACGCGATATCAACTGGGTAGTACGAGGTCAAGACATAGAGGGCACACACTTATAAGCTCTTTCGTGATTTTTTGGATAAGTAATCGATCGTTAAGTTGCTTGGCAACTTTATCTCTGTCTTTCAGGACAACGACCCCGCGATTTGAAGGGAGTCCGAAGTTCTCGAGAAAAGTTGGATCAACCGTTTGTCTAAAATTTCTTCCGAATAAATCGAACTCAAGGTATCTGATATCCTCATGTGTCACGGATTGATTGCTCGAAATCGCCTCGGCCAATCTGGGCGACGTACTTATGAATGGCTGGAAGCCGTGCTTCACACAATATTTTGGTCCCATGATTTTACGGTTGTTCAGTGGTTAAATATATATATTGCTGACGAGCGTCTTTTGGGGTTTCGTGTCCACCAGCCTCCATCACCCTGCAAACATAAGTTACACAACTCTGCTTTCTGATGTTATATGCCGGTCCCAGTTTATTAAGTCCGTCGTTTTGGAAATCTTGCGCCGCCTTAGGATTTGGAAGATTAAATTCAATCGATTTCGCAGGAGGGGGAATGCCAGACACGTCGGTGCTCGGCATTGTAGGGCCTCCGGGTCCGCCCAATTGGTGAGAGTGTATCGAATTCCCATCAGCTATCACTTCAATCGAAAAATGTCCAACCCTATTCTGCTGATCTCGGTTATCGTGCCAATGCACAAGACAATTGCATCCTTCCGCACTCAATCCATACGGATCGATCCAGGAAACCGGATTCGGCGCGTATTGATACGTGTTATGCCCACCGGAAAGCCCGATCGGATCAAGCGACACAAAACGCCCGCAATCGGCATCGTAGTAGCGGAAACGATTGTAGTGCAAGCCCGTTTCGCTGTCGTGATACTGTCCCTGAAAACGGATAGGCTGGACCTGCGCCAGGGCAGTGTGGGACTGGTCCGCCTCCGCCGCAACATCCACGCGTCGCAGCACATTACCCCAGGCCTTGTAGGCGACCGCCCAGGTGAGCTCGCCATTCTGGTCGGTGACTTCATTCGGCGTGCCCAGATGATCCGTGTGGATATAGTGCACCTTGCATTCGGTGCTGGCATCCTGCCCGGTAACCGTATCGAGCTGCGCCAGCGGCACGAACGAGCCCGGCTCATACACATAGGTGCGCTCCCACTCGCCGCGCGCCTCGGACAGCAGGCGGTTGCCGTCCCACACAAAGCGGGTTGTCCCGAACGCATCTTTCTTGGCAATCCTGCGTCCGAACGGATCGTAGGCGTACTTCACCGTTTGCACAGTCGGCTGCGCCCGATGCGCATTGCGCGTGGTCTCCGACCGGACCAGCTGGTGCGCCGCATTCCATTCCAGGCGCAAACGCGTGTGCTTGCCCGTCAGCTTTTCAGTCAGGTTGCCGTGCGCATCGTAGTCGTAGCGCTTGTCTTCGAACACCTTGACCCGGTTGCCTTCGACCCGGCCCGCTGCGCTGACGGTGGTGTCGAGCAGGTTGTGCGCAGGGTCGAAAGCGAAGCGCTCGGCCAGGTCCGGCTGCACCGCCGTCATGATGCGGCCGATCGCGTCGTAGCTATACGACTTCAAGCCATTGCGCTGGTCGTCGATGGTAAGCAAATTGCCGCTGTCATCGTATTGATAGCGGCGCGCGATGACCGGTTCGGCGCCCCGGCCAGCTTGCTGGTGGCCGGCCACCTGCGCCAGCAGCCGGCCCACCGGGTCGTACTCGAACTCGGTGTTCAGCGCGCCTTGCGTGCGGCTCGTTGCGCGGTGCAGCTTGTCGCGCTCGATGTCGGTGATGACCTCGCCATCGATATTGATCTGGTGCAGGTGACCGGAGCCATAGAACAGGTTGTTGAGCACGCGGCCATCCGGCAACGTCGTCTGGATCCGGTTGCCCAGCTCGTCGTACGCATGGTGCAGCGCGCTCGTGTGTTCGCGCGTTTTGGTGCGCTCGCCCACCAGCTGGCCCAGCGCATCGTAGTGCAGCGTGACTTCAGCGGCGGCATTGACCGCTTGCGTCATCCGCCCCAGCGGGTCGTAGGCAAAACGTACGCGAATTTGTTCGGCACTGGCTGCGCCATTGGCGCGCGAGACGATCTTTTCGATCAGTTGGCCGGCGCTGTCGCGCGCATAATGGGTGTCGATGCGCGTGTATAGACTGCGTTCGCCGCTGCCGTGCTCTTCCTTGCCGACCACCATGCCGGCGTCATCGTAGCGGTAGCGCGTCAGTTGCGCATCGAAGGCCGTTTCTTCCACCAGGCGGTCGAGCGCGTCGTACACAAAGCGGTGCGCGTCGCCATTTTCATTGATCAGTTCCGTGATCCGCTGCGCATCGTCGTAGCGGTATGCGAGCACGCCGCCGCGTGCATCGACGCGCTTGACCGGCTTGCCCTCGCTGTTGAGCACATAGCTGGTGCGGTTGCCCGCCGCATCGATATGCGCCACCATCCGTCCCAGCGCATCGTATTCATAGCGTACCGTTGCGCCGTCGCCATCGGTGCTCGCCGCCATGCGCCCGAGCCGGTCGTAGCTGTACGAGGTGGTGTTGCCGGCGGCATTCGTGGTGCGCACCAGCCTGCCGTTATCGTCATAGCTGAAATAGGTGCTGTTGTTCGAGCAATCGGTGTAGCTGATCAGTTGCGCGGCGCGGTTGTAGGCCAGCCGCTTGACGCCGCCGGCCGCGTCAAGCACCCGCACCGGCAAGCCGAGCGCGTCGTACTGGTACGCGGTTTTTTGGCCCAGCGCATCGGTCACGCTGGCCAGGTTGCCATGCTCGTCGTAGCGCAGCAACGTGGTCGCGCCCATGGCGTCGGTAATCAGTGCCGGCTTGTCGAAGCGCTCGTCGTAGACGATGCCGGTGCCATTGCCGCCGCTTTCGATGCGCACCACGCGGCTGCGCCCGTCGTAGCGGTAACTGGTCGTGCGTCCGCCCGGCATTGTGCTCAGCAGGGTATTGCCGAAGGCGTCGAGCTGGCGCGTGACGACGCCGCCGACAGCGTCGACGATGCCGATCATGCGGCGCTTGTGGTCGAAGCGGTAGCGCTCTTCGCGGCCGAGATTGTCGGTCACGATGGTTTCCTGCGCCAGGTAGCGCAAGCTCCACGACTGCCCGCTGTTGGTCCAGTTGCGCGTCACACGGCCGCTGGCCGTGTAGTCGTCGTATTCGTAGCGCGACACCAGGCCGCCCGGCTGGCTGTGCTCCACCATCATGTGGTTGCGGTAGACAAACTGGCGGGTGATGTCGCCCGCGCCATTGCTGACCTGGCTCAGGTTGCCGGCCTCGTCGTAGGCGTACTGCACCAGCAATTGCGGCTCGTCCGTCGCCTCGCGCCGCACGCTGATGCTGCGCAGGCGCGGATAGGGCCGGTGATCTTCGAACACCAGCGCAAACAGATTGCCGGCCCCGTCTTCCACCTGTTCGGGCAACTGGCGCTTGTTGTACGTGATGCTGATGCGGTTGCCGTTGGCATCCATTTTCCCGACCAGGCGGGCAATCTCATGCCCGTTGTCGGGAATGGCGAACAGGTCGCGCGCGCCATTCGCATCGAACAGCTCGAACGTGCGCGCACCGCTGCGCAACAGGGTGATCTTTTCGGATGGCGAATAGCGCGTCTGGCCGATGCCCGGCAGCGAAAAGGTGACGTGGCGCGCAAACGCGTCGAGGATGACCACGCTGTCGTCATCGACTTGCAGCGCCAGCGAGAGCGGCGTCGACCAGCCTTGTCCCATCCACCCCGCCTGGCGCTGGCGCGAGCTGTAGCTGCGTTGCCAGGCCAATGGCAAAGGGGCGGGCAACACAAAGTCCAGCTCGCCCGAGCCTTTGAGTATCTTGGCGCCGGAAGCGGGACTGACCGGTTTGCCGACTTGCGGCTCGCAATCGGGACATGGTTCGTCAGCGTCGCCTTCGAGATCGAGCTCGAACTTGTCTTTTTCCTTGCCCTTGGGCGACTTGGCGGCAGGCGCCTTGGCGGGGGGCGGCGCCTTCACCGGTGGCGGCGCTGGCGCCGGCGCTTTGACCGCTGGCGCTGACGGCGCTTTCGATGGCGCGACCTGGGCGGCGATACTCCTGGGCTTGAATTCGGGGCGCTGGGCGATCTGCGGCGCGTTCCGATTGACCCAGCCGGCAACGGGAGCGCCCAGCTTGCTTTCCCTGAGAACGCGCAGCGCCTTGGTCAGGTCTTTCTTGGCCAACATGAGTGACACAGCGGACATGACGGCCATCACCAGCAATATTTTTCCTTCGGCGAATGCCTCGGCGGATGCAGTGATGAGCTGGGCGGATTGCGCACGCGCCGTATGCGCTAATTGCCCGGCGCGCCATGCCAGCGCAAATCCCTGGATCATTTTTCGGCACATTTCGGGAATCGTCTCGGCGAGGCTTTGCACCACGTCGGCCAAACCCATCACTGCCATGACCAGGGTTGCGATCTCTATGCCAACCGCCGCCCCGATGATCGCACCGGGCGCAGCGCCCACGCCGGCCGCCAGGGCACCGAGCCCGCCGCCGACGGTGGCGCCCAGGATGGCGCCTCCGCCAATGAACAGGGCGGTTTCCTTGGTGCCTTCCCACAAGGCGCCGAGAATGCTGCTGAAGTCGAGGCCGGCGACTCTCTTGACCAGCATCTCGGCCATCCGGTGGTTCGATGCTTGCAGCGCCTGGTGGACCGCGTAGGCGCAGCGGGTCGCTTCCGTGTGCTGGGCGATATCGCGCAAGCTGGGCAGCGAATGGTCGCGCGAGAACCGTTGCACGCGTTTTTCGACGTCCTGCAGCGCGGCGGCGCCCGCCGTCCTGTATTGCGTCTCCATCCGGCGCAAGGCGCCGCTGATGTCGTTAAAACTGGCGAGGGCATTCGTGGTGGTCATGCGGTGTACTTCCTATGGTCAACGGTCACCGCTTGCTTGATATCATATCGACAGCGTCTTTTTACGGCACAGAGTAACATTATAGCAACACTCAGATAGCTTAACGAATTTCACTATTGCTTGCTGGTGATGCAAGATCGATGCGCGCGTGCATAGGCGTCGCCTTTTTGCACGCCATCCTCCTTGATTAGCCAGGCTCAAGCTTTGCGCCTACGGGGCGGCGCATAATCGGGCCTTTCGAACCGTTTCCCGGAGCCTGTCCATGGATGTCGCGCGCAATCGTCATACTGACGAGCTGGTCGAAGCTGAAGAATTATGGGAGATGGACGTGGTCGACAAGGAAGCCTGGATCTGCCGCGCTTGCCCGACCCAGGTCTATCCGGCCTCGTACGACGCGGCCGTCAACAAGCGCCGCCCGTATTTCACGCTCGGCCGGGTCAACCGGCACGCCGCGGACTGCGCGGTCGATGCCGAACACAGCATCGTCAGCCGCGGGCAGAAAGAACGGGTCGGCAGCAGCGATGGCTTTCCGATGCCCTTTCCCAGCAAGCTGATCCTGGACAGTGACACCGCCGGCGCCGCCGCCGGCCCGTTCAAGGCCTCGTTCGCCTCCAGCACCCTGGCCGCCGTCCACGCCGCCGCCCGGGCGTCGGTGCATGCGCGCCACCACGGCCACACCATCAAGACCATCCGCCCCGCCTGCCGCACCTACATCAATTTCCCCAACGACCGCGAATTCCTGCCGCTCGAAATCCCTGGCGTCTGGGGCAAGACCTACGCCCAGCTGTTCTGGTTCATTCCCAACAAAAAGCCGGCCTTCTTTAGCAATCCGCGCCACCTGTTCTATGCGCCGATCCGCTGGAAGGAAGAACCGGCGACCAGCGCGTCGCACTGCGAACTGATCCTCAACGCCGGCGAATGGGACAGCGCCGCGCGCCGCCACGTTTCCCTGTGCCGCTTGCGGGTGGACTGGTCCGGCTGGAGCCCGGCGCGCCGCAACACCTTGCTGCACGAAATCAACGCGGCGCGCGCGGAAGCCGTGGAGCAAGCCCGGCAAGACAGCCAGATCAAGGGCTGGATGTTCTTCGTCGGCAACCAGGACCGGCTCGACCCGGCCTTGTTCCACGTCGACGACGAGCGCTTCATTTGCGCGCTGGCCGCCCGCATGAGCTGGCCGGAACGCCAACTTGCGCGCGCCTGAGCTGCATCATCCCCGCGCGCCGCCACGCGGCTAGCCTGAACCTCTGATCGACAGGGAGGAGGGCGGCATGAACCTGATTACGTGGAATATCCAGCGCGGGCGCACCCCCAGCGGCGAGTGCGACATCGCGCACACGGCGGCAAGCCTGCGCCAGGTGGCCGATGCCGATGTGCTGTGCCTGCAAGAAGTCTCGTCCGGCTATACCGACATGCCCGGCTGCGACGGCGCCAACCAGTTTGCGCTACTGGCGCACCATTTTCCGGGCTACGTGCCGGTGGTCGGCCTGGCGTGCGACATGGCGGGAGAAGGCGACGGCCCGCGCCGCCTGTTCGGCAACATGATCCTGTCGCGCCATCCGGTGCTGCAAGTGCTGCGCCACGCCTTGCCGTGGCCGCCCGACCCGGCGGTGATGAGCATGCAGCGCATCGCCCTGGAAGCGACGCTCGACACGCCGCTCGGCCTGATCCGCGTGACCACTACCCACCTCGAGTATTTTTCGCGGCCGCAGCGCAGCGCCCAGGTGCAGCGCCTGCGCGACTTGCAGCGCGAAGCGGTGGCGCATGCCGCCAACCCCCGTGCCGGCGCGGCCGGCGGCCCGTTCGCCGCCATCGCGCGCGCGCGTGCGGCCATCCTGGCGGGCGATTGCAACTTCCTGCCCGGCTCCTGGGAATACCATTGCCTGCAAGCACCGTTCGACGATGGCACGCCGGCCTATGCCGACGCCTGGCCCCTGCGCCATCCGGGCCAGGCGCACGCGCCCACGGTCTGCCTGCACGACCACCCGGGCCGGCCGGCCGATCCGTTTACCTGCGACTTTATCTTCGTGGGCGCCGACCTGGCGCCGCGCGTGGCCGAGCTGCGGGTTGCCTGCGACGATGCCGGCCCGGACCACCAGCCGCTGCTCATGCGCCTGGAATGAACGGCGCGCGGACGGGGCCGCACGGTTGATATTCTGTTGCATTCAAAACAGCTTGCGCTCATGTAAAATAGAACGAAATTTATGTTTTAGCAATACACATGATCGACGACAAATCCTATCCCTGTTCGGTACTGCTGATCGACGATGAGCCCTTCGCCCAGGACTTCATCGCGCATTGCCTCGAAGGCTGTACCGACGTGGCCCTGCGCTATGCCTCGCAGTCCGAACGCGTCGTCGAGCTGGCGCTGGAGGTCGATGCGACCGTGGTGCTGGTCGACCTGCGCATGCCGGGGGCCGATGGTTTCGACGTGATCCGCCTGCTGCGCCGGCACCGCGATACCGAGCATCTGCCGGTGATTTTGCTGTCGTCCGAAGAAGACGCCGAGATCAAGGCCAGGGCTTTTGCCACCGGCGCCAACGACTACATGGTCAAGTGGCCGGACGGGCGCGAACTGGCCGCGCGCGTGCGCTACCACAGCGCCGCCTACATCGCCCGCAAGCAGCGCGACGAAGCGTTCGTGTCGCTGCGGCGCAGCCAGGAAGAACTGGCCGCCAGCCAGTCGGCCCTGCACCAGGCGCAAAAAATGGAAGCGATCGGCCAGTTGACCGGCGGCGTCGCGCACGACTTCAATAATGTGTTGCAGATCATCGGCGGCAATTTGCAGTTGCTCAAGCTGCTCGGCGGCGTGAGCGAGAGCGCGCGCACCCGGATCGATATCGCGCTGGCCGGCGTGGAGCGCGGCGCCAAGCTGTCGGCCCACCTGCTGGCCTTCGCGCGGCGCCAGCCGCTGCAGGCGGTGGTGGTCAATCCCGGCGCGGTGCTGCGCGACATGGATGAAATGATGCGGCGCGTGCTCGGCCCGCGCGCCGTCATCAATACCGACATCGAAGAGCAGCTGTGGAGCACCACGGTCGATCCGAGCCAGTTGAACAATGTGATCCTGAACCTGGCCATCAACGCGCGCGACGCCATGGCCGATGGCGGCACCTTGACCATCCGCGCGGCCAACGTGCCGCTCGGTTCGCGCATGCTGTCGGAACTGGCCTCGGGCGACTATGTGATGGTGGAAGTGGCCGATACCGGCTGCGGCATGCCGGAAGCGGTGTTGCGGCGCGCCTTCGAGCCGTTTTTCACGACCAAGCCGACCGGGCAGGGAACCGGGCTGGGCTTGTCGATGGCGTATGGCTTCGTGAAGCAGTCGGGCGGCGAAATCGAGATCAAAAGCGAACCGGGCGCCGGCACCAGCGTCAAGATTTTCCTGCAACGCAGCGCCAGCGAGCCGGAGGACGCCGAGGAAAATGTGCCGGCGCCCTTGTTCGGCGGCTTGGAAACGATCCTGGTGGTCGAAGATGAAGAAGACGTGCGTACCAGCACCGTCGAATTGCTCTCGGCGCTAGGTTACCAGGTGTTCGAGGCGGAAGACGCGGCGCATGCCGTGGAACTGATCGACTCGGGGGCCAAGATCGACCTGGTGTTTTCGGATGTGATCATGCCGGGCAAGTTGAGCAGCCTGGAGTTGAGCGAAGTGGTGCGCACCAGGCTGCCATCGGCCCAGTTGCTGTTCACCTCGGGGTATGCCGAGGGTGTGCTGGCGCATGAGGGCAAGCTCGACGCCAAAGTCAATCTGCTGCAAAAACCGTATAACGCCGATGTGCTCAGCGCGCGCATCCGGCATCTGCTGCGGCGGCCCAAGCCGGCCGGGGTGGCGTCGCACTGAGTGTGCGCGCACGCCTGGCCGCGCAGGAGCCGCGCAGGAGCGGCGCTTACTGCGGCTTGACGTAGCGGTGCGAGCCCGGCGGCGGTTCATTTAGCACCGCCCAGAAAATCCCCAGGTCGGCAATCGCCCGCACGAACTCCTCGAAGTCGACCGGCTTGACCACATACGCATTGACGCCCAGTTCATAACTGCGCAGCAGGTCCTGTTCTTCCTTCGACGAGGTGAGCATCACCACCGGAATGCTTTTCAGGTGCGCCGTGCTGCGGATCTCCCTGAGCACTTCCAGGCCGTCGACTTTCGGCAGTTTCAGGTCGAGCAGCACCACGGTCGGGTTGCCGACCTGGCGCGCCGCATGCTCGCCCCGGCACATCAGGTAATCGAGCGCCTCGGCGCCGTCGCGCGCGATGATGACTTCATTGGCCAGTTGGCTCTTTTCCAGCGCGATCAGCGTCAGTTCCAGGTCGTGCGGATTATCTTCGACCAGAAGGATGGGCTTTAACATGTCTTACGTACCTTAAATATTGAGTTCTTTGGGAATGCTGAAATAAAATGTGGCGCCTTCGCCCGGCACGCCGCTGGCCCACACCCGCCCGCCGTGGCGTTCGATGATGCGGCGCACATTGGCCAGGCCAATGCCGGTGCCCTGGAAGTCTTCCATCCGGTGCAGGCGCTGGAAGACGCCGAACAGCTTGTGCACGTACTCCATGTGAAAACCGGCGCCGTTGTCGGCGATCGACATGACCCACTCGGCGCCTTCATCGCTGGCGCGGATGGTGATGATGGCGCGCTCTTTCTGGCTGGTGAACTTGACCGCGTTCGACAGCAGGTTGAACAGCGCCAACTGCAAGAAGGTGGGGTCGGCGCGCATCGCCGGCAGCGCGCCGATATCCCAGTCGATGCGGCGCTGGCCGATGTCGAGCGCCAGCTTGTCGATGCAGGAGCGCACCAGCTCGCCCATCTGGACCAGGGTCGGGCGCAGCGCGGCGCGGCCCATCTGCGAAAAACTGAGCAGGTCGTCGACCAGCTTGCCGGCCAGGCGCGCCGAATCCTTGATGTTGCGCAGGAAGCGCTGGCGCTTTTCCAGGTTCTCGCTGGCGGCGGGCTCGAGCAGCAGGTCGGAAAAGCCGACGATGTGGCGCAGCGGCGCGCGCAGGTCGTGCGAGACCGAATACGAAAACGCCTCAAGCTCCTTGTTGGCGCGCCCCAGTTCCTCGGCCAGTTCGGCCATCTGCTCGGCGCGTTCGAGCGCGATCCCCAGCAGCGCGGTGCGGAACTCGAGCGCCAGTTCGATCTCGCCGCCGTGCCAGGGCGCGCTGGTGCCGGTGATGGTTTCGCGCCAGGTGGCGAAGCTGGTGCGCGGCGACAGTTGCGTCACCGGCGCCGCGCCCCCCGCGCCTTGCCCGTCTTTCTGGTGCGGGTTGCCGGCCCATTCCACGGTGCGCACCACCTCGGGCCGGAACCACAGCAGGTAGTGCTTGTGGATGCGCGAGACCGGCATGGCCAGCAGGCCCGAGCAGTTGCCGGCCAGGGCCGCCGCCGCTGGATACTGCGCCGCCAGGCGGTCGGTATGGAACACGTCGTCGTGGTTGTTCGCATCGAGCCAGGCGACCAGCTCGCGGATCGCTTCTTCAGCGGGCGTGTCGCCGTAGGTCAGCAGGCGCTCCTCGAACACAATGGCGGCGCCGCCGGCGCGCGCGAACTGCAGCAGGGCCGGGAACACGCTGGCGAGGTTGTCGATGAAGTCCGTGCCCTGGGTCAGGCCGGCCAGCATCGACACCATGACGCGCCGCACGTCCAGCCGGAATTGCAGTTCGTTGGCGTCCGCGCGCGACTCGATGCACATGGCCAGGATCTGGCCCAGTTGCTCGCAGGCGGTGCGCTTGTCGAAAGCGACCGGGCAGGGCGTCGCATGGTGGCACGAAATCAGTCCCCACAGCTTGCCCTTGACCATGAGCGACACCGACATCGACGCCAGCGTGCCCATGTTGCGCATGTATTGCAGGTGGATCGGCGAGACGCTGCGCAGGGCCGCGAACGAGAGGTCGTTGGCGGCGCCGGTCATCGGGTTCAAGGCCGGCACCAGGCGCGCCGGCGTGTAGTTGGCGTCCCGGATCAGGCGGATGCGGTTGAGCATGTACAGCTCGCGCGCCTGGCGCGGAATGTCGGACGCCGGAAAACGCTGCCCCAGGTAGGACGGATAATCGTCGGCGCGGCATTCGGCCAGCACGTGGCCGTGGCCGTCCTCGTCGAACTGGTACACCATGACCCGGCCGAAACCGGTGACGCGGCGGATTTCCTGGGCCGCCAGCGCGCTCATGGCCTGCGTGTCGGCGCTGTCGCCCACCTTCAGCAGGAACTCGCCGACCTGGCGGTGCAGGTGGCGAAAGTCGGCGGCCGAGGCGCGCTCGACCGATTCGAATTCGAGGATCAGCAGCGCATCGTAGTAATGCGCCAGCACGTCGAAGTGGCGCGCCGGCCCGATGCCGAGGGTGCACAGGTAGAGCGGGCGCTGGCCGATGTCGGCGGCGTCGATCTCGGGCCCAAGCTGCAGGCTGGCCTGCTCGCCGATCACCGCTTCCAGGGCCTGGCCGATGGCGCGTTCGCAATCGACCCCGATCATCTCGTCGAGGTTGTCGCTGGCCTGGAGCACTTGCAAGGTCGGCGACAGCGCCAGCAAAAAACCATGCGGCTGGATGCTGCCGGGGTAGCGGATCGGTTCCTGGTCGCAGCTGGACAAGTCGAGATCGGGACTGTGGGGGATTGCCTGGCTCATGAAAGCTTCCTGGGCACGGGTCGGGGCGCCGCATTTCAAAAGCAATATTTTACTTGAATCACTGATAATTGCCTCGCACGCCAGCGCCGCCGCCGCTCCGCGCGGCGCTTGCTGGCGCATGATAAACTCGGGTCCTCTTACCGGACCCGCTTGAGCGCCACTTGCCATCCATGCCGCCATCGACGACGACGCTGCGCCTGATCCTGGGCGACCAGCTCAACCCCCTGCACAGCTGGTTCGCCGAGGTGCGGGCCGACGTGCTCTACGTGTTCATGGAAGTGCGCCAGGAGACCGACTACGTGCTTCACCACGCGCAGAAGATCATCGCCATCTTTGCCGGCATGCGCGCCATGGCGCACCAGCTCGGGCAAGCCGGCCACCGCGTGCATTACCTGCGCATCGACGACGCCGCCAACCTGCAATCGATCCCGGCCAACATCGACGCGCTGCTGGCCCGCTACGGCGCCAGCGGGTTTGAATACCAGGAGCCGGACGAATACCGGCTCGACGCGCAACTGGCCGACTACGCGGCGCAGCTGACGGTACCCGGCGCGATGGTCGGCAGCGAGCATTTCTTGACCGCGCGCGACGAGGCGGGCCGCATCTTCGCCAACCGCGCGCAGTGGCTGATGGAGTATTTCTACCGCCAGATGCGGCTGGTGCACGGGGTGCTGGTGGACGCGGGCGGCAAGCCGGCCGGCGGCCAGTGGAACTTCGATCACGACAACCGTAAGCCGCGGCGCGGCGCGCCGCCCGAGCCGTTTGATACGCGCGCGCAGCACGATCATGCGGCGCTGTGGGCCAGCATCGAGGCCGCCGGCGTGGCCAGCTTCGGGCGCCCCGATTCCTCGCGCATCGCCTGGCCGCTGGACCGCGCCGAAGCGCTGACCCACCTGGACGCCTTTGTTCAGCATGGCCTGCCGCACTTCGGCGACTATCAGGATGCGATGCACACGGGCGCCACGCGCCTGTTTCATTCGATGCTCTCGTTCGCCCTCAACACCAAGATGCTGCACCCGCGCGAAGTGATCGCCGAAGCCGAAGATGCCTGGCGCGCCGGCCACGCGCCGCTGCACGCGGTGGAAGGCTTCATCCGCCAGATCCTCGGCTGGCGCGAGTACGTGCGCGGCGTGTACTGGGCCAACATGCCGGGGTACGAGCGGCACAATGTGTTCGGGCACGACACGCCGCTGCCATCGTGGTTCTGGGACGGCAAGACGAACATGCGCTGCCTGCGCCACGCCATCGGCCAGTCGCTCGACGATGCGCACGCCCACCACATCCAGCGCCTGATGATCATCGGGAATTTCTCCCTGCTGGCCGGACTCGATCCGCACGCGCTGCACGAGTGGTACCTTGGCGTGTATGTCGACGCTGTCGAGTGGGTGGAAATGCCGAACACGATCGGCATGAGCCAGTTCGCCGATGGCGGCCTGCTGGCGACCAAGCCGTACGTTTCGAGCGCCGCCTACATCGACCGCATGAGCGACTACTGCAAGGGCTGCCACTACGATAAAAAGGCGCGCCTGGGCGAGACGGCCTGTCCGTTCAATGCGCTGTACTGGGATTTTTTCGAGCGCAATGCCAACCGCCTGTCGGGCAACCAGCGCCTCGGCATGGTGTACCGCAACCTGTTCAAGATGGATGAGACGGCGCGCGCGGCCTGTGGCGAACAGGCGGCGTCGGTGCGGGCGCGGCTGGAACAACTTTAACGCCGGTGTACAACTTCACGGAACCTTGAATCAACCATGACTCTACATATTGAAACACCGCTGCTCGCCTCGTCGGCCATGGGCGGCAAGAACGGCCAGACGGTCTGGCTGAAGATGGAAGCGCTGCAGCCGAATGGCTCGTTCAAGCTGCGCGGCATCGGCCACGCCTGCGAAGAATACGCGCGGCGCGGAGCGAAACGCTTCATCTCTTCGTCGGGCGGCAATGCGGGCCTGGCCGCCGCCTACGCCGGGCGCCAGCTGGGCGTGCCGGTCGTGGTGGTGGCGCCGGAAACGACCAGCGAGCGCGCGCGCGAACTGATGCGGCGCGAGCAGGCCGAGGTGATCGTGCACGGCGCCTCGTTTTCCGAGGCGAACGCGCTGGCGCTGTCGATGGTGGGCGAGCACGACGCCTTCATCCACGCCTTCGACGATCCGCTGTTGTGGACCGGGCACGCCACCATGATCGATGAAGTGGCGCATGCCGGCGTGATTCCCGACGCGGTGGTGCTGTCGGTCGGCGGAGGCGGCCTGATGTGCGGCGTGATCGAAGGCCTGCGCCGCAATGGCTGGGACAAGGTGCCGGTGTTCGCCGTCGAGACCGACGGCGCCGATTCGCTGGCGCAGTCGATCGAGGCCGACCGCCGCATCGAACTGCCGCGCATCGCCAGCATCGCCACCTCGCTCGGTGCGCGCCAGGTGTCGCAGGCGGCGTTCGACTGGACCCACGTGCATCCGATGAGCAGCATGGTGGTGACCGACCAGGCGGCGGTGGCGGCCTGCATCCGCTTCATGGACGACCACCGGCTGGTGGTGGAACCGGCCTGCGGCGCCTCGCTGGCGGTGGTCTACGCCGGCCGCCCCGAACTGGCCGGTTTCAAGAACCTGCTGGTGATCGTGTGCGGCGGCGTGACCGCCACCGTGGCGCAGTTGCAGGCGTGGGAAGGCACGCTGGCGGCCTCATAGTCCGTACCTTATAGTCCGTACAAAATGGCCGCCACCGCATCGTAGATCGGATACACGCGCGGCCCCGACTTGGGCCAGCCGACCATGTCGAAGTGGTCGTAGCCTTTGTAGTTCTGCAGGAAGTTCCAGCTGCCGCGCACCGGCGTGCCGTTATAGTCGCGCACCGGATGCCCGGACGGGGCGCGCATGCTGACCGTGTTGACCACGCCATCGTTGGCGAACCAGCTGGCGTCGACCGGCACCCGCCCGAAGCCGGCCATCGTGTACGAGCCCATGCCTCGCCGCCCGGCCGAGGGAATCACCCACTCGCCGGCATACGGACGCGTGAGCGAGGCCATGTCGGCGCGCGGATACTGGAAGGCCGGGTTCTGGAGCGGGAACAGCAGGCGGTCGGTGTTGTTGCAGCACGGGCTGCCGGTTTCGGTCGCCTGGTTGCTCATCGAGAAGTAATACACCGAGGGCGAGGTCTTGGCCCAGGCATTGAAGGTGCGCGCGCCGTCGGGCGTCATTTCGGCCTGGGCCGAATCGAAATTGCCTTGGTCCCAGAAGGGCGCGGCCATCACGCGCTGGCGGTAGGCCGCCGACGGTTCGGCCGCGCCGCTGCGCAGGCCGAACTGTTCCAGCCCAAGGTCCGCCGCCGGTTGCGTGACATCGCCGCCGTTGGCGATGGTGGCGATGCCGGCGGCCAGTTGGGTGAGCGCCGCGCCGGTCTCGCCCATGGCGTCGCGCAGGCTGGTGCCGTCGTTGGGCGAGGAGATGGTGGTGGCGCTGACGACCCAGCCGCGCTTGCCGCCCTGGTACAGTTCGGCGCCACCTTCGTCGCCATTCGGCGAGCCGTTCTCCAGCAGTTCGATCAGGGCGCGGATGGTTTGTCCACCCTGGCTGTGGCCGATCAGGTGGATCGGGTGGCGCGCGTCCCAGGCCGGATACAGCGCGGCCGGATAGCCGTTGGGATTATCGGCCGGATTGGCGGCCCAGCATTTGCCGGCGGGCTGGCGCAGCGCGCCGAACCGGGCCGCGTTGCCCGTGTGGGTGGTGCCGTAATCGACGCAGCCCCCTTTGATCTGATAGTACAGTTCGGCCGCGCGGTCCCAGTTGGAACTGATCGCGCCGACCGAGGCGGCCCAGACCTGGTGCTGGCCTTGGTGGCTGCGCATGTGGCCGACAATGTCGTCGAAGCCGCCCCAGTATTTGAAACCGGTGCGCGTGTACTGCTCCGGGCCGAAACCGAGAAAGCCGTGGACCAGTACGATCGGATAGTTGTTTGCGGCTGAGGCCGCTTGGAAGGCGCAGGACAGGAACAGGGCGGGGGCGAGGACGGCGCGTAAGGTGCGTGGCAACATAAGAATTTCTCCTGGCGAGAAAAAGTGTCGGCACATTGTATAGGCATTTTATGCGCGCACGCGCTCGCTTTTTTGCGGTGTTGCCAAGACGTTAAATCAAAGGCTGCCGGTCCCCGCGCCACCAGTGGCGGTGCTGGCGCTGGCGGCCAGCTTGTCTTGCCACACCACGTAATCATCGACCGAATACAACTGGCATGGCTGGCCGCTGCTGCGCGCGCAGGCGGCCAGTGCGCGCGCGTGCGGGTCTTCGCCTTCCTCGGCCCAGCACCAGGCGCCGCTGGGCGAGACGGCGAACGCGCGCGGCGTGAGCTTGTGCAAATACTCGCGGTAAGCGGCGCGCCCGTTCTCGCCCAGGTAGGGCACGGCGTCGATGTCGTCGACGCGGGCGAAGTCGGTGCGCGGCACGCTGGGGGCGTCGGCCACGGCCACGGTTTCGCGGGTCGGCATGCCGATCTGTTCAAGAAAACGCGCGGTCTCGCGCCACCAGATGCGGGCGCCGTCGCGGCTGGCGACCATGCCGTGCGCGTCGCGCTTGAAGGCGCCAAATTCGACCAGGCGCGCGCTGCCGCCGGCGCGCTCGAAAGCGGCGTGCATGCGCGCCACCAGGGCCGGTCCGAACAGCGAATCGTTCACGCCGTACATCCACAGGCTGGGAATCTTGTTGGCCGCGCCGTAGTTGGCAAACGCTTGCACCAGTTGCGCGCGCCAGTCGCAGCGCTCGCCATCGTCGCGCAGGCCGCCGGCGAAGTTGATCAGGCCGCGCACGCCGGGAACGGCGCGCGTGCCGAGGGCGATCGTGGCCAGGCCGCCGTACGATTGGCCGGCCACCACGATGCGCTCGGGATCGGCCCAGCGCTGCCGGCGCGCGAATTCGATGGTGTCGTGCACGTCGCTGGCCTGGGCGTAGCCGTTGGCCGTCATGTTGCAGCCGTGGTCGGCGTAGGCGCCGCTGGAGTCGGCAAACCCGCGCCGCATCGGCACCAGCACCGCGTAGCCGCGCTTGACAAACGCGGTGGCCATGAAAATGAAGCGCTCGCGCGGCTGCTTGCGCGGGTCGCCCGATTCCTTGCCATGGTTGATGATCAGCAGGGGAAACGGGCCGGCGCCGTTTGGGCGGAACAGCGTGGTCTGCAGCACCGACTGCTTGCCGGGACCGGCGGGAATGGCGATCACGGTTTCATTGAGGCGAAAGTCGACCGGCAATTCTTGCTCGACCGCTATTGAGGGGAGCAGGCTCAGGCCGGTCACCAGGGCGGCGAACAGCATCCGGCATGCGCGCCGGACTGGCGGAAAAACGGTAGCGATGATGGGCTCCCGATGAATGGAATTGCCGAAAGGAATGATTCGATTCTATGCAGGGAGTTTTTCAGGAGCAATACCGGAATGTCAATTCAGCGGAGTACGCGTGAAAAAAAGTTACTGGATGCACGCTTCCTTGCCTCCTTGCTCATGTCGATCGTGCAAACGGGGTCTTTGTCGCAAGGGAAATGTGGCGTTTTAGCGACGCTGCGGGCTGGCGCTCGCATGCTAGCGGCCAGGGAAACATTTCCTATGGGAAAAATTGTTCTCGCAATACCAGATCGCCGGTGTTAGCATTGGCACGCCGTCAAATCCAGGCCCCGCGCCCTTCGCCCTCATGAAAAATCTCAGTATCGGAACCCGCCTGACGCTCGGTTTCGCCCTCGTTCTGTTGTTCCTGGTGGCCCTGACCGGCATCGGGGTATGGCGCATGCAGCAGGCCAGTGTGATGACCGACTACATGGTGAAAGACACCGTGCGCAACGAGCGCCTGATCGACGAGTGGGCCAAGGTGATTGAAGTGAACGCCGCGCGCACCACCACCGCCTGGAAGGTGGGCGATCCGGCCGAGCAGAAAAAAGTGGAAGAGCAGATGAAGCGCTCGTCCGCGCGCGCCACCGAGATCCAGACCATGCTGGGCGAGAGCGTCAAGCACCCGCGCGCCAGGGCGCTGCTGGAGCAAGTGCTGGAATCGCGCAAGGCCTACACGGCGGCGCGGGCCAAGGTGTTCAAGCTCAAGGCGGCCGGCGACATGGCCGGCGCGGGCGCCACGTTCGACACCGACATGGCGCAAAAACGCGAAACCTACCTGGCGGCGCTGGCCACCCTGTCCGACGAGCAGCGCGCTATGCTCGACAGCACCGCCGCCGCGATCGCCGCCCAGTACGCGAGCGGGCGCACCATGCTCATCAGCCTGGGCGCGATTGCCATCCTGATCGGGATTGCCTGCGCGATATGGATCACGGGCACCATCACGCGGCCGATCCGGGCTGCCGTGCGGGTCGCCGAAACGGTGGCCTCGGGCGACCTGACCAGCCGCATCGAGATCGACAGCCGCGACGAAACCGGGCAATTGATGCAATCGCTCAAGCGCATGAACGACAGCCTGGTCGATATCGTGGGCGAGGTACGCGGCGGCACCGACGCCATCGGCACGGCCTCGCGCGAGATTGCCAGCGGCAACCTGGACCTGTCCTCGCGCACCGAAGACCAGGCCAGTTCACTGCAAGAAACCGCTTCGGCCATGGACCAGCTGACCTCCACCGTCAAGCTCAACGCCGACAACGCGCGCGAAGCGAACCAGTTGGCCATCAGCGCGGCCGCGGTGGCGATCCGTGGCGGGACGGTGGTGTCGGACGTGGTGGCGACCATGAGTTCGATCAATGCATCGTCGACCAAGATTGTCGACATCATCGGCGTGATCGACGGGATTGCCTTTCAGACCAATATTCTTGCGCTCAATGCGGCGGTGGAAGCGGCGCGGGCCGGCGAGCAGGGGCGCGGTTTTGCGGTGGTGGCCTCCGAAGTGCGCACCCTGGCGCAACGTTCGGCGGCGGCCGCGAAAGAGATCAAGCAATTGATCAGCGACTCGGTCAGCAAGGTCGACAACGGCACGCGTTTGGTGGACCAGGCCGGCAAGACGATGGAAGAAGTAGTGACCAGCATCAACCGCGTGACGCGCATCATGAACGACATCACCAGCGCCAGCGACGCGCAGCGCGACGGCATCGAACAGGTCAACCTGGCGGTGACCCAGATGGACCAGGTGACCCAGCAGAACGCGGCGCTGGTCGAGCAGGCCGCGGCGGCGGCGGCGGCGATGCAGGACCAGGCGGCGCAACTGTCGCAGGTGGTCGGCGTGTTCAAGCTCGGCCAGCTGACGGGCGGGCGGCGCGCGCTGGCGCTGGCGGGCCGGTGAGCGTCGGTTCGCGACGACGCGGCGCCGCTGACCCGGCGCCCGCTCCTGCGCAGGGGCAAGCCGCACCGACCCGGCGTAGCGTGTGCGCCCTGTGCGCGCGACCGGCGGCGGCGTGCATCTGCCGCTGGATTCGTCCGGTCGCCAGCGATGTGCGCTTGCTGATCCTGCAGCACCCGCTGGAAGTGCGCAACGCCAAGGGCAGTGCGCGCCTGCTACACCTGAGCGTGGCCGGCAGCACGCTGGTCGCCGGCGAGGTATTCGACCCGGCGCAACTGTCCGCGCTGCTGGACGTGGAAGGCCGGCAGGCTGTGTTGCTCTATCCCGACACGCCGGACGACCGCTCGCTGGGCATGCCGACGCCGCCGCCATTGCCGCCTGGGCTGTTGCAGGCGCCTGGCAAACTGCTGCTCGTCGTGCTCGACGGCACCTGGCGCAAAAGCCGCAAGATGCTGTACCTTAATCCCCTGCTGCATGCCTTGCCACGCCTGCCGCTGAGCGACATGCCGCCCTCGCGTTACCGCATTCGCAAGGCGCACGCGCCTGACCAGCTCTCGACCCTGGAAGCGACTTGTCACGCATTGGGTGAGATCGAGGGCGATCACGATAAGTTCCTGCCGTTGAGCCGCGCTTTCGATGACTTGATCGACACCTTTGTGCTGCATCAAGGCCGGCTTTGAACGCTGCTTGAAAAAGCGGCATCACCCACGTAGTATACTGTATGTTTATACAGTTAAATGGGTGCTGCGGTGACCGATCGCGACAAAGACTTCGAAGAAAGCGTCATGCTCCCACCACGCCCGCTGGCGGCGCAAAAGGGGCGCGGCGCCGTCACCAACCTGCAGGGCCGCTACGAGGTCAATGCGCGCGAGCGGTTTGACGACGGCTGGGTGCATGCCGACGACGAGGACGACGCGCCGGCGCCGTTCCGCACCCAAGTCACCGACGAATTCGCCAGGACCATCCTGAGCCGCAATACCTCGCCCGACATTCCCTTCAATGTGTCGCTTAATCCCTATCGCGGGTGCGAACACGGCTGCATTTACTGCTTTGCGCGGCCGACCCACAGCTACCTTGGCCTGTCGCCGGGGCTGGACTTCGAAAGCCGCCTGTTCGCCAAGGTCAACGCGCCCGAGTTGCTGCGGCGCGAGCTGGCCAGGCCTTCCTACGTGCCGGAGCCGATCGCGGTCGGCGTCAACACCGACGCCTACCAGCCGTGCGAGCGTGGGCTGGGCATCACCCGGCGCGTGCTGGAAGTGCTGCACGACTGCGAGCATCCGGTCGCGCTGATCAGCAAGTCCTCGCTGATCGAGCGCGACATCGACCTGATCGGGGCCATGGCGGCCAGGAACCAGGCGATTGCGGCGGTCACGATCACCACGCTCGACCCTGCCATCTCGCGCACGCTCGAGCCGCGCGCGGCGGCGCCGGCGCGGCGTTTGCGCACCATCCGGCGCCTGACCGACGCCGGCATCCCGGTGCGGGTCAGCGTGGCGCCGGTGATTCCCTTCGTCACCGAGCCCGAGCTCGAACGGGTGCTGGAGGCGGCGCGCGACGCCGGGGCCGTGAGCGCGCACTATGTCGTGCTGCGGCTGCCATTGGAAGTCAATCCCCTGTTCCAGGAATGGCTGCAGGCACACTTTCCCGAGCGGGCGCAACGGGTGATGAACCGGGTGCGCGAGATGCGCGGCGGCAAAGACTACGACAGCGACTTCAGCAAGCGCATGCACGGGGAGGGCGTCTGGGCCGATCTGATACGCCAGCGTTTCGTCAAGGCGGTGGCGCGGCTGGGCATGAACCTGACCAGCGGGCGGTTTGGCGAGCTGGACACGTCACGCTTCAAGAAGCCCTTCGTCGTTCCCCCGGCCAAGCCCAAACAATGCGGCAACGCCACTGGCCAGCTGGATTTGTTTTCCTAAGCTGCGCTATCAGCAGCACAACAACGCCAACAGGCGTGCAGGGCGTAAAAGGCCAACGGCCGCATTGCGCCATGCGTGCGTCAACCCGGCGCATGCAGGGCAACACGGCACACGCGTGGCGCAATGCGCCCGGCGCCGCCATCATCGCCTGTTGCAGAGAATATCGAATTGTCCTGTTGGCGGCCGCGTTCTCGCAGGGCGAACAGCTTGTGGATTAGAGCCACGTGTGTTTCGTGCTTCATTGGAATCTCAATATTGTTGTGCCGGCGAGGGCTGCCGCGCCGGCACAACGCACTCTCAAATAAAACCCTGGCTAGCTGTGCGAACGCATGGATCGGATCAAGTTCCCGCGTCCACGAGCAAGTGCTAAGTAAGTGTGCAGACATTATTGTGATTTATAGCGAACAGAAGCGGACGCCTTGCAAGGCGCACGCCGCTAGCAGTGCGAGCACTGCTAGCGGTGGGCAACACAGCAAGGCGCCGTTTATGGAAGCTGTAAATTGCAAGAATTTATGCGCACTTACTGAGCTAGTCACTGCGCACCACGGTGCCTTGTGCGATAGCGCAGATTTTCTCCACCCCGTCTTGCACCGCATAGATCTCCGCCGAGCAAACGGCCTGGCGCTTTCCGACGCTCTTTGCCTGGGCGCGAGCGATCAGATGCGTTCCCGTGGCGGGTCTGACGTAGTTGATCTTGTACTCGGATGTCAGGGCATTGCCGCCGAGCGCTACGCCACCAGCGAAGGTAATGGAGTTGTCGGCAAGGTAGCTGACCACCCCGCCATGCACGAAACCGTGCTGCTGTTTCAGATTGTCAGTGATGTCGATGCGGATTTCCGCTTCAGTCGGCCCGGTGCTGACGAGCTTGGCCGCCAGGAATTGGCTGAACGGCTGGGCTTCAAAGATTTCGCGTGCAATTTCGTGAATGTCGGGCATGTCAACCTCTTAAAGAAAACGGTAAGAACCGTGGAAATCGGGGGGCATGCGTTGGCGTACGAGCGGAATTTCAAGCGCAACAAGCCGAACTGTTGCCGCTCGAATGCCGCTGCCGACATGCGCAGGTATTGGACATATTCATTAGTCTTATGCGCCCCGACCATCGTGATCAGCTCCGGTTTGGCGGCCTCGATCCGCTGGACCCATTCCTGACAGGTGCGGGCATAATCGAGCGCGTCATTGCGAACGTTGACCAGGCTAAGCACGCGGTCGGAAGCTGCCAGGATTTCCCTTTGCCGCGGCAGCATGGAACCAGGGAAGATCTTCTCCGTGATGAATGGCGGGAATTCGGATTCTTCCATCCGGTCAAACACGATGGTTTGCAGCGACAAGCATCCGCCATACACTTGCGTCCCCCGTTTTTGATCTAAATACTGCTCACATCAAAGCGTTTCGTTTTAATGTTTTTGCAATATTAGCAAATAAGATCCCATGTAAGTGATCATGTTTTGTGTGCATCCTCTAAAATATTTCGTGACTATGCACCCCGCATTAGCGTTTGGCTGGCCTGTAGACATACTTCGTGATCGGCTTGGGGTTGGCGACAGCCGTCTCTAGGTCCACATCGGGATGCCAGCGCGTGCTGACTCTCCGGCTGCTGGCCGCGATGAGGCCCGACCACGCGGGATGCTCTCGATGGCTTCGCCTTCGATCGTCAGTTCAACGGTCAATTCGTTCCGGGGCTGGACTTCGAAAGCCGCCTGTTCGCCAAGGTCAACGCCCCCGAGTTGCTGCGGCGCGAGCTGGCCAAGCCGTCCTACGTGCCGGAGCCGATCGCGCTCGGCGTCAACACCGACGCTTACCAGCCGTGCGAGCGCGCCCTGGGCATCACCCGGCGCGTGCTGGAAGTGCCGCACGACTGCGAGCATCCGGTCGCGCTGATCAGCAAGTCCTCGCTGATCGAACGCGATATCGACCTGATCGGGGCCATGGCGGCCAGGAACCAGGCGATTGCGGCGCTCACGATCACCACGCTCGACCCTGCCATCTCGCACACGCTCGAGCCGCGCGCGGCGGCGCCGGCGCGTCGTTTGCGGACGGCCGCTTTCGTACCGGCCCAGTCTTGGCAGGCAAATGGAAAGCTTTGACCCATGTTCTTCCATCACTGTTCAAGCAGCAGGCGGCAGCGCTTCTTGAGTCGTTCGTCTCGGAAACGGCAGGCAGAATTTCCGTGGTCCATCCACGCCTGCTTGTCTTCCGGCGCCACCGTATGACGAGGTGGGGAATCGTCTTGCGATCCCCGCGTCGTCATCTGATTGCGATCACATTCCTCATGTGAAAAAAGTTAACAGAACTGGCAAAAGTAGACAAGCGAATGGTGGGTAATCGGCAGCCTGGGCCGACGCTACAGTGAAGCACTCACCGAGGCTTTTTTATTCGCTCGTCATGCATGCCGATGCAAAGCCGACCACGGTGTTCAGGTACTTGCATGCCCTGTCATGGTCGCTCCGCGCGCGCAGCGCGTAAGTCTTGTTCAGGCCGATTTCAGGGACTTCGCACGACGGCGTGCCAAGCCAACGACGCCCAGGCCAAATGCCATCAGCGCATAGATCTCGGGTTCGGGAACGGCGATGACGGTGACGGCGCCGGGCCCGCCAATCGTTGTGCTGTACTTGCCATACTCGAAGCCTTCATAACCGGTAATCACCAGTACGTAAGGTGTGTCGGCGGCCAGGTTGGTCACGAAGCCCGATGTGGTCGTACCAAGAAGATCGTCGTTACCGATCAAGGCGTTCGTCAGCGACGAGCTGGGATCGAAGCTCGGGCTGTAAAGGAAAACCAAGGAGTCGAAAGCCGCCGTCGTCAGGAACGAGTACTCGCCCGCCGCGGAAACCGTGAATCGGAATTGGTTGAAGCTGACATCCTTGCCGATTGCCGATAACCCGGAAAGGTCCTCGACCGGTCGCGTAAAGATGGCGGCGCCAGTCGTGTCGCCGGTGATGGTGTGAATGGAATCAGCCTGGGCGGTCGATGCAAAGGCAAAAAAGGCCAGGGCGAGCAGTGTCGATTTCAGAAACATGGTCATTCCTTTTCGATAATTAACAAGTCATTGGGTGGTAGGGCGACAGCGCAAGCAAGACCGCAGCGCCGGTCAAGAGCGCGGGTCTTGCCGGCACCTTGCTATTTGGTTTCGGCTGGCAGGATGGTAATCCGCCGGCCTCGCGCGTCGACCGACGTGTTCGACGTCGTACTGGATACGGCAGTCCGGCCGTTTTGCACGGTGAAGGACGAGATTTTCGAACGTCGCTTGCCGTCGAACTCGCCATCGACCTGTACCGCCAGATTGCTCGTGCCCGCTCCTGGCGTGTACTTGACCAGCAGCGTCATCACTTGGCCGGCGGCGAAAGTGCCGCCGATGACGGGTGACTTGGTTCCAACCACGGTCAGGCCATCCACGCCGTAGACGCGGACATTGACCTGCTGCGCAGCCGACTCAAAGGCGATCTTCAGCGTGGCTTGTTGAGCTTGCACAGTTCCGACGATTTCTACAGGCGCATGTGGCTTCCCCTCGACGGCCGCAGCCGTGAATGAGGTGATTAGTCCGACGGCGAGCGCCGCCGCCAGCGTTGAAATTTTCACTTGCATGATGGCATCCTTAGGGAGACGGGAACGCTTTAGCGGACCGCTTTGGTTTTTTGATTGACAATCGTGGCCTTGCCCGCGATATCACCGCTTGCGATGCGAACCGAGGCGGTGTATTGGCCGCTCGATTTGATAACGAAGCCTTGTACCGTAAGGACGTACACCTTGTTCGCCTTGGCAACGAATGAGAACTGCTCGGTTCCGGTGTAATTGTTGTCGGCAACGGCGATCTTCTTGCCGTCTTCGAGCAGCGTGAGCCCGATGTCGCGGATCGAGTCCCCGATGACCTGGATCGGACCTGCGGCAGGGCTGGTGAACCTGATGTAGCGGTTCGCTCCAAGCCTGTTGATGTTGTCCACATCGGCCAGGAACGTCAGGGTCTCGCTGGCGCCGTCCACCGTCATCTGCCGGAACAGCGGCAGGTTCGCCGCATTGCCGCCGTCGTTGGTCTCGCCGGTCCCAAACGCGTCTTGAATGGGAGCGATACCCGACTCTGAGGTCAGTCTGTCGATTGCCGCAATCGTGGAGGCCGAGGTGCCGGGGACTGCTTTCAAGGCGTTGGTGAACGAAAAAATGGAAGTCACGGCGGGGGTGTACTTCTGCCCTCCCGTCATGACGTCGTAGATCGGCCCGAGTCCAAGCGCCACGTTGTCAAACGACTCATTCGCCGGGTCGAAGAAGTCATACAGCATCGATTGCACCGACGCTTCGGAGAACCAACCCGGCTTCGGATCGTTGGAGTCGTTGGTTTCCATGTCGATGACGATCGTAGTCCGGGCTTGGCCGACGCCTCCGGTATCCTTGTACTTCGCGTCCGGAAAAAGGATCATCGCGCTCAGCGCATTTCCCCACCCTTCGCCAAAGGCAAGCCGTGGATCGATGATGTTGCCAGCGGCGTGACTGCCACCGATGCTGTCCGAGCGACCCATCTTGTCTTCAAAGTAATGACCCCACTCGTGCACCATGACATGGGTATCGTATTCATCGGTATCCACATCCGCCTTGCCGAGGATGAAGATGCCGCTCACGGCCTTGTTGTAGTGTGACGTGTCGATCTGGCCCAAAGCAATATCGCCAGGTTCCGGGCGATTGTTGACGCTCCAGTTAATTAGCAGCAAAGGAAAATTCACCAGGGGCCGCACCGCCATGAAAGCGCGTGCCGTTGAGTAGAGCGTGTCGAGGCTGGCAAATGGCGCAGCCGAACGCGCGCCCGTGTAGGACGACCCTCCCCAGCCGCTGCCTGCGTTCAGGTCCTTGACGGTGACCGCCGCGGTGGTCGTAATTGCAGCGGACTCCAGCGTGTAGTAGGAGTTGCGGTTGGTGTTGTCCTGAACCCGCAATGGCGGATTGGTCGTCTCGGCGTACGCCCGGACCCTGACCCGTGTAACCAGATCGGGCACCGGAAAGCTGTAGCTCCCGTCTTCGCCTGAGGTGGTGACCGCGAGTTCCGTGTTCGCGCCGCCCTCTTTGCTGTATTCGACCAGCACCACCCGCACGTTGCGAATGGGCTTTTGCACAACCGCGCTGTAGTTAAGTCCGTTCTCCGGCGTCGACGGTACCCGGTCATATGTCAGCTTTCCGTACAACACCTTTCCCTTGGTGTCGGCTTTGGCTTCGTTCACAGCCAAACCTAAAACGCCGAACAAACAGAGTGCCCCGACGCCAACGAGCCGAGCCAGGCGGCTCGTCTCAAGCTGGCGACGGCCATATCCAAATGTGCCCCGAACATGCATGAAGATCTCTCCTATTGGTCAATCGCCAAAAAATCATGGCAACCCTGTTGCCATGGTCACGTTTCGTTGCCCAGGGCTGTAAGGGCCGCAGCAAGCTCGGGGCTCATACCGCTGTGCGGCGGATTTGCCTGTTAACAATATCCCAGCGTTGATAAATATTTAATATTTTTTTGACACTTGTCAGATGCTGACGCCGCATCTTGCGATTCGTTGGCCAAAAACAACAAGCAGCGAATGATTGGAGCAATGGTGCCGTTTTCAGGACTGAATTCATCGCGCCGGAGATCGTTGTTGCGACGTATTCTCGCGACGAGGGGGGCGGAAGCAGCGGGGGTAACCCGGGCAATTCGCATGTGCGCAAAAGCATGCGTGGCTTGCGCATCAACTGGAACGCGGCAACGGTAGCGCGTAAGGAATCCGTGAGAATCGTGGCGTATCGCGACGAGGAACCTGGTCGCAACGGTATTGTCCGGCTTGCTTACAGAGATCTTGATCGGTTGATTGCACTTTCGCTCAGCAGCGCACCTTAAGTCGCTGAGGCATTTTTTCCTGATTCTTCACCGCGTTTATGAATCACTTATCTCAGATAGATAGCGTTCGATGTCGAACACATGCGCGTCTTCCATGCCCAGTTCGCGCAGCGCGTGCGCCAGCTCGATCAGGTAGTCGCGGTTGGCGCCGCTCGGGCCGTGCGAGCGCGCGATTTGATGGGCGATATCGCGCTCGCTGGCTTCGCCGAGGAAGGCTGCATTGTCTTCGGTGGCGATGTACACCAGGCCCAGCTCGCTGCTGCCATCGTCGAAGCGGATCTCGATCGCCAGGCGCAGGTAGCCGTTCTTTTCGCGGTGGTCCAGGTGGGTGAACACTTCGGGGGTGATCAGGTACGCCATGCCGGCGGTGACGGCCCCCGGCTGGGCCACCAGGGTGGCGACGCGGCCTGGCGCCGTTTCCGTGCCACGGTGATCGTGGGAACCTTGCCAGAAGCGCCGGGTCCAATTGCGAATGGTGGCCGGCCGGCGCTCGATGTACGGAAAGTCCGCCTTGAAGATCAGCGAGCCGTAGCCGAACAGCCACACGCGATGGTGGCCGTCGAATTGATCCATGCGCTGGTTGATGGCGATGGTGTTAAAGGACATGGGCAGGTTCCGTTGGAAGCGAGCATCAATTATAGGGGCGGTTCGCCATCGGTGCGGCGGTGGGCCCGGGCACCGCCTCCGGCACTGCGGGCTCGCTCGCGGCCGGCGGCCCGCACCCATCCGCTGTCTACGGCGCCGGCTGAGCATTCACCAGCGGAATATTCCAGTCGTGCGACTCGACGAACTTGAACAGGAAGGCGATAAAACTGTCGGCCGCCGGCGAGAGCGAGCGTTTGTCGCGCGTGTACACAAAAAAACGCCGCGTCAGTTCCGGCTCGTGCAGCTGGCGCATGTGCAACTGGTGCAGGCGCACCAGCGGCTCCGCATACGGCAGGCACACGGTCACGCCCAGGCCGGCGCTGACCATCGCCAGCGCGGTGGTCATGAAGGTGACTTCGTTGACGGGATTGAGCGGTACATCGCGCAGCGAATGATGCATGTCGCTCAGCAGGCGCTCGGTGAACTGCCCTTGCAGCGAAATGAAGGGGTGCGCCGCCAGGTCCGACCAGGTCACCCGTTCGCGCTGCTCCAGCGCGTGCTGCTGCGGAAACACCAGCACGAAGGGCATCTCGAACAGCACCGTCGCCTCGATCTGCGCGGTCGGATCGCGCTCCGGGCCGATGCCGCAGTCGACCTCGCCGCTGAACACGCGCGCCGTCACGTTCTCGACCGCGCAATCGACCAGGCGGACCTGGATTTCCGGATACATCTTGCGGTAAGCGGCGATGACTTGCGGCAGCAGGGTACACGACATCAATTGCGGCGCCGCAATCCGCACCACCCCCTTTTTCAGCCGCGTCTGGCTGGCGATATCGAGCAGTGCGCCGTCGAGGTCGTCGATCATCTTGGAAAACAGGGGCGTCAGCTCGCGTCCGACCTCGGTCAGGGCAATCCGGCGCGTGCTGCGGTCGACCACGCGCACGCCGAGGGTCAGTTCCAGCTCTTTGATCAGGCCCGACAGCGCCGCCTGGGTCACGTGCAAATACTCGGCCGCCAGGGTGAAACTGCCCGTCTTGGCAAGCGCGACAAGAGCGCGCATCTGGCGCAAGGTGGGATTCATAGGTTTATCTGATAAGTCGCGTTGAAAATATTGTTTGAATGATAGTTCGTTTTGCACTCTAATAGAACAATCAACAGGGGAGCGAGCATGAAAATCACCAGGATTCACCACGTAGCCTACCGCTGCAAGGATGCCAAAGAGACAGTCGAGTGGTACGTGAAGTACCTCAACATGGACTTCGTGCTGGCCATTGCCGAAGACCAGGTGCCGTCGACCGGCGCGCCCGACCCGTACATGCACGTTTTCCTCGATGCCGGCATGGGCAATGTGCTGGCCTTTTTCGAGCTGCCGAGCCAGGCGCCGATGGGCCGCGACGAGAACACCCCGGCCTGGGTCCAGCACCTGGCCCTGGAAGTCGGCTCCATGGATGAATTGCTCGCTGCCAAGACGCGCCTCGAAGCGGACGGCATCGAGGTCATCGGGCCGACCAACCACACCATCTTCAAGTCGATCTATTTCTTCGATCCGAACGGACACCGCCTGGAACTGGCCGTCAACACGGCCACGCCCGACATGCAGCAACAGCTCGACGCCGTCAAATGGGACATGCTCAACGAGTGGTCGCAAACCCGCAAGGCGCCGAAGCATGCTGCCTGGATGCACGAAAAACCCGCAGCGGACCACCACTAAAGGCACACATGAAACTTGCAACACTAAAAACAGGCGGGCGTGATGGCGCGCTGGTCGTCGTCAGCCGCGACCTGTCGCGCTACCAGAAGGTTCCCAAGATCGCCGCTACCTTGCAGTTCGCGCTCGACAACTGGGATGATGTGGTCGAACGCTTGCAGGGCGTCTACGCCTCCCTGAACGAGAACGCGACCTGGGACGCTCAGCCCTTCGACCAGGCCCTGTGCCATTCGCCGTTGCCGCGCGCCTACCAGTGGGCCGACGGTTCGGCCTATATCAACCACGTCGAACTGGTTCGAAAAGCGCGCAACGCCGAGGTTCCGGCATCGTTCTACACCGATCCGCTGATGTACCAGGGTGGTTCGGATTCCTTCATCGGCCCGCGCGACCCGATTTATGCGCTGTCCGAGGAGTGGGGCATCGACCTCGAAGCGGAAGTGGCCGTCATCACGGGCGACGTGCCGATGGGGGCGAGCATCGAGCGCAGCGCCGCGGCCGTGCGCCTGGTGATGCTGGTCAACGACGTGTCGCTACGCAACCTGATTCCGAACGAATTGCTCAAGGGCTTCGGTTTCTTCCAGTCGAAAGCGGCCAGCGCGTTTTCGCCGGTGTGCGTCACGCCCGACGAACTGGGCGACGCCTGGCAAGAGACCAAGTTGCGCCTGCCGCTGAACGTGCGGATCAACAACAAGCCCTTCGGCAAGCCGAACGCGGGCGACGACATGACCTTCAACTTCGCGCAACTGGTGGCGCATGCGGCCAAGACGCGCGAACTGGCGGCCGGCACCATCATCGGCTCGGGCACGGTATCGAACAAGCAGGGCAACCTGCACGGGTCGAGCATCGACAATGGCGGGGTCGGCTACTGCTGCCTGGCCGAAGTGCGCATGTACGAAACCATCGAGCATGGCGCACCCAAAACGTCGTTCCTCAAATTCGGCGACAGCGTGCGTATCGAAATGTTCGATGCCGCCGGGGCCAGCATCTTCGGCGCCATCGACCAGACCGTGACCGTCTACCAGGAGCGCCAGCCATGAAGCTGTACACCTATTTCCGCAGTTCGGCGGCGTACCGGGTGCGCATCGCGCTGAACCTGAAAGGGGTCGGTTACGAGGCCATTCCCGTGCATCTGCTGCGCAATGGCGGCGAGCAACTGGCGCCCGAATACCTGGCCATCAATCCGAGCGGGCTGGTGCCGAGCTTGCAGGACAAGGGCGCCACCCTGACGCAGTCGATTGCGATCCTGGAATACCTGGAAGAGGTGCATCCGCAAGTGCCCCTGCTGCCGCGCGACGCGCTGGGCCGGGCGCGCGTGCGCTCGCTGGCGCTGATGGTGGCGTGCGACATCCATCCGCTGACCAATCTGCGCGTGCTGCGCCATCTGGTGCATCAGGTCGGCTTGTCGGAAGAAGCCAAGACCGAGTGGTATGTGCATTGGCTGCGCGAGGGCATGGCCGCGCTCGAGGCGCATCTGGCCAATTCGCGCGACACCGGGCGTTTTTGCCACGGCGATACGCCGACCATGGCCGACTGCTGCCTGGTGCCGCAAGTGTTCAACGCGCGCCGTTTCCATGTGGATCTGGCGCCGTATCCCACCATTGCCCGCATCGACGCCATGTGCGCGGCCTTGCCGGCGTTCGCCGAGGCGCATCCGGCGCGCCAGCCCGACGCCGAGTAAGGCGTGCTCAACGGGTGGCGAAGGCCACCACGCCGACCAAGGTGGCGATCAGCAGCGCCACCCCGATCAGGCCGGCCAGGATTACATATACGGGATTGAGCGCGGTCACGTCGCGGTCGAAATCCGATTTGCGGCGCAGGCCGACGAACGACCAGGCGATCGCCGCCAGGGTCGCGAAAAAAGACCGTTCGGTCGCCTGGACAGGATTCTTGTCAAGCATGTTATTCCCCTTTCGATAAGGCGCGAGGCAAGCGCCCCGATTCCGTCGAGCATAGCCGCTGCGCCGTGCGCGCAACAGGAGCAGATCGGCGCGCAAGACCATATCAAAACCCGGGAACCAAGCCGGCACCGGTGCGGTCCTATACAGAGGTGAGCCGATTGCGCTCGCCATGCCGGGAGAACAAGTATGATCAAGCGTGCTCGATTGACTGCGCCAGGGCGGCGGCATGCCTAAGTGCATCCTGCCGGGCCGGGGCGCTCGAAGGAATTGGGGTGCAGTGCGGCGTGATGTTGGGGAGGGGGGGGGAGCGGCGCACGTCGCTGGCGCTAAAGCGTACTTTACCGAGCCAGGCGCGTGCGTATCGGCGTCGGCGCGGGTGTTGCCGTGGCGAGGCGCACGGCTCCGCCCACGGCAAGCGTCAACCTGGCTTATTTTGCTTTTGCGGCAGCGTCGGTTGGCGATGAAATTTCTTGCAAGGCCTGGCCGATGCCGGTCGTTTGCTTGGTTGCCATGTCGCCCAGCGACACAATGCCAACGAGCGAGTGCGATTGCTGGTCCACGACCGGTACCCGGCGGATTTGCACGTCGCCCATCTGGGTCAGCACGTCGTCGACCGACTGGGTCGCGTAGCAGGTGCGCACTTCGGTGCTCATCGAATCGCCCACGCGGCTCGTTTCCGGCGCTTTGCCGGCGGCGGTGGAGCGCACGGTGATGTCGCGGTCGGTGATCATGCCGACCAGCTTGCCGCCGTCGACGACCGGCACGGAGCCGATATTGAATTCTTTCATGATCTGTGCAGCGCGGTGCACGCTGTCTTCCGGCGAAACTTGTTGAACATCGCGGGTCATGACATCTTGAATGGTTTGCATATGAGTCTCCAAAGCTGAACAGGTTAGTTGTTACTACATCATCCCAATCGGGTTGGCAGCATCATGCACTGTTTCCCAAAAAAGGGCCGCGTGGTTGAAATTGCATCTTTCGGCGCGGCGCCGGGACCGCTGTCGGCTACAATCCTTCCTTTTACCGGCAGGTTCCGATGTCCGTCCAACCCATTCCTCCCGCCATCCTCGACGCCGTTTCGCGTGCCGACCTGTCCTGGCAGCCCGTCCTGCGCCAGGGGCTCGAAGCGGTCATGCGCGCCGAGCCGCTGTACCTGCCGACCCTGGCCGCCGACACCTACCTGCCGACCGAACAGCGCCTGTTCGCCGCCTTTGCCCTGCCGCTCGAGCAGGTGCGCTATGTGCTGGTCGGCGAGGGGCCGTATCCGCGCGCCGAGAGTGCGACCGGCGTCTGCTTCATGGATGGCGCTGTCGGCAAACTGTGGTGCGAGAGCGGGCTGTCCAAGCCTGTCAACAAGGCGACCTCGCTGCGCAATTTCATGAAACTGCTGCTGGTGGCCGATGGCCAGTTGAACGCCGACGACACCGGGGGCGCGGCGCTGGCGCCGGTGGCCGCTGCGGCGGCGGCGGCCGATAGCGGCAGCATCCAGACCCTGGCCGAATTGCAGCACAATCTGACCCGCCAGGGCTTTCTGCTGCTCAACGCCTCACTGGTGTTCCGTGCGCACGTGCCGCCGGTGATCGATGCGCGCGCCTGGCTGCCGTTCCTGCAAACCGTCATGGCGGCGCTGGCGGGCCGCGAACCCAAGCCAACCCTGGTTTTGTGGGGCAAAATTGCGGAGCAACTCCAGAAATTGCCGGAAACTAAGAGTTTTCCGCAATTGAGCTCGGAGCATCCGTATAATTTGTCGTTTATCCAGCACGCTGGGATGCAAGCGCTGTTCGGGCCGATGCATTTGCTGCGCGCCGCTGGGTCGTGACCTGCAGGGCTTGTTGCTAGCCTGCCTTTAAGGAAGGTGTGACATGAACAAGCTCTTGCTGGCAGTCAGCTTAGTAAGTATGGGATGCGCCGGCTTTGCCAGCGCGGCCCAGGATGCGGCCGCGCCGGGCGAGCAGGCGACGCCGGCCGAGCAAGCGACCCCGGCGGCCCGCTCCGCCCGCAAAGCCCGCTTGCACACGCGCATCCGCATCATCGACGACGCCCAGGTGGACGTGCGCTTCTACCGCAACCGGACTTGCCCGGAGGGTGACGGCGTGATTGCGTCCAGCGGTGCCGGCAGATCGAACGCTATCTTCCGCAGCAAGACCTCAGTCTCGATCGGCATTCCGGAAACGCCCACCTTGGAAGCGATGAAGACGCGCACGGGGAGGTGGTTGAGTCAAGGGTTCTACAGGGAATATGCGCTGATCCCTGGCCAGCCTGTCGCGCTCCAGGCCGGGTATGTGTCCGGCATCCGGTCCACAGACTTTGTCTGCCGTTTCCCGACCGCTTCCTTCGTTCCAGAGCAGGGCACCGATTATGAAATCGAGACCGAGGTGGGCCCCGACCGGTGCGCGCTGCGGCTGGGCCGGATCGACATGTCAGGTGGAAAAGCAAAAGTGATTCCCGTCGCGCTGACCGAGTCCGGCGATTGCGCCAAGTCGCAGTAAGCCGCCGGGCGCCGCGCGCCCCCGCCGCCATGGGCGGGCAAAATGGACGTTGCAAGACAAGACGTCCCATCTTTGGTATACTTGACTAATTCGATCAAGTAATCAGGTCTTTCATGCAGTCCGCATCGACCTGTGTTGATTGAAACGAGGCAATATTTTACCACTGTGACCGGGATTGTGATGCGTCTGACCACAAAAGGCCGTTTTGCTGTAACTGCGATGATCGATCTTGCCCTGCGACAGGGCAAGGGTCCCGTCACGCTGTCGGGCATCAGCCAGCGCCAGGCCATTTCGCTCTCGTATCTGGAGCAATTGTTCGGCAAGCTGCGCCGTCACGAGATCGTCGAATCGATTCGCGGTCCCGGCGGCGGCTACAGCCTGGCCCGCCGCGCCGACAAAGTGACGGTCGCCGACATCATCATCGCCGTCGACGAGCCGCTCGACGCGACCCAGTGCGGCGGCAAAGAAAATTGCCACGGCGCCGATGCGGCCACCGGCACCCGCTGCATGACCCACGAACTGTGGGCCACGCTCAACGAAAAGATGGTCGACTATCTCGATTCGGTCTCGCTGCAAGACCTGGTCGACCAGCAAAAGCAAAAGAATTCTGAACAAAACGTCGTGCACGTACACCGGCCGCACGCCGCCGTCGGACAAAATTGAAGCATATTGGAGTGATTTGATGAACGCGCCTTTGGACAAAAACCTCGAGCAGACTTTCGTGACTGCCCCGCATTTCCCGATCTACATGGACTATTCGGCGACCACGCCGATCGATCCGAGGGTCGCGGACAAAATGATTCCTTACCTGCGCGAGCAGTTCGGCAATCCGGCGTCGCGCAGCCACATGTACGGCTGGACCGCGGAAGCGGCGGTCGAGGAAGCGCGCGTGCACGTCGCCGCGCTGGTCGGCGCCGATCCGCGCGAGATCATCTGGACTTCCGGCGCGACCGAAAGCAACAACCTGGCGATCAAGGGCGCGGCCCAGTTCTACAAGACCAAGGGCAAGCACATCATCACCGTCAAGACCGAGCATAAAGCCGTGCTCGACACCGTGCGCGAACTCGAACGCGTCGGTTTCGACGCCACCTACCTCGAGCCGCAAGACAATGGCCTGATCACGGTCGCCCAGCTCGAAGCGGCGATCCGCCCGGACACGATCCTGGTGTCGGTCATGCTGGTCAACAACGAAATCGGCGTGATCCAGCCGATCGAAGAACTGGCTGCGCTGTGCCGCTCGAAAGGCATCATTTTCCACTGCGACGCCGCGCAAGCGACCGGCAAGGTGCAGATCGACCTGGCCAACAGCAAGGTTGACCTGATGACCTTTACCGCGCACAAGACTTACGGTCCGAAAGGGATCGGCGCCCTGTACGTGCGGCGCAAGCCGCGCGTGCGCCTCGAAGCGCAGATGCACGGCGGCGGTCACGAGCGCGGCTTGCGTTCGGGCACCCTGGCGACCCACCAGATCGTCGGCATGGGCGAAGCGTTCCGCATCGCAAAAGAAGAGATGGACAGCGAACTGACGCGCGTGACCGCCCTGCGCGACCGCCTCGCCAAGGGCCTGCAAGAGATAGAAGAAGTCTATATCAATGGCGACATGGAACACCGCGTGCCGCACAACCTGAACGTGAGCTTCAATTACGTCGAGGGCGAATCGCTGATCATGGCGATCAAGGATATCGCCGTGTCGTCCGGCTCGGCCTGCACCTCGGCCAGCCTGGAACCATCGTACGTGCTGCGCGCGCTGGGCCGCAGCGACGAGCTCGCGCACAGCTCGATCCGCTTTACCATCGGCCGTTTTTCGACCGAAGCCGACATCGACTTCGCAGTGGACCTGCTCAAGTCGAAAGTCCACAAGCTGCGCGAACTGTCGCCGCTGTGGGACATGTTCAAAGAAGGCATCGACATCAGTTCGATCCAATGGGCAGCCCACTAACCGTATTGAATATTCAGGAGTTTTACCATGGCATACTCGGACAAAGTGTTGGACCACTACGAAAATCCACGTAACGTCGGCGCCTTCGACAAGGGCGACGAAACGATCGGCACCGGCATGGTCGGCGCGCCGGCCTGCGGCGACGTGATGAAATTGCAAATCAAGGTCGGCGCCGATGGCCTGATCGAAGACGCCAAATTCAAGACCTACGGCTGCGGCTCGGCGATTGCCTCGTCGTCGCTGGTGACCGAATGGGTCAAGGGCAAGACCCTGGACCAGGCGCTGTCGATCAAGAATACCCAGATCGCCGAAGAGCTGGCACTGCCGCCGGTCAAGATTCACTGCTCGATCCTGGCGGAAGACGCGATCAAGGCGGCCGTGTTGGACTACAAGACCAAGCATCCGGCTGTCGCTTAAGCGCAGTCACACGCGGAGGGAAACATGGCAATCACACTGACCGAAAAAGCAGCCAAGCACATCAACCGCTTTATTGAACGTCGCGGCAAGGGTGTTGGATTGCGTTTTGGCGTGCGCACCACGGGCTGCTCGGGCCTGGCCTACAAGCTCGAATATGTCGATGAAGCGGCGGCCGAAGACAATGTCTTCGAGTCGCATGGCGTGAAGGTCTTTGTCGACCCGAAAAGCCTGCCGTACATCGACGGTACCGAGCTCGACTTCACGCGCGAGGGCTTGAACGAAGGCTTCCGCTTCAACAATCCGCACGTCAAGGACGAGTGCGGTTGCGGCGAAAGCTTCCGCATCTGACCGCGGTCAGGTAGCCGCACCCATGCAGAATCACTTCGATCTCTTCAACCTGCCGCCCCGTTTCTCGCTCGACACGGGCGCCCTCGACGCCGCCTACCGCGACGTCCAGGGCCAGGTCCACCCCGACCGCTTCGTCAACGCCACCGACGCCGAAAAACGGGTCGCCATGCAATGGGCCACGCGTGCCAACGAGGCTTACCAGACCCTGAAAAATCCGCAGAAGCGCGCGCAGTATCTGTGCGAGCAGAACGGCGTCGATTTGCAGACGGAATCGAACACGGCCATGCCGATGGCGTTCCTGATGCAGCAGATGGAATGGCGCGAGGCGCTCGGCGACGCGCGCGCGGGCAAGGATCTCGGCGCGCTGGAAGAACTCGACGAGCAGGTCAAGCAGGAGCGCAAATCGCGCCTGGTCCAGATCGGCGGGCAGCTTGACGCGGGCGATTACGAGCAAGCGGCGCAGGGGGTGAGGGCGCTGATGTTTTTGGAAAAATTCGGTGAAGAACTCAGCTTTGCCTTCGACGCGCTTGAGCAATAGCCACGCCTTTGAGCGCTTGCGCCAGGCGGGCCACTATCACGTCGTTCCCGCGCAGGCGGGAATCCATAGCACCTGCGAGCATAGGTGCCATCTATTTCCGCGCATGCGGGAAGTCGGTTCCGGCATTGCCGGGAACGACGTGAGCATTCGCACATAATAAGAAATCGGTAATCACATGGCACTTTTGCAAATCTCAGAACCCGGCATGTCGACCGCGCCGCACCAGCATCGGCTGGCCATCGGCATCGACCTGGGCACCACCAATTCGCTGGTCGCCACCGTGCGCAGCGGCAGTCCCGAAGTGTTGAGTGACGAAGAGGGCCGTCCGCTGCTGCCGTCCATCGTGCGCTACCTGCCGAACGGTCACGCCAACATCGGCTACAAGGCCCAGGCCCACCAGACCACCGACCCCAAGAACACCATCGTCTCGGTCAAGCGCTTCATGGGGCGCGGCCTGGCCGACATCGCCTACGCCGAAAACCTGCCTTACGATTTCCAGGATTCGCCCGGCATGGTGCAGATCAAGACCGTGGCCGGCATCAAAAGCCCGGTTGAAATCTCGGCCCAGATCCTCGCCACCTTGCGCCAGCGCGCCGAAGACTCGCTCGGCGACGAACTGGTCGGCGCGGTCATCACCGTGCCCGCCTATTTCGACGACGCCCAGCGCCAGGCCACCAAGGACGCGGCCCAGCTGGCCGGCCTGAACGTGCTGCGCCTCCTGAGCGAACCGACCGCGGCGGCGATCGCCTACGGGCTCGACCACGGCTCCGAAGGCGTGTTCGCCGTCTACGACCTTGGCGGCGGCACTTTCGATATTTCGATCCTCAAGCTGTCCAAGGGCGTGTTCGAAGTGCTTTCCACGGGGGGCGATTCGGCCCTGGGCGGCGACGATTTCGATCACCGCCTGTTCTGCTGGATCTGCGAACAAGCCAGGCTGGCCCCCTTGTCGGACGAAGACACGGCCGTCCTGATGGTCAAGGCGCGCCAGGCCAAGGAACTGTTGTCGACCAACGTCGACACCACCGTCGACGCCATCCTCAACTCCGGCGAGATCGTGCAGGTGAAAATCAGCGCTGAAGTCTTTGCCGACATCACCAAGCACCTGGTCAACAAGACCATGACCGCGATCAAAAAAGCCATGCGCGATGCTTCCGTGTCGGTCGACGATGTCGATGGCGTGGTGATGGTCGGCGGCGCCACCCGCATGCCGCACGTGCGGCGCGCGGTCACCGAATTTTTCAAGACCATCCCGCACGCGAACATCGATCCCGATAAAGTGGTGGCGCTGGGCGCCGCGATCCAGGCCAACCTGCTGGCCGGTAACCGCGCCGCCGGTGACGACTGGCTGCTGCTCGACGTCATTCCGCTCTCGCTCGGCATCGAAACCATGGGCGGCCTGGTCGAAAAAATCATCCCGCGCAATTCGACCATTCCGTGCGCCCGCGCGCAGGAATTCACCACCTTCAAGGATGGCCAGACCGCGCTGGCGGTGCACGTGCTGCAGGGCGAGCGCGAACTGGTGTCCGATTGCCGTTCGCTGGCGCGCTTCGAGCTGCGCGGCATTCCCCCCATGGTGGCCGGCGCCGCGCGCATCCGCATTACTTACCAGGTCGATGCCGATGGCCTGCTGTCGGTGGCGGCGCGCGAAACGCGTTCCGGCGTGGAAGCGTCGATCACGGTCAAGCCATCGTACGGCCTGGCCGACGATGAAGTGGCGCGCATGCTGCAGGATTCGTACACCTCGGCGCAAGGCGACATGGTGCTGCGCGCGCTGCGCGAAGAACAGGTCGAGGCCGAGCGCATCCTGCTGGCCACGCAGTCGGCCCTCGATGGCGACGCCGCGCTGCTCTCCGCCGACGAACGCGGCTCGGTAGACACGCTGATGGACGGCGTGCGTGCCGCACTGGCCGCATCGAATATCGACGACAGCGAGCCGGCGGCAAAACAAGTTGCCCTGCACGCCGCGGTCGACGCGCTGGCCCACGGCACCGAAGAATTCGCGTCGCGCCGCATGGACCAGAGCGTGCGCAGCGCGCTGGCCGGCAAAACGCTCGACGAAGTCTGAACACCCCGGACCCGGCACTGCCGGGTCCCACGAACACACTACCAGGACAATCACCGTGCCCCAAATCGTATTCCTCCCCCATCCCGTCTTCTGCCCTGAAGGCGCCGTCATCGAGGCGCCCGCCGGCAAGTCGGTGTGCGACATCATGCTCGAAAACGATATCGAAATCGAGCACGCCTGCGACCGCGTCTGCGCCTGCACCACGTGCCACGTGCTGGTGCGCGAAGGCTACGCCTCGCTCAACGAGCCCGAAGAAAAAGAAGAAGACCTGCTCGACCGCGCATGGGGCCTGGAGCCGGTCTCGCGCCTGTCGTGCCAGGCGATCGTGGGAACCGAAGACCTGGTGGTCGAGATTCCGAAGTACACGATCAATCATGCGGCTGAAAAGAACCATTGATCGGGAGAGCGCCATGAAATGGAGCGACATTACGGCCATCGCCGAAGCGCTGTGCGACAAATTTCCCGAGGTCGATCCGGCCGCGGTGCGTTTCGTCGACCTGCACAACTGGGTGCTTGAACTCGACGGCTTCGACGACGACCGCACGCGCGGCGGCGAGAAGGTACTCGAAGCGATACAAGGGGCGTGGATCGATGAAGCGCGCTGAAAATACGGCTGCGGCCGAGAAGGCAAAGCCGGCTGAAACGCTGGCGCCCGAGATCCGTCCGGGCCAGTCGATCGCGCTGCTGCAGGAACTGCACATCCTCACGCGCGACGGCAAACTCAATCAGGACAGCCGCCGCAAACTCAAGCAGGTGTACCACCTGTATCAGTTCATCGAGCCGCTGCTCAAGGAGATTCAGGAAGATCACGCCGCCATTTCGCTGGTCGACCATGGCGCCGGCAAGTCCTACCTTGGCTTCATCCTGTACGACCTGTTTTTCAAAGGCCTGGACGACGGCTCGCGCATCTACGGCATCGAGACGCGCGAAGAGCTGGTGCAAAAGTCGACCGCGCTGGCGCACAAGCTGGGCTTTCCCGGCATGTCGTTCCTGAATCTGTCGGTGGCTGAATCGACCCGCTCCGACAAGCTGCCGGAGCAAATCGACATCGTCACCGCACTGCACGCCTGCAACACGGCGACCGACGACGCCATCGACTTCGCCCTGAAAAAGCGCGCCAAATTCATGGTGCTGGTGCCGTGCTGCCAGGCCGAAGTGGCCACCGTCCTCAAGAAAAACAAGGGTAAGGACCTGGGCAAGAGCGCCCTGACCGAAATCTGGCGCCACCCGCTGCACACGCGCGAATTCGGCAGCCAGGTCACCAACGTGCTGCGCTGCCTGCAGCTCGAAGCGCACGGCTACCAGGTCAACGTGACGGAGCTGGTGGGCTGGGAGCACTCGATGAAAAATGAGCTGATCATCGCCAGCTACAAGAACCTGCCGCGCAAGCGTCCCACCGAACGCTTGCGGGAAGTCCTCGCCACGCTCGGCCTGGAAGAAATGGGCGAGCGATTCTACACGCAGCATTTAGCCGAAGCCGAAGCGACGACATGAGCCACGCCACGCCCTGGATCGACCTGCGCAGCGACACCGTCACCCAACCGGGCGACGCCATGCGCGACGCCATGCACGCTGCGCCCGTGGGCGACGACGTGTACGGCGACGACCCCACCGTCAACCGCTTGCAGGATACCGCCGCCGACATGTTCGGCTTCGAGGCCGGCCTGTACGCGCCATCCGGCACGCAGAGCAACCTGATCGCGCTGCTGCTCCATTGCGCGCGCGGCGACGAATACCTGGTCGGCCAGGAAGCGCACACCTATAAGTACGAAGGCGGCGGTGCGGCGGTCCTGGGCAGCATCCAGCCGCAGCCGATCGCCAACCAGCCGGACGGCAGCATCGCGCTGGCCGACATCGACGCCTACATCAAGCCCGACGACATGCACTTTGCGCGCACCCGCTTGCTGGCGCTGGAAAACACCATCGGCGGGCGCGTGCTCGGCGCCGACTACATGGCGGCGGCCACCTCGCTCGCCCATGCGCGCGGCCTGGCCACCCACCTCGATGGCGCGCGCATCTGCAACGCCGCCGTCAAGCAGGGCATCAGCCTGCGCGAGGCCTGCGCCGGTTTCGACAGCGTGTCGGTGTGCCTGTCGAAGGGCCTCGGGGCTCCGGTCGGTTCGGTCCTGCTCGGGAACAAAGCGTTTATCGAACAGGGCAAGCGCTGGCGCAAGATGCTCGGCGGCGGCATGCGCCAGGCCGGCATGATCGCAGCCGCTGGTCTTTATGCGCTGGAGCACAACGTGCAGCGCCTGGCCGATGACCACGCCAACGCGGCCAGGCTGTCGCGCGAACTGGCGCAGATCGCCCAGCTCAAGGTGGCAACGCCGCAGACCAATATTTTCTACATCGAGGTGCCGCCAGCGGCTTGCGAGGCCCTGCGCGCCACGCTCGCGCGCGAGCATATCCGCGCCACCGTCGGCCAGCATACGCGGCTGGTCACGCACCTGAACATCACGGCCGCCGACGTCGACAGAGTCGTCGCCGTATTCACCACATTTTTCAAAGACTGGCACTGAGCTACATGAACGATTCCACCATCCGCCTCGCCAAGCGCGTTTCCGAAATGATGCCGTGCTCGCGCGCGGAAGCCGACAAGTACATCGCCGGAGGGTGGATCAGCGTTGACGGCGTGGTTGTCGAAGAAGCCGGCGCGCGCGTGGCCGACGAGCAGGACGTCGTCATCCATGCCGACGCCACCCTGGTCGAGCTGACGCCCGTCACCATCCTGTTCCACAAGCCGGCCGGCTACAGCGCCGGGGCTGACTCGGACGCCGAAGCGGCCCTGAACCTGCTCACGCAAGAGAACCTGCAGGTGGCCGAACACGGCAAGCAGCGCTTCCTGAAGCGCCACCTGGGCAACCTGACCCTGACCTCGCCGCTGGAGACAAAAGCCAGCGGCCTGGTTGTGTTCACCCAGGACTTCCGCGTGGCGCGCAAACTCGTCGACGAAGGCGCGCGCGTCGAGCAGGAGTTCGTGGTCGAAGTCAAAGGCGACATCCGCGAAGGCGGCCTGGCGCTGCTCAATCACGGCCTCACCTTCAACGGCAAGGAAATCCCGCCGATGAAGGTCAGCTGGCAGAACGAAACGCGCCTGCGCTTCGCGCTCAAGAACGTCAAGCCCGGCCAGTTGATGCACATGTGCCGCCTGGTGGGCCTGAGCATCGTCAGCATCAAGCGCCTGCGCATCGGCCGCGTGCCGATGGCCAGCCTGCCGTCCGGGCAGTGGCGCTACCTGCACGACTACGAGCGCTTCTGACCCCAGGCCCTAGGAAATCAGGTCGCTGGCGGCGATGGTCGTCGCCGTCACACCGGGCCTGAGCGCATACACGATGCTGTTTTCCGGCAGCGCAAGGTCGGCGTCGAGCAGCGCGGCGAACAGCGGCGCCTCGCCCAGCGATGGTGCGCTGTCGACATCGGCCGGCCCGAATCTGCGCAGGCGCCCGAGGAAGCTGGCGTTGTCTTCCCCTGCATGGCGCGCCAGCGCGCGCAGGCTTCCTGCCTCATCGCGCACCATCACGCGCTGTGCCCGCGCCGCGCCATGCAGCAGGGCCAGGTGGTACATCGACATGCGGATGCCGCTGGCAAAATAGGCGATCATGGCCGGACACACGGTGGTGATGTCCTTGCTCGACGTGGCCACGTTATTGAACTCGAACTCGCCGGACCTGTACAGGTCGAGCCAGTGCAGCTGGTTCTCGCGCAGGTCGAACACCATCGGCAGGAACACGCCGTTGGACCCGGCCAGGTCGAAACGCAGCGCGACCGTGCGCGGATCGAAGTGTTCGCCCTCCACATCGTCGCGCAACATCAGGCCGGCGAATGCGTGTTCCAGGCCTTCGAATGGCATGCCCGAGTAATTGTTCAATACCGCCACCGCATAGCGCACGCCGTTCTGGCGCGCCAGGTCGCAATCGAGGTCGACGAATTCACTCGCACCGTCGGGGAAGGGCGCATCCGTCAGGTCGCCGGCGCTGGTGGCGATGACGCTGCCATCGGGCCCTGTGCAGGTGAGCTGGTAGTAAGAACACACCCCCACGTGGCGCCACTCGTCGTCGTAGAACGCGACCGACAAATCGAGGTCCGTCCGGTCGCCGTTTTTCGGTTCGCACCAGTGCAGGAACAGGCGGGCCTTTTTGGCCGTCGGTACGGCCACCACCGAGCCGCGCGGCAGCCCGATGGCCGAGCGGCTTGCCGTGCGTTCGTTGAACGGCACGATGATGTCGCCCAGCGCGGCGTCAATCAGAAAATCGTCCAGGTGCGGCTTGGCTGAAAAGCGCGCCAGCAGTTCGCGTTCGATCAGGGCGACCGCGTCGCCGACGGCCTGGCGCGGCAGCGGTGATCGCCGCTCGCGCACCATGTATCCGGTCGCCACGCTCCCCTTGGGCCAGTAGATGCGCCTCTCCGATGCGTGCAGGCGGGTCGGAAGCAGGGCGCGCAAGGTCAGCAGGACCGGCGTCGCAAACTGCGCCACGCACTGCGCAAAGGCGTCCAGCACGGCGCCGCTGGCGGTATTGTCGTCGCCAGCCACGCTCAGGGCGTGATCGAAGCGGCGCGCCAGTTCCCCCGGGCGCTTGCGCAGTTGGGCGACCATGGCGACGGCGTCCTTGCGCATGATGGCTTTTTCCAGGCCGGCATAAAAGGTCTCGAACTGCGGCGCGGGGGTGCCGTCCGGCCCCTTCTTGCGCACCACGCTGAACGCAAACGCCACCTTCGGATAGCGCTTGTGATACTCGTGCGGGTGCAGGAATTGGCCCAGCCAGACCCAGTACGTGCGGTGGCGCAGCATGTCTTCAGTCAGCGAGTCGGGGTGAAAGCTCTCGAGCAGGGCGAGCAGCGCGCGGCGCAGCGGACGACTCAGTTTGACCATCTTGAAGCGCTTGATGGTCATCGGCAGCGGATAATGCTCGCGCGCGTTCCAGTACGACCCCGGCGTGAACAAGGTCTTGAAGCGCGCCATGCCCCGCATCTTTTCAATCGGAACCTGGCGGTACACCAGTTGCCCTTGCAGCGACGGATCGGCGCCGGAGTAAACGGCCACAAGGCGAATCACGTCCGTCGCGGTGCCGACATGCGCAGCGGCGGCGGCCAGCACGGCGGCCGGCTCGCAGTGCTTGAGCAGGGTGCCGAACAGCAGGGCGATGTTTTCGCGCACCGGGATCTGGCCGGGGACCCAGTCCAGCAGGCGCAGGCCGTAGTCGCCGGCGAGGGCCTTGAAGTCGTCCGTGTCGACCGGCGACATCACCTGTTTGCGTTCGCACATGGCGCGCACCAGCGTCTGCGCGGCATCAATCATGCTGGCGCCGAGGTCGAGCAGCTTGAGATGGGTCGGCGCCGCGCCGTGGGTCAGTGCGGGGTCGGGCAGGAAGAATGGCGAATCGCGGTCGGCGTGACGATGGCAGATCGGGCAGGCGCTGTAATTGCCGCCGTCGAAGCAGGCGTCGCACACCACATGCTGGCACGGCTTGAGCACATGCGTGGTGCCGCGCTGGCCGCAATGCAGGCAGGGCTGGTCGGGCGCCTGCATGAAGTGCGTCAGGACCCGGTCCCTCCACAGTGCTGCGGTGTTGTGCGGCACCAGCTTGGGAAAGCGGCGGAATAGCGGCGTGTGCTGGCGGTTGGCGCCGAGCTGGGCCGCCAGTGTCCTCCAGATGTGTTCGCGCGTTGCATTGAGTACGGGCAGGCTCAGGGTTTGCAGGCGCGCGCGCAGGCGCTGCGACAGGGCATAGCCGAGCTTGGCCAGGTCGATATCGAACAGTTGCATGCAGCCGTCGGGCTGCAGGTCGGCGCCTTGCGCAGCGAAGACGGTAGCCTGGCGGCGCAGCAGCAGCGCCCGGGTTTCTGTAAAATCGCTTGGCATGCCGGGTCCCGTCTTCAGGAAATCAGGTCGCTGGCGGCGATGGTCGTCGCCGTCACACCGGGCCTGAGCGCGTACACGACGCTGTTCTCGGGCAGCGTGATGTCGGCGTCGAGCAAGGCGGCAAACAGCGGCTGTTGCGGCAGGCTCGTGACAGCGTCCACCTCGTTCGCGTTCCACGCGCGCAGACGCGCCAGGAAGCTGGCATCGTCCTCGCCGTCGCGGCGCGCCATCGCCTGCATGCCGTCGCCGCGCAAGATGACGCGCTGCGCACGCGCCGCCGCATGCAGCAGGGCCAGTTCGGCCATGTTGGTGCGCACGCCGCTGGCGAAGTACGCGATCATGGCGGGGCAGATGACCCTGACGGCCGTGTTCGCCGTTTCGACGTTGTTGTAGTCGAAGCCATCTTCCGCATACACCTCCAGCCAATGCAAGCGGTTCTGTTGCAGGTCAAACACCAGCGGCATGAAGGTGCCGTGCTCGCCTTGCAGGTTGAACCTGAGCGCCACCGTGCGCGGGTCCATGTGCGCGCCTTGCATATCGTCGCGGAACATCAGCCCGGCGAACGCATGTTCGAGTGCCTCGAAGGGCATGCCGCAGAAGCTGTTGATCTCCATGACCGCATAGCGCACCCCATTGCTCCGCGCCAGCGCGCAATCGAGGTCGACGAACTCGGTCGCGCCGTCGGGAAACGGCGCGTCGCGCAGATCGCCGGAGCTGACGGCGACAGTCTCGCCATCGCGTCCCAGCCAGGTGAGGTCGCGGTATGAACATTCGCCGATCAGGTTCCAATGTTCGTCGTAGAATCCGATCGCCAGATCCAGGTCGGTGTTGGAATAGGCGCCGCCTTCGGGCGGTTCGCACCAGTGCAGGAACAGGCGCGCCTTCTTGCCGTCGGGGACGGCGAGCGTGGACCCGCGCGGCAGTTGAACCGCCGAGCGGCTTGCCGTGCGTTCGTTGAACGGCACGATGATATCGGCCAGCGCACGGTCGATCAGGAAGTCGCTGACGTGCGGTTTGGCCGAGAAACGCGCCAGCAGGGCGCGCTCGATCAGGGTGAGCGACTGCTCGATCACCGGCTGCGGCAGGGCGCCGCGCCGGTCGGGCGCCATGATGCCAGTGGCCACCGTTCCCGCCGGCCAGAACATGCGGGTTGCGCCGGCACGGGCGCGGGTTGGCAGCAGGGCGCGCAAGGTGAGTAGGACGGGCGTCGAAAACTGCGCCACGCACCGTTCGAAGGCGGCCAGCAGTTGCTCGGTCGCCGCGCTGTCGCCATCGGCCACGCGCAGGGCATGGTCGAAGCGGCGCGCCAGTTCGCCAGGACGCTGCCGCAGCAGGTCGACCATGCCAATGGCGTCCTTGCGCATGACCGCCTTTTCCAGCCTGGTGTAGTAGGTTTCAAATGCCGGTCCAGGAGTGCCGTCCGCCCCCTTCTTGCGGATCACGCTGAAGGCGAACGCCACCTGCGGATAGCGCTGTTGATATTCGTGGGGATGCAGGAACTGGCCAACCCACACCCAGTAAGACTGATGGCGCAGCATGTCTTCGACCAGCGAGTTGAGCGGCAAACGTTCCAGCAAACCGAGCAGCTCGCGGCGCAGCGGGCGGCCCAGTTTGGCTACCTTGAAGCGCTTGACATGCGTCTGGAGCATGATCGTCGTCCCCCACGTGGCCACCTCGGCAAAGCGCTTGAAGCCGCTCAGTTGCTCTGTCGCGACGCTCTTGTACTTGATGAATCCTTGCAGGGAGGGGGAGACGCCGGAGTAAGCGGCAATCAGGCGGATGACGTCGGTGGCGGTATCGATGTGCGCTGCCGCAGCGGCCATCACGGCGCCAGGCGCGCAGCCTTGCAGCAAGGTGCCGAACAGCAGGGCGATATTCTCGCGCACTGGAATGCACCCTGGAATCCACGCGAGCACGTCCAGTCCGTAATCGCTGATCAGCGATTTGAAGTCGTCCGTATCGACCGGCGACATGACCTGCTTGCGTTCGCACATCGACAGCACCAGCGCCCGCACCGCACCGTCAAGGTCGTCAGCGAGGTCGAGCAGTTTCAGGCGTACGCGCTCGGCTGGCAGTGGCAGCGCCTCGTCGGGCGTGAAGAAAGGCGAGGTCCGGTCGACATGGTGCTCGCAGACGGGGCAGGCGCTGTAACTGCTGCCGTCGAAACAGGCGTCGCACACCACGTGCCGGCACGGCTTGAGCACATGCGTCGTGTTGCACTGGCCGCAGTGCAGGCAGGGCTGTCCCTCGGCCTGCATGAAATGCGTCAGGACCTTGCGCACCCACAGCGCGCCGGTGTCGCTCGGCACGTCATCGGGAAAGCGCCGGAACAGGGGCGTGTGCTGACGGTGCCCGCCCACTTCCGTGGCCAGGATATCCCACATCCAGGCCTGGGCGTCGGTCAGCCCTTGCGCATCGAGCGTACCCAGGCGCGCGCGCAGGCGCTGCGAGGCGACATAGCCGAGTTCGGCCAGGTTGAGGTCGAAGGCTTGCAGCAAGGTGTCCGGCAACTGCCCGGCGCCGGCAGGGATGAACAGCGTCAAGCGACGGCGCAAAAGAATCGCGTGTGTTGCGGAAAAATCGGGAAGCATGCTGGTCCAAATGAAAAAAACGGAGTCAGGCGCGAACCATGATCCGTTTTAAAGGTGAGAAGGAAATCGATCAGACTGGTCTATTGGTAGAAGGAAGCCCAACCTAAGCCTTCTCAAGCACGATATTAACCGATTGATAATGAAGAGCCAAGCGGATTATGCTCGACGCGTCTTTTTGCTATTCGAGCGCACATTGCGCGAGAAATACGCTGGGTCCTTTTTTGCGACCCAGTCGATAAACGCCCGGATATCCTCATGCTGCCGCAAGGCCTCCCAGGTATGGAAGGACTTGAACAATTCATGTTCGGTGAAGGTCGAATGGATTTTCTGGTGGCAGATCTTGTGAATATCGAACTGCTCGCGCCCCTTGTAGGTCTTGGGGATCAGGTGATGGCGGTCGACATTGCGTGTGCCGAGGGGCCGGCCGCACAGGGGACACAAGGCCTCGCTCATGTCGCCCCCGTGATCACGCCTGGGCCGGCTTGGGCAGCGAAATGAGGCGGGTGCCGGCCAGCCGGTCGTGCAGGAACTGGCGGTCCTTGTCGAGAAACACGGTCATGCCCCATGCCACGATATTGATCGCCAGCGCGGTCGCCACCTGGCTCTTGCCGGTCAGGTGAAAGCGCCAGCAGATGACCAGCGCCGGCAGCACCCAGCCCCAGCCCAGCAGGTAGCGCACCAGGGCAGCCTTGAGCGGCACTGTCGCATAGCCGACCTTGACCAGTTTGATGCGCCAGGTTTTCATGGCCAGGGTATGGCCGCTGCCGGTCCAGGAATAGATGAAATAGGCGCCCGGCACGAGGAACAGCACGACCGTGCGGCCATGCTCGATCACGCCCTGGCTCATTTTCTGCGTGATCAGCAGGAAAATGAGCAGGCCGAACATGACCACGGCGGTCAGCAGGAACAGCTCGTACACCATGCAGATCAGACGACGTTTCAGGGTAGGTGTGGCAACCGGGGTCTTACTATTTTGCATTGGAAACTGGATTGGCCGGCGCAGGGGCGGTCGGCGCTGTGGTAGGTGGGGCGGTGATGGCCGGCACAGCCAGCGGAGCGCCCGCCGACGGGCTCGCGATGCAGCGCGGCACGGCCGCCGGGGCGTTGCGGATGGTGCCAGGCGGACAGCCAGCCGGGGGCGGCTTGCTTGGCGCGAGCGGCTTGAGCTGCGTTGCCGGCGGCAAGTTGGTGACCTGCTTTTTGGCGGCGGCGGCGTCAAGCGCGAGCTTTTTCTTTTCTTCTTCGGGCAATTGCTGGTATTTCTCCCATTCGGCCGATTTCTGGCTCTTGTCGATCTTTTTGCTCAGCGTGTAGTTTTCGCGGGCCACGCGCCGTTCGTCGGGTGTGAGTCGGGTCCAGGCGCGCATGCGTTCCTGCATGCGCACTTGCTCATCGGGCTTCATGGACGAATAGCGGTTGGCGATATCAAGCCATTTTTGCTTGCGCACCGACTCCATGCGGTCCCACTCGCCCTTGAGCGGGTCGAGCGCGACTTGCTGGGGCGGCGACAGGTCTTTCCACATGGGCTTGCCCGCAAGCGGTGCGGGCTTGGCGGCAATCGACGGCGCCGGCTTGGAAATGGGCGCCACGACCGGCTTTGCCGGCTGCCCCGGCGGCACGGCGGTAGGCGCCGGCAAGGGCGCGCCGGCGGGCGCCGGTGCGGCCAGCTGGGCTGTGGCGATGCCGTGTGTTGTCAACAATGCAAGCGCAAGCGCCAGCAAGGGCCGGGACGAAGTCGCGCGCGTCATCCTTATTGGGCGCGCTGGGCGAGGTAGGCGTTGAAGCCCTGGTCCAGGTAGGCCGTCAGCGGCAACTCGTCGGACAGCACAGCCGCGTCGAGCTCGGCGATTTCTTCGAGGCGCTGCTGTTCTTCGTACTGATAAATGCCGGCCAGGCCAGCGACCAGCGCCATCAGTGGAATGGCCACGCTCATGCGGCCGAGCGAGGAAAACGAGAACAGGGCGCCGATATTGCCGGCCAGCTGGGTTTGCGCAACCTTGACCGGGGCGTGCGGCTTCTTGCGGGCCATGGCGGCCTTGCGCGCGGCCGCCAGGCGGTCGGTCGTCGCAGCGGGCAGCGCGTCGAGATGGTCGTTCAGGGCGTGGCGTACTTTGTACGCAAAGTTCAGATCGTCGGTGTTCATAATTTTATTCCCTTGGCTTTCAGCGATTCGGCGAGGGTATGAGTCGCTCGCGAGCAGTGCGTTTTGACACTTCCCTCGGAACATCCCATCGCTTCGGCTGTTTCAGCCACGTCCATGTCCTGCCAGTAACGCATGAGGAAGGCTTCCCGTTGACGCGCCGGCAGTTTTTGTACTTCGGCGTCGATCAGGCTCAAGGTCTGCTGGCGCTCGACCTGGTCCGCGCTCGACTCCGCCGAGGCCGAACCTTGTTCCGCCTCAAACGATTCAAGTATATCAAATTCTTCGTCTTCTCCCTCGCGCCGGCCCATGCCCGAGAAGAGGCTGACCCAGGTATTGCGCACTTTTTCGCGGCGGAAGTAATCGAGGATGGTGTTTTGCAAAATGCGCTGGAACAGCATCGGCAGCTCGGCGGCCGGCTTGTCTCCATATTTTTCGGCGAGCTTGATCATCGCGTCCTGCACGATATCGAGCGCAGCTTCATCCTTGCGCACGGCGTACACGGCTTGCTTGAAGGCGCGCCGTTCGACATTCTCAAGAAAATCGGATAACTCTTTGTCTGTGGCCATGCGAACGAGGGTGGGAAGGGACGCGCCGCAGGGGCATAGCCTGTGGCATTGGAGAAAACTGACGCATGCTAGCAAAGAATGGACCTGTTTGCATGGTATTTACCATTCCAGCCCTGCCCGGCGATGCGAAAGCGGCAACGCCGGACCGATTTAACTTGACCGCAATGGTGCAACGCAGTAAGGTATATGACGCTTTGCAACCCCGAAGCTGTATGGTCAAGTCGAAAACGCCACACAAGGCCAAGCTCGACCTGACGCGCTTTCATATGTAGGCAGTTTGCTCTAACCCGCGCCACAAGCGCGAGAGGTTCGCAGTAATCGCTACAGAAACTCACGCCAAACGAGTTGCGTTTAGCGCCGGTTCGTAACGTATCTATGGGTACGTGAAAGATCGCCGTGACCGCAGAAAGAAGGGAAGCCTGAGCACTGTCGCGCCACGCGAATTTCGTTAGGAAAGAGCATCCGATCACCTCCCAATGGGTCTTGAAAGGAATGTATCATGAACAACGAATCATCGGCCACCATCACGGGGTCCGAAATACTCGTCCGTTGTCTGGCGGAAGAAGGCGTTAAACACGTTTTCGGTTATCCAGGCGGCGCCGTACTGTATATCTACGACGCCATCTTCAAGCAAGACAAATTCCAACACGTCCTGGTACGTCACGAACAGGCCGCCGTGCATGCGGCAGACGCCTATTCGCGCAGCTCGAACACCGTCGGCGTGGCCCTGGTCACCTCCGGTCCGGGTGTCACGAATGCCGTCACGGGTCTTGCCACGGCGTACATGGATTCGATTCCGATGGTCGTCATTTCCGGCCAGGTGCCCAGCACCGCGATCGGCCAGGATGCATTCCAGGAATGCGACACCGTCGGCATCACGCGTCCCTGCGTCAAGCACAACTTCCTCGTCAAGGATGTGAAAGACCTGGCCGCCACGATCAAGAAAGCGTTCTTCATTGCGCGCACCGGCCGTCCCGGTCCGGTCCTGGTCGATATTCCCAAAGACATCAGCATGCACAAGTGCGCCTACGACTATCCGAAGGATATCGAAATGCGCTCGTACAAGCCGATCGACAAGGGCCATTCGGGCCAGATCCGCAAGGCGGTGCAATTGCTGCTGCAGGCCGAACGTCCGATGATCTACACCGGCGGCGGCGTGATCCTGGCCAATGCCTCGCCCGAGCTGAACAAGCTGGTCGACAAGCTTGGTTTTCCGGTCACCAACACCCTGATGGGCCTGGGCGCCTACCGCGCCTCGAGCGACAAGTTCCTCGGCATGCCCGGCATGCACGGCACGTACGAGGCGAACATGGCGATGCAGCACTGCGACGTCTTGATCGCCATCGGCGCGCGCTTCGACGACCGCGTGATCGGCAACCCGAAACACTTCGCCTCCAACCCGCGCAAGATCATCCACGTGGACATCGATCCATCGTCGATTTCCAAGCGGGTCAAGGTCGATATTCCCATCGTCGGCAACGTCAAGGACGTGCTGATCGAATTTTTGGCGCAGCTCGACGCCGCCGACGCCAAGGTCAACGCCGCGCCGCTCAAGGACTGGTGGAAGCAGATCGGCGAATGGCGCGGGCGCGAGTGCCTCAAATACGCCGATTCCGACCTGGTCATCAAGCCGCAGTCGGTGGTGCAAAAGGTGTGGGAAATCACCAAGGGCGACGCCTTCATTACCTCCGACGTCGGCCAGCACCAGATGTGGGCGGCCCAGTACTACCCGTTCGACAAGCCGCGTCGCTGGATCAATTCCGGCGGCCTGGGCACGATGGGTGTGGGCTTGCCGTACGCCATGGGCGTGCAGATGGCCAATCCGGACGCGACAGTTGCCTGCATCACCGGCGAAGGCTCGATCCAGATGTGCATCCAGGAACTGGCTACCTGCAAGCAATATCACCTGACGCCGAAAATCATTTTGCTCAACAACCGCTTCCTCGGCATGGTGCGCCAGTGGCAACAGATCGATTACGGTTCGCGCTATTCCGAGTCCTACATGGATTCGCTGCCGGACTTCTCGATGCTGGCCGAATCGTTCGGCCACGTCGGCATGAAGATCGAAAAGCCGGGCGATGTCGATGGCGCGCTGAAAGAAGCGTTTGGCATGAAAGACCGCCTCGTGTTCATGAACTTCATCACTGACCAGTCCGAAAACGTCTGGCCGATGGTCAAGGCCGGCAAGGGCTTGTCCGAAATGCTGCTCGGCTCGGAGGACCTGTAATGCGCCATATCATTTCTGTCCTGCTCGAAAACGAAGCCGGTGCCCTGTCGCGCGTGGTCGGGCTGTTTTCCGCCCGCGGCTACAACATTGAAACCCTGACCGTCGCCCCGACCGAAGACGCCACCCTGTCGCGCATGACCATCGTCACCAGCGGCTCGGACGATGTGATCGAACAGATCACCAAGCACCTGAACCGCCTGATCGAGGTGGTCAAGGTGGTCGACCTGACCGAAGGCGCGCACATCGAGCGCGAGCTCATGCTGATCAAGGTGCGCGCGGTCGGCAAGGAACGCGAAGAGATGAAGCGCACGGCGGACATCTTCCGCGGCCGCATCATCGACGTCACGGAAAAGACTTACACGATCGAGCTGACCGGCAACAAAGGCAAGCTCGACGCGTTCATCGATTCCATCGACCGCGCCTCGATCCTCGAAACGGTGCGTACCGGTGGATCGGGTATCGGCCGCGGCGAACGCATCCTCAAAGTTTAATCCGTGCCCACGGTCCTGATCCAGGGCGCGCACGTCCCACACCAAAAATTATAGGAAAATTATCATGAACGTTTTTTACGACAAAGATTGCGACCTCTCCCTCGTCAAAGGCAAGAACGTTGCCATCATCGGCTACGGCTCGCAAGGCCACGCGCACGCACAGAACCTGAACGATTCGGGCGTCAACGTCACCGTCGGCCTGCGCAAGGGCGGCGCTTCCTGGACCAAGGTCGAGCAAGCCGGCCTGAAAGTTGCCGAAGTCAATGACGCGATCAAAGCCGCCGACATCATCATGATCTTGCTGCCTGATGAAAACATCGCCCAGGTGTACACCGAGAACGTGGCGCCGCACGCCAAGCAGGGCGCGGTGCTGGCCTTCGCGCACGGCTTCAACGTGCACTACGGCCAGGTCGTGCCACGCGCCGACCTCGACGTGATCATGATCGCGCCAAAGGCCCCGGGCCACACCGTGCGCGGCACCTACGCAGCCGGTGGCGGCGTGCCGCACCTGATCGCCGTCTACCAGGACAAGTCCGGCTCGGCGCGCGATATCGCCCTGTCGTACGCCATGGCCAACGGCGGCGGCCGTGCCGGCATCATCGAAACCAACTTCCGTGAAGAAACAGAGACCGATCTGTTCGGTGAGCAAGCGGTTCTGTGCGGCGGTGCGGTCGAGCTGATCAAGGCCGGTTTCGAAACCCTGACCGAAGCGGGCTACGCGCCGGAAATGGCGTACTTCGAGTGCCTGCACGAGTTGAAATTGATTGTCGACCTGATCTACGAAGGCGGCATTGCCAACATGAACTACTCGATCTCGAACAACGCCGAGTACGGCGAGTACGTGACGGGTCCGAAAGTGGTAACGTCGGCGACCAAGGATGCGATGCGTCAGTGCCTGAAAGATATCCAGACGGGTGAGTACGCAAAAAGCTTCATCCTGGAAAACAAGGCCGGCGCCCCGACCCTGATTTCGCGCCGTCGTTTGACGTCCGAGCACCCGATCGAAGAAGTTGGCGCAAAACTGCGCGCGATGATGCCGTGGATTGCCAAGAACAAGCTGGTCGACCAGTCGAAGAACTAAGTGTCGCCCGCATCGCTCCCGCCGCGCGGGAGCGATGTATCCCAAATGTAAGCAACCTTCCCAAATTTGCAAATTTTGATTACAACGGTACGTGGTTCGTCCGATTCCGGTTATCGTCCGGGTTAACCAAGCTGATGAGGTACCGCTACCTCGCATGCTTGCCATTCACCTGGAGAAAATCATGTCCCTCAAAAAAATTGCACTCATCGCCGCCGTCGCCTTTGCCTTGCCAGCGTTCGCCCAGAACACGCTCGCGACCGCCGGCGCGCTGGTGATCGTTCCCGCCTACGGTGAAGTCACGCATCCGAACGACCAGGTGGTCGCCACCTTCTTTATCGAAGAGCAGGACAAGGACAAAGCCGCCGCCGCCTCGCGCGTCAACCAGAAGATGAAGCAGGGCACCGACATCGTGCGCCGCGAAGACCCGAAAGCGATCCTCAAAACGGTCGGCTACTACACTTACCCGATCTATCCGGAAGTGGTGCCCCGTCCTGACGGCCAGCCGCAGCCGCGCCCGCTCGTGCCGACCGGTTGGAGGGTCGGCCAGTATCTGGAAGTGAAAACCACCAACCTCGCCAACCTGCCGAAAATGACGGCCGCCGTGCAAAAGGTCCTGGCACTGAACGGCCTGAACTTCGGCCTGGCGCCCGCTACCATCCGCAAGCTCGACGACGAGCGCCTGATCGCCACCTACAAGAACCTGAACGAGCGCGTTGCCGCGATCGCCAGCGCGATGGGCCGCAAGATGAGCGAAGCGGTGATCGATACGCTGGACTACGAAGGTTCGGGCAACTACGCCCAGCAAGACAGCGCCCCGATGATGTTGCGCTCCGCCAAGGCTGAAAGCACCGAAGTGGCCGAGCCAAGCTTCGAACCGGGCGAAACCACCTTGCAGATGCGTCTTGTAGGAAAGGTGAAATTCAAGTAAAAGTATCTGATCGCTAAGTTGACGGTGCTCCCACTATAATAAGTGGGAAACCAGCCAACTTCATGGCGGCCGCCTCCACCTTCGGACGCGGCTAAGTAAGTGTGCAGAAATTACAAGAATTTATGCGCACTTACTTGGATGCAGCGATCCCATTACTTGAAACGGAAACATATGCCGACCTTCCCACGCCGCAGAAAGCCCTCAGTCCCGAAAGCGAAGGGCGGCAAACTGTCCCGCTTCAGCAAGATCGGCCGCCGGGTCGATGCCGAAGGCAACCCGATGCGGCGCCGGGGAATCTACCTGTTACCGAATGCCTTTACCACGGCCGCGCTGTTCTGCGGCTTTTACGCCATCGTCATGGCCATGAACCAGCGCTTCGAACACGCCGGCTGGGCCATTTTCATCGCCATGATCCTCGATGGCCTCGACGGGCGCATCGCCCGCCTGACCAACACCCAATCCGAATTCGGCGCCCAGTACGACAGCCTGGCCGACATGGTCTCGTTTGGCGCCGCGCCGGCGCTGGTGATCTACGAATGGTCGCTGCGCGGCCTCGGCAAATTCGGCTGGCTGGCCGCCTTCGTCTACTGCGCCGGCGCCGCCTTGCGCCTGGCGCGCTTCAACACCAATATCGAAGTGGTCGACAAGCGCTTCTTCCAGGGCTTGCCCAGCCCGGCCGCCGCCGCCATGGTGGCCGGCTTCGTGCTGATGATGACCGACCTCGGGTTTTCCGGCGCCCAACTGCCGTGGATCTCGTGGGGCATCGCGCTGTTCGCCGGCCTGACCATGGTCACCAATGTACCGTTCTACAGCTTCAAGGACGTCAACTTCCGCAAGTCGGTGCCCTTCATCGTCGTGTTCCTGATCGCGCTGGCGCTGGCGCTGGTCTCGATCGACCCGCCAAAAGTGCTGATGCCGCTGTTTGTTATCTATGGTTTGTCCGGTTATGTGGTGTACGCATGGCGCCTTGCCAAGGGCAAGCCGGTGAGCATCGTGCAGACCGACGACGAACCTGTCGACCAGAGCGAACGCCGCTGACCATCGATCCGATGGCGGCCGGCGCAAGCTCGCCTTTTTACCCTGCCCAATGGAGCCGCCATGACGAATTCGAATCGCCTGATCATTTTTGACACCACCCTGCGCGACGGCGAGCAATCGCCCGGCGCATCGATGACCAAGGATGAAAAGGTCCGCATCGCGCGCCAGTTGGAGCGCATGCGCGTCGACGTCATCGAAGCCGGCTTCGCCGCCGCTTCGCCGGGCGACTTCGAGGCCATCCGCGCCATCGCCAGTGCGGTGCGCGAGTCGACCATCTGCTCGCTCTCGCGCGCCAACGACCGCGACATCGCGCGCGCCGCCGAAGCGCTGGCGCCGGCCGAACGCAAACGCATCCACACCTTCATCGCCACCTCGCCCCTGCACATGCAGATGAAGCTGCGCATGGAGCCGGAACAGGTGCTCGAACAGGCCAAGATTGCGATTCGGTGCGCGCGCCAGTACACCGACGACATTGAATTTTCGCCCGAAGACGGCAGCCGCTCCGACGAAGATTTTTTATGCCGCGTGCTCGAAGCGGTGATCGCCGAAGGCGCCACCACCATCAACTTCCCCGACACCGTCGGCTACGCCGTGCCCGAGGTATTCGGCGCCACCATCCGTCGCCTGCGCGAGCGCATTCCCAACTCCGACAAGGCCATCTGGTCGGTCCACTGCCACAACGACCTTGGGCTGGCGGTGGCCAACTCGCTGGCCGGCGTGATGATCGGCGGCGCGCGCCAGATCGAATGCACCATCAACGGCCTGGGCGAACGCGCCGGCAACACCGCGCTGGAAGAAGTGGTCATGGCGTTGCGCACCCGCAGCGACCACTTTGGGCTGGAACTGGGCATCGACACGACCCAGATCGTGGCGGCGTCGAAAATGGTGTCGCAGATTACCGGCTTTGCGGTGCAGCCGAATAAGGCGGTGGTCGGCGCGAACGCCTTTGCGCACGCATCGGGCATCCACCAGGACGGCATTCTGAAAGCACGCGAAACGTACGAGATCATGCGCGCCGAAGACGTGGGCTGGGCCGCCAACAAGATCGTGCTGGGCAAACTGTCTGGCCGTAACGCCTTCAAGGAACGCCTGCGCGAACTTGGCATCGTGCTCGAATCCGAGGCTGAAGTGAACGCCGCTTTTGCCCGCTTCAAGGAACTGGCCGACCGCAAGTCCGAGATTTTCGACGAAGACATCATGGCCCTGGTGTCGGATGAAGAACACGCGCAGCAAGATGAACACTACCGCTTCGTGTCGCTCTCGCAGCGCTCCGAAACCGGCGAAATCCCGCGCGCCAAAGTGGTGTTTGCAATCGGCGGCAAGGAGTTCGCCTGCGAAGGCGAGGGCGATGGCCCGGTCGACGCCACCGTCAACGCCATCGAAAAAGAAGCGGTCAGCGGCGCCGAACTGGTGCTGTTTTCGATCAATGCGATCAGCAACGGCACCCAGTCGCAGGGCGAGGTCACGATGCGCCTGTCGCGCTCGGGGCGGATCGTCAACGGCGTCGGCTCGGACCCGGACATCATCGTCGCTTCGGCCAAGGCCTATCTGTCGGGGCTGAACAAACTGCACTCGAAGATCGAACGGGTCAATGCGCAGGAGTAGCCGCATGCGCTTCTCCTCGCTCTTGTTCGCCGGTTTGTGCGTCGCCGCCGGCGCCGCGCAAGCCAGTTCCTGCACGTTCCAGAAAATCTACTGGGCCCGCACCAGCGCCACCGGCCAGATCGTGGTGGGCGCGAGTTTTGGCACGGTACGCAGCGCCGACCGTGGCAAGACCTGGGAGGCGATCAGCGGCGCTCCCGTGCTTGCCGCTGGCGTCACGGCGGAATCCTTCGTGCACACCGGCGCCGACGGCGTGCAATTGGCCACGCGCGCCACCGGCCACCGCCGCCATTTGGTACGCAAGGCCGGCGCTGGCGGGCCCTGGACCAGGGTGGACCTCGATTTCGGTGGATCGCCCGCACCGTACAACGTGGTGCTGGTCGGTGCGCAAGGACATACCCTGTACTTCATCGGCGGCGAGGATTCGCAGCAGTGGGGAGTACAAGCAGCCGCCTTGTACCGCGCCAGCGGTGGCAAGGCCGACAAGCTCGTGGATCTGGACCAGGCCGTGAGCAACGAGTCGCCCCCTTTCTTCGTCGGCGATGACGGCAGCATGGCTTACGCGAGCAGGAACAAACTGTGGGTCAGCTTCGCCGCAGGCGCCAACTGGACCATGATCGACGGCCAGTCCCTGACCACCGTGCCGTGGACGGAGTGCTACAAAGCGACTTGATGACGGCGCATACGCGCGCTTATCGCTATCTGGCCCCATCGGCAATCGGCGTCACGGCGCAGCCACGCCTTCAACTGGCCACCTCCGACACCCAAGGCGCGCTGCTCGAACTGTCGCTCGGCCACGGCGTGGCGCTGGCGCATCCGGGCTGACGCGCTCTTTCACCATGCCTGCTTGGTGGCGGCCTGCTCGCTTTCTTCGCAGTTGGTCTTCTTGTGCTGGATGCCTTTGCTGCTGATATCGAGCCCGTCCGGCGCATGGTTCGATTCGACCGTGATGCAGTAGGTGCCCTTGGCTCCCACCACGCGGTAGCGCCGCCGCGCGTACGGGCCGGGGTCGATGATCTCGGTGACCTTGGGCGCCTCGTACCAGCGGTTGGGGGCGGCGTCGGCGGCCGCCTGCAAGCCCTGCGCGAGGCGCGTTGCGCCATTGCTGACCGGCGCGCTGATCGGTTGCCCCGGATGGGCCTTGCGCAAGTCCTGGTCGATCTTGCCGATGCTGCGCCGGGCTTGCCGCATGATCTCGGCCGCACTCGGCGCCGGCGCGGCTGGCGCATCATCCGGCACGACAAGTTCGGGAGGCGTCTCGGCCACTCGCTCGGGCGGTACTGGCGCTGGCGTGGCGGCGACAGCGCGCGGCGCCGGGGCATTCGCAGTCGCGCTGGCCGCTTTCCTGGGGGGCGGTGGCGGCGCGACGGTCGGCGCTGGCGCCGTTGGCGCTGTGATCGTGACCCATTGAATGCTCCGGCCCGCATCGTTATCGACGGTCGGGACGCGGCGTGCATATTGCCAGCCCAACACCAGCAAGGCGTGCGCAAGCAATGTCAGTGCGATGGCGGCGTAACGGCGGCGGGTGGAAGGGGGCGTGAAGGCGGGGACCATGGGGCCGAGTATATCTTTAGTTTCATCCGCGTAAAGAAATTGGCCTGGGCACTTTTGATGATTTGGTGAAAGAGGCGCCTGGCGGTACGCATGGTGCCGCCAGGCGCGCCGCCTGCCGCCTGGGCGTGGTTAAATAGGGCGGATGTTCTGTTCCTTCAACACGGCATGGGAGTGGCTAACGGGTGGATAAGTCGATGGCGTGCTCATGCGGTTGAGAATTCTCCTGCTACCGATGCTGTTGCCGGTGCTGGCGCTGCGCCTCGCGCAAGCGGCCGAGACCGTGCAACTGGCCACCTATTACGACTACGTGCCCTGGTTCGTGCCGGGCCAGCCTTCCGCCGGGCTCAACGCGCGTCTGGCGAGCCGGCTGAGCGAGATGTCCGGCGGGCGCTACCGCTTCGAATCGGTGTATATTCCGCGCCGCCGGCTCGACGTGCTGTTGCAGGAAGGGAAGCTGACGATGGTCGTTGCCTGGGTGCATCCGCGCTTTTTCGGCGATCCGGAGCGCACCCGCTATTTCTGGACCGGCCCGCTGATGGACGATGAATCGCTGGTGGTGTCGCCACGCGCGGCGCCGCTGGAATACGACGGGCCGGACTCGCTGCGCGGCAAGCGCTTCGGTGCGCCGGGCGGTCACCGTTTTCCGGACCTGGAGCCGCTGATTGCCGCCGGCGACATCACCCGCATCGATGTGCCGCAGATCAAGAATGCGCTGCAAATGATCGGCGCGCACCGGCGCCTGGACTTTACCGTGGTCGACCGTTCCACCCTCGATGCGCTCAAGCACGAGCACCTCATCGACCCGGCCCTGCTGCATGTGGCCAGCCGGCCGCGCACGGCATCGTACGAGCGCAGCATGCTGGTGCCGCTCGGCCAACCGGCCCTGTATCGCTTTTTGCAAGAGGCGGTCGTGCTGCTCAAGAGCGACAGTCGCTGGCGCGCGCCGCCTCCACGCGCGCCGGGCACACAGGCCGGCAGGCGCGCGGGGGAATAGCCGGCGTGGCCATAAGGGGGTAATGGTATAGTCGCGGCGCAACTTAACCTTACCGGATGACCGTTGATGACCTCTCGCTATCGCAGGCAATTTCTCGCCATCGCTTTTTGTTCCGTCGCACTCGCTGCTCCGGCGGCCCGCGCCGACAGCTTCGCTTACCAGAAGGTGATCGACCTGAGCGCCGCATCCGCAGCCCTGCGGGTGGAGCACCACCACGACTGGAGCGGCAAGACGCGCGCTGCGCGCTTGCAGATGATAACAACGGACCAGAATCCCTTCCTTGCCACGAATACGTATTCCAGCTTGCGTGTGCTGGACAGCAAGTCCGGCGCGGAACTGTTCCGCCGCCCGGTGCCCGCGCTGACCTATTTGTGGATCGATCCGGCATCGAATTACATCGTCGGCCTGTCCAAGCTGCAAATTCACAATCCCTATCACGTCGTTGTGTTCAACAAGTCGGGCGCGCGCCTGTTCGAAACCAGTTTGCTGGGGATGAATTGGCCGGAAACGTTCCAGAGCACGACCAACTGGGTCGCCTGGTACAAGGAACCGACGCCGAAAATCGAACTGGTCGAAGGCCTCAAGACCGTGGTGCTGTCGGTCGAGGACCGGGCCGGGGTGATGCGCAGTTTCGAGTTTCCCGTCACGCGGTCCGATGAGACCCTGGGCGCGCCGCCCCTCAATCCCTGACAAAGCCGCGCTGTTCCGCGTACATCGGGTCCGCTCCGCTGATCATCTTGCGGACAATGCCAGCGCATCCCCGGATCGCCGTTTCTCTCCCCACATAGCGTTACCGCAGCGCAGTGTGAGGAGATGGCTTATCAGGAATAGTGTCGAAAAACTTAACACATGATCGTGCGCTTGCTCGCCGACCGTTGATTACATTCGACATTTGTATTCGGTACAGATATTGCTTCCACGGAGGAGTTGCTTGTCGTTACCTGGCTCCCGCTTTTCCTGGTTTGCAGTCTGTGGCCGCAACCGGCATTGGCGAGACGCGTAAAGCGCTATTTGCATGGTGGTGGTCGGCAACTCACGGCAATTGGGCAGCGGGACGGCAAGTCATGCCGCTTGCCTCCGATGAGCGCGTGGCGCCTTTCGCGTCCGCGTCACCCCTACAATAAGGAGTTCGACGATGCCATGGACTAAAACTGTCAACACAGCAGTAACGCAAGCAGCCTGGATTTCATTGGTGAGCGTTGCGCCGGACTGTACGCCGGAGCAGGCGCGCCGAAAAGCACTTCTTAACCCCGAGATTGGCTATTTTTTCCACTGTCGCGAGCCGATGGTGGTCTCTGATCCCGCCTGGCCGGCACCGAGGCAATTTAACGCCGGCGATTGCGTTTTCTTTGCCGGAACGCCGTCAACCGGCAGCGCCCCTCAGGCGGACAGCTACACCAAAAACGGGATGAGCGTTGCCTACGTGAACAACATCAGCAGGGACAACTTGCTTAAAGTACTGGACTACGTCGACGCCGACGGCAATGCCGCAGTCGATGTCGCTTGCATCTTCGCGGCCAATCTCAACATGTCGATCAAACCCGGTTACACGGCGCTCGCACCCGCCATCAACCCTCTGCCGGGAGGCACCTACGCCTGCGCCAACGACGCCACGCTGGCAACGCTGGGATCGGGTGCGATCGAGAAGTTGCAATCGCGAGGCGTCACGGTGCTGTTGACATTCCTGAACAACCATGACGCCGCCGGCTGGAGCAATTTTGCTACGCCCGAACTGGCCGGCAATTTCGTCGATCAGCTGGCATCCGTGGTGCGCACCTATGGCCTGGACGGTATCGACATCGACGATGAGTACTCTAGCGTAGCGCCGGTGTCCGATACGGCGCTCGTCATGACGACCAGCATGATCAAGGAGGCGATGCCCGACAAGATCCTTTCCAAGGCGCTTTTCGACGACCTCGGCTACTTCCAGAGCACTTACCAACATGTGCAACTTGGAGAAACGCTCACCTACGGTTGGGAAATGAGCTATGGCAACGACCCCGACACACGTCTTCCTCCCTATACGAAGTACATGAAGGCAAATGCACTGGTCCTCGGCTTCGAGGCTCCTTCGCCGTTATCTGTCCCGGATACCGTTGCATGGCTCAAAAAGGGCGATTACGCGGGGGTGATGGCATATGCCTTCGAAACGGATGCGAACGCAGACTTGCTCGGCGCTTTGATCATTGACTGGTGCGGACCCGGTGCGTGGCGCAAGGCGGGCCAAAGTGCCGATGGGAAAGTGCCTGGCTGATCGCCATCGTCCCCGCAGGGACGGGTGGCAGCGCTCCCGCCCCTGCAGTTAGTCAATCCCTGAAAAATCCGCGCTTTTCCTCGTACATGGGGTCCGGCCCGCTGATCATCTTGCGCACGATGCCGTTGCGGTCGAAGTGCACGTGCATCATCGAGTTCCACACGCCGCTCTCCTTGTAGCGGTAAGACCACACTTCCAGGTCCGACAGCGAAAGGTAGGAGCGCTCGGCCGGGCGGCCGACGGTCGCCAGCACGTCGGCCCTGGTTGCCTGGTCGATCTTGATGCGCCCGAAGCCGACGTCGCCCAGCACCTGCTCGAACGCGGCCAGCCTGCCATCCGGCCCCATGCGCGCCATCCAGGTGAACTGGCCGAACGGCCCGGTCGCATATTCCAGCACCTGGCCCGAGGGCAGGGCGTGAATCGCGGTCGGCTCGCCGAACTTGGCGCGCACCACGTCGAGCGTGTCGCCCGGCACCGGCGGGGTACGCATCATCGCCGCGCAGCCGGCCAGGCTCAGCACCACGCTCAGGATTGCCATTTTTGCTCGTGCTTGCATAAAAACCACCTTGGAATCGCTCAAAACCCCATCATGCACCAGCCGGAGGAAATCTTCACGACTTGCGGTTCTGGCCGCGCTGGCGCCGATCAGGCAAAATGACTGGAGGTAACAGATAAACGCGTGTTGAGGAATGCATCATGGAGAAAGTCGAAGGTCCGGGTATCGACCCGAAGTGGGAAAAATCGTGGAAAATGCACTGGCGTTTTATCGAGGAGATGCGGCGCAATGATGCGTCGGCCTATCGCAGCGAGCTGATGCATTTCGCTTCCCGTGGCACGACCATCGTGCAACCCCTGTTTCCGCCCGAGCCAACCGATCCGCCGCGGCAAGCGTGGGAATCCTCTTTTCTCAGCTCGACATTGAGCACGTGCGACATGGTGACGCTGGGCTGGTTCGAGATCAGCAGCATCAAACAAAAACGCTGGGCGTCAAGCACCGGTGTTCATGCATTTGCCGCTAGTTACACGAAGCAAATGATCGATATGGCCAACCATGCGAAGTTTGAATGCCGTCACTCAGGCAGAACCTTGCAATCCCTGCGCCCCGAAAGCGTCCTGATGACGGCATTGGGGCTGGTGCTCGGCTGCAAGGAGCAGGCGCTCACGCTCGCGCGCATGCAACTGTCTGCGCATCGGCGCGGGTATGTCGGAAATGCGGATCGTTTCCCGGTTTGTCATTTCATGTTTCGCTTGTTGGCAGACTTCCTTGGGGAAGCGGCGCCGCAGGGCAGCGGCGATGCCTTGTCCGAACCCATCCTCAGCGCCCTGTTCGACACCTGGCGCACGCCGGCCCCGGCCTTGCTGGCGCCGCTGTGCCTGGGCGCTTGCGATATTCATACGTTCCGCTCCCAGCCGCAGAGCCCCAGGCAGATCTTTTTCGATTTTGGCGGCTTGAAGCGCACGCCGATTGAAATCCTGCTGTTGTTCAAGCTGCGACAATCGCTCGGCCTTGACAATCCGGTGCTTGAGCATCCCATGATGGCCACCGCGCTGGGCAAGTTGCCCGAAGAAATGCCATTCGAGCCCGACAGCCTGGTGACGGCGGTACGCGCCCGGATGGTGGCGGAGGGGTACGACGAGCAAGTGATTGTTGCCATGTACGCGTCCTGAGCCGGCGCGTCGCCGTGAAAGCAGGGCGGTTTTGAGCGGTTTTTGCGCAATCGCTACCGTTGGGAAGCTCAAATCCCCCTCCGACACCGGTCCGGCGCAAGCTTTTCTGGCAGCCCGGGCGCTTTTCGCATATACTTGCGGGTCTGGCCGTTTTGGCTGGTTCATCAATCGAAGTTCACGGTGTGTCGGGTTGCGACTCGTGCACCGCATGTGAAAGGTATTATCATGACCGTAGAAAATATCAACAAAGCCGCGATTATCGCGGACAACGCCCGTGCGCAAAACGACACCGGCTCCCCTGAAGTTCAGGTCGCTCTGCTGACCGCACGCATCAACGAACTGAACGGCCACTTCAAAGCCCACGCGAAAGATCACCACTCGCGCCGTGGTCTGATCATGATGGTCAATCGTCGTAAGAGCCTGCTGTCCTACCTGAAAAGCAAAGACGCTACCCGTTATCGCGATCTGATCGCTAAACTCGGTCTGCGCAAGTAATTTTTGCCGATTCAAGTTGATCAAGAAATGCCTGCACAGCTTGCTGTCGCGGGCATTTTTGCATTTTTAGTCCCGAAAAAGTAGTAAAGGCAACAAGCAATGTTGCCTGTGGTGAGGTGGACGACAGCGCCTGAAAATCTGTCGGCAAATAGAAAGGGATTACCCATGTTTAATAAAGTTACGAAAACCTTCCAGTACGGCCAACATCAAGTTACTCTGGAAACCGGCGAAATCGCCCGTCAAGCCTCCGGCGCCGTCATGGTGTCGATCGAAGACACCGTTGTCCTGGCTACCGTGGTTGCGCGCAAAGACGCCAAGCCAGGCCAGGATTTCTTCCCGCTGACGGTCGACTACGTCGAGAAAACGTATGCTGCCGGTAAAATCCCAGGCGGTTTCTTCAAGCGCGAAGGCCGTCCTTCCGAAAAAGAAACCCTGACCAGCCGCCTGATCGACCGTCCGATCCGCCCGCTGTTCCCAGAAGGCTACCTGAACGAAGTCCAGATCATCATCCACGTGCTGTCGGTCAATCCTGAGATCGATCCGGACATCGCCGCCATGATCGGCGCTTCCGCCGCCCTGTGCGTGTCGGGCATTCCGTTCAGCGGCCCGATCGGCGCCGCGCGCGTTGGCTACGCCAACGGCCAGTTCATCCTGAACCCGACCACCACCCAGCTCAAGACGTCCGAGATGGACCTGGTTGTCGCCGGTACCGAAACGGCCGTGCTGATGGTCGAATCGGAAGCCAAGCAACTGTCCGAAGAAATCATGCTCGGCGCCGTGGTCTACGGCCACGACCAGATGAAAGTCGTGATCGATGCGATCCACGACCTGGTGCGCGACGGCGGCAAGCCGGAAGTTGAGTGGACCGCTCCGGCCAAGAACGAAGCGCTGATCGCCCGCGTGAAAGAACTGGCTGAAACGAACATCAACGAAACCTACCAGATCAAGGACAAGGTTGCCCGTACCGCCAAGCTGAAGGCATCGTTCCAGGAAGTCTACGCCGCCCTGGCCGCCGACGCTGCCGCCACCGGCATCGCCCAGCCGGACAATGTCGACGTCGGCAACGTGCTGTTCGACATCGAAGCCAAAGTTGTGCGTTCGCAGATCCTCAACGGCGAGCCACGCATCGACGGCCGCGACACCCGCACCGTGCGTCCGATCGCGATCCGCACCAGCATCCTGCCACGCACCCACGGTTCGGCCCTGTTCACCCGCGGCGAAACGCAAGCGCTGGTCGTGGCCACCCTCGGCACCGCACGCGACAGCCAGAAGATCGACGCGCTGATGGGCGAGTACACCGACGACTTCATGATGCACTACAACATGCCTCCGTTCGCCACCGGCGAAACCGGCCGTGTCGGCACCCCGAAGCGTCGCGAAATCGGCCACGGCCGCCTGGCCAAGCGCGCGCTGATCGCCGCCTTGCCCAACCCTGAAGATTTCAGCTACTCGGTGCGCCTGGTGTCCGAAATCACCGAATCGAACGGTTCCTCGTCGATGGCTTCGGTCTGCGGCGGCTGCCTGGCGCTGATGGATGCGGGCGTGCCGATGAAAGCGCACGTGGCCGGTATCGCCATGGGCCTGATCAAGGAAGGCGGCAAGTTCGCCGTGTTGTCCGACATCCTGGGCGACGAAGATCACCTGGGCGACATGGACTTCAAGGTAGCCGGTACCGCCAATGGCATTACCGCGCTGCAGATGGACATCAAGATCATGGGCATCACCAAGGAAATCATGCAAGTGGCTCTGGCGCAAGCCAAAGAAGGCCGCGATCACATCCTCGGCGAAATGCAGAAGGCCATGCCGCACGTGAAAACCGAACTGTCGGATTTCGCACCGCGCCTGATCACCATCAAGATCAATCCTGAAAAAATCCGTGACGTCATCGGCAAGGGCGGCGCAGTCATTCGCGCGCTGACCGAAGAAACCGGCACCCAGATCGACATCAGCGACGAAGGTATCGTCACCATCGCGTCGGTCGACGCCGCCGCCGGCCAGGAAGCCAAGCGCCGCATCGAAGAACTGACCGCCTCGGTCGAAGTGGGCAAGACCTACGACGGCGTCGTGCTCAAATTGCTCGACTTCGGCGCGATCGTCCAGGTCATGCCAGGCAAGGATGGCCTGCTGCACATCTCGCAGATCGCCAACGAGCGTGTGAACGCGGTTGCCGACTACCTGAAAGAAGGCCAGCAAGTGCGCGTCAAGGTGTTGGAAACCGACGACCGCGGCCGTCTCAAGCTGTCGATGAAAGCTGCCGAAGGCGCGGAAGCGGCTCCTCAGTAATCGTTATCGCATAACGCCTGTTAAAAAACCGCCAGCGCGCAAGCCCTGGCGGTTTTTTTCGGGCTGCCTCTATTTGGAAAGGATGATTTTCATGGATGAATTGAACGCCCCATACCACGCCCACATTTACTACGACGCCGCGACACGCGCGCAGGCACTGGCCTTGCGCCAGCGCTTGCTCGACGCGAAAGACAGCGGCGCGATTCCGGAACTGTTTTTTGTCGGCGAACTGGGAGAGCATGCGGTCGGCCCGCATCCGCTGCCGGAGTACGAGATTCACTATAGTGAAGCGATGCTGCCGGCGGTCATTGCGCTGCTCGAAGCGTCCGGTTTGCGCGCTTTGGTGCATCCGCTGACCGACGACGATGTGGCCGATCACACCACCTTGGCGCACTGGATCGGCGAGCCGCTGCCGCTCAAGCTGGAAACGCTCGATCCGCCCGGTGTGAACCAGGGCGTGGCGCGATTTGGCAAGTCGGCGTTTTAGGAACGGGTGCCGGGGATGCACGCCCGGACCCATCAGCCTGGAACAATCTGTTTTTGAAGGCGGGGCTGCGGCCGGGCTCACCGTGCCAAGGAAAAAACAAAAAGCCCTGTGTCGGTCGGACACAGGGCCTGGAAGAAGTGGAGGATCGCTCCTCCGTAAAACTGACAACAATCGACTGATTGAAGGATTAGCCGCTGCCTAATCTGCCACTACTCGCCTTTTACAGGCCGACCGTGACGGGTGCCTACGCGGGTCTCGTCTGGATTTATAGAGCGGGGAGACTCACTCACACTCTGACATCAGAGCTTATATCAACTAGTGCTGTGTCGTCGCGTAGTTAAAGCGAAAGCGTCATCGCGTTACTGGGCCATCAGGCTGTTCAATGCGCCGTAGCCCATCCGCGGCAACCCGGCCTCGTTGACCTTGCCGCTGTCCAAAAACTGCCGGCTCAGCGCATCCACACAGCCGAACATCGCCTCGGAAATAGCCGAACCCGCGCTCAGGCGGCGCACGCCCAGCTGCACCAGTCGCGCCAGCGGCGGCACGCCGTCGCGCACCATCACATTGAGCGGCAGGCGCGTGGCCTTGATGACGGTGGCGATGTCGTCCTCGGCCACCATGGCGGGCACGAACAGGCCGCTGGCCCCGGCCGCTTCGTACAGGGCGGCGCGGCGGATGGTCTCTTGCACGCGTTCACTGGCGTCGATCCCGCGCAAATACACGTCGGCGCGCGCATTGATGAACAGGTTTACGCCGCGTGCGTCCGCAACTGCCCGGATCGCCCGGATCTTGTCCGCCAGCAGTTCAGGCGTGCCGTTGCCATCTTCGATATTGATCCCGACCACACCCGCATCGATCAACTCGCCTGCCAGCGCAGCCGCCTGCGCCGGATCGTCGCTGTAGCCATCTTCCGCATCGACCGTCAGGGGCAGGGAAGAGGCGCGCACGATGCCCTTCACGGAGGCCATCAGCAAGTCGCGCGGAAGCGTGCTGCCGTCCGCAAACCCGTGCGACCAGGCGACAGCGGCGCTGCTCGTCGCCAGCGCCTTTGCCCCGGTCGCGGCCACAATGCGCGCACTGCCCGCATCCCAGCAATTGGCCAGCATCAGCAGGCCATCGGCGTGCAGTGCGTGAAACAGAACATCATGACGGACTTGCATTGTTTCTCCTTGGTGGAAGGTAACTCGGGCGGGCGCGCCGGAAAGATTGCCGCGCTGTTCAGGTTACTATACCGGCAATTATGAACTGCGTTTTCGCGCGAGGGCATCTGGAGCATGTTGAATATGAAAAACCAAGACCCGTCTGTGACGGCATCGTTCGCCCGCCTCGATCGGATACGCGCGTTGGTCGAGAGCGGCGATATCGAAGGCCTCCGCTCTGCCCTGGATGCCCAGCCCGACATCATGGAACTCGAATACGACATTGTGACGAAGGCCACCCTGTTGGCCTACGCGGCGCGCTGCGGACAGACGCAGATCTGCCAATTGCTCGTGCAACGGGGGACCGATGTCAATCAGCGGCGCGGGCGGTCCGACACTGCGTTAGATGAGGCCGCCTACCACGGCCATCTCGCCACGGTGACGTGGCTGCTCGCCAATGGCGCCGCGCCGGATGGTGATCCCGGCAGCATTTTGAGTCCGTTGATGCATGCGATCATCCCCGGCCATGCCGACATCGCCAGGCTGCTGGTCGACGCCGGCGCCGATTTGACCCGGCTGCACACCCGCCTGCACCGCACGCCGCTCGATCTGGCGCTGGTCTGGGGGCATGCGCAGATCGAAGACCTGCTGCGCGCAAGGAACGCGCCTTCGCTGTTGGAAAAGACCGACTGGTCGAAGGAGTACGGCGGCCCCATCCTGGAATTTATCGATAGCCGCTACGGCCGCGTCTTGCCGGTTGCCTTGAGCGCGATTGTGCCTGGCGCGGACGTGGTGCAGCGCGTGGCGCTGGTGAACAAAAACAAGAGCAAGATGTTGTTCACCATCGGGCTATTCAATCTTCACGCACCGATGATCGAACTGTTCATTGTTCTTCCGCCAGCGTGGAACATGCTCGACAAATCGGCCGCGAATCAGTTCCCGTCCGCCCTGCTGCTGTGCCTGGCGGATCGGGTGGCGCAGGGCTTGCATGTGGAAGAAGGCTTGCTGGTGATGGCGGACGATCCTTTGTATAGCGCACTGGCCTGGCCCAAGGATATTGCAGGGTTTCAAGTGTGCGACCACCAATGGGGATCGGACCGGGAGCATGAAAAGGAGATCCCGGAGGACGAAAAAGTCGGGCTGTGGACGCTGGCGCCCATCGGGCGCACCAAGCGCGGTTTTACACCACCCTCATTGGAGAAGAACCGCACGGCGGGATGGGCGCGCTTGACGCTTCATCCGGAGACGGCCTGACCCGCCGTGCCGGCAACACGCTATGGCGCCTCGAACCGGCGCAGATAAGCGGCGATGGGTTCCAGGCCGATACTGGCGCGGCGCTCGTCGAGCCGGCTTTCATCCTCGACCGGGCTCAGTTCCGGCTTGCCCGCTTTATTGATGACTAACTGGCTGCCGTAGAGCTGCTTCTTATAGTCGTTGAGCAGGTCGCGGTCGATGCTCAGCGCCACCGTCGACCACGGCAGTTCGCCGTCCCGCGCCGCCTTCTTCATCGCCGGCAGCGTTTGCTTGAGCAGGGCTGGCGAGGCATGCTGCACCAGCAGCCACATGGCCTGGTTGCCCTGCGCACCCACCGCCTTGACGCCCGGCCAGCCAATGTCCGCAAGAATGGCTTTGATCTTCGGCTCGTGCTGCGCGTCGAGCGCGATCATCTCGGCCCTGATCGATTCCGAATCGCGTGCGGCGTCCTGGCGCCGCCGCACTTCCTGGTCGCGCTCCACCATCGCCAGCAGTTCTGCCGCGATGTGCGGGTGCGTGCCTTGCTGCTGCTGCTGCTGCGCCACCGGCGCCGTGCCGGCCTGGCCAGCCGCTTCGCCCGCGCAGACTGCCGATGCGGCCAGCATCGTACCGATTGCAAACATCCATTGACGCATGCTTTCTCCTTCACAGTGGGAGGCCGGCGCGATCGCGAAACGCTTTTCGCCGTGCCGGCGTCACTATACCGCTTCCACGAAACGCGTTTCGCCGCCGACGCCGGCAAGCCGGCCGTTTGCCCCTCACGCACGCTGGCACAGCCCTTGCAATGGATAAAGCACGACGCGCGGCAGCATCACCTTTCTTCCCCGCGCATCCAGCACAGATGAAAGGGGCCGCCCGTGAACCGTCGCTTGCTTGAATACAGTCCGGTGTTCGACATCTTCACCCATCCCGCGCCGCGCGCGCAGGAGGACGAGGCCGGCCCGCTCTCGGACGACAGCGCCGACCTGGCGCTGGCCGCCGAACTGCTCGAAGCGGCCGAACCGGCCGACCTGCGCCGCGTGCTAAGCCGCGCCATCGCCGGCGCCGGCGTGCTCGGTGCGCGCGTGGCCCGCTCGCCCATGGGTCCCTTGCTGGTCACCGAACTGCTGCGCGCCGTGCAACCGATCCTGTCGCCGCAGCGCCGCCTTGCGCGTGGCGCCAGCGCGAAAACGGTGAGCATCAACCTCGGTGCGCGCATGTTCGGCCTCGAACTCGAAGGGCTCAGCCCCGAGGACAAGGAATTCATCCTGGCGCGCCAGCTGGTGCGCCTGGCCGACCACGCCGCGCGCCACGCCGGCCGTGCGGGCGAGGATGGCCACCCATCGCCGCGGTCCGCGCGCGCCGCCGTGCAGGCCGCCGCGCGCCAGGTCGCACCGGGCTTGCTGCCGCATGTGCACGCGCGCCCGGCCACGCAGGGACGCTGGACCCGCCAGGCGGGCCAACTGATTCTTCACGATTGCTGATCCGGACGGATTGTCCATCCGGGCGCTGTGTTGTTTTACTTCGTTGTTTCACCTTGTTGTTTCATTTTTCTAGAGGAGCGCATCATGCATGACATCGACCGCACGACCATGGAATATGGCCAGGAAACCTCCAGCTTCGAGGGCGAACAGTTCGAATTCGGCCAGGGCGAGTGGAGTGGCGAGGCCAGTCTGAACGAGCAGCAGGAAGCCGAATTCGCGCAGGAACTGCTGAACGTGAACAGCGAAGCGGAGCTCGACCAGTTCCTCGGTGACTTCATCCGCAAGGTCGGCTCCACCGCCGGCCGCGTCATCCGCTCGCCGATCGGGCAAGCCGTCGGCGGCGTGCTCAAAGGCGTGGCCAAAAAAGCGCTGCCGCTGGCCGGTGGCGCCATCGGGGGCTATTTCGGCGGCCCACTGGGCGCCAAGATCGGCAGCGGCCTGGCCTCGGCGGCCGGCGGCGCGCTTGGCCTGGAAGGTGAAATGAGCGGCGAAGACCGCGAGTACGAAGGCGCGCGCCAGTTCGTGCGCCTGGCCGCCGACACGGTGCAGAAGGCGTCGCAGGCGAGCGGCTCGGGCGACCCGCGCGCGATTGCCCAGAGTGCTGCCATGGCGGCGGCGCGCCAGCATGCGCCCGGCCTGCTCAAACGCGGCGCCTCGGGCGGCTGCGGCAGCTGCGGCGGCGGGGCAGGGCTGGGCGGCAGCGGCATGGCGGCGGGTGGCGGCATGTCGGCGGGCGGGGGCCGTGGCGCCAGTGGACGCTGGAGCCGCCAGGGCAACAAGATCGTCATCTACGGCGCCTGACCGTCATGAGCCCGTATGCCGCGTCGCTGCTCGAACAGGAGGCGCGCTCCCTGCAAACCAGGCTGGCGCGGGTCCGCCCCTTTGCCCTGATCGAGCCCATGGTGCCGGCCGCCGCGCTGCTGCCGTCGGCCCAGTCGGCGCTCGAGCGCTACCTGGTCACGGGGCGGCGCGAGCTGCAGGCGCTGGTGTCGGCCTTCCAGCACTGGCTGGCCGGCGCGCGCGCGAGCGCCACGGCGGCCGAGGCCCAGCGCCGCTTTACCTTCCTGCGCCTGAAGTTCAACGCCACCCTGACCCAGTTCGATTTGTTCAACGACGTCATCACCCAGCGCAGCGAGCACGAAAACGGGGTGTGGCTGTCGGGCCTGGACGCGGTCGCGGCCGACGCCCTGGCGCTGCCCGGTAACTACTATCGCCTGCCGCCCGTGGTTTGCTACCTGGACCGGGGGCCGGGCGCGGCGATCCGGCGCGCGCGCACCCGCCTGCCGGGCGGCGGCGAGAACCCGGTGGCGGTGGTGCGGGTGCCGCGCGAACGCATGATCGGCAGCGGCATCGCCTCTTCCCTCATCCACGAGGTCGGGCACCAGGGCGCGGCCCTGCTCGACCTGGTCAATTCGCTGCGCCCGCAATTGCAGGCGATGCAGCAAAGCGATGCCGACCAGCGCGAAGTGTGGCAGTGGTGGGAACGCTGGATCTCCGAGATCGTGGCCGACTTCTGGTCGGTGGCGCGGGTCGGCGTGGTCTCGACCCTGGGCCTGATCGGCGTGGTCAGCCTGCCGCGCGTGTTCGTGTTTCGCTTAAGCCCCGACGACCCGCATCCGATTCCGTGGATCCGCGTGATGCTCAGTTGCGCGATGGGGCAGGCCCTGTATCCGCATCCGCAATGGGAGCGCCTGGCCACGGTGTGGCACGACTACTACCCGAGCGCGACCCTGGCGCCGGAGACGGTCGATCTCTTGCGGCGGCTGCGGCGCGGCATGCCGGCGTTCGTGCAGCTGCTGATCCGGCACCGGCCCGCCGCACTGCGCGGCAAAACCCTGCCCGAGGTGCTCGACGTGGCGTCGCGCCAGCCGGCGGCCCTGTTATCGCTGTACCGGCGCTGGGAGAACGCGCCCGCGCAAATGTACCGCGCCCCGCCATCGCTGGTGTTCGCGGTGCTGGGCCAGGCGCGCGCCGATGGCCTGGTCGGGCCGGAAGAAGAAAACGTCCTGCTGGCCAAACTGCTGACGCACTGGGCGCTGCGCAGCACGCTCGATACGAGCTTCCTGTGCGCCTCGCTGGATACGCGAGCGCCGGCGCCTGCCCGGGCACCTTTGACTTTCCATTGAGGAGAATGACATGAGCAGCAAGAACAATCTGAAGGACGCCCGTACCGGGTCGCTCGAGGTGACCGTGCACGAGGCCCAGACCGGCGCGCCGGTGTCGAATGGCGCCGTCAGCGTGTATCGCCACCCGGCCGGCATCGACAGTTTCGAGGCGGCCCGCTGGACGCCGTCGTACGAAGTCCTGGAAGCGACCGCCGTCACCGGCAGCGCGGGCGAGGCCACGGTGGCCAACCTGGCGCCGGGCAGCTACGTGGTCGTCTACGAGCACTACCCGCTGACCGAGCCGCGCTGCGTGAAGGTCGATGGCGGCTGCCGCGCCGTGGTCTGCTTCCAGCTGGCGCTGGAACTGCGCGCCGAACTCAGTTACGAAACGGTCGACTGCCAGGCCAACACCTGCAGCGTGGCGCGCGTGGCCGACCGGGTGGTGGCCACGATCCGCTTTTCCGGCAACCAGTCCGACCTCAAGCCCCATGTGCGGTTGCTGCCCACGCCCGGATGGATCGCGCGCGAGGACGATCCGTACGTGCTCTCGCGCGTGGTGCGCCACGCCGGGCCGCAGCAGTTCGAGGCGGTGCTGGCGTTCGAACGCAGGCCCTCGGCGGCCGCGCTGGCGCCGGGCATCAACATGGCGCCACTGGCTGCGCCGGCCATGATCGGCATCCGCCAGGGCTTTGTCGCCGACGAGCGCACGCCGAGCCCGATCTCGGGCAACATCGGCGTTTCGATGACGCGCACCGAGACCGAGCCGACCGACGACCTGCCGCTGTGGACCCTGATCCGCAACAGCACCGATGCGATGTCGTTTACGAACTACCTGAACTTCATGGATGCGCTGTTCTGCACCCCGGCCAACCGTACTGCCGCCTTCGACGCAAAAAGCCAGCTGTTCGAGCAGTTGCGCCAGCGCCGCGCTTTGCCCTTCAACGATTCGGAAGCCTACCGCGTGCTCAAGGTGGCGACCGAAGCGTTCGTGATGGTCAACTGCGGGGTCCTGAGCCAACCGAACATGTTCAATCCGGTCGAAGACCAGGCCTACCTCGACCGGCGCGATATTCCGGCCACGCGCGACCTGGAAACCACCTTCAACGCCGACTACCTCGAAACCACGGTGGACGGCACCAAGGTGCTGCCGTACCTGGCGATCATCCGGCGCAAGCTGCCCGACGTGCCGATCCACCTGCTGCGCGGGATCGAGGGCGAGGCCGATCTGTGCTTCGGCATCGTCCAGCAAAAGCTGGCCAATCCCTGCCTGCTGGAGCTGATCTGGTCCTACTGGCACGAAGAGGGCATGCTGGTGCAGACCATGAACGCGATCACCCAGCGCTTCCAGAACGTGCGCGCGCTGGGCCGCGACGACCCGCTGGCGAACCTCGAAATCGACCCGCTGCGCCCCCTGAATAACCTCATCTGGGGTTACACGCAGGATGAACAACATCGCCTCACCGTGGTGCGGCGCAATTACGAGTACGACCACCATTACGGCGTGCGGCTCGACGGCAAGGCGGTCCAGCATTTCCGCCCGGCCGACACGCGCTCGAAATTCCTCGAAGCCTTTCATTACTTGCTGCGCCTGTGCACCGCCTTTTATCGCCAGGACGACGACACCACCGTCAAGGCCGACGCCTTCCCGGTGCTCAATGGCCTCAAGGAGGTGCACCTGATCCTGTCGCAGGGCGCGCACAACCAGTTCGGCGACCTGCCATCGACGGCGCGCATCGAAATGCTGATGCAGCAGTGGATGCTGGCGCGGCCCGAGTTCCGCGAGTTCCTCCCGACCCGCATCATGGTCGCCTATCCGGAACCGTGGATGGATCGGGTCGACGCCATGAAAAAGCTGCAGGGATGGTCCGATACGAGCGTGATGCACTTCCGCAGCCTGGCCATGTTCGGCGAACAGGTGCTGCTGTCGGTGCGCTACGGCGCCTGGAGCGACATCTACGAGCCGACCCAGGCCTTCAACTGGGCGCGCTTCTGGCGTCCGCAGATCCAGGGCTACATCCACGCCTACCGCGCCGCCACCGGGGTCGACCTGACGGTCGATGCGCGCGATCCGAAGGCGGAAGGCACCTTGCCCTCGATCCTGCTGCGCCGCCGCCTGGAGCAGCAAGCGAGGATGGCGTAGGCCATGCTCGACTTTTCCAGCGCCCTGTATCTCGGCATGCGCCATCCCAGCGCGGACCTGGGCGGCTGGGACGCGCTGACCCTGGGGCGGCCGGCGGCCAGCATGGAGCCGCCGGGGGCCGCGCAACTGGCGCAAGCGCTGGCGCTGCTGTGCGGCTGCCAGGCGGCGACCCTGCTGCCATCGACCTTGCACCTGTTCTGCGACCTGTTCGACCTGCTGGCGCGCGAACCGCTGGCGATCCTGGTCGATGGCGCCAGCTATCCGATCGCGCGCACCGGCGCCGAACGGGCGGCCGCGCGCGGCACGCCGCTGACGGTGTTCGCGCCGGCCGACGTGGACGGCGCGCGCAGGCTGGCGCGCAGCGCACGCCAGCAGGGACGGCGCCCCTTGATCCTGGCCGACGGCTATTCGCCCGGCGCGCCCGGACCACCGCCACTGGCCGCCTACGCGGCGTTGATGCGCGAGGCGGGCGGCTGGCTGGTGCTCGACGACACACAGGTGGTCGGCCTGTTCGGCGCCGCCGGCGGCGGTTCGCTGCGCCGGCACGGCGTGCAAGGGCCGCACGTGGTGGTCGGCAGTTCGCTCTCGAAAGCGTTCGGCGCGCCGCTGGCGGTGCTGTGCGCCAGCACGGAGCTGGTGCGCCGCTTCGGGCAATCAAGCCAGGCGCGCGTGCATTCGAGCCCGCCGTCGGTGGCGGCGATCCGGGCCGCGCTGGCGGCGTTGCGCATCAATCGCGCGCACGGCGACCAGCTGCGCTCGCGCCTGTGGCGGCGCGTGGCCCAGTGGCGCCTTGGGGCGGCCAGGCATGGCATTGCGCTGCATGCGAGTGCGTTTCCGGTGCAGACGCTGGCGCTGCGGCGCGATATCGATGGCGATGCGCTGCACGCCTGCCTGCGCCGCGCCGGCGTCGATGCGGTGCTGCAGCGCGCGGGTGCGCGGGCCACGCTCAGTTTCATCGTCACGGCGCGCCACGCGCCGGACGACATCGAACGCGCACTGGCGCTGCTGGCGGCCTGCCTGCGCGCGCAGGCGCCGACGGCCAGACATACAAGGAGGGAATATGAATACGGAATTTGAAATGGTGGCTTTTGAAATGGAACAAGAGCGTGGTGGCCGCCGTGGTGCGCCGGCGCGCGCACCACGGCCGTCGTCGGGCCGCACCTGGTCCGCCAAGGCGCGCGCGCCACGCTGGCCGGCCTGGGGCGGCTGGCGCTATCCGGTGCTGGCGCCGTGGCCGGAACCGGCTCCTTACGCCATCGAGGATGACGAACCGCAGGACGAACAGCCCACCAGCATCGCGCCCGCCCTGGCCAGGATGGCCGCCGCGCCAAGCTACACATCCTACGGTCCGCTGCGCGACGCGGTGGCGAAGGTGGGAGCGAACCTGGCGGGACTGTACCTGATCGAGTTCGATGGCCCGGCCGGCAAGCGCGCCTACAGCGGCCAGAGCGACAACGTGGGGCGCCGCCTGCGCCAGCATCTGCTGTGCGCCACCATGCTGGGGCTTGACGTGGGCAAGCATCGGGTGTTCGTGGCGCCGGCGCCGTCGGCGGCCGCGCGGCGCAAGACCGAAAAGGACCTGCATGCGCAGATGGGTGTCAAACCGCGCAAGCCCGGCGACCCGCCGGGCGTGCTGACCAACCAGCGCAAGGAACTGGAGGCCGAGTTGCTCGGCGAGTTCTGGGGCTGACTTACTTTAACGTATGCAAACGCTTCATCAACCGAAGGAGATCGTCATGCAAGAATCAGGATGTGGTTGCGCCAAATGCCGCCAGACGGCCGGCGAACTGGAAGTGCTCGAATTCGCAGCGCCCGGACCCTTCGGGGAGCAGGAAGAAATCGCGCTGGCGATGGAATTGATGTCGGTCGCCAGCGAGGAAGAACTCGAGCAGTTCCTCGGCAAGATGTTCAAGGGGATCTGGAAGGGCGTGAAAAAGGTCGGCTCCGTCATCGGCAAGGTCGCCAAGCCGCTCGGCGGCGTGCTCAAGGGCCTGGCCAAGACCGCGCTGCCGTTCGTGGGCAAGGCGCTCGGCTCCTTCATACCGATTCCGGGTGTGGGCACGATGCTTGGCGGCGCGCTCGGGAGTGCCGTCGCCAAGGCACTGGAGATGGAAGCGGCCGGTCTCGATGGCGAGGAGCGCGAGCTGGAAATGGCGCGCCGCTTCGTGCGCATCGCCGGCACCGCCGCCCAGCAGGCCGGCATGGCGGGGCAGGGCATGGACCCGCAGCGCGCCGCGCGCGACGCGGTCGACGCGGCGCTGCGCTGCCACTTGCCGCGCATGCGCCAGCCGGGCCTGGCCGGCGGCGCCAGTGGCGCCGACAGCGGCACCTGGCGCCGCCAGGGGCGCGGCCAGATCGTGCTCGATCTATGATCATCGATTGCCATTGCCACGCGGGCGAGGGCGACGGCTTTTCGGGCCCGTGGGATAGTGACGCCGGCCTCGAACGCTACCTGGCGCGGGCGCGCCGGGCCGGCATCGCGCGCACGGTGCTGCTGGCCGCGTTTCACTCCGACTATGCGCAGGCCAACCGCAGCGTGGCGCGCATCGTGGCGGCCGATCCGGGCCGCTTCTACGGTTTCGCGTTCGTGCATGCGCAGCGCGACCGCGGGCGGGTGCGCGCGCTGGTGCGGGTGGCCGTCGAGGAGTACGGTTTCGTGGGCATCAAGCTGCACCGGCACGATGCGCGCATCTCGCGCGAGGTGTGCGAAACGGCGCGCTTCTTTCGCCTGCCGGTGCTGTACGACGTGACCGGCGAGGTGGCGGTGGCCGAACTGCTGGCCAGCCAGTTCCCGGACGTGAACTTCATCCTGCCGCACCTGGGCAGCTTTGCCGACGACTGGAGCGCGCAGCTGGCGCTGGTCGACCATCTGGCGCGCCACCGCAATATCTACGCCGACAGCGCCGGCGTGCGCCGTTTCGACCTGCTGGAAATGGCGGTGCGCCGCGCCGGCGCGCACAAGCTGCTGTTCGGCTCCGACGGCCCGTGGCTGCATCCGGGCGTGGAACTGGCCAAGATCGGCATGCTCGGCCTGGCGCCGGACGACGAGGCGCTGGTGCTGGGGCAAAATCTGCTGCGCCTGATCGGGCGTCAGTGACGCATCAGTGTGCCTCGGCCCAGGCTTTGCGCCTGATCTGCAGCGCGCGGTCGGTCACGCCCAGGCGCAGGGCGGCGCGCTGGTTGTTGTCGCCTTCCTGTTCCAGCACCAGCTGGATCGCGATGTCGGCCGCGGCCTGGCTGATGCGCGCCAGGCCAATGCGCAGGTCGATCGCGGCGCGGATCGCACTTTCAAAGCGCACGTCGGGCCAGCTGGCGGGCGCGCCGCGCGCGGGCCGCTCGTCGGGCGCCAGGTCGCCGATGGTGATCGGCCCGGGGCCGCTGTGGCGGCACCACAGGCGCGCCACGGTCTGGCGCAGTTCGCGCACATTGCCGGGGTATTCGCGCAGCAGCAGGTATTCGCGCACGGCGTCGTCGAATTCGCAGGCCGCGCCGGGGCCGGCCAGCAGCGCCAGGAAGTGCTGCGCCAGCGGCAGCACGTCGTCGCTGCGTTCGCGCAGGGGCGGGGTGCGGCAGCGCCAGGCGGCGATGCGGTGGAACAGGTCGGCCCGGAAGCGCCCGTTCGCCACCTCCTCTTCCAGGCTGCGGTTGGTGGCGCACACCAGCCGGAAGCGCGAGCGCTGCCAGGTGTTGCTGCCGACCCGCTTATACGTATGCTCCTGCAGCACGCGCAACAGTTGTGCCTGAAGGGGCAGGGGCAGCTCGCCCACTTCGTCGAGGAACAGCACGCCGCCGTCGGCCAGCGCAAAAGCGCCGTCGCGCGCGTTGGCCGCTCCCGTGAAGGCGCCGCGCTCGTGGCCGAACAGTTCGCTGCCGGCCAGCTCGGGCGTGAGCGTGGTGCAGTCGAGCACGACCAGTTCGCCGCGCCCGCCGAGGCGGTGGATCAGTTGCGCGACCTGGTCCTTGCCGGTGCCGGTCTCGCCGGTGATCAGGACCGGCGACTCGGTGAAGGCGGCCACCTCGACCACGCTGTGCACCAGCGCGCGCCAGGCGGGACTGGCGCCGACCAGGGTGGTGCGCACCTCGGGCGAGTCGGCCAGGCGCTGCAGGGCGTCGCGGCGCTCGAGCCGGGCCCGCACGCGGGCGGCGGCGTCGCTGGCGTCGGTCCAGTTGAGCACGTCGAAAGCGCCGGCCTCGAGCAACGCCCACATGTCGGCCGTGGCCGGGGCGCGCGCGCCAACGGCGATGGCCAGCACGGTGGCGCCGGCGGCCAGGCTGCGCACCCGCTCGAGCACGGCGGCATCGATGCCGTCGAGCAGGGCCAGGCCGAAGCCAGATGCGCGCGCGCCGCCGGGATCGAGCTGCATGCCGGCCTGTTCCAGCGCCGCCGCCACCTTGGCGCACAGGGCGGCGCTGACGTGTTCGAAGGGGTGAATCCAGAGCGGGAGAGGCAGTCGGGCTTGCATGCGCGTCGTTCTCCCGGTCAAAGAAAGTTGCACAATGTTTGACAAGGCTCAAAGGTTGGTTGAGCCCCGCTTGCTACAAACGACTATACGTGCTTTTTTCTGCACAAACTTTGATCTGGCTCAATACCCATTTTGTTGCGCAGAAGTGATGCGCATGGCATGAAAAATGCAAACTACCAGGCTAGCACGCGCGGGCCGATCAGTGCCCCCAGCATGGCCGGCATCAACATGCCCAGCAGGTACCAGACGCCCACAAACGCTGAGCTTGCTTCCGGGCAATGCAGGCAATACACGGCGGCGGCGGCCGCTCCCGCCCCGAATCCTGCCGCCGCGCCCGCCAGGCGCAAGCGGGTCGGCGCCAGGGCGCGCACCACGTGCAGCGCGGCGCCGAACAGCGGCAGGGAAATGAGCGAGATCAGCAAGGGGCAGGTGCGCCAGGTGCGGCCCCAGAACAGCTCGGCGCGCAGCTCGGGCGCGGCTTGCCACAGGACCGTTGCACCCAAGCACCAGATCAGCAGCACCGGTGCGCTCAACAGGAACGCCGGCGCGGCGCTGCGCGCGCCCGGGGTCGACAGGCGCTTGAGCGCCAGGGCGCCGGCCGCCGCCAGCGCCACGGAGAAGCCCAGCTTGATCCAGAAAGGCGAGAAGCTGGCCGCCTGGGCCAGATCGGCGCGCAAGCCGAGCCCGGCCAGCACGATGATGCCGCTGACCAGCAAGGCCGCCGCCAGCGGCAGGAGGGTGACCCGCGCGGACCGGCGCTGCACGCGCACATCGGGGCCGCTGGCGAGCATGGTAATCAAGTCATCGGTGTTCATAGCGCATCCTTGAAGAGGGTTGCCAGGGTTTTCAAGCCGCGGTGGACCGCTACTTTGACCGCCGCTTCGGTCATTTGCAAGGCGGCGGCCGCTTCGCGCACCGACAAGCCGTCCAATTTGGTGTACACGATCGCCTCGCGCTGCTTGTCGGGCAGGCTGGCCAGCAGCTTGCCCAGGTCGCGCCGCGCTTCGCCCGCATCGGCGTCGGCGCTGGAAAAGAATGCGTCTTCGTCGGGCAAGGGCTCGTTCATCGCGTCGCGCCGGGCATGGCGGCGCAGCCAGTCGATCAGCTTGTACCTGGCGATCGCTACCATCCACGCCGTCAGTGGCACGGCGGTATCGTAACTCAAGCGCTGGTTGTGGATCGCCAGCAGCGATTCCTGCACCAGGTCTTCCACTTCATCCGGCCAAGCGCCCAGGCGCCGCCGCAGGAACGCGCGCAAATGCGACGCGGTCGCCTGCAAAAAGGCGCGGTAGGCCACGTTGTCGCCGTCGAGCCCCTGCAAGAACAGCGCATGCAAGCGTAACTCCGTCCTGTGCAACACGCTTACCTCAGGTATTCGTTCCATCGGTGCCTTAAGTAACAGCGTTTGATAAATAAAAATAGTTCGCAAAAATTTTTTTGCTGAACTGTAACCAATGCCGGTCTTGCTTCGAATTACCTGTCAGAGTCATTCATCACAGGCAAAACATGCATCCGTTTCCCATCATTACCGTGTCGACCGCGCCCGCTGCCGCGCCGGCATCATATGCCGCTTATTGCGAGCAAGTCAAAAGGGCCTTGCCCGGCGCCGCGCGGAGTACGCCATGAGTGCCGATGCGCGCATCATCCATCCGCTCTGGCTGCGCCTGACGCACTGGCTCAATGCGGTGGCCGTGCTGCTGCTGGTGACGAGCGGCTGGCGCATCTATAACGCGACCGCTTTTCTGGGCTTCTCGATTCCCGCGCACATCACCCTGGGCGGCTGGCTGGGCGGCGCGCTGCAATGGCATTTCGCCGCGATGTGGCTGCTGCTGGCCAACGGCATCCTGTATCTGCTGCTTAACCTGGCGTCGGGCAGGCTGCGGCGCCAGTTCTTTCCTGTGTCGCCACGCCAGTTGCTGCGCGATATGGGCGCAGCGCTGAAAGGCAAGCTGGCCCACGCCGATCCACGCCGCTACAACAGTGTGCAGCGCCTGGCCTACCTGTTCGTCATGCTCGACAGCATCGTGCTGGTGCTGTCCGGGCTGGTGCTCTGGAAATCGGTGCAGTTCCCCCTGTTGCGCATGCTGATGGGCGGCTACGAAGGCGCGCGCCAGGTCCATTTTTTTGCGATGGCCGGCCTGTGCGGCTTCATTGTCGTGCATGTGGCGATGGTGGCGCTGGTGCCGCGCACGCTGCTGGCCATGCTGCGTGGCCGCTAACGATCGAGGATTGGAAAAACCTATCATGACACTGTTCACACCACGCGCCATCGCCATTCCCGCCGAGGGCGCCGCCATGCTGGCCGACGCCGTCAAGCGCATCGCCCAGCCTTCGCGCCGGGCCTTCCTGCAGCGCAGCCTGACACTAGGCGGCCTGAGCCTGCTGACCGGCTGCTCCACCAGCGACCAGGACAGCATCGAGCAGGCATTGGCCGGCATCTCGCGCCTGAACGACCGTGTGCAGGGCCTGCTGTTCGATCCGGCGCGCCTGGCGCCCACGTATCCGGCCAGCATGATCACGCGGCCGTTTCCATTCAATGCCTTTTACGGCGAGGAGCAGATCCGCGAGGTCGATGGCGAGGCCTGGCGCCTGGAGCTGAGCGGCATGGTGGCCGAGCGCAAGCCGTGGACACTGGCCCGCCTGCGCGCGCTGCCGCAGCAGGACCAGATCACGCGCCATATCTGCGTGGAAGGCTGGAGCGCCATCGGCAAATGGGGCGGAGTCTCGTTCGGACACTTCCTGCGTCACGTGGGCGCCGACCTGAGCGCGAAATACGTGGGATTTCACTGTGCCGACGACTATTTTACGAGCATCGACATGGCGACGGCCCTGCATCCGCAAACCTTGATGGCGCTCACCTATGACGACCAGCCTTTGCCGCCGCGCTACGGCTTTCCGATGAAGCTGCGCATGCCGACCAAGCTCGGCTACAAGAATCCCAAACACATCCAGGCCATTTCCGTCACCAATACCTACCCTGGCGGCTACTGGGAAAACCAGGGGTATAACTGGTTCGGCGGCAGTTGACCGAGCATCGATCGCTGTCCCGGACCGCCCGCAAGCAGTACTTTTCTTGTTTTACTCACTCTAAAGGATTTACCATGAAGACCATCACCACCGCCCTGATCGCCGTTTCCCTGACCCTGTCCGGCGCCGTGTTCGCCCAGGACGCCATGAAGAAGGATGAGATGGCCAAGGATGGGATGCACAAGCCGGCCATGCAGAAGGATCACATGGCCAAGGATGGCATGCACAAGGACACCATGGCCAAGGACGGTATGAAGAAAGATGCGATGGGCAAGGATGCGATGAAAAAAGACGGCATGAAGAAAGATGCGATGGCCAAGGACGAGATGAAGAAAGATGCCATGGCCAAGGATGAAATGAAGAAGTAATCGAACTGCCCGGCCTCGGCGCCGGGCGTTTTCATCGGGAGATCGCATGGTCCAAGCCATCGCCATTGCCAGCAGCAGTGCCGCAGTGTCCTATGGCGCTGCGAAACCGTCGCCGGTCGCCCTGCAAGCGCAATTGCAGCGCTACCAGCAGCAGTTATCCGACTGCGTCAACTGCGCCAGCGCCGACACGCCCAAAGGCAAGTCCGACATTGAAGCCATCGCTGCGCGCATTACGCAGGTGCAGCAGCGCATCGCGCAGGCCGATGGCGCCAACACCACCACTAATGCACCGCTTGCCAGCGTGGCGGCAGGCGGCCGCATCGATGTGTTTGCTTGAATCGGGCTGCTTGCCTGGAGCAAGGCCGCAGCTCAAAGATCGCAGCCGCGCGCTGGCTGCACGCCGCGCGCGAGCCGTACGCCGATGACGGTGCCGGGATCGTCGATGTAGATCGTGGGAGTGCAATGTTCGGCGGCAATTTGCAGGTCGATGCGGTAGCGCTGCCCGGCTTGGGGGATGAAGCTCGCCGCTGCCAGGCATCTCAGTCTGTCTTGATTGTAATAGGCGCCGACGGTCACGCGCGCGCCGGCGGGGATGTGCGCATCGCCGTTGGCATCGCCTACCAGGCGGTGCCGCTCGCCCTTGGCGCAAATCCATTTGACGATGTTGCCGGACGCGTCGACCAGCGCCGAGGCATCGGCCGGCATGGGGGCCGGATGGTAGAGCGGGGCTTCGCCGCAGCCCGCCGCGCCCAGCAGGGCCAGGATCACGGACCACTTCATCAGGATGGGAGCCGGCGTCATCGCGGCTTGCCTTTGACCTTGATCTCGAGCCGCGCGATCACTTCGGCAGCCGACAGCAGGCCCGGTGCATTGTCCTGGAAGGGCACGATATAGGCGTAGGAAAAGGCCCGGCCGCCGACGGTCGAGAAGATGGCTTTCTCGCTGCGCCGGTCTTTCAGCGCCGATGGCAGGTCGTTGTACAGCGCAAAATAGGCTTTTCCTTCGCGCTGGGTGATTTCGGCGCTTCTGTAGAGTACCGAGTTGGCGGCCATATACACATGCACTCCCAACGGGCCGGTATAGCTGACTTTGATCAGTTTGCCGGGGCCCGCTTCTTCTTCGTAGCCGCCGGCATCCCGGCCCTGATACGTCAACCAAGTGCGCTCGCGGTAGTCACTGCAGGCGGCCAGCGTCAGGAGGAGGGCGAGAGAAAACGGTTTGATGAGTTTCATGATGCACTTTCGGGATGTCGCGCTGCGCACGCCTTACCTGATAATCGTGACTGAGACGCTGATCGCCTTGTACCAGCCCTGGCCATTTTTGTTAATGCCGTTCATCCCCGGCATGCAGGAATACGCCGGCCTGGTGGACGGGACCTCGTGGTTGTCCTGGTCCACGATGATCATTTCGCAACGTTGCGAGTTGCCGCGTGTGTACATGCGGGCGTCGTAGGTCTGGCCCGCCTTGGGCGTGAAGGTGGCGGTGACGGAACAGCCCGAATTGCCGCCCCAGAGAACGTGCGAAGCTTCCAGGGCGAAGGTAAATTCCTGCTCCGCTGCAATCTGCTTGCGCGGTATTTCATCGACATCATCCATGGAAATGGCGCTGTTGATGACATGGCTGGTGTGCGGGCCTCCGCATTCGCTATCGGCGAAAGCAAGGGCTCTGCCGATGCGCATGCGCGGGGTGGGGGTGTCGTTTTCCATGTACATGACGAGGGTCGCGGTCGGCTTGCTTGGCGGCGGCACGTATGTGCTACAGGCGGACAGGACCGCCAGCAGCAATGGCGCGATGAAAAGGCGGGTGTATGGCATGATGATTCGGACAGGTGGTGCGCCTTCATGCGCTCGACACGATGGCACACGATGAAAAGCGCCGGCGGGCGTCGTGTTCTGCGGAACCATATAAAGGCGGTAACAGAACCCTCACGTAGTTGCCCTACATTATCTCTTACGCAGATAACCAATTGCAACTATTGCTTGCGTAAACCACCGGTCCGGCGCTGCGCGACGAGGTCGACCCCGATCGTCCGCATAGACTAGAATGCAACATTGCAGGACAGGGCACCGCGCGGCGCCGGGCTGGACAGACTTCCCGATGCCGCAGAAAAACCGCTTCGTACACCGACAGGAAACCACGTGCGTTCACAATCAGCCATTTTTATCGTCCTTCTCGCCGCTGTTTCTCCGGCCGCGGCCGCTCCCGTCGCGCTCTCGGAAACCTCGCTTACCGGAACGTGGGAGTGCGGGCCGACGGCGATGAAAGCGCCGTCAGCGGTCATCACGGTGGTCAGCGTGATCAAGCGCGCGGCCGATCTGACGTTTACCTCCCTGGCCACCACGGTCATCACTTCCAGCGACCGTCCCACCCTGACATTCGTGGCCTCGGACGCGGGAGCCTGGCGGCTCGACGGAAACACCCTGGTCTCGGACTATCACGCGTCGACGTTCATCTCGGCCTCGGACCCACGCATCAGCACGGCAGCGGGCCAACAGGTGCTTGACGCCGAACAGCGCAAGAAGTCGACCTTCAAGTCGACCATTCTTGAGATCGGCCCCAGCGCGATGCGTTCGATTCCGCTCGACCCGACTTATCCCGAAGCGATGGTGGAAGTCACCTGCAGGCGCATCGACGCTTGATGTAATGCGGGCAAAAAGAAGCCGCCGGTGCTTGCGCAGCGGCGGCCCCGGGCCGATCGATGTGGCGGGCGCACCCTGGCGGGCGCCGCGCCTGCGCCGGCTTACTTCGGCTGGACGCTGAATTCGCCGTATTTTTTCAACTGCTCCGCCACGGCGGCATTGTCGCCCACCACCACCACCGATTGCAGTTCCGGAGCAAAGTACTTCTTGCCCATCTCGCGCACCTGTTCGGGCGTGACTTTCTGGATCAGCGGCACGTACTGGCCGAGGAATTCCGGCGGCAGGCCGACCAGCCAGTTGTTGGCCAGGGTGCGCGCCACGGCGGCCTGCATCTGGTTGCTGATCAGGTAGCCGCCGGCCACGTAGCGCTTGTTCATGCTCATTTCCGCTTCCGGCACCAGTTCGGCGCCGATGCGGGTGTACTCGTGCAAATATTCCTTGAGCGCGTCGCCGGTCACTTCGTTGCGCACATCGGCGCCGCCGACAATGCTGCCGCCGTTGCGGAAGATGCGCGCGCCGGCCGAGGCGCCGTAGGTGTAGCCCTTTTCTTCGCGCAGGTTGAGGTTCACGCGGCTGCTGAAACCGCCGCCGAGGATAGTGCTGGTCAGGCGCAGCGGCACGTAGTCGATGGCGCTGGCGGCCATGCCCGGGCTGCCCAGGCGCATGGTCGACTGCACGCTGCCGTCGCGTTGCAGGAGGATGCGCACCGGCTTGGCGGCCAGGGTGGCGCCCGGGGTTTCGGGCAGGGCCGGGCCGTCGGCCTTCCAGTCCCCGAAGGCGGCGCTGGCCAGCTTGATGGCTTCGGCCTCGTCGATGCGGCCGGTGATCACCAGCAGGCTGCGGTCGGGACGGAAGCGCTTGCCGTGCTCGGCGCGCAGCAATTCCGGCGTGACCGCGTTGATCGATTCCACGCTCGGGCTGGTGTTGCCGTACGGGTGATCGGCGAAGACCGCCTTGTTCAGCGCGCGTTCGGCGCGAAAACCGGGGTTGGTTTCGGATACTTTCAAGCCCTCCAGCGCGTTGCCCTTGCCCAGTTCGACTTCTTGCGCGGGGAAGGCCGGCATGCGCGCCACTTCGGCCAGCAGTTGCAGCATCGGGCCGGCGTTCGAGGTCAGGGCGTTGGCCGAGACCACCACGCCGTCGTGGCTGGCGCCGGCGCCGACTTCGCCGCCCAGGCCCTGGGCCGCTTCGGCGATGGCGCGCGAGTCGCGCCTGGTGCTGCCTTCGTTGAGCAGGCCCGCCATCAGGGTGGCGAAGCCGGGCAGCTTGCGCTCGTCGGCGGCCAGTCCGGCGCCGCGCACGGCCAGCACGTAGTCCACGCGCGGCAAGCCCTGGCGCGGCACGACCCACACCTGCAGGCCGTTGGCCAGGGTTTTCTTGATGATCTTGGGGGCCGGGATCGGCTTGTCCTTGCCATACGGCGGCAGTTTGGTGGCGGCCGGGGCCGGTGCAGCGGCGGCTTGCGCGGCCGTACCGAACAGCAGGGAAATACTCATTGCCAGCATCAGTTTTTTCATGGCGGCTCTCCTTAGTTCTTCACGGGGGCGGGTGCGGCCGTCGCGGCGGCGGCAGGGGCGGCCACGGCGGCGGTCTTGGCGACCGGCTTGCGGTCGATCACGGTGCGGTTGGCGCGGGTCAGGTAGGTTTTCGCGACGCGCTGGATGTCTTCCGAGCTCACGCCATCGATCCAGCCCGGAATCTGGTTGGCCACGTTGGCGTCGCCCCACAGGGTTTGCAGCTTGGCCAGGGTGTCGGCGCGGTCCATGAAGCTTTCGAGCGTGTTGTACCAGTTGGCCAGCATGCGCGTCTTGACGCGCTTGAGCGTGGCCGGATCGACCCCGCCGGCGGCCACTTTGGCGATTTCTTCATCGATGCCCTTGAGCACGGCGTCGGCGTTGCTGGTCGGCTTGTACAGGGCGAACACGGTAAACAGGGTCGGGCCGTCGAATTCCCACGGGCTGGTCAGCCCGTACAGGTTTTCCAGGTTGAGCGCCACTTCACGCCCCTTGACCAGGCCCTGGTACAGCACCGAGGCGTCGCCGCCGGCCAGCAGTTCGCCCAGCACCGCCATCGGCGCGAGGTCCTTGCTACCGCGCGCTGGCATCTTCCAGGCGGCGGCAATGGCCGGCACCTGGGCCAGCGCATCGCTTTGCTCGATGCGTTTTTCGGCCGTGTTCAGCGGCTCGGTAAAGTCGGTGGCGGGCGGGGTCGGGCGTTTCGGGATGGCGGCGAAGTATTTTTTGGCCAGCGCAAAGCCCTGGGCCGGGGTCACGTCGCCGGAAATGGCCAGTACCGCGTTGTTGGGGCCGTAGTAATCGCGGTGGAAATTGCGCACGTCGTCCAGGCTGGCGCCTTCCAGGTCTTCGAAGCTGCCGTAGCCGTCGTGGTTGTTTTCCCACTTCTGGAACGCCTGCTGGTTGATGTCGATCCACATGAAGCCGCCGTACGGCTGGTTTTTGACGTTGACGCGAATTTCTTCCTTGACCACATCCTGCTGGTTCTTCAGGGTCTTTTCGTTGAAGTCGAGCGTTTTCATGCGGTCCGCTTCGAGCCACAGGATCGACTCGATCGACGAGACCGGCGCGGTCTCTATATAGTTGGTGAAGTCGGGCCCGGTCGAACCGTTTTTGCGCCCGCCGCCGCCGGTGATGGTCTTGTCGAACACGCCCTTCGGTGCGTTCGGCGTGCCCTGGAACATCAGGTGTTCGAACAGGTGGGCGAAGCCGGTGCGGTTTTTCGGTTCGAGCCGCATGCCGACGTGGTACACCACGCTCACGCCAACGGTGGGCGAGGTGTGGTCGGGCGAGACGATCACGGTCAGGCCGTTGTCGAGCTTCTTGATGTTGACGGGAACGTTCCAGCTGTCGCTGGTGGCCGCGAATGCGGACAGGGACAGGCAAAGTCCGGCGATGAGAACGGGGAGTTGGCGCATGCGCATGAAAAACCTCACGATAAGTACCTGGGGAACCAGCTCGGCCGCAGGGGCGGGGCCCGCTGCATGGCGAAGTATCTTAACGTACGTTGGTTTTTAAGCAAACATATGCATGCGAAAAAACCCCGCATAGCGACCCTCGCGCCAGGGGGGACGCGAGGGTCTTTATGCGGGGCGCGTAAAGCTTACGCTGCCAGTGCGGCGGCTGCTGCCTTTTTGTTGCGGCGGCGAGCGGTGAAGCCCAGCAGGCCGAGGCCGGCGAGCATCATGGCGTAGGTTTCTGGCTCAGGTACCGGCGCCAGAGCGATGTTGGTCGAGTAGCGGCCCACGGTGTTCCCCAGGATGCTGCCCTTCACTTGCAGGGTGTAGGTGCCGGCGTTCAGGCTCGAGGTCGACAGCGACCATTGGTCGGTCGCGCCGGTCGACAGCAGGGTGCCGCCGAACAGGGAGCCGGTGCTGTCGATCAGGTTGAACGCGGTGATGTCCAGGCCGGTTTTAGCGCTGCCGGTCACCGAGAAAATGCCGGCGGCGAATTCGCCAGCCTGGCCCAGGGTGAAGCTGTAGTTGTCGGTGAAGGTGTTGCCTTTGTTGCCACCGGCGAAGAAACCGTCGGCTTCAGCGAAGTTATCGACGAATTCCAGGGTCGAGGTATTGATGATCTCGACAGCGGATGCCTGGCTCGATACCAGGGCAGCGGATGCCAGCGCGATGGCCGACAGGAAAACTTTAGATTTGTTCATCATATTGCACCTATTAAATTTGCCTTTTGTTAAGGCCGGATTGTGGCTTGGATCACGTATGTGTACGCGAGAGGCCAATCTAACATTGGCTTGTGACCGCGGTAAGGATGAGCTCGTTTCTTTACATCTCGTTGCAATTTTCTACAGAGAACGCTTTATTGATATGGAAATACTATTACAGGCGCATCTTCATAGTGAAGAGCTCGCTTGACCTCTGTTGCAGAGCACCATTTCTGTCTATATCATTTGTGTATGTAGTCCTATTCCTACAAAAAGACGAGAAATTATGGAAGTCATGCTTTAAGTAAATCATAAGTTATTGTTCAGTTGAGCGAGGTCAATACGGCAGGCGCGCATCATGTTGGGATGCGGCGGTCCGCTTTGGTGCTCGCCTTGTGCCGCATTGCGCTAACTTGGTGAAGCCGATAGCAAAATTCCCCGGGGGCGCTGGCACGGAACCTGCATCTGCTGCCTCTGTCCGGCTGGCAAAGTCGCTACCGGCGCTGAGAAGGAGAACACCATGTTGGAAGATGCGAGCACCTTGGTGCGCCCGCGCGACGATGGATTTGCCGGGGCCAAGCTGTCCGGCGATGTCTTTGGCGCACTTATCAACCTGTCAGGCCGGCGCCGCTTCACCTCGCAGCGCGTGGTGTTGTACGCCGTACTGGCCTCGATGGGCCATGACGGCGCGGCGGCCACCGCGCGCGAGACGCTGGCGCAGTTTCGCGAAACGCACCTGACCCTGGTCGAAGGCAAGGGTGGCTTGCCGGGCGTGTTCTGCGCCCCCTTGCGCGACGCCTATTTTGGCGTGTTGCAGGGCGACCGCGTGATCCGCGACTTCATCGCGCTGGCCGGATCGACGCTCGACGCCATCGTCGGCGAAGGGCGCGGCGCGCCCGCGCTGCTAGATGAGCTGGTGCGCAGCGCCACCACCCTGCTGAGCGTGCTCAACGGGCTGACCCTGGTGTATGAAGAACAATCGAAGCGCCACGCCCAGCTGCAAAAACGCCAGTTGCAGGTGATGATGGGGGACATCAAGACCATCGCCAAGCAGGCCCGCATGGTCGCCTTTAACGCCCAGATCGTCGCCGCGCGCGCCGGCCAGGCCGGCAAGGAGTTTTCGGTGGTGGCCAGCTCCATGACCCTGATCACGGGTGAAATCGACGATCTGGTGCATGCGGCGCTGAACGGCGCGCTGGCCAGTTGACTAGCGCGCCAGGCGCTGGCCCAGCCATTTGCCCAGGCACAGCAAGGTCAAGGTCGGCGGCAAGCCCCACGGCCCCGGAATGACCGAGGCGTCGCACACATACACGCCTGCCGCGCCGGCTTGCAGGGTGGCGTCGACGCCGTCGCCGATGCGCACGCTGCCGCCCGGATGCGCGGCGAAATGGTGGCTTTTGAAGACGTGCGTGGCGCCGCAGCCGGCCAGGATGGCGCGCGCCAGCGCTTCGCCCCGGGCCAGCTTGTCGCGATCGCGCTGGTGCAGGGTCTTGTCGACCCAGCGCGGCCCCACCGCGCCGCCGGCCTGGTCGGCGATCTTGACCATGATCGAGAGCGTGCGCCGGTGCGCGAACAGGCGGTCGAAGCGGCCCGCCTGCGCGGTGAAGGCCTGGTACATCGGCTTGGGCAGGGTCATGTCGGCCAGCGAGATGCCGGCCTCGTCCAGGCGCATGCCGGCCGCCATCGGCACCTCGGCGCCACCGTCGAGGCCGTCCACCGTGCCCATCACCGCCACCACCGGATCGCTGAACAGGCTGCTGGACTGGGCGCGCAAGCCGCTGGCGTGCAGCAGGCGCGGGCTGCCGACGCCACCGCCGGCCAGGATCACCAGCGGCGCCAGCGCCTGTTCCAGCTTGCCTCCACGCATGTATTCGACCCCGGCCGCCTTGCCGTCCTGCACCAGCACGCGCGTGGCGCGGGCCTGGTCGAGCAGGGTGGCGCCGTGGGCGCAGGCCTGCTCGATGAAGTCGCGCGCGCTCCACTTGGCCCCGAACGGGCAGCCGTAGACGCAACGCCAGCAACCCGGGCGGCACAGTTGCGGGCGGATCATCTTGTCGAGCTTGCGCCAGTCCATGCCCAAGGCCAGGGCCCCTTGCATGATGCGGCTCGCCGCCGGGCCGACCAGGGAATCCGGAAGCGGGCCGATCGGCAGTTCGGCGCGCAGCGCGTGCAAGGCCGGCCCCAGGTCGATGCCGAGGGTGGCGAAGCGGGCCAGGGGCGGATCGGCGGCGGTGGCGAAATTGATGCTGGAGCTGCCGCCGGCGTTGATGCCTTGCACCAGCAGCGAGGCGTCGCGGTGGATAAAGGCGCCCTTGCCGGGAACGGCGGCGATGCGCGCCATCTGGGCCAGGGTGCCTTTCAATGGGGCGGCGCTGCCCTGTTCCAGGATCAGCACGCGCAGGCCGCGTGCGGCCAGTTCGCGCGCCACGCTGGCGCCGCCCGGCCCGCTGCCGACGACAATCGCATCGGGCGAGGGGGCGGTGGTGGACGTGGAAGCGGGCGCGGACATGGTGCACGAGTATCGGACGCAAGCGCGGGCTCGTCAACTGGCAAACCTGCGCGTGACGCCTCATCGCGCATTTTCGCTGGACCAGGTGGCGAAAAATGCAGTTCATCGCAATCGGCTGGAGAGATGCGCCCTATGTGGCTAAAGTCACACCATACCGCCACGGCACCAAACCGAACACGAGGAGCGCATCATGAACATCGCCAAACACATGGAAGCCATTTTTCTTGCCGTCGTCGCCGTGATCGGCGCCAGCACCTTCGCCACGGCCGGCGCGCCGGCGCCAACCCAGCGTAGCGCGCCGCTGGCCGCCAGCGCTAATGTAGAGTCCGCCATTCCGGTGGTCGTGGTCAGCGCGCGCCGCCTGAGCGCCGCCGAAAAAGCCCGGCTGCCGCAATAAGCTGGAACGCCGTCCGACTTGTTGCTGGCGCAGGCGCCAGGCAAGCCACGATAAGAAAACGCGAAAGACGCACCATGATTGATTTTTTCAAAGCCGGCGCGCTGGCGGCGGCCTTGGCCCTGGCCTCGCTCGCCACGGCCGGCGCCGCCGACGACAGTGCGACCGAAACACGGACGATCGACGCCAGCGCCCAGCGTGTCCGGCTCGACGGCGCGATCGACCTGCACCTGCGCCAGGGCGCCGTGCCCAGCCTGGTCATCAGCGGCGCCCGGCGCATCCTGGGCAGCGTTACCACCGAGCAGCACGGCGACACCATCAGCATTGGCGGCGCCGCGCGCGGCGCGCGTGCGCGGGCCGAACTGACCCTCCCGAGCTTGCGCGAAGTGTCGTCCGACAGCTTTGGCTCGGCCGAGATCAGCGGCTTTGCCGGCGACGAGCTCGACTTGTCGCTGGAAGGGGCCGGCTCGATGAAGGTCAACTGCACCTACCGCGTCGTCAGCGCCAGCCTGGGCGGGGTCGGCAGCCTGGACTTGCAGGGTGTGGCCAGCGAGGGCGTGGAACTGGCGTTGCGCGGGGCGGGCTATGTCAGGCTGAGCGGACGCGCCAAGTGGCTCAGGGCCAGCCTGGGCGGGCTGGGCGGACTCGATGCGCAGCACTTCCAGGTCGACAGCGTGAATGTCGACCTGAACGGACTGGGCAACGCCACGGTGATGGCGCGCCAGAGCGCCAACCTGCGCCTGAACGGCATGGGGTCGGTGACGGTGTACGGCAAGCCGCCCAGCCGCAACGTCAGCGTCGAAGGCCTTGGCAAGGTCACTTGGAAATGAGCGTCATGCATGCGCGCCACATGACTCGCACCATGAAAAAAGTCTTCCTTGCGATCCTGATCGCGGCCGGCCTGCACGGCAGCGCGGTCGCCGGGTTTACCGAAGGCGCCAACGCCTACAATGCGCGCGACTATACGCGTGCGCTGAAAGAAGTCGCGCCGCTGGCGAGGGCGGGGCATGTGGACGCGCAGCATTTGCTCGGGCTCATGTATTACATGGGACGCGGGGTGGCGCGCGACTACAAGCAGGCCATGCTGTGGCACCGCAAGGCGGCCGAGCAGGGCAAGGCCGACGCGCAGTATGTGGTGGGGGCGATGTATTACACAGGCAACGCCGTGCCGCTCGATCACAAGGCGGCGATCGGCTGGTTCCGCAAGGCCGCCGAGCAGGGTCATGCCGAGGCGCAGCATGCGCTGGGCTTGATGTACCGCTATCACGCGGCCGGCATGCCGCAGGATAAGGTGCTGGCGTATATGTTGTGGAACCTGGCGGCGGCCAGCGGCAACGCCAACGCGACCGAACAGCGCGCGGCGATCGCCAGGCGCATGACGCAGGAGCAGATCGACGAGGCGCAAGCCTTGTCGCGCGCGTGGAAGCCGGGCACGCCCTTGCCGACGCAGTCGCGCAGTGGGGGCGGGGCGGGGTAAACCTTGCTATCCCTGCGGCCGCTCGTTGCTTTATCGCCCGATGTTGGGACGAAACGTACCTGTTTCTCGTCGCTTCTGCTCTAATTGAACTTGGTAAAACGACGGGGGGACTGATCAATGCAGCCCCCGCGCTATTGTGCAACATCCATCAGTCGTGCCAAAGAATTCATCACTCATATGTTCACTATTTATGAGGTCCCACCCGGTGCCGCCGAATTTCAGGAGCAGATGGGTTCCAAGTCCAAGTTTTGGTACAATGATCCACTGAGAGGCCTTACGCTGTTTAAAGAAGGACGGCCGGGAACCGGTGAGAACTGGGCGGAAAAACTTGCCTCTGAACTTGCCCAGCTTATGGGACTTCCGCATGCATCGTACGAGCTTGCACGGTACGGTGAGCGCTGCGGGGTGCTTTCCCCATCTTTTGTCCCAAGTTCTGCTGAATTAATTCACGGTAATCAGTTGGTCGGCGGTCGCACTACTGCGATTCAGGATGCGGAAAAACTGCGATTTTATAGACAGCGCAGCCATACCGTATCTCGAGTTTTTGCATATCTGAAAAAACATGAAGATCAACTGCGCGTCCCTCAAACCTATGCCCACATAGATGGTATTGATAAGGCGCTTGATGTCTTCGTCGGTTATCTTCTTTTTGACGCCTGGATTTGCAATCAAGATCGACATGATGAAAATTGGGGCGTTGTCCATGATAAAGGCGAGCTGTATCTGGCTCCATCGTACGATCATGGTTCCAGTCTGGCACGAACGGAAACAGATGCTCGTAGAACCACGATGCTGACGACTAAGGATAAAGGGGCATCATTAGAAGCTTTTCTCGCAAGAGCAAGGTCGGCGCTATATCCTAATGTCGCGAGCGGCATAAAGTCCAGGGCTTATCTTGCATTCGAGTTGGTTGAATTGATGTGGAAATCCTATCCGAATGCTTGCCTCGTTTGGACGAGGCAGTTGGAAAACATATCAACAAAAGATATCCACGAGCTGATTGAGAAAATTCCCAATGGATACATGACATCGGTGGCCGAGGAGTTCACTGCGCAGTTGCTAATATCAAATCAAAATCGGCTCATTAAATTCGCGAAAAAATGAAACAGTTATATGTTGCATGGCAGCAGCCTAGCTCGGGAGAATGGATTCCTGTGGCATGTCTCGAGCAAACGGTTTCGGGAGGCTATCGTCTTAACTATACTCAAGGTGCTTGTCGAGCAAGCAATTTTCTTCCTTTTAGTGGCTTACGGCGCCTTGATGTGGTCTACGAATCCGATGCGCTGTTTCCAATTTTTTCTAATCGATTGATTAGCAAGTCGCGGCCTGAATTCTCCGACAATCTTCGATGGCTTGGGCTAGAAAAAGGAAGCAATGATCCCATGTCGATTCTTGCGTTAACGGGCGGGATTCGCGGAACCGATTCGCTTGAGTTGTTTCGCCCTCCAGAAATGAGTAAAGATGGTGAATATCGCTTGGATTTTTTTGCCAGAAGTCTCTCGTTTCTTCCGGGGGAAACAATTGCGCTGATCGACAAGTTAGAGGAGGGTGCCAACCTATTTTTAATGCAAGACAGCCAGAATCGGCATGATCCATATGCTTTGACCTTAAGAACGGAAAATCCGATTTTTCTCGCGGGATTTTGCCCGAAATACTATGTCAAGGATCTGGGCAAGCTGCTCCAGGGCGCGCGCAGCACTCTTGCGGTGAAAGTGACATGCGTGAACCCGGATGCCCCCTTGAATATGCGACTCCGTTGCACTGTTTCCGCAAAGGCGCCGATGGATTTTTCCGCGTTAAGTGAGGAGGATGATTTCAAGCCTTTTTCAGAACTTCCCACTTTGCTGAAAAACGAATTGACGACGCTGTCCGCTTTAGCTACGTAAGTGTTGGGTATCGCGTAGATGGCGGCGCCGTGCAAAAACACGCATCCCCCACATCCCGTACAATCGCCTTTTGCCCCCAAGCGAGCCCCATCCCATGCGTGCCATCGAAATCAAACAGCCCGGTCCGGCCGATGTATTGCAACTGTGCGAGCGTCCCGTTCCTGAGCTGAAAGCCGGCGAAGTGCTGATCCGCGTGCACGCGGCCGGCATCAACCGTCCCGACGTGCTGCAACGCCTCGGTCACTATCCAGTCCCGCCCGGCGCCTCCGACCTGCCCGGCCTCGAAGTAGCCGGCGAAATCGTCGACGGCGACCTGGCCGGCAGCACCTTCGCCAAAGGCGACATGGTGTGCGCCCTGGTCCAGGGCGGCGGCTACGCCGAATACTGCGCCGCGCCGCTGCAGCAGTGCCTGCCGGTGCCGAAGGGCCTGTCCCCGCTCGAAGCGGCGTCCCTGCCCGAAAACTTCTTCACGGTCTGGAGCAATGTGTTCGACCGCGCCCACCTGTCCGGGGGCGAAACCCTGCTGGTGCAGGGCGGCACCTCCGGCATCGGCGTGAGCGCCATCCAGCTCGCCGCCGCGCTCGGCCACCGCGTGTTCGCCACCGCCGGCAGCGCCGACAAGTGCCGCGCCACCGAGTCGCTCGGCGCCGAACGCGGCATCGACTACAAGACCGAGGATTTCGTGGCGCTCGTCAAGTCGCTCACCGACAACAAGGGCGTCGATGTCGTCCTCGACATGGTCGGCGGCGACTATATTCCGCGCGAAATCGATTGCCTGGCCGACGATGGCCGCATCGCCCTGATCGCGCTGCTGGGCGGCGCCAAGGCCAATCTCGACCTCGGCCAGGTGCTGCGGCGTCGCCTGACCATCTCCGGCTCGACCCTGCGGCCGCGTCCGGTCGCCTTCAAGGGCGCCATCGCCGCCAAACTGCGCGACAAGGTCTGGCCGCTGATCGAGCAAGGCAAGATCCGCCCCGTGATTTTCCAGACTTTTCCGCTCGAACAGGCCGCCCAGGCGCACGCCCTGATGGAGAGTTCTACCCATATCGGGAAGATCATGTTGCAAGTGCTGTGATCGGCTGGCAACTGACCCCGGCCTTTGTTTGACCGACATCGGATCGGGGGTTAAAATAGCGGGTTAATTAAATCTGGGCTACTATGCGTCGCAAACTGGTCGTAGGAAATTGGAAGATGAACGGCAACCGTGCCGCGAATGCAAGCCTGTTGGCCGGCATCGTCGCGGGCGTCAATGCCGCTGACACTACTAACGCCGCTTGCGCCGTGTGCGCGCCGGCGCCCTATCTGGCCCAGTGCCAGGATGGCCTGGCCGGCAGCGCGCTCGCCTGGGGTGCGCAAGATGTCTCGGCGCAGCCGGGCGGCGCCTTCACCGGCGAAGTCTCGGCTGCCATGCTGGCCGATTTCGCCTGCGCCTACGTGATCGTCGGCCACTCCGAGCGGCGCGCCTACCATGCCGAAAGCAGCGAGCTGGTGGCGAAAAAAGCCGTCGCCGTGCTCGACGCCGGCATGACCCCGATCGTGTGCGTCGGCGAAACCTTGGCCGAACGCGACGCCGGCCAGACCGTGGCCGTGGTGTCGGGCCAGCTCGGCGCCGTGCTCGACCTGGTGGGCGAGCGCGTGGCGCAGATCGTCGTCGCCTACGAGCCAGTCTGGGCAATCGGCACCGGCAAGACCGCCACGCCGGCCATGGCCCAGGAAGTCCACGCCCAGTTGCGCGCGCAACTGATGGCGAAGAATGCAGTAGCGGCCGAGACAGTGCAGATTTTGTACGGCGGCAGCATGAAGCCCGATAACGCCCTTGAATTGATGGCCCAGCCAGATATTGACGGTGGCCTCATCGGCGGGGCGGCATTGAAGGCGGCGGATTTCCTCGCCATTCTTCATGCGGCCAATTGAACTATTATTGTTGTTAAACTTGGAATGGAATAAGCAATGAACACGTTGTTCAATCTGGTAGTTGTTGTACAGGTTCTTTCCGCTCTGGCGATCATCGGCCTGGTATTGCTGCAGCATGGCAAGGGCGCCGATATGGGTGCGGCTTTCGGTTCCGGCGCTTCCGGCAGCCTGTTCGGCGCCACCGGCTCGTCGAACTTCATGTCGAAGTCGACCGGCGTGGCCGCCGCGGTGTTTTTCGGCGCCACCCTGGGCCTGGCGTATTTTGCCAAGACCCACACCGGCACCACCGGCGGCGGCCTGATGGACCGCGCCGCAGTGACCGCGCCAGCTCCAGTGACCGGCTCGGCCGCGATCCCGACCGCTGCGCCAGTCGCACCAGCCGCACCGGTGGCGACGCCAGCCGCGCCGCCAGCGTCGGTCACCACCGGCGGCACTACGCCGGCGGCCGCTCCGGCGACTGCGCCAGCAATTGTTCCGCCAGCACCTGCTAATCAGCTGCCAAAGTAATCGTTTTCTGTTAGAATACTGCCCGCGCACAGAGTATTAGTGCAGGCAGTAAGGCTGTATATTGGCCGGTATCAAAAAGAAGTAAAGTTTTTCTGTTTTATCCTTGTTTTCGCGCAATTTTGCATTGAATACAGTGATGTAACAATGTTAGAATAGCGGACTCAATGCCGACGTGGTGAAATTGGTAGACACGCTATCTTGAGGGGGTAGTGGGCGAAAGCCTGTGCGAGTTCGAGTCTCGCCGTCGGCACCAAGAATATAAAAGCCAGCAAGGTTGCATAAGCGAACATGTTTATGCCTAAGCTGGCTTTTTTGCGAGGATCAGTCGTACGGTCCTGGTGGCAAGGTTCAAGCCAGGTTCGTGCGGTAGGGCGCTGCGACATGCAGTGTTTCATTAACCGATCGTTCAAGATAGGCTCCATCAAGTGAACCTCGATAATTACTTCCCCGTCCTGTTGTTCATCCTGGTTGGCATCGGTGTCGGTGTCGTCCCGCAGGTACTGGGATATCTGCTCTCTCCCCATAAGCCCGATTCCGCCAAGCTGTCGCCTTACGAGTGCGGCTTCGAAGCGTTCGAAGACGCGCGCATGAAGTTCGACGTCCGCTACTACCTGGTGGCAATCCTGTTTATTTTGTTTGATCTGGAAACGGCATTCTTCTTCCCATGGGGCGTTTCCATGCGTGAACTGGGCTGGTCCGGCTTCGTGACGATGATGGTCTTCATCGCCGAGTTTGTGGTCGGTTTTTGGTATATCTGGAAGAAAGGTGCCCTTGATTGGGAATAAGCCATGTCAATTGAAGGCGTATTAAACGAAGGTTTCATCACCACGACAGCAGACAAGCTGATCAACTGGGCGCGTACCGGGTCGATGTTCCCGATGACGTTCGGCCTGGCTTGCTGCGCCGTCGAAATGATGCACACGGGCGCGGCCCGCTACGACATGGACCGCTTCGGCGTCGTGTTCCGTCCCTCGCCGCGCCAGTCCGACGTGATGATCGTCGCTGGCACGCTGTGCAACAAGATGGCGCCGGCCCTGCGCAAGGTCTACGACCAGATGCCGGAGCCGCGCTGGGTCATCTCGATGGGCTCGTGCGCCAACGGCGGCGGCTACTATCACTATTCGTACTCGGTGGTGCGCGGTTGCGACCGCATCGTGCCGGTCGATGTCTACGTGCCGGGCTGTCCGCCGACCGCCGAAGCGCTGCTGTACGGGATTCTGCAATTGCAGAACAAGATCAAGCGCACCAATACCATCGCACGTTAAGAAGCGGTTTCCACCATGACGACAAAACTCGAAGCCCTTGAACTCGCCCTGCGTACCGCACTGGGTGAGGGCGCCGCTATTACGGTGGCGCTGGGCGAAGTGACCGTAGTGGTCAAGGCCGCCGGCTATTACGCCGCGATGCAGACCCTGCGCGACAATCCGGCCCTCCATTTCGAACAATTGCTCGACCTGTGCGGCGTGGATTACTCCACCTACGGCGAAGGTACCTGGGAAGGCGCGCGTTTCGCGGCCGTCTCGCACCTGCTGTCGATCGAACACAACTGGCGCGTGCGCGTGCGCGTGTTCGCCGAAGACGACGATACCCCGGTGCTCGCCTCCGTGGTCGAACTGTGGCGCGCCGCCAACTGGTACGAGCGCGAAGCGTTCGACCTGTTCGGCATCCTGTTCGAAGGTCACAACGACCTGCGCCGCATCCTGACCGACTACGGCTTCATCGGCCATCCGTTCCGCAAGGACTTCCCGATTTCCGGTTACGTCGAAATGCGTTACGACCCGGAACAGAAGCGCGTGATCTACCAAGCCGTGACGATCGAGCCGCGTGAAATCATTCCGCGCGTGATCCGCGAAGAAACCTACGGGATGAAATAATGGCTGAAATTAAGAACTACACCCTCAACTTCGGTCCGCAGCACCCGGCCGCGCACGGCGTGCTGCGCCTGGTGCTCGAGCTCGACGGCGAAGTCATCCAGCGTGCCGATCCGCACATCGGCCTGTTGCACCGCGCCACCGAAAAACTGGCCGAAACCCGCACTTACCTGCAAACCGTGCCGTACATGGACCGTCTCGACTATGTGTCGATGATGAGCAATGAGCACGGTTACGTGTTGGCGATCGAAAAGCTGCTGGGCATCGAGGTGCCCGTGCGCGCCCAATATATCCGCGTCATGTTCGACGAAATCACGCGCTTGCTGAACCACCTGATGTGGCTCGGCACGCACGCGCTCGACGTCGGCGCCATGGGCCCCTTCCTGTACGCCTTCCGCGACCGCGAAGACTTGTTCGACTGCTACGAAGCGGTGTCCGGCGCGCGCATGCACGCGGCCTACTACCGCCCGGGCGGCGTGTACCGCGACCTGCCGGACGCGATGCCCAAGCACAAGGCATCGATCATCCGCAGCGCCAAGGCCATCGATGAACTGAACGAACACCGCCAGGGCTCGCTGCTCGACTTCCTCGACGACTTTTCCAAGCGTTTCGTCACCTATGTGGACGAGTACGAAACCCTGCTGACCGACAACCGTATCTGGAAACAGCGTACCGTCGGCATCGGCGTGGTCAGCCCGGAAGCGGCCAAGGCCATGGGCTTTACCGGCCCCATGCTGCGCGGCTCGGGCGTGGAGTGGGACTTGCGCAAGAAGCAGCCCTACGCCGTGTACGACAAGATGGATTTCGACGTGCCGGTCGGCACCAATGGCGATTGCTACGACCGCTACCTGGTGCGCGTGGAAGAAATGCGCCAGTCGAACCGCATCATCCAGCAGGCGTCGCGCTGGCTGCGCGCCAATCCGGGCCCGGTCATGACCGACAACCACAAGGTTGCGCCGCCGCGCCGCACCGAGATGAAGTCGAACATGGAGTCGCTGATTCACCACTTCAAGCTGTTTACCGAAGGCTTCCACGTGCCGCCGGGCGAGGCGTATGCCGCGGTCGAGCATCCGAAGGGCGAGTTCGGCATCTACATTGTGTCGGACGGCGCCAACAAGCCGTACCGACTGAAGATCCGCGCCCCGGACTATGCGCACTTGCAAAGCCTGGATGAAATGGCGCGCGGCCACATGCTCGCCGACGCCGTCACCATCATCGGCACCCAGGACATCGTATTCGGCAGTATCGACCGCTAAGCAGTCGACCATTTGAGGCACAACCATGTTGTTATCAGAGCAGTCTTACAAAAAAATCGACCGTGAAGTCGCCAAGTATCCGCCCGACCATAAAGAGTCCGCGGTCATGGCGGCGCTCGCCATTGCGCAGGATGAAAAAGGCTGGCTCCCGCCGGAAGTGATGCAGGATGTCGCCGATTACCTCGGCATGCCCGCCATCGCCGTGCAGGAAGTGGCGACCTTCTACAATATGTACAACGTCAAGCCGGTCGGCAAGTACAAGATTTCCGTGTGCACCAACCTGCCGTGCGCCCTGTCGGGCGGCGAGCACGCCGGTCACTATCTGCAAGAAAAACTCGGCATCGGCTACCGCGCCACCTCGGCCGACGGCCAGTTCACGCTGGTCGAAGGCGAGTGCATGGGCGCCTGCGCCGATGCGCCGGTGATGCTGGTCAATAACAAGCGCATGTGCAGCCTGATGTCGGACAGCAAAATCGATGCACTGGTCGAGGAACTCAAGAAATGACATCGCTCCATTCACGTCACATCGACCCGGTCATCCTGGCCGGCCTCGACGGCCAGAACTGGCACTTGCAGGATTACGTGAACCGTGGCGGCTATTCCGCGCTGCGCCGTATCCTGGAAGAAAAAATCACGCCGGAAGCGATCATCGCCGAACTCAAGGCCGGTTCCCTGCGCGGCCGTGGCGGCGCCGGTTTTCCGACGGGCTTGAAGTGGAGCTTCATGCCGCGCCAGTTCCCGGGCCAGAAATACCTCGTCTGCAATACCGACGAAGGCGAGCCGGGCACGTTCAAGGACCGCGACATCATCCGCTACAATCCGCACGCGCTGATCGAAGGCATGGCCATCGGCGCCTACGCGATGGGCATCACGGTCGGCTACAACTACATCCACGGCGAAATCTGGGCCGAATACGCGCGCTTTGAAGACGCACTGGACGAGGCGCGCGCCGCCGGCTTCCTGGGCGACAAGATCATGGGCAGCGAATTTTGCTTCCAGCTGCACGCCGCGCACGGTTACGGCGCCTACATCTGCGGCGAAGAAACCGCGCTGCTCGAGTCGCTCGAAGGCAAGAAGGGACAGCCGCGCTTCAAGCCGCCGTTCCCGGCCTCGTTCGGCCTGTACGGCAAGCCGACCACGATCAACAATACCGAAACGTTTGCCGCCGTGCCCTTCCTGCTGAACATGGGTGGCGAGAAGTACGCCGCCATCGGCAAGCCGAACAATGGCGGCAGCAAGATTTTCTCGATCTCGGGCGACGTCAACTTGCCGGGCAACTACGAAGTGCCGCTCGGCACGCCGTTCGCCAAGCTGCTGGAACTGGCTGGCGGCATGCGCGGCGGCAAAAAGATCAAGGCGGTCATTCCCGGCGGTTCGTCCGCCCCGGTGATCCGTGGCGAGCTCATGATGAACACCGATCTCGACTACGATTCGATCGCCAAGGCCGGCTCCATGCTCGGTTCGGGCGCCGTGATCGTCATGGACGAGACGCGCTGCATGGTCAAGTCGCTGCTGCGCCTGTCGTATTTCTATTATGAAGAGTCTTGCGGCCAGTGCACGCCGTGCCGCGAAGGCACGGGCTGGATGTACCGCATGGTCCACCGCATCGAGCACGGCCAGGGCCGTCCCGACGACCTGGACATGCTCAACTCGATCGCCGACAACATCCAGGGCCGCACCATTTGCGCCCTCGGTGATGCGGCGGCGATGCCGGTACGCGCTTTCGTGAAGAACTTCCGCGAAGAATTTGAATATCACATCGAGCACAAGCACTGTCTGGTGCCCGCTTATATCTAAGGCCAGAGAAATCTCATGGTTGAAATTGAAATTGACGGTAAGAAGGTAGAAGTCCCACCGGGTAGCATGGTGATGGACGCGGCCAACAAGCTGGGCACCTACATTCCGCACTTCTGCTATCACAAGAAATTGTCGATCGCAGCCAACTGCCGCATGTGCCTGGTCGAAGTCGAGAAGGCGCCCAAGCCTTTGCCGGCTTGCGCCACGCCGGTCTCGGCGGGCATGATCGTGCGTTCGAACAGCGAAAAGGCGGTACAGGCACAGAAATCCGTGATGGAATTCTTGCTGATTAACCACCCGCTCGACTGCCCGATCTGCGACCAGGGCGGCGAATGCCAGTTGCAAGACTTGGCGGTCGGTTACGGCAAGTCGAACTCGCGCTACGAAGAAGAAAAACGCGTGGTTCCGCCGAAAGATGCGGGCCCGCTGATCTCGATGCAGGAAATGACCCGTTGCATCCACTGCACCCGTTGCGTACGTTTCGGCCAGGAAGTGGCCGGCGTCATGGAACTGGGCATGCTGGGCCGTGGCGAACATGCCGAAATCACCTCCTTCGTCGGCAAGACCGTCGATTCGGAAGTGTCGGGCAATATGATCGACCTGTGCCCGGTCGGCGCACTGACCTCCAAGCCGTTCCGCTACAGCGCCCGTACCTGGGAACTGTCGCGCCGCAAATCGGTCAGCCCGCACGATTCGCTCGGCACCAACCTGATCGTCCAGGTCAAGGGCGGCAAAGTCATGCGCGTGCTGCCGCTGGAAAACGACAGCATCAATGAGTGCTGGATTTCGGACAAAGACCGTTTCTCGTACGAAGCGCTGGACAACCAGTCGCGCCTGACCAAGCCGATGATCAAGCAGGGCGGCCAGTGGGCCGAGACCGACTGGCAGACCGCGCTCGAATACGTGGCGCACGGCTTGCGCAACATCAAGCATGAGCATGGCGCGGACAGCATCGCCGCCGTCGCCACCGCCCATTCGACCGTCGAAGAGCTGCATTTGCTGCAAAAGGCGATCCGCGGCATCGGTTCCGAGCACGTCGACTTCCGCCTGCGCCAGAGCGACTTCGCGCTGGACGGCCAGGTCACGCCATGGCTGGGCATGCCGATCGCCGAGCTGTCGCTTGTTAAGCGCGCACTGGTCATCGGTTCGTTCATCCGCAAGGATCATCCGCTGGTCGCCACGCGCCTGCGCGCTGCCGTCAAGGGCGGCGCCAAGCTGTCGCTGGTGCACGCATCGGATGACGAACTGTTGATCCCGACCGCCAACAAGATCATCGCCGCGCCGTCCGACTGGCTCGCCGCCTTGTCGAGCATCGTGGCCGCGGTCGCCGCCGCCAAGGGCGTGGCCGCGCCGGCCGGTTTCGAGAACATCGAAGCAAGCGATGCCGCCAAGGCGATTGCCGCCAGCCTGAACACCGGCGACGAAAACCTGCCGGGCGTGGTCTTGCTCGGCAACGCCGCCGCCCACCATCCGCAAGCGTCCGCGCTGCACGCGGCTGCGCAGTGGATCGCCGAACAGACCGGCGCCAAGTTCGGTTACCTGACCGAGGCCGCCAACACGGTCGGCGGTTACCTGGTCGGCGCGTTCGCCAAGAACGCGGCGCCAGTGTTTTCGGTACCGAAAAAAGCTTACGTGCTGCTCAACGCCGAGCCGGAACTCGATTGCGCCAACCCGCAGCAAGCGCGCGCCGCGCTCGACAGCGCCGAAATGGTCGTCGTCATGTCGGCCTTCCAGCATGGTTTCGAGTACGCCGACGTGCTGCTGCCGGTGTCGCCATTCAGCGAAACCTCGGGCACGTTCGTGAACTGCGAAGGCCGCGCGCAAAGTTTCAACGGCACCGTCAAGCCGCTCGGCGACACCCGCCCGGCATGGAAAGTGCTGCGCGTGCTAGGCAACCTGCTGGGCCTGTCCGGTTTCGAGTACGACACCTCCGAAGCGATTCGCGACGAGCTGTTCGGCAAAGACGTGACCGACCTGTCGGCCAAGCTGAACAACACCGGCAAGGCCGCCTTGAAAAGCGCCGCCTACGGCACCGGCACCGCGCTGGAACGCGTCACCGATGTGCCGATCTACTTTGCCGACGCCATCGCGCGCCGTTCCGAGCCGCTGCTGCGCACCGCCGACGCCAACGCGCCACTGGTGATCTTGCCGGCCGACCTGGCCGCCAAGCTGGGCGTGCAGGCCGGCGCCAAGGTAAAAGTGTCGCAAGGTTCGGGCTCGGCCATCCTGGTGGCCGGCGTCGATGCCCGCCTGCCGGCCAACACCGTGCGTGTCGCCTCGGCGCATCCGCTGACCGCCACCTTGGGCGCGATGTTCGGTGCGATCACAGTTGAAAAAGCAGGGGAGGGGGTCTGATGGCTCTGCCTGAAATGATTGATGGCGTCAACGCCTGGGGTGCCACCAACATCGGCTACGTGTGGCCGCTGATCTGGACCATGGTCAAGATCATGTGCGTCCTGCTGCCGCTGATGGGCTTGGTTGCCTACGCGACTTTGTGGGAACGCAAGCTGATCGGCTGGATCCAGATCCGCGTCGGCCCCAACCGCGTGGGCCCGATGGGCTTGCTGCAGCCGATCGCCGATGCGCTCAAACTCTTGTTCAAAGAGATCGTGGTGCCGACCAAGGCGTCGAGCGGCCTGTTTATCCTCGGTCCGATCATGACCATCATGCCGGCGCTGGCCGCCTGGGTGGTGGTGCCCTTCGGTCCGGGCGTGGCCCTGGCCGACATCAACGCCGGCCTGCTGCTGCTGATGGCGATCACCTCGATCGAGGTGTACGGCATCATCATCGCCGGCTGGGCGTCGAACTCGAAATACTCGTTCATGGGCGCGATGCGCGCCTCGGCCCAGATGATTTCGTACGAAATTCCGATCGGCTTCGTGCTGGTGGTGGTTTTGATGGTCTCGGGCAGCCTGAATTTCTCCGACATCGTCGCCGGCCAGAACATGGGTTGGGGCGTGGCGCACGGCGTCTCCATGCTGTCGTGGAACGTGTGGCCGCTGTTGCCGCTGTTCGTGGTGTACCTGACCTCGGGCCTGGCCGAATGCAACCGTTCCCCGTTCGACGTCGTCGAAGGCGAATCGGAAATCGTGGCCGGCCACATGGTCGAGTACTCGGGCATGTCGTACGCCATGTTCATGCTGGCCGAATACGCCAACATGATCCTGATCGGCACCCTGGCCTCGATCATGTTCCTGGGCGGCTGGCACGCACCGTTCGCCTTCCTCGAAGTTGGCGGCGTACTGGGCGGTTTCCTCGGCTTCTTCTGGCTGTTCGCCAAGGCCTTTGTGATTGTCTCGCTGTTCATCTGGGTTCGCGGCACCTTCCCGCGCTATCGCTATGACCAGATCATGCGCCTCGGCTGGAAGATTTTCATTCCAATCTGCCTGGTGTGGCTGGTCCTGGTCGCTGGCTGGATGCAGACATCCTGGAATATTTGGAAGTAAGGAAGAGATAATGGAACGAGTGAAAGACTTTTTCAGCAGCATGCTGCTGACCGAACTGATCAAGGGATTGGCGCTGACCGGACGCTATGCGTTCTCGCGCAAGATCACCGTGCAGTATCCGGAAGAAAAAACCCCGATGTCGCCGCGTTTCCGCGGCCTGCATGCGCTGCGCCGCTACCCCAACGGGGAAGAGCGCTGCATCGCCTGCAAGCTGTGCGAAGCGGTGTGCCCGGCCATGGCGATCACCATCGAATCGGAACAGCGCGACGACGGTTCGCGCCGCACCACGCGTTACGACATCGATTTGACCAAGTGCATTTTTTGCGGCTTTTGCGAAGAATCCTGCCCGGTCGACTCGATCGTCGAGACGCATGTGCTGGAATACCACGGCGAAAAACGCGGCGATCTGTACTATACGAAAGAGATGTTGCTGGCTGTTGGCGATCGCTACGAGGGCGACATTGCCGCCGCGCGCGCGGCCGATGCCCCTTACCGCTAATCTTTTAGCACATTTAACTGCAAGTCCTCTGGGTTAGTTATGGAATTTAAAACTGTCATGTTCTACGTGTTCTCGGCGATTATGCTTGCCGCCGCGACCCGTGTAATCACTGCCCGCAATCCGGTCCACGCGGCACTGTTCCTGGTGCTGGCGTTCTTCAACGCGGCCGGCATCTGGCTGCTGCTCAAGGCCGAGTTCCTGGCGATCGTGCTGGTGCTCGTGTATGTGGGCGCGGTGATGGTGCTGTTCCTGTTCGTGGTCATGATGCTCGATATCAATATGGACCGCATGCGGGAGGGCTTCTGGTCCTACCTGCCGCTGGCCACCGGTATCGGCGTGGTGATCGTGCTGGAAATGGCGGCCGTGCTGTGGCGCGGCTTCATGAAGTTCGAGCAGGAGGCCGAGGCCGTCGGCGCGAACATCGGCGGCACCAAGGAATTGGGCCTGCTGATCTACACCAAGTACATCCTTGGTTTCGAGATCGCCGCCGCCATCCTGCTGGTGGCCATTGTCGCCGCCGTCGCGCTGACCCTGCGTCGCCGCAAGGATACCAAGGCCTTCCATCCGGGCGACGCCGTGCGCGTCAAGCGTAACGACCGCCTGCGCATCGTGAAGATGGCAACGGTCGACCAGCCCGCCATCGATGCGGCTGCCAAAGCGGCCGCGCTGGCCGCCGCCGAAGCCCAGGCCGGTTCGGCGGACGTCACGCCACCGGTCGCCGTCCCCAAGGAGACAAAATGACTTTATCGCTCGCACACTACCTGATCCTGGGCGCACTGCTGTTTGCGATCTCGATCGTCGGGATTTTCCTGAACCGCAAGAACGTCATCGTCCTGCTGATGGCGATTGAATTGATGCTGCTGGCCGTGAATTTGAACTTCATCGCGTTTTCGCATTACCTGGGCGACGCGGCGGGGCAGATCTTTGTCTTCTTCATCCTGACCGTCGCCGCTGCCGAATCGGCAATTGGCCTCGCGATTTTGGTGGTCATGTTCCGTAATCTGGACACGATCAACGTGGAAGACCTCGATACCCTCAAAGGTTAATCCGGTCCGTCCGGCGCTTACATTCATACTCGAATACATAACGATTAAGGTTCAACATGGCGGGGCAACTTCTTAACCCTAACGTCCTTCTTGCCGTACCACTGGCGCCGCTGGCTGGTGCTGTGATTGCGGGCTTGTTCGGAACAAAATTCTTCGGTAACCTGGTCGGCCGTAAAACGTCGCATACCGTCACGATTTTGGGCGTGCTGATCGCGCTGGTCCTGTCGGTGATGACCTTGATGGACGTTCTCGACGGCGCCAGCTTCAACGGCACCATCTACAACTGGATGACCGTCGGCAAAATCAAGATGGAAGTCGGCTTCCAGATCGATTCGCTCTCGGCGATGATGATGTGCGTGGTCACTTTCGTGTCGCTGATGGTGCACATCTATACCATCGGCTACATGGCCGAAGACGAAGGCTACAACCGCTTCTTCGCCTACATTTCGCTGTTTACGTTCGCGATGCTGATGCTGGTGATGGCGAACAACTTCCTGCAGCTGTTCTTCGGCTGGGAAGCGGTGGGCCTGGTCTCGTACCTGCTGATCGGTTTCTGGTACACCCGCCCGACCGCGATCTACGCGAACATGAAAGCGTTCCTGGTCAACCGCGTCGGCGACTTCGGCTTCATCCTCGGTATTGGACTGTTGCTGGCGTCGGCACAGACCATGAATTACAAGGAAGTGTTCGACCAGGCCGGCGCGCTGTCGGCCATGACGCTGCCGGGCAGCGACTGGATGCTGCTGTCGGTGGCCTGCATCTGCCTGTTCATCGGCGCGATGGGCAAGTCGGCCCAGTTCCCGCTGCACGTCTGGCTGCCTGACTCGATGGAAGGCCCGACCCCGATTTCGGCCCTGATCCACGCCGCCACCATGGTTACCGCCGGTATCTTCATGGTGGCGCGCATGTCGCCGCTGTTCGAACTGTCCGACACCGCCTTGTCCTTCGTGCTGGTGATCGGTTCGATCACCGCGCTGTTCATGGGCTTCTTGGGCATCATCCAGAACGACATCAAGCGCGTGGTCGCTTACTCGACCCTGTCGCAACTCGGCTACATGACCGTGGCGCTCGGTTCGTCGGCCTACTCGGTCGCCGTGTTCCACCTGATGACCCACGCCTTCTTCAAGGCGCTGCTGTTCCTCGGCGCCGGCTCGGTCATCATCGGCATGCACCACGACCAGGACATCCGCAACATGGGCGGCCTGCGCAAGTACATGCCGATTACCTGGATCACCGCGCTGCTCGGCTCCCTGGCGCTGATCGGCACCCCGTTCTTCTCGGGCTTCTACTCGAAAGACAGCATCATCGAGGCGGTCCACGCGAGCACCATCTGGGGCTCGGGCTTCGCCTACTTTGCGGTGATGGCCGGCGTGTTCGTCACGGCGTTCTACTCGTTCCGCATGTACTTCCTGGTATTCCACGGCGAAGAGCGTTTCGGCAAGGCGCATGCGCACGACCATCATGCCCACGACGCCAAGCACGATAAGAAGCACGACGCCAAGCACGATAAGAAGCACGACGCCAAGCATGACGCCAAGCACGCCGATGCGCACGAGTCCGACGCGCACCATGAAGAGGAACACGACGACCATGCGCACCACGGCCTGGCCCCTGGCCAGAAGCCGCACGAGTCGCCGCTGGTGGTGACCCTGCCGCTGATCCTGCTGGCGATTCCTTCGGTGGTCATCGGCTACCTGACCATCGGTCCCATGCTGTTCGGTAAGTTCTTCGACAAGGTCATTACCGTTGGCGAGAATCACAAGGCAATGCACATCCTGGCCGAAGAATTCCACGGCCCGCTGGCCATGGTCACGCACAGCCTGACCTCGCCGGTGCTGTGGCTGGCGATCTCCGGCGTGGCTGCGGCGTACTACTGCTACATGGTCAATCCGCGCGTGCCGGCCTGGTTCTACCGCCACTTCAAGGCGGTCCATACGCTGCTGGACAACAAGTACTACATGGACAAGTTCAACGAGGTGGTGTTCGCCGGTGGCGCGCGCCTGCTTGGCAACGGCCTGTGGAATATCGGCGACAAGGGCCTCATCGATGGCCTGGTCGTCAACGGAAGCGCGAAACTGGTTGGCTGGTTCTCGTCCATCGTCCGTCTCGGACAGACCGGTTACATCTACCACTACGCGTTTGTGATGATCATCGGTGTGCTCGGCGCGCTGATGTACTTCCTCCCGTTCTGGCACGCTTAACAGACACGCAAAGACAATAAAACATGATGCCGTCTACGATTTCTAATTTTCCTCCGTATCTGAGCCTGGCGATCTGGCTTCCGATCGTCCTTGGCGCGGCCATTCTTGCGGTTGGCCGCGACAACAAGCCGGGCTTGACCCGGTGGTTGGCGCTGATCGCGTCCATCGCCAGCTTTTTGGTCACCTTGCCGCTGCTGCAGCACTTCGACAACGCCGCGCACGGCATGCAGTTCGCCGAAAGCACGCCGTGGATCGGCCGCTTCAACATCATGTACTCGCTGGCGATCGACGGCCTGTCGCTGTGGTTCGTGCCGCTGACGGCCTTCATCACCGTGATCGTCGTGATCTCGGCGTGGGAAGTGATCGAAAAGCGCGTGGCCCAGTACATGGGTTCCTTCCTGATCCTGTCGGGCCTGATGATCGGCGTGTTCTGCGCCATGGACGGCTTGCTGTTCTACTTCTTCTTCGAAGCGACCCTGATCCCGATGTTCATCATCATCGGCGTGTTCGGTGGCGAGAACCGCGTGTACGCCTCGTTCAAGTTCTTCCTGTACACCTTCATGGGTTCCCTGCTCACGCTGGTCGCCATCGTCTACCTGTACAACGTCTCGGGCACCTTCGACATCCTGGCCTGGCACAAGCTGCCGCTGTCGATGAAAGAGCAGATCTTCATCTTCCTGGCCTTCCTGATGGCGTTTGCCGTCAAGGTGCCGATGTTCCCGGTCCACACCTGGCTGCCGGACGTCCACGTCGAAGCGCCAACGGGCGGTTCGGCCGTGCTGGCCGCGATCATGCTCAAACTCGGCGCATACGGTTTCCTGCGTTTTTCGCTGCCGATCACCCCTGATGCATCGCATTACATGGGTGGCTTCATCATCACCCTGTCGCTGATCGCCGTGATCTACATCGGCCTGGTCGCACTGGTCCAGAAGGACATGAAAAAACTGGTCGCCTATTCGTCGATCGCGCACATGGGTTTCGTCACCCTGGGCTTTTTCATGTTCAACCAGATGTCGGTCTCGGGCGGCATCGTGCAGATGATCTCGCACGGCTTCATTTCGGGCGCCATGTTCCTGTGTATCGGCGTGCTGTACGACCGCATGCACTCGCGCCAGATCGCCGACTACGGAGGGGTGGTCAACCGCATGCCGCGCTTCGCCGCCTTTATCGTGCTGTTCTCGATGGCCAACTGCGGCTTGCCGGCCACCTCCGGTTTCGTCGGTGAGTTCATGGTCATCCTGGGCGCGGTCGAATTCAATTTCTGGATCGGCATGCTGGCCGCAACCGCCCTTATCTTCGGCGCCGCATACTCGCTGTGGATGGTCAAGCGCGTGGTCTTCGGCAAGGTCGCCAACAAGCACGTGGCCGAACTGACGGACCTGAACACGCGCGAATTCGTCATGCTCGGCATCCTGGCCATCGCCGTGATCGCGATGGGCCTGTACCCTGCGCCGTTCACCGACACGATGCAAACCTCGGTCGCCGACCTGCTCGAGCATGTCGCCGTGTCGAAACTGCCGCACTAAAGAAGACTATGATCCAGACTACGAATCCCAACCTGATCCCGGTTTACGCCGAAATCTTCCTGCTGATCGCCGCATCAAGCATCCTGTTGATCGACATGTTCCTCAAGGAAGAGAAGCGCATCGTCACGTACCTGCTCTCGCTCGGTGCGCTGCTCGGCTGCGCCGCCTTGAGCTACGCCGACTACGCGGCCGGCACCACGGTCTACACCTTCCATAACATGTTCGTGTCGGACCCGATGTCGAACCTGCTGAAGATGTTCACTTACCTGGCCATCGGCATCACGCTGGTCTACTCGCGCACCTATGCCACCGCGCGTGGCATGTTGTCGGGCAACCTGGGCGGCGAATTCTATGTGCTCGCGCTGTTCTCGCTGCTCGGCCAGATGATCATGATCTCCGGTAACAACATGCTGATCATTTACCTGGGCCTGGAACTGATGTCGCTGTCGCTGTACGCACTCGTTGCGCTGCGCCGCGACCACGCCGTGTCGACCGAAGCGTCGATGAAGTACTTCATCCTCGGCGCGCTCGCTTCCGGCTTCTTGCTGTATGGCATCTCGATGCTGTACGGCGCCACCGGTTCGCTCGACATCGGCGAAATCTCGAAAGCGGCATCGTCGGCCAAGGCCAATGCGCACATCCTGGTGTTTGGCCTGGTGTTCCTGGTGGCCGGCCTGGCGTTCAAGCTTGGCGTGGTGCCCTTCCATATGTGGGTCCCCGACGTGTACCAGGGTTCGCCGACCGCGGTGACCCTGCTGCTGGGCGGCGCGCCGAAACTGGCGGCGTTTGCGATCTGCATCCGCCTGCTGGTGGAAGGTTTGCTGCCGATGGCGATCGACTGGCAGCAGATGCTGATGGTGCTGGCCGTGCTGTCGCTGGCGATCGGTAACCTGACCGCCATCGCCCAGACCAACATCAAGCGCATGCTGGCCTATTCGACCATCGCGCAAATGGGCTTTGTCTTGCTCGGCCTGCTGGCCGGCGTGGTCGCCAATCCGCTCGATCCGAAAGCCATGGCCGACGCCAGCAACGCCGCTTCGGCGTACAGCGCCGCCATGTACTACTCGATCACCTACGTCCTGACCACGCTCGGCACCTTCGGCGTGATCATGCTGCTCTCGCGCAGCGGCTTCGAAGCCGAAGAAATGAACGACTTCAAGGGCCTGGCCAAGCGCAGCCCGTGGTTCGCGATCGTCATGGCGATCTTGCTGTTCTCGCTGGCCGGCGTGCCGCCGATGATGGGCTTTGCCGCCAAGTTCGCGGTGCTCGAAGCGGTGCTCTCGACCGGCGCCGTGTGGCTGACCGTGGTGGCGGTGATGTTCTCGCTGATCGGCGCGTTCTACTACCTGCGCGTGGTCAAGGTCATGTACTTCGACGAGCCGACCGACACCACCCCGATCGTCGCGCCCTTCGACATGCGCGCGGTCCTGTCCATCAATGGTATCGCTACCGTGCTGCTCGGCGTGTTCGCCGGTCCGCTGCTGGCCGCATGCCTGAACGCGATGACGAAGACTATCGGTTCCTGATGGACGTGTCGTCATCGAGCTGGTTGGCCATCGCCATTGCCCTGGCGGCGGCCAACCTGCCGTTCATCAACGAACGGCTGTTCGGCGTCATCCCCTTGAACAGCGCGCCCGGTGAGGCGCCGAACAAGTCGGGCTGGCTGCGCGTGGCCGAATTACTGGTGCTGTACTTTGTGGTGGGCGGCATCGCCTACCTGCTCGAGTCGCGCATCGGTAACGTCTTCGTGCAGGTCAAGGAGTTCTACATGATCACCGTGCCGCTGTTCGTGGTGCTGGCGTTCCCGGGCTTCGTGATGCGCTACCTGCGCAAGCGCCAACATTAACCGCAAGGAGCCGCACATGGACTCGCACCTGGACTCGCACCTGACTGAGGATCACCTGACAGAGCGACGTATCGATGGTGGCGTCGCCTACGACGGCAGCTTTCTCAAGGTCTCGCACGACCGCGTGACCTTGCCCAACGGCGCCGTCGCCACCCGCGAATACATCCGCCATCCGGGCGCCGTGGTCATCCTGCCGATCCTGGACGATGGCCGCGTGCTGCTCGAACGCCAGTTCCGCTATCCGCTCGGCCGCGTCTTCATCGAATTCCCAGCTGGAAAAATCGATGCGGGCGAGGAACCGCTGGCCTGCGCCAGGCGCGAGCTGCAGGAGGAAACCGGCTACACGGCGACCGACTGGCAATTTGTCAGTACGATCCACAACGCCATTGCCTACTCGGACGAGCACCTTGAGCTGTTCGTCGCGCGCGGCCTGACGGCCGGCCCGGCAAAACTGGACGACGGCGAGTTCCTGGAGATCTTCAGCGCCAGCGTGCCCGAACTGCTCGAGATGGTGCGCACGGGCCAGGTCACCGACGTGAAAACCATCATCGGCGCCTTCTGGCTCGAAAAGCTGATCGCCGGAAGCTGGACCCCGGCCTGAGCGACCATGAACATCCTGGCGTCCGCGTTTGCGTTCGCACTGGGCTTGCTTGGCTCGCACCCTTGCTGGGCCGCGCGCACCGCGTTCCAGGTGCGCTGCGAAGATTCGATCGACAAGGCGGTGTCGGTATTGACGTCGGCGCAGAACGGCTACACCATCAACAACACGGTGTCGCTGCACGGCCTGACCGCCATGAAACCCGGACGCCCCAACTCTTTCGTGCTGGGACTGACCCGCACCGAGTCGCGCATGTCAATCGGCCTCAACGGTGCGATGCTGAAAGACCCCTTGAGCGGCTACGAGTGCGTGGCGCCGAAAATCACGGTTTCGCTGTTCTACAGCCCCATCGTGGTCTACGTCGGACGCGAGTTTTCTCCCGGTTCTTGCGCATATCAGGAGATTCTTGCGCATGAGATGCGCCACCTCAAGACCTATCTCGACCATTTGCCGAAAGTGGAAGTCACGGTGCGCGCGGCGCTGTCCAAACGGTTCGACAACAAGCCGCTCTACGCGCCGGCGGGCCGGGCTCGCGCCCTGTTGCAGCAGGAAATCAATACTGGCTGGATGACGTACATAAAGAACGAGATGGCGAAAGTGGAGCTTTTGCAGGCCGCCATCGACACGCCGCAAGAGTATGCGCGCCTGAGCAAAGTTTGCAAAGGTGAGGTACAGTCCCTTATAAGACCGGCTAAACGACATTGACGACGACAACAGCCATGAAGCATTCCGCACCGCGCTATTTTGCCCTGATCCCCGCCGCCGGCATTGGCGCGCGGATGGCGTCGGGCTGCCCCAAGCAATACCTGCCCATCGGCGCCAAGCCGATGCTGCGTCACACCCTCGACGCGTTTTTGTCGAGCGGCTTGATCGCCCATACCTACGTCGTGGTCAGCGCGCGCGACGAGTATATCGACGCCATCGTGCCGTCCGGCGCAGCCTCCGTGCTGCGCTGCGGCGGCGCGAGCCGCATGGAGTCGGTCCGCAACGCCCTGCGGGCGTTGGAGGGCGAGTTGCACGAGCACGACTGGGTGCTGGTGCACGACGCGGCGCGGCCGGGCCTGAACGCCGCGCTGATCGACAAGCTGATCGCCACGGTGGGCGACGATCCGGTCGGGGGCCTGTTGGCCCTGCCGGTCGTGGACACCGTCAAGCGCAGCGGCGCGAATGCCGCCAGCATCACCACCGTCGCCCGCGATGGTCTGTGGCTGGCGCAGACGCCGCAGATGTTTCGCTACAAGCTGCTGTGCGATGCACTCGCAGCGGCCACCGACGCCAGCGTCATCACCGATGACGCCAGTGCGGTCGAGGCCCTGGGCTTTTCGCCCAAGCTGGTCGAAGGACATCCCCGTAATTTAAAAGTGACGCTGCCGGCGGACATCCGGATCGCCGAGATGTACCTGGCCGCGCCTTAACCTGAAATGAGTGAGACCATGGCACTGGCATCCTACAATCCCGCACCGCCGTTCCGCGTCGGAACCGGCTACGACTGCCACGCCCTCGTCGAGGGCCGCAAACTGATTATCGGCGGGGTCGCAATCCCGCACCGTATGGGCCTGCTCGGCCATTCGGACGCCGACGTCCTGCTGCACGCGATCATCGATGCGATGCTCGGCGCGGCCGGCCTGGGCGACATCGGCAAGCACTTCCCGGACACCGACCCGATGTTCGCCGGCGCCGATTCGCGCACCCTGCTGCGCGAAGTGGCGCACCGCGTGGTCGCCACCGGCTACACGATCGGCAATATCGACGCCACCATCATCGCCCAGGCGCCGAAGATGGCGCCGCATATTGCGCAGATGGTGTCGCGGATTGCCGAAGACATTGGCGTCTCGCCCCAGCAAGTGAACATCAAGGCCAAGACCAACGAGAAGCTCGGCTACCTGGGCCGGGAAGAGGGCATGGCCGCCGAGGCGATCTGCCTGTTGATCAAGTCCGTCACCGCGTAAGGACCGGTGAGCAAGGCCCGCCTGGCCCGGCGACCGGGAAGCTTGATCGCCGTCAGGCGGACCTGAAAACGCGACCCCTACACTTGAACCTGATTCGTCAGGTTCAAACACAGGGAGACCCATCATGAAATCCGCACTTACGGCGATCGCCTTCGCCACGGGCATGGCGTGCGCCAGCGGCCCGGCGGCGGCGCAGACGTCCGTTAACACCACCCAGCAGGGCAGCGGCAACAAGAGTCTTGTCGAGCAGCGCGAGAGCACCGATTACGCGCAAGTGAGCGTGGTACAGCGCGGCGCCGACAACTATATCGGCGACCCCGTCATCCGCGATGGCGGCATCGTCCAGATCGCCACTGTCGGGCGTGTCGAGGTCAGCCAGGAGGGCCGCGCCAATGTTGCCAGCGTCCTGCAAGAGCACGCCGACCGCAGCGATAGCCATATGTTCCAGTCTGGACAGGGCAATGTGGGCGTGTTCAGGCAGGACAACGTGAACAGTTCGCAACTGTCGCTCCATCAGCGCGGCAGCAACAATTACGCCTCGCTCAATCAACAAGAGCTGCCCACGTTTTCGGTCGCGGCGCGCCAGACCGGTTCGGCTAACTGGATCGTGGTCTATCAGTACTTCTCGGGCTACGGCGGACCGGAGATCGACCAGAACGGCACCTTCAACAAGGTGTTCATCGACCAGGATGACGCCGCCTACTCCTTCGTCAGGGTGGCGCAGACCGGCAAATTGAACGACGCCTGGGTGCGCCAGAAAGGCACCATCTTCACGGTGGACCAGTCGATCACGCAAAACGGCGAACGCAACGTCGCGCGCGCCGATGAAAGCGGGGCAGTCAACGGCTCGACCATCGTCCAGGCTGGAAACGAGAACTTTGCCTCTGCAACATCGACGCTCAACGGCAGCGTCTCCGAGATCCTCCAGGCCGGCAACTACAACCGCGCCACCACGGTGCAGAATGGTGTACTCAACTGGACGACAGGCAATTTCTCGCGCATCACGCAAACCGGCAATGCCTTTACCGCCAGCGTGCTGCAAAACGGCAGCGGCAATCTCTCCACCATCACCCAGCGCTGATATCGAACACCAGGCAAGTCGTGGTCGCAAAGGCATACAGCTTGCCGTTCGCATCGGTGATGCGCGCTTCGGCCACGCCCACCTGTCCACCCACGCTGACCACGGTCGCCTCGGCCCGCACCGGCCCGGTCTGGTCCGTCATCGCGCGGAGATAGTTCACCTTCAACTCCAGGGTCGTGTATCCCTTGCCGGCCGGCAGCATCGTATGGATTGCGCAGCCGAGCGCGGTGTCGAGCATGGTGGCCGCATAACCGCCGTGCACCACGCCGCTCGGATTGTAATGCGCCAGCTCCGGCGTTCCCTGGAACACGGTGCGACCCGGCTCCACCGAGATCGGCACAATGCCCATCAACTGCGCGATCGGCGCCGGGGGCAGGGCGCCGCTGCCGATCGCTTCCAGGAACTCGATCCCGCTGCGGCTGCGTAGTTGCGCGCGGTCGGCCACGCCCGGCGCGGCCAGCCTGGCGCGCATTGTCGCGGCGTCGTCCAGCCATTGCTGGCGTTTGTCTGTTTGTTCCATCATCATCCTCTTATCGCTGATTAAAAAGTCGGGCCATGCACACAAGGCAGATCGATTGTAATATACTTCGAATAATCAGTGTACCTGCACCTATTTCCCGAAACCATGACCGATACCACCGACAAGCCCCTGGGCTGTACCTGCTTCAAGCTGCGCAAGCTCACGCGCGCCATGTCGCGCGTGTACGACCAGCACATGGCCGCCGTGGGCCTCAAGACCACCCAGTACAGCGTGCTCGCCAACGTGGCGCGCGCCGCGCTGCCGGTGGCCGAACTGGCCGAGCGCCTCGGCATGGAGCGCACCACGCTCACGCGCAACCTCAAGCCGCTGACCGACGCGGGCTGGGTCGCGGCGCGCCCCGGCGCCGACAGCCGCCAGCGCATCGTCACCATCACCGACGCCGGCCAGGAAAAACTGGGCCAAGCCTACCTGGCCTGGTGCGACGCCCAGCGCGCCTTCGAACAACTGGTCGGGCGCGACGCCGTGCGCGCCCTGCACACGCAACTGGACACCACGCTTGCCCGACTAACGCCCCTGATCGAGAACCTGAATCATGCCCACCCAGACTGAGATGACCCCGCGCGCCGCGTGGCTGCTGATCCTCGCCGCCTCGGCGATTTTGATGATCACCATGGGCGCGCGCCTGACCACCGGCCTGTTCATGTCTCCGATTAACACCGCGACCGGGCTGGGAATCGCCTCGATCAGCTTTGCCATGGCGATCGGCCAGTTCATGTGGGGCGCGGCGCAGCCGGTGTTCGGCGCGGTGGCCGACAAATGGGGCTCGGCCAGGGTGATTATCGTCGGCGCCGTCATGCTTGCCGCCGGCATGGCGCTCACGCCGTTCGTCTCGTCGCAGTGGGGCCTGATCGTTACCATGGGCTTTTTAAGCGCGGCGGGGGCGGGCGCGGGCAGCTTCTCGATCCTGATCGGCGCCACCGCGCAGCGTTTGCCGGCCGCGCGCCGTCCGTTCGCGGCGGGTTTCATCAACGCCGGCGGCTCGTTCGGCCAGTTCGTGTTCGCCCCGCTGATGCAGGCGATCATTAACAGCGCCGGCTGGGTGATGGCGATGCTGACCATGGCGGCCACCACCTTGCTGACGATTCCGCTGGCTTGGCCGCTGCGCAAGGGCGCGGGGATGGCCAAGGCCGATCCCGCAGCCGTGGTCCCGGCCAAGCCGGTCGAGGCGCCCGGCATCGGCCTCGGTGCGCAGATCAGGATCGCGCTGCGCGACCGCAGCTACCTGTGCCTGCACGCCGGCTTTTTCACCTGCGGCTTTCACATCGCATTCCTGGTCACGCACCTGCCGGGCGAAGTCGCCCTGTGCAACCTGTCGCCGGGAGTATCGGCCACCGCGCTCGCCCTGATTGGCCTATTCAACATCGCCGGCAGCTTGAGCGCCGGCGCGCTCTCGACCCGCTACCGCATGAAGTCCTTGCTGGCCCTGATGTACGCCAGCCGCGCCGTGATCATCGTCATCTACCTGCTGGCGCCGAAAACGGCCACCACCTTCTACGTGTTCGCCGGCGCGCTTGGCTTTACCTGGCTGGCCACCGTGCCACCCACGGCGGGCCTGGTCGGCAAACTGTTCGGCATGCGCTATCTGTCCACGCTGTTCGGATTGACCTTGCTGTCGCACCAGGTGGGCGGCTTTTTCGGCGCCTGGCTCGGCGGCCTGTCGTTCGTGACCTACGGCGACTACACCTGGATGTGGTACGCCGACATCGTGCTGGCCCTGGCGGCCGCCCTGATCAACCTGCCGATCCGCGAGGCGCATGTGGTGCGCGCGCCGGTCGTCCCTGCGAAAGCATCAGCATGACCCGTGATACCTGGGCTTACCGCGACGTTGCGGTCGAGTCGTTCGAAGATGGGCGCACCGGCGCCTTGCGCATCCGCCCGATGGCGGGGCAAGCCTTCGCCCCCAGCCTGCGCGTGCAGTGCGCGCGCGCGCTGGTCGACCCGGCCTTGCATCCGGCCGGCACCCGCTTCCTGCTGTCGGCCAAGCTGACCGACCGTCTTGGGGGCACGCCGTTCTTGTACGCCTGGCATGGCGACCCGGTGGTGGTGCTGACGGCGGCGCAGGCGAAAAAGTTCCTGGCCGAGTTCAGGCGCGGCAGGATTTAGTCCACTTTTCATCTTAAGAAATGCAAGTGATGGGCTACGATTTCCACATAACACGCAGGCAGTTCTGGGCTGATGAACATGGTCCGGCGATCTCGTTAGCGGAGTGGCTGGACTACGCGTCTGGCGATAGCGAGATCGAACCCGATCACGAAAATCCAGGGTCCGAAAACTGGCTGGTGGTGTCGCACGCCGAGAAATGGCCGCTATGGTGGGAACTTGGCGAGGTTTATACAAAAAATCCTGACCCGGCGGTCATTCGCAAGATGATCTCCATCGCGAGGGCGCTCGATGCACGTGTTCAGGATGATGACGGCGAAATCCACAGCGAAGACTCCTTCGATCCTGCTGACGCGGTCCGGGGACGATCAATATAGTTTACCGCTTGCGTCTCTTACAACGCGCTCAAGAACTCGCGATAGAACTCGATAAATGCGCGCACCCGCGCGGGCGCCTGGCGTCCCGGCGGCAGCACCGCGTACATGCCGCCGCGCGGCAGCGACCATTGCGGCAGCAGTTCGACCACCGTGCCCGCCTTCAAACTCGCGCGCAGGGTTTGCCCTTCCATCACCGTCACCCCGGCGCCTTGTTCGATCAGCGCCAGCAGCGCGGCGGGCGAGTCGACCTGCAGGCGCGAATTGGTGTGCACCACGGCCTGGACGCCATCGGCGCCGGTAAACGTCCAGGTCAGCGGGGTGCGCATCAGCGATAGCGCCACCCAGTCGTGTTGCGCCAGGTCCTGCGGCGTGGCCGGATAACCGCGCCGTTCCAGGTACGCCGGCGACGCCACCACATGCTGCGTGAACTCGCCCAGCTTGATGGCGCGCTGGGTCGAGTCGCGCAGCCAGCCCATGCGAAACGACAGGTCGATGCCTTCGGCAACCATGTCGGCCACCTTGTCGGCGGTACGCACATCGACAGTGATGCGTGGATGGCGCGCCATGAACGCCACCAGCGCCGGGCCGATCGAGTGTTCCACCTGCAGCGCCGTGGTGGAGATGCGCAGCATGCCGGACAACTCGCCCTGCTCGCTACCGGCTTGCGCCAGCGCGTCCGACAGGGCGCGCAGCAAGGGCTGGCACTGCGCATGCAGCGCGCGTCCTGCCTCGGTGGGCGCCACTTGGCGCGTGGTGCGGGTAAACAGCGACACCCCCAACTGGCGTTCCAGGCGCGCGATCTGCACGCTGATCCTGGCCTTGGCCACGCCCAGCCGCTCGGCCGCCGCCGTGAAACTGCCCGCTTCGGCGACGGCGTCGAAGATGGTCAGGCTGTTCAGGTCAATCTGGTCGAGAGGCGCCATGGGCATTGATAAGGATCGGGTAACAATCCATTATCGTCCATGACGCCCGGCGTATCAATTGCCGTCGCGCCTGGGCTCCAGTTGCCAGGTAACCCTGCCGATTTCCTCGCGCTCGAACAACTGGCGCACGTAGACCTGGAACGTGCGTTCGCGGTACTGCTCCGGGATCTCGACCAGCAGGCGCATCGCCATGCGCGACTTGGCGGGAAACGGCACCTCGCCGAACGCCGTGCGCCCGCTCGCATTGATCGCCAAAAAGGCCACGCGGCGCTCGCTGTCGATCTTCACGCGCCCGTACTGGCGGCGCTCGCGCAGCATCTCGAAGTACACCAGCGGCACTTCCAGCACTGCCCGCGCGCCTTCCGGCAGGCGCGCCACCACTTCCAGTGCCATGTTGCGGGCGCGGTCCGGGGCGCCGGGCGCGAGGAAGGCCAGCGCCTTGAAGCCGCGCGGCAGCGTCGGGTCTTCGACGTCCGGATCGTTGTTCTCGACGTTGAAGTTACGCCAGGTGACGTTGTTGTTCTCGCGGATGAAGCGCCGGAAGTTATCGAAGTTGAGGAAGTCGGCCGGTCCCGGCGCCGGGTCGCCGCTTGTTCCCACCAGCCCGACGAAGCAGTAATGGCCCGGTGCGGGAATGCCGGCCTTGGCCCACACCAGCGCGCTCGATACCGTCAGCTGCTCGCCGGTCGGCACGTTCGGCAGGACCGTGGCGCCGACCAGGTTCCACAGGTCCGGCGTGATCAGGGTGGCCACCGGCGCCCAGTACACGGTGGCCTGCACGTTGACGGCGGCGGAGCCGCCCTGGTTCAGCACCCGCACATAAATATAGTTGTCCTGGCCCGCTTCGGCCTTGTAGCCGAGGCCCGCATTGTTCTCGGTGCCGCTGCCCGCGCCGAAGCTGGCCTGCGGCGAGGGCACGGGCGTGGGCCGCAGGATGATGTCCGGGCTGGCCGAGATGGCGCCGGTGTGCGGCAGGCCCGTATCGCCGACGAAGTCGCGCAGGTACACGTCCGGCCCGGCGTTGAAGAAGGTGTCGAAGATCTTGCGCAGGTTCGGCATGACGCGGATCTGGGTGGTTTCGAGCGCCGAGGGCAGGGTGCCGGTGGCCGGGTCGCTGAGCACTGCGCGCATCTGGCGCGGACTGAGCCGGTAGCCCAGCTGCGCCTGCGCGCGCCCCTGCACCGCCAGCGCCGCGCCGGTGACGATCGGCGAGGCGCCCGAGGTGCCGGAAAAGCCCGTGGTGTAGGCCGTGGTGGAGCCGGCGTCGTTCGACGAGCAGGTGTTGATGCCCTGGCCCCAGGCATAGCAGTCGATGCGCTTGCCGTGCGGGCCGTAGGCCAGGCGCGTGTGCGGCGCGGTTGAACTGGCGGCGGTGACGATGATCGCGCCCGAATCGCGGAACTGCGGATTGCCCGGATCGCGGTGCAAGATGGCCTGGCCGCCGAGCGTGGTGTAGGTATCCATGTTCAGCGCCGGCGTGCCGCCGTTATTGGTGCCGTTGCCGCCCGCTTCGACCACGATGATCCCGAGCGCCGTGGCCAGGCGGATCGCCTCGTACTCGGCATCGTAGGCTTCGATGGGGCCGAGCAGGGCGGTGCCGTTGAGCGCGACCTGGGCTTCGAGCAGCAAGGTGTCGCCGAAGGCGAGGTTGGTGATGGCGGCGATGACGGCGTTCGGGCGCGTGCTGCCGTGGAAAGACACCACATCGACCGAGGCGATGTTGGGCGCAATGCCGACGCAGCCGATCGCGTTATCGACCGCGCAGATTTCGCCGAGCACCGAGGTGCCGTGCGCGCGCGAGGTGTCGAGCAGGGTCCCGTGCAGCAGGGTGGCGCCGTGCGCGGCCAGGTCTTCGTGATTGAGCGTCCAGCCGCGTTCGAGGTCGATGAAGCGCTGACCGGCGCCGTCGCCGCCGGTAAAGGTCCACGCGTATTCGGCGTCGATGCCGTCCGGTGAAGGATCGAGGTAGCCCTGGTTGACCGAGCGCGGATCGTTGGCCGCGTTGACGGCGGGGTCGGGGCCGCCCTGGTCGATGTAGGCCGTCTGGACGCTGTTCCAGCGCAGCAGCGTGCGTACCAGTTCGATCAGGTCGGTCTCGGGCGGCGCGTCGACATAATAGAAGGTGTTGAAGTCGGCCGGCCGGTAGGACGTGTCCGTGGCGGCCGCGCGCCGCTGCAGCTCGCGCAGGTCGTCCGATTTGAGCACGGTGAAGACCGGGCTCAGTTTCAGGTCGGGGAACTGCGCCAGGAGGCGCCGCCACGGGCCGATGCCGGTGTTTTCGATCTGCTCGCCCAGGTCGGGACGGTCCGCCAGGCGCACCCCTTCGCGAAAGCGCACGACCACGCGCGGCCGGTCGTAACTCGCACTGTTTGTCCTGCCTTGCAGACTGCTATGCTTGTCCATGCTGTGCCTCCTGTGGGTGGCGCCCCGCACCGCGCGACGACACGGTTTCATGCGCCCGGTCAGGCGTGTTGTCGATAATCGGCGTTATGCCAGCGTCCGCTTTGCGTCAGCGCAAGCCGCCTTCAAATTGCCCAGTCCGCTGCATTGATAAGAAAACGGTAACAATGAAATGCGCAAGACACTGTTTATCTGATCAATGCTTGCTGGCATGATGCTCTCCATACCAACCCCACAGCAGGAGCATTGCAATGAACATCGTTTTGATCGGCGCCACCGGATTCATCGGCACAGCCTTATTGAATGAAGCACTCAACCGTGGCCATGCCGTCACCGCGCTGGCGACCCGTCCCGACAAGCTGGCCGCGCGCGAGCGCCTGACGGCGCGCAAGGCTGACGTGATGGACGTCGCCGCGCTCACCGCGCAACTGGCCGGCGCGAACGCGGTGCTGTCGGCCTTCAGCGGCCACGCCCACGGCGATGTGCAGTCGTATTACCTGTCCGGCGTGCGCAATATCATCGCCGCCGTCAAGGAGGCGCACGCGCCACGCCTGCTGGTCGTCGGCGGCGCCGGCTCGCTCGAGGTCGCGCCTGGCGTGCAACTGCTCGACACCCCAGGCTTTCCGGACGCGTACCGCGCCAGCGCGGAAGGCGCGCGCCAAGCGCTCAATCTGCTGCGCGACGAAGCCTCGCTCGATTGGACCATGCTCAGTCCAGCGGCGATGATTTCGCCAGGTGAGCGCAGTGGCGTGTTCCGCCTCGGCGGCGACCAGTTGCTGGTCGATGGCGCCGGCAACAGCGCCATTTCGGTGGAAGACTACGCGGTGGCCATGATCGACGAGCTGGAACAGCCGGCGCACCGCCGCCAGCGTTTTACCATCGCCTATTAAGCCTTCCGGGGGTGTTCGGGAGCGCGCGCGCGTGGTACTGTGAAAATTGTTAAGATTTGCAAATCACGCATCTCCGACCAACCAACCACCCCCGAAAGGACCGCCATGGCCTCACGAAAAATCGCCGTCATTATTGGCAGCTTGCGCAAGGACTCCTTCAACCGCAAGGTCGCCAAGACCCTGATGCTGCTGGCGCCGCCCACGCTGGAAATGGAGATCATCGAGATCGGCCAGCTCCCGCTGTACAACCAGGACGACGACGCGGCGCCGCCGCCCGTCTACACCGAATTCCGCGACAAGCTCAAGGAATTCGACGGGGTCCTGTTCTGCACTCCCGAATACAACCGCTCGGTGCCGGCCGCCCTGAAAAACGCCATTGACGTCGGCTCGCGTCCGTACGGCCAGAGCGCCTGGGGCAGCAAGCCCTGCGCCGTGGTCAGCGTGACGCCGGGCGCGCTCGGCGCCTTCGGGGCCAATCATCACCTGCGCCAGTCGCTGGTGTTCCTGAACATGCCCGCCATGCAGCAGCCCGAAGCCTACCTGGCCAATGTCGCCAGCCAGTACGACGGCGACAACCTCACCAACGACAGCACCAAGGCCTTTTTGCAGAAGTTCGTCGACGCCTTCGCGGTCTGGGTCGAACGCCACGCCGATTAATTAAAACGGGGCGCCGCCCGGCGTCCCTCGTCCGTGCTACCCTGCCGGCACCATGACCGACACCACCACGCCTGCCGCCGCGGACATCGCTCCGCACACGCCGCCTGTCTTCGGCAAACCCGATAGCGGGCTGCGCCGACGCATCTATACGATCATTTTCGAAGCCGATACCAGCGCCGGCCGGCATTTCGACGTGCTGCTCGTGGCCGTCATCCTGCTCAGCATCGCCGTGGTCATCCTCGACAGCGTGCCAGCGGCGACCGGCGCCATCAAGCGCCCGCTCAATATGCTGGAGTGGACCTTCACGCTGCTGTTTACGGCCGAATACATCGCGCGCCTGTGCTGCGTGCGCCATCCATGGCGCTACGCGACCAGTTTTTTCGGCGTGATCGACCTGGTGTCGGTGCTGCCGACCTACTTTGCGCTGCTGGTGCCGGAAGCGTCGGCGTTCCTGGACATCCGCATCCTGCGCCTGCTGCGCATTTTCCGCATCTTCAAACTGACGCTGTACATCACCGAATACCTGCGCCTGGGCCGCGCCCTGCGCGCCAGCGGGCGCAAGATCCTCGTGTTCCTGTCGGTGGTGATGATGGCGGTGCTCATCCTGGGTACCGTGATGTACGTGGTCGAGGGGCCGAAAAACGGCTTCACCAGCATTCCGATGGCGATGTACTGGGCCACGGTGACCATGACCACGGTCGGCTACGGCGACCTGACGCCGCAGACCAACCTGGGGCGCCTGATCGCCGCGTTCATGATGCTGCTGGGCTGGGGCGTGCTGGCGGTGCCGACCGGGATTGTGACGGCCGAGATGACGTCGCAGCGCATGAACTGGCGGCCGACCACGCGCACCTGTCCGTCGTGCCTGAGCGAAGGACACGAGCCGGATGCGAAGTACTGCAAGGATTGCGGCGAATCCTTGCCGGCCTACGACGACGACAAGACGACCGGGTAAGCTGCGTCGTCCCGCGCGCCGGTTCACGCCGAGGCGCTCGCACCCGGTGCATCCTTTTCGATCCAGTAATTGAATTGACCGAAAGTCGGCAAGCGGTCGGCCTCGCGCGGATCGAAAAAATCCTCGATCATCTGGCGGTACGCGCCGCGCCGCGAGAACTGCGCGTGGGTGGCGCTGTAGCGCGCCACGGCGGCGTGAAAGGTGCGGCGGATGCCGTCGTCGGCGTTCAGTCCCGGATGAGTGCCGGCCTTGCGCGGGCGCCCGCGTTTGACGCCGGCGCTGGAGCCGCGCGTCTTGCCCGGCGCGCCGGAGTTTTTATAGTCCGGCAGCAGCGTATCGGGATGCTGGCCGCGCTCCCAGTAGCGCCGCAGGTAGCGGTAGATGGACGGGTGCGACACGCCGTGCAGCGCGCTTTGCGCCATCACCATGCGCCCCCGGTGGCGCGCCTGGTAGATGGCCGGTTCGTCGGCGATCAAGCCTTGCACCACGGCCCACGCGCGGTCGCGCACCTGGCGGTGGCGCGCCGGCAGCAGGGACGGATCGCCGCGCGCCGCATACGGGTCCACCAGCATCAGCTGCGCGCGCCGCGCGCCCAGGTCGGCGTGCAGGCAATGCAGCGGCGCGAGCTCGGGATGCGCACCTTTCACGCCCACGTCGAAGGTGTAGGCAACGCTGGCGGCGCTGTCGATCCACAAAATGCGGACCGTGCGCGCCTGCGCCGGGTAATAGAGCAAGTCGTTTTTAAGTAGCATCGTCAACGCTCCCTTGTTTGGTTAATAGCATGCATCCAAGCAAGGCCCGTGCCACGTCCGCAAGCCACTGCCAGCCCCTGGCCGGCCTGATAATCCGGCCGGCACGGGCATGCTTTTGGTGCGATGCAGCACAAATGCACCATTTCAAGACAGAAAGCGGTTGGCAACGTTGCCGACTTGAACACGTTTGATATATATCAAACCCGCAAGATGTTAGTCCCCTAGCCTAGTGACTCGTGCTGAAGACGATCTGGCGCATCGTTTTGATTGGCGACAAACAGTCTTCACCAGGCATGCGCTGCGGCGGCGCGCTAAAAGGTCAGCTGAACAAGGCCGCTTATCGCCGCGCCGCAACTTCTTGTATTTGATTCATTACATAAAAGAGGACTACATGTTTCCATATTCGCAATCGGTAACTCCTGCTGTGCGTACCCACTTCGACGCGCAGGTATCCTTCCTCAACGATATGTCGAAATCGTTGTTCAATTCGTTCCAGCAACTGTGTGCCCTGAACATCCAGCTGACCCAGACCTTGCTGGAAGAAACCGCCATGACCAGCCAGCAAATTCTGACGGCCGACCGCCAGACCGACGTGATCAGCGCTGCCGCCTCGCGCGCCCAGCCCGCCACCGAAAAACTGCGCGCCTACCAGCAGCACATCTCGCGCGTGGCGGCCGATGCGCAGGTCGAACTGGCCCGCGTGACCGAGCAGCACGTGCAGGAAACCACCCGCACGGCGCGCGCCCTGGCGGATGAAGTGGCGCGCGTCGCTTCCGAAGAAACCGAACGCAGCATGCAAAACCAACAGGAGAACATGCGCAAGTTCAGTGATCCGTTCACGCAACAGGGCGGCGCCTGGCGCGGTAACGGCAGCACCGAAGTGCGCGGCAGCACCAGCATGCAGAGCGGCCAGAGCGGCAGCGCGCAGGGCGGTTCGGCAGGCAGCAGCCAGAGCGACCAGCACGGCAGCATGCAAGGCAGCAGCGCGACGCACGGCACCAGCGCGTCGCCGGCAGGCCAGTCCGCCAGCACGGGTAGCAAATCGGGTGGTGCGAGCACCGGCAAGAACACCTGAACAGCAAGACATCATCAATAATAAGCGCGAGGGGTGCGCCTGACCGGCACAGGGCCGGTCGGAATTAGCAAGACCGTTGCCGGGGAGGGCGTGTTGCCCCCGCCGGCAATTCGGTGCGTCGTTACCTTGTTCATTGCATTGTCGCTTCCTGCGCTTCCTGCGCGCTGCGCCCGGTCTTTGCGGGCGCTGGCACGGGGTTGATGCCGAACAGCGGCCGCAATACGCGCGAACGTCGCGCGACTTCGACGACGGCAAAACTGAGACACAAGGTGAGCACGATCAACACCAGCGCTTCGATGACGGGCGCGAGCCTGGCCGGCGCGATTGCATGTGCCATCACGACGATCAGCGTCTGGTGCACGATATACACGGGGAACACCGCCTGCACCAGGTAACGCCGGTTGGCGCTGTCGCGGTTCAGGTGACGGTACGCGAAGCCGAATACGGCAACGATGGCGCTCCATGAGAACAGCGAATACAGGATGCGCTGCAGATTCCACATCTGCTCCAGCGCTTGCGCAATGAACAAGCTATCCGGCAGCGCGAAACAGATGGTCAGCGTTGCCCAGCAGGCCGCCGCGATGCCGAGTGCGCTCCAGCGCAAGGGCTCGAGGCGCGGCCAGAACTGCGGCGCCCGGGCCAGCGTGGCGCCCAGCAGGAACAGCAGCACGTAGTTCGCGTGGTTGAACCAGTCGTCCACCAGCGCGTGGGTGGTCGGAAAGTAGGGCTGCAACAGCAGACGCACCATCGCCAGGACCACGAACGGCAGCACAATGATCTTCCAGCCCACCAGCGAGGCGGCCACGCGCGCGGCCAGCCGGTCGACGCTTCCGCCCAGCGCCGCCACCAGGCCACCGAGCACCAGTGTGTACACCCACAGATAGGCCACGAACCACAGGTGGTTCCAGGTGGGCAGGTCCAGGCAATCGTCGCCCTTGCAAAAGCCGTGGTAGGCGCCCAGGTACAGGCGCATGAAGTCGGCGTAGCTTCCCTGGTAGGCCAATTTTCCCACCACCTCCAGGTAGGCCTGCGGCGGCACGATCACCAGCATGCCGAACACCAGCGGCACCAGCAGGCGCACGCTGCGTTGGCCCAAAAAACGTGCGGCGCCGGTTTTCACCAGCATCAGGCTCGAGGCCACGCCCGACACCATGAACAGCAGGCCGAGTCGCCACGGGGACGAGAGCAGCATCAGCGGTTCGATGGCATCGCTGGCGAAGGGGCTCTTGATATGCCAGTCCCACGTCACGTAATACATGCCGACGTGGTAAAGAATCAGGACGAAAAATGCGATGATGCGGACCCAGTCGAGAAACCAGAGTCGGGCGGGAGAAGTTGTCATGGCGCGCTCGCAGGTGAAAAAAACCGAGCGTGAATCAAGGCCGGTCGGCACGCCACAGGAATGTGGCGAGCCGGGATGACGGTGGGGCGAAACGGCGCACTTACTTACAGGCGATCCATCACGGCGCCCCGGTACTGGCGGCTGCAGGGCACGCGCGCGCCGTCGCGCAGGACCAGTTCGCAGTCGCCCTTGTCGAGCGCCTCGACCCGCTCGACCCAGGCCAGTTGCACCGCCGCGCGGCGATGGCAGCGCATGAAGCCCGGTCCCAGTTTGACCAGCAGCCCGGCCAGCGTCTGGCGCATCAACGGCTGTCCCGCCGTGTGCAGGATGACGTAATTGTCGGCCGTTTCGATCCACCCGATCTGGTCGACGCGGATCACGCGCGTGACCCCGCGTTCGGTCACCAGCAACTGCCGCAACGCGTGCTCGCCGGCGAAGGGGGGCAGGGTTTGCGCACAGCGCGCCTGGAAGCGTTCGCGCAGGCGCTGCATGGCGCGCCGCAGGCGGGCCTGGTCGTAGGGCTTGAGCAGGTAATCGATGGCGTTGGCGTCGAATGCCTTGAGCGCATACTGATCGAAGGCGGTCGCGAAAACGATCAGCGGCGCCGGCGCGGGCAAGGAGGCGGCCAGTTCAAGGCCGCTCACTTCGGGCATCTGTATATCCAGGAACAGCGCATCCGGTACGAACGCCGCGATCCGCTGCATCGCCTCGACCCCGTCGCGCGCCTCGGCAATGGCGTCCACGCCGTCTTCCTGCGCCAGCAGGTGGCGCAGTTTGTCGCGCGCGGGGCGCTCGTCGTCGACGATCAGGATGCGCATGGCACGGTCATTGTTGCGCGCACGCCGGCCGGCGCAAGCGGCGACAGTTGCATGCTGGCGCTGTCGCCATACAGCGCTGCCATGCGCTCGCGCAGGTTGGACAGGCCCACCCCCGGCGGCGCGCCTGGCGCCAGCGTGCCGATATCGTCGTCCAGCGTCACCACCAGCAGCTTGTCGTGGCGGCTGGCCGAGATGACGATGCGGACCGTCTCGCGCCGCTGTTCCACGGTGTGCTTGAAAATGTTTTCGAGCAGGGGCTGGATGCTCATCACCGGCACCTGGCACTCCAGCGCAGCGTCGTCGATGCGCCATGCGATGCTCACGCGCTCCGCGAAGCGCTCTTCCATCACGCGGGCGTAGCCGCGCACCAGCCGCAGTTCGGTCGACAGCGGCGCCACCTGCAGTTCGCCCACGTCGAGCGTGGCGCGCAGCACGTCGGCCAGTTCGATCAGGGTGGCGTCGGCGCGCGCGACGTCGGTGTGCATCAGGGATGAGATGGTGTTGAGCGCATTGAACAGGAAATGCGGCTGCATCTGCTGGCGCAGGCGTTGCAGGTGCGCCTGGCGCAGCAGGGCGCTGGCCTGTTCGGCGCGCAGCTTTTCTTCCAGCAGCTGCTGGTACGACAGGATGCCGAACACCATCACCGTGAACAAGCCGATGAACGACGACAGCTTGAGCGATTCGTAGACAACGGTTTCGACCCAGCCTTCGTGCTCGTAGCTTGCCCCGGCCAGCGCATACACAGCATGGCGGATGCCGAACGCGATCGGCACGAAGGCGACCCAGTACATCGGCAAAAACAGCGCCTGCAGGCCGAACCAGCGCCAGGGCGTCGCCAGCAGGTAGTCGTAGCGGCGCGTGAAGCGGCGCTGGATCGCCAGCAAGAAGGTTGCGGCCACCATGGAGGAGCTTTCCCACAGCACCGGCTGCCATAGCTTGGTACCGCCGTCGCGCAGGTAATCTTCGATGGCGACCGATACCAGCAGTGACCAGAACAGCAGCCAGGCGACGCCGGTGACGATGGTGGAGCGTTGTAATCGCATGAGTAGGCAGGTGTGCGCGATGCGGGGGGCTGGTCGAAGCGCTGATGATTGCGTATTCTGTGGTTCATGTCAAAGAATCGGGAGCATCAAGATGGAGACAGCACTGGCGCAGGACGCCACCCCGCGCGCATTCGCCTCGCAAGCCGCGTGGGCGCAGTGGCTGGCCGAGCACCACGCCGGTTCGCGCGGCCTGTGGCTGCGCCACGCCAAGAAGGGCGCGCCGCAGCCAACCGTGTCGTACCAGGAGGCGCTTGAAGTGGCACTGTGTTTCGGCTGGATCGACGGCCAGAAGAAAGCCGAGGACCAGCACTACTGGCTGCAGCGCTGGACGCCGCGCGGCGCGCGCAGTATCTGGTCGCAGGTCAACCGCGCCAAGGCGCTCGCCTACATCGCCGAGGGCAAGATGCAGCCGGCCGGCCTGGCCGAAGTGGAGCGCGCGCAACAGGATGGCCGCTGGGACGCCGCTTACGCGCCGGCCAGTTCGGCGCAGGTGCCGCCCGAGCTGGAGGCGGCCTTCGATGCGGACCCCGGCGCGCGCGAGTTCTTCGCCACGCTCAATTCGCAGAACCGCTACGCGATGCTGTTTCGCATCCAGACCGCCAAAAAGCCCGAAACGCGCGCGCGCCACATCGCCAATTTTGCGGCGATGCTGGCGCGTGGCGAGATGCTGCATCCGCTGATGGCCAAAAAAACCTGAAGCGCCGCGTCAATCGTCGTCGCCGCCGTCGCCCTTGATCTTCTTGCCGCGCTCCGCGTCGAGCCTGGCCTTCATGGCGGCGACATCGGTCATGAATTCGTCGACGCTGTGATCGGGGCTGACGCGCGTCGAGGGCGGCATCAGCACCGACATGAACAGTTCGTCCGCCACGCGCCCGGTGCGCAGCTGGTTGCTGATCAGGGTCAGGCCCGATCCGACCAGCGCCATGATCAGGCAGGCCAGCGCAAAGCGCCGGCTCTGGTGCGGCTTGACCGTCACCAGGTGGAAGAAGATCACGCCGGCCACGATGGCGATGGCCACATGGGCGCTGTAGGCGGTGAGCGCTTCGAGCGAGAACGCATAGGCCATGGCGCTCGCCCCGAGCTTGTAGGCCAGCACCGCCGTCAGGCCGCAGCCGAAAATGAACAGGTGGCGCCCGAGCCGCGCGTGGCGGCCGAACAGGCGGTTGGCGAAGGCCCACGCGCCGCTCCATACCAGGCCGATACCGATGCCGTACGCCAGCGGCAGCAGGTAGCGGATCAACTGGAACGCCTGGGTGTCGGAAAGCCAGGTGGTGATCAGCGCAAAGGCGCCGATCAGCAGCAGGCCGACCATGCCGGGAATGCCCCCCTCCCAGCCGTGCATGGTGCGGTCGACCATCTCCGCCCCGACCGGAAAGTCGGCCCCGCGCACGCGCAAGGTGGTGTGGCCGATGCGGATGACGGTGTCGCCGGTCAGCACCAGGCTGTCCTTGCGCTTGCCCAGGTGGACCACGCCGTTCCTGGTGCCCAGGTCGCGCAGCACGGCCTGGCCCTCGTCGCCCGCTTCGAGCACGGCGTGGCGCGGCGCGGCGAAGGCGTCGTCGAGAATGAAGTCGTTGTCGTAGCCGCGCCCGAAGCGGATCGGCAGCGTGTCGACCTGGTGCCGGTGCAGCACGTCGCCGTTGCGCGCCAGGGTTTCGATGAAGTAGGGCGCCTTCATTTATTGTTCCCGCGCGCCAGCGCTTCAAGGAAGGCGCGCGTGGTGCGCATGCCGTTTTCGTACGACACGCCCGATACGTCGAGCCGGCTCTGCAAGGTGGCGCGGGCGTCGTCGGTGCTGGCGGTGAGCAGGGTGAAGTTGTACAGGCCGGCGAACTTGCGGTAGGCGCGCACGCAGGTCACCGCGCGCAGCGGGAGCGACTTGGTCTTGACGAATTTCTCGGTGCACATCGGCCCGGTCAGGCGCGTGTCTTTGGTGCTGCCCAGGTTATCGGTCTTGAACAGGGTCGAGGCCAGCACCGCAAAGCGCACCGGGTCCAGGATGGCCGAGCGCACGTACTGGTGCGTCATCGACACATGCCCGGTCTGTTGCGAGTCCGACACAAAAATGGCCGACTCCATCGCGCAGGCCATGGTGTCGGCGTTGAAGGTGGCTTCGGCCTTGACGTTCGAGCGTCCCCAGCAGCGCACTTGCTCCGACTCGCGCACCGGCACCTGGTACGGCCCCATGGTCTTGAGCGAGAGCGGCGAATCGAGCAGGCGGTCGATCATGGCGCGCTGGTGCGCCAGCAATTGCTCGCCGATCAGGGGATTGAAATCCTTGGGTTTGCCGGTCTGCGCCCGCACTTTTCTCAGCAGTTCCTGGGCGTAGCGCACCGGCACCAGAAAGCTGATCAGCTCGCCATCGCGCCGCTTCGACACGTTCACCCCGGCCACGTCGCCGCCCACGGTCACGCTGGGGCCGCCGCTCATGCCCGAGTTGATCGGGCCGGTGAACATCAACTGGTCGTAAAAGCTGCGCGAGATGATGCCGTTGTAGGAGCCTTCCGAGATAGCGAAGCCGAGGTCGAGAGGATTGCCCAGCGAATACAGATACTGGCCCTGGGTCAGCTTCACCAGTTTGTCGGGGATATTGAAAAAGCCGCTGCCGTTGCGGTTGATGCGCACCACGGCCAGGTCGTGCAGCACGTCCACGGCCAGCAGCTCGACCGGGCCGCTCTTGCCGTCGGTATCGATGTATTCGCCCACGTACACATCCGGGTCGATCGCCATTTGCGAGACCACGTGATAATTGGTCAACACCAGATTGCTGGTGCCGACCATGAAGCCCGAACCGACGGTGGACTGGCTGCGCCCGTTCTTGAGCAGCATGCGGATTTGTAACAGGTCGCCCTTGGCGGCGGAATACACTTTTTGCGCGGCCGAGGAGGGGGGCGGCAGGGCGGCGTTCTCGTCGACTTCGGGTATGGGCGTGGCCGGCGGCTGGGCGCCGGGCGGCAGCACGGCCGGGGCGGTGGGCGGGACGACGGCGGGAATGGCGAGGGAAGCTGGCGGACGGGGCGGCGCAGCAGGCTTCGAGGGCGGCGCCGCCGCGATGGCGTGGGCCGCGAAGCAATAAGCAAGCACTGCAGTATTGACAAATTTCATGCAATCCTTCGGTGGCAAGCACTGTTTCCGCTATCTTGCCACCAGCTTAGCTTATTTGCGCGTCGGCGGGGTTCCCTTAGAGTTCGCCGTCCTGCGCGACCGGCTCGGCCAGGACGCTCATCATGTGGCCGAGCTTGGCTTCCTTGGTGTTCAGGTAGCTGTTGTTGAAGGCGTTGCGGTTCACCAGCAGGGGCACGCGCTCGCTGACGCTGATGCCGAGTTTTTCCATGGCGTCGATCTTGCGCGGATTGTTGGTCATCAGGCGCAGGGAATCGATGCCGAAATGGCCGAACATCGGCTGGCACAGCTCGTAGTTGCGGGCGTCGGCGTGAAAGCCCAGGGCCAGGTTGGCTTCGACCGTATCGGCGCCGGCTTCCTGCAGGCGGTAGGCGCGCATCTTGTTGACCAGGCCAATGCCGCGTCCTTCCTGGCGCAGGTACAGCAGGATGCCGCGGCCTTCCTCGGCGATGCGCTTGAGCGCGCCTTCGAGCTGGGCGCCGCAGTCGCAGCGTTGCGAAAACAGCACGTCGCCGGTCAGGCATTCGGAGTGGACGCGCGCGAGGACCGGTTGGCCGTCGCCGATGTCGCCCAGGGTCATCGCCAGGTGCTCCTTGCCAGTCGCGTGCTCGACAAAAGCGTGCAGGGTGAACTGCGCCCAGGGGGTGGGCAGCGCGCAGGAGGTGGTGTAATCGAGTAGTTCTTCAGTGGCAGGGGAGGGCATGGCGATGTTCTCAAAACTATTGCTGTAGCCGCAAGTGTAGCGGAAAACCCGGGCAGCCGTTGGGCGAGGGGCTCTAAAAGGCGGCGCCGCGCGGCGTTTGCGCCAGGCAGGGAATGGTCGCGCCGGCGCCGGGAAGGGCCTTCCAATGGGAAATCCAGGCTGGACAAAAGCGCGTACAATTGTATTTTTGCTTATCAAATTGCCATGTCTCAATCTTATCTTGAGGCCGACCGCCTGAATCTGTTCATTTCGAAGGTCACCGATTATGCGATTTACATGCTGTCGGCCGATGGCGAGGTCGTGAGCTGGAACGCGGGCGCGGAACGCTTCAAGGGCTATACGCCGGATGAGATTATCGGTACGCATTTTTCGGCGTTCTACACACCCGAAGACAGGGCCAACGGTGTCCCGCAACGGGCGCTGCACGCCGCCCGCACCACCGGCAAGTTCGAAGACGAAGGCTGGCGCGTGCGCAAGGACGGGTCCTTGTTCTGGGCCAGCGTGGTCATCGATCCCATTTTCGGGGCCGACGATGTTCTGTTGGGATACACCAAGATCACGCGCGACATCACCGAAAAGCGCCGCACGCTCGAAGCGCTGCATGCCAGCGAAGAGCGCTTCCGGCTGCTGGTGCAGAGCGTGACCGATTACGCCATCTATATGTTGTCGCCCGACGGGCTCATCACCAACTGGAACGAGGGCGCCCGACGCATCAAGCGGCTCGATCTGGCGCAAGTCGAAGGCAGCCATTTTTCGCGCTTCTATACCGAGGAAGACAAGCGCAACCGGATGCCGGAAAAAGCGCTCTGGACGGCCGAGCACGAGGGACGCTACGAGACCGAAGGCTGGCGCGTGCGCGGCGACGGCGCCACGTTCTGGGCGCACGTGGTGATCGATCCGGTGTACGACTCGAGCAGGCAGTTGATCGGTTTTGCCAAGATCACGCGCGATATCAGCGAGCGGCGCGAAGCGGCCATCACGCTCGAGCGCACCCGCGAAGCGCTTGCTCAATCGCAAAAACTTGAAGCCATCGGCAAGCTGACAGGCGGCATCGCGCACGACTTCAATAACCTGTTGAGCGTCATTTGCAGCGGTATCGACCTGATGCGCGCAACGTCCCCGGAGTCGGTCCAGCACCGCAAGATCATCGACAGCATGGAGCGCGCCGCCCAGCGCGGCGCCGCGCTGACCGGTCAATTGCTGGCGTTCGCGCGCCAGCAGCCGCTGACCCTGGAATTGCTCGATCTGTCCCGGGTGATCGCCTCCTTCGAGGCCGTGCTCAGGCGCGCGATCCCCAGCGCGGCCACCTTCGTGATCCGCAAGGCGCCCATCGGTAAGGTCCGCACCGATGTGTCGCAGTTCGAATCGGCGCTGCTGAACCTGGTGATCAATTCGCGCGACGCCCTGCTCGACGGCGGCGCGGTTACTCTCGAGACGCGCCAGGTCGAGTTGGGCGATAACGAGGTCGGCCAGCTTCCTGGCGGCACCTATGCGCTGATCTCGGTCAACGACAATGGCGCCGGCATGCCGCCCGAGGTGGCGGCGCGCGCCCTCGAACCGTTTTTCACGACCAAGCCGGTCGGCAAAGGCACCGGCCTTGGCCTGAGCCAGGTGTATGGCTTGATGCAGCAATCGGGCGGCCACGTCGCGATCGCGTCGACACCCGGCGAGGGCACTTGCATATCGCTGTATTTCCCGGCTGAAGCCGGGGAGGACGGGGTCGAACCGGCAGCGTCCGGACTCGACAAGGCGCTCATCGTCGATGACCAGCCCGACGTGCTCGACATGACGGTGGCCATCTTCCAGAGTCTCGGTTACGAGGCCATTGCCGCCAACAGCGGCGCCGAGGCGATCGGCCTGCTGGAGCAGCACCGCGACATCAAGGTTTTGTTTACCGATGTCGTGATGCCCGACATGAACGGCGTGGCGCTGGCGCAGGCCGCCAGGCAGCTTCTGCCCCACATCAACATCCTGCTCACCTCCGGCTATATGGGCGCCGCGCTGCGCGAGCAGTTCGGCGTAGGGCTCGCGCAGTTCGACCTGGTCACCAAGCCGTACCGGCTGGCCGACGTGGCCAAGCGCCTGCGCACGTTTTCCGCGTAGGCGCCGGGCGTGGCGGCCGCCGGCGCGCCACGCCGGGTTCGTCAGGTTCGGCTTAATAAGGCAGGTCGAACACCAGCACTTCGGCCGCTTCGGCGTTCTCGATCCTGAGCGCGCGCTCCTGCGTCAGTTTCAAGGCGTCGCCGCCATTGAGGCGCACGCCGTTGACCATCAGCGAGCCGCGGATCAGATGCACATAGCCGGTGCGCCCCTCGGCCAGCGTGTGCTCGATCACCTCGCCGCCATTCAGGATCCCCGCATAGATCGCGGCATCCTGGTGAATCAGCACCGAACCCTGGCGCCCGTCACTCGACGCAATCAGGCGCAACTGCCCGATTTTGCTCTCCGGCGCAAAGTGCTTTTCCTCGTAGCTCGGCGCAATGCCGGTCACGTTCGGCTGGATCCAGATCTGCAGGAAATGCACGGGTTCCGTCGCCGAGCCGTTGAACTCGCTGTGGCGCACGCCGCTGCCGGCGCTCATCCGCTGCACATCGCCGTAATGCAAGACCGAGCCCGTGCCCATGCTGTCCTTGTGTTCCAGCGCCCCTTCCAGCACGTAGGAAATAATCTCCATGTCGCGGTGGCCGTGGGTGCCAAAACCTTGCGACGGCGCCACTTTATCTTCGTTAATCACCAGCAGCGGACCGAACCCCGTGTGTTTCGGATCGTGATAATGACCGAACGAAAAGGTATGTTTCGATTGCAGCCAGCCATGATTTGCGTTGCCACGTTCCGCGCCTTGACGAATTTCCAACATGATATGCTCCGTTTCTTTTAAGTTAATGTGCAATAATTTCGAATTCACCTGATCGGTGGATTTCAAGTTCGCTGCACCGATGAAGCTAGTATAGGCCGGGTTAAGCGAATCAAAAAACGGAAAATTTCGTCCTCTATGATCGAAAAAATCGAATGTTAAAACTGAGCCTGGAAGCCCTGCTGATCGTCGACGCCATCGACCGTCGCGGTTCCTTCTCCAAAGCCGGGCAGGAATTGCACCGCGTGCCCTCGACCATTTCCTACACGGTCGCCAAGCTGGAAGAAGACCTGGGCGTGCAGGTGTTCGAGCGCAACGGCCCGCGTATCCTGCTCACCCCGGCCGGGCGCGAATTGCTCACCGAAGGGCGCTACCTGCTCAAGGCCGCGCAAGACCTGGAGCACCGCGTACGCCGGGTCGCATCCGGCTGGGAGACCGAACTGGGCATCGGCATCGATTCCATGTTTTCGGTGCTGGCGCTGCACGAGCACATCCGCGCCTTTTACCAGGTGGCCGAGCAGACCCGCTTGCGCATCGTGCAGGAAACCTTGTCCGGCCCGTGGGAAGCCTTGCTCGACCGCCGCGTCGACCTGCTGGTGGGCGTGGCCGGTGACGGCCCGGCCGGCGGCGGCTACGTTGCCCGCCCGATCGGCTCGATGCCCTTCGTGTTCGCGGTCGCGCCCCATCATCCGCTGGCCGGCCTGCCCGAGCCGCTCGGCCGCAGCCAGTTGCAAAACCACCGCGCCATCGTGGTGGCCGATTCGGCCCGCAACATGGCGGCCCGCACCGTCGGCCTGCTGCTGGGCCAGGACGCGCTGACGGTGCCGACCATGCAAGCCAAGTTCGACCTGCAGGTCGCCGGCCTGGGCTTTGGCTTCTTGCCGCAATCGTGCGCCCGCCCGGCCATCGAACGCGGCCTGCTGGTAGAAAAACAAGTCGAGGAAGTGCGCGGCGCCGAAACCTTTTACGTGGCCTGGCGCGTGGGCGAGGAGGGCGCGGCGCTGCGCTGGTGGCGCGAGCGCATGCAGGTATCCGGCCTGTTCGCGCAACTGTCCGGATACCTGCCGGGTGGATCTGCAACACCCGCTTAGGACATCCCGGATATTTTCCGTGAATCGCCTCGCTTATTGATCTAAACCTTGGTGAGGGGGAATTCCCCGGAGGTAACATGGATTTGTTGCCACCCACCATCTCGATCCCAATGACCTGCTCGAGCCCGGCCCCTTTGCTTGTTTTCCGCGTATTGGCGGACCGTCGCGGCTTGCCGTCCGGCCTGCTGATCGAAGCCGGCGCCGCCATGGGCGAGGCTCACCTCGCGAGCGCCTTGGTGGACGATCTCGGCGCCCTGTGCCGGGATTTTCCGTGCCTGTACCGCCCTGGTGCCGACCCGCGCCTGGCTGCGGCGCTGGCCGGGCACGGCTGGAGCGCGCTGGCCGAGCGCACCCTGTTCCGCGCCGGCGAGCGCTTCACCAGCATGCCGCTGCCGCCCGAGGCGCGCTGGATCGACGGCGACTGGTGCCTCGGCGCGCCGGCCAAGGTGCTGGCCAGCCAGGCCGCCTCGCGCACGCTCGCCCTGCAACTGGTGCAACTGGTCGCCGCCGACGCCGACACCCACGAAATCGAAGCGCTGCTGCGGCTCGACCCGACCATGTCGTACCAGCTGCTGCGCCTTGTCAACTCGCTCGGCATGGGCGCGGTGCGGCGCATCACCAGCTTCGGCCAGGCGCTGCTGATCCTGGGACGCCAGCAACTGCGGCGCTGGCTCAACCTGATGCTGTTCGCCGCCCAGAAAGGCGACATCCGTTCGCCCATGCTGCTGGCGCGCGTGGCGGTGCGCGCGCGCGCCCTCGAACTGCTGGCGCGCACGCGCGGCCTGGACAAGCTCACCCAGGAGCAAGCCTTCATGACCGGCATGTTCTCGCTGCTCGGCATTCTGTTCGGCTTGCCGCTGGCGTCCTTGCTGGCGCCGCTATCGATCAGCGAGGCCGTGCAGGGCGCGCTGCTGCATCACGACGGTGAACTGGGCGCGCTGCTGGCGCTGGTCGAACTGGCCGAACAGGGCGAACCGGATGCGCTGGCGCCACCGCTGGCGGCATTGCAGATCGCAGCGGACGACTTCAATAGCGCCAACCTGGAAGCGCACCGCTGGATGCTGGCGGCGCTGCGCGACAGCGGGGCGAGTGGCCATGGCTGAATCGGCGCTCGACCGCAGCCTGGACCTGGTGCGCAATGCGCGCGCGATGCAAGGCAATGCCCTGGCCGAGATGCTGGTGCGGCTCGAAGCCGAACTGCTGCTGGCCAAACAGGCGCAACTGCCGCTGTCGCGGCGCCTGCTGCAGCACCACGCCGACACCTACGAGCACTCCGACGACGCCGTGATCGTGCTCGATCTGTCGGGCTACCTCACCAGCTGGAACCGCGGCGCCGAAGCGGTGTTCGGCTACACCAGCGACGAAGCGATCGGCCAGCACGTGTTGTTCCTGTACGCCGACGATGCCGGCGCCGACGACCCGGGCATCGCCGAACTGTTCCTCGAACATGGCAGCTGCCTGGTCGAAGTGCGGCGCCGCCGCAAGAGCGGTGACGTGATCTGGGTGCGCCTGGCGCTCTCGCTGATCAACGATGACGACGGCGAAGCGATCGGCATGCTGGTGCACCTCTCGCCGCTGGCCGAACACCTGACCGAAGAAGACAAGATCCGCCTGTATGCGCGCATCATCGAAGACAGCGACCAGGGCGTGCTCATTACCGACGCCAGCGAGCGGATTGTGTCGATCAACAGTTCGTTCACCCGCATCACCGGCTACTCGGCCACCGAATCGATCGGCCAGACGCCCGACCTGCTGCGCTCCGGCGTGCACGACGCCGACTTCCGCGCCAAGGTGCGCGCCGCCATGCAGGGCAACGGCCCGTTTCGCGGCGAGATTGTCGGCAAGCGCAAGAACGGCGAACTGTTTCCGCAGTCGGTCACCATCAGCGTGGTGCGCAATGCCGAGGGCAGGATTACGCATACCTTTTCGCTGTTCTCCGACATCAGCGTGCACAAGGACGCCGAGGCGCGCATGCAGCGCATGGCCAACTACGACGGCATGACCGGCCTGCCCAACCGCTCGCTGTTCAATCACCTGGTCGGACAGGTGCTCAACGAAGCGCGGCGCGGCAACGAGTATGGCGCGCTGATGGTCATCGAAGTCAATCGCGTCGGCGCCATCAGCGACACGCTCGGTCACGACGTGGCCAGCGAAGTCATTTGCACGGTCGGGCGCCAGTTCCGCAGCGTGCTGCGCGAGCCCGACATCCTGGCGCGGATCGACGGCAGCAAGTTCGCCGTCGCGCTGCCGACCATCGGCCAGCGCGAGCACGCCGGCATCGTCGCGCAAAAGCTGCTCGCGACCCTGGCCGCGCCGCTGCTGGTGGCCGGCCATGGCCTGCAGGTGAGCGCCAATATCGGCATCGCGCTGTATCTGGACGACAGCATGGATACCGCCTCGCTGCTGCGCTTTGCCGAGGTGGCGCTGGCCAAGGCGGGCGAATTCGGCCTGGGCGGCTTCTTGTTCTACCGCGACGAGATGGACCAGCGCGCGCGCGAACGCCTGCGCCTGGAGACCGAACTGCGCACCGCCCTGGCCGAGAACCAGTTCGAGCTGCACTACCAGCCCAAGGTGAGCTTGCGCAGCGGGCGCATCGTGGGCGCCGAAGCGCTGATCCGCTGGCGCCATCCGGAGCGCGGCATGATCTCGCCGGGCGTGTTCATTCCGCTGGCCGAAGAGACCGGGCTCATTTTCGATATCGGCAACTGGGTCATGAATGAAGCGTGCCGCCAGATCCGCGCCTGGGACGATGCGGGGCTGTCGATGCCGCCGGTCGCCGTCAACGTCTCGGCGCGCCAGTTCGACCGCAGCCTGCCGGCCCGCGTGAACGAAGTGCTGGACCGGCACGGCGTGGAACCGGCCCAGATCATGTTGGAGATCACCGAGTCCCTGCTGGTGCGCGGCACCGACAGCGTGATCGCGATCATGAACGACCTGGTGGCCATGGGCCTGGCGCTGGCGCTGGACGACTTCGGCACCGGCTATTCGAGCCTGGCCTACCTGAAAAAATTCCCGATCAGTACACTCAAGATCGACCGTTCCTTCGTGATCGGCCTGCCGTACGAGGAAAACGATTGCGCCATCGCGCGCGCCATCGTCACCATGGCCCAGCAACTGCGCCAGGAAATCGTGGCCGAAGGCGTGGAGACGCCCGAGCAGATGGCGTTCTTGCGCGACCTGGGTTGCGACCAGCTGCAAGGCTACCTGTTCAGCCCGGCGGTCGGCGGCGATGAATTTGCCCGCATGCAGCGCGAAAGCAAGCGCTTGACAGTGAGCCGATAGCGCGCACTTCTGTTCAACATCAAACAAGTCGCGTATTTTCCGCGCATGCTGTCTTCACAGGTCAACCATCCTATGAAGAGCTCGCCGTGACAAGCACTTTCCCAACCACTCCGCAGGTCACCGTACTGATGCCGACGTACGGCCAGTCCCATTTTCTGCCCCGCGCGCTCGACAGCCTGCTGGCCCAGTCGCTCACCGCCTGGGAAGCCATCGTCATCGACGACGGCTCGCCCGGCGACGATACGGCGCGCGCCGTCGAACCATTTTTGCTCGACGCGCGCCTGCGTTACCAGCGCCTGCCGCACAACACGGGCCTTGGCAATGCCCTGAACGTGGCGCTGGACCAGGCGCGCGCGCCGCTGGTCGCCTGCCTGCCCAGCGACGATGTGTTCTACCGCGACCACCTGGCGACCTTGCGCGCGGCGCTGCACGCAGATCGGGATGCCGTGCTGGCCTTTTCCGGCATGCGCCATCATTACAACCGCGAGGCCGAGGGCCAGCTTGCCGGGGTCGCGCTGCAACTGGTCCAGTGCATGTTTCGCCGCACCGGCTTGCGCTGGAGCGCGCGCGACGAACTCGAATCCGACGACCTCGAACGGCTGTACTGGGGCCGCCTGCGCGCGCGCGGGACCTTCATCGCCACCGGCCAGGTCAGCTGCGAGTGGACCAGCCACCCGGCCCAGCGTCACAAGCTGATGCAGGAGCCGGTCGGCGGCATCAACCCGTTCCGCCAGCACTACCGGGTGCGCGAGCCGCTGCGCTTTCACTCCACCATGGGTAACGCGATCGACGAGGTGGCGCAGTACCGCGCCATGCGCGAGCGCGCGCCCACGCCGGCGGCGGCGGACGGCCTCAATATCCTCCTGGCCGGCGAACTGGCCTACAACGCCGAGCGCGTGCTGGCGCTGGAAGAGCGGGGCCACACGCTGCACGGGCTGTGGATGCGCGCGCCGTACTGGTACAACGCGGTCGGGCCGCTGGCGTTCGGGCATGTGCGCGAGCTGCCGTTCGATGACTGGCGCAGGGCCGTCGGGGAGCTGCGCCCTGACATCATCCACGCCCAGTTGAACTGGCAGGCGGTGCCGTTTTGTCATGAACTGATGCTGGCCACGCCTGGCGTGCCGTTCGTCTGGCACTTCAAGGAGGGGCCGTTCATCTGCCTCGAAAAAGGCACGTGGCCGCAACTGGTGGAGTTGTTCGCGCAGGCCGACGGCTGCATCTTCAGCAGCCCCGAAATGCGCGACTGGTTCGATACCGTCTTGCCGGGTTTGTCGATCTCGAAGCCGTGCCACGTGCTCGATGGCGACCTGCCCAAGGCCAGCTGGTTTGGCGAGCAACGCACGCCCTTGCTGTCCGCCGCGGGCGAGGGCGACATCCACACGGTGGTGCCGGGGCGTCCCATCGGCCTGCATCCGCACACGGTGGGCGAACTGGCCGCGCAGGGCATCCACCTGCACTTTTACGGCGACTTTACCCAGGGCCAGTGGCGTCAATGGATCGAGGATGCGCGCCGGCTGGCGCCGCGCCACCTGCACCTGCACGCCAACGTCGAGCAAGCGCGCTGGGTGGAGGAATTTTCGCGCTACGACGCCGGCTGGCTGCACGCCTTTGCCAGCACCAACGACGGCGAGCTGCGGCGCGCCAACTGGGATGACCTGAATTATCCGGCCCGCATGGCGACCCTGGCCGCCGCCGGCTTGCCGATGATCCAGCGTAGTAACGAGGGCGCCATCGTGGCCACCCAGACCTTGTCGCGCCAGCTCGGCACGGGCGTGTTCTACGATGAAATCGCGCATCTGGGGGCCTTGCTGCGCGACCGGCCCCACATGGACGCCTTGCGCGAACGGGTGTGGTCGCAGCGCGCCCAATTCACGTTCGACGCGCATGTGCCCGAACTGGTGGCATTCTTCAGGCGCGTGATCGCGCAGGCGCATCGACGCGACGGCGGCGATCGCAGGACGAGCGCGTTGCGACCGTAACGCTGGCGCTTAACGCCGTCCGCGCAAGGGATCGAGCAGGCTGCGCAGGTCGTTGTGATCGAGTTCGTACATCAGCGCGAGCAGTTCGCCGATTTCCCCACGCGGAAAGCCCTCGCGCGCGAACCAGCCGAGGTAGTGGCCGGGCAGGTCGGCGATGACGCGGCCTTTGTATTTGCCGTAAGGCATTTCACGGGTCAGCAGCAGTTGGAGATGTTCTGGTTTCATGATGCCGCTACTGTAGCAAAAACGGCGTGCTCCGGTCGGCCTTCATCGATTATGTCATGTCATTTCCCGTACAATGACATGACGGTTCCCAGTGACCGGGAATCAGGAGAGTGCATGAGCAAAGAGGTCACGATGACGATCCGGCTTGCATCGGATTTGCGTTCCAGCTTTTTGGAAGCGGCCGAGCAAGAGCATCGGCCAGCCGCCCAGGTGTTGCGCGATTTCATGCGCGAGTACGTCGAGCATGCTCGCACCCGCGCGCCGGTCGTCAGTCCAGCCGAGCGCAAGCGCCGTGAAGAGGCCGTCAACTATGCGCGGGCGTCGGTCGGCCTGGAAGATTTCAATCTCAGCACGACCGACGAGAAGCATGCGCAGCGCTTCATCAATGGCGACATTGAACTCGCCGAGTTCGTGAAGGTGCGCAATGACCCGGCCCAGAGCGCTAAGCCGCTCACGGCTGGACAGCGCCAGGCGCTGGAGGCGACCCATGCCTGGCAGCGCGTCGTTGAACTTCGCCTTGACACGGTGCGCCCCAACTTCGACCCTGCACACCTGAAAGAAATCAACCGCCGCATTTTTCAAGACCTTCCCGGCCTCGGCTTCGACGATGTGACGCCGGGCGAATTCCGGCCGGCCGTTGCGTCTGGCAACGACTGGATCAAGAGCCGCAGCCTCGCATCGGTCGGTGCAACGTCGAATGTCGCGTATTCATCCATGGACGAGGCCGCGCAAGCGCGTCTCGACACTGTTCTGAACGGTGTGGACCCTGCCGTCCTTTCCAAGCTCAACCTGGCCGCGTTCACGACGGCGATCGGCGCACTGTATGCCGAGGTCGATTACCTCCACCCTTTCAGCGACGGCAACAGCCGCACGCTGCGCGAGTTCACGCGGCAGCTGGCGCAGGCGTGCGGCTACAAACTCGATTGGGAGCGGTTCGGCAAGTCGCCGGCCGGCCGCGACGTTCTCAACATCGCTCGCGACCGCAGCGTGAACATCCTCGCCCTGGCGCACATTGCGCACCCAGGCACGCAGCGCGATATTGCGTTGAGCATGGATCAGCTCGAAGGCAACCGCGACTTGCCCAACCTCCTGCGTGACGCCATTCGGCCGAGTCGCGCCGTCACCTTCGAGTAGTTGCAAGAAGCCGACGCGCTCCCTTTGTATTTATCGTAAGGCATCTCGCGCGTCAGCGGCAAGCGCGCGCCCCGGCCGCACGCTCATTCTCATTCTCATTCTCATTCACGACGCGCTTGACACCGACCTTTATCGTAACTATGATTGTTACGATTAAATCTGAGAAAGCACAACATGGATACTGACTTCATCGTCGTCGGCGGCAGCTTCGCCGGCATGGCCGCCGCGATCCAACTGGCGCGCGCCAACCGTCCGGTGCGCGTGATCGACGCCGGCCAGCCGCGCAACCGCTTCGCGGCCGCCGCCCACGGCTTCGTCGGCCACGACGGCCGCGCCCCGCACGCCATCATGGCCGACGCGCGCCGCCAGTTGCTGGCCTACCCCAGCGCCAGCGTGATCGACGCCACGGTCGACAGCGCGGCGCGCATCGACGGCGGCTTCGAAGTCGTACTCGCCGGCGGGGAACGCATGCGTGCCAGGCGCCTGATCCTGGCCAGCGGCGTGGTCGACCAGTTCCCGCCGATCGACGGCGTGCGCGAGCGCTGGGGCGCCTCCATCCTGCACTGTCCCTACTGCCACGGCTACGAATTCCTGGGCCGCCGGCTCGCCGTGATCGGCATGATGCCGATGTCGGCCCACATGGCGCAGCTGATTGCCGAATGGTCGCCGTTCGTCACCTACTGCGCCAACGGCATCGCGCTCGACGCGCAGCAGGAGCAGGTACTGAAAGCGCGCGGCATCCGCATCGAACACAGTAAAGTCGCCTCGCTCGGTGGCGTGGCGCCGGCGCTGGACGGCATCGTCCTCGAAGACGGCACGCGGGTGCCGGCCGATGCCGCATTTTTGGCGACGCAAGTGTCCACCAGCCCGCTCGCGCGGCAGCTCGGATGCGAATTCGACGAAGGCCCGCTCGGTCTCTACGTGCGCACCAACGAGTTCCAGGAAACCACCGTCGCCGGCGTATTCGCCGCCGGCGACGTGGCGCGCATGCCGCACAACGCCACCTGGGCCGCCGCCGATGGGGTGATGGCCGGCACGGCGGCGCACCGTTCGGTGGTCTTTGCCTGACGCGGCCCGCCGTGCTATCGTCTGGCAGATCACAAGGAGCTGAAATTGACCCGCCTGCGCCACCTGCCTTGCCTTCTCGTCTTGACCATGCTGGCCGCCTGCGCGGGGACCGGCGGCGCGGGTTCGCCGGCGGCCCAGGTCGAGCGCTTCGAGATCGTCAGCCGTGCTCCCGCTTTTGACGGCAAGGTCTTCGACGACGCCGGCGCCTACGAGAAAATCGTCGCCATCGCGCACCTGCGCATCGACCCGCATCATCCGGCCAACCGCGCCATCGTGGACCTGGACAAGGCGCCCACGACCGGCGGCTGGGTCAAGTACGATACCGACGTGATCCTGCTGCGCCCGCGCGACGCCGCCAAGGCGTCGCGCGTGATGGTGCTCGACATCCCCAACCGTGGCGGCAAGCTGGCGCTCGAGATGGTCAACGAAGGCGGCGCGCGCGACGCCGGCAACGGCTTCCTGATGCGGCGCGGGCACACGCTCGCGTGGATCGGCTGGCAGGGCAATATCGGCCTGGCGGCCAACGGCGAATTGGCCGGGACGGCGTTTCCGACGGCGCTGCTGGACGGCCAGCCGATCACCGGCCAGAGCGTCGAAGAGAAGGTCTTCGACGACATCAAGCCGCTTGGCGCGATCGACCTGGCGTATCCCGCCGCCTCGACCAGCCAGGATGGCGCGCTGCTGACGGTGCGCGCGCACGCCACCGCCGCGCCGCTCATCCTGCCGGCCAGCGCGTGGAGCTACACCAGTGCGACCCGGATTGAGGTCACTCGTCCACGCGGCTTCGACGCCGGCGCGATCTACCAGTTCCAGTACCAGGCGCGTGATCCGGTCGTGATGGGCCTGGGCATGGCGGCGCTGCGCGATGTGACCAGCCATCTCAAGTCGGGCATGGCCGATGGCGCCGGCCAGCCCAACCCGCTGGCCGACATCAAGCCCGACGTCGCGCTGGCGCTGGGCGTGTCGCAGTCGGGGCGCTTTCTGCGTGACCTGATCTGGCAGGGTTTTAACGCCGACCCGCGCGGCGGCAAGGTGTTCGACGGCGCCATGCCGCTCATCGCCGGCAGCCGCAAGAGTTTTGTGAACCGCCGCTTCGGCCGGCCCGAACGCTACTCCACCCTGCACCTGAACCACTGGACCTACGGCGACCAGTTCCCGTTCAGTTACGCGGTGACGACCGACCCGGTCGGCGGCGCAACCGATGGCATCTTCGCGCGCTGCCTGGCGACCGGCACCTGCCCGAAGCTGATGCACGTCGACAGCAGCACCGAATTCTGGCAGGGCCGCGCCTCGCTGGTGGTGACCGACGGCGCCGGCAAGGACATCGCGCTGCCGGCCGGCGTGCGCGCCTACCTCATGTCGTCGACCCAGCACATGACGGCCGAGCGGGCCACGGTCGGCATCTGCAAGTGGACGAATAACACGGCGCAGCAGGGACCAACGGTGCGCGTGCTGCTCGACCGCCTGGTGGCGTGGGCGCGCAGCGGCAAGGAGCCGCCGCCCAGCCGCTTTCCGCAGATCGGCAGCGCCATGCTCACGCTCCCGCAGCGCGACGCGGTCGGTTTCCCGGATCTGCGCGCGCTTGGCGTCGGCTATCCGGACGGGTTGAATGAGTTGACGCTGGTCGATTACGCCAGCCTGCCGCCCAAGCCTGCGCCGGACAAGCGCTACCAGGTGCTGGTGCCGATGGCCGATCTGGACGGCCACGATATCGCCGGCATCCGCCTGCCCGATGTGGAGGTGCCGCTGGCGACCTATGCCGGCTGGAACCTGCGCCGGCGCGGCTTTGCCGAAGACCAGCTGTGCGGACTGAATGGTTTGTCGGTGCCGTTCTCAGCAGTGCCGCGCGCGGGCGATCCGCGTCGTGCGCTCTCGCAGCGCTACGCGACGCGGCTGGAATACGCCAAGGCGGTGGCGATTTCCGCGCGGGCCTTGCGCGACGACGGACTGCTGCTCGACGAAGACGTTACCCGCTTCATCGAGCGCGCCAAAGTGGACCAGCGGGTTGGGCCGTAACGTCATTCTTTACGACCATCGATAAGTTCAATTAGTTCCCCTCGTCCGTTGATTGTCTGATTCACGGCAAAGCGCGCTGCAAAAGCGCGATGGCGGCAATCGTGCAAGCGTAAACTTGGTGGTGCGGTACTTGCCGCGCCAACGGGAGAAATTGATGAGCATGAATGCGGTGAATAGCGGTCCACCTGACCCTGAAAACAAACGTGCGTCTGTTGCGGGCGGCGGTGGACCGCCATATGATGCCCATATGGAGCGTCGCCTCACCGTGCTCGAAACGCGTTTCGACACAATCTTGCCGACCTTGGCCACCAAAGCCGATCTGGCTGAGTTGCGTCTGGACGTTGAAAGAATGCATCTCGATCTCCGTACTACGCTGACCGTTGAGGTCCACACCGCATTGACGAGCACGATGAGGTGGTGCATCGCACTCGCCATGACCGTGGTATTGAGCGTCGTCGGCCAGGGACTCTATTTGAACAAGCAGATTGCCGATATCGCGGCGCGGGTAGCACCTGTCGGCGTGCCGTCCGCACTGGCCCCGGACCGCCCGCCTGCGGCGTAGCTCGCATCTGCTTCCCCGCCGCAAGCGGGCGCCGCAAGCGGGCGCCATCACAGCGCCGCGCTGATCCGCTCCCGATCGCTCAGTCGCGCTGCCGGGTCTTGGCGTTGTGCGCCTTGATGACCACCTTCCACTTGTTACGCGCCGCGATCCGGTCCAGCGGCGTTTGCTGGCTGCGCCGTGCATCGCGCAGCAGCTTGCGGTAGTTCAGCAAGCGGTCCGGATCGACCGCCCCGCGCACCGCGCAACCGGGTTCCTCTTCATGCGCACAATCGCGGAACTGGCAATGCCGCGCCAGCTCGCCGATATCGTCAAAACTGGCCGCCAGCGCCTCTTCATCGGCATCCGGCTGCCACGAGCGCAGGCCGGGCGTGTCGATGATGCAGGCGCCGCTCGGGCACTGGTGCAGCGAGCGCGCGGTGGTGGTGTGGCGCCCGCGGTTGTCACCCCGGCGCACGCCGCCGGTTTCCTGGTGGCTTGACGAGAGCGCGTTGGTCAGGGTCGACTTGCCCGCGCCCGAGGTGCCGAGCAGGATCAGGGTCTGCCCCGGCGCCAGCCAGGGCGCCAGGATGCGCGCCGGTTCGTCGTCCAGGGCGTTCAGTGCGAACGCCTGCACCCGGCGCGGCAGGCGCTCCGTGAGCTGGCGCATGCGCTCGTCGACGTCCAGCCCGATATCCGCCTTGGTCAGCACTACCACCGGCTCGACGCCTGACGATTCGGCCAGCGCCAGGTAACGCTCCAGGCGGCGCAGGTTGAAGTCGTTATCCAGGCCCATGACCAGCAGCGCGGTATCGACGTTGCTGGCCAGGGACTGGCGACGCCCGTCGCTGGCGCGCCGCGCGATATGCGTGACCGGCGCCAGGCGCTCCGACAGCCACTGTTCGCCGTGCGCATGGGGTTCGGCCAGCACCCAGTCGCCCACGGCGAGGGCGGCGTCGCCTGCCTGCAGCGACTGGACCAGTTTATTGAGTGAGCGCGCGCGCGATTCGGCGACGCCGTCGTGGATGACGGCCCAGTCGCGGTGAACTTCCGTCACGCGCACCAGGCGCGTGCCTTCGGGGGCTTGTTCGATGGTGGCGAGTTGGCTGGCGACCGATTGCGTCAGCCCGATAGTGCGCAGTGATTCAAAATCGATGTGGATCATGATGAGGGTGTGTTCCCGGATTCGTTCGCCCGCGACGCGCGCGGGCACAAGCCGCGCGCAACAGCACGCAGGCAAAAAGAAAACGGAGGTCGGCGCGCGATCGGGCGCGCATCAACACACGAGGCTCAGTCCGGACTCAGTCCGGAAAATACGGCAGGCAGGCGGGTTGTGGCGGGATCAGGCGGCCGACAGGAGGGCAATATCATTCGTATGCATGGTGTAATCTCCTGTGGAAGTCAATAGAAGCTGGCAGTGTGCCAGCCGGGCGCGGGCGCGTCAAGCGCGCGGAGGATGCTATATTCGCTGCACCCGGCCCACAGGAAGATATAGCGATGAACAACCCGTCCCGCCTGCACGACTTCTTACTTGCCTTCACCCGCCTTGTCGATACGGCCGCACAGGACGAGGCGCGCATGCTCGAACAGGGCAGGCCGCTGCTGGCCGCCTTGATCGCCCACGACGACTGGCTGCCCGCCGCATTCGCCGCACCTCACCCGGACCGCTATCAACAATACCTGCTCCATTGCGACCCGCACGCGCGCTTTTCGGTGGTCAGTTTCGTGTGGGGTCCGGGCCAGGCAACGCCGGTGCACGACCATACCGTGTGGGGCATGGTGGGCGTGCTGCGCGGGGCGGAACGGTGCGAGGAATTCGCGCCGCCGGCCGGCCACGGGCCGCTTGCCGCCATCGGTGCGCACCATCTGCCGGCCGGCGCGATCGACGTGGTGTCGCCGCGCGTGGGCGACATTCACCGCGTGTCCAACGCCAGCGAGGGCGCGGTCTCGGTCAGCATCCACGTGTACGGCGCGGATATCGGCCGCATCGCACGCCATGTGTACGATCCCGTCACCGGCGCGGCCAGCCGTTTTGTGTCCGGTTACACCAACATCGCCACACCCGACGCCGGGCAGCCATTGCCCGGATCGGGTTGTTGCGTATAATCCAAGATCAGCTTGGCAAAACCATCATTAGAGAACAGATCATATGGCTTCATCCTCAGACAACATCAGCATGGCTGTGTTTTGCGACTTCGAGAACGTCGCGCTCGGCGTGCGTGACGCGAACTACGAAAAATTCGACATCAAGCCGGTCCTCGAACGGCTTCTGCTCAAGGGCAGCATCGTGGTCAAGAAGGCGTACTGCGACTGGGAGCGCTACAAGGGCTTCAAGGCCACCATGCATGAAGCGAACTTCGAACTGATCGAGATTCCCCATGTGCGCCAGTCCGGCAAGAACTCGGCCGACATCCGCCTCGTGGTCGATGCGCTCGACCTGTGCTACACCAAGTCGCACGTCAATACCTTCGTCATCATCAGCGGCGACTCCGACTTTTCGCCGCTGGTGTCCAAGCTGCGCGAAAATGCCAAGCAGGTGATCGGCGTGGGCGTCAAGCAGTCCACCTCGGACCTGCTGGTGGCGAACTGCGACGAATTCATTTTCTACGATGACCTGGTGCGCGAAGTAAAGCGCGCGGCCGCCAAGCGCGACGAGCGCAAGGTGCAGCCGCAGGCAAAACGCTCGCCCGACGAAGGCAACCGCCGCAAGGAAGAACTCGAATCGCGCAAGGCCCAGGCCATCGACCTGGTGGTCGAGATGTTCGATGCGCTCGTGTCCGAACGCGGCGACAGCGGCAAGATCTGGGCTTCGCTGCTCAAAGATACGCTCAAGCGCCGTCGTCCCGATTTCAACGAGACTTACTATGGCTTCCGCACCTTCGGCAACCTGCTGGAAGAAGCGCAAAACCGTGGCATGCTCGAATTCGGCCGTGACGAAAAATCCGGCGCCTACGTTTACCGCAGCAGCAATGCCAGCGCCAACAACAACCACCAGTCGCACGCGGTGGAGCTGCAAGCGTCCGCAGTGCAGGACGACGCGCCAGCGGTAGTCGATGTCGCGGAAGAAGCGCCAGCCAAGCCGGAATCGTCGCGTCGCGGACGTGGTCGCGGTGGCCGCAACCGCAACGACAACGACACCGTCGAGGCGCTCGCGCCGGACGTTGTGGAGTCCGAGGATGCGGCGGAGCTGCCGGAAGCCGAGCCGGTAGCAAGCGTGCCGGCCTGGTACGACCCGCAGCCGGAAGCGGTGGAAGCGGCGCCGGTCGTTCCCGAGTCGTCGCGCCGTCGTGGCCGTGGAGGACGCAACCGCAACGAGCCTGTCGAGGCGAGCGTGCCGCAAGCGGTGGAGCCGGTGGCAGCGGCCCCCGCATGGTACGACCCGGCGCCGCAGGCCGACGAACCGGTGGAGCCGGTCGACGCTGAAGTGACGCCCGAAGCGCCGGTACAGGAAAAGCGTCGCCCAGCGCGCAAACCTGCGGCCAAGAAGGCGGCCAAGCATGTCGACGTGGCCCCGGCTGCCGAGGTGGCGCCAGAGCCGCAACCGGAACCGGAACCGGTAGCGCTGGAGCTGCCGGCGGAGCAGGGCGATGAGGAAGCGCCGGCCAAGCCAGCCAAAAAAGCCATCCCGCGCAGCCGCCGTCCGGCCAAGCCGAAGGCCCCGGCCAAAAGCAAATAGCAAGCACCACGCGCAGGGGCGCCATGCCCTTGCGCGATGCCGCTGGCGGATTTACGCCGTCAATCCGCCAGCGGCCAGCATCCCGGTCCCCGTCACGAACGACGCTCCCGGCCCCGCCAGGTAAGCGACCGCATCGGCCCCCGTTCCATAGCGTCCCATCGCAATGCCCGGCCTGACCGCCTCGGCAATCGCTGCGTCGGCCGGATTCATGTCGCCGTCGGTCGGGCCCACGCATCAAAGCCGGCCGCTGCACGCAATCGCAAAATGGTGCAAACTTCATGCTCCCGCCACGAACGCCCGAAAAGGAAGACCGCCATGCGTATGCTCACTGCCGTTGCGCTGTTTCTGGCCGTCCTCGCGCCCGCTGCGCAGGCCGCGCCGCCGGCGGCCAGCCATCCCATTCTCGGCATCTGGAAGCTGACCTTGCCCGACCGTAGCTGCTCCGAGACCTATCGCTTTCGCGGCGACGGCACCACGCTCGTCACCAGCGCGGCCGAAGTGTCCGAGAGCCGCTTCGATATACCGGCCAAGCCGAGCGCCAAGGGCTTCTACAAGCTGGTCGACCGCTACGTCAAGGGTAACGGCAAGGAGGATTGTTCGGGCGCCATCATGAAGCCCGACGCCTCGGTCACGCACTTCGTCCGCTTTCACCCGTCCGGCACCTTGTTCGTGATGTGCGCCGCCGAATCGTTCGACGCCTGCATCGGCCCGTTCCGGCGCGTGGCGGGGCAGGGGATCTGAATGCTGCGCATCGGCGTCATCTCCGACACGCATGGCTTGCTGCGCCCGGAGGCGATCGATTTTCTCGCCGGGAGCGACGCCATCGTGCATGGCGGCGATATCGGCAATGCCGACATCCTGGCCCGGCTGGCCGCGCTTGCACCCTTGACGGTGGTGCGCGGGAATAACGACAAGGGCGGCTGGGCCGCCGGCGTGCCGGCAAGCGCGACGCTGGAGGTGGGCGGCGTGCGCCTGTACGCGCTGCACGATATCGCCGATCTCGATGCGGCCGCGCTGCCGGGCGATGTGGAGGTGATCGTGTATGGACACTCGCACCGGCCGCTGGTCGAGCAGCGGGGAGCGGTCCTGTACCTGAACCCTGGCAGCGCGGGGCCGCGCCGATTCAGCCTGCCTGTGACGGCGGCCGAACTGCTGGTCGATGGCGGGCAGGTGAGGGCCAACATCGCCCTGCTGATTCCACGGGCCTGACGGCGGGACAGGCGCGGCACAGTGTATATTGCTGCCGGTTCGATCATCCAACGGAATGTCATGTCACCGGCTCTACTTCTCTGCATCCTCATCGCCTACTTCGCCCTGTTGCTGGGCGTGGCCTGGGCCACCTCGCGCAACGCCACCAACGACAGCTTCTACATCGGTAACAAAAGCAGCAACTGGAAACTGGTCGCCTTCGGCATGGTCGGCACCACGCTGTCCGGCGTGACCTTCATCAGCGTGCCCGGCGCGGTCGGGCGCGACGGCTTCGGCTACATGCAGATCCTGATCGGCTATGTGATCGGCTATATCGCGGTCGCCTATATCCTGCTGCCGCTCTACTACCGCCTGAAACTGACCTCGATCTACGACTACCTGAACCAGCGCCTGGGCCGGCGCGCCTACCAGAGCGGCGCGTCGTTCTTCATCCTTTCGCGCCTGCTGGGCGCCACCGCGCGCCTGTACCTGGTCGTGAACATTTTGCAGGCCATCATCCTCGACAGCCTCGGCGTGCCGTTCTGGCTCACCACCCTGGTCATCCTCGGCATGATCCTGATGTACACATACCAGGGCGGCGTGAAAACCATCGTCTGGACCGACACCCTGCAAACGAGCTGCATGCTGTTCGGCCTGCTCGCCTGCATCGCCATTTTGCTCAGCCAGATGGACCTCTCGGTCGGCCAGAGCCTGGCCCGGATGCACGAGCAGGGCTTGTCGCGCGTGTTCACCACTGCCGTCGACAGCCCCAATTTTTACCTCAAGCAGATCATCGCCGGCGCCTTCATCGTCCTCACCATGACCGGCATGGACCAGGAGATGATGCAAAAGACAATCTCGGTCAAGACCCTGGCCGACTCGCAGAAAAACCTCCTCAGCCTGACCGCGATCCTGGTCGTGGTGCTGTCGCTGTTCATGTTCCTCGGCGGCCTGCTGCACCTGTACGCGCCGGGCGCCGGCGTGACCGCCAGCGGCGACAAGCTGTTCGCCGCCGTCGTCATGGGCCACTTGCCGGTAACGCTGCAGATTATCTTCCTGATCGCGCTGATCTCGGCCCTGTTCCCCAGCGCCGACGGGGCCATTACCGCGCTCACTTCCACCGTCTGCATCGACTTGCTTGGCCTGACGCGCCGCCAGGACTTGTCGGAGCGGGACAAGGTGCGCTGGCGCCAGCGCGTGCACCTTGGCTTCGCGGCCCTGTTCCTGGTGCTGGTGATGGCCTTCAAGCTGGTCGACAGCCCCAGCATGATCGGCGTGATCCTCAAAGTGGCCAGCTACACCTACGGTCCGCTGCTTGGCCTGTTCGCCTTCGGCATGCTGACCGAACGCACCCTCAGGGACCGCTGGGTGCCGCTGGTGGCCATCGGCGGACCGCTTATCTGCGCTTTCCTTGAATATAATCAAACATTGCTGTTGGGAAGTTATCGCCTCGGGCTTGAGTTGCTCATGATTAATGGCATATTGGTGTTTGCCGGCTTGTGGGCTATTTCCCGGCCCGCCCAGTCCCGCATTTCCGAACGGGATGCGGCGATTTCGCTTACAGTAGACGTTTAGCTTTTTACCCATCTCATTTTCCGCCGGAGTACCGATGTCATTTAAACCTTTGTCCACCTTTCGCCGAGGTTTCGGCATGTTCTGGAGCGCGGTCGACAGCACGCGCCGGGGCGTGCTCAATGTGCTCTTCCTGATCATCGTGGTCATCCTGCTGATGGCGATCTTCGGCGGCGGCGTCAAGCCGATGGCGACCAAGACCGCGCTGGTCCTCGAAGTCAAGGGCGACCTGGTCGAGCAGCACAGCGGCAATGTGCGCGACGCGCTCATGGCCAATGTCGGCGGCGGCGACGTGCGCAAGTCGGTCCAGCTGCGCGACGTGCTCACCGTGCTCGATAGCGCCGCCAAGGACCCGCAGATCAGCAGCGTGCTGCTCTTGCTCGACCAGATGGATGGCGCCGGCCTTGCCATGCTCAATGAAGTCGGCCTGGCCGTTGAACGGGTCAAGGCGGCCGGCAAGCCAGTGATCGCCTGGGGCAGCAACTTCGACCAGCGCCAGTACCGCATCGCCTCGCACGCCACCCAGGTATATATGCATCCGATGGGCTCCGTCCACATCGAAGGCTTCGGCCGCTATCGCAACTACTACCGCGATGCGCTCGACAAGGTCGGCGTGACGGTTAACCTGATCAAGGTCGGTACCTACAAGAGCTTCGCCGAGCCTTACATCGGCAACGGTCCGTCGCCGGCCGCCGCCGAAGCCGACGCCTTCCTGTACAACGCCCTGTGGGCCGGCTACACCGCCGACGTCGAGAAAAACCGCAAGCTGCCGGCCGGCTGGATCGCCCAGAAAATCGACGCGTTGCCGGCGCTGATGGAAGAAGCCGGCGGCGACACCGGCAAGCTGGCCTTGACCACCAAACTGGTGGACGGCCTGAAAACGCGCGACGAAGTGCGCGCCATGATGATCACGCGCGGCGCGCCCGATGATGACGGCAAGAGCTTCCGCCAGGTCGGTTTCGACGAATACCTGGCGCGCCTGCGTCCGCCCATGTTCGGCGACGGCGTCGGCGTGATCGTGGCCGCCGGCGAAATCAGCGACGGCAATGCGCCGGCCGGCTCGATCGGCGGCCTGTCCACCGCGAACCTGATCCGCAAGGCGCGCGAAGACAAGCAGATCAAAGCGATCGTGCTGCGCGTCGATTCGCCGGGCGGCAGCGCCTTCGGTTCGGAACTGATCCGGCGCGAGCTGGAACTGACCCGCGCCGCCGGCAAGCCGGTGGTGGTATCGATGGGCAGCGTGGCGGCCTCCGGCGGCTACTGGATTTCGATGGCGTCCGACGAAGTGTTCGCCGACCGTTCCACCATCACCGGTTCGATCGGCGTGTTCGCGATCCTGCCGACGGCTGAAAAAGTGGTCGACAAGCTGGGCATCCACACCGCCGGCACCACCACCACCTGGCTGGCCGACGCCTACAATCCAATGCGTCCGCTCGATCCGCGCTTTACCCAGGTGATCCAGAGCAGCATCAACCATATTTACAGCGAGTTCACCACCAAGGCCGCGGCGGCGCGCAAGACCACCCAGCCGAAGATCGACGAAGTGGGGCAGGGTCGCGTATGGACCGGCGTGCAGGCCAAGGAACGCGGCCTGGTCGACACCATCGGCAGCTACACCGACGCGCTCAAGTCGGCCGCCAAGCGCGCCAAGCTGGCCGAGGGTTATCGCGTGGCCTACATCGAGCGCGATGTGTCGGCGTTCGAGCGCTTCGTGACCATGTTCGGCGCCAGCGCCGCGCAAGCTGTCAACATCGAGGTCAAACTGGGCCTGATGCCAACCGGCGTGCCGGCGAGCGCCATGACCGAGGTGACCAAGGAACTGGGCTGGCTGTCCGAAATGACCAACGGCCGCAAGCCGTTCGCGGCGGTCACCCACTGCATGTGCACCGCGCCGTAACACTGCTGACGTAAGCATCGTCGCTCCCGCGCAGGCGGGAGCCCAAGTCCCGCGATAGCCGCCGAAACTTGGACCCCCGCCTGCGCGGGGGCGACGGTTCTCGGTTGGAGGCCGGCCCGTGCTGCCTCGGCGTCAGTCAGAACGCCCCGACATGCCCGGCGCGGCCCAGGCTCCCGCCGTCAATTTGTAGCGACTTTGTAACGCCATGTAGTTTGTTACAAACTCGCCCACCGCGCCTCGTCTCCCTATGAAAACACAGCCGCCGCCGCGCCGCCCGCGCCGGTGGCGGCGTGCGCACGTCCTTACAGTGCACAAATCGCCTCGTTTTGTCGCCCGTTGCCCCTTCCGCGAAACATGCTTTTCGCCTTCTCCATGCTAGAGTTGCTTCAACAATCGTTGCAATCAAGACAAGGAAAAGCATGAGCTCATCACCTTCCCAGCCACGGCGCAGCCGTCGTGCCAAGATCATCGGTAGCGTGATTGCCGTGCTCGCCATGGCCGGACTCGGCGGACTGGCCTGGTACCTGACCCACCAAAGCCCGGCCGGCAGCCCGGGCGGCGCTCCCGGCGCGGCGGCCGGACCCGGTGGCCCGGGCGGTGGCGGCGGCGGCGGGCGTGGGGGACGCGGCGGCGGCATGGCCACCACCGTCGGCGTGGCCACCGCCGAGCGCACCGACATCCCGGTCACCCTCGACGCCCTCGGCACCGTCACTGCGGCCGCCACGGCCACGGTGCGCCCGCAGGTCTCGGGCATCCTGCAAAAGGTCCACTTCAGCGAAGGGCAGTTGGTCAAGGCCGGCCAGGTGATGGCCACGATCGATCCGCGCCCGTTCGAGATGGCGCTGATGCAGGCGAGCGGCACGCGCCAGCGCAACGAAGCGCAGCTCGACAGCGCCAAGGTCACGCTGGAGCGCTACCGCACCCTGCTCACGCAGGACTCGATCGCGCGCCAGGAAGTCGACACCCAGGCCGCGCTGGTCAAGCAGTTGCAAGGCACCGCCATGACCGACCGCGCCGCCGAAGGGGTGGCACGCCTGAACCTGGGCTACACCCAGGTCAAGGCGCCGATCACGGGCCGGGTGGGCCTGCGCGTGATCGACATGGGTAACCTGGTCGGCAGCGGCGACGCCAACGGCATCGCCGTCATCACCCAGCTCTCGCCGATCGATGTCGAATTCGCGGTGCCGCAAGACCGCGTGCCCGACCTGCAGGGGCGCATCCGCGACAGCGCCAGCCTGCCCGCCACCGCGTTCGACCGCACCCGTACCACCTCGCTGGCCAAAGGCGAATTCAAGGCGCTCGACAATCAGGTCGATGTGCAGACCGGCACCGTGCGCGCCAAGGCGCGCTTCGCCAACGATGACCAGGCGCTGTTCCCCAGCCAGTTCGTCAACCTGCGCCTCGAACTGCGCACGATCAAGGACGCCGTCGTGGTGCCGGTGACCGCGCTGCGCCATGGCAGCACGGGCGACTTTGTGTATGTGCTCAATCCAAGCGAGCGCACTGTCGCCGTGCGGCCCGTCACGCGCGGCCAGGCCACGGTCGACAAGGTCGAAGTGAAAACCGGCCTGAAAGCCGGCGAACAGGTGATCACCGAAGGCGCCGACCGCCTCAAGGATGGCGCCAAAGTGACCCTGCCGACCGACAAGCCGGCCGCCGGCGCCGCTGGCGGTCGTCGCCGCCAGCGCGAAGGAGCGCCGCGATGATGGTAGCGCCGATCTTGGCACATGATGCGAGGGGCGCGCGATGAATCCTTCAGCCCCGTTTATCGCCCGCCCGGTCGCCACGTCGCTGCTGATGCTGGCGATCGTGCTGGCCGGTTTTGTCGGCTTCAAGTTTTTGCCGCTGTCGGCGCTGCCGCAGGTCGACTTCCCGACCATCCAGGTGCAAACCCTGTATCCGGGCGCCAGTCCCGAAGTGATGGCGCGCACCGTCACGGCTCCGCTGGAACGCCGCTTCGGCCAGATGTCCGGCTTGCAGCGCATGAGTTCCACCAGCGCCTCGGGCGTGTCCATCGTTACCCTGCAGTTCGGCCTGGGGCAAACGCTCGACGTGGCCGAGCAGGAAGTGCAGGCGGCCATTAACGCCGGCGGCTCGCTGCTGCCGGCCGACCTGCCGGCGCCGCCGGTGTACGCCAAGGTCAATCCGGCCGACGCGCCGGTGCTCACGCTCGCCATCACGTCGGACACGGTGCCGCTGACCGAGGTGCAGAACCTGGTCAACACGCGCCTGGCGCTGAAAATCAGCCAGGTGTCGGGCGTGGGCCTGGTCACCCTGAGCGGCGGACAGCGGCCGGCGGTGCGCATCCAGGCCGATACCGGCGCGCTGGCAACCTACGGCCTCGGGCTGGACACCTTGCGCAGTGCGATTTCGGGCGCCAACGCCAACAGCGCCAAGGGCAATTTCGACGGTCCCACGCGCTCTTACGCGATCAACGCCAACGATCAGCTGCTGACCGTGCCCGATTACGAAAAACTGATCGTCGCCTACCGCAACGGCGCCCCGGTGCGCCTGTCGGACGTTGCCAAGGTGGTCGACAGCGCCGAAAACGTCAAGCTGGGCGCCTGGGCCAACATGAAGCCGGCCATTATCCTGAACGTGCAGCGCCAGCCCGGCGCCAACGTCATCGCCACGGTCGACGCCATCAAGGCGCGCCTGCCCGAACTGCAAGCGAGCCTGCCCGGCGCGCTGCGGCTCGACGTGCTGTCGGACCGCACCACCGGCATCCGCGCCTCGGTCACTCACGTCGAACTCGAACTGCTGCTGGCCGTGGCGCTGGTCGTGCTGGTCATTTTCGCCTTCTTGCACAGCGTGCGCGCCACGGTCATTGCCAGCCTGGCCGTGCCGATCTCGCTGATCGGCACCTGCGGGGCCATGTACCTGCTCGGCTACAGCCTGAATAACCTGTCCCTGATGGCACTGACGATTGCCACCGGTTTCGTGGTCGATGACGCCATCGTCATGATCGAAAACATCGCGCGCTACATCGAAGAAGGCGAAACGCCGATGGCGGCCGCCGTCAAGGGCGCCGCGCAGATCGGCTTTACCATCATCTCGCTGACGGTGTCGCTGATCGCCGTGCTCATTCCGCTGTTGTTCATGGGCGACGTGGTGGGGCGCCTGTTCCGCGAGTTCGCCATCACGCTGGCGATCACCATCCTGATATCGGGCGTGGTGTCCTTGACCCTGGTGCCGATGATGTCGGCGCGCTGGCTGCGCAGCCATGAAGATGAAAAACCGGGGCGCATGGCGCAACGCACCCAGGCCTTTTTCGAGCGCGTGATCGTGCGTTACGACCATGCCTTGACCTGGGTGCTGGCGCGCCAGGGATTGACCTTGCTGGTCGCCCTGGCCACCCTGGTGCTCACGGCCGTGCTGTACATCCTGATTCCCAAGGGCCTGTTCCCGACCCAGGATACCGGCCAGCTCCAGGCGCGGGTGGAGATGCGCCAGTCGATTTCGTACGACCGCATGGCCGAACTGCAGCAAGCGGCCGGCAAGGCGATCCTGGCCGATCCCGATGTGGAGTCGCTCAGTTCCAACGTGGGCGTCGATGCGGCCAACAACACCATGCTGCACACCGGCCGCATGCTGATCAACCTGAAGCACGACAAGGCGTCCAGCCAGGCCGAGATCATGGAGCGCCTGCGCCGCCGCGTGGCCGACGTGGCAGGCGTCACCTTGTACCTGCAACCGACCCAGGACCTGACCATCGACGCCGAAAGCGGCCCGACCCTGTACCGCGTTTCGCTCGAGGGCGCCGACAGCGCCACCGTCAGCCAGTGGGCAGCAGCCCTGGTCAAGCACCTCCAGCAGAACAAGCAGGTGAGCAATGTGGTCACCGACGCCGGCGCCACCGGCACCTCGGCGTTCGTGAGCATCGACCGCGACACGGCCTCGCGCCTGTCGGTCACCGCCGCCTCGATCGACGACGCCCTGTACAGCGCCTACGGCCAGCGCATCGTCTCGACCATCTTCACCGAGACCAACCAGTACCGCGTGATCCTGGAAGCGCAGCGCGACGCGCAGATGTCGATCGCCAGCCTGGGCCAGTTGCCGATCAAGACCGGCTCCGGCAAGACCACGCCGTTGTCGGCGGTGGCGAACATTACCGAGCAGCCGGCGCCGCTGCAGATCACCCACGTGGCGCAATACCCGGCCACCACCATCGGTTTCGACACGGCGCCGGGCGTCTCGCTCGGCCAGTCGGTCGAGGCGATCCGCGCCGCCGCGCTGGAAATCAAGCTGCCGGCGTCGGTCAGCATGACCTTCCTCGGCGCCGCCGGCGCCTACCAGGCGTCGCTGTCGAACCAGCTGTGGCTGATCCTGGCGGCGGTGGTCTGCGTCTACATCGTGCTCGGCGTACTGTACGAAAGCTATGTGCATCCGCTGACGATTTTGTCGACCCTGCCGTCGGCCGGCGTGGGCGCGCTGCTGGCGCTGATGATCAGCGGGCAAGACCTGGGCGTGATCGGCATCATCGGCATCATTCTCCTGATCGGCATCGTCAAGAAGAACGCCATCATGATGATCGACTTCGCCATCGAGGCTGAACGCGAGAAGGGCATGGCCCCGCGCGAGGCGATCCAGCAGGCCGCATTGCTGCGCTTTCGCCCGATCCTGATGACGACCCTGGCCGCCCTGTTCGCGGCGGTGCCGCTCATGCTGGGCTGGGGCGAAGGCGCCGAGTTGCGCCGCCCACTCGGCCTGGCCATCTTCGGTGGCCTGATCGTCAGCCAGCTGCTCACGCTGTTTACGACGCCGGTGATTTACCTCGGCTTCGACAGCCTGGCGCGGCGCTGGTCGCGTAAAGACGTCGTTGCCTCGGGCGAGGTTGCCAAGTGAACTTGTCCGAGCCTTTTGTCCGGCGCCCGATCGCCACCGTCCTGCTCACGCTGGGCATTGCGCTGGCCGGCATCGGCGCGTTCTTCGTGCTGCCGGTCTCGCCGCTGCCGCAGGTGGATTTTCCGACCATCTCGGTCAGCGCGTCGCTGCCGGGCGCCAGTCCCGACACCATGTCCACCAGCGTGGCCACGCCGCTCGAGCGTCGCCTCGGCGTTATCTCGGGCGTGAACGAAATGACCTCGTCGAGCGGCAGCGGCTCGACCCGCGTGAGCCTGCAGTTCGACTTGAACCGCAAGATCGATTCGGCCGCGCGCGAAGTGCAGGCGGCGATCAGCGCCGCGCGCGCCGACCTGCCGTCCACGCTCAAGAGCAACCCGACCTACCGCAAGGCCAATCCGTCCGACGCGCCCATCATCATCCTGGCATTGACCTCCAGGACCAAGTCGCCCGGCCAGATCTTCGAGTCGGTATCGAACCTGGTGCAGCAGAAGCTGGCGCAGGTGCAGGGCGTGGGCGACGTGGAAATCGGTGGCGGCTCGCTGCCGGCCGTGCGCGTCGAATTGCTGCCGTACGCGCTCAATCGCTACGGTGTCTCGACCGAGGACGTGCGCGCCGCGATCCAGTCGACCAACGCCAACCGGCCCAAGGGCGCCATCGAAGGCAACGGCATGCGCCTGCAGATCTACTCGCAGGCCAGCACCGCCACCGGCGGGCGCAGCGCGGCCGACTACCGCAGCCTGGTGGTCGCCTGGCGCAACGGCGCGGCCGTGCGCCTGGACGACGTGGCCGAAGTGATCGACGGCGTCGAAAACGTCAATACGCTCGGCCTGTTCAACGGCCAGCCGGCGGTGATCGTGCTGATCACGCGCCAGCCCGGCGCCAACGTCATCGAAACGGTGGACGGGGTACGCGCCCTGGTGCCAATGCTCCAGGCGCAACTACCGCAGGACGTGAAGCTGGAAGTGGCGTCCGACAGCACCAACTCGATCCGCTCGTCGCTGGCCGAGATCGAACTGACCCTGATGATCTCGATTCTGCTGGTGGTGCTGGTGGTCAGCCTGTTCCTGCGCAGCGTGCGCGCCACCATCATCCCGGCGGTGGCCACCGTGGTGTCGCTGCTCGGCACCTTCGGCGTGATGTACATGCTCGGTTTTTCCCTGAACAACCTGTCGCTGATGGCGCTGACGGTGGCCACCGGCTTCGTGGTCGACGACGCCATCGTCGTGCTGGAGAACACCGCGCGCCACATCGAAAACGGCATGGACCGCATGCAGGCGGCGCTGCTGGGCGCGCGCGAAGTGGGCTTTACGGTGCTCTCGATCAGCCTGTCGCTGGTGGCCGTGTTCATCCCGCTGCTGTTCATGGGCGGGCAGGTCGGCCGCCTGTTCCGCGAGTTCGCCGTGACCTTGTCGGCGGCGGTGATGATTTCGCTGGTCATTTCGCTCACCACCACGCCGATGATGTGCGCCTGGCTGCTCAAGCCGACCGACATCGAGCGCCAGCCGGGCCGCCTTGCGCGCTGGGCCGAACGCGGTTTCGACCGCATCCACAAAGCGTACGAACATTCGCTCGACTGGGCGTTGGACAGCATTGCGCTGGTGATGCTGATCTTCGTGTTCGTGATCGGCCTCAATGTCTACCTGTTTTCCGCCGCGCCGAAAGGCTTCTTTCCGCAGCAGGACACGGGCCAGATCAGCGGCGGCCTGCGCGCCGACCAGAGCATCTCGTTCCAGGCCATGCAGGCGAAATTGAAGCAACTGGTCGATATTATCCGGCGCGATCCGGCGGTGGCCACGGTGGTCGGCTTTACCGGCGGCGGGCGGGCAGGGGGCGGCTTCATGTTCATCAACCTCAAACCGGTGTCCGAACGCAGCGATGGCGGGCAAGCCGTGATCGCGCGCCTGCGTCCGCAACTGGCCAAGGTGACCGGCGTGTCGATGTTCCTCAACCCGGTGCAGGACCTGCGCATGGGCGGGCGCCAGTCCAACTCGACCTACCAGTACACCTTAAAGAGCGACAACCGCGCCGACCTCAAACTATGGGCCGGCAAGCTGGCCGATGCCATGAAGCGGCAAGCGCCGCTGGTCGATGTGGACACCGACCAGGCCGAAAACGGCGTCGAAATGTTCGTCCAGATCGACAAGGACAGCGCCGCGCGCCTCGGCATCAACCCGCGCGACGTCGACAATGCGCTCTACAACGCGTTCGGCCAACGCCAGGTCACCACCATCTACGATGAACTGAACCAGTACAGCGTGATCATGGGCGTGGCAAAGCAGTACCAGCAGTCCCCCGAAGCGTTGAACGATGTGTACGTGCCTTCGCGCGGCACGTCCAGCGCCGGCGGCGCCGCCACGCCGGCCAACACCACGGCCGCGCGCGACCCGTCCAGCGGGCAAGCCCTGAGCAGCGCGGCAACCACCATGGTGCCGCTGTCGGCGATCGCCAGCTTTGCCGAAAGCTCGACCCCGACCTCGGTCAACCACCAGGACGGCGAACTGGCGACGACGGTGTCGTTCAACCTGGCGCAGGGCAGCAACCTGGCCGACGGACAGGCCGCCGTCAAGCAGGCGGAGGCCGACATCGGCATGCCGAACAATGTGCGCGGCAGCTTCCAGGGCACGGCGCGCGCGGCCGACGAGTCGAACAAGGAGCAGCCGATGCTGATCGCGGCGGCCATCGTTGTCATCTACATCGTGCTCGGCATCCTGTACGAAAGCCTGGTGCACCCGATCACGGTGCTCTCGACCCTGCCGTCGGCTGGCGTGGGCGCTGTGCTGGCCCTGCTGCTGTTCAAGATGGAATTTTCGATCATCGCCCTGATCGGCGTGTTTCTGCTGATCGGGATCGTGAAGAAGAATGCGATCCTGATCATCGACTTTGCACTCGAAGCCGAGCGCACGCGCGGCCTGTCTCCATTGGAAGCGGTGCGCGAAGCGTGCCTGCTGCGCTTTCGCCCGATCCTGATGACGACCCTGGCCGCCGCACTGGGCGCCTTGCCGCTGGCAATCGGCTTCGGCGAAGGCTCCGAGCTGCGCCGCCCGCTCGGCATCGCCATCATCGGCGGCCTGATCGCCAGCCAGGTCCTGACCCTGCTCACCACCCCCGTCGTCTACGTCGTGATGGACAAGCTGCGCCGGCGCAGTCCCGCCGAGCGCCAGCTTGGCCATCACGCCGACAACGCTGCCTCACCCAATCCACAATGAGTAATCCTATGCGCGCCATTCCGCTCCTTCGTCCGCTTCTTCATCTTCTGCCGCTGGCCGCCTTTTTGCTCGGCGGCTGCGCCGTCGGTCCGGCGTACGTCAAGCCCACCACGCCCGAACCGCTTGCTTTCAAGGAGGCGCAGGGATGGTCGCCTGCCGCCCCGGCCGATGCGCTTGACCGTGGCCCGTGGTGGATGCTGTTCAACGATCCGGTCCTGAACGAATTGGCCGCGCAAGTGGAGGTATCGAACCAGAACGTCGCCGCCGCCGTCGCTTCGTACGCGCAAGCCCGTTCGCAGGTAGCGCAGCAGCGCGCCGCGCTGTTCCCGAGCGTATCGCTCAGTACCAGCGGCGAGCGCTCGGGCACGCGCAATGCCGGCGCGGACAATAACTACCGCCTCAACATCGGCACCAGCTGGGAGCCCGACCTGTGGGGCCGGCTGCGCGCCAGCGTGGGCGCGGCCAGCGCCAATGCCCAGGCCAGCGCCGCCGACCTGGCGTCGGCGCGCCTGTCGGCCCAGGGCGAACTGGCGGCCAACTATTTCGTGGTGCGCCAGACCGACGCCCAGGCGGCGCTGCTGGCCACCACCATCGAAGGCTACCAGCGCGTGCTGCAGATCACGCGCAACCGCTTCGACGCCGGTATCGCCACCAAGTCCGACGTGCTGCAGGCGCAGACGCAATTGTCCAATGCCCGCATCGACGCCTTGTCGCTGGCGCGCCAGCGTGCCCAGTTCGAACACGCCATCGCCGTCTTGCTGGGCAAGGCCCCGGCCGACTTCAGCCTGGCGAGCGCACCGTGGCAAGCGTTCGTGCCCGAGATTCCGGTCGGCGTGCCGTCGGCGCTGTTGCAGCGCCGGCCCGACATCGCCGCCGCCGAACGGCGCGTGGCGTCGGCCAATGAGCAGATCGGCATCGCGCGCTCGGCCTACTATCCGAACATCGGCTTGAGCGCGTCGGTGGGCAACAGCGGCAGCCGCGTATCGGACCTGTTCAGCGCCTCGAGCGCGCTCTGGTCATTCGGCTTGAACGCGGCGCAAACCCTGTTCAACGCCGGCGCCACGCGCGCCAGCGTGGCCGGGGCCGAAGCGAGCCAGCAGGCGGCGGTGGCGCGCTACCGCCAGACGGTGCTCGATGCCTTCGGCGACGTGGAAAACCAGCTCTCCGCCACGCGCGTGCTGGCGCAGCAACTGGTGCTGCGCCGCGAGGCATCCGACTCGGCCGACCAGGTCGAGGCGCAGATCCTCAATCGCTACAAGGCGGGGCAGGTGAGCTACAGCGAAGTGGTGCAGGCCCAGGCCAGCGCGCTGTCGGCGCGGCGCGCGCTGGTGCAGGCGCAGGGCGACCGCCAGAGCACCGCGATTTCGTTGATTCAGGCATTGGGGGGCGGGTGGCAAGCGCAGTAAAATAGGCGGATGAACAGTACACCCTCCCAATCCAGTCAAACCGAGCCAGCCTGCTACGAAGTACGCCGCTCCACTATCCACGGCAACGGCGTATTTGCCACGCGCGACATCGAGCCGGGCGAGCAGATCGCCGAATACACGGGCGAGCGCATCACGTCTGACGAATCGGCGGTCCGCGCCGACGCCGGTGGCGGGCCTGTCAACCACACGTTCTTCTTTTCGCTGGCCGACGGCATGGTCATCGACGGTGGCCGTGGCGGCAACGATTCGCGCTTCATCAATCACGCCTGCGAACCGAATTGCGAAGCGCAGGAAGACGAGGGCAGGGTGTTCATCTACGCACTGCATCCGATCATGCGCGACGAAGAACTCAAATACAACTACGCGCTGATCTACGAAGAGCGGCACACGCCCGCTGTCAAAAAAGCCTTCGAATGCCGCTGTGGCGCGCCCACCTGCACCGGCAGCATGCTGGCGCCTAAAAAGCGCAAGCGCCAGGGCCGGCTGAGTTTATCTGGACAGGGTGGACGCTGATCTCAAGACCTGCGTACGCCGGGCGCCCGCAGAACCTCGTCCAGCAGCGCTGCCGGAACATAATCGAGCGCCATGCTGCTGTCGCGCGCGGCGGCGATGCACAGCGCGAGCGTGCGCTGCGCCTCCGGCACGTAGTAAAGCCCGAAGCTCGCGTGATGCACCGCCGCCAGGCAAAATGCCTCGTTCTTGAAGGCGGCCGGGATCTGCCTGAACTGCTTGACGTTGCGTGCCAGCGCCAGGGCGTAGAGTTCTGGCGTCATGAGCCGCTTGGGAACGAACGCCACGGTTGCGGCGTCTGCGCCAAGCGCAAGGTCGACCATCTCGCGGGTAACGCGCCAGCGCGGAATGCCGGCCAGTGCGCCCGGATTGGTTGCCACCCGGGCCAGCAACGCGGCGTCGTCGACGTTGGTGACAGCCCTTTTGGCCAGGGGGCGCAGCCAGCCGGTGCTGGCGTTGTGGTTGAACTCCTCGCGGTAGTCGCTGTCGATCGACAGCGCCAGAAATGCCGCGCGTGCCGCCGCGTCATGCTCGCCCGTTTCCCTGAAGGCGTGTGCGAGGATGTAGTGCGCGTCGGCCGAGTCCGGAATCGCTTGCAAGGCCAGGGTGGCGTCGGCGATGGCGCCCTGGTAATCCTTTTGAAATAACTTGATCCAGGCGCGCAGCTTGTGCCATTTGCTGAAGGTGCGCTGGTCGCGTATCGCCGTGGACGAGCGCAGGTCCTTGTCGATCAGGCGCGTGATGGCAGGTTCGCGCACGGCGTCCGGTACATCGGCCAGGATGTACCGGTCTTTTTCCAGGGCTGCGGCGCATATCTCGGCCGTGCGCAGCTCTGGCGCCATGCTGCGTAGCGTGGTCGCCTCGGTGCGGACCGCGAGCAAACACATTTCCGTCGTCATCAGCGCGGCAGGGATGCATCGCACGGCGTTGGCGTTGGCGTCCGGGGTGGACAGGGCCCGGCGCACCAGATCCGGTGTGATATCGCTCTTGTCGAGCCAGCGGATGTCGCCGATATCGTTGTCCAAGGCGATCGCTTCCAGCTCAGGGGTGCGCAACCAGCGCGGAATCGACGCCAGGCTTGCGCGTTCCCTGACTGCCCGCAGGCATTGCTCGTAGTCGAGCAGGCAGCCCCACACCTTGCCGATGCTGTAGTCGTTCAGGTAGGGCGGCACTGTCGATGCCTCCGCATCTGCCTCTTGCCAGTCCGGGTCCGTACCGTACAGCGCGCGTGCCAGCGCAAGTGCGGCGGCGGTCATGCAAGCGGGCGGAATCCGTACCGCACTGTAGACATCCTTGCGGACCAGCGACGCCAGGCGCTCCGGCGTCTGCCACCGTGCGGACAGGTACAGCAGTGCGCCGCTGCCATGGGCCAGCGCGGTCTCGCACAGGACATCGTCCATCAATTCGGCGGGGACTTCTTCGATGGCGTATTCGCGTCGTTTGACAGCGGCGATCCATTGCTCGTAGGGCGTTCCCGCGGGTGCTTCATCTTCCTGTTCGTCTTGTGCCGTGTCTTCTTCGTAGTCGTCATCGTCATCCGGGTCTTCCTGCCCTGCGATCGTGCCCGCTGACGCCATTTCCAGTGTTTCGATGCTCGGACCGCAGTCCATCCAGATGTCGAACCACGCGTCGGCGTCCTCGCTGCCGTCATCGCAATAGATGGCGATCCATAAGCGGTTAGCGTCTTCTCTTGCGCCGTGCGCCGTATTGACCGGTTGCCGCAGCTGCACCGGCCATGCGATCGAATCTGTGCGCTCGCCGGCCCCCGCCAGATCGGGATCGGTGTCGCTGGGGCCGAAGCGTTGTTCCAGCGCGGCGATGATGCGCTCGCGCGCCACGCCACGCGTCCCCGAACGCACCCTGCCAAGAAAATCATACTCCGTGTTGTGCGGTTCGCTGATGTAGATGCGCATCACGCGGTGCGAGATGGTCGTGCGAGGGGTTCCCGCCCGGCTTTGCACAAGTTCATGCAGCCTGGATTCGATATCGTCGAGCATGGACGCTGCGAAGCCGGGTATCTGTTCGAAGGTGTCGACAGCGACCAGGAAGGACTCGGGCGGCAGGACGAAGAAGGGCGCATGGACAGTCAGTGAGCCACATGGCATTCCGCGCCAGAGCGCCTGGCCGGCATGGTCGTACAAGGCTGCGCATGCGCCACCGGCGCAGAGTTCGCGTTGCCAGATCAGGACCGTACGTGCCTCGCTGTCGAGCAAATGAATTTGCCCGTCGCGCATGAGGAAAGGCGTCAACGGCGTGTCGCTTTCGTTGTCGGGAATGAAGCCGTCGAGCGTGAGCGGTTCGAGCGCGTTCTCCGGCGCCGGCACGAAGCGGCCGTCGCGGTGCGTGAAGCCCCACACCGCTGCGACAGGCATCGCCTTTACGCCGGGCGCAAAGTCCGCCGTGCGCGCCAGTGCATAGCCGCTGTCGTCGAACTTGCGCACCCATCGCAGTTCGACCGGGAACGTCAGCGGCCCGTCGGCCGTAACGAAGCCACGATCCCCGTTGGTCGCAACGCCGGCGTGCATCTTCGTCGACACCCATTTTCCGCCGATGACCTTGACGCCGAGCGGGTCGAGGTAGCCTCCCGGTTCGTCGTCCGAATCGGAATCGGAGAAACTGGCATAGCCGTCGTCATTGAATGGCGCGATGAATTCAAACGACGCCGGCATGATCCAGTGGCCGCCGGTATCGATCAGCCCCCACTTTCCCTGGCTGGCGCCGGCCGGCGCGACGCCGCCGGCCGAGAAGGCCCATGCGCGGTAAAACCGCGGCGCAATCGCCCACTGGCCTTGCCGGTCGATGTAGCCCCATGGCTGGTCTTGCGCCGGCGCGGCCGCCGCCAGGCCGCAGGCGCTGAACTTGCCCGCATGGGAAAACGCGCCGTCGAAGGCAAACTGGCCATCGCAGTCGATGTAGCGCCACTGGTCGTCAGATACCTTGACCGCCGCCAGGCCGTTCGAGAACCCTTCCGCCCCGGCGTACTGCGCCGCGATGACGCGCTCGCCCGCCAGGTTGACGAAGCCCCACAGGCCGCCGTCGCAAAAGCGCGCCAGCCCGTCGGCGGTGAAGGCGAGCGCCTTGTCCATGCCGGGACCGGCCAGCCATGCGCCGTCGGCGCCGATATAGCCGGCGCGTTGGTCCATCGTGTGCGCCGGCGCGATCATGCCGCCATGGCCGTCGTCGGCAAAGCGCCCGATCCACCGCAACGGCGTGACCGGCGCGATCACCCGGCCATCGATCCACAGCAGCAGATCGGCGTCGGTGCCGGCTGGATGAAAGTAGTTTCGGACGAGGAGGGGCTGTGTCGGCATGGAGCGATGTTGTGATTATTTGTTAACAGTTGATTGTAGCGCAGGTCTTTTGGCTGTACCACCGGCCCTTGCCCGTCATGCAGCGATCTGCGCGCCCGCGCTCAAACCGTCAATACGGTCCGACAAAATCATTTTGCAGCGCTATGCATCGGCGATATACTCCCCGCTTGCTTTTATCTTCTGGGGTATATCTTGTTGAAATCCATCGCCTTACCCGTCGCCCTGCTTGGCGTATTTGCTACCGCAAATGCCGATGAAGGCCAGTGGCAGCCATACCAGCTTCCGCAACTGTCGTCGGAACTCAAACGCATCGGCATCACCATCCCCGCCGAGAAGTTGGCCGACCTGTCCAAGCACCCCATGAGCGCCATCGTGTCGCTGGGCGGCTGCTCGGCGTCGTTTGTCTCCGGCGATGGACTGGTGGTCACCAACCACCACTGCGCGTACGGCGCGATTCAACGCAATTCGACGGCTGAAAAGAACTACATCGTCAACGGCTTTCTCGCCAAGACGCGCGACGCCGAACTGCCGGGCGGCCCGAATACGCTGGTCTACGTGACCGAAAAAGTCGAAAACGTCACCGACCGCGTGCTCAAGGGCCTGTCGCCGACCCTGTCCGGGTTCGAGCGCCATGAAGAAGTCCAGAACCGCATCAAGGCGCTGACCGCCGAATGCGAGACCGACAAGGCTTACCGCTGCTCCGTGCCGAGCTTTCACCGCGGCCTTGAGTACTACCGTATCCGCCAGCTGATGATCCGCGATGTGCGCCTGGTGTACGCGCCGTCGGACATGATCGGCAATTTTGGCGGCGACGTCGATAACTTCGAGTGGCCGCGCCAGACTGGCGACTACTCCTTCCTGCGCGCCTACGTCGGCAAGGATGGCCGTCCGGCCGATCCGTCGCCCGACAATGTGCCGTACAAATCGAAAGACTTCCTGGTGGTGTCGGCCGAAGGCCTGAAGAACGGCGATCCGATCCTGCTGGCCGGCTACCCCGGCCGCACCAGCCGCTACAAGCTGCCGTCCGAGATCCGCTTCGCGCGCGACGCCAACTTCCCTGTGCGCGTGGCCGAGATGCATGCCGACCTGGCCGTCATCGCTGCCGCCACCAAGGGCAACGCCGCCCAGGACGTGCGCTACGCCAGCGTGGTCAAGGGCATCAACAACGTGCTCAAGAAAACCCAGGGCCTGCTCGACGGCTTTGCGCGCAAGGATATCGCCGCGATCAAGGACGTGCAGGACGCCGAATTCCGCGCCTGGTTCAACAAGCCGGGTAACCAGAAAGACGTGTCGCCGACCTTGCTGGCCGACCTGGACGCCGCCATCGCCGCCGATATGGCGTTGTCGGAGCCGGAATTTGCCTGGTCCGTCGCCGGCAACAGCGACCTGCTGAAAACCGCGCGCACGCTGTACCGTCTTGCGCTGGAAAGCGCCAAGCCGGATGCCAGGCGCGAGACCGGCTACCAGCAACGCGACGTGTCGTTCATCAAGGCGCGCCTGACCCGCCTTGAGCAATCGTACGTAGGCAGCGTGGACGAGGCGCGCTTTGCCGCCGGTTTGCAGCGCTACCAGAAGATGGCCGCAAAGATGCATCCGCAAGGCCTGGACGCGCTGCTGCCGGAACCAGGCGCCATCGGCGCACTGTACAAACAATCGGAACTTGGCGAGACCGCCAAGCGCCTGGCCTGGATCGGCAAGGATGCGGCGGCGTTTGCAAAGTCGGACGACGCCTTCATCAAGCTGGCTGTCAAGCTGCATGACGTGACCATGGCCCTCGAGAACCGCCGCAAGGAAATCGACGGCAACCTCGAACGCATCATCCCGCAGTACATGTCGGCCGTGATCGCGTGGAAGAAGTCGCAAGGCAAACCGGTCTACGCCGACGCCAATTCGACCCTGCGCGTAACCTTCGGCACGGTGGCGCCTTACTCGCCGCGCGATGGCGTCGTCAAAGGCCCGTTCACGACGGTCGAAGGCATCGTCGAGAAGCATACGGCGGCCGAGCCGTTCAACGCACCGAAGCCGCTGCTCGATGCGGTCAAGGCTAAGCGTTATGGCGTGTTCAAGGACCCTGTGCTGAACACGGTGCCGGTCAACTTCCTGTCCAGCGCCGATACTACGGGCGGCAATTCGGGTTCGGCGGTGATGAACAAGCGCGGAGAATTGGTTGGCCTGAACTTCGATTCGACCTATGAGTCGGTGACCAAGGACTGGTACTTCGACAGCGACATCACGCGCGCCATTCATGTGGACATCCGCTACATGCTGTGGGTGATGAAGGAAGTCGACCATGCCGACAACCTGCTCAAGGAAATGACCATCAAGTACCCGCGCAAACAAGCAGGCAAATAGTCGCGCTCGAGGTGGGGACGCCGTCCCCGCCTTTTGGAAAGCGGCGCATACGCTACAATTGCGCCACTTTCCGCCACTCCCTCCGTATGAACGATTCCTTTGTCCTGCTTGGCCTGGCCACCACACCGCTCGAACTGACGGCGCTGGTCCTGTCGGTCATCACCGTTGTACTCAATATTCGCCAGACGCACTGGGCGTGGCTGTTCGCGATCGCCTCGTCGGCGGTATATGGCATCGTCTTCCTCAATGCGCGCCTGTATGGCGACATGGGCTTGCAGGGCGTGTTCATCGCCGTGTCGGTATGGGGCTGGTATCAGTGGCTGTATGGCGGCGAACAGCATGCGCCGCTGGTGGCCACGCGTTCGAACCGCGCCGGCTGGATCGGCGGCATCGCCGGCTGGCTGGTGCTGTTCGTGGCGATTGGCTATGCGCTGCGCAAATTCACCGATACCGACGTGCCGCATATCGATGGTTTTCTCACGGCAGGCAGTTTGCTCGGCCAGCTGCTTTTATCGCGCAAGAAAGTCGAAAACTGGATCGTGTGGATTGTGGTCGATGTGCTGTATGTGGGCCTGTACATCCACAAGGACCTGCATGCGACGGCGGTGCTGTATGCGGCGTTCGTGGTGATGGCGGTGTTCGGATGGCGCGCCTGGGCACGCGCAGCGGACGGCAAGCCATGACGCCGTTTTTACGGGTCGCCATTTTGGGCGCCGAATCGTCGGGAAAGTCGACCCTGGCTGCGGCGCTGGCGTCGCACTTCGGCACGGTGTGGGTGCCGGAGTACCTGCGCGAGTTTGTCGATACCACGGGGCGCGTGCCGCGCGAGGACGATCAGTATCAAATCGCGCTGACCCAGATGGCGCGCGAAGACGCGGCGGCGCGGCAAGCGACGCGCTTCCTGTTTTGCGACACCACGCCGCTGATGACGGCTATTTACAGCCGCTGGTACTGGAGCAGGGTCGATGCGCAGTTGTCGGTGCTCGAGCGGCGCCATGACTATGCGATGACGCTCGTGACGGCGCCGGATGGGCCGTGGGAAGCGGATGGATTGCAGCGTGAATCGGCGGCGGTGCGCCAGACGATTCATGAGCAGGTGCTGCAGGTGCTCGATGAGCGGGCGATCGGCTATACGCTGGTAACGGGGAGCCTGGAAGAGCGCTTGATGCAGGCAGTGCGATTGCTTACTTTTATCCACTGACTAAAAGACCGTCGTTCCCGCGCAGGCGGGAATCCAAGGTATAGTTGCGTAGCGAAGATGCCTTGGATTCCCGCCTTCGCGGGAACGACGGTCTTGAGTCTAGTGGTGTTCTAATCTCTCGCGACGGTTTGCCGATTGGTGCTTAAAAATCAAACTGCGCCGACACCCGCACCGTACGCGGAGCGCCCGGCAGCAAATACCCGCCCAGTTCCTGCGTTACATCGCGCCAGTAAAACTTGTCGGCCACGTTGTCCACCGTCGCACGCACCGTCGTGGACACGCCCGCGATGCGCGTTGCGTACGCGCCCCCCAGATTGAACACGCTGTACCCCGGCACCAGCGTCTTGTTCTCGATATCGAACGCCTTCTTGCCAGTGTATTGCCACATCCCGTTCACCTTCAGGCCAGCCACCGCCGGCACGGCATACTCCAGCACCGTCGCCGTCTTGAACTTCGGTACATTGGTCACGCGCTTGCCGTCCAGCGAGGCGGTGCCGGTCCCTTCCTGCTGCGTATCGAGCGCCATCAGCGAGACGCTGTATTTCAGGTCCTTGCCAGCCTTGCCCTGCGCAGCCAGTTCCAGCCCATTGTGCTTTTGCTCGCCGCTGCGAACAAAGGTATTGGCCGCGTTGGTGTACTCCAGCCCCTTGACGATGCTGAACAAGGAGGCCGACATGCTGAGCGCATCATTGACCATGGCCTTGACGCCGAACTCCACCTGCTTCGAGCGGCTTGGATCGAGCGAGGCGAATTCGTTCGCGGTGCGCTTGGGCGCCACGCCACCATGCTCCATGCCGTGCGCCAGCGAGCCGTACACCGTCCAGTCGGGCGTCGGGTTGTACACCAGCGCGACGTTCGGCAGCAGGAAGGTGGTGTCGGTGGTGGCGTTGCGCTTGATGCCCACGTAACGCAAGCCGGTGTGCAGCTTGAACTGCGCACCCAGCGACAGGATATCTTGCACCACGAAGCCGCGTTCATGGTCGTTGCGGCGCTCGGTCAGCGGCCCGGTGACGCGGCTGGCGTCAACCGGCGGCACCACCAGGTTGTTGTAGATATTGCTGAAGCCGACGTAGTCGTACACATACGCGCCCGCCTTGTCGCTGCGTTCCAGATAGGTCGCACCGAAGGTCAGCTCGTGGCCGATCGCGCCGGTGGCGAACTTACCCTGCAACAGGGCCTGCGCACCGAGCGGCGACTTGCGCTCGCCCACGCTCTGGTAATCGTAGACGTCGTAGTCGCCATTCGAGCAGTAACCAGGATAGAAACCATCGCCCTCGTTGCCGCAGCCGTAAGGGAAGGCGGTGTAGTCATCGCGCTTGAATTGGTGCTTGTTGGCGCTGACGGTGGTGCGCCAGGCGTCGTTGATCAGGTATTCGAAGCGCAGGCCGATATTGCTGGTGCGGGTGTCGACCGGCTTGGTCCACGGCTGGTTGTTGAGCAGCGTCTTGGCCGAGATGTTGGTGGGCAGCGCAACGCCGCGAATGAGCTGGTAGCCCGGCGCGGTGATCTGGGATTTTTTCTGGTAGTCCATGTCGAGCTGCAGCAGCGCCTGCGGCGAGATCTGCCAATCGAACGCGCCCGAGACAAACGAGCGCTCGCCGTCCGCGCCTTTGACGTAGGAACGCAGGCGCTCGCCGGCGGCGTTGACCCGGTAGCCGAAGCGCTTGTCCTCGAAGCGGCCGCCCAGGTCGAGCGCGCCGTACACGGTGCCGCGCTCGCGCGCTTCCACGGTGACCGAGCGCAGGGGCGCGGCGGTCGGGCGCTTGAGCGCGTAGTTGACGATGCCGCCCGGCGCGGTCACGCCGGCCTGCAGGCCCGAGAGGCCCTTGAGGATCTCGATGCGCTCCTTGTTCTCGAGCGGGATCTGGGTGTCGCCCGAGATGGCGATGCCGTCCTTGCGGTAGCTGGCGCCGTTATCGAGCATGAAGCCGCGGATCGAGAACTGTTCGGCGTAGCCGATCGCGTTGTACGAGTCGCTCACGCTGGCGTCGAACTTCATGGCGTCGGTGCTGTTGCGGATGCTGTAGTCCTGCATCTGCTCGCGGCCGATGGATACCACCGTGGCCGGCGTGTACAGCAGCGGCGTGTCGGAAAAGCCGGCTACGCTGGCGCGGTCGGCGCTGATCTGCCTGGCGCCGCTGACGACGACTTCAGGCATCGATTGCGAACTGGTTTGCGCGTGTGCGGAAAAGGCGAACGCCTGGACGATGGCCAGGGCGATGACGGACTGCTTGAATTTTGGCGATGACATAATGTGCTCGTATTACGCGCCGGCGTGCGGGGCGTTGCTTAAAAAGCCGGAGCCAACGGGGGAGCAAACAAAGGAGGGAACTACTTTGCGCTTTCCTTCGCTGGCATTATCCAGATCAGGTACGGAGGGTATCTCTCACCCGGAAAATGACTTCCAGGACCCCTAGCGAATGTCGATTTTATCACAGCTGGCGCGGGCGCAGAAGGCCCGCGCCAGCTGTGCGTGGTGCGCTTTACAGGCTCATTTCCAGCACTTTGCGGCTCACATCGAGCGTAACGTCGCGCTGCTCGCCGAGTTTGACCATGCGGTGCGCCTCTAACGCCGCCAGCACGCCGTCGATGTCCTTTGCGCCCAGGCCGTAGTCGCCCAGGCGGGTTTTGACGCCCATCTGCTCGAAGAATTCTTCGGTGCGGGTGATGGCGGCCTCGATCCGGGTGTCTTCATCGCCGCCCGACAGGTTCCACACGCGTTCTGCGAATTGCAGCAGCTTGGCGCGCTTGGCTTCCTTGCGTACGCGCAGCATGCTTGGCAGGACGATGGCCAGCGTTTGCGCGTGATCGAGATTATGCAGCGCGGTCAGCTCGTGGCCGATCATGTGGGTGGCCCAGTCCTGCGGCACGCCGGCGCCGATCAGGCCATTCAAGGCCAGGGTGGCGGTCCACATGATGTTGGCGCGCACGTCGTAATCGTCCGGATTGGCCAGCGCCTGCGGGCCTTCTTCGATCAGCGTGAGCAGCAGGCCCTCGGCGAAGCGGTCCTGGACTTTGGCGCCCACCGGATAGGTCATGTACTGTTCCATGACGTGGGCAAAGGCGTCCACCACGCCGTTGCCGACCTGGCGCGTGGGCAGCGAATACGTTTTGCCCGGATCGAGCACGGCGAAGGCGGGAAAGCATTTGCGGCTCATGAACGAATACTTCTCGTGCGTCGACTTGCGGGTGACAACGCCGCCGCTGTTCATTTCGGAGCCGGTGGCGGGCAGGGTCAGCACCGCGCCGAACGGCAGGGCGGCGGTGATGTTCGATCCGCGTTTTTCCAGGATGGTCCACGGGTCCGCGTCGAGCAAGGCGCCGGCGGCGATGAACTTGGTGCCGTCGATGACCGAGCCGCCGCCCACGGCGAGCAGGAAGTCGATCTTCTCGGCCTTGACCTGGGCGATGGCGCGCATCAGCGTTTCGTAGCTGGGATTCGGTTCGATACCGGCGAATTCGGTGACGCTAAAGCCGGCCAGTGCGGCCATGACCTCGTCGTAGACGCCGTTCTGTTTGATGCTGCCGCCGCCGTAGACCAGCAGCACGCGCGCGGACGCGGGAATGTGTTTGGAAATCGCGGCGATCTGGCCCTGGCCGAACAGGATCTGCGTCGGATTGTAGAAGTCGAAGTTAAGCAAAATGGATCCTCGTGTTGGCTCGATGATGATGCGGGATTATCGCTCAAGCACGGGATTCTTGCGGGGAGGGGGCCAAAAACCCAGGCTTACTTTTCGGCCGCGGCCTTCAGGTTCGCCAGCCCCTTCTCGAAATCCCTGCCGATGATCCGGTCCATGCTCATGAAGACGCTCATGATTTTCGAGATGAAGGGCATCGGGCCGGACATGGTCCAGCTAACCTGCGTTTGCCCGTCCTTGGGCACGAGCGTGAATTCGGTCACGTTCGACACCTCGAACGGCTTGATGAAATCGAGCTTGATCACGACCCTGGACGGGGGCGTGAGTTCGGTAATTTCCATTTTGCCGGCGCCGACGTCGTCATTGCCGGTCCAGGCGTACAGCGCGCCTTTGCCGCTCGGCGCGCCGCTGTGGACGCGCTGCATGCCTGGGTCGAGCCGCTCCCACGGCGACCAGCCCTGCCATTGGTGGAAGTCGCCGACCAGCCCCAGGATTTTCTCCGGCGGCGCCTTGATGGTCACCGAGCGGGTCACGGAAAACGTGTTCGGCTGCATCGCCGCCATGCCCAGAATGCCGATGAACAAGAGCACCAGCACCAGAGCGATTCTTCGTATCATGGCGTTCCCCTTATATATAGGTCGGAGCATGCGCTGTCGGATCGGCAGCATTGGCAGATTAGCACGGCGTGCGTTGCCCGTTCAAGCGGATCGGCGATAATCGCCGCACAACTGATCCATGCAGGGGAGACGCGATGACGTATGAACTTTACTACTGGCCGACGATCCAGGGGCGCGGCGAATTCGTTCGCCTGGCGCTGGAGGAGGCGGGCGCGGCGTATGTGGACGTCGGGCGCCAGAAGAATGGCGCCGACAAGGTCGCGGCCGAGCTTGCCGTGCAGGCGACCCCGGCGTTCGCGCCGCCGTTTCTCAAGGCGGGCGCGCTGACCATCGGGCAGACGGCGAATATCCTGCTGTATCTGGGTGCGCGCCACGGTCTTGCGCCACGGGCCGAAGCGGGCCGCCTGTGGACCCATCAGTTGCAGTTGACGATTGCCGACCTCGTCAACGAAGCGCACGACACGCACCATCCCGTGGGCGTGTCGCTGTATTACGAAGACCAGAAAAAGGAAGCGAAACGACGCGCCGCCGATTTTGTAGGGAACCGGATACCCAAGTTCCTGTCTTACTTTGAGGGTGTGCTGCAGCAGCCCAAGCGCCGCGGCGGTTTTTTGGTAGGCACGCGCCTGTCGTACGCGGATTTATCGATGTTCCAGGTGATGGAGGGTTTGCGCTATGCGTTTCCCAAGGCGATGAAGCGGCTCGAAGGCGACTATCCCGGGCTGGTGGCTTTGCACGACCAGGTGGCGCAGCGGCCGAATATTGCCGCCTACCTCGCGTCGAAGCGTCGGATCGCGTTTAATGAAGATGGGATTTTCCGGCATTATCCGGAGCTGGACCGCTGACCGCTGGCTATTGACTGTGACCGCTTGACCGTTGCTGGCGATGGCTGCCGGCCGCGAATTGCGCTCGGTCAGCCTAGCGAGGGGCCACCTGCTGTGCTCGTCCAGCCGCACATGGTGTGGTCGCGTGCTGCGCGCTCAACAGCCGCGCAGCACGGTCATCCGTGCGCCCGAGGATTTCCTTAGTGCGCCCCGACTGCGCGGCTTGCGCCCGCCACATGCACCAGTCCGTCGCGACGGTCGAGCCAGCCTGCGAGCGTGGTCAGTCCCAACGCGCCGACCACGACAATGGCGCCGATCCATGGCGTGGCCATCAGGCCCAGGTGCGCCACGATCAGCCCGCCGCCCCAGGCGCCGAGTGCGATGCCGACGTTGAATGCGGCAATGTTGAGCCCCGACGCCACGTCGACCGCCTGCGGTGCATCCCGTTCGGCGCGTTGCACCACGTACACTTGCAGTCCCGGCACATTGCCAAACGCCACCGCACCCCACAACAACACCGTACCCAGCGCTAGCCAGGTGTTCGAGGCGGTAAAGGTCAGCAGCAGCAAGACGGCGGCCAGCAGCGCAAAGACGATCTGCAAGGCCTTGATCGGGCCTTTCTTGTCGGCCAGTTTGCCACCCCAGATATTGCCGAATGCAACCGACACGCCGTACACCAGCATCACCAAACTCACGCTCGAGGCTGAAAAGCCGGACACTTCCTGCAAAATCGGCGCCAGATAGGTGAATGCGATAAAGGTGCCGCCATAGCCCAGGGTGGTCATGGCGTACACCAGCAGCAGGCGCGGTTTCCTGAGCACGGCCAGTTGCGTCAGCAGGCTTGCCGGCGGACTCATGGCGATCTGCGACGGTACCAGGAAATAGCTGCCGATAAATGCGATCACGCCCAGCAGGGAAACCGCCAAAAAGGTCGATTGCCAGCCGAAGCTTTGGCCGATCCAGGTTCCCAGCGGTACGCCTGTGACCAGCGCGACGGTCAGGCCGGTAAACATCAGCGCAATGGCGCTGGCGGCCTTTTCCTTGCTCACCAGGCTGGTGGCGATGGTCGAGCCGATCGAAAAGAACACGCCGTGCGCCAGGCCGGTGAGGACGCGCGCGGCCATCAGGGCGTAGTAACCGGGCGCCATCCAGGCCACCAGGTTGCCGACGGTGAACAGTGCCATCAAACCCAGCAGCAAATGCTTGCGCGGCACGCGGCCGGTGAGGGCGGTCAGGACCGGCGCGCCGATGGCCACGCCAAGCGCGTACAGGCTCACCAGCAGTCCAGCCGAGGGAACCGACACCCCGAGGCTGGCGGCAATGGTGGGAATGAGACCGACGATGACGAATTCGGTGGTCCCGATGGCGAAAGCGCTGAGTGTCAGCGCCCAGAGTGCGAGTGGCATGGATTCTCCAGTTGAGGCGGTTTGCGATGGCATGCAGTCTGCGCGCAAAGATCGGGAAGAAAAATGCCCCGCAGCACACTATACTTTTGACTGGCAGTCACTAATCACAGGGCGAGGCTGTGCCTTCCCGTACAATGGCTTTTTGACTGTGGAGAAAGACATGATCGACGTCGACGCGCTCAGTGCGTTTGCCGCAGTCATCGATACCGGTTCATTTTCCGCCGCCGCCGAGCGGCTCGGGCAAACGCCGTCCGGCATCAGCCGCGCCATTGCCCGGCTCGAATCGCAGCTGGGCATGACCCTGATGCATCGCACCACCCGGCGCCAGGACCTGACCGAAGAGGGCGACTGGCTGCTCGGCCGCGCACGCACCATCCTGGCCGCGCTGGAAGATACCGAAGCACAAGTGTCGGCGCGCCGTTCGCAGCCATCCGGCCTGGTGCGCGTCAACGCCGCCACGCCCGCGCTCGATCATCTGGTGGCGCCCTTGGTGCCGGCCTTTCTCGACGCCTACCCGCTGATCCGGCTCGAACTGACCAGCGGCGAAACCCTGGTCGACCTGATCGAAGAGCGGGCCGATGTGGCCATTCGCATCGGCCAGCTGGCCGACTCCAGCCTCAACGCGCGCCGTCTCGGCAGCAGCGCGCTGCGGCTGCTGGCCGCGCCATCCTATCTGGCGCGCCACGGCACGCCTGCCACGGTGCAGGAATTGAGCGCGCATCGCTTGCTCGGTTTCACCGCGCCGGCTTCGCTCAACACCTGGCCGCTGGCGGACCAAGGCGGGGACACGGGTAGCGAGGGGGTGACGGTGAGCCCGGCGGTGCTGGCGTCGAGCGGGGAAACCTTGCGCCACCTGGCGCTGGCGGGTGCGGGGATCGCCTGCCTGGCGGATTTTCTGACGCGCGCCGATGTCGAGGCGGGCAGGCTGGTGCCCGTGCTCGACCCGCTGACCTTGCCATGGTCGCAGCCGGTATGGGCGGTGTTCTACAAGCAAGGCGCGCTGGCGCCGCGGGTGGCGGCGCTGGTCGATTTCCTGGCGGACCGGCTCGGCGCGACGGTGCTGACGCCGAGCGGCTAAAGGCTGACGGTGATCTTGCGCGGAGCCTGATACATCTCCTGGGTCATCAGATCGACACCGCAAGGCAGCGTTTCAATCCAGTCGAGGAAGCGCCCGATCATCTCGCGTCCCTTGAACGGCGCGCCATGCTGCGGCACCATCCATTCCGGATCGAGCTTGCGCACCATCTCGACCCAGTAGCGGCAGACTTTGTTCGACACCATGTAGCGCGAGTGGAATCCATGCATGTAAGGCAAGTGTTTGTCGAAGTCTTGCACCGGGTCCATCGCCACGCCGTCCGGCAGCATCGATGCGCCCATGTCCCCGGAGAACAAAATGCGGCTGACCGGATCGTAAAACTGGAAGTTCCCTTCCGCGTGCAAAAAGTGCGCGGGCAGGATCTGGAATTCGGTGTCGCCCAGCGGCAAAAGGCTGCCCTCGTCGGGAATGGCGATGATGCGGCCCTCGGTTTTGCCCTGCGCGCAAAAGTGCGGCACGAAACGCGACCAGATCGACGAAATCAGCAGCTTGGTGTCCGAACCGGCCAGCCAGCGCGGCAGCGAGGCGATGATATCGGGATCGGCGTGCGAAGCGAAGACATAACGAAGCTGTTTTGGTGGAAAATACTTGCTCATTCCCATGAACAGTTCGTTGTAGGTCAGCACCCCACCCGGGTCGAGCAAGATGCCGGTGCCATCCTGGACAATCAAAAACTGGTTCGACTGGACCGAGGCCTCGCCTTCATCGACCAGATCGGAGAACATCAGGCAGATGTGCTTGCCGTTATTGAACAGTTCGATCGCCATGATAACCCTACATTTGAAAGGGTTTATTGTAGACCTTTAATTGGCTCTTGGCAATGTTTCCAATTCAAACTCGTGAGTTGTGCAGTGCGGCGCGTCGTTTTGCGGTAGGCTTATGCAACCGACATCAGGAGCAGCCGCATGAGCACACCGTATTTACCGGCGCAGCCGGAACGCAGCGAGATCGATGCCACGCCGGGCGTGGTGGTGCTCGATTTCGGCACCGACTGGTGCGGCCATTGCCGCGCGGCGGCGCCGCTGATCGCACAGGCGCTCGCCGCCATGCCCGAGGCGCGTCATATCAAGGTCGAGGATGGCAGTGGCCGCAAGCTGGGCCGCTCATTCAAGGTGAAGCTGTGGCCGACGGTGGTGGTCATCAAGGACGGCAAGGAAGTCGCGCGCGTGGTGCGCCCGGACGCCGTGGCCGAGCTGCGCAAGGCGCTTGAAGCTAAGTAAGTGCGCATAAATTCTTGTCATTTCTAGCTTCCATAAGCGGTGCCTTGCTGCGTTGCCCACCGCTAGCAGTGCTCGCACTGCGTCGCGGCGTGCGCCTTGCCAGGCATCCGCTTCTGTTCGCTACAAATGACAATAATTTCTGCACACTTACTTAGGAATCTGCACGCGCGGGTGGGGGCGGTTCATTAGCGGGTCGACCAAACGCATAATGTTGTTTTATGTGTTACGGTTAAGGGAAGGGTGCTGCCGAAGCATCCATCATCCCGCGCCCCCGAGGACCAGATGATCTTTGCCGCCGATACCGAAGAATGTTCGCTGCTCGTCTTTCCCGACGCGCTGACGGCGTCCGTCTATTGCGACGCGGTCGATGTCGAGGCAACTTTGTGGCGTTTCTGGGATGACGAAGGCACGCCGCTGATGCCGGCCTTTCTTGTGCCCAACGAGCGGCACCTGTTCACCACCACCACGGGTGTGTACAGCCTGGTTCCGGTGAACGAGGGTCACTATGAATTTTTATGGGATGCGCTACGGCATATCCGCCAGGTGATCGGGGAATTGCCGTTTACCGATGTGCGCGCGGTGCGCGACTATCTGGTCATGCAATGCGGCGGCCAGGTTTCTCCGGCCTGAATCAGGCCTTGTCATCCGGCAGCATCGCCGCGCAGGGCTGGCGTGCCCCGCGCGGAACCTCAATTACTGGCGATTCGGATTGTTCGGGCGCTCATCGCGACGATTCGGCACGCCGTCGCCATCATTGTCGCGCTGTCCACGAGCCCAGTTACCGCGCTGCATTTCCCAGCGTCCATCACGCTCCTGCCACGCCGGCGCGGTGTAATGGTAGCCCTTGCGGTCGCGAATCCACGCGCCACGGACCCAGACGTGATGATTGTTGCGCCAGTCCCAGTGGCCCGGCGCCCAGACATAACCGCGCCGTGGCGGCGGTGTGCGTTCCGTGCGCGGTTCCGGCGGCGCTTCGCGCACGATGATCACTGCCGAGATGGCAGGGGCGGCGATGCTGCCGAGCGAGCCGGCAATCAGGGCGGCAATTAACAGTTTTTTCATCATCTTCTTCTCCTGGTTACGAATGGTGTCTGATCTTTATACCCCTTGCATAAATGCATGTATGTGCGGAATCGCTCATAAGCTTGCGTTTGCAAAACGTTGACTTTTGCGCGGGCCGCGCCTATCGTCATTGCCACCATCACCACCCGAGAGCGAGCTCCATGATCCTGCGCACCACTGCCATCGTCCTGGCCGGCATGCTGGCGCTGCCGTGCCACGCGGTCCCCGCCGGTGACGCGCGCGACGCCTTTTTCGCCAACCTCGGCAAGCTGTGCGGCGCCGTGTACGAGGGCGCCTCGGTGGCGCCCGACGACGGCGGCGAAGCCTTTGCCGGCAAGAAGCTGGTCGCTACCGTCAGCGCCTGCAACGCCAGCGAGATCCGGATTCCCTTCGTCGTCGGCGAGGACGCTTCGCGTACCTGGATCGTCACCCGCACCCCGGCCGGCCTGACCTTGCAGCACGACCACCGCCATGCCGACGGCGCGCCGGACGAGCAAACCATGTACGGCGGCGCCGCCGGCAGCGACGGCAGCGCCATCGCCCAGATGTTCCGCGCCGATGCCTACACGGCGCGCCTGATTCCCGCCGCCGCCACCAACGTCTGGACGCTCTCGGTCTCGCCGGACGGGAGCAAACTCAGTTATGTGTTAGAGCGCGACGGCAAGCAGCGCTTTCGGGCCGAGCTGCTGCAAACGCGCGTGCCGAACAGATGACCGCGCCGCGGTTCGATGTGGTCGTCATCGGCAGCGGCTTCGGTGGGCTGTGCGCCGCCGTCAAGCTCAAGCAGGCCGGCATCGACAACTTCGTCATCCTCGAAAAAGACGCGCAGTTTGGCGGCACCTGGCAAGTCAATACCTATCCCGGCTGCGCGGTCGACATTCCCAGCCACGTATATTCGTTCTCGTTCGCGCCCAATCCGAACTGGACGCGCCGCCTGGCCAGCCAGTCCGAACTGCTCGACTACACGCGCGCCATCGTGCGCGACTTCGGCCTCGCGCCGCACCTGCGCCTCGGTGTCGCCTACGAAGGCGCGCAGTTCGAGGAGGAGGGCGGCTACTGGCGTGTGCGCACCAGCGCCGGGCCATTGAGCGCCAAGTGCGTGGTGTCGGCCCTGGGCGCGATGAACCGGGCGGCGATTCCGGCCTTGCCCGGCATCGACACGTTTACCGGCGCGGCGTTTCATTCGAGCCGCTGGAACCACGATGTGGACCTGCGCGGCAAGCGCGTGGCGGTAATCGGCAACGGCGCCAGCGCGATCCAGTTCATCCCGCAGATTGCGCCCATCGTCGCGCAGCTCGATGTGTACCAGCGCACCGCGCAGTGGATCGTCCCGCGCCACGACCGCGCAATCGGCCCGCGCGAACGCTCGCTGTTGACCAGGCTCGCGCCGATGCGCCTGCTGTACCGCGCCTTCAATTACACCCTGTATGAGATCAACGCGCCGCTGTACGTGTTTTTCCCGCGCCTGTTCCGCCTCGCGCAGGCGGTTGGCTTGCGCCACCTGCATCGCCAGGTGGCCGATCCGTCGCTGCGGCGCCGGCTCACGCCCGACTACACCATGGGCTGCAAGCGGGTGCTGGTCATGAGCGACTACTATCCGGCGCTCACGCGCCCCAACGTCAGCCTGGTCACCAGCGCGGTGGCGCAGGTGCGCGCCAACAGCATCGTCAGCGCCGACGGCGGCGAGCGGGCGGTCGATGTGCTGATCTACGCGACCGGCTTTCATGTGGGGCACGCGCCGGGCGCCATCGACGTGCGCGGACGTGGCGGCAAGCGCCTGTTCGAGCATGACCAGGATTGCTACAAGGGCTGCGCCGTGGCCGGCTTTCCGAACTACTTTACGGTCACCGGGCCGAATAGCGGGCTTGGACACAATTCGATGATCTACATGATCGAGTCGAGCGTCAATTACGTGGTCGAGGCCATCAAGGCGATCCGCGCGCAGGGCCTGCACTCGGTCGACGTCAAGGCGCAGGTGCAACGCGACTTCGTCGCCAGGGTGCATCGCAAGCTGCGCGGCACGATCTGGAACAGCGGCTGCAAAAGCTGGTACCTCGATGCGCGCGGACGCAATTACGCGGCCTGGCCGGGCTTTACCTTCACCTATCGCTGGGCTACGCGCCGCTTCGACATCGGCAATTACGTGGTGCGCACCTGATGGGCGCGCCCGACTTCGAGGTCATCGTCATCGGCAGCGGCTTCGGCGGCTTGTGCGCCGGCGTAAAGCTCAAGCAGGCCGGCATCGACAATTTCATCATCCTCGAAAAAGACAAGGACTTCGGCGGCACCTGGTGGGTGAACACCTATCCCGGCTGCGCGGTCGACATTCCCAGCCATCTGTATTCGTTCTCGTTCGCGCCCAATGCGCGCTGGACGCGCCGTTTCGCGGGGCAGGACGAACTGCTGGCCTACACCCGCTCGCTGGTGCGCGACTTCGGCCTGGCGCCGCACCTGCGCCTGGGCTGCGCCTGCGAAGGCGCGCAATTCGACGAGGAGGGCGGCTACTGGCTGGTGCGCACCGGCGCCGGCACGCTCACGGCCAGGTCGGTCATCAGCGCGCCCGGCGCCCTGAGCCGCGCAGCCATTCCGGCCTTGCCGGGACTGGCCGACTTTGCCGGCCCCGCCTTTCACTCGAGCCGCTGGGACCACGCGGTCGACCTGCGCGGCAAGCGCGTGGCCGTCATCGGCAACGGCGCCAGCGCAGTCCAGTTCATTGCGCAGATTGCGCCGCTGGTCGCGCAGCTCGATGTGTACCAGCGCACGGCGCAATGGATCATGCCGCGTCCCGACCGCATGATCGGCCCGCGCGAGCGCTCGTTACTGGCGCGCGTGGCGCCGCTGCGGCTCGCGTACCGCGCCCTGAACTACCTGCTGTACGAATCGCGCGCGCCGCTGTTCCTGACCACCTCGCGCCTCTTGGCGCTGCCGCAGTGGGTGGCGCGCCGTCATCTGGAGCGCCAGATCGACGACCCGCTGCTGCGGCGCCAGCTCACGCCCGGCTACAAGATGGGCTGCAAGCGGGTGCTGATGGCGAACGATTTTTATCCGGCCCTGGCCCGCCCCAACGTCAAGCTGATCACAAACAGCATCAGCCGGGTAAGCGCCAACGCCATCGCCAGCGCCGACGGCGCCGAACGCGCGGTGGACGTGATCATCTTCGCTACCGGGTTCGAAGTCGAGCGCGTGCTCCACGCGGTCGACGTGCGCGGGCGCGGCGGCAAGCGCATGTTCGCCCACAGCCTGGAAGCCTACAAGGGCTGCACGGTGGCCGGTTTTCCGAACTATTTCACGATCGTCGGGCCGAACACGGGCCTGGGCCACAACTCGATGATCTACATGATCGAGGCCGGCGTACACTATGCGCTCGCCGCCATCAAGACCATTCGCGCGCGCAAGCTGGTGTCGGTCGAGGTGAAGGAGGAAGCGCAGCGCGCCTGGAACGACAACTTGCAACGCAAGCTGCGCGGCGGGGTGTGGAGCAGCGGCTGCAAGAACTGGTACCTCGACGGCAAGGGCCGTAATTACGCCATCTGGCCGGGTTTCACCTTTGCCTACCGCTGGGCCACGCGCCGCTTTGACATCGGCAACTACGTCTTGCGAACCTGAGTTTGCCGGTGTTTATAGCGCTCAACCTCCTTCATTCGACTAAATGTCGCGCTATAGCTACATCGAAACACAAAGAATCGGTCACGCCGGAAATTAATTAAATAACAATTTTATTCCCAGTAGAATCAGCTCAAGCCGGGCTCGTCCAGTAAAGACAGCGCAGCGACCAGACGTGTCATTCATGTTCATGCAGCTATCTCAACTGGAGTAAAACATGCTTAATAACACTTTTAGATTCCCTTTGCCGAGTGCGATCACATGGTCGAAGCTGATCGTATTGATGGGGGCCGTGCTGCTGCTGTTCTCCATCGCGCCCGTCTTCGCGGCCGAGGTCGATAAAGGATCAACCGTTGTCGGTGGAAATTCCATCAAAATGGGGGAATATCTCAGTTCACCTAAAGGAGATTTTTACCTGCTCACGCAGGCCGACGGGAATTTCTGCGTTTACCATGAAGTTGACGGTAGCTATATCTGGTGCACGCGCTCGTCGGCGGCGCCCGCCGGAACCTATGCCACCAATGTGCAGACCGACGGCAATCTGTGTACCTACAGGACCGACGGTTATGTCGCGTGGTGCCTGTCGAACAGTGCGCGTGGCGACGGACCATTTTTCCTCGCCTTGCAAGATGACGCCAATGTCTGCATGTACAAAGGCGTTCCTGGCCAGATTACCGGCACGGTGTGGTGCTCAATGGTCACTGCGCAGGCGCGTGCCCACGGTCCCGTGGTCCGTTACGGCCAGCTTTATCATGTGCAGAACGGCTACGGGAACTGGGGTGGCGGCTATCTGGATGTGCGCGCCAGCGGTTGCAATGGCAATACTTTATGTGTTTCCACGTCGGCCTCGGATCATCGCGACGGTTTGACCGGTACCTGGATGATTGTCTCGGCGCAGGCCAAGATGGCAGGTGAGCAAGTCAGGCCGGGAGATAAAGTCTTTTTGAAAAGCCAATATCCGCTGGCAAATGACGACATGCCGCCATATCGCCTTTTCGGCGGTTATCTTGACGTGCGCGGCATTGGCTGCAAGGAGAATATCTTCTGCGTATCGGCCTCGCTGACCAAAAATACCGGCATCGATTCCAGTATCTGGACAGTGGAAGCGCCGCGCCACCATATTTATTCGGGCCAGGGGATTCATTTGCTGAATAACTTTGCACCGTACGGCTATTTTTCGTATCTGGATATCCGGGGCGCGGGGTGCCAGCAAAATCTGTTCTGCGTGTCGGCAAGCCCTACCCGCGACCGCGACGGTAAGAGCGGCACCTGGCGCTTTCTGGAGAGCAATTAGCTCGCCAGCGCCATCACCAGCGCGATGCGCAGGCCGCCGCCGTCGCGGTTGCTGACCTGGAGTTCGGCGTTGTGGCGCAAGACCACCCGTTCCACGATCGCCAGTCCGAGCCCGGCGCCGTTGGCCTGTCCGCGCGCGCTGTCCATGCGCGTGAACGGCTTGAGCAGCAGTTCGATATGATCGTCCGGCACGCCCTGGCCGTGGTCCTGCACTTCGATCACCACGCGCTTGCCCAGGCCGTGCGGCTTGATGCGGCACGAAATATCGAGTTCGGTAAAGTCGCTGCCCGGCGTCTTGCCGTAGCGGCGCGCGTTCTCCACCAGGTTGTTGAAGACGCGCCGCAGGTCGGTGGCGTTGCCCATCACGTGCACGCCTTCTTCGATATGGGTCGTGACATGGATGTCGAGCATGCGCTCCGCTTCGCGCGCGGTGTCCTGCAGCAGTTCGCCGATATCGACCGGAACAAACGTGGCCGCCTCGGTCGGCTTGGCGTAGTCGAGGAACTGGCCGATGATGGCGTCCATCTGTTCGATATCGGACTGCATGCCTTCGCGCGCTTCGTTACTGAGCTTGGCCATTTCCAGCTCGAGCTGCATGCGCGTGAGCGGCGTGCGCAGGTCGTGCGAAATGCCGGCCAGGATGACGGCGCGATCCGATTCGACCTGCTGCAAGTCTTCCACCATCTGGTTGAAGCTGCGATTGGCTTCGATGATCTCTTTCGAGCCTTTTTCCGGCAGCCGGTCCGGTTTTTTGCCCTGGGCGATGGCGCGCGCCGCGGCTGTCAGGCGCGCCAGCGGCAGGTTGACCAGGCTCGAAATGAGCGCCGCGCCGACCACCGACAAGGCGCCCACCACCGTGGCCCAGCCGAGCCACTGCACGCCGGTCAAGCCTTCCAGGCGTTCGCGTTCGAGCATCAGCCAGTAACTGTCGTCGTCGATCTTAAAACTGATCCAGAAACCGGCGGTGCCGTTCACGCGGCTCGAAAAACGCGTGTCGGCGCCCAGCTTGGATTTGATGATGGCTTCGATTTCCGGCATCAGCGTGCTGTCCGGCGGCGGATCGACCGCGTCGGAACTCTCCAGCGTAAAGATGCGGATGCCTTCGTTGCTGACCAATTCGAACAGCAGCTCGCGCCGCAGTTCGGGCGCGGAGTGGGTCAGGGCGGCTTTGGTGATGGTCACCACCGAAATGACCAGGTCGGCCGTCTGTTCGACTTGCGGACCGCGCTGCACGGCGCTGATCATCCCGATCCACGAGGCCATGGACACCGTGGTCAGGATGCTGAGCAAGAGGAAGGTGCGCCAGAACAGGCCGCTCCTGAGCCAGCTCATTTGCGTGCTGTGAGGCGTGCTTGAATCGCGTGCAAACACTAGCGTGGCTGGCCTTCAGGAATGAACACATAGCCCAGGCCCCACACGGTCTGGATGTACAGCGGGGACGAGGGATCGGGCTCGATCAGCTTGCGCAGGCGCGAAATCTGCACGTCCAGGCTGCGGTCGAAGACTTCGTATTCGCGTCCGCGCGCCAGCTCCATGAGCTTTTCGCGCGAGAGCGGCTGGCGCGCATGGCGTGCGAACACCTTGAGCACCGAGAATTCGCCGGTCGTCAGCGGCACCGTCTCGCCATTTTTCTTCAGCGTGCGCGTGCCCAGGTCCAGCACGAACTGGCCGAACTCGAAGGACTGCGGCGTTTCGGATGGCGCGCCCGGAATCTCGTCCGGCCCCTTGCGGCGCAGGACGGCGCCGATACGGGCCACCAGTTCGCGCGGATTGAAGGGCTTGGGCAGGTAGTCGTCGGCGCCCATTTCGAGGCCGACGATGCGGTCCACGTCTTCGCCTTTGGCGGTGAGCATGATGATCGGGGTCTGGTCGCCCGCGCCGCGCAGGCGGCGGCAGATCGACAGGCCGTCTTCGCCGGGCAGCATCAGGTCGAGCACCAGCAGGTCGTAGCGCTCGCGCAGCCACAGCTTGTTCATGGCGGGCGCGCTCTCGGCGGTGACCACCAAAAAGCCCTGTTCGGTAAGATAGCGGCGCAGCAAATCGCGCAGGCGCACGTCGTCGTCGACTACCATAATCTTGGCGGCGTGACCATTGGCGTTCGCCTGCGTTGTATTGTTGCCTGAGGTAGGGGAGGCTGGTGTGTTCATTTGGCTGTCAGATTTGTCAGATTCATGTCGCTATGGTAACGTCTTATCGCCCGATAGAACACGATGCGCGAAGGTCATTACATACTGTTACAAACTTTACCCAATTCGGCTTATGCCCAGATGCAAATGGTCATACACTGAGTTCCAGTAGCAGGTCAAGCTTATATGTTTATCAGGCACTGCGGAAGAGGATCACGATGAATAACGCACACACCGAAACCAAGACAGCCACCCTCGCAGATCGTTGCAGGCATGCGTTCGTCCGTCGCGTTGCTGTGTGCTGCCTGTTCGCTTGCGCCGGCTTGTCCGTGGCCCAAGCCAATCCCGGCGACAAGGAACGCGATGCCCAGCGCATGGCCGACGCTCAGCGCGCCCAGCAGCAGCGCCAGGATACCCAGCGCCAGTTCGAAGCGCGCGCCGACGACCAGCGTCGCCAGTTGCAGGCCCAGCAGGACCAAAACGCCCAGAATGCCGACGCCGCCCGGCGTGGCAGCCGCATGACGGCCGACGAGCGGCGCGACCTGCGGCGCCAGATCAACGAAGCCGGCGTCGACATCTACAAGAACGCGCCGCGCCGCTGACCCACTCCCGGGCGCGCCACGGCGCCCGGCGCCATCGCGCACCTGCCTCCCCCGCGCACCACCCCATTCCCCCGATTGTTACATTTGCTGAGTTTCGCGCATCCAATTGTTTATTTGGATGAGACAACCTGTTACGCTAGAAAAAACTTACCAATAGCGAAATATACTTGCCAGGTGTATAAGCTTGCATCAGCAATGGAGTGACGTCTTGTCGATTGAATTTTCTGGCGCAAGTTCGCCCCGTCCGGCCCCCGGCCCGGGCGATGCAATGCCCGAGCTGGATCACTGCATCATCGAGCGTCACGACGGCGTGTACGGCGACCCGAGCGTGCTCGGCACGACCTTCGGCGCCGCCATCGACCGCATCTTCGCCACCAGTTATCTGGTCGAGCTCGACTATCCCTTGCTGATCAAGGCCATTTACGGCGCCGGCCCGCCCTTGCCCAAATCCGCCGAGGGCCATGTGATCATCCGCTTGGCCTCGGCCATCCGGCCTTTCAGCCCGCTGCGGCGCCCGCTCTACAAGGCGGTCAAGATCAACCGCGGCAAGGCTGAATATTTTTTCGAGCCGGTGTACGTGGCCGACCCCGCCGACCCGGATGGCCCGGGCACCCCCGAGCGGCTCGATGTGGACGAATTCATCGCCGACATGTGGGGCAAGGGCATCCGTTTCGGGATCGATGTCGAGGCGGTGCGCCAGGCCATCGACGGCGGCAAGTCCGAGCGCGTGGTGGTGGCCAGGCTGCTCGAACCACGGGCCGGGCGCGACGCGCATGTGATCGAAGTGACCAGCGACCTGCATCGCAGCGACGCGCCGCTGCAACTGGCCAACGGCAAGCTCGATCTGATGGCCTTCCAGAACCGCTTTCCGCAGGTCGAGAAGGGGGTGCGGCTGCTCAAGAAGGTGCCGCGCGTGGCGGGCAAGCCGGGTTTTGAGCTGTCCGGATTGCGCATCGAAGCGCCCGTGCCGAAGGATACCGAAGTGGCGCCCATGGCCGGACCGGGGACCGTGGTCGAGGTCTCGGGCGAGGGTGAATTCCTGATCGCGCAGCACGCCGGTTTTTTGAATGTGGACAGCAAGAGCGGCCAGATTTCGGTGGGCGACAAGATCATCAGCCGCGATGGCGTGAGCGCGCGCACCACCGGCAACCTGAAACTGACCGGCGACTTCGAAGAATTCGGCGAAGTGCAGGAAAAGCGCGTGGTCGAAGGCGAGGGCATCACAATTCACGCCGACGTGTTCGGGAACATCATCTCGCGCGGCGGCACGGTGCTGTTGAACCGCAACCTGGTCGGCGGCACGGCGCATAACGCGCGCGGGGATATCCGCGTCAAGGGCGTGGCGTCGGGCTCGGTGATCCAGGCCAGCGCCGGCGAGGTGGTGCTCAACCGCGCCGAGAGCTGCGTCATTTCCGGCACGCGCGTGACCATCATGCACGCGGTGAACTGCGAGATCATGGGCGAGGACGTGACGATCAGCCAGGCCGAGGGCTGCGCCATCGCGGCGCGCACGGTGACGGTCAACAGCGCCGGGCCGCGCCGGCAGAGCGAGATGACCATCTTCGCGCTGCAACCCGACAGCGCGCGCCTGGACGAGGTGATCGAGACGATGACGGCGCGGGTCGCGCAGTTCGCCGCGCTGGCGCTGCGGCGCAAGGCCGAGATGGACGCGATGACCAATGAGCCGGAAGTGCGCAAGTACGTCATGCTGGCCTCCAAGGTGCGCAAGAAGGAGTTGATCTTGACCGACGAGCAGGTGCCGATGTTCCAGAAGATGGCGTTGGCGGCGGGGCCGGCCTTGAAGGCGATCGCCAGGGTGTCGCTGGACGTGAAGGCGGCCGAAACGGAGCAGCAGGCCGGCGCCGCGCTGCTGGCGGAACTGGTGCGCCAGCGCGTCGACAGCGCCGGCGTCAGTTCGGTGACGGTCAAGCGGATCGAGGGCGAGACGGTGGTGCGGGGGATGAGCTACCAGCCGGACGGCGCCAGCATCTACGACTTGCCGGCCAAGGACATCAAGCTCAAACTGCGCAAGCGCGCCGAGGGGGAGGTGATTTTTGCGGGGGAGGAGGGGGCGGTCGATTGGAAGAGCGGGGCGTGAGACGCGCTACTCGCTGACCTTGCCCCGCATCGCCTTGGTCTGCCCGCTCTTGGTCTTCGAATCGAGCCGGCGGCGCTGCGAGCCCCTGGTCGGCTTGGTCGCGCGCCGTATCGTGGGCAGCACCGCCACGCTGTCGACCAGCTCCTGCAACCTGCGCAGCGCATCTTCCTTGTTCTGTTCCAGGCTGCGCGACTGCTGCGCCTTGAGCACCACCACGCCGGCCTGGGTGATGCGCTGGTCCGACAGGGCCAGCAGCCGCTCCTTGATCGCCTCGGGCAGCGAGGACGCGCCCACGTCGAAGCGCGCATGCACCGCGCACGAGACCTTGTTCACATTCTGGCCGCCAGGCCCCTGGGCGCGGATGGCGGAAAACTCCACCTCGCCCGGATCGATCGTTGCGTTCACGGCGCCGCGGCCGCCGGCGCCGCCACGACATCGTCTTCGATCGCGTCGAGCGCGCGGTAACACGCCATGGCCTGCGCCGACAGTCCCTTGAACAACACGGCATCGTCCTGTCCCAGGCGTTCGTTATCGACCAGGATGCGCACCTTGCTCAGGTAATCGGACTGGGTCAGCAAGCGTCCTAGCGGCGACACCGGCACGCCCTTGCGCATGCCGGCCTGCTCGCCGATGGCGGTGACCACGTTCTCCGGGAAATTCCATTCGCGCCCGATGCTGCAGCTCAGGATGCGGGCGTCGCGCACCAGGCGCGCGCAGAACATCTCCGAGCCCAGTTCTTTCTCTCCCTGGCTCATCTGGTCCATGATGCGCAGGGTGACGATCAAGCCCACGTTCTGTACCAGCCCGGCGAGGAAGGCTTCGAAAGGATCGACGCCCATGGCTTCGGCCAGCATGCGGTTGGCCACCGCGCAGCGCTCGGACTGGTCCCAGATGCGCGGCGCCAGCAAGCGTGTGTACTGGCCCGAATTGAGGTCGATGATGGGGCGGAAGGCGACGCTGGTGATCAGGTGGCGCAAGCCTTCCTGGCCGATCAGCATGACCGCGTGTTCGACGCTGGTAATCGTGGTGCCGCTGCCCTTGAACGAGGTATTGGCCATGCGGATCACGGCCGCCACCAGCACCACGTCGTTGGAGATGGTGCGCGAGAGCTGCGCGCCCGAGAAGTTATCGCTGCGCAGGCTTTGCAGCAGTTGCGGCAGCAGGCCGGGAAGGCGTCGCACCAGCGCCGCGCCGGATTGCTGCGACTCCAGGATGGCCGTGAGCGCGTCGAGCACCTGGTTTTCGTGCGGCGTGGTGTCCAGGCCAGTGACGTCGGCATTCTCGAACAGCCAGTTGAAATAGGTGCCATTGACGCCGTCGCGCTGCTCGAACGATAACTGGGCCGCCGATCCGGGTGGCGCGCCGCCGGTCGCTGCGACGGTTGATGGCCGGCTGGCCTGCGCCGCGCCTGGCGCGTCGGGCGCCGGCTCGGAAGCAGAAAAAAGTCGCTTCACCCATTGATACATTGTCCGTCCTTCAAGTTCGCAATGATCCCCGTGGAATATTGCCGCCCCATTGTAAAGACTTCCCGTTGCATTGCAAGCGCGGCCAGACTGCCCCAAACCTTGATCGCGCTCAACGAGACGCTTGCACACGCGCATTACGATGGGGTTTCGCGACCTTGCCGCAGCCCCGCAGAGACGAAAGGACCACCATGCACACGATTTCAACGCAGTCTGCCCCCGTCGGGAAGTTGGAGTTCCTGAGCTTTCAGCTAGGGGGCATGGAATACGGGGTGGATTTTTGCAAGGTGAAAGAATTGCTTACGTTCCAGTCGCTCGAGCGTTTCGCCTCGGAAGGGACGATCGTCAAGGGCGTGGCGGTGTCGCGCGGCGTGATCATGCCGCTGGTCGACATGCGGGTGGCGTTCAACGAGCGCGCCGCCTCGCCCGGCCCGATGACCGACGTGATCATCCTGCAGTTGTCGAGCTGCGTGATGGGGATGTTGGTGGACGGGGTGACCGACGTGGTGCGCATGTATCCGGACCAGATCACGCCGATTCCTGGCATGACCCGCGAGAACGGCTGCGATTATCTGATGGGACTGGGCGAAACCGACGGGCGGCGTTTGATATTGGTCGATATCGACAAGCTGATGTCGATCCGGCGCGAGACGGTGGCGCAGCAGGCTGCGTAACAACCCACCGTCTCCCTTGGACAAGCTGCCGTGGTAACAGTCGTCCCTGCATGGCGCCGCGCGTAAACCACCGTCGCCCCCGCGCAGGCGGGGGGCCATAGCACTTATGATCTGAGGTGCTATG
>NZ_VUYU01000099.1 GCF_011682065.1 Massilia rubra | reverse complement strand
TCGCACCATTGCTCTATCGGTCTTGCGCAGCGCCTCATTCCACTCTGCCACAAATACCCAATATTTGTTTCTTCGGCGCGATTTTCGGCGGCCCGCCGATTACTACGCTGACATTCGGACACGAACTGGACAGGCAAGTACCCGGTGTCAGGTCTGACATTCGGACACGAACTGGACAGGCAAGCGGGTGTGTGTCCGGTTGGCTGATGCTTAATATAACTAGTTATAAAGGATGAGGTCGTGTCCGAATGTCAGCGTAGTAATCGGCGGGCCGCCGAAAATCGCGCCGAAGAAACAAATATTGGGTATTTGTGGCAGAGTGGAATGAGGCGCTGCGCAAGACCGATAGAGCAATGGTGCGATTG
>NZ_VUYU01000098.1 GCF_011682065.1 Massilia rubra | reverse complement strand
CCAGAAGTAGGTAGCTTAACCGCAAGGGGGGCGCTTACCACGGTAGGATTCGTGACTGGGGTGAAGTCGTAACAAGGTAGCCGTATCGGAAGGTGCGGCTGGATCACCTCCTTTCTAGAGTTGCACCAGGCTATAGAGCCGGTTCATTAAGCGTCCACACTTATCGACTGTCAATCAAGAAGAACAGCGCTTGAAAGCGCAAACCTAAGCACCAATGCTTAGGTTTGATCTTTCAGGGATTAAAGCTGTTTCGTTCTTTAACAATCTGGAAGAAGTAAAGTTTTAATCGTTTGGCCGACAGGTCAGACGATGGGTAGTGATTGTATGTATCAAAACAAAGCAACAACGCTGTACTTTCTTATCTCTGT
>NZ_VUYU01000097.1 GCF_011682065.1 Massilia rubra | reverse complement strand
AACCCGCAGCCAAGCCAGCAGCCAAGCCAGCAGCCAAGGCAGCAGCCAAGGCAGCAGCCAAGCCGGTAGCTAAGAAAGCCGCAGCCAAGTCGGCCGCCAAGCCAGTCGCTAAAAAAGCGGCCGCCAAGCCAGTCGCCAAAAAAGCGGCAGCCAAGCCAGCAGCAAGCAAGGCAGCAGCCAAGCCGGCAGCCAAGGCAAAAGCCACGGCCAAGCCAGTAGCGAAAAAGGCAGCAGCCAAGCCAGCAGCGAAAAAAGCCGTAGCGAAATCGTCGGCCAAGCCAGCAGCCAAGTCGGCAGCGACGCCAGCGGCCAAGCCGGAAGCGAAGAAAGCCGCCGCTACATCGGCCGCCAAACCGGACGCCAAGAAAGCAGCAGCAC
>NZ_VUYU01000096.1 GCF_011682065.1 Massilia rubra | reverse complement strand
AATCGGTACCACCCCTTCCCATCCCGAACAGGACCGTGAAACGATTTTACGCCGATGATAGTGCTGCAACCAGTGTGAAAGTAGGTCATCGTCAGGCTAGTTATAAGAAGAAAGCCCCGCAGAAATGTGGGGTTTTTTTTCGTCCGCGTTTTCGTGCTGCCGCCATAAAAATTGCTACCAATTAATAAGAATACGCCGTACAATACGCGCTCAGGATTCGAAGTACTGCTGCCCAGTCGGGAGCATCTACTTGTACAAGTTATGCCTGATGACCATAGTAAATCGGTACCACCCCTTCCCATCCCGAACAGGACCGTGAAACGATTTTACGCCGATGATAGTGCTGCAACCAGTGTGAAAGTAGGTCATCGTCAGGCT
>NZ_VUYU01000095.1 GCF_011682065.1 Massilia rubra | reverse complement strand
CTCTTATCGACTGTTGAATTTAGAAGAAACAGTAGCAGTGTCCAAGTCGGGGCTGTAGCTCAGCTGGTTAGAGCACCGTGTTGATAACGCGGGGGTCGTTGGTTCGAGTCCAACCAGCCCTACCAGTTCGTTGAAGTTGTCTGTAAAAATCATCTGGCTCCGCCAGGGATTTTTACCTGGCTCCAAACAAAAGTAGGTTTGTACTTTTGTTTGATGAACTCTTGGGGGATTAGCTCAGCTGGGAGAGCACCTGCTTTGCAAGCAGGGGGTCGTCGGTTCGATCCCGTCATCCTCCACCACTCTACTTAACTCTTGAAAGTACAAACGTAAGCACAGATGCTTAGGTTTGGTCTTTTAGAGATTAAAGCTGTTTCGTTCTTTAACAATCTGGAAGAAGTAAAGTTTTAATCG
>NZ_VUYU01000094.1 GCF_011682065.1 Massilia rubra | reverse complement strand
TCTTGCCGCAAGCGCCGCAATCGACGCGCGGCACGTCGGCGTGCAACCATGCCTCGTTCTGGAAGAAATCGAGATGGCGCCAGTCGCGCCGGACCCTGTCGTGAATGCCTTGCCCGTTCAAGGCAGCTGCTTGGCGTTGCAGGCCACCTCGAAATCGATCCTCCGCTTAGCGGTGTCGAGCTCGACCTTGACCACCTCCCATGGCGACTTCAGCCCCAAGGCGGACGTGAACAGCGCTTCGACACCAATACTCATTGCGGCTTCCTCGCATCAAAACAACGGTCATTGCTGTGGATGGGCACATCGTCGCCGGGCGTCTGCATGGCCATCGCCACGGCATGCCAGGTCGACGGCCATGCCCCAGCGTATTGGCCCTGCACAGCGTCAAGGGTTCGCTTCGCCGAGCCGCGCTTCGCGCGGCCCGCCCTTGACCCTGTTCCGGGCCGATCACGACGACATCA
>NZ_VUYU01000093.1 GCF_011682065.1 Massilia rubra | reverse complement strand
GGCCCGACAGGCGCAGCCCGGCCGGCATGTGGTACGCCGCCCCGGCCGCGTGGTCGAGCTGGTCCAGGAACCACAGGCGCTGCTGCGCGAACGAGAGCGGCAGCGGCGCGGCGCGGCTGGCCGCCGCAATCGGTGCCAGCGGCGCGCACGCCAGTTGCGCCAGGCTGCCAGCGAGCTCGCGCAGCAGCGGGCGCGCGAACAGGGTCCGCAGCGGCAGTTCGGCCCCCATGCGCTGACGCACCCGCGAGGCCAGTTGCACCGCCAGCAGCGAATGCCCGCCCAGGTCGAAGAAATGGTCTTCGCGGCCGACCCGTTCCACGCCGAGTAGTTCTTGCCAGATGGCGGACAGCGCTTGTTCGGTGGCGCCTTGCGGCGCCGCGTAACACGCCAGCGCCAGTGCCGCGCCATCCGGCGCCGGCAAGGCCTTGCGGTCCAGCTTGCCGTTCGGCGTGAGCGGCAGCGCCGCCAGCGTCACGAACGCGCCTGGCACCATGTACT
>NZ_VUYU01000092.1 GCF_011682065.1 Massilia rubra | reverse complement strand
CCGCCTCCGGCCACACCCTGATCCTGTCGGACGACTCGACCGCCGCCGCGCCGATCGACGGCCCGAGCCACATCCCGTTCAACCGCGCCGCCGGCGCCGAGGAAGACGATGCGCTGGGCGAATGGACACCGGTGCGGCGCCTGGTGCCGGCCAAGTACGCCTTGTCCAGCTTCAACTTCAAGAGCCCGAAACCGGTCAAGACCCAGCTGCCGACGGTCAACGAACAGGGTGACGTCCTCAAGAAGGAAGTGTACGAATACGTGGGCGCCTACGGCTTCAAGGACGCCGGCGACGGCGACGCCAAGACCCGTTTGCGGCTGGAGGAAATCGAAGCGTCCGGCAAGCATTTCGAAGGCGCCGGCAACGACCGCTACGCCATGCCGGGCCGCAGCTTTACGCTCACGGAACACTTTGACGACGGCTCGAAAAACTTCCTGATCCTGGAAGTGCGCCACACGGCCAGCAACAATTACCAGGTGAATGTGGAAACGCCGTCGTACTACGAAAACCGCGTGTCCTGCATCCGCA
>NZ_VUYU01000091.1 GCF_011682065.1 Massilia rubra | reverse complement strand
TGCTTGAGCCTGTAGCTTTCGCCCGCGATCGGCACGATATGCGCGTGATGCAGCAAGCGGTCCAATAGCGCTGCGGTCAAGGTCGTATCCTGCGCAAACGTCGTGTCCCACTGCCCGAACGGCAGATTGCTGGTCACGATCAGGCTGCTGCGTTCGTACAAGGCGGCGATCACCTGGAAGAACAGGTTGGCTTGCTCGCGGTTCATCGGCAGGTAGCCGATCTCGTCGATGATCAGCAAGCGGTACGCCTTGATTGCCCGGTGCATGACCGCCTTCAGGTTGTTTTGTGCATGCGCCGTGGTCAACGCCAGCATCAGGTCGGCCGCCGTCGTGAAGCGCGTCTTGATGCCGGCCTGCGTCGCCTTGTAGCCGAGCGCCATCGCCAGATGCGTCTTGCCCACGCCGCTAGGACCGACCAGTACCACGTTCTCGCGCCGCTCCACGAATCCCAGGCCGGCCAGCTCCTCGACCTGGCTACGCTTGACGCCCTTGGCGAAGTCATAGTTGAACTCCTCCAGCGTCTTGACCACCGGGAACCCTGCCAGGCGCGTCATCGTGCTTTGCTTCCTCACATTGCGCCCGGCGGC
>NZ_VUYU01000090.1 GCF_011682065.1 Massilia rubra | reverse complement strand
GCGAAACGCCGGCAGAAAGATATGGACGCGCGCTGGACCAAGAAGCATGGCAAGTCCTACTTCGGCTACAAGGTATCGGCCAACGCAGACAAGCGTTACAAGCTGGTACGCAAGATCAAGGTCAGCACGGCCAGCGAGCATGACACCCTTCATTTCGAGGAGGTGCTCGACCCGTCGAATACCAATCGCAACGTCCTGGCAGATAAGGGCTACGTGGATGGCGCGCGCGAGGACAGGTTGACACAGCAGGGATGGCGCATGCACATCCAGCGCAAAGGAAGCAAGGACAAGCCAATTTCGGAAACCCAAAAGCGGCGCAATACGCGCATCGCCAAGACCCGCGCCCGGATCGAGCATGTGTTTGCCGGCCTGGCCGAGATGGGCGGTAAGGGCCTGCGCACGATCGGACTGGCGCGCGCCACGTTGCAGCTCAATTGGAAGGTCGCCGCTTACAATTTGCGGCGCCTGGTCTACTTGAAGGAGGCCAGGGTCGAGGCGTTCTGACGCCCGCAGTCCGTCCGGACTGCACAAAACGAGGTTCAGCGCCCATAAAACGGGCGGGAAGCGGCTCGGTCTGACATCAAAAAA
>NZ_VUYU01000008.1 GCF_011682065.1 Massilia rubra | reverse complement strand
CGGGGGTGGGCCCCTTGCCCCTCCGCTCGCGGGGGGGGGGGCCCCCCGGGGGGGGGGGGGGCCACGACTCTAGGGTTCGCGGCCGGAGGCACCTGCCAACGGTAGCTACGGCAGCGACGGCACTACGGCGCCAGCGCCAGCAGCACCTGCCCTTTCAGGGCCTTGATCAGCGACGTCTCGTCCGGCGGCACGCCCTCCGGCGCCACCACGGCGCGGTCGGCGTAAAACAAGCCCACCTGCACCTTACTCACCACCAACGGCAGCACGATGAAGCTCCTGGCGTCCGGCAGCAGGGCGCGGTGCCAGGCCGGCAGCAAATCGCGGATCTTGGGGCTGGCGGCGTCCGCGATCATCAAATCGGCATCATTCTCCATGGCCAGATGGAACAAATCGCGCGCCGCGCCCATCGGAAAGGCAAACCCCGCCTGCAAACGCGCATGATCCTCCCCGAACGCCACCCGCGCCCGGTACTGCCCGCTGCGCGCGTCTTTCAGGCACACCGTGGCAAAACGGAATCCCATGCTCCTGTACACCGTCTCCAGCACCGCCAGGATGACATCGTTGACCCTGGCGTCGCCGCCGGCGCGCATCTGCGTCACATCCTGCACCCCGGCCAGCAGCAACTCGCGCGCATTGTGCGGCTTGCCGCTCGGATGGGCCTTGCCCTCCCCGTCCTCGCCCGCGTCCATGGTCGCCAGCAGCAGCACATTCGGCAAGCCGCCGGTGTCGAGCGTTTCCTCGTCGCGCGGCTGCGGCTCCATGTTCATGCTGCGCAGCAGCGCCGTCATCTCGCTCTGGACCGTCTCGAACAAGCCCTTCATCTGGTCGGCGGTCAGGTTCAGCGCCACGCCATAGCGCAGCTGCAAGGCCTGGAACTCCTTGCTCTCGGACGGACTGGCCGAACGCCCCAGCAGGCGCGACACCTCCATCGAGAACGACGCTACCTGGCGCATCCACTCGCCGCGGTTGATCGCCACCTTCTGCGCGCCCGCCTGCAAGGGACTGAGCGAGCGGACGATGACGTCCGGAATTTTCCACTCCGCCATCACCGCCTGCGACAGCGCGTCGTAACTCGATCCCAGGATCATCTGCGAGGCCTGGCCCACGCTGTGGGTGCCGCCCTTGACCAGGGCGTTGATCTCGCGATAGCGGTCGTGCTCGTGCGAAGCCACCAGCAGCGGGCCCAGGTTCTTGAACAAGGCCCCGATCGAGGCTTCCTCGGCGCCCTGGTAAAAGCTGTGGCGCGCCATTTCGCGGCCCACCAGGCTGGCGCACAGGGCCGCTTCGAGCTCGATGCGCACGCTGGTGGCGTGCGCGCTGTTGGACAAGGCGTCCACCAGCAGCATGGCCAGCGCGGTGGTGCGCACATTATCGAAGCCGAGCAGCGAGATGGCGCGCGAAATCGTGGTGACGGTGGTGCCGGACTTGGTGCGGTAGGTCGGCGTGTTGGACAAGCGCAGGATGCGCTGGGTCAGGGCCACGTCCGACAGCACGTAATAGGCCAGGTCGTGCGTGCCCTCGTCCTCGGACGAGGCCATCTCGACCACCCGCGCCACCGAGGCGCCCAGGGCGAACATGTCTTCGTCGCCGCAGACCTTGTGGATCAGGGAGGCGCGCACGCGGCGCGTGTCGCCGTCGGAATAAGCGGGTGAAGCCGGAGGAGGAGAAACGCTGGACATGGGCAATCGAAGTGAGGCGACAATCAAGCGGGCGCGCCGGCTTTCCTGCGCGCGCCTTTGTCGTATTTGGTCAGGATCTGCTGATGCAGGCCGGCCAGGGCCGGCAATTTGGGGTTGACCGGGTCGAGCCGGCGCACATTGTCGATCAGCCCCAGCGCATCCTGGGCCAGCTGCGCGTCCCAGCCGACGTTTTCCAGGCACTTGAGCACGGCGACGGCGGCATTGAAGACCACTTGCGGGTTGTCGGGCAGCTTGCCGACGGCTTCCAACATCAGCTCGACCGAGCCGCGGTAGTCGCCCTCGTTGGCCTTGGCCGCGCCGGCCGCCACCAGGTCGACCACGGCCTGGCGGCTGTCGTGCGCCACCGACAGGGCCAGGTCGGTGCGCCCGGCATGCTCGAACACCGCCATCGCCTTGGCCATGACGGCGCCGTTGGCGGCGTTGCGCATCACCTCGCTCATGACCTCGGCCGCGCCGTCTTCCATATTGTTTTGCAAACAGTTGCGCGCCAGCTCCATCTTGACCTCGGGCGAGAGCCCGCTGGTCAGGCGGCACGCCGTCAGCGCGGCGCTGAGCGACTCTTCCAGGCGCACATCGTTGCCGGTGTACTCATGCACCATGGCCGACGAAATGGCGCTGCACACGGCCGTGTTCTTTTGCCCTCCCATCGACTTGTCGAGGTCGCGGATCACGGCCGCCGCCTGCACCGGGTCGCCCTTCTTCACCAGGGTCTGCACCAGCTTGAGGTGGTCTTCCGGATCGCGGAAGGTCGAATACTTGGCCTTGCTCACCACTTGCTTGAGCACTTTTTCGGCGGTGTCGGTGTCGCCCGTTTCGAGCGCCACTTCCCCGAGCTTGCGCAGGCGCCGCACCGCGTGCGGCGAGACCGCCACCGCGTCGGAGAGGACCGCTTGCGACTTGTCCAGCTCGCCGATGGCCGCGTGCGTGCGCGCTAGCCAGTCGTAGGCGTCGACGAATTTCTTGTTGCTCTCGACCAGCGAGGTCAGGATGTCCCTGGCCTCGTCGAAGCGCTCGCGCAGGAACAGGGTCTTGGCCAGGCCCAGCCTGGCCCAGGCGATGGCCTTGGCGTCGAACAGTTGCTGGTAGATCGGTTCGGCCAGCTCCGGCTCGCCCAGGAACAGGTGCAGCTCGGCGCGCAGGCGCAGGAAATCGACCGCGTAGCGCGGGTGCAGGCGCATGCCGCCGACGCAGGCGTCGATCGCTTCGCGCTGGTTGCCCTCCTCCATCAATTGATACACGGGCATGAACACATTGCGCTTGTCGAGCGCGCGCCCGATGCGCTCTAACAACAGGTCGGCCGTGAACGGCTTGAGGATGTAATCGGTGGGCGCCAGTTCGGCCGCGCTGACCACCTTGCTGTAATTGCCTTCGGCGGTGACCATGATGAACATGGTCGTCATGGTCATCAGCTTATGGTGGCGCAAGTCTTCCAGCAACTGCTGGCCATCCTGGCCGCCGTCGAGGTCGTATTCGCACAGCACCACGTCGAACGATTTCAGGCCCAGGTGCTTGATGGCGGCGTTGGAACTGGCGGCATGCTCGATCTTGCTCAGGCCGCACAGGGTCAACATGTTGTGAATGCTGGCGCGCATGCCCGCGTGCGGCTCCACAATCAACGCGGTCAATCCCTCGAGTTCGTTCATCTCTTGTTTTTCCGATCAGCTTGTGGCGGTCCATGGGTCCGCTAAGAGCCTATGTCGGTAGGCCGGGGGAAGCAGGGGGCGATGCATGGCGGGCGCGGGCAAGGCGCGAGGAGGCCGCATGGCTAGCCATGCAACGACGAGCAACGCCGCCCCCGCCTGCCAGGCGCGCCAGCTGCGACTCCGGGCTACCGACATAGGCTCTCAGTAAGTCGGCACACTGGTTTTACTATATTACGGCAGGGGAACGAAATAGTTGAATTCCGCCGTGCGGAACGGCGAAGCCGATGCAGGAATACGACACCCGCCCCGCGATGTGGCGACGGGCTCAATCGTCCTCGATGTCGACCAGCATGGGCGGGCTGGTTTCGATGATTTCGAGCAGGGCGGCCACCACCTCGGGATCGAACTGGGTTCCGCTGCGCTCGGCGATGTAGGTCACCACGTCCGGATACGGCCACGGTTCCTTGTACGGGCGCCGGTGCAGCAGCGCGTCGAACACGTCGACCACGGCCACGATGCGCGCCGACAGTGGAATGTCGCGCCCGCTCAGGCCCTCGGGATAGCCGCCGCCGTCAAAATGCTCGTGATGGGCGCCGGCGATCTGGGCGCCGTAGGTCAGGTAGCTCACGCCGTCGACCATGCTGGCGGCGCGCTCCAGGATCGAACGGCCGATCTGGGCGTGGGTTTGCATCACGCGCCGCTCCTCGGGCGTGTGCGCGGCCGGTTTGAGCAGCACCTGGTCGGGCGTGGAGACCTTGCCCACGTCGTGCAGGATGCTGGCCAGGCCGATCATTTCCAGCAATTGCGGGCTCAGGCCCGGATCGTCCACGCCGCGCTGCTTCATGCGCTGCGCGATGCGCGACGACAAGTCCTGGACCCGCCGCACATGGCCGCCGGTGCCGTGGTCGCGGAATTCGGCCAGGTCGGCCAGGGCCACCACGGTCGCTTCCTGGGCGCGGCGCAATTGGCCGAACATGTACAGATTGTCGAAGGCGGCCGCGATGCGCTGGCAAAATACTTCCAGCAGGTCGCGCTGGATCGGCGCCAGCGGCCACGGCGGCGTGACCGAAATGCACAGCTGGCGCTCTTCCTGGGTGTGGATGTAGAGCACGTTGGCCGGATGCTCGAACTGGCTCTGCTTTTCGCGGAAGGCCTTGGCGATCGCCGGCATCAAGGGATGGTCGGCCGGCAGCGCCTCGCTGTCGGCCAGCGCCGTGTAGTGGCCGGTGGCGGCCACCACGGTCGGCCCGCCGGTGACGGCCGACATCACGCACAGCACGCCGTCGGCGCCCACGTCGAGGATCGCGCTGACCTGGTTCAACACGCCCGAGGCGAATTCGCGCAGGGAATGGATCTGGTACAGGTTGGTGGCGCCGGCCAGGATCTTGCCGAGACCGATGCGGCTGCGTTCGAGCATCATCAGGCTCTCGTAGGCGCGCAGGGCCGAGATGACGGTGGTAAACAGCTTCTGCGTGGTCAGCTCGGTCTTGGCCTTGTAGTCGTTGATATCGTATTCGATGATCACGCGCTGCTCGGGCGCCTGGCCCGGCTGGCCGGTGCGCAACACCACGCGCACGAGCTGGTTGTTCAGTTCCTCGCGGATGCGGCGCGCCAGGATCAGGCCGGCGTCATCGGTTTCCATGACCACGTCGAGCAAGACCAGCGCGATGTCGGGCGTGTCGCGCAGGATGCGGAAGCCCTCGGCCCCGCTGTAGGCGGAAAACAGTTCGAGCTCGCGCCCCTTGAACGCCACATTGCGCAGCGCCAGCCGGGTGACCGCGTGCACATCGACATCATCGTCGACGATCAGCACGCGCCACAGGCGCTGGTCGATCGGGGCGGTGTTGGCGTCGCCGCCGGACTCGTCGTCTTCGTCGAGCAGCCAGTTATCGTCCGATGCATCTGAAGGGTCGGTCATACAGGCTCCATGAAGGCCCCGTCTGCGGGGCGGCGTACGCGATGCGAATCAAAACAGCTGGTTCCTGCCCGACCGTAACTTTAAGCAAACAGTGCAACTGTAACATCGGCACTGCCAGCTTTTTACCAATCAAATTATAAACAATGTTTTGTCGAAGTCGAGCACGAGCGCATTCATATTTTGCGAGCTGGCAACAGCACCGCTCGTCATTTGGCGCCGCATCTGCTACTCTTGGAAAGCACAGGCGTCCGCCGCGGCGCCGCTTTGACAAGGATCACTTATGCAAGTTCCTTCTTCGACTGTAGCCGGTGGCGGGCCATCCGGCAAGGATATCGCGGGCCACGAGTTCCTGGCGTTCACGCTCGGCTCGGAAGAATACGGCATCGACATCCTCAAGGTACAGGAAATCCGCGGCTATGAAGCGGTGACGCGGATTGCCAACGCACCCGAATTCATCAAGGGCGTGATCAACCTGCGCGGAATCATCATTCCCGTGGTCGACATGCGCATCAAGTTCAACCTGGGCACGCCGGTGTACGACCAGTTCACCGTGGTCATCATCCTCAATATCGCCGGGCGCGTGATGGGCATGGTGGTCGACAGCGTCAGCGACGTCACCACCCTCACCCCCGAGCAAGTCAAGCCGGCGCCGGAAATGGGCACCGCCTTCGGGTCCGACTATTTGATCGGGCTGGGCACCATCGACGCGCGCATGCTCATTCTGGTCGATATCGACAAGCTGATGTCGTCGGCCGACATGGGGCTGATCGAGTCGCTGGCGAGCTGATGCGCAAGCCCCGGCGCGCTCAGCCGAAAAAGAATTCCATGAACCCGGCTTCGCCATCCGGCCCCAGCACACGGCGGGCGATGGCGCGCATCTCGTCGAGGAAGACCGGCAGCGGATTGCAATCATCGTCGTACACCTCGTAGTCATAGGTGTTCGCCTCAACCAGCATCGCCTCGGCCATGGCCTGGAAAAAGCTGGCCAGGTCGTCGGCGATTTTGCAGTGATAAGAACCGATCGTACCGAACACCGTACCGGCGGGGGTGCTGCTGTCGACCACGATCGCGTCGCTATCGAGGTTGGCAATCACGATCCAATGCTTGTTCCAGTGCGGGCTTTCAGTCACCGGGCCGCCTTTGTAGCGGATCCATCGATACCCATGCTGGCGGGACTCGAGCACGTCGAGCGGAAAGAGATCCAGGCGAAGCGTGCCTCCCACCATGGGACGGTCGATCAACAGTATCCGGGCGTAGTAGTCTCCCAGCACCGCACCAAGCGGGATCGGCTCGGTTACCGCCTGCGGCGGCCGCCATTGAACGGTTCCGGAATTATTCTCGCCGGCTGCGAAGGCGCTGGCAAAATTCTTTAATGCGGTATCAAGTTCCATACAAAGTTTTCCGTCAAGGTGTCGCGACTGGGCACAAGCCACGCATCCTACCCTGCCTGCCCGGCGGCTGCTTCGATGGCGAACGTGCTACGATTTCTTTTCAGCCAATTCTTAAAGAAACCATGAAATTTCCAGTGCACACCCTTTGCGTGTTCCTCCTTGCTGCCATCGGCGCGATCAATCCGGCAGCGGCGGCCGACGACTGCAAGGACCCGATGTCGCAACGCGACATGAACAGGTGCGCCGGCAAAGATGCCGGGCGCGAAGATGCTCTGCTGAATAAAAACTACAAGGAACTGACCGGTAAGGTGGACGCGAAGGAAAAAGCCCAAATCAAAACCGTGCAACTGGCCTGGATCAAATTTCGCGACCTGCAATGCAATTACGAAGCCGACAGATACGAAGGGGGCACCATGCAGCCGTTGGTCCACTCGTCGTGCTTGTACGAAATGACCAAGCAGCGCAATAAAGAATTGGCCGAGATGATCCGGGAAGTATCACACTAAGCGCAGCGCGTTTAAGGGCTGCAGCAAGGCCGGCAGCGCCACGTCGTCGCGCGCCCCTGTAAACGGCGTCACGGACAAGTGGCAGCGCGGCTGCCTGGCGATCTTCTCCGGACTATCGTCGATGATGGTCATGCGCTCGAGCGTATAGCCGAACTTCTGCGCCTTGCGCAAATCCTTGATGTAGACATAGCTGTTGCTGCGCGCATCGACCCGCTGCACGCAGCGCTCCACCGACCAGGCGAAGCGCAGCGGCACGCCGGCGAACAGGCGCTCCACCACCGCCGCCACGTAAGCGGCGCTCGACGACGACCACACCGCCAGGTCGAAGCGGGCGGCGGCAAATTCGATCAATTCGCGCGCGAACGGGCGCTGGTAGACCAGGTACGTCCCCACCTCGAAGTCGCAGGGATGGGCGAGCGAAAACTCGCTGGCGTGCACCAGCGTTTCGTCGAGGTCGAATATCAGAAGGCGGCGTGGTTCAGGTTCCATGCGGATCGAAAGGTGGCCCGGGTAGTGGCGGATGGCTGCATCCTCGCGGCAGCGCCTGGGCCGGTGGCAATGTGGCGGTCCCAATGTGCCAGGCACTGGCAGGCTGGGTCTACCAGTTGATGCGCTTCGGGGAATTCGTTCATCGTAAGGAGATTCGAAAAGCATGGCAATGAGCGGACATCAGGCTTTCGATCCCTGCTACCGTCGCATTATATGTGCTCGTGAAAATCACCAACATGTCGGCAAAAAATTGCTTGCTCAAGTATTCTTCGTGGCGCTTGCAATCGTATGCCATTTGCGGATAATTAGTCGAGTAGAAGTCACGCACAGGGAGCACATCATGACGGCCGATGTCATTGACCACACAACGCTTTCCAACCTGGCCGAAGCTGGCCAGGTGAGCAATGCACGCGTAGTAGGGCAAGCGGAGGGCTGGAGCATACTGGTGACGCACGGCATGTCTGAGCAGACGCTTGCGGAGGATCGCAACGGGCAGGTTCGCATTTTTCCAAAGCTCGACACCCTTGCCGCCTATCTGAAGGAGATCGGGATTGTGCGTTTTGATGTGGATGCCGGGAATTTCGGCCCAACGACTATTTCCCGCACCGGGGGTCCTGACCGCCCTTCCGCGATACCGGACGCGCATTCCGTTGCCGCCTACGCCGAATGGCTGAAGGCAGAGGTGCAGGAAGCAATCGACGATACCAGCCCCAGCGTTCCGCATGACGAGGCGATGCGCCAGATTCGCGCGGCAATGAAGCGCTCATAAGGGAAGTCCATGCATGTCGTCCGCTGAAAAAAACAGGCTATCAACGATTTGATCAAAATCGGCCAGTTTATCGCCAGGGACAGCCCGGCAAATGCGGAAAAAATGACCGAGCTGCGCGCATTGCACTACGAATGCGTTCATAGGGCAGAGTAATTGATCAGTCCATGCGCAGCAAGATGCTGGCAGATCAGATGTTGCGCGCTTCAGGTTCCATGCGGATCGAAATATGCGGCCCAGGTGAGGGCCGAAGGCGGCATCTTCGCGGCAGCGCCGAACAGCGCCAGCGCCTGCCTGCGGGTGCCGGTGTTGAACACCGCCACCGCCAGGTTGAAGGTGGTATGGCGATCAAGCGACCCCTGCGCCAGCGCCGCGCGCAGCACGGCTTCGGCCTCGCGGTACAACGCGCGGTCGCACAGCACTGCCCCCAGGCAGGTCAGCACATGCGCATCGTGCGGATGGCTGGCGCGCGCGTGCTCCAGCAGTGCCTGCGCGGCGTCCATGTCGCGCTCCCAGTGTTCCAGGCGCTGCCAGGCCTGGTCGACCAGCTGGCGCGCTTCGGTGATCTGTTTCATGGCCGTGCGGCGTGAGCGTGTTGCTGTGTATGGAAATGAAAATCGGCAAGCGTTGCCATGGCGACGCCGCTCAGCGCCCCCCGGCCAGCTCCTCGAGCTCGGTCGCGCGTGCAGCGCGGGCGCTCATCGAACACTCTTCGGCCAACAGGACCGCCGCCGTGCCGCCGTCGGGATCGTGATAAAACATGCAGTTCGCCTCGACGTATTTCAGCCACAGCCGCTGGGCTTCCTGAAGCTGCTTCTTGCGCTCGCCCTGCTGGCGCGCCATCAGCGCCCGATACGCGACATTGAGGCGCTTGTCCTCCGTGTCGTATTGCACGGCGATGCATTCCATGATCGCCGGGTTGCTGACGGCCTTGTCCATGCAGCGCCGGTACTGCTTGCTGCCCGCGCCATCCTGGGCGACTGCGGGCATGGCGCCGGCGGCCAGCGCCAGCAGGAGAATCGAACGCAATAAAGTCATGGGGGAAATCCGGTAAGTCCGGGCGCACCCGGGATGAAAAAATCCGGGCTTAAGCCGGTTCCGCAGGAGGCGGCGGCGGCGATGCCGCCTGCTTGCGCCGCCCGACGCATTCTTCCTGGCTGCCGCCCACGTCCACATTCTGGTAGCGCACCTCGTATTTGCCCGCCGCCAGGCGCTCGACCAGGAAGCTGTCGCGCGCCAGCACGTACACATGGCGCACGTTCGAACGCCGGTCCAGGTCGAATACCTTGACCAGCACCGGCGAGCCGTTGCGCGTGTTGTCGATGCGGATCTGCGTCTCCGCTCCCTGGTTGCCAACCGGGAAACCGTCCACATAGCCCGACTGCACCGGCCACGGCTCGCCGTTGGGCGCGATCAGCGAATGCAGTTCGGTTTCGCAGTCGGCCACCCGCGCCGGCACCACCAGCTCGGTCACGCCCAGCGCGCGGATGTCGGGCGAACGGGCGCTGGCGTCGGCCACGTGCGGCTTGGCCACGGCCCAGCTGTCGGCGCGCGCGTCAGGCGGCGCCTCGACCCGCGCCGGCGCCGAGGCGGAAGCCGACGACGCCGCCCGCTGCGTGCCCATGGCCGACGCCAGCGCCTCCGGCATCACCCGCTCCTGCCCCAGGAAAAACGCGCCGGCCGCGCAACCGAGGCCGAAACACAGCATCAGCCCGAACCACCAGCGCGGGTCGCGCACGGCCCGATAGGGCGCCAGCACCTCGACCGGCGCCCCATCCCAACCGGACCCCGCCTCGGCGCGCGACTTGTCGCGCCCGTCCTCGCGGGTGCTTTCAAGCCATTCGATTTCCCATTCCTCGGCCGCGATCCACTCGTCGTGCTCCTTGCGCCGCACCGGGTCCGACAAGGTGCCGTAGGCGCTGTTGAGGATCGCCATGATGCGCGCGGCCTTGTCGTCGCCGGGGTTCTTGTCGGGATGGTACTTCTGGCTCAAGGCCTTGTAGGCGGCACGAATGACTTCCTGCGGCGCCAGGCGCGCTACCTTCAGGTTGTCATAATGTGTGTGAATCTTGGCCATTGTCGTCGGGTCGGAGTAGCGGGCGGTCGTCCATGATAGCCGATGTCGTCACGCCGGCAAGCCCGCCCGGCGTAACACGAAGTCCATATTGTAGCTTTAGCGCAAGTTGCCAGATAGTCTACAGACGATGGCTGCGATCGGCCCGCACCAGCGCGTCCGGCAGGGCCACTCCGTTGCCAACCACCAGCACCTTGAACAATTCGCCCATTTCCGCCGGGGAAACGAGTTTTTGCAGGGCGCCGGACTGCGGCAGATAGCCCAGCAGGTCGGATGGGTCGTGCCGCTGCAGCAGCAACTCGCCAATGCCGGCGCCGAGCAGGAAGGAGGCCTGGTTCATGTAGGCCAGCACCTCGAGCCCGGCATCCTGGGCGGCCAGCGCCATGGCGGTAAAATCGACGTGGGCGGTGATGTCCTGCAAGCCGGGCAGGTAGAACGGCTCCGGATGGGCATGGTGGCGGTAGTGGCACATCAGGGTGCCGCCCATGCGCTGGTCGAGATAGTATTCGTGCGCCGGAAAGCCATAGTCGAGCAGGATGGCGGCGCCCTTGCCCTTGCCGAACATGCGCGCCAGCGAAGCCATGAAGCCGCAGGCGATGGGATGCACTTCGGTCAGGTAACCGTCGGGCAGCAGGTCGGCATCGGGAATCTGGCGCGCGATGTGGGCGGCCAGTTCGTCCCCCGGCGCGCGCGCAGTCCAGGCGAATTCGCCCTCTTCCACCGTCACCATCAGCTCGCGCCAGTGGCCGGCATCCTTGCGCACCAGCGCCACCGGCATGGCGTCGAGCACTTCGTTGGCCAGCACCACGCCGTCGAACGAGGCCGGAAAATCATCGAGCCAGCGCACCTGCGGAAAGTCTTGTAACGCTTCCTGCTGGCGCGCGCGCAGTTCGCCCGACAGTTCCATGATCGCGTAGCTGTCCACGTGCACGCCATCGGCCGCCAGCGCGGTAAGCACGTCGCGCGCCAGCTTGCCGGTGCCGGCGCCGAATTCCAGAATGGCCGGCGCGCTCTGCGCCATGATGGGCGCGGCCACCCGCGCCAGCGCGGCCCCGAACAGGGAACTGATTTCGGGCGCGGTGACAAAGTCGCCGGCCGCGCCGAGCTTGGAGGCGCCGCCGGTGTAGTAACCCAGGCCGGGCGCGTACAGCGACAGCTCCATGAAGCGGGTGAAGGAAAGCGCGCCGTGGTGGCGCGCGATCTCGGCGGCGATCATGTTTTGCAGGGCGTGGGACGCAGCCAGCGCGTCGCTATCGGGGACAGGTAGGGTCATGCGGGCATTGTAGCGACAACGGCCCCGATCAACAATTGCGTCAGTCGGCGTCCACCGAGGTCGACCCGTTGGGCAGCACCAGGGTGGCGCAAAAGCCGCCGCCTTCGGCGTTTTGCAGCAGCAGCTGGCCGCCGTGGGCCTGGGCGATGCCGCGCGCGATGCCCAGTCCCAGCCCCATGCCACTGCTGTTTTGCTTGCGCCCGTGTTCGAGGCGCACATACGGTTCGAACAACTGCGCCAGCGCGTCTTCCGGCACGCCGGGGCCGTGGTCGCGCACGGCGATGCGGATGCTCGAACCGACCGCGCGCACCGCGATCTGGGCCCGCTCGCCGTAATGCAGCGCGTTTTCCAGCAGGTTGCCGATGGCGCGCTTGAGCGCGAGCGGCTTGGCCGTCACCGACAGCCCGACCGGGTCGAACGAGACTTCGTGCCCGGCCAGCTGGGCGCCGCGCACCATGCGCGCCAAAAAGGTGTCGAGCCGGATTTCGGTCGGGGTTTCGTGGATGTCGCTGTCTTTCACGCACTGCAGCGCGCCCTTGACCATCATTTCCAGTTCGTCGATATCTTCGTGGAATTCGGCGCGCAGGGTGTCGTCGTCGAGCAGTTCGGCGCGCAGTTTCAGGCGCATGATGGGCGTGCGCAGGTCGTGCGAGATGGACACGAACAGGCGCTCGCGGTCGTCGATATAGCGGCCGATGCGCTCGCGCATGGCGCCGAACGCGCGCGCGGTATTGACGAATTCGCGGCTGCCGGTTTCCGGCAGGGCCGGCATGCGCTCGCCGTTGCCGAAGGCGGTGGCCGCCTCGGACAAGGCCGCGAGCGGGCGCGTGGTCCAGCGCACCACGGGGATCGACAGCATCACCACCGCCAGCAGGGACAGCGCGTGCAGCAGCAAATGATCGCGCGTGAAGAGCTTACCGCTCTCGAGAAAATACGGACTTGGCATCAGGGTGGCCAGGTACAGCCAGTGGCCAGGTTCCATTTCGACCTGCATCAGCAGCACCGGGGCCGGCTTGGCCAGCATGATCTGGCGCACCCGGTTTTCGGGCAGGGCCGACAGGCGCGTGCCGTCGTCGCCCACCACCAGCTGTTCGGGCCACACGAAGGCCACGCGCACATTGCGGTGGTTGGGCAGGTCGGCGTGCAGGGTCGATTGCACATTGGCCAGCGCGATGTCGGCCAGCGGCTGCGGGCCGATGCTTTCGGCCGCCACCGGCGCGCGGTTCAGGTTCACGAAAAAGCGCGTGCCGCCCATCTCGCCGAATTGCTGGATGATCAGCGGGCGGTAATTCGGCGGCAGGCTGACGAAAAAGCGCACCGCGCTGGCGGCGCTGTGGCCGAGCTGCTGGGCGGCGTTGGCCACTTCGACCTGCGACTCGGCACGGCGCTGGCTGGCCCAGATGTAGTTGCCGGCCAGCTGGGTCAGCATGACGCCGGCCACCATCAGCAAGGTCAGCCGTCCGAGCAAGGATTGCGGCAGGCAGCGCTCCCAGCCGCGGGGGCGCTTATTCATGGCTGCTCGAGACGCTGGCGGCGAACACGTAGCCGGCCCCGCGCACGGTCTTGATCAGCCAGGGTTGCTTGCCGCAATCGTTGAAGCGCAGGCGCAGGCGGCTGATCTGGACATCCAGGAAGCGGTCGAACGGCCCGGCGTCGCGCCCGCGCGTCGCTTCGCACAGCACGCTGCGGTCGAGGATTTCGCCGGCGTGGTCGATGAAATACTTGAGCAACTGAAAGTCCAGCCCCGACAGCGGCACCAGCGTGCCGTTGTGGTCGACCGCACTGCGCTCGACATTGTCGATGGTAAAGCCGCCGAAGCGGTGGTAGCGCGGCGGCGCGGCCGCTTCCATGCCGGTGCGGCGGTGGATCGCCTTGATGCGCGCCAGCAATTCACGCGGGCTGTGCGGCTTGGAAATATAGTCGTCGGCCCCGAGTTCGAGCCCGACCACGCGGTCGGCTTCGTCGGAACTGGCGGTGAGCATGATGATCGGCACGTTCGAGCGCCGCCGGATCGCCTGGCACAGGGCGAAGCCGTCGGTGTCGGGCAGCATGACGTCGAGAATCACCAGCGACAGGGTGTCCACGCTGCGGTTAAATTCGGTAAAAAAGGACGCGCCGTTGTGGGCCAGGGTGACCGAGTACTGATTCTTTTCCAGGTAGGTCTTGAGCAGTGTCCTGATCTTCTGGTCATCGTCGACGATAAGGATGTTTCGCATTGTAAGTCTGTTACCTGTCTTGCGGGCGGCGGCCGATGACGCCTAAACGGCGTTGGGTATCGGCCACGCTGACCCTTTCGTTAAGAAAAAAGCGGTGCAGCTCGGCCACCAGGGCGTCGCGTGCGGTTTCGTCGGTGGCCATGCGGTGCACCATGCTCGGCGCCTGCCCGGCCGCCGAGGTGGCAAACAGGGTCCAGGAAGCGCGCGCGCAGGCATCCATGGCGCCCAGGTCGGGGGCGCGCAAGACCGGCACCGAGCCCTTGACCCGGCTGTAGTCGCGCTGCATGGCCGGCTGCATGACCATGGCCGCCAGGGTTTCCTGGGCGGCGCGCTGGGCCGGGCGCTCGGCCAGCATGCTGAGCATGTCGATGTTATACAGGTGAAAGGCGGCCGTGCCCGGCACCGCGCCGCAGCCGAAATCGCGCTCGCTGTTCAATCCCATGGCGTTCAGCTCGCCCTTGGCCCAGTCGCCCATGACCAGCATGCCGGCGCTGCCGTCGGCCAGCTTGCGCGCTTCCTCGGCCCAGGTCAGCTCGCGGATGGGCGCGCCCATCCATTTCTTCAGGCCGCGCAGGCGGGCCAGGGCGCGCCCCAGGCGCGGATCGGTGAAGGCGGCCGGCTCGCGCTGCTGGAACAGCTGGCGGAAATACACCGCCCCGCCTTCGGCCAGCACCAGCGTTTCGAACAGGGTGGCGACCTGCCACGGCTCGCTGCTTTGCGCCAGCGGCGTCACGCCGGCGCGCGCGAGCACCTCGGCGGCCCGTTCGAACTCGGGCCAGGTGACAGGGGCGGCCAGGCCGTGGCGGGCGAACAGGGCGCGGTTGTGGAACAGGATATTGATACGGTGGATGCCGAGCGGGGCCGCCACCACATGCGGGCCGGGCCGGATCAGGGCCGCAACGCCGGGCAACAATTGGCGATCCCAGTCGCCGCGCGCGGCCACCTGGTCGAGGTCGGCCAGCAAACCGAGGCGGGCCCAGTCGCGGATCACGATGCCGTTGAGCTGGGCCACTTCGGGCGCATCCTTGGCCAGCACCCGGCTGCGCAGCACGATCCCGGCGCCGATGCCCGAGCCGCCCGGCACCATGGCGTCGCGCCACAGCACGTTTTGCTGGCCCAGGCGCTCGGCCAGCAGGTCGACCGCGCGCCGCTCGCTGGCCGACTGCCACCAGTGCAGCACTTGCAGGGATTCGCCGTGATCGGCATTGTTCGGCGCCTTGGGACCGGCCACGGCCGGTAAAGGCACAGCCAGTAAAGGCACGGCCAGTAAAGGCACGGCCAGCGCCAACAGCGCCGTCAGGCGCTTGCCGCGCCGGTCCTTGCGGGCGCTTGACTGCTGGGGCACGTTGTCCGTTGTCGCTTGCGCCTCTATCACGCTCTCCTGTTTGCGGGACAGTGTATAACGAAAATTCCACACGCAAAATGTAATTTTACTACAGCACTATGCAAAGTTCTTTTGCGAATTGTTTCGTTTTGTTGCAAGCGGCATGTGCCTGTCCAGCCACCGATGGCCCCTCCACGGCACAGTGACAGCGCGCTCTTGGGCGCTGCCGGTGATTGTAAGTTTATGTTGCAAGCTCAGCCGCTCCAAATAAAGTTTTATCATACAAATCAGTCACTTGTAATATTACTCATAACCATATGCAAGAAGTGGCCGAAGCGGGCGACACGATGCTACTGTCGCCCACGTTGTCGCTTGAACACGCAGAACGGTGGCCGGGATGTCGACGAAACAGTGCCACAAGCGTGCTGAACAAGGTAGCGCCGCCTCGCCACGCTACTTTACATACTAATAAGGAGACTAAATGAAACGTATTACCAAAAGCACATTAGCCACCGCATTGCTGCTCGCTTTCGCCAGCAGCGGCGCCATCGCGGGCGACCATGAGACCGAGGGATTCCATGGTTACCTGCGCGCCGGTGTGGGTTCGGCCAGCGAAGGCGGCTCGCAAAGCTGCTATGGCCTGGGCGGCATGACCATGTCTTATCGCCTCGGCAACGAGTGCGACAGCTTCACCGAATTCGGCTACACCCACGCCCTGGCCAAGTCGGCCAACGGCGCCACCTTTGTCGGCACGTTCTGGGTCGACGCCTACAAGAACAGCTCGGACTTCGGCGACGCCAAAATGGCCGTCTCGAAAGCCTATGTCGAAGCGAAAAACCTCCCATTCATGAATGGCGGCATTATCTGGGCCGGTAAGCGTCACTACTACCGTCCCGACATCCACATGCTGGACATGCAGTACATCAACATGAACGGCACCGGCGGCGGCGTCGACGGCTACCCGCTCGGCCCGGGCAAGATCAGCTACGCCGTGTTCAAGGATAACGACGACAACGTCTACGCCACCGATCCGCTGACCGGCGTGCGCACCCTGCGCAGCACCAATTCCGCGCTGCGCCAGAACGTCGTCTACGAAGGCTTGCCGGTCAATACCGACGGCACCCTGGACGTCGCGGTCAGCCTGATCCATGCCCAGAACGACAACGACAACATCAAGACCCACGACGGCTACCAGGTCTCGCTGTTCCACCGCCAGGCCAAGTTCCTGGGCGGCGGCAATACCTTCGGCGTGCAATACGGCGTCGGTCCCGGCACTGGCATCAACGGCCCTTGCTGCGCGCGTATCGGCCCGTCGGGCAGCACCCTGCTCGGTTCGGACGTGACGCGCGTGCGCGTGTTCGACGATATCGTGATCCAGCCAACGCGCGACTTCAGCATGGAATTCGTGGCCCTGTACCAGCGCGACAAGTCGGACCTGGGCGGCAGCAGCACCTGGACCACCGTCGGCGCGCGCCCTGTGTACGCCCTGGCCGAAAACTTCAAGATGCAAGCCGAACTGGGTGTAACGCGCCTGAAAGACAAGGCCAATCCGTCGGCCCAGCGCCTGACCAAGCTGACCATCGCCCCGACCATCACCCTGGGCCGCGACTACTATGCGCGTCCAGAACTGCGCGCCTTTGTCAGCTACGGCAAATGGAACGACGCCGCCAAGGGCGCCGTGAACGCCTTCAACAACGGCGGCCCGGTGTATGGCGACAAAACCAGCGGCACCTCGTACGGCGTGCACCTGGAAGCGTGGTGGTAACAGCAGCAATGAGGTAGCAAGGGTGCGCGGTGAACGCCGCGCCCTCTTGCCAACGCAATCAAACTCGCAGTCAAACCAAAAAATCGTTGGAGACGAACCAGATGAAAATCAAACAAATCAAATTCTTCCTGGCCGCGGCCGGCCTGGTCACCCTCGCTGGCGTGGCACAAGCGGCGCCGCAAGTCGAAGTGCTGCACTACTGGACCTCCGGTGGCGAAGCCAAGTCGATCGCCGAACTGAAGAAAATGATGGAAGCCAAAGGCGTCGTCTGGAAAGACTTCGCGGTCGCTGGCGGCGCCGGCGAAAACGCCACCACCGCGCTGAAAGCGCGCGTGATCGCCAACAGCCCGCCAACCGCAGCCCAGATCAAGGGCCCCGCCATCCAGGAATGGGGCAATGAAGGCGTGCTGGCCAATATCGACAGCGCCGCCACCGCCGGCAAATGGGACAGCTTGCTGCCACCGGTCATCTCCAACGTGATGAAATACAAGGGCCACTACGTCGCCGCGCCGGTCAACGTGCACCGCGTCAACTGGCTCTGGATCAACCCAGCGGTACTGGCCAAGGCTGGCGCCAAGACCCCGACCAACTTCGACGAATTCTTCGCCGCCGCCGACAAGATCAAGAAAGCCGGCCTGGTAGCAGTCGCCCACGGCGGCCAGCCATGGCAGGACACGACCATCTTTGAAACGGTGGTCCTGGGCGTCGGCGGCGCCGACTTCTACAACAAGTCGCTGGTCAAGCTCGACCCGGCCAGCCTGACCGGCCCGACCATGATCAAGTCCTTCGAAACGCTGGCCAAGATCAAGACCTACATCGACAAGGATGCCGCCGGACGCGACTGGAACCTGGCCACCGCCATGGTTATCAACGGCAAGGCCGGCATGCAATTCATGGGCGACTGGGCCAAGGGCGAATTCACCGCCGCCGGCAAGGTCGCGGGCAAGGACTTCCTGTGCGTGGCAGCGCCTGGCACCGAGAAATCGTTCACCTTCAACATCGATTCGCTGGCCATGTTCACGGTCAAGAATCCGGAAGAGCAGAAAGCCCAGCTGACCCTGGCGTCGGCCGTGATGAGCCCGGAATTCCAGGAAGTCTTCAACCTGAACAAAGGTTCGATCCCGGCGCGCGCCAACATCGCCCGCACCAAGTTCGACAGCTGCGCCACCAAGTCGATGGATGACATGGCCGCCAGCAACAAGGGCAACGCCCTGCTGCCAAGCCTGGCCCACGGCATGGCGCTCGACTCGGCCAAGGCCGGCGCGATCCAGGACGTGGTCGCCAAGTTCATGAACTCGACCATGACCCCGCAGGCAGCGGTGCAGGCACTGGCCAAAGCGGCAAAAACGCAATAAGCCTCTCGTAGTACCCCCGCGCGGCCCACGGCCGCGCGCGTACCTGCCAGGCCGGCGCCCGCACTGACGCAGGCACGACGCCGGCCTGCACCCGTCTTTTGGAGATCTAATTCATGTCCGCTTCCTCACTGACTTCCAGTCCGGGGCCGCAGGCGCGCACGCGCGCCCCCGCGGTTCCGAGCCGCTGGGCCGCCCGCATCGACGCCTGGATGGCGCGCCTGATGCTCGCGCCCACCATCCTGATGTCGCTGGTGTTCGTGTACGGCTTCATCGTGCTCACCGCATTTTTGTCGCTGACCGAATCGCGCATGATGCCGCGCTTCGAGTACGCCGGCTTCGGCCAGTACACCACCTTGTTCGGCCTGGACCGCTGGTGGACCGCCGCCGCCAACCTGGGCATCTTCGGCGGCCTGTTCATCCTGCTATGCCTGGCGATCGGCCTGACCATCGCCATTTTGCTCGACCAGCGCATCCGCGCCGAAGGCGCCCTGCGCGCCATCTACCTGTATCCAATGGCGCTGTCGTTCATCGTGACCGGCGCTGCCTGGAAATGGATTCTCAACCCCGGCCTCGGGCTGGAAAAAATGCTGCACGACTGGGGCTTCGTCAACGCCAGGGTCGACTGGCTGGTCGACTCCGACATGGCGATCTACACGGTGGTCGTGGCCGGCGTATGGCAGTCCTCCGGGTTTGTGATGGCGCTGTTCCTGGCCGGCCTGCGCGGGGTGGACGACGCCATCATCAAGGCCGCCATGGTCGATGGCGCCAGCCTGCCGACGATCTACCTTCGCATCGTCATTCCCGCGCTGCGGCCGGTGTTCTTCAGCGTGCTGCTGGTGCTCTCGCACATCGCCATCAAGAGTTTTGACCTGGTCATGGCGCTGACCGCGGGCGGACCGGGCACCTCGTCCGACGTGCCGGCCATTTTCATGTACCAGTTCTCGTTCACGCGCGGCCAGCTGGGCCTGGGCGCGGCGTCGGCCATGATGATGCTCGCCACCGTGCTGGCGGTGCTGGTGCCGCTCATGTACCTCGAAACCAAAGGAGCGCGCCATGGTCGCTGAACAACCCCGCCTCACCGCCGGACGCATTTTCATTTACGCGCTGCTCACGCTGGTGGCGCTGTACTACCTGGCGCCCCTGTACGTGATGCTGACGACGTCCTTCAAGTCGCTCGAACAGATCCGCACCGGCACCATCCTCGACTTGCCGCTGCAGCCGACCACCGAAGCCTGGTCGCGCGCCTGGAGCGGCGCCTGCACCGGCGTGCGCTGCGAAGGCCTGGCGCCGTACTTCTGGAACTCGGTCAGCATGACCATTCCGGCGGTGCTCATTTCGAGCCTGATCGGGTCGATCAACGGCTACGTGCTGGCGCACTGGCGCTTCCGCGGTTCGAACGTGGTGTTCACCGCCCTCATGGTCGGCTGCTTCATCCCGTTCCAGGTGGTGATTCTGCCGATGGCGCGCCTGCTCGGCATGGCGGGCCTGGCCAACACCACCACCGGCCTGATCATCGTCCACATCATCTACGGGGTGGCGTTTACCACGCTGTTCTTCCGTAACTACTACGTCACGGTGCCGGAAGAACTGGTCAACGCCGCGCGCATCGACGGCGCCGGCTTCTTTACCATCTACCGCCGCGTGATCTTCCCGCTGTCGCTGCCGATCTTCATGGTGTGCTTCATCTGGCAGTTCACCCAGATCTGGAACGATTTCCTGTTCGGCGTGGTGTTCGGCGGCGCCGATGCGCAGCCGGTCACGGTGGCGCTCAATAACCTGGTCAACACATCGACCGGGGTAACCGAATACAACGTCAACATGGCCGCGGCCATCATCGCCGCTTTGCCGACCCTGGGGCTGTACCTGGTGGCCGGTAAATACTTCGTGCGCGGGCTGACCGCCGGCGCGGTCAAGGGCTGATTTCAACTCATTCAAGGCAGGAGAAACACAACGATGGCCAGTTTATCGATCCGCAATGTGCGCAAGGTGTACCCGAACGGCGCTGAAATTTTAAAAGGCATCAACCTCGAGATCGAGGATGGACAATTCCTGATCCTGGTCGGCGGCTCCGGCTGCGGCAAGTCGACCTTGCTGAACATGATCGCCGGCCTGGAGACGGTGTCCGAAGGCGAAATCCTGATCGGCGACCGGGTCGTCAACGACGTGCCGCCGAAGTCGCGCGACATCGCCATGGTGTTCCAGTCGTATGCGCTGTACCCGACCATGACGGTGCGCGAGAACATCTCGTTCGGCCTGGGCATCCGCAAGGTGCCCAAGGCGGAACAGGAAAAGATCGTGGCGCGGGTGGCCGAAACCTTGCAGATGACCCACCTGCTCGACCGCAAGCCGGCCTTGCTGTCGGGCGGCCAGCGTCAGCGCGTGGCCATGGGCCGGGCGATTGCGCGCGACCCCTCGCTGTTCTTGTTCGACGAACCGCTCTCGAACCTGGACGCCAAGCTGCGCGTGGAAATGCGCGCCGAGATCAAACTGATGCACCAGCGCCTGGGCACGACGATTGTCTACGTTACCCACGACCAGATCGAAGCGATGACCCTGGGCGACAAGATCGCCGTCATGCGCGACGGCGTGGTGCAGCAGTACGGCAGCCCGCAAGAAATCTACGACCGCCCGGACAATCTGTACGTGGCCGGCTTTATCGGTTCGCCGTCGATGAATTTCTTGAAAGGCAAACTGGTGCAGCACGGCGGCGGCACCGCCTTCACGCTCGACGTCGATGGCGACATCGCCCTGCTGCCGCTGCCGGCCGGCGGCACGGAATACGGCGCCTTGCACGGGCGTGAAGTCATCCTCGGCATCCGCCCGGAGCACGTCACCGACGCCCTGAGCGCGCGCCAGTCGCATGCGCACGAAGGGTACGAACCGACCGAAGTGACCTGCCTGGTCGAAATGACCGAGCCGACCGGTCCCGATACGCTGGTCTTCACCTGGGTTGGCGGCGTGCGCGCCACCTGCCGCACCCACCCGCGCGCGCACGCCATGCCGGGCGAACGCATCAACCTGGCCTTCGACCTGTCCAAGGCGATCCTGTTCGATCCGGTGACGGAACAACGGATGGGGGCATAAAGGCTTCCTTTTAAGAGGCATGAGCGAACTTTAGGCGATAATAGCGACTCGCGCCGGCACGGCGCCCGATCCGCCTGTTTTTCTGTCGATGTTCAGCCAATAAGTTTCTGCTCATTTATGCAACAACCCGCACCCACCGAACGTCCCCCGGTCGCCCTCGTGACCGGCGCCGGACGCCGCATCGGCCGCGCCATCGCGCTCGGCCTGGCGCGCGCCGGCTGGGACGTGGCGCTGCACTACCGCGCTTCAGAAGCCGAGGCGCGCGCGGTGGCCGACGCGATCCAAACGCTGGGCCGCCGCGCCGCCCTGCTGCAATGCGACCTGGCCGATGAAGCGGGCGTACGCGCCCTGGTGGGCCGCGCGGCCGCCGCACTGGGGCCGGTCGGCTGCGTCGTCAACAACGCCTCGCAATTCGATTTTGACAGCGCGGCCGACTTTTCGCCGGCGCTGCTGGCCCAGCACATGCAGGCCAACGTGGCCGCGCCCATTTTGCTGGCCCAGGCCCTGCACGCGGCCACGCCAAGCGGCGAACAGGCGGTCGTGATCAACCTGCTCGACCAGAAGCTGTACAACCTCAATCCCGACTTTTTGTCGTACACCCTGTCCAAAGCCGCCCTGCACACCGCCACCAGCCTGCTCGCGCAAGCGCTCGCGCCCACGGTGCGCGTGGTCGGCGTGGCGCCCGGGATCACGATGGTGTCGGGCGAGCAGACCGAGGCGAGCTTCGAACAAGCCCACCGCAATACGCCGCTCGGGCAATCGAGCACGCCGGACGACATCGTGGCGGCCGTGTGCTACCTGGCCGGCGCGCGTGCGATTACCGGCACCACCCTGGTGGTCGACGGCGGCCAGCACCTGGTGCCGCTGGCGCGCGACGTGATGTTCCTTACCAAATAAAACAACCTGAAAGACTCCCTATGCTGTCCGCCCTGACCCACCCCAAGCTGAGCGCCTGCCGCCGCCTGTTCCTGCGCAATTACGAAGTGATGATCAACATCGGCGTACACGACTTCGAAAAGAAGGGCGAGCAGCGCGTCCTGATCAACGTCGACCTGTACATCCCGCTGGCGCTGTCCACGCCCAGGGACGACCAGTTGCAGGAAGTGGTCGACTACGACTTCATGCGCGAGACCATCGCGCGCCGCATGGCGCAAGGCCACGTGCATTTGCAGGAAACCCTGTGTGACGACGTGGTGCGCTCGATGCTGGCGCACCCGAACGTGCGCGCGGTGCGGGTGTCGACCATGAAGCCGGATGTGTATCCGGACTGCGAAGGCGTGGGCGTCGAAGTATTCCAGATCAAGGAAGAAGCATGAGCGAAGCGGACGTGATCGAGCGCAGCGAGCTCAGCGCTGACAAGCTGGCCCACGAAAACCACAAGCTGCACAAGCGCCTGTGCCGCCTGGTCGGCCAGGCCATCGGCGACTTCAATATGATCGAAGACGGCGACAAGGTGATGGTGTGCCTGTCGGGCGGCAAGGACAGCTACGCGCTGCTCGATATCCTGTTGACCCTGCGCGAGCGCGCGCCGATCCACTTCGAGATCATCGCCGTCAACCTGGACCAGAAGCAGCCGAACTTCCCGGCCGATATCCTGCCGGCGTACCTGACCAAATTGGGCGTGCCGTTCCACATCGAGAACCAGGACACCTACAGCATCGTCAAGCGCCTGATCCCGGAAGGGAAAACCACCTGCTCGCTGTGCTCGCGGCTGCGGCGCGGGATTTTGTACCGGGTGGCCGATGAACTCGGGTGCAACAAGATCGCGCTGGGCCACCACCGCGACGACATCCTCGAGACCTTCTTCCTGAATATGTTCTTCGGCGGAAAACTCAAGGGCATGCCGGCCAAGCTGGTGTCGGACGACGGCAAGCACATGGTGATCCGCCCGATGGCGTATGTGAAAGAAGCCGATTCGGAGCGCTACGCCGAGGTCAAGCAGTTCCCGATCATCCCGTGCGACCTGTGCGGCTCGCAAGAGAATTTGCAGCGCAAGCAGATCAAGAATTTGATGCGCGAATGGGAGAAAAAATATCCGGGCCGGGTCGAGAGCATTTTCTCGTCGCTGTCGACCGTGGTGCCGTCGCACCTGATGGACCAGGATTTGTTCGGGTTCAAGGATATCAAGGCCGATGGCGTGGCCAGCCCGCTGGGCGATATCGCCTTCGATGAAGAACCGTGTTCGACGCCGGTGATGGGGACGATTCCGCTGCAGCCGATGTGAGGCTGGCGGTTCTAACCGAAAAGCCCGCTGATGCGGGCTTTTTTACGTCCGCAGGTGCGAGGGGTATGATCTATTCACGAATCTATTCACTGAGCGCCGGTGAGATGGCCAGAAATGAACATATTGAGAAGTTGAGACTGCTATTGTCGCGCGGGCCGGCCAAGGCATCCGCGATCATGGATGCGCTGGTCATCAGTCAGTCGACTTTGTCGCGCCTGTGGCAAAGCATTCCCGATGGCGTCGTGCTGGGTGCGGGCAAGACGCGCCAATACGCTTTGCAACGCCAGGTGCCAGGGGCCATGGCCCCGTTACCCCTGTTTTGCGTATCGGACGACGCAACAGTGACTGTCACCGGCAACCTGGCTCCGCTCGAGGGCGGATTTTACGTGCTCACTCATGCAAACGCGAGAGCCTACCGGCTGTACCAAGGCATCCCCTGGTTTCTCAGCGACTTGCGGCCGCACGGTTTTCTGGGGCGCTTCGAGCCGCGCAGACATCGCGACCTCGGGCTGCCGGACGATATCCGCACGTGGACCGATGAGCATGTGCTCCAGTACCTGGCGCGGCGCAGTGAAAACGCGGCTGGCAACCTCATTCTCGGCAATGAATCGTACGCGCGGTATATGCTCGACCGAAGCAGGCGGCGCGAGTCGCTCATCCCGCAGGCCAGACGCGCCGAACTGTATCCGGTGATGGCCCGACAGGTGATGCAGGGAGAGCCGCCGGGTTCCTCAGCAGGAGGGGAACAGCCCAAATTTACCGCGATGGTCGAACGCAGCGCGGGTGACCTGATCGAACATGTGATGGTGAAGTTCTCGCCACCCACCAGCACGCCGGGTGGGCGTCGCTGGGGCGATTTACTGGTGTGCGAACATCTGGCGCTGGCAGTCCTCGCGCGCAACGGCATCGCTGCCGCGACCACGTCGATTCTTGAGAGCGGGGACCGGGTATTTCTGGAAGTGGTGCGCGTCGACAGGGTGGGACTCGAAGGACGCCGGCCAATGGCGACGTTTGAAGCATTCGACGGCGAGTTGGGCATGCTCGATCAACGCTGGACCGCAGTTGCGCTTGAAATGGAACGCTCGGGCAAGCTCGCCGGGGACGATGTCGCCACAGTGGCGATCCTCGATCTGTACGGCGCGCTGATCGGCAACACGGACCGGCATCACGGGAACATTGCGGTGACGTGGACAGCGGACGGCAAGCGCTGCCTGGTCGAAGCCTACGACATGCTGCCGATGCTGTACCGGCCCACTGCGCACGGTGAAGTCATCGAGCAGGAATGGGTACCGCATCTGACCGCCCGCCTCGATTTACACCACTTTGACGCTTGCTGCCGCATGGCGCTCGTATTTTGGGAGGATGTCATGGTTGATCCCCGCATTTCGCGGGAGTTCAAGATGGACGTCGCTCGCCTGCATATGAACGCGCTACACCACCTTGCTCCCGGCACCGCGACACACGCGAGCCCCCAGACGGAAAAGGGCGCATAGAAATATGCGCCCTTTCGGAAAAAGTGCTTTTAGGCACCAAGTGCAAACAAGTGTTTTTCGACACCAAAGAACTTCAAATCAAATTTTACGCCGTTTTCAGCGTACGACATCTTTTACGGCGCCACCGCCGTGCGCATCACCGGATACAGATTCAGGCGCTCGTCATACGAAGAATGCCGCTTGGCGAAGAATGCCAGGCGCGCATCCGCATCCTTGGCGAAGGCCGGATCGCTGTCCACCTTCGCCTTGAACGTCGCCGCCAGCGCCGGATCGGCCGCCATCATCTCGCGCGCGACATCTTCGGCCACATAATCCTCCATGTATTCCTTGCGCTCGAACGCGGTGTTGAACATGCCCCACTGCAGCAGCGAATCCGGGCCAGCCGGCTCGAACAAAGCGATCACCAGGCGCGCCTTGGCCTGCGCCACCGGCACGAACAGCGCGCCCTTCCCGATCGCGCGCGGCTCCGCCTTCCACGCCCCCTGCAAGGTCACGCGCTGGTGCGATTCGAGCGAGCCCGGTGCGTACGTCACTTTCTCGGCGCGGAAGGTCTCGACCTCGGCCCTGGCCTGCTCCGCGCCCAAGGTGCGGTAGCTGATGCCGTGCTGGCCCAGTTTGCGCGCCACCATGGCCGCATGCGCGGCCGGCACGATGTAGCCGGCCTTGGGGGCGCTCACCATCACGTCCGGCAGCACTTCGTCACGCAGCGGCACGGTCCAGATCTGCGGCTTCGATTCGTCGTAACGCGTCATCAGGGCGCCCGAGACGTCCGATTGGGTGCGCGTGTAGGCGTAACCCCGGAAGTCGATCATGCGCTTTTTGTCGGTCGGCTTGTAAGTGAGCGGCAGTTCGGTGCCGCCCAGGCGCGCCGCGCGCGCATCGGCTTCGCGCGCCACCGTTTGCCATGCCTTGCCGTGCTGCGCCACCTGGTCGAGCACCGACACCACCGAGTTGCGCGTGATGCGCACGCGGGTCGGATAATCCTTCCACGCATGGGTCTCGACCAGCATGCAGATGCGGTTGCGCAAGGCAAAATAGCCGGTCGAGAAACGCGGGTCCGACACGCCATCGGCAAAGCCCGACGCCGGATTTTCTTCTTCGGCGAACGACATGTAGAACGGTTGCGGCATCGAACCGAGCTTGGTGATATCGGCCAGCACGCCGCTGCGCAGCGCCAGCCCGGCCTGGCGGAAGTCCACATCGGCCGAATGCACCGGTTCGACCTGGATCGAGATGTCGTGTTCGAACTTGGCGCCGTTGGTCACGTGCAGGTCGACGTAGACCAGCGGGTCCCACGCGTTCACCAGCGCCAGCATCGATTGCATCTCGATCGAGTCGGCCTTGGCGTAGTCGCGGTTCAGGTTGAAGTTCTGGGCGGTGGTGCGCCAGCCCATTTCGGCCGGGCCGCGCTGGTTGGGCCGGTTCCACGCCTTGAAGCGCTCATGCCCGTCGACGTTGAAAACCGGGACGAACAGCAGCACCTGCTTGTCGAGCGCACCGGGAGCGGCGCGCCCTTCGAGCACTTCGCGCAGCGCCAGGAAGCCGGCGTCCTTGCCATCGATCTCGCCGGCGTGGATGCCGCCCTGGACCAGCACCACCGGCAGCGCGCGCGCCGCCGCCGCCTGCGGGCTCATGGCGCCGGTGCGTGTGACCACCAGCGCCTGCATCGGCCGCCCTTCCGGCGTGCGTCCGAATTCGATGCACTTGACCTGCTTCGGATACGCTTTCTGGAACGCGGCGCACAGGGCGATGACTTCGTCGTAGCGGCCGGTTTTCTGGAACTGCGAGCGCTCGGCGACGGTGGTCAGGTCGGGAGCGGCGTGGGCGAAGGGAATGGCGGACAGCAGGGCAAGCAGCAGCGCAGAACGGATCATCGGTAAAGCTCCGGCAAAGTTGTCAATACAGGGCGCACGGGGTGCGCGAACCGGAAATTATAGTCGGCTTTGCGCACCCCGGTATCGGCAAGCTGCTGTGCTTAGGTCTCCGCGAAATACGGCCGCTCGGAGGCAAACAGCATGCGCGTGACCGCCTTGCGCCACTCGGCCGGCGCCTTCTGGCCCAGCAGCACCAGCGCGGCGCTCCAGGCGTGCAAGCGCATCTCGGGATCGGCCGCGTCGAGCAGGCGGTCGGCCGCGAGCGGGTCCTTGCCTGCGGCGATGCGGTCGAAGAAGGCCAACATGCGCTCCTGGTCCGCGCCGGAGGCAACGCGCGTCGCGCCGCGCCAGGGCGCCGCGTCGTAGCCATGGCGGGTCGCCAGCGCCAGCCCGGTCCAGATGGTGGCGCTGTCCTGGCCTTGCGCGAACGGCAGCGCCATGGCGCGCTTGATCATGGCGGCATTGGCGCCGTCCGAGGCCCCCGCCAGCCGCAGCACGTGCGCCGCGCGCCCCGGTTCCGCTCCCGCCTCCCGGGTGGCGTCGTCGAGGTCCCCAATCGCCAGCGACCGGTAGATGCTCATCCGCCCTTGCGGTGTCGGGGCCTCTGCGATCGCCAGCAGGCGCTTCAAGTGGCGCGACTTCGCCGCCAGCGCGCCGAGGTCCTCGAGAGACGAATCCGGCGCCAGCATGCGCCGCACCCGCGCCAGGCTCATGCCGGCATCGTCGGCCATGGCGGGCGGGCCGCGCACCAGTTGCTCGAGCGCCGGCACCGCAGCGGCGTAATCCCTGGCCTGCATCTTGTCGTAGGCAATCCAGCGCGCCAGCCACAGGTTGTCCGGCCAGCGCGCGCGCGCCTCGGCCATCCGGGTCGCGACGCCGGCGTCGTCGCCACGGCAGCGCAACGCGAGGTAGGCCAGGTCGCCGTCCTCGGGCCGCGCCGCCGCCTGGGCGGCGAGTTCCCCGCACAGCGCCGGCTTGCGCGCGGCGCTGGCGCGGTCCATCTCGACGCGGCGCAACATCACGTCGCGCGGCGCGGCGCGCAGCCGCTCCTCGAGCACGGCGGCGAACTGCGGGAGCTGTCCGGCCATGCCAAGCCAGGTTTCGGCGTCCGCCGTGGCGCTGCTGTCCCAGCGCGCGTGCACCAGGGCCAGGCTCATGGCCTGCGCCGCATCCGCCAGCGCCGACAACTGCACTTGCGGCGTGGCGTCGTCCATGCCGCTCAACACGCTGCGGTAGCCGCCCTCCCTGCCGGAGATGCCCATGGGCGGTTCCTCGAACAACAGATTGGCCTTGCTCTCGATCCAGCGCGGCGTGCCAAGCATCTTTTGCGGAACCGGGTCGACCGGGCCGTAGGAGACCGTCCACTCCACCAGCGGCGCGGCCGAGGCCACGTTGTAGACCGGATGCGCGCGCGGCGTCGCGAGCGCATCGAACGCTTCGATCAGGCGAGCGTCTTCGCTGCGCGCCTCCACATGGTGCTTGCCCAGCACCGGCACACTGAAGGCTACGTGCGCATGGGCGGCCACGTTCTGCTGCCTGCCGTCGATGTTGACCCGCACCGGCATGCCAAGGCCGTTGTAGACCATGATCACCGGATCGCTGGCGAACACCGACACGCCGCCGGCGCCGAACTTGCCGGCGCTGAGCGCGGCAATGACGATCGCCCCCGCCACCAGCAGGCGCGCGGCGGCCGGCGCCCGGCCGTCGGCCAGCTGAAAGCGCGCCCACCAGCCGAGCTGTTGCTGGCGCTGGCGTTCGCCGCCGGCCAGCAGCACCGGGTACGACGGCGGCACGCGCGAGTGCGCCGGGGCGCTGCGCATCCCTTCGCCGATGCGCGAGCAGCGCGCGATCTTCGCTTCAGTGGCCAGCAACTCGTCGAGGGCGGCGCCGCGCAAGGCATCGAGCCGGCCGGACAGGGACGTGACCAGCGGCGCGGCCTCGCGCATCCATGCGTTGATGTTGCCTTCATAAGCGAACTCCATGGAGAACTGGCCCAGCGTCGCGCGCCAGCCGGACGCCATGCCAAGCTGCTCGATGAGGCGGGGCGACAGGTGCACCGAGCCGGCTTCGCGGTAAAGCTGGGCCATCACGTTATACAGTTCATTGGCCTCGCCGACCACGCGCGTGACGCCGTCGACATTCACGCGGCGCACCGCGGTGATGATCGCCACCGCGTTGTCGAGCATCCCTTGGGCGTCGCGCAGGGCGGCCAGGCGATGTTCGGCGTAGTGCACCAGCGCCAGCAGGCCGTCCAGATAAGCATCCCAGCCGCGCCCGAGCTGGTGCCCCATGTTCTGGTGCCAGCTGCGGCACAGCCAGTCGTGCTGGTGCAAGCGCGCGGCGATCCTGGCGCAGTCTTCCCGCACCCGCGCCAGCGCGGCCGGCAACTGCGCCATGCCGAATTTTTCGCCGCGCACGTGCAGCACGCTGCCGGCCGCGGTCAAGGTGCCGGCGATCAGGGCCTCGAGCTGGGCGCGTTCGCTTTCCAGGGTGCGCAGCAGTTCGATATCGGCCGCCAGCGCGGCCGGGTACAGCGTCTCCAGCAGCTCCTGCCTGGCCTGGTAGTGGCCCGCGCGCAGTGTGCTCAGATCTGGCGCATGACGGGTCAGCGCGCGGCCAAAATAGATGCCGCGATAGCGCGCGTCGAACTGCTCGCGCTCGAAGGGCTGTGCCAGCGCCCGCAGCGACTGGTCCAGGTCGACCGCAACGCTGTCGCCGTCGCCGCGCAGAGAGGTGGTCACCGCCGTGCGCAGCGAGGCGGTGTGGTCGAAGACCGACCAGGCGCTGACCGGATCGGGCGGCGCGGCCACGTAAATGCGCTTGGCGTTGTCTTCGCGTTCGTGATTGAGCGGGTGGGTCAGCCACATCTTGGGGCGCTGGGCCAGGCCGGCCTTGAAAATGCGGTGCTGGTCGCGGCCTTGCCCGGGCAAGGGCGGGACGTCGGCGTAGGTGGGGTCGTTGAGAATGCCGCTCATCAGCCGCAGCATTTCGGTCTGGAGCGAGAACACGTCGCGCGTGGCGCGCCCCTGCGCATGTTCGCTGGCGAGGAAGGCGAGCGCGCGCGTCCACGCGTCGTCGGCCCCGCGGGTGCGGTGCAGCGCGTGGATCAGGGCGTCGCTGCCGGTCAGCGACACGGCCACCAGGTCGGCCTGCATTTCCATCTCGCGCGAGAGGGCGCGCTGCATCGCCACCACCAGGCGGAACACCGATTCGACCAGCGAGCGGATCGACCAGATGATCAGCTGCAGCGGGCCAACCAGAAAGACCAGGCGGGCATCGATCCTGCATACCCCCTCCAGGAAGGCATCGAGTTTGTCGCGCTGCGTGACCATGTGGCTGGCAATCTGCTGGGCCACATACACCCAGCTGCCGACCGCCATCGAACGCTGCGCGAAATGGCCGAATTCGTGGGCCAGCACAGCGCGCAATTCGCCGCGCGAGAGCGCGTTCACCAGCGGCAGGCCGATCTCGAGATTTTTCCGCGACGGGAAAAACAAGTTGTACAGCGACAGGTCGTAGAACACGGCGGCGTTCACCCGGGCCGACAGGAATACCTTGTGCGGACGCGGCGCGCGGGCGGCGTCGGCCAGCTCGAACAGATAGGCGAACAGGCGTGGCTGGTCCTGTTCGGTCACTTCGAGCAGGCCGTCATAGCCGGCATGGCGTACCGAGAACATCGCCTTGATCATCAACGCGCCGATGAACAGCGAGCAGGCGGCCATGAAGTAGGAAAGGCTGCCAAGGTCGCTGCCGGCGCCGTCGACGAACACTTGCCAGGCGGTGTACACGAACCAGCCGGCCAGACCGCAGTACAGGGCGACGAACAGCAGCAGGCAGGCCACCGCAAGGCGCACGCTGTTCTTGTAGGCGGCGCTGGGCGCGGTCAGGCGCGCGGCCAGGTCGGGCGGGATGGCGTTGATCGGGGCGTTAATGGGGTTCTCCAGGCACAGAGGATGCTGCACAACATGCAATTTTAAGGCACAAGCCGTGGTGAAAATTCTCTAGTTGCAATATATATGCACAAAAAGCAACGCCAAGCGTGCACAGGCTTGGCGTTTTCTTTGTTAATCTGACCATATTGCCGGCGACCGCCGGCGTTCAAGGGAAAAAGCGATGACGACCGAACTGATGATCCTGGGCTGGACCCTGGTGCTGGCGCTGGTGCAGATCATGGCGACCGGGGCCTTCCGCAACAAGGAGACCGGGATGGAATACAACATGAGTGCGCGCGACAAGCCGGCGCCGCCGCCGGGCGTGGTCACGGCGCGCCTGCAGCGGGCGCAGGCCAATCTGTTCGAGACGCTGCCGCTGTTCGCGGCCGCCGTGCTGATCGCGCATGTGGGCGGGCGCGAGGGCGACCTGACCTTGTGGGGCGCGTGGATGTACCTGATCGCGCGCGTGGTGTACGTGCCGCTGTACGCGGCGGGTATTCCGGTGGTGCGTTCGATGGTGTGGTCGGTGTCGCTGGTGGGACTCGGGATGGTGCTGGCGGCGATTTTAATGCCGTAGGAACCGGCGCGGTCTGATACCGCCACACTACGCGCCGTCGCCCCCGCGCAGGCGGGGGCCCAAGTCTATTCCGCAGCCGGTGACTAAACCACAAACTTGGGCCCCCGCCTGCGCGGGGGCGACGGTTAGGACGCTATCGCTACGCGATTGCGTAGCCGATGCGCCGCTCACCTTTGTCACCCCAAGTCCATCGTGTACTCAAGTTCATAGTAATGCTTGCTGTCGACGATATCGAGCTTGAACTTGCCCTGGATGCCGGTCAGTCCTTCCGTTCCCGACCCCGGCACGATGCTGATCGACAGGTGGCTGGCGCCCTGGTGCATGGTGCCCGCGTGCTGCAAGGCGAAGCTGCCGCTCATGCCGTCCAGGGTGCCGGTCACGTGTTCGATGGCCACGTAGCCCGCCGACCCGCCTGCCGGATTGCCGGCCGAGAGCATCTCGCCCTGGCCGATGCCGATCAAGTCGCCGCTGTAGTATTTATCGATCAGCATACGCCCGAGCGAGACGCGCCCTGCGCCCTCCCCCGATGGCGGCGCCTGCATGGTGATCTCGAAAGTGCCTTTGGCGGTGATAAACATGGTGGTCTGCCCCGGTCGATTGCGATGCCTATATCATAACCCGAGACGAAAAAATGGCCCGCTTGAGAGCGGGCCATTCATCTTGCGCCAACCGGTGTTACGCGACCCGGTCTACGCGACGCGGTCTTACGCGACCCGGTCTACGCGACGCGATGGATCTGGATCACGCCGTCCGGCGAGGCCGGCTTGCCGAAGGCCGCCAGCAGCGCGGCTTCCTTCTCCTTGGCCGCCTTCAGGTGACGTTCCTTCACATGCCCATACCCGCGAATATCTTCAGGGATGCTGGCAATGGCCACCGCTTGCGACAGGGTCTCGGCGGTGAGCTTCGGCAGCAGCGAACCGACCGTAGTACGGTACTCGCCGATCAGCGCGCGTTCCATCTTGCGCTCGGCCGTGTAGCCGAAGATATCGAGCGCGCCGCCACGCAGGCCCTTCATCTTGGCCATCAGGCCGAACGCCTTCATCATCCACGGACCGAATTCCTGCTTGATCAGCTGGCCCTTGGAGTCGTGCTTGGCGAACAGCGGCGGCGCCAGGTGGAACTTGAGCTTGATGTCGCCCTCGAACATGCCCGCGATCTTCTCCTGGAAGGCGCCGTTGGTGTACAGGCGCGCGACTTCATACTCGTCCTTGTACGCCATCAGCTTGTAGAAGTAGCGCGCGACCGCTTCGGTCAGGCGCGTGCCCTTGCCCAGCTTCGCTTCCTCGGCGCGCACCTGGTCCACGAACGCCTTGTACTGGTTGGCGTAGGCGACGTCCTGGTAAGCGGTCAGCAGATCGATGCGCTTGTTGATGATCTCGTCCAGGGTTTGCGTGCGCTTGAATTCAATCACCTTGGCCGGCGTGGTCATCTTCACCAGCGACTGCAAATCGTGCGCCGCCGTGCGGCCCCACGTAAAGGCGCTCTTGTTAAAGCCCACCGATACGTTGTTCAGTTCAATCGCCTTCAGGATCGACGCTTCGGTCAGGGGCACCTGGCCTTTTTGCCACGCGTAGCCGAGCATGAACATATTGGTGGCGATCGAGTCGCCCATCAGCGCGGTGGCGATCTGGCCGGCGTCGACAAAGTCGACGCGCTCGGCGCCGCAGGCCTTGACGATTTCGGCCTGCGAGGACGCGCCCGGGAACTGCCAGTCAGGATTCTTCACAAAAGCCGCCGTGGACGAACCGGTCGAATTGATCGCAGCGTAGGTGCGGCCTTCGCCCATGCGCGAGAGGGCGTCGCGGCTGGCCGTGACGATCAGGTCGCAGCCGATCACCAGGTCGGCGCTGCCGGTGCCCACGCGGGTCGAATGCAGGTCGGCCTGCTTGTCGGCCAGGCGCACGTGCGACATCACCGGGCCGCCCTTCTGGGCCAGTCCGCTCATGTCGAGCACAATGGCGCCCTTGCCTTCGACGTGGGCCGCCATCGCCAGGATCTGGCCGACGGTGACCACGCCGGTGCCGCCGATGCCGGTGATCAGGATGCCGTACGGCGCGGCCGTGCTCTTGAGCACAGGCGTCGGCAGCTGCGGCGGGGCCGCGTCGCCGGTGGCGGCTTTCTTCGGCTTCTTGAGCGATCCGCCTTCGACCGTGACAAAACTCGGGCAGAAACCCGTCACGCACGAGAAGTCCTTGTTGCACGACGACTGGTTGATCTGGCGCTTGCGCCCCAGTTCCGTTTCCAGCGGTTCGACCGACAGGCAGTTCGACTGCACCGAGCAGTCGCCGCAGCCTTCGCACACCGCCTCGTTGATGACGGCGCGCTTGGCTGGATCCGGATACTCGTTGCGTTTCCGGCGACGCCGTTTTTCGGACGCACAGGTCTGGTCGTAGATCATGGCCGACACGCCTGGTTTTTCGCGCAGTTCGCGCTGCACGTCCATCAATTCGCTGCGGTGGCGCACGGTCACGCCTTCGGCCCACTTGTAGTCGGACGGGTATTTTTCGGGTTCGTCGGTGACGACGATGATCGGACCGACGCCTTCGGCCGCGATCTGGCGGCTGATCATGCCCGGATCGAGCGGGCCGTCGAATTCCTGGCCGCCGGTCATGGCAACGGCGTCGTTGAACAGGATCTTGTAGGTGATGTTGACCTTGGCCGACACCGCCGCGCGGATCGCCAGGATCCCCGAGTGGAAGTAGGTGCCGTCACCGAGGTTGGTGAAGACGTGCTTCTCGTTGGTGAACGGCGCCTGGCCGACCCAGGTCACGCCTTCGGCGCCCATGTGGGTGAAGGTCGAGGTTTCGCGGTCCATCCACAGCACCATGTAGTGGCAGCCGATGCCGGCCAGCGCGCGCGAGCCTTCCGGCACCTTGGTCGACGAATTGTGCGGGCAGCCGGAGCAGAAGTACGGGGTGCGGTCGGTGTCGGGATTGGGCTTGGTGCTGACGTTTTTCAGGACCAGCTCTTTCGCTTCCAGGTAGGCGATGCGCTCTTTCACGCGCTGCTCGACCGGATGGCCGGCGCAGTAGTGCGAGATGCGGCTGGCGATCGCGCGCGCGATCTGGGCCGGGTTGAGCTCATAGGTGGCCGGCAGCAGCCAGTCGCCGTGGCCGGTGCCGCCCTTGTTCGACCATTCGCCGGTGTCGTCGAATTTGCCGACCACGCGCGGACGCTGGCCGTCCGGCAGGTTGTACAGTTCTTCCTTGAGCGCGTATTCCAGGATCTGGCGCTTTTCCTCGACCACCAGGATTTCGTCGAGGCCCTTGGCGAATTCGTGCACGCCTTCCGCTTCGAGCGGCCAGGTCATGCCGATTTTATACAGGCGGATGCCGATGTCGGCGGCGGCCTGCTCGTCGATGCCCAGGTCGGCCAGCGCCTGGCGCGTGTCCAGATACGATTTACCGGCGGTGATGATGCCGATCTTCGGTTTCGGGCTGTCCCAGATGATCTTATTGAGCTTGTTGACGCGCGCGTAAGCCAGGGCCGCGTACCATTTGAAGCTGTTCATCCGCACTTCCATATCGAGCACGGTGTCGGGCCAGCGGATATTCAGGCCGCCTTCCGGCAGCACGAAGTCGGTCGGCAGTTCGATCTGCACGCGGTCCGGGTCGAAGTCGACCACGGCGCCCGATTCGATGATGTCGGTGACGCACTTCATCGACACCCACAAGCCGGTGTAACGGCTCATGGCCCAGGCGTGCAGGCCGTAGTCGATGTATTCCTGCACAGAGGCCGGGTACAGCACCGGAATGCCGCAGGCGTTCAAAATATGGTCGGACTGGTGCGCGGTCGACGAGGACTTGGCCGCGTGGTCGTCGCCGGCCAGCACCAGCACGCCGCCATGGCGGGCAGAGCCGGCGTTGTTGGCGTGCTTGAAAACGTCGCCGCAGCGGTCCACGCCGGGGCCTTTGCCGTACCACATCGAGAACACGCCGTCGTACTTGGCGTCCTTGAACAGGTTCGTTTGCTGCGTGCCCCAGACAGCGGTGGCGGCCAGGTCTTCGTTCATCCCCGGATGGAACTTGACGTGGTGGGCGTCGAGGTGCTTCTTGGCCTTGACCGCGGTCATGTCGACCGAGGTGACCGGCGAGCCGCGATAGCCGGTGATGTAGCCGGCGGTGTTCAGCCCGGCCTTGAGGTCGCGTTCGCGCTGCATCATCGGCAGGCGGATCAGCGCCTGGGTGCCGGTCATGAAGGCGCGGCCGCGCTCGAGCGTCCATTTGTCGTCGAGCGAAATCTCGTGCGACGGCTCGGCATCGAGGTGAGCCCGGTCTAGTGGTGCGTTCATTGTCTTTGTCTCCGTATGTTCTTGTGCATTGCTGCGCGCACCGTCTTGGCGGTGCGCTTGTACCCTGCTTACGCCACGGTCGTATCTTGCAGCACGCCGCGCTTGATCTGGTCGAGTTCAATCGACTCGAACAGTGCGCGGAAATTGCCTTCGCCGAAACCCTGGTCGCCCTTGCGCTGGATGATTTCGAAGAAGATCGGGCCGATCACGGTCTGCGTGAAAATCTGCAGCAGCAGTTCGCGTTCGGTCTCGCTGCTGTGGCCATCGACCAGGATGCGCAGGCGGCGCAGTTCGTCGAGGTTCTCGCCATGGCCCGGCAGGCGGCGGTTGATCAGCTCATAGTAGGTTTCGATCGTATCCTGGAACACGATGCCGGTGTCGCGCATGCCCTGGATCGAGTGATAGATATCGTCGGTGCCCAGTGCAATGTGCTGGATGCCTTCGCCGTGGTAGGCGTCGAGGTATTCGGCGATCTGCGACTTGTCGTCCGACGATTCGTTGATCGGAATGCGGATTTTGCCGCACGGGGACGTCATCGCCTTCGATTTGAGGCCGGTCAGCTTGCCTTCGATGTCGAAGTAGCGCACTTCGCGGAAGTTAAACAGGTTCTCGTAGAACTCGGCCCATTCCTTCATGCGGCCGCGGTGCACGTTGTGGGTCAGGTGATCGATGTAGGTCAGGCCGTTGCCGACCGGGTTGGCCACGGCGCCCGGAATGGCGACGAAGTCGACGTCATAGATGCTGATGTCGCCGATGGTGCCGGGCGCCGAACCGGCGTTGGCGCCCTTGCCGCGCCAGCGGTCGACGAAATACAGGAGCGAATCGCCCACGCCCTTGATGGCGGGGATGTTCAGTTCCATCGGGCCGGTCTTGTTGTCGAAACCCCAGGCGCCCAGTTCGAGCGCGCGGCGGTAAGCCATGGCGGCGTCGTCGACGCGGATCGCGATGGCGCAGACCGACGGGCCGTGGGTGCGCGCAAAACGTTGGGCGAACGAGTCTTTTTCGGCGTTGATGATGAAGTTAATCTCGCCCTGGCGATACAAGGTCACGTCCTTGTGGCGGTGGCGTGCGATGGCGGTGAAGCCCATCTGCTCGAACAGCGCGCCGAGCGCTTTCGGATCCGGCGCCGCGTACTCGACAAATTCGAATCCATCGGTCCCCATCGGGTTTTCCCAAGGCGTAAATTGCATGACAGTCTCCTATTTTAATAGGGCACAGTATAGTCCCGCGACACAGGCATTAAATTTCAAACACTGCCCCACGGCCGGCAATTTGGGCAATAATATTGCGTTGAAATGCGGCTTTCGGAGAAAATATGCCAAAAATTGTGCTCGATAAAACAGATCGGAAGATTCTGGCGATCTTGCAGGCGGACGGACGCCTGTCGAACCAGGATGTGGCCGACCGGGTCAGCCTGTCGCCCTCTCCCTGCCTGCGCCGCATCAAGCGGCTCGAAGAGGCGGGCGTGATCCGCCAGTATGTGGCGCTGCTCGATCCGGCCCAGATCGGGCTCGGTTTGCTGGCGTATGTGAACGTGCGCCTGGAAAAGCACAGCGAGGCGTCCAGCAACGCGGCCGGGGCGCGCCGCGCCACCAGCTCGCCGCACGCCGATTTTGCGCTGTCGGTCGAGCACTGGCCGGAAGTGGTGGCCTGCTATGCGATGACGGGGGAGATGGATTACCTGCTGCGCGTGCACGTGGAAGACATGGACCACTTTTCGCGCTTCATGATGCAGACCTTGCTCAGCCACCCGGCGGTGGCCGACGTCAAGTCGAGCTTTGCGCTGCAGCGGATCAAGGATACGACCGCGCTGCCGCTGGTGTAAAGCCGCCTACTTTTTAGGCACGAAGAACTTGACGGCGGCGCGGGTGTTTGCCTTGAGCGTGTAGTCGATGGTGGCGAACTGCTCGTCGATGGCTTCGCGCAGCATGCTGGCCGGGTCGGGCGGCAACAGGCGCAGGTAGGCGTCGGCTTCACCGTAATCGCGCTGGATCTCCATGCCGGCCTTTTTGGCGATGTGCATCATGGTCTGGTTGGACGAGAGGCAGTGCATATACAAGGTGTCGACATCGAGGTTGCGGCAGCGGATGGCGGCGCGTTCGAACAGTTTGGAGCCGATCCCCAGGCCGCGCGCGGAGGCCGACACCGAGACCCCGAATTCGGCCACGATGTCCTTGGTGGTGCTGGAGAGGGCGTGGGTCGAGGCTTGCTTGGGCGCGAACGCCAGGTGGCCGACCGCGACCAGCTTGAACACCGGGTTGTAGACGCCGTACACGGTGTCGTGCGAAAAGTCGATCTTGCCGACGTAGGATTCGACCAGTTCGTCCGGCAGCCTGGTGCCGAAGCGCAGCAAGCGGTCACTATCGTCAAGCGCGAGGAAATGCTTGAGCACGCGGCGGCGGTCGCGTTCGTGGAGCTGCTTGACCAGCACCTTGCGCCGGGTTTTGCTGCTCTTGCGGTTGCCGAGCCAGCTGCTGAAGGGGTTTGTGAACATGAGCCGGACTCCGTGACGTCTATTGTGCAGTGCACCAATTTGCCCATTGTAGCGCATGCACGGGAGCCCCTGCTTGCACGCCGCCACTTTTGACGTCGCGAATGCATGCATGAGGCATGACTACAAGCGATTCTACGCGCAACGCGTTGGAACATGTCCAGGCTGACTAATTTGAGACAATTGCTCATGGAAAGGCTATCAAGTTGATATGATTCCACCTCTAACCAGACAGGCTTTCGCATCGCAATGGACAAATCGCAACGCACGCTGCTCGATACTATCCGCGCCAACCTTTCTGAGCGACATCAACTGGCGGGCATCGACGCCGATAGCCTGAAAAACTACATTCTCGGCGAAATGCAGACCGACATCGCGAGCGATGAAGACAACTGGATGTCACTGGACGGCATGATTGGCTGCATTAAGGATGAGCATGTCAAAGCGTATATTCTGAACAATTTGCTGATAATGCCGGGGCACTATCATCATCAGGAGATCACCAGGAAGATCCAGCATCTCGGCCATCCATCAAGCATTCCTTGCATACGAACCATGCTTGAAAATGGCTTCGACACACTCCAATATACGTGTTCGGAGGATGAAGTCATCGCCAAATGGTTCAGCCACGCGCTGGCCGACATTGGCACGCCCGCATCGATCGCCCTGATCCGCGAATTTGCCTCGTCGCCCAATGAAGGCATCGCCGCCGAAATGCGCTATCGCCTGGAGCAGCTGGGCATTTCCTGAAGCGTGATGGAGGTCCGCGCCGGCCGTTCACACCGCGCTGGTGAAGTCGACCGGCGCCAGCGGCGCCTCGCTCCACTGCGCCTGCGGGCTGAACGAAATGCCATTCTTGCCGCCTTGCTTCGCCAGGTACATGGCCTGGTCGGCGTCGGCCAGCAGCGCCGGCGCGCCGCGCATGAAGCCTTCCTTGCCCTTGGCGCTGGCCACGCCGATACTGGCCGAAATACGCACCGGGAAGCCGCCCGCCTCGGTGATCGAGCGGATCGCGTCGAGCGTCTGCTGGGCCACCCGCAGCGCGCCATCGCGCCCGCTGACCTCTTCCAGCAAGATCACGAATTCGTCCCCGCCCAGGCGCGCCAGCGCGTCTTCCTTGCGCAGCTTGTCCTGCACCCGCTTGGCCACTTCGCACAGCACCAGGTCGCCGGTGGCGTGCCCGTAGGTGTCGTTGACCGCCTTGAAGCCATCGAGGTCGATGAACATGGCCACTACCACGTCGCCGCGTCGCCCGGCCCGCACCAGCGCGTGCGCCAGCAGGCGGGTCAGCTCGCCGTAGTTGATCAAGCCGGTCAGGCTGTCGTGCTGCGCCAGTTGCTTCAAGCGCTCCGACTGCGCTTCCAGCTCGGCGGTGCGCTCGGCCACGCGATGTTCGAGCGTCTCGTTGGCCGCCTGCAAACTGCGATTGACCTCGCCGATGATGCTGTAGCTGCGCAGCAGGCGCCGCGCCACGTACATCAGCAGCAGCAACAGCAAGCCGGAATAGGCGAACAAATAGGTCCGGTAGCGCTGTTTTTCGATCAGCACTTGGTCGAACGAGGTGTCGAACAGGCCGCCCAGCTTTTCCATCGCCTCGGCCGTGCGGCTGTTCGCGATATGCATTTCGAGTTCGTTTTCCAGCTGGCGGTAACGCAGGATGGCGTGCGCGTGGCGTCCCAGTTCGTCGATGGTGTCGCTCACGCTGTCCGAAAAGTCGCCGCGCAAGGGCTGCATCGAGGCGATCGTGCGTTCGATCTGCGCCGCCAGCGCCGGCGACGGCGCCAGGTTGTAGCGCAGGATGTCGCTCAGCAGGCTGTTCAAGGCGGTATCGAGCGCCAGCACCACGCGGCCGGGCACGATCGCCCCTTCGATGCCATTCAATTCGGTCTTCAGGTCGGTGATCGCGGGCGGGAAAAAGATCAGCGAATTGCGCAGGATCGCGTTCTGGGTCTTGAACTGCTCGACCAGTTCTTCCTTCTTCACCAGCGCGCGCTTGACTTCTTCGAGCGCGTCGCCGGCCCTCGGGTTGCCGGTCATCGGCAAGGCGGCGGCCAGGCGCAGCTGCAGTTCACGCATGCGCGGCAGCGGAGTCGAGAGCGGATCGTAGTTGCTGTTCAAGCCAATGTGCGAGCGCAGGATGTTGACGTTCCACTCCGAGTCGAGCTTTTCCAGCTCGCGCAGGTTGAGCATGACCCGGTTCTGCGCTTCGAGGTCGACGGCCTGGGTGCGGTTGAACAGCACGCCCAGCACCACCATCAGCGCGATCAGCAGCAGCAGCGAGGCGACGCGGCGCCAGGAACTGAGCACCCCTCTCACGGCGACGCTCCCGGCGACGCGGCCGGCACCAGCTTCTCGCCGCTCAGGGTGTGCAAAAAGCGCACGATCAATTCCTTGTCCTGCTGCGAGGCGGTGCGCCCGAGCTGGTATTTGAACATCAGTTCCACCGCCTGGTCGAGGGTAGCGACCGAGCCGTCATGGAAGTACGGCGCCGTCAGCGCCACATTGCGCAGGCCCGGCACGCGGAACACGTGGCGGTCGATATTGCGGCCGGTCTCGTGGTAGCGGCCCAGGTCCGCGCCGCTCGTTTCCTGTCCCGGCATCTCGCGCATGGCGCCCAGTTTCTGGAACAGGTTGCCGCCCAGGTTGATGCCCTGGTGGCAGGCCGCGCAACCGAAGCTCTTGAAGCGCAGGTAGCCGCGTTCTTCCTCGGCCGTGATGGCGCCGGCCTCGCCGCGCAGGTAGCGGTCGAAGCGCGAGGGCGTCACCAGCGAGCGCAGATACTGGTCGAGCGCATCGCGCACGTAGGCCGGGCGCAGGGCGTCGCCGTAGACATCCTTGAACTGGGCCGCCAGCGCCTCGTCGCGGGTCAGGCGCGCGGCCACCACGTCCCAGTTGTCGGCAAATACCGCCGGCTTGCCGATGACGTGGTCGAGCAACTGCTCGACGCCGCTGTAGCGCCCGGTCCAGGTCTGGCGGAAGTTGAAACTGCTGTTATAGACGGTGGGCGTGTTAAAGCGCGCCGGTTTGCCGTTCGCGCCAGGGGAAATGGCCTTGCCGTCGGCGCCGCCGCGCCGCAACTGGTGGCAGCTGGCGCAGCTGTAGGTGCTCTCGCGCGAAAAACGCGGGTCCTGGAACAAGCGCTCGCCCAGGGCGATGCGCGCAGGGTCGCCCACCGCCTTCACGGGCAGCGGCCGGATTGGCTCATTGACAAGCGCCTGGGCCGCGGCGACGCCTGCAACGCAGCAGGCGAGCGCGCCAAGAGTCCGACGCAGGGCCCGGCGCAAGGTGGACAGCATCCCGTTTCTCCGTGTCAATGCCAATATCGGCTCAAAGAATAGCAGGATTCGGCTCTTCCCTGTCGTCCGCCTGAGCAGGGTCGTCGCCCAGGCGCAGCGCCGCCTTGACGGCCGAAACGCGCGCGCTGTGCACGGCGTGGGCGATTTGCTGCTTGTTCTCGCCGCAGCGCAGCGCCACTTCGCCGGCGTTGACGCCACGCGCCGCGTCCAGGGCGCGCAGCAGGTACGGCCCTTGCGGATAGGGCCGGGTGCGGAAATCGTCACCCGCGCCGCCGCGCCCGCGCGAGTCGCTCTCGGCGGCCAGCAGCATCTGCCCGAAGCGGGCCGGTTTGCGGAACGCGTCGCAGCGCTCGAACAGGGTGACCAGGGTGTTGGCGCGCAGCTCTTGCGCGCGGCTGACGTTGCCGTGCTCGCGCGCGGTCATCACGGCCAGGTCGCGGCACTCGCCCGGCACCTTCAGGCGCGCGCAGACGGCGTCGATCAGCGCCAGGCCGAGCTGCTCGTGGCCGTGGTGGCGCGGCCAGTGCTCGCAGGGCGTGGCGCCCTTGCCCAGGTCGTGCATCAGGGCTGCGAAGCGCACCGGCAAGTCGAAACCGCGTTCGGCCGCGTAATCGATCACCAGCATCATGTGCGCGCCGGTGTCGATTTCGGGGTGGTGCAGCGGCGGTTGCGGCACGCCCCACAGGGCGTCCAGTTCCGGCATGATGCGCGCCAGGGCGCCGCACTCGCGCAGCACGGCGAGCATGCGCGACGGGGTTTGCTCCATCAGGGCGCGCGCCACTTCCTGCCACACCCGCTCGGCCACCAGGGCGTCGACTTCGCCGGCCGCCACCATGCTGCGCATCAGCGCCATGGTCTCGGGCGCCACCGTAAAGTCGGGAAACCGCGCCGCGAAGCGCGCCAGGCGCAGGATGCGCACCGGGTCTTCGGCAAAGGCGTCGGACACATGACGGAAAATTTTCGCTTCCAGGTCGCGCCGGCCGCCGAACGGGTCGGTGACGCTGCCGTCGTCGGCGCGCGCGATCGCATTGATGGTCAGGTCGCGCCGCACCAGGTCTTCTTCGAGCGTGACGTCGGGCGAGGTGTGGAACACGAAGCCGCGGTAGCCGGGCGCGGTCTTGCGCTCGGTGCGGGCGAGCGCGTATTCTTCCTGCGTGGCGGGATGCAGGAAGACCGGGAAGTCCTTGCCGACCGGGCGAAAGCCGGCGGCCAGCATGTCTTCGGGTGTGGCGCCGACCACGATCCAGTCGCGGTCCTGCACCGGCAGGCCCAGCAGGCCGTCGCGCACCGCGCCGCCAACGATGTATGTTTTCATGCTCAAGTCAATATTGCCTAAACCGCTATTATGGCTTGCCGCGGATTTCTTCGTCGTGATGGGCGGCCATTTCGGTTTCGGCCAGCGCTTCGCGCACCCAGCGCGCCACCGCCGGGTGGGCCTGGACCCGCTCGCAATAGGCTTGCAGGGCCGGCGCCAGCGCCACGCCGTAGATCTTAAAGCGCATCACCACCGGCGCGAAAAAGGCGTCGGCGATCGAAAAGTCGCCGAACAAGAACTGGTGGTGGCCAAAGCGCGACAGGCACTCTTCCCAGATCTCGCTGATGCGGCCGATGTCGCCCTGCGCGCCCGGGGTGCGTCCGCGCCCGGGAAGGCTCATGCGGATATTCATCGACATCGCGTTGCGCAGGTCGGCAAAGCCGCTGTGCATTTCGGCCGTGACCGAACGCGCCATGGCGCGCGCCGCCACGTCGCGCGGCCACAGATGCTTTTCCGGGAACTGCTCGGCCAGGTATTCGCAGATCGACAGGCTGTCCCAGATGGTCATCTCGCCGGCGATCAGCACCGGCACCCGGCCGGCGCCGGAATACTCGGCGATGCGCGCCGACGTATCTGGCTGGTCGAGCAGCACCCGCACTTCGTTGAACGGAATGCCGAACGCGGTGGCCGCCACCCACGGCCGCATCGACCAGGACGAATAATTCTTGTTGCCGATGATGAGCGTCAGGCCGGCCTTTTTGGCGTCGTCCAGCGTTTGCGACAGGGTCGGATCGAGTTCGGTGGTTTGCATTGTTACGCTTTCCGGTGAAAGGTGAGAAATCAGCGCCCGGCGCGGGCGCGGTAGTCGTCAAAGCGCTCGTGCGGCGCCAGGTAGTGCGGCGCCACCGCTTCGAGCGCGCGCAGTTGCAGGCCGAGGGCGGCGGCGGTGGTGGCCTGGATGGCCGGATCGACGACGTTATCGACCCGCATCGAGTCGAGGTTGTCGCGGCTGATCAGCGGCTCGCCCGGCAGCAGTGCGAACAGCGCCGCCTGCAGGCGCGCCAGCGGCTCGGGAATGCCGAACACCGGGCGCGGATGGCCGGCATAGCGGCCCGCCAGGCGCACCAGTTCGGCCAGCGAATAAATCTGCGGCCCGCCCAGCGAATACACCTGGTGGCGCGTTTTCAGGTCGCCCAGCGCGTGCACGAACGCGTCGGCCACGTCGCCCACGTAGATCGGCTGGAAATCGGTGGCGGCGCCGGCCAGCGGAATGAACGGCAGCCACTTCTGCATGCGCGCAAAGGTATTGAGAAAACTGTCGCCGGGACCGAACACCACCGATGGCCGGAAAATCGTGGCCGCCACCGAGGGCTCGGCGCGCGCGGCCACTTCACCGTCGGCCTTGGAGCGCTGGTACATGGACGGGCCGTCGGCGGCCGCGCCCAGGGCGCTCATGTGCAGGTAGCGCGTCACGCCCGTGGCGGCGCAGGCGGCCACGATGCGGCGCGGCAGCTCGACATGGGCGCGCTTGAAGTCGGGCCCGTAGGGCTGGCCGCGGCGCGAATGCAGCACGCCCACCAGGTTGATGGCGGCGTCGGCGCCGGCCAGCAGGCGGCGCACGGTGGCGTCGTCAGCGACGTTGGCGCCGACGACATCGACGCGCGGCAAAAAGATCAGGTGCCTGGCGCGTTCGGCGCGCCGGGTCGGCACGATGACCCGTGCGCCCTCCTGCGACAGGCGCGCCACCAGATGGCTGCCGATGAAGCCGGAGCCGCCAAACACCACTACAGTCATGTCTTTCATCGTGCACGCTCCGAAATGTGCCCGCAGGCGCATCAGGGCAAGTCGTTGCCCTGGGCGCTGCGCGGCGTGATTTTGCCAAGGCGCGCCTTGAGCGACTGCGGCTTGTTCTCGAACAGCGCGGCGTAGTTGGTCGCGTTGGACATCACATTCTTCACATAGATCCGGGTTTCCATATACGGGATCGACTCGGCGAAGATGGCCCCTTCCATCGGCTCGGCGAGCTTGCCGCGCCAGTTGCGCATGCGTCCCGGGCCGGCGTTGTAGGCGGCCGTGGCCAGGGTCTGCGAACCGTCGGCGTTTTCGAGCACCATGCTCATGTAGTTCGCGCCGAGCAGGATGTTGGTGCGCACGTCGGTCAGCTTGTTCTTGACGTAGTCACCCAGGCCGATCTTGCGCGCCACGTAGGCGCCGGTGGCGGGCATGACCTGCATCAGGCCGGACGCGCCGACGTTCGACTGCGCATCCATGATGAAGCGCGATTCCTGGCGGATCAGGCCATATACCCAGGCCCGGTCCAGGCCCAGTTGCTGCGCGGTCGGATGCAGGATGTCGTTGTGCGGCGCCGGGAAGCGCTGGGTGTAGTCAAACTGGGTGCGGGTGCGGTCCGAGGTATTGACCATGCGGTCGAGGATCTGGTTCTGGCGTGCGAATTCGGCCGCGGCGAGCAGTTCGCGTTCGCTGAACTTGCGCAGTTCCCAGTTCCACTCGCGCGTGCCTTCGGGGCGCAGGCGCAGGCTGAAGAACTTGAGCGCGCGGCGCAGGCCGGGGTTGCTGGCCATGGGCGCCATTTCCTCGGGCGTGAGGGCCGGCCCCGGCGGCGGGATCGAAATGAGCTGGCCCAGTTCTTCCAGCGCCAGCTGGCCATAGAAGCTGTTCTGGTCGGCGATGCGCTGGTACAGGGCCACGGCCGCTTCGTGCGCGCCGTGTTCGGCCTGCAGCGCCCGGCCCAGCCAGTAGGTCCATCCGGGTTGGGCGCGCAGCGGGGCCGGCATCGCTTCGATGGTGGCCTTGACGGTTTTCCAGTCGCCGCGGCGCAGGGCGATGCGGGTTTTCCACTGAATCTGTTCGGCCGTGAGCGGTGCGCCGGCGCTCTTGCGCCAGTAATCGTAGGCTTCGGGGGCGAGCGTGAGCGAGGCGGCGTGCGCGATGCCGGCCCAGCCGATGGCTTGTTCCTGGGCCGACAGGCGCGGCGCGTTCTTGTTCAGGGCGACCACGGCCAGGTTCTGGCTGGTGCGCGCCATGCGGGCCACCGCCACCAGATAGACTTCGTGGTCGGCGCGGGTCTCGCCGATGCCGCGCGCCATGGCCAGCGCCGGCAGGTCGACCGCCTGCGAGGCGTGCAGTTCGGATACGCCAAGCAGCGCGGCGATGCGTTTCGCCGGGCCGGTGGCCTTGGTTTCGCCGGCCAGGCGCAGCTGGGCCAGCAGGTCGTTGGCGTCGAACTGGCCCGATTGGGCCAGGGTGGAAATCAGGGAGCCGCAGGCGTCGCCATAGCCGGGCGGATTGGCCAGCAGCGCACGGGCGTCGTCGGCCACTTTTTCGCCGCGCGCCACGCGCGCCATGAGGACGTAACACTTGACCTGGGTGTCGTCGTTGAGCACGAACAGGGGATACTGCTGGTCGAAATTGGCCCAGTCGCGCGCGCGGCCCAGTTCCAGCAGCCAGTCGTTGCGCAGGCGGTCGGCGATGGCCAGGCCCTGGTAGCGCCTGAGGAAATCGCGGAATTCGTCGCTTGAGGCCACCCGCATCCGGGTTTTGAGCCGATAATAATCGACATACGACGGCACTGCATAGTTCTGCAGGCGCGAGGCGTAGGCATTGGCCTTGGCGGCATCGTCCTGGCGCGCGGCTTCGCGCAGCAGCAGGAAGGTATCGTCGTCGGCACGCGGGTCGTACGGGGGCGCGGGCGCTTGGGCGTACGCTGGAATCAGGCAGGCTCCGGCGGCAATCGCGAAGGCAAACAATTTCGGCAGGAACATCTGAATGCAACTCTCCATTGATACTTCATTTAACACATGACCGGCGAACCTAGAATACCATGCGGGCATGCCGCGCAGCCAGCATCGGCGCACGCAAATGATGCAAATGCACATAGTGCCGACAAGGCAAGTTTGCGCGCCACCTTAAAAGCGGCCCGGCGCGCGCTCGATCCCCTGGAAAAGGCGCGGCGCGACGCGCTGATCGGGGCACGCGTGCTGGCGTGGTGGGGTGCGCACAGCGCGCGCGAAGCGGACCCGGTGCTGGGGGTGTACTGGCCGCTGCGGGGCGAGCCCGATTTGCAGCCGCTGTATCTTGAGCTGGCAAGGGCGGGCGTGCCGCTGGCGCTGCCGCTGGTGGTGGCGCCCGATTGCGCGCTGGCGTTCGTGGAGTGGGTGCCCGGGGAGGCGATGGTAAGCGACCGGATGGGGGTGGCGGTGCCGGCTGAGCAAAGGATGGTGGACCGGCCGGGGGTGCTGCTGGTGCCTTGCCTGGGGTTTACGACGGAGCGCTACCGGCTGGGGTATGGCGGGGGGTATTACGACCGCACGCTGGAAGAGGCGCCGAGGCCGCTTACTGTGGGCATTGCGTACGCGGGCGACCTGGTGGCGTTTGCCGCGAGTCCGCATGATGTGGCGCTCGATTGGGTGCTAACGGAGGGGTGATGCTAGTGGCGCCGAGCTTTACGCCACAGATAACGCTACCATTCAGACCGTCGTTCCCGCGAAGGCGGGAACCCAAGTTCGTTGCGTCGCCAACGACTTCAGCATGAACTTGGGTCACTTCACTTCGCGGGGACGACGTTTTATGGTAGCGGTAAAACAAGCGAGCCGCTGTCGGCACCCATCAAGCAGCCTTCAAGCGCTCCCACAACGCGGTCGTCGCCACCGCCTGGTTCATGCTGTAAAAATGCAGCCCCGGCGCGCCGCCGGCGAGCAATCTCTCGCACAGCTGCGTCACCACGTCGAGCCCGAACGCCTTGATCGATGCCGTGTCATCCCCGAAACTGGCCAGCTTCAAGCGCACCCAGCGCGGAATTTCCGCTCCGCACATATCCGAAAACCGCATCAACTGCGTGTAATTGGTAATCGGCATGATCCCCGCCACGACGGGAATATCGATCCCCAGCTTGCGGGTCTGGTCCATGAACGCAAAGTACGCGTCGGCATTGTAGAAATACTGGGTGATGGCCGCGTTCGCGCCGGCCTGCACCTTGCGCGCGAAGTTCTGCAAGTCATCCTGCGGCGACCTGGCCTGGGGATGCACTTCCGGATAGGCCGCCACTTCGATGTGAAACCAGTCGCCCGTCTCGGCGCGGATGAACTCGATCAGATCGCTGGCATAGCGCAACTCGCCCGCGCCGCCGTAGCCGCTTGGCAAGTCGCCGCGCAAGGCCACCACGCGTTTGATCCCATGCGACTGGAACTGTTTCAGGATCGTGCGGATCGATTCGCGCGTGGCGCCCACGCACGACAAGTGGGGAGCGGCGTCGTGGCCCTCGCCGAGGATCTCGACGACCGTGTCGAGCGTGCCTTGCTGCGTGCTGCCGCCGGCGCCGAAGGTGACCGAGAAATATTTAGGTTGCAGCAGCGCCAGTTTGGCGCGCGCCACGCGCAGCTTGTCCGCCCCGTCGGGAGTCTTGGGCGGATAGAATTCAATGCTGAAGTCAGGAGTTGCCATCTTTTTTGAGGAGTAAGGTAGACAGCGCCCACGAGATGATGCTGTACAGGATGGCGGCGATAAAGGCCGACCAGAAACCTGACACTTGGAATCCGTCGATCAAGTTGGCGACTGCCCAAAACAGCAGCGCGTTGATCACCAGGATAAACAACCCCATGGATAGCAGGGTTACGGGCAGGGTCAGCAGTACCAGCACCGGACGAATCAGGGTATTGACCAGCCCGAGCACCAGCGCGGCAATCAAGGCCGACACCAGGTTCGTGACTTGAACCGAACTCATCAGGAATGGCAGCGCGCATAGCGCCACTGCGTTAATCAACCACGTCAAAAGTAAGCGCATAAGGGAAGCGGGAGTCCGGTTGATATGAAAAAGATATTGTGTAGGACAAAAAAACGGCGCGCTCTTTGCCGGGACCTCGACAAACCTACTGCGCGGCGCAATTTCATCCTGCGATGCTCACCGTACATGGGTACGGCTGCGCTTCTCGGACAAAACTTGCACCGCTCGCTACGGTTTTTCGAGGCCCCTCCAGATGCGCGCCGTTGCTACCGATTAATAACGGTAGTGGTCAGGCTTGTAAGGGCCTTCTTTGCTGACGGTGATGTACGCGGCTTGCTCGTCGGTCAGCACGGTCAGTTGCGCGTTGAGCTTTTTGAGCTGCAGGCGCGCGACTTTCTCGTCCAGGTGCTTCGGCAGCACGTACACGCCGACCGGGTACTTGTCGGTATTGGCGAACAGCTCGATCTGGGCGATGGTCTGGTTCGCGAACGAGGAGCTCATCACATACGACGGGTGACCGGTACCGCAACCGAGGTTGACCAGGCGGCCTTCGGCCAGCAGGATGATGCGCTTGCCGCTCGGGAAGATCACGTGATCGACCTGGGGCTTGATGTTATCCCACTGATATTTCTTCAGCGAAGCGACATCGATCTCGTTGTCGAAGTGACCGATGTTGCAGACGATGGCCTGGTCTTTCATGGCCAGCATGTGCTGTTCGGTCAGGATGTGATAGTTGCCGGTGCAGGTAACGAAGATGTCGCCGTGTTCGGCGGCGTAATCCATGGTCACGACGCGGTAGCCTTCCATCGCCGCCTGCAGGGCGCAGATCGGATCGATTTCGGTGACCCACACTTGCGCCGACAGCGCGCGCATGGCCTGGGCCGAGCCCTTGCCGACGTCGCCGTAGCCGGCGATGACGGCGACTTTGCCGGCGATCATCACATCGGTGGCGCGCTTGATGCCGTCGACCAGCGACTCGCGGCAACCGTACAGATTGTCGAATTTCGACTTGGTGACCGAATCGTTGACGTTAATTGCCGGGAAGGCCAGCTTGCCTTCCTTGTGCATCTGGTACAGGCGGTGCACGCCGGTGGTGGTTTCCTCGGTCACGCCCAGGATTTGCGGCAGGCGCTTGGAGTACCAGGTGGCATCTTTCGCCAGGTGGGTCTTGATCGAGTTGAACAGGCAGATTTCCTCTTCCGAACCTGGCTTGGCCAGCACCGACGGATCGGTTTCGGCGCGCGTGCCCAGGTGCAGCAGCAGGGTGGCGTCGCCGCCATCGTCGAGGATCATGTTCGAATACACCGGCTGGCCGGCTTCGCTTGGCCATTCGAAGATGCGGTGGGTGTAATCCCAGTATTCGTCGAGGGTTTCGCCCTTGACGGCGAACACAGGGGTGCCGGCGGCGGCGATGGCGGCGGCGGCGTGGTCCTGGGTCGAATAGATATTGCACGATGCCCAACGGACCTTGGCGCCGAGGGCTTCCAGGGTCTGGATCAGCACGGCGGTTTGGATCGTCATATGCAGCGAACCGGTGATGCGCGCGCCTTTGAGTGGCTGGGCCGCGGCGAATTCCTCGCGGATAGCCATCAGGCCGGGCATTTCGGTTTCAGCGATCTTGATTTCCTTGTCGCCCCAGGCGGCCAGGGAAATGTCGGCGATATGGAAGTCTTGCGAAGATTTGAGTACGGCGTTCATCACGCCCTCCTTTCAGTTAGAAAAAAGTAACGTGAGCGCAGTTGCGGTGGAATTTCCGAGCCTGGCGAAATAGCAATTTCGTCGCAACGCTCCTCGGAACTAAGAAGTGTAGCCGCTAACGTCAAGTTGCGCCAGCCAAATTTCTCGGGTGCGGCAAAAGCGCCTACGCCTGGGTGCAGAGCGCCTACAACCGGGGTCAGAGCTTTAACTCGAAACATTTCTAATTAAAGCTCTGACCCCGGTGCAGGATTTCGGGTAAATCGAAACAGCGGACGCCATTTCGTCAGATTCTTGCGCTTTCAGCAGGAACAGCCCCGAAACAAACACCGGGGTCAGAGCTTTAACTAGAAATGTTTCGAGTTAAAGCTCTGACCCCGGTTTGGAGGCACGGACCCCGGTTTAGAGGCAAACCGCGCTTGTTGGCGGTTTGCGACCGTGTTGCTTAGGACAGGCCGGCTTCGGCGCGCAGCAAGGCGACTTTGTCGGTGCGCTCCCACGTGAATTCCGGCTCTTCGCGGCCGAAGTGGCCGTAGGCCGCTGTCTTCTGGTAAATCGGACGCAGCAGGTCGAGCATCTGGACGATGCCTTTCGGACGCAAATCGAAGTGTTCCATCACCAGGGCGGCGATTTTTTCGTCGGAAATCACGCCCGTGCCTTCGGTGTACACAGTAATATTGATCGGCTTGGCCACGCCGATCGCGTAGCTGACCTGCACCTGGCACTGGCGCGCCAGCCCGGCCGCCACCACGTTCTTGGCCACGTAACGGGCCGCGTAAGCCGCCGAACGGTCGACTTTGGATGGGTCCTTGCCCGAAAACGCGCCGCCACCGTGCGGCGCCGCGCCACCGTAGGTGTCAACGATGATCTTGCGACCGGTCAGGCCGCAATCGCCTTGTGGACCGCCAATGACGAAGCGACCGGTCGGGTTGACCAGGTAGCGCGTGTTGTGCAGCCATTCGGCCGGCAACACTTTCTTGATGATTTCTTCAATCACCGCTTCTTCGATCTGCGCGTGCGTCACTTCCGGCGCGTGCTGGGTCGACAGCACCACGGTGTCGACGCCAACCGGACGCCCGTCCACGTAGCGCAGGGTCACTTGCGACTTGGCATCCGGACGCAGCCACGGCAGGCGGCCATCCTTGCGCAGCTGCGACTGGCGTTCGACCAGGCGGTGCGCGTAATGAATGGCGGCCGGCATCAGCTCGGCCGTTTCGTCACAGGCGTAGCCGAACATCAGGCCCTGGTCGCCGGCGCCCTGGTCCAGGTCGAGCCCGGCGCCTTCGTCGACGCCCTGGGCGATGTCGGGCGACTGCTTGTCGTAGCAGACCATCACGGCGCAGCCGCGGTAGTCGATGCCGTAGTCGGTGTTGTCGTAGCCGATGCGCTTGATGGTTTCGCGCGCGACCTGAATATAGTCGACGTTGGCGTGGGTGGTGATTTCACCGGCCAGCACTACCAAACCGGTGTTGCATAAGGTTTCGGCGGCAACGCGCGCTTTCGGGTCTTGCTCGAGAATGGCGTCGAGGATGGCGTCCGAAATCTGATCGGCAACTTTGTCGGGATGGCCTTCGGACACGGATTCGGACGTGAAGAGATAGTCGTTTGACATGCAATGCTCCTGTTACTGTGTGAGATGAAAGTCGCAGTAACCGGGTTGCCTGCGACGCTTTAGCGACATTTATATTCCGCTTCGCAAGTTGTCTATTAACTCGGCGGATCCTGCATACGTGGTATTTTACGCTCCTTGAGAAATTTTGGCTAAGCAACTAGCCGTTTGTTGAACCACAGTCGAAAACCATGTTAGTTCCTCTTTTCCGTACCTTATCGAAGTTGCCATTGCCGGTCCTGCATGTCATGGGCGCCGCGCTGGGCTGGTTCGTGTATCTCGCCTCCCCTTCTTACCGCAAGCTGATGCGCACCAATATGCGCGCGGCCGGCTTTGGCCAGCATTTGTCGGCCGCCATTGCCGAGTCCGGCAAGTCGATCATCGAACTGGCCTTCGTGTGGTGCGCGCCGCCCGCGAAAGTGGCGAGCATGGCCACCGACGAGAATTGGGATTATGTCCAGTCGGTCATCGACAGCGGGCGCGGCATCATGTTCCTGACGCCGCACTTGGGCTGCTTCGAAATCACCGCCCAGCAGATCGCGCTGCGCACCAAGCTGACCGTGATGTACCGCCCGCCCAAGCAGGCCGCCCTGAAACCGCTGATCGAGGGCGCTAGAGCGCGCCACAACCTGCACCTGGCGCCGGCCAACCTGTCGGGCGTGCGCATCCTGGCCAAGTGCCTCAAGCGCGGCGAGCCGATCGGGGTGCTGCCGGACCAGGTGCCGCAGCAGGGCGAAGGCGTGTGGGCGCCGTTTTTCGGACGCCCGGCCTACAGCATGACCCTGCCGGCCAAGCTGGCGCAACTGGGCAATGCTGAAATCATCCTGGTGTACGCCGAGCGGCGTCCCGCCGGCCGCGGTTTTATCGTGCGCTTCGTGCCTTTCGGCCAGGAACTGGAGGGCAGCCCCGCCGAGCGGGCGGGCATGATCAATCGCGCCATGGAGCAGTTGATCGCGCGCTGCCCGGCCCAGTATTTCTGGAGTTATAACCGCTACAAGCAGCCCGGCGGCGTGCCCGCGCCCGACGCCCAGGTGGACGCATGAAGCTCTTGATCGGCCTGGTGTGGCTGATGCACTGGTTGCCGCTGCCCGTGCTGGGACGGGTCGGCACTGGCGTGGGCAGCCTGCTTTTCCTGGTGCTCAGGAAACGGCGCCATATCGCCCTGACCAATCTGCGCCTGTGCATGCCGGAATTGTCGGAAGCGCAGCGGGTGGTGCTGGCGCGCCAGCATTTCCAGTCGTATTCGCGCAGCGTGTGGGAGCGCGGCATTTTGTGGTGGGCGCCGCAAGCGCGCTTGCGCCGTTTGATCCATGTCGAGCCCGGCGTGCCGCTGGCGCAGATCGCGGCCAGGCCGACCATCCTGCTGTGCCCGCACTTCGTGAGCCTGGACGTGGCGGGCGTGGCGGTGATGCTGGAAACGAGTTTGTGCTCGATTTACGTACCGCAAAAAAATGCCGTGTTCGACGAGGTGCTGCGCAAGGGGCGTTCCCGCTTTCGTCCGGTGCAATTGTTTTCGCGCAAGGAGGGAGTCAAGCCGATCCTGCGCGCCATGCGCGAGCACTTGCCCTACTTTATGCTGCCGGATATGGATTTTGGCGACAAGGATGCCGCGTTCGTGCCGTTTTTCGGCATTCCGGCCGCCACGCTCACCGCGCCGGGGCGCATTGCGGCGGCCACCGGGGCGCAGGTGATTCCGGTGGTGGCGACATTCTTGCCGAATTACACTGGCTGGAAGGTGACGTTTTATCCGGCCTGGGAGAATTATCCGGGCGATGACATGGCCGAGTCGGCCCGCCGGATGAATGCCTTCATCGAGGAGCGGGTGCGCGAGGCGCCGGCCGAGTATTTTTGGACGCACAAGCGCTTCAAGACCCGTCCGCCCGGCGAACCGTCGCCGTACCTGAAACAATAGTTGTTACGGACTATACTGAGACGCATGAAACTTAAATTTACCAAGATGCACGGCGCCGGCAATGATTTTATCGTCATCGACGCCATCAGCCAGCAGCTCGATTTCACACCCGCCCAGTGGCAGCGCCTGGCGGACCGGCGCTTCGGCATCGGCGCCGACCAGATCCTGGTGGTGGAAAAAGCCCAGGGCGCCGGCTGCGACTTCCGTTACCGCATCTTCAATAACGATGGCGGCGAAGTCGAGCAGTGCGGCAACGGCGCGCGCGCCTTCGTCAAGTTTGTCACCGACAAGGGTTTGACGGAGCAGTCCAGCATCCGGGTGGAAACCATGAAGGGCGTCATCACGCCGCGCCTGGAAGCCGACGGCAGCATCACGGTGGACATGGGTGCGCCGGTGCTCGCGCCGGCCGGGGTGCCGTTCGATGCGTCCGGGCTGGGCGGCTGGGCCGAGGGGCGGGATACCTTGTGGCCTTTGCCGATCAAATATCAGGGCGGCAAGACAGTGTTCGTGTCGGTGGTGTCGATGGGCAATCCGCACGCGGTGCAGGTGGTCGATGATGTCGAGCTCGCGCCGGTGGCGGACACCGGGCCGCTGATCGAGGCGCATGCGCGTTTTCCGAACAAGGTCAATGCGGGGTTCATGCAGGTGCTGGACCGGCATCACATCAAGCTGCGCGTGTACGAGCGCGGCGCCGGGGAAACGCTGGCCTGCGGCACTGGCGCCTGCGCGGCCGTGGTGGCCGGGATCCGGCGCGGATTGCTCGATTCGCCCGTGCGCGTGACTGCGCGCGGCGGGGAGTTGTCGATTGCGTGGGCCGGCGATGGAGAGCCGGTGATGCTCAGCGGACCGGCGGTGACGGTGTTCGAGGGCGAGATCGAGCTCACTTCCGGCCGCTAGATTGACGACCGTCATTCCCGGCCTCGGCCGGGAATGACGGTGTTGAGGTTCCCGGCCCTCCCCTCACGCCGCCATCTCGTACGCCTCCACCTCCCCCAGCTCGGCATGCTCGGACTCCGGCACCAGGGTCTTGAGCCGGTACAGCCGCTGCCGGTAATTGCCCTCCGGACCGCTCGGCCCGCAGTCGACGCCGTCGAACAGGCGCACGATGCGGTCCAGCGCGTGCCGTTCGTGCATCGAATCGATCACCACCAGACGCCGCTTGCTGCGCCCGTAACTGCCGCGGATATCGATCACCAGGCAATGCCCCTGGTCGGCCGCCGTTACATCGAGCAACAACGCTTCGGCGCGCGTCAGCCCGAACAGGGCGGCCAGCTCGAGACGCGCGGCCAGCAGCGGATGCGCGCCGCCCAGCTCGTACGCTGCCAAGGCCCCGGTTTCGGTGTAGGCCGCGCCGTCGCAGCGCGGGGCGATCTTGTGCAGCGCCGTGGCCGCCAGCGGACAGCCTTGCAGCGCCGCCTTCTGTAACCAGTACACCGCCCGCACATCATTGTTTTCATTCTCGCGGCGCGCGCGCCAGGCGCTGTTGCCGCACTCGAGCTGGGCGTCGCGGTAACCCATTTCGGCGGCGCGCTCCAGATAGCGCTGGGCGTCAAGCACGTTGCGTTGGGAGAACTCGGGCTTGACGTAGATGCGCGAGAGCGCATACCAGGCTTCGGCCAGCCCCTGGTTGCCGGCCAGGGTCAGCCAGCGGATGGCTTTCTTGAAGTTGGCCGAGCCTTCGCCCACGGCGATGCGCTTGCCGTCGACCTGCATGCGCGCGCACCACAGTCCCACGGCGAACTGGGCGTGAGCATCGTGCTCGGCTGCGGCCAGCTCGAAGAAATGGCGCATCTCGGCGTCCAGCGTATCGGAACGGCCGGCATCGCCATCAGGGTCGCCGGCAGCGGCCGCCAGCGCGCGCGCGCAACGCGACAGCAAGGTGACGTCCGCCGCACCGAGCCCGCTGGCGGCGCGCGGCGTCGTGCCCAGCTGGCGCACCAGGGCCCGCGCCAGCGGCAGGGCGCGCTGCGCGTAGGCGGCCAGGCGCCCTTCTTCCCAGTCGGTGTCGAGTTGCGACAACTGGCCCTGCGGCAAGCCGCTCTCGGCGGCGCGCTGCAGCCAGCGCGCATCGACCGTGTGCTGTGGCGCCGGCGCGGGCGCCGGACGCGCCGGCGGCGCCACGTGCGCCTCGGACGCCATCGTCAGCGCGCCCGCCAGGCGCCGGTGCTGCGACAGCAGCCACTGGGCTTCGGCCAGGCCCGCCGCCGCGCCCGCTTCGAGCGCGCGAAAGGCTTTTTCGCGCCGCTCGGGGCCGGGCGTGGCGCCGCCATGCCCGCCTAAAATCAGCTGGGCCAGCACCAGCCCGGCACGCAGGTTGCCATCGTCGCAGGCTTGCTCGAACCAGCACGCCACCGGCCGCTGGCTCTGCACCGCCACATCGAAGGGAATATGGGTGCCGATCAGCTGGCAGGCGCCGGCGCTGCCTTGCTGCGCGGCACGGTCAAGCCAGTGAAGGGCCGTCGGCAGGCTCTTGGGCAAGCCGGCGCTGCCGAACAGATAGAGGGTTCCCAGGTCGAGCTGGGCTTGGGCGCGGCCTGCGCGCGCGCCCCGGATGAGCGCTAGTTCTTCGCGGTTTGCCATGATTGTTGCCATCACCTTGTTGGAGAAGCCCCGGGAGGAGATTACTTCCTTGAGCCTGCTACGCCGCATGGTGCCGGTCGAGTTGCCAATATACAACAGTTGCCTGGCTGATGCGGGTGCAGCCGACGTTTTAAAGTCTACGTCAGGCGCGCGGCGCGATGGCCGCTGATGGCGACTTCCTTGATTTCGCACAAAGCTTGTTAGTAAGAATATCCGGGATACCTCATGAAACGATTTCATAAAAATGAGGAGTGTCTTGCCTGTATCAATACGCACTGCCGTTTCATAAATACAACAACACTGCCGGAATGATTGGCTTTCAACCAATTCTACCCCTCATAATCGACCAGGACAGCCACGCTGGACTTGGCCAAGCAATAAGGTTTCTTAATCCGGGTGTTCAGTAGATTGAAAACTCAAGGCACTTGCGGATTCGACTGTTTCACTTTTAGGGACGTGTACATGAAAAAATCACTGGTCGCTCTGGCAATTCTGGGCGCAAGCGCCGGCTTTGCACAAGCACAATCTTCTGTGGTCATCTACGGCACCGTTGATGCCGGCATGATCAAACGTACTGACCAATCGCTGGCCATCGGCAAGCGCGCGAATAACACCCTCGGTTTCAAAGGCGTGGAAGACATCGGCAGCGGCCTGAAAGCCTTGTTCCAGCTCGAAATTCGCTATGAACCGGACTCGGGCACCATCGAGCAGGGCGCCAACGGCGTCCAGCGTCCGCTGTTCCAGGGCCAGAGCCGGGTCGGCCTGCAAGGCGCCTTCGGCATGGTGCGCCTGGGACGCGGCCTGACCGCCTTCCAGGAAAGCAGCACCCAGTTCGAGCCGTTCCACGGTGTGCCGAGCCCGGCCGGTTTCCAGACCGACCTGATGGTCGCTGGCTACACCTCGGACCCGCTCGGCTCGGTGGGCAATTCGACCAACCGCTTCAACAACGCCCTGTTCTACAACTCGAACGTGTACAACGGCTTCCAGATCAATGCCACGGTCGGCACCAAGGAAGCGAGCACGGGTTCGGCAGCCATCGTCGGCCGCGGCAGCCTGGCCAACCCGCAATACCGTGCTGGCTCGGAAGCGTCGGCCAATCCTTACTCGGTCTCGGCCACGTATACCGGCGCGGCCGGTTCGCTGATGCTGGCCGCCGAACGCAACGCGGTCGAATCGCGCCTGCTCTCGATCGCCGGCTATGTGATGGCCACGCCGGAACTGAAACTGATGGCCACGCGCGTGCAGCAAGACCGCGGCCATACCTTGTTTAACAGCGAAGAAGCGCGTTCGTGGGTGGTTGGCGCCAATTACAAAATGGGCCAGGGCAAAATCCTGGCCGGTTATGGCCAGAAGAACCAGGGCGCTTTGAACCAGGGCATGCAAAAGACCAAGCAAATGTCGATCGGCTACGAATACAGCCTGTCGCCACGCACCTATGTGTATGCTGATGCTTCTAACAAGAAAGGCCCGACCATTCCATCGAGCATGAATATCTATGCATTGGGCGTGAATCACGCTTTTTGATGCAGTGCGATATAAATCGTATGCAACATAAGTCGGTCGGATAAAACAAAGGGCGGCGATGGCAACATCGCTGCCCTTTGCCTTTGACGGCGCAGGCTGTGGTGTTTCAGATAAGACGGTATTGACGTTTTTGCTTCGTCTGTGTCTTTTTCGCAACCAGCACTTGCGTGCGCGATCGGCTTTCTGTACAAGGCTAAAAAACGATGGCATATTGGTCAAAACGAATTAGTACGCACGTTCGTTTTTATATAAAATAATCTCCTGGAGACACAATGAAAACAAAATTAATCGCTGGTGTAATCGCTACCTGTTTCGCAGCCCCGGTCCTGGCCCAGTCCAGTGTGACCATTTACGGTATTGCCGATGCTGGTTTCATGAAAACCAAAGGTGAATCGGCCAAACTCGTCAGTGGTATCGCGGACGGTTCGCGCATCGGTCTCAAAGGTACCGAAGACATCGGCGGTGGTTACAAGGCCATCTTCAATCTGGAAGCGCGCGTCGAACTCGACACCGGCACCCAGAGCCCCGGCCTGGTGAACGCGAATCAAGGCTTTTACCTGACCAAGGGCATGGATGCCTTCAAGACCCCGGCCCTGGCGCCGACCCTGGCGACCCTGCGCGCCGGCCTGCAGCCAGCGATCGCCGTCAACGCCGAGAAAGCCCTGTTCGATCGCACCGCCATGGTGGGTGTGGTCACGCCGTTCGGCGCCATCCTGGTCGGGCGCATGTACACCCCCGGCTACGAAGTGTTCGCCGCGGCTGACGCGTTCGAAACCGGCACCGGCGGCACCTGGGGCGGCATCACCGGCGGCACCGCCGGCTTTACCGCGCTGGGCGCGGACATCCGCTCGCAGAAATCGATCCAGTACCGCATCGCCACCCCGTCCGGCTTCGGCGGCTCGCTCATGTACGGCACCAAGAACTCCGGCTACCTGGGCCGCTACAACAAGTTCATGGGCGGCGCGATCACCTACAAGACCAGCATTTTCGACATCGGCGTCGGCCACAACCAGGGTGAAGACCTGCAAGGCCGCAAGAGCCTGACCACCACCACCGTGGGCGGTTCGGTCAAGGTCGGCGACTTCAAGTTCTTCGCCGGCTACCACGACCAGGTCAACCGCAATTCGGCCCTGCTGGCCGATTACCTCGCCGTGTTCAACGGCCAGGTCGCGCCGGGCCTGCGCGCCGCCGGCGTGCCGGCTGCCAACGTGGCTGCCCTGACCAGTATCTACACCACCAACATCACCCGCAACAGCCAGGTCGATGCCAGCAGCTACCAGTTCGGCCTGCACTACCGCATGGGCCAGGGCCGCCTGATGGCCTCGGCGGCGCGCCAGAACGACCGCACCGTGTCGAACAGCGATGCGACCCTGGTGGCGGTCGGTTACGACTACAACCTCTCGGCCCGCACCGATGTCTACACCGTGCTGTCGCATATCAAGAACCAGAACGACGGCCAGTACACGCCGGGCGCGGCCGGTTCGCCGGGCGGCTTCACCAAAGTCGCTGGCGAAGACAGCCACGCCATCCAGGTCGGCGTGCGTCACCGCTTCTAAGCACGGCGCGCGACCATCCCGCACTGCAAAAAAGACGCCTTCGGGCGTCTTTTTGCGTGTGAGCGCAAGCTGTCGGTTAGAATTGCGGGACGTTTTTTCGCATGCAACACGATTCCCCGCACTAAGTAAGTGTGCAGAAATTACAAGAATTTATGCGCACTTACTTAAGACTTCACGTAAAGACTTTCAATGACCGCCACTCTGGACTCCACCGCCGTCGCCGACTACCTGGCCGACCATCCGACTTTTTTCCAGGAACACGCCAATCTGCTGGGCGAGGTCAAGCTGTCCAGCCCGCTGACCGGCAAGGCCGTCTCGCTCCAGGAGCGCCAGATGGAAGTGATGCGCGACAAATACAAGGCGCTCGAACTGCGCATGTCGGACCTGGTCCGCCTGGCCGAAGCGAACGCCGCCATCGCCAACAAGTTCCACGGCTGGACCCAGACCCTGCTCAAGACGCGCCACGACGGCGACATGCCGCGCGCCCTGGTCGATGGCCTGGCCACCCATTTCGGCGTGCCCCAGGCCACCCTGCGCCTGTGGAACCTGGCGCCGGCGCACGCCGGCAACTGGTACGTCAACGGCGTGTCGGAAGATGCGCGCCTGTTCGCCAACAGCCTGCTGGCGCCCTACTGCGGCAGCAACCACGATTTCGAAGCGGTGCGCTGGCTGGCCGACGCGGGCGCGGTGCAGTCGACCGTCATTTTGCCGCTGCGCAGCAACGGCAGCGCCTTCGGCCTGCTGATCCTCGGCTCGCCCGATCCGGAACGCTTTACCGCCAGCATGGGCACCGATTTCCTGGTGCACATCGGCGAAACCGCCAGCGCCGCGCTGGCGGCCTTGCGGGCCTGACATGGATCATCCGGTCGCGCTAGAAGCCACCGACTGGGTCGGGCGCTACCTCGAGCAGCTGGCCACGCAGCGCCAGCTCTCGCCGCACACCATCGACGCCTACCGGCGCGACCTGCACCAGTTGCATACGCTGGCCAAGGGCATGCCCTGGCAGCAGGTGCGCCAGGCCGACATCCGGCGCCTGACCTCGATTTTGCACAGCCAGCAACTGGGACCGCGCTCGATCGCCCGCAAGCTGTCGAGCTGGCGTGGCTTTTTCGGCTGGCTGTCGGAGCACATCACCCTGGCCGCCAACCCCACCGACGGCGTGCGCGCCCCCAAGCGCCCGGCCCCGTTGCCGAAAGCGCTGGCGGTGGACGACGCCGTGCAGCTGGTGTCAAGCGCGCCGCCCGGCCGCAGCCCGACCAGCGCCGAGCTGTGCAACCGCGCCATGTTCGAGCTGCTGTATTCGAGCGGCTTGCGGGTGGCCGAGCTGGCCGGGCTCGACGTGACCTATACCAAGGGCGGCGAGGGCCAGGCCGCCTCGCTCGGCTGGATCGACCTGGCCTCGGGCGACGTGCTGGTCACCGGCAAGGGCAACAAGATGCGCACGGTGCCGGTGGGCAGCCACGCGCGCACCGCACTGGCGGCCTGGCTGGCGGTGCGCCCGCCGCCGGCCGATGGCAGCGGCGCCCTGTTCCTGTCCGAGCGCGGCACGCGCGTGTCGCCGCGCGTGGTGCAGCTGCGCCTGAAACAGCACGCGATCGACGCCGGCACCCCGGTGCACGTGCATCCGCACATGCTGCGCCACTCGTTCGCCTCGCATGTGCTGCAATCGTCGGGCGACCTGCGCGCCGTGCAAGACATGCTCGGCCACGCCAGCATCACCTCGACCCAGGTCTACACCGCGCTCGACTTCCAGCACCTGGCCGCCGTGTACGACCAGGCCCATCCGCGCGCCAAGGCGAAATAGGCTTGCAACAGGGCCGGATACGCGTTTGCGGCATGATCCGCGTCAAGCGATCTGGCGGTAGTTGGAAGCAAATGGCGAAATCCGGCATAATCGCTCGATTATTCGCCCGCTCCCGGGCGGCACACTGATTGACGACAACATGGCCTTGATACCCAGCACCATCCTGACCGGCTTCCTCGGCGCCGGCAAAACCACGCTCCTGAACCGCATCCTGCAAGAGGATCACGGGCTGAAGATTGCCGTCATCGAGAACGAGTTCGGCCAGGAAAACATCGACAATGAAATCCTGGTGCAGGACAGCAGCGAGCAGATCGTCGAGATGAACAACGGCTGCATCTGCTGCACCGTGCGCGGCGACCTGATCGTGGCATTGACCAAGCTGGCGCAAAAGCGCGAGGCGGGCGAGCTGCACTTCGACCGCATCATCATCGAAACGACGGGTCTCGCCAATCCGGGGCCGGTGGCGCAAACCTTCTTCATGGACGAGGAAGTGGGCGTGCATTACATGTTAGATGCCGTGCTGACCGTGGTCGACGCGCGCCACGCCATGACCCAGCTCGACGACTACGAGGAAGCCCAGCGCCAGGTCGGGTTTGCCGACAAGCTGCTGATCTCCAAGACCGACCTGGTCGATACGGCCCAGCTCGACGCGCTCAAGGCGCGCCTGATGCGCATCAACCCGCGCGCGCCGATCAGCACGGTCGACTTCGGGCGCGCGCCGATCAGCACGGTCGACTTCGGGCGCGCGCCGCTGGCCGAGGTGCTCGACATCCGCGGCTTCAACCTGAACGACAAGCTGGAAATCGACCCCGACTTCCTCAAGGCCGAAGAAGCCCACGACCACGATCACGGGCATGTGCACACCGACGCCTGCAACCACGAGCACGACCACCATGACCACCACCACGGCCACCACAGCGACGACATCGCCGCCTTCGTCTTCAAGAGCGACCGTCCCTTCGATCCGGCCAAGCTCGACGAATTCCTGGCCAGCCTGGTCAATGTCTTCGGTCCGCGCATGCTGCGTTACAAGGGCGTGCTGCTGATGCAGGGCGCCGAACGCAAGGTGGTATTCCAGGGCGTGCACCAGATGATGGGCAGCGATCTGGGCGCAAAATGGGGCGAAAACGAGGAACGTGGCAGCAAAATGGTTTTTATTGGCAAAAATTTACCGAAAGATGTCTTTGTCAGCGGTTTGGAACAATGTTTGGTATAAACTATCCGGGTTTTAAGATGCCCGCTTTATCGCACCGGCAGTAAAAAGTCCTCCGGGGCGGAAAGACACGAACAAGGCGGCAGTTCAGCAAGCCGTCAAGGTAGGCGCTTCGGGCGCAGGCACCGCCGCTTTACCGGTGCCGCGACCGGGTTAGCTGATAAAATGAAACCACCGTCGTATCGAAGGTAAGTGAAGTCATGACTAAAACAACTAAATCGACCCCCGCCGTCAATACAGAAGGCCATCTCATCTCCGAGGACGAAATCCGTGCCATGGGTGAGAAGGACTATATGAATCCGGCGCAGCTGGCGTTTTTCAAGGCGCGTTTGCAGCAGCTCGAAAAAGACTTGCTCAAGAATGCCGGCGAGACCACCGAGCACCTGCGCGAAACCGTGCTCGTGCCCGATCCCGCCGACCGCGCCACCATCGAAGAAGAGCACGCGCTCGAACTGCGCACGCGCGACCGCGAGCGCAAGCTGCTGAAAAAGGTGCAGCAATCGATCGCCGCCATCGACGGTGGCGACTACGGCTGGTGCGAAGAGACGGGCGAGCCGATCGGCATTCCACGCCTGATCGCGCGCCCGACCGCGACGCTCTCGCTCGAAGCGCAGCAGCGCCGCGAGCTGAAACAAAAGCTGTACGGCGATTGAGCCGCGCCGCGCGCCACCTCCGAAGAAGCATGCGGGTTCGCCCCCGCATGCTTTTTTGTTTTGCCGCTCCCGCCAATCCGACTCGAAGCTTGCCTATCGGCTACACTATGTCGGATTGTCCAGGCAAGTGGACAGGAGGGGTGGGTGGCGTGGTGCCGGCCGGCATGCTACCGTGCGGCTTGACGGTGCGGTTGGTTCCGCAGACAGATCCGCAGTCAGATCAACCAGGGCGCTTGCTGCGCTCGATGCGCCCGGTGCGGTTGGCGCAGTACGCAGCGTAGAACGAGACAGGGAACGACGTGGGTATCTTCTCCATCTTCAACAAGAAGAAAACTGAGCAGCCCGGCGCCAAGAATGCGCCGGACTCGCGCCTGCGCGTCGGTGAACCGTCGCGCCTGGCCGCCGACACCGACGCCGACCGCGCGCGCCAGCGCGAAATCGCGCGCGCCACCGCGGCCAAGATCGACGCGATCGAATCGGCCATGTCGAACGATATTTTCAACACGCCCGAGCCGGCCTGGGGCAGCGGCCCGCGCAAGGCCAAGGCCGCGGCCGCCGATGGCGCCACCACCGACACCCTGCCGATGCTGGAACTGGCCACCACCGAGCTGCTGGCCGACGAAGACTTGCCGGACGCACTGGTGGCGCCCCAGACCGCGCCCGTGATCGAAGAAATCGCCATCATGTTCGCCAACGACCAGATGGCCGTGACCGAACACATGCTGCTCGACAGCCTGGCCGAGCTGGGCAAGGACGACCGCACCATCTGGTGGATGCTGTTCGACCTGTACCAGGTCGGCGGACGCCAGGAGGATTTTGACAACATTGCAATCGATTACGCCAGCCAGTTCGAAACCTCGCCGCCGTCGTGGTCGCCGCCGCTGATGCCTCCGGGCATGGAAGAACGCACCTTTGCCGGCGTCACCCCGACTGAAGTGTTCAGCGGCGTGCTCGACGGCGAAGTGGCCCCGCGCCTGGAACGCCTGTTGCAGCGCGCCAGCGAAAACCCGGTGCTGCGCCTCGAATTTGCGCGCATCCAGAGCGTGACGCCGGACGGCTGCGCCCTGCTGCTCGAAACCATGAACCGCCTGCGCGCCAGCGACCGCGAACTGATCGTGGCCGGCGCCGCCGAACTGGCCGAGCTGGTCCACTCGACCATCGAGATCGGCCAGCGCGACGCCAGCGAAGCGCCCTGGCTGCTGCTGCTGGCCCTGTTCCAGCTGCTCGACCGCGAAAAAGACTTCGAAGAAACGGCGATGGATTACTGCGTCACCTACGAGGTGTCGCCGCCGTCGTTCGAACCGTCCTTGAGCACCGCCACCTCGGTCAGCATCCTGCACACGCCGCCGGCCACCGATGGCTTCATGCTGCCGTCGGTGATCGAAGGGTCGGGCACGGCCCTGTTCGACGCCATCGACGCCTACGCCGCCGACAGCGCCGAAACGGTGCTGTTCGACTGCTCGCGCCTGGCGCGGGTCGACTATTCGGCGGCCGCCGCCCTGCTCAACCGCTTGCGCCCGATCGCGGCCGAGAAAAAAATCGAGCTGCGCGAATTGAACCATTTGGTCGCCGCACTGTTCAAACTACTGGGCTTCACGGAAGTGGCCAAGCTGTTCCCGCACAAGTACTGACCAGCGCCGCCGAGCATGGCCGGCCGGTGCGCGGCATGGGCAAGCGGCCGTTAACTGTCTTGCAATTTCCGTGAGCATCCCCATTTCTGGGGGGCATGCAGCCGCGCGGGAGCCATCTCCGGCCGGCCGCTCCATCACTGAGAGGCAACGATAATGGAACAATTTCACGGCACCACCATCCTGTGCGTACGGCGCGGCAAGCAAGTGGCGATCGGCGGCGATGGCCAGGTCACGCTCGGCAACATCGTCATGAAGGGCACGGCCCGCAAGGTGCGCAAGCTCTACCAGGGCAAGGTCCTGTGCGGCTTCGCCGGCGGCACCGCCGACGCTTTCACATTGCTCGACCGCTTCGAAGGCAAGCTCGAAAAGCACCAGGGCAACCTGCTGCGCGCCTCGGTGGAACTGGCCAAGGACTGGCGCACCGACCGCGTGCTGCGCCGCCTGGAAGCCATGCTGCTGGTGGCCGACCATGAATCGACCCTGGTCATCACCGGCAACGGCGACGTGCTCGAACCCGAAGACGGGGTCGGCGCCATCGGCTCGGGCGGCACCTACGCCCAGTCGGCCGCCAAGGCCCTGCAAGAAAACACCGATTTGTCGCCGGCCGAGATCGTGAAAAAATCGCTGACCATCGCCGGCCAGCTGTGCATCTATACGAATATGTCGCACATCATCGAAACACTGGATTAAGGGGAAGCACCATGCCAAACTCCATGAACATGAACATGACGCCGCGCGACATCGTTTCCGAACTCGACAAGCACGTGGTCGGCCAGGGCAAGGCCAAGCGCGCCGTCGCCATCGCCCTGCGCAACCGCTGGCGCCGCCAGCAGGTGGCCGAGCCGCTGCGCCATGAAATCACGCCCAAGAACATCCTCATGATCGGCCCCACCGGGGTCGGCAAGACCGAGATCGCACGGCGCCTGGCCAAGCTGGCCGACGCCCCCTTCATCAAGATCGAAGCGACCAAGTTCACCGAAGTGGGCTATGTGGGGCGCGACGTCGACACCATCATCCGCGACCTGATCGACATCGGCATCAAGCAGACCCGCGCCAGCGAAATGAAAAAAGTGCGCCAGCGCGCCGAAGACGCGGCCGAAGACCGCATCATCGACATCCTGGTGCCGCCGGCGCGCGACTTCGGCTTTAACGTCACGCCGGCGCCGCTTGAAACCAAGGAAGGCGACGGCACGCGCCAGACCTTCCGCAAGCGCCTGCGTGAAGGCGAGCTGGACGACCGCGAAATCGAGCTCGAAGTGGCCGAGCCCGGTCCCCAGATGGAAATCATGGCCCCGCCCGGCATGGAAGAAATGACCGAGCAGATCAAGTCCATGTTTTCCGGCATCGGCGCGGCGCGCAAGAAGCCGCGCAAGATCAAGATCCGCGAAGCGATGAAGATCCTGATCGATGAAGAAGCGGCCAAGCTGGTCAACGATGACGAGTTGAAGCAAAAGGCGATCGCCAACGTCGAGCAGAACGGCATCGTGTTCCTCGACGAGATCGACAAGATCGCGTCGCGCTCCGAAATGGGCGGGGCCGATGTGTCGCGCGCCGGCGTGCAGCGCGACCTGTTGCCGCTGGTCGAGGGCACCACGGTCAACACCAAGTACGGCATGATCCGCACCGACCATATTCTGTTCATCGCCTCGGGCGCGTTCCACCTGGCCAAGCCGTCGGACCTGATTCCCGAGTTGCAGGGGCGCTTTCCGATCCGGGTCGAGCTCGAATCGCTGTCGATTGCCGATTTCGAGTGCATTCTCACCAGCACCGACGCCTGTTTGACCAAGCAGTACGAGGCCTTGCTGGCGACCGAGGATGTGAAAATCGAGTTTGCGCCGGACGGCATCACGCGGCTGGCCGAGATTGCGTTTTCGGTCAACGAGCGCACCGAGAACATCGGCGCGCGGCGCTTGTACACGGTGATGGAAAAGTTGCTGGAAGAAGTGTCGTTTACCGCCAGCGAGACCGGCGGCAGCGTGGTGGCGATCAGTGCCGCGTACGTGAACGAGCGCCTGGACAAACTGGCCGACAACGAAGACTTGTCGCGCTACGTGCTGTAAGGAGGCGCGCGATGGCGAACAAGGCATTGGCGACGCGGCAAAAGATGCGCATCACGGTCAAGCCGACCCAGCAGGTTGCCAAGGTGCGCAATCCGGTGGCCGTGGCAGCCAAGCTGCGCGCCGCCGGGCCGCACGCCAAGGGCCCGGCGCAGGAGCGCCAGGCGGCCAAGCGCGCGCTCAAGAAGGCCAGGCTGGTGCCGGAGGACGAATGACGTGGAATTACCGGGTCATGAACAAGGCCGGGGAACTGGCGGTCTATTCGGTGTATTACGACGACCAGGGCAATGTGACCAGCTCGAGCGTGGAACCAGCGGCGCCATGGGGCGAAACGCTTGAAGACTTGCACAATTGCTGTGAACTGTATATGGAAGCGTTGACGAAGCCGGCGCTCGAGTACGCCGGGTGATTCCGAGGGCCGCCAGCGGGCGCCCTGGTGGGCGCCCGCGATCAGGCCATCTTGTATGCGCCGCCTAGAACTTCCAGGCCGCGCCTAATGTCATCAAATGCACATGCGTGCGTGCCAGCGCGCCGAAGCCGGCCCTGAGCACATCGTAATCGGCCGTCAGCGACAGATGCTTGTCGAGCGCATACGCGATCCCCAAGCCACCCATGAGGCCGGTCGACGCGCTTGACTCGCCATCGAACTTGCCCGACAAGCGGGTCAGCCCCGCCCTGGCATGCACCGACAGCGCATCGGTCTCGCGTGAACTGATCCGGTACGACAGCCCCGCTCCCCGCAGCGACGCCGCGCCACGCTCGCGCGCCAGGTTCATCTTGCCGCTGCGGTAGCCCACCAGCTCGACCGAACTGGTCAACTCCGAACCCTGCCACGCGCTGAACGGCGCAAAGTTGAAACCGGCGAACAGCTTGCCGCTGCCGTTGTCCTGTCCCTTGCATCCATCCGCGCCGCCGCATGGCGCGCTCAACTGCATCCGCCCCGCCCCGCCACCCGCATAGATCGGACTGGTGTCGCCGTAACTGGCGCCGCTGGCGGCACCGCTGAACACGGTCAGCAGGAGGACGGCAAGCAGCGGGAGTTTCTGCATCGGTTCACTTTCGGTCAGGGATGTTTCTGGGCTGAGTACAGTGTCCTGCTTTTCCGCAAAAAGTACTATCTTCTTGTGCGAAGCACCGAAATTCGGTACATTCAGTATCGGATAACACTACATTTTGCCCTTAAAGGAATCGCATGAGCTCACCCGAGCTGGTCATACAAGTGCTGCGCGCCGAGTTGCGCGCGGCGGGCATCACCTACAAGGCGCTGGCGACACGCATCGGCATGAGCGAGTCGAGCGTCAAGCGCATGTTCGGGCAGAAAGATATGGCCCTGTCGCGCCTGGCGCAAATCTGCAAGGCGGCCGGGGTGCCGCTCGAAGACGTGCTGCGCCGCGCCGCCGATGCCCGTCCCCAGGCCGACACCCTCACGCCCACCCAGGAAAAGTCGCTGATGGCCAATCCGCGCCTGCTGCTGGTCGCCATCTGTTGCCTGGGCAACTGGACGCTCGACCAGATCATCGAAACCTACCAGCTGAGCGAGCCGGAATGCATCGGCCTGATGGTCGAACTCGACCGCCTCGGCCTGATCGAACTCAAACCCCTGAACCGCTACAGCATGCGCGTCTCGACCACCTTCCGCTGGCTGCCGGACGGGCCGGTGCAGCAGTATTTCCGCGAGCATGTGGTGGAGGATTACTTCAGCGGGCGCTTCGACGGCGCCGGCGAAACCTTGCTGTGCCTGCCCGCGCGCCTGTCGCTGGGCAGCTCGCGCGAACTGCTGCTGAAAATCCAGCAGTTGGCGGCCGAGCTGGCGCGCCTGCACCAGGCCGACCGCCGCCTGGCCCGCGACGAGCGCGACGGCGTGACCTTGCTGCTCGGCTTTCAATCATGGGAGTCGAGCGCGTTTACCGCGCTGCGCCGCGCGTAAGCCGTGTCTGGCTGACCTCATCCAAGTCGGATCCTCATCGTTGCCACAAGCAATGCCGCAAGCAGTTGTGGCAACGCTTATGGCATCGTCTTACGAATCTTGTTGTTGACCGCCTACTTGCTAATTGCGTATTAGCGTCTTGGTGTGGACCTGGCCAGTCTTGAGTTGCGCAATGGATTCCATCAAGCGGTTCGCGTTCTTCAACGAGCTCAGAAGATACATTGTCTCTTCCATGCTATTGAAGTCTGCGAGGGACAACATGACAACGTGTTCTCCATTGACACGAGTAATCAATGTCGGGTTGTGGTCTTTGCATACGTCGTCCATCACCGTCTTCAAACTAGTCTGCGCGTCGCTGAATGTTATGATGTTCATCATATATTGGCTGCCTCAATCAAGTGCCAGGATGTTGAGTCTGGCGGACACAAGTGGATATCCTCGTCATTGGGTGACAAACGATCGCACCAGAGCCTCATCAGAGCCAAATGCCGCTCGGTGAAGTCCCTTCGCCTCATCTCCATATGACCTGCCAAACGATATGTCGTTCACTCGGTCAGATCGACTCCGGTCAGTTCGTTTACCAGATCGGCCCGAGGAACAAGTAGGCGGTGCTGCCGCCGTGTACGGTCTTGCCGGCGCCCGCGTACACCGGGCCGAAGCGCGTGTCGACCGACAAAAACCCGCTGACGGCCTGCTTGAAGGCGGTGACGTCGCCCTGCACGATCTGGCGGCGGTCGAACGCGCCGCCCGCTTCCAGCGAAAAGCCGGCGCGCAGGGTGCCGCCCAGGGTCACCGGCAAGGCGCCGATGCGGCGCGCCATCACCAGCCGCCAGAAGGCGATGCGGTTGCCTTCGACCGATTCCGGCATCGAGCCCGACAAACGCAAGAATCCACCCAGGCTGAGCGGCGCGTCGCCGCTGCTGGCGACCGCGTATTCGCCGTACACATGGCCGGCCCAGTCGCGCGTGCGGAAAGCGCTCATGCCGAGCAGGGAAAACTGCGCCAGCGGCGTGGCCCCATCGGCGCCGATACCGGTGCCGGCCAATTGGGCGTCAACCAGGTAGCCGCGGCTGGGAAAGCCGAGCGAGTCGAGCGTGTCGACCCGGTAACGGAAGTATTGATAGCTGTTCGATGCATGCTCGCCCGCCGCATCCTCGGGAATGAGCGCGCGCGCACCGAGGCGCTGCTTGACGACGCCGAACTGCACATCGCCCCAGGTCCCCAGTTCGCGCCCCAGCACCAAGCGCACCGAACGCTGCGAGTAGGCATAGCGCACCTTGCGCCGCCCTTCGCTGAAGAAGTCGAGCGAGGTCGAGCCGTACTGGAGCGCCGGCGCCACGTACCAGGGCGAACCGGGGCCGAGCGGCTGGTGGAACTGGACCCCGATGCCGCGCTCGTCGCCGATCTGGGCCGTGGTGCGCAGCTCGCCGCCCCACGGATTCATCGAGGAACGCACGTGCATCACTTTCAGCGCGAAGCGGTTGGCGTCGTCGAAGTCGCTGGCCAGTTCCAGCCCCACGCGCAGGCGGCTGTTGGTCCAGCCGGCCTCGGTGGCGCGGATGGCCACCGCGCGCTGGCCGCCTTCGTCGTCGATGTCGGTCTCGACCCGCTCCAGGTCGCCGCGTCCGTACAGGCTGTTGGCGGCGCGCCGCACCTGGTCGCGCGTGCGGGTCTGGCCCTGCGCCAGGCCGGACTGCACCTGCAGGATTTTCGGATTGATGCGCCCGCTGCTCTCGACCTTGACCTCGGTCAACAGCATCGGCGTGTCCGACAGCGGCGGCGTGGCCAGGCGGTTGTTTTCGAACAGCGCGTACTCGGCCTCGGGCAGCGCCAGCGCCGCCAGGCGCGGCGCCAGCGCGCGCGTGGCCGCCTCGCCGCCCTTGATGGCGCTGTCGATATTGCGAAAGTCCAGAAAACTCGTGCCGCTCAATTCCGGCGAGATCAACACATCGCCCGGGCCGAGTTCCCTGATCGAGCGCTGCACGTTCTGCTCGGTCAGGATGTTGATCATCTGCTGCGCCACGCCGAGCGCGCTGCCGAGGTTTTTCTCGGGCGCCAGCGGGGTGCCGACATTGACCGCGATGATGATGTCGGCGCCCATCTTGCGCGCCAGGTCGATCGGCAGGTTGCGCACCAGGCCGCCGTCGACCACCAGGCGCTGGTTCACCCGCACCGGCGCGAACACGCCCGGCACCGCGAGCGAGGCGCGCATGGTCAAAAACAGCGGGGTGTCGACCAGGTCGACCAGGTCGCCCGTGACCAGGTCGGAGGCGACCGAGCGAAACGGCAGGCTCAGTTGATTGACCGGGCGGTCGCGCGTGCCGGCCGGCAGCAGGCGCGCCAGCGCCAGTTCCAGCGCGGCGTTGCCGGCCGCCGCCGGCGGCAGCGAGATGCCATCGCGGTGCAGGCCGAACTCGATGCGCGACGGCAGCAGCACGTCTTCTTCGCGACGCCGGAATTCGAGGTCTTCGCGCGCCGGCCGGTCGGCCACCACGCGGTCCCAGTCGGTGTGGCGCGCCATCTGTTCCAGGTCGGCCACCGAGGAGCCGGCCGCGTAGGCGCCGCCGATCACGCTGCCCATGCTGGTGCCGACCACGATGTCGACCGGCACCCGCATGTCGCGCAACACGCGCAGCACGCCGATGTGGGCAAAGCCGCGTGCGCCGCCGCCGGAGAGCACCAGCGCCACGCGCGGACGCGCCGTCACCGCCACGCCGGCCTCAGGCTGCGGCGCGGCGCCAGGCTGCGCCAGGGCGGCGCCCGCGGGCAGGCCCAGGGCGCAGGCCGCGGCCAGCACGCGCAATCGCTTCATGGCGGTGGCCTTATTGGGTTGGTGCTTGGTTGTTGTTGCCGGGGCTGACCACGGTACGGGTCGGCCCTGGCATCTGCGGCGGCGGCACGGTCGTCGGCGGCGTTGGCGAGAGCCCTTGCGCCGGTTCCGGCGGCGCGCCCGGCGCCGGATTGGCGTTCTCGCCCTGCGGCAGCGGCGGCGGCGGGGCCGCCATCGGCGGCGCCATCTCGGGGCCGGCCTTGGCGTCGGTGGCCAGTTCGATGCGTTTCTCGACGCCGCCTTCGGACAGGATCACGTAGCGCGGGAACACCGCGCTGACCGTCACGCCGGCGGCGACTTCGCGCCCGACCTTGAGCGCGCGCGGCTGCTGGCCGTCGGCCACCAGGATGGCGGCGCTGTCGCGCCCGGCCGAAATCACGCCGGTCAGCTGGTAATTGCTGACCACCACGGCGGCGGCCTGGCCGCCGAACAAGGTGGCGGCGGCATCCGGCGCCGGCACCGGATCGGGCGCGCTGGCGGCCGCCACGATCGGGCGCTGCTCGCCTTTGATGAACTGCATGGCCCAGTACGCGATCGAGGCCGACAGGAGAACCACGGCGAGCAGGCTGAAAACTATTGGCAAACGCTTCATTACATTCCTTTTTACCGCACCAGCTGATTGATTTCAATAATAGGCATCAGCACCGCGAGCACGATCAGCAGCACCACCACGCCCATGGCCAGGATCAGCACCGGTTCGAGCAGGCCGGCGATGGTGAGCGTGCGCCGCTCCAGGTCCTGCTGCTGCGAATTGGCGGCCCGTTCCAGCATGGCCGGCAGTTCGCCGGTGATCTCGCCGGCGCGGATCATGTGGATCAGCATCGGCGGAAAGTGCTTTTGCGCCGACAGCGCGCGCGCCAGGCTGACGCCCTCGCGCACGCTGGCGCTGGCCTGCTCGACCAGCTCCTTCATGGCCAGGTTCGACAAGGTGTCGCGGCTGGTGTCGAGCGCGCGCAAGATCGGCACGCCCGAGCCGGTGGTGATGGCCAGGGTGCTGGCGAAGCGCGCCGTGTTCAGGCTGCGCTCGAACTTGCCGTAGATGGGCGCCGTGAGCAGCCAGGTATGCCAGCGCCGCTTGAGCACCGGGTTGCGCAGCGCGCGCCGCCACATCCAGAACGCGCCCACCATCAGGATGCCGACGATGATGCCCCAGGCGCGCACGAAATTCGATACGCCCAGCATCATGACCGTCAGCAGCGGCAGCTTTTGCTTGGTGTTGGCGAATACCGAGACGATCTGCGGCACCACGTAGGTGAGCAGGAAGATCACGATCGCGAACGCCACCACGGTGACGATGGCCGGATAGGTGAACGCCAGGCGCACCTTCTGCACCAGCGCGTTGCGCCGTTCGATGTAGTCGGCCAGGCGCGAGAGCACGCGCGCCAGGTGGCCGATCTGCTCGCCCGAGGCGACCAGCGCGCGGTAAATCTCGGCAAAGTCGCGCGGGTGGCGCGAGAGCGCGTCGGAAAACGGCGCCCCGCCCATCACTTCCGAGCGGATCGAGGCCACCAGGTCGCGCACATACGGACGCTCGGCCTGTTCCAGCAGGGCCGTGAAGGCTTGTTCGAGCGGCAGGCCGGCCTCGAGCAAACTGGCCAGCTGGCGCGTGAACAGGGCCAGTTCGACCTGCGACAGGCGCTCGCCGAAGCCGCGGCTTTTCTCGGCCCCGGAGGCGTCGAGCTGGGCCGCGATGGCTTCGACCATCAAGGGCGTCAAGCCCTGCAGGCGCAGGTCGGCGCGCGCCGAACGGGCGCTGTCGGCGTTAACCACGCCCTTGCGGGTGCTGCCGTCGCCATCGACGGCTTCATAACGGAATGCGGGCATCGTTCTCGGCCTAGTCCTTGGTCACGCGCAGCAATTCGGCCTGCGTGGTAGTGCCGTTGTCGAGCCAGCGCTGGCCATCCTCGCGCATGGTTTTCATGCCGCTGGCCTGGGCCGCGGTGCGGATTTCGGCTTCGGACGCGCGGTTGTGGATCTGGGCGCTGATCTTGTCGTTCGTCTCTAACAGTTCGTACACGCCAACCCGGCCGTGGTAACCGGTCTGGCCGCACTTGTCGCAGCCGACCGCCTTCCACTGGACCGAACGGCCCTGCGGCGTTTCGACTTCGTCGCGCACCTTGCAGTGCTCGCACAGTTTGCGCACCAGGCGCTGCGCCATCACGCCCAGCAAGGACGACGACAGCAGGAACGGTTCGATCCCCATGTCGAGCAGGCGCGTGACGGCCGCCGCCGCATCGTTGGTGTGCAGGGTGGCCAGCACCAGGTGACCGGTGAGCGAGGCCTGGACCGCGATCTGCGCCGTTTCCAGGTCGCGGATCTCGCCGATCATGATCACGTCCGGATCCTGGCGCAGGATCGCGCGCAGGGCCTTGGAAAAGCTCATGTCGATGCGGGCGTTGACCTGGGTCTGGCCGACGCCGATCAGGTCGTACTCGATCGGGTCTTCCACGGTCAGGATGTTGGTGGTCGAGGCGTTCAGGCGGCTCAAGGCCGCGTACAGGGTGGTGGTCTTGCCCGAGCCGGTCGGCCCGGTGACCAGCACGATCCCGTGCGGCTGGTTGATCAGCTCATCGAACTGCGGCAGCAGGGCCGCGTTCATCCCCAGGTGCGACAGGTCGAGGCGGCCGGCTTCCTTGTCGAGCAAACGCAGCACGGCGCGCTCGCCATGCCCGGTCGGCAGGGTCGAAACGCGCACGTCGACCGGTTTGCCGCCCACGCGCAGGGTGATGCGGCCATCCTGCGGCAAGCGCTTTTCGGCGATGTCGAGCTGGGCCATGATCTTGATGCGCGAGATCAGCGAGGCGTGGATGGCCTTGCGCGGACGGACCACGTCGCGCAGCGAGCCGTCGATGCGGAAGCGCACCACCGAGGTTTGCTCGAACGGCTCGATGTGGATGTCGGAAGCGCCTTCGCGCAGCGACTGGGTCAGCAGCGCGTTGATCATGCGGATCACCGGCGCGTCGTCGGACGATTCGAGCAAGTCTTCGATGGCCGGCACGTCCTGCAACAGCTTGGTCAGGTCGAGGTCGGCGTCGAATTCATCGGCCACCTGCGAGGCGTCGCCGCCGGCGCCGGCGTAGGCGCTGGCGATGGCCGCTTCCAGCTCGGCGCGCTCCATCGAACGCAGCGCGATGCGCCCGAAGCGGCGCGACACTTCCGCGATGGCCGCCGGCGCGGTCGCGCCCGAGACCCACACTTCGATCGGATGCTCGCCATTGTCGGGCGAGCGCGCCAGCACGCCGAAGTCGCGCGCGAAGGCGTAAGGTAAGAGGTTGCTCATCGCTGGATAGTCCGCTTCTTCATCATTTTGTCGCCGGACGATACATGTTCACATCGGCCGGGTTGATCGTGGCCGGGGCGCTCAAGGGACGCTCGGTGGTGCTGCCCGGCGCCGGGGCCGGCGTGGCGGGCGGCTGGCTTGGTCGCTGCAGCATCGGCGCCATGGTGCCGCCCGGCGGCGGCTGGCCGTTGGTCAAGGGCGGCAGCACCGGGGTGCCGTAGTCGGGCATGACGATATTGTCTTTCGGTCCGCCCACGGCCTGGCCGGCCGAGCGCATGAAGTCGTAGCGGTCGGCGGCGATGACGTTGCTGTCTTCCTTGCTGCGCACGATCACCGGGCGCAGGAACACCATCAGGTTGGTCTTGGTGCGGCCGCGCTTGCGGTACTTGAACAGGTTGCCGAGCACGGGAATGTCGGCCAGGCCGCGCACGCGCTCTTCGTTGTCGCTGGTGTCGTCCTTGATCAGGCCGCCCAACACGATGATCTGGCCATCGTCGGCGATCACATTGTTTTCGATGATGCGCACGTTGGTGGTCACGCCCGAGGGCGCGGACAGCGAGGACTGGTCCACGTTCGAAGTCTCGTGGTAAATCGCCATCTTGATGGTGCCGCCTTCGGAAATCTGCGGACGCACCTTCAGGGTCAGGCCCACATCCTTGCGCTCGATGGTCTGGAACGGGTTGCCGCCGGCGGCGCCGCCGGTGTTGGTGGTGAAGCTGCCGGTAATGATCGGCACGTTCTGGCCGACCTTGATGGTCGACAGTTCGTTATCCAGGGTCAGCATGTTCGGGGTCGACAGGATGTTGGCGTTGCCGGTCGTTTGCAGGGCGTGGGCGATCGCGCCCAGGCCCAGTTCGCCCGCGATCTGCTTGAACACGCCGATCGACAGGCCCGCGCCCGGCGTGGCCGCGCGCCCGGCCGCGGCCAGCTTGAGCAAGGCGTTGTTGCCGGCCACCGTGGTCGAATTTTGCAGCGCGCCGACCCGGTACTTGCTGTTTTCGTTGCCGGTGATGCCGAGCCACTGGACCCCGAATTCGGCCGCGTTTTCGGCGTTCACTTCGACGATCAGCGATTCGATATACACCTGGGCGCGGCGCACGTCGAGCTGGTCGATGACGGCGCGCAGGTTGCGGTACACCGCGTCCGGGGCGGTGATGATCAGGGTGTTGGTGGAGGCGTCGGCCTGGATGAAGCCGGCCCCGCTGCCGCCGCTGCCGCCGCTGGTCTGGCTTTGCTGCGCCATGCTGTTGCCGGCGCCGCTGTTCTGGTTATTCCCGCCGGTCATGCTGTTGGCGGCGCCGCCGCCGCTGGCCACGCTGCCGCCGGTGGTGCCCTGCTGTTGCTGGGGCAAGGCCGAGGAGTCGGACGAGACCACCGCGCGCAGGGTTTGCGCGAGCTTGGTGGCGTCGGCGTTTTTCAGGTACACCACGTGCACATTGCCCGCTTCCGAGGTCGGCTGGTCGAGCTTGGCGATCAGCGACTTGGCCAGGTTGGCGCGCGCCGCCGACGGCGCGCGCAGCACTACCGCGTTGGTGCGCGGATCGGCCACCACCGAGATGCGGCCCGAATCGCCGCCGGCGCTCGGCTCCATCAGCTTGTTGACCATGGTGGCCAGGTCGGAGGCGATCGCGTGGCGCACCGGGATCACGTCGAGGTCGGCCGCCACCGGGGCGTCGAGCGCGGCGACGATCTTGGCCAGGCGGCGCAGGTTGTCGGCGTAATCGGTGATGACCAGGCTGTTATTGCCCGGATTGGCCATGATCGAATTGTTCGGCGAAATGAGCGGGCGCAAGACCGCGGTCAGGTTGGCCGCCGATTCATGGCTCAGGTGGAAAATCTGGGTGGCGATCTGGTCGCCCTTGATCTTGGCGCCGCCCACCCCGACCTGGGTCGGCGACGATTGCAGCTTCGCTTCGGCTTCCGGCACCACCTTGGCGTAGCCATCGCCGGTGACCACGGCGTAGCCTTGCAGGCGCAGCGCCGAGGTCAACAGGCCAAAGGCCTGGGCCTTGGTGACCGGTTTTTCCGACGTCACGGTCAGGGTGCCCTTGACGCGCGGATCGATGATGAAGGTCATGCCGGTGTAATGGCCGACCGCCTTGATGACCGATTCGATGTCGGCGCCGACGAAATTAAGGGCGGCCGACTCGTCCGGGGCCGCCAGCGCGGGCGCCGGGGCTCCCGCGACCGCGCAGCACAACAGGACGCCGGCGGCGATGCGGCGCAACGCCGGGGAAGGGAAAGTGCTCAGTGACTGTTTTTTCATCATTTAAACTCTAAGGCGATAGTTTTCTTGCCGTCCACCATTCGGCGCTGGCCCAGTAAATTCAGGAGATTGCCCAGCGTTTCTTCATATCCATCGGCGGCCTGTGCCGTGCCGGAAAACTGGAAGCGGCCCTGGTTCAGGCTGCCCTTTCCCGCCAACAACAAGGCACCGCGTTCGGTCTTCAAATTCAGTTGTGCCTGCTGACCCTGCCAATCCATGGTCATCTTGTAGCTGCCCAGCACCTTGATCGGGGCCATGCGCGAACCCATCTCGTTCAGTTCCAGGGTGGTCACCCCATCCACCGCGACCGCCTTGCCGCCATTGACCGTGGCCAGGCCGAGCGTGGTCCAGGACAGGCGCATGTCGCCCGACAGCGCCAAGGTGTTGAGCGGCGCGCCCAGGCCGGCCAGGCCTTCGGCCGGCAGCAGCAGCGCGGCCGGGCTGACTTGCCACTGCGACCAGCTGCCGGTCAGGCGCACCGGCTGCGTCAGGGCCAGCGGGTTTTCCAGGGTCATGTCGACCTGGCCGAGCAGGGCCAGGGGCGACAGGGTCCAGGCAAAGCGCCCCGGCAGCAGCGGCGTGACCGAGCCACCCGGCCCGGGCGCGCCGCCGAGAAAGGCCGAGCCGCGCCAAAGCGTACCCTGCGCATCCCCCAGAGTCAAACGCGCGCCGGTCTGGCGCTCGACCACGTCGCCCAGCCAGGTGGCCGGCGCGAACGCCAGCACGGTGAGGACGACGGCCAGCACGATCGCGCCCAACCATAGCACGGCGCGCATCATCGCGAACCCGCATCCGCGTTCTGGCGCAAGGTCATGCTGGCGTCGACCTGGCCGGCCGGGGGCGAGGCGGTGGTCGGGACGGTAATGGCCGCTTCCAGCACGCTGATACGGTGTTCGAGGCGCTGCGCGTCGAGCCAGGCGACCAGGGTGGAAAACGCCACGCCGCTGACCTGGACCTTGGCGTACTCGCCCGTGATGCTGACCGACTCGGGCTTGATGCCGCGCGCGCTCAAGCTGGCGTTGATCGTCTCGCGCGACATGGGAGTCACTTGCGGCGGCGTCTGGCCGGCCAGTTCGGCGGCGGTCTTGGCCATCGCTTCGAGCTGGGCCTTTTGCTGCTTGAGCAGGGGCAATTCCTTGCGCAGGCGCGCGCTGCCTTCCAGCGCGGGCGCCAGCAACACGCCGTACACCAGCGCCAGCAGCGCGATGGCGCCGCCGATGCCGAGGAACTTGCGCTCCTGCTCGGTGCGCGCCATCCAGTACAGCGCCAGCTTGTCCTTGAAACCGCCGACGACGGTCAGGGCGCTCATGGCTTCGCTCCCGGGGTGCGTACCAGGATGGTGTTGGCGGCCACTTCACTGACGTCGAGCTTGTACTTCTGCAAGCCCGGCTTGAGGTTGGCGACCAGGGCCGGATCGGCGCCCTCGGGCTTGACCTTGACCGTCATGCTGCGCTCGCGGAAGGTGATCGAGGCCAGCTCGGGCGGCTTGCCCAAGGTGCGCATGGCGTCGCCCAGGGCGGCGGCCTGGAACGTAAATTCATCGGGGCCGACCTGGCCCGAGGCGCCCCGGGCCTGGGCGATTTTCTGCTGCATCTGGCGCTCCAGGTTGTTGCTGAGGACGGTTTCTTTCGGATAGGCGGCGCGGAACACCTGCACCATGCCCGTGCGCGTGTTGTCGGCTTCGCGCTTTAAGCGCAGCCATTGGTAATTGAGGCCGGCCAGGTTGACCGCCACCGCCAGCAGGGCCAGGCGCACCGGCCACTTCCAGCGCTGCCAGTCGCGCGTGCGCGCGCCGGCCGCGCCCAGGCCGGGGACCAGGTCGAGCACCGTGCTTTTCGAACCGGCGATCCAGTGCGCCCAGTGGTCGGCTTCGAGCGTGACGGCCGGTCCCGCTTCGGCCAGCAGGGCCTGGTATTCGCCCAACTGCTGCTCGTGTACGTACAAGGTCAAGGGCGTGTCGCCGGCCAGCGCGCGCACCGTTTGCAGGGCCAGCGCCGGTTCGCCGGCCAGCGCCAGCCCCAGGCCGTGATACTGGCCATGGCGGATGGTGATGCCGCCGCCATCGATGGCGGCCGAGGCATTGCCCGGCGCCAGCGGCAGGCACAGCTGGCCGGGAAAGGCGGCCACCGAGCGCGCGCCCATGGCCAGCAGCGAGCGCACCAGCGCTTCGAGCCAGGCGCGCTGGGCCACGGCGACGGCGCGCAAGCCGTCCGGGGCGGCGGCGGGCGCGGCCACCAGCACGCAATCTTCCGGGTCGCCCAGCACTTGTTCTTCGACCAGGTTGGGCAGCGCGGTGCGCAGGCGCGCGGCCGACAGCGGCGGCACTTTAATGTGCAGCAAGGTCACATCGGCCGCGGCCAGCAGCAACACCACGCGCCGGCTCGACGCGACCAGGTCGCCCATGCCTTTCAGCACACCCTCGCCCTGCTGCATCAGGGCGCCACCGTCGGCAACCAGCGCGAAGCGGGCCAATGCCCCTTCGCTGTCCGCCCTGGCCGGATGCCGGATATATAAAGTAGTCAAACTATCTCGCTTTCGTTCTCAATTTTGCCGTACCCAAACGGTCGTGGTGGTCACACGATCGTCCAGCCTGCGCTGGACCAGCGCTTCCGCGTCGAGCGCGGCCCGGTCCAGGCGGATCCGGCTTTTTACCAGGAAAAATTCGCTCTTGAAACTATAGGTTTTCTTGATCAGGTCCTCGGCGTGGCCGTACAACTGTTCCTTGAAACCGTCGTCATGGCGAAAAGACGCGGTTTTGCGGCGCGCCACCAGGGCGGTCGCTTCCGATACCGAATAGCCGACCACGATCGCGGCCAGCACTTCGGCCGGGGCGGTGTTGGCGTTGATCGCGGTTTTTTCCGGCAGCACGATGGCGAACGGGCGCAGGCGGTTGACCGTCTCGATGGTGTAGCCGGGAATCGAGAGAAGGTCGTCGAGCTGGGTCAGGGCCAGCGGCGCCGTGCCGCTCGACACCGGCACCGTCACCACGTCGGGGTCTTTCGGCAGCGGCTGGCCGTTCGAGTCGAGGCCTTGCGCGACCGGCGCCGCGCCCGCGGCCATCGCCAGCGCGGTGCGCTGGGCCAGGGCCGGATCGAGCTGCAGGTTTTGCAGCAGGCGCTGGTAGATCCCGACGTGGATCTTGTCGACATCGCGGCCGTTGGCCAGGTTGAGCAGGTTGTAGCGCGCGGTGGCGTCCGCAATCTGGCCCGACAGGGTGGCGTCGAACACCTCGCCCTCGATCCGTTCGCGTTCGATGTACTGGTCGAGCCGGGTTTCGGCCAGCGGCGTGTTCCATACCGCGTTCAGGGTGGTCAGGGTGCGGTTGTCGATGCCGTCCTGGCGCAGCACCAGGCGCGCCCAGTCGAGCGCGCCGCGCAGGATCCACTTGGTCTGCAAGTGCAGGCGCTGGTTTTCCATCGAACGCACCTGGACCTGTTGCTGCCAGAACAGGCTGGCGACGATGGTCACCGACAGCATGGTCAGCAGCAGGGCCGTGATGATGGCCACCCCCTGCTGGCGGCGCGGATACGGGCGGCGCGGATACGGGCGGCGCATCACATGCCCCCCAACAGGAACGATTTGGTCATCACGGCGGCCACATTGTCGATCTGGAGCTGCACCTGCAGCCCGGTCGGCGCCACGGTCGGCGCCACGTTGCTCGCTCCGGTGGGCGCAAGCTGGGACGGGTCGGGCACCGCCTGCGCCACCGGCTGCGTGTTCTGGCGCCAGCCATTGTTTTCCCAGGTCATGACCTGCATCGCGCTCACGCCCGACTGCAGGGTGACCGAGGCACTGGTGTCGGCATTGCTGATGGCGGCCTGCCACATCACGTCGAGCTGGACCAGGTCGCGCGTGCCATTGCTTTCGCGCCGCGTCAGCATGCGCTCGACGACGCGGTAAGTGACCACTTGCAGCCGGGCCGCGTCGTTTTCGTTGTACACATTGCGCACCAGGGTCAGGCGGTCGGGCGCGGACAGCAGGTAGGGACGGCCCTGCAACAGGCCGGGCGTGGCCAGGTGTTCGCAGTCGCTCTGCATCTGGGCAAAGGCGAGCTGCATGCCGCGCGCCGACTCGAGCTGGGCGGTGAGCGCTTCGCGCGCGCGCACGATGCTGTCCAGGCCGCGGTAGCCGAGCACCGCCACGATGGCCAGGATGCTGATCGCCACCAGCAGTTCAATCAGGGTGAAACCACGCTGCCGCTGCCGTTTGCCGTACTGCCCGCGCCGACTCATTCGTTGAGCACCAGTTGGACCAGCTTGATGATGCGGCGTTCCGGACTGGTGCTGTCGAACACGCTGACCTCGACCCGGCGCAGGCGCGGATTCGGGCTGGCCAGCACTTCTTCCTGGCACAGCAGCTTGAGGTCGCCCTGCGGGCATTCGTAACTGTTCTTGCCGATGGCCGGATATTCCTTGGCCAGGCGGATCTGCACCAGCCGGTTTTCGGCCGACCAGGTGGCCATCATGGCGGCGCGCAAGCCGGCGCTGTTGGACGTGAGGCTGCCCACCGCGCGCAGCGAGGCGCCCAGCGCGGTGCCGATGATGACGAGCGCCACCAGCACTTCGAGCAGGGTGAAGCCGGACTGGCGGGAGGATGGACAACGTTCAGGAGCGCGCATCATTCTTTCGGCTGGTTTGATCAACGACAAAGTTACTCAACGACAAAGTGGCCGATACCGTCGGCCCGGATGGCGACCCGGTCGTCGCCGCTCGCCAGGGTCAGCACGAACGGCTTGTCGACCGGCTCGCGCCCGAAGGTGATGCGCACCGGGCCGCCGCCGACCGACACCGGCGGGTCGAGCAGCACCTGCACCGGCGCGCTCTTGAAGGGCCGCTCGCGCAGCAGGTCGTCGCGCGTGACCGGCTCCCAGATCGATTCGTTACGCACCAGGAAGCGATAGCGTTCGGTATCGGCTTCGAAAGCGACCAGGCGGTTGCGCACGATGGCTTCGTCGCGCGCCAGTTGCAGCAGCAAGGCCAGGCGGCGCGCCTCGTTTTCCAGGTTCTGGCGCGGGCTCGGCATGGCATTGATCGACACCATGCCCAGCACGATGCCCATGATGACCAGCACCACCATCACCTCGATCAGGGTGAAGCCGCGGGCGCCGCGCACTGCCTTTGTCACGTTCAAGCGAGCCGGCCTGGCTTACTGTTCCCAGGAACCGATATCGGCGTCGTCACCGGTACCGCCCGGCAAGCCGTCGGCGCCCAGCGAGAACACGTCGATCTCACCCTGCACGCCGGGCGAGAGCAGTTGGTACGGATGGCCCCACGGATCGTTCGGCAGTTTGTCGAGATAGCCGCCCGACTTCCAGCCGTTCGCGCTCGGGCCGTTGCTCGGCTTGGCGACCAGCGATTGCAAGCCTTGCTCGGTGGTCGGGTAGCGCTGGTTGTCCAGCTTGTACAGCTTGAGCGCCTGGCTCAGGCTGGCGATATCGCTCTTGGCGGCGGTGATGCGCGCCTCGACGGTGCGGCCCATCAGCTTTGGCACGACCAGCGCGCCGAGGATGCCGATGATAACCACCACCACCATGATTTCAACCAGGGTGAAGCCCGGGGCGCGAATGCCCGGGGCGCGAATGCCGCGCGCGCGGCGCTGGCGGAGAGAAAATTTTGCAGCTAGTTTCATAGTCAGTCTGTAATAAGTTCTACGATGAAGTCGGAGTATAAGGCCAATGAGGCCCGCCGTCGCTATACAACTGCGGGCATTTTTGCGTCATCCCACCGTCATAATTGCGCTCGTGTAAGCTTGCGTTGCCGGACGTCATACAAGTTACCCTGGCACACCCGGCAGCGCCATCGGATGCGCGCTGCGACTGGTCAATTGTAAGGCAGTGCGGCGGCGCTTTCCAATGATGGACGAATCGACAGCGCCGACGCGCGCACGCTGTCGACGCTTAGTGGTGATGCCTGGCACTGCTGCCCGTAATGCGATGCAGGGCGCCATCATTGCCGCCCTCGGCCAGGTTGCTCGAGACCGGCGCGAGCGCTTTCACCATCGGCGCATCCTTGACGAAAGGCACGATGCCGAGTGCCTTGTCGACTTCATGCGGGTAGACCACGTAACCGCGCGTGATCACCGCCGCCACCTTGCGGATATCGCCGATCTGTTTGGTCGGGTCGCCATCGACCAGCACCAGGTCGGCCAGCTTGCCCTGCGTGACCGTGCCACGGTCGGCCAGGGTGCGGGTGTAGCGCGCGCCGTTGAGGGTGGCGACCTGGATCGCCTGGGCCGGCGTGAGACCGGCCTTGACCAGCAGTTCGAGTTCGGCCTGGAGGGTGAAGCCGGCCATTTCATCGGTGCCGGCCACGATCGGCACGCCCGCCTTGTACAGGCGGCCGACGAAGTCGACCATCTTGGCGTAGGATTTTTCGTAGCGCTTCTGGGACGCTTCGTCGGCGATCTTCATGGTGCCGACATAAAAGCCGCGCTTGACATCCGGCGGCATGTGCTCGGCCACGGCCACGAACGGCTCGTTGAGGTCGCCGTCGCGCTGCTTGAGGAAGGCAAACGTGGCCAGGGTCGGATCGATCACGATTTGCTTCGCTGCCAGGCGCGCGATGAATTGCTTGACCTTGGGCGAATCGAAGTCCAGGCCGGCCACTTTTTCGGATGGCAAAATGAAGCGTTCCAGGGTGCGCGTTTCGGTCTCCGGCGTGGCCAGGAAGTTGAGCATGACCTGGTTGATGTGCTGGATTTCATCGTAGCCGGCGTCCAGCGCTTCATGCGCGCGCAGGCCGGCCGGGATGTGGCCGGAGACGCGCATGCCGCGACTGTGGGCATAGGCCACGGTGTCTTTCAGGATCGCCTTGGGAAAGGAGTTGTAGATCTTCAGCTGCGGATAGCCGTGTTCGGCGTACCAGTCGATCGCGTTTTTAGCCGCCGGCAAGTCCTTGACGACGAAACCGCCGTTCGACGAGAACGGGCTTTCGCCTTCCAGGAAACCGGTCGGCACCACTTGCGGCGAGAGCAGGCGGCCGTCGGCGATTTCGTCGAGGATCTGTTGCAATTGCGCGTTATCGTTGCCCATGTCGCGCACCGTGGTCACGCCCGCGGCCAGGTTCAAGCCGCCGTCCCAGCGGTCCACGTGGCCGTGCATGTCGAACAGGCCGGGCAACATGATGCGCCCGGCCGCGTCGATTTCGTTGACGGCGCCGCGCACCGGGGCGCCGGCCGGCAGGATGGCGCTGATGCGCCCGCGCAGCACGTAGACGTCGGACGGCGCGCCGACGGTGGCTTTTTCGCTGTCGAAGATGCGCGTGTTCTTGACCACCGTCAAGCCGGTCAGCTTGTGCTGGAGAGCGCTGGCGAGGTCGTTCAGCATTTTGCTTTCGGCCAGTTTCTGGCGTTCGCCCAGCACCTTGCCGACGCTGTTCCAACCTTCTTCGGCGGCGGTCATGAAGCCGGGGATGACCATGGCGAACAGGCGCGGCTTGGCGTCAGTGGTGGCCCAGTAGAACTGCGGCGACATGCCCAGGCCGGTTTGGGCGAACAGCTGGACCTTGCGCGTCTTGCCGTTGGCGGACACTTCCACTTCGTCGAGCTTGCGCTGGGTCAGGGTGCCGGAAGGCAGCAGCGGCAGGCTGCCGCTCGGGCTGGCGGCCAGGGCGGTGATCGCGATCGAGGCCATTTCGGCCGAGCCGTTCAGGGGCACATACAGGGCCGGGCCGGTGATCGCTTTGGCGCCTTTTTCGGAGGTCGATTGCCAGCTGGCCTGGTCGCCCTTGCGTTCGAAGCGGTCGTCCACCACCGCGCCGTAGGTCGAGTTGCCCTTGACCGTGTAGTCGATCATGGTGCCGTCGGCGCCGAGGCGGAATTGTTCGGTCAGCTCGGGGCCGCGGCCGTTGTCCTTGTAGATGAAACGTACGCGGGTAAGGCCATCGTCGTCGCGCTCGACGACCTGTTCACCGATGCGCTTGCCGTTCTCGGCATGCATTTCGTAGCGGATGGTCTGGGTGGCGGCGTGGGCCGACCAGCTCAGGGCGGCAGCGACAGCAAGGACGAGCGGACGTTTCATGTGATGCATCTCCTGGGCGGCATGGTGGGAATTGTGCTGGGTCGCAAGAATAGCACGGCGAAGTACGGTCTAGAGCAATGTCAGAAAGACAAATGCACAAATGACTATGTTGGAGGAGGGAGAGGGGTGAAAAGGGGCCGAAAAAGGCAGCAGTGCTCGACTAAGCGCTACCCCCAAAACCGTCGTTCCCGCACAGGCGGGAACCCAAGTTTGTCGAGCCGCTAATGGCTACGGCACGAAATTGGGTTCCCGCCTGCGCGGGAACGACGGTTTTCAGTGTAGAAGTTACTAAGAAAGTAGGTGGTCAGACTGGCTCGCACCCGCACACCGGGCACCCCGCATGACGCGCCACGCCGATGCTGGTCCACTCCATGGCGCGCCCGTCGAGCAGCAGCAGGCGTCCTGCCAGCGATTGCCCGACCTGCATCACCAATTTCAGCGCCTCGGCCGCCTGCATCGCGCCGACCACGCCCACCAAGGGCGCGAACACACCCATGGTGCTGCACGCCACGTCTTCAAAGTGCTGATCCTGGGGAAACAAACAGCTGTAACACGGCGAATCGTCGCGGCGCGCATCGAACACGCTGATCTGCCCGTCAAAACGGATCACCGCGCCCGACACCAGCGGCACCTTGTGCGCCACGCACGCCCGATTGACGGCGTGTCGCGTGGCAAAGTTGTCGCTGCAATCGAGCACCACCGACGCTTGCCCGACCAGCTCGGCCAGGCGCGCGTCATCGGCCCGCTCGCGCAAGGCCACGACGTCGATATCGGGATTGATCGCCAGCAGCGCGGTGCGCCCGGAGTCGACCTTGGCTTGCCCCACCCGCCCGGTGGTATGCAAAATCTGGCGCTGCAGGTTGGTGAGGTCGACATCGTCATCATCGACCAGCACGATGCGCCCGATCCCGGCCGAGGCCAGGTACAAGGCCGCCGGCGAACCGAGCCCGCCGGCGCCGATGACGAGCGCGCTCGCCGCCAGCGCCCTCTGCTGGCCTTCGATGCCGATTTCGTCGAGCAAGATATGGCGCGAGTAGCGCAGCAGCTGGTCGTCGTTCATCGGATGCGGGCCGTACCTTGCTGCATTATTTCTTGTCGCCTTTGTTGAGTTCGGGCGGCTTGACCTCGGTTGCCGGCACCTTGACACCCGGCGCCGCCTTGTCCTTCGCCTTCTCGCCTTCCTTGTCGTGAATCGGTTCGACCTTGGAGAGTTTGACCGGCAAGCCCTTGAAATGGTTCAGGGCCTGGGCCAGCTGGAAGTCGTCCTTGCCGCCGAATTCGAGCGGCTTGCGGGTGCGTGCGAGCGCCTGGGCGCGCTGGTCTTCTTCGACTTCGTCGCGGCGCGCCTTGCCGGGGTCGACGCTGTCCTTGCCGCTGCCGTCGGACAGGTGCTTCTCCAGGTCGGCTTCGCGCACGCGCAGGCTGTTCAAGCCGTCGCCCTCGGCGGTTTCGTCGACCATCACGTCGGGCACGATGCCCTTGGCCTGGATCGAGCGCCCGTTCGGGGTGAAGTAGCGCGCGGTGGTGAGCTTGACGGCGGTGTCCTTGGTGAGCGGGCGCAGCGTTTGCACCGAGCCCTTGCCGAAGGTCTGGGTGCCCATGATGATGGCGCGCTTGTAATCCTGCAAGGCGCCGGCGACGATTTCGGAAGCCGAGGCCGAACCGGTGTTGACCAGCACGATCACCGGCACGTTTTTCAGCGCGGCCGGCAGCTTGGCGAGCGGATCGGCGCCATTCCTGGCGGCGTAGAATTCGCGGCGGCCGTAGAACACTTCGTTCGAATCGCGCCGCTGGCCGGCGGTCGAGACGATCGGCTTGTCATGCGGCAGGAACGCGGCCGACACGCCGATCGCGCCCGGCAGCAAGCCGCCCGGATCGTTGCGCAGGTCCAGCACCAGGCCCTTGAGCTTGGGGTCCTGGGCGTACAGCGCGTTGACCTTTTTCACCATGTCGTCCACGGTCTGTTCCTGGAACTGGCTGATGCGCAGCCAGCCGTAGCCCGGCTCGACCATCTTGGCCTTGACGCTTTGCACGCGGATTTCTTCGCGCGTCAGCGGCACGATCCACGGCATGTCGTCGCCCTTGCGCGCAATCGTCAGCACCACACGGCTTTTCGGCTCGCCGCGCATTTTCTTGATCGCTTCGTCCAGCGACATGCCCTTGATCGGGGTGCTGTCGATGCGGGTGATCAGGTCGCCCGCCTTGATCCCGGCGCGAAACGCCGGCGAATCTTCGATCGGGGTCACGATCTTGACGTAGCCCTCTTCCATGGCCACTTCGATGCCCAGGCCCACGAAGCGGCCCTGCATGCTTTCCTGCATTTCGCGCAGCGCTTTTTTGTCGAGGTAGACCGAGTGCGGGTCGAGCGAGGCCACCATGCCGGTGATCGCTTCCGAGAGCAGCTTGCGGTCTTCGACTGGCTCGACGTAGTCGGACTTGATCAGGCCGAACACATCGGTGAGCTGGCGCAGCTCGTCAAGCGGCAGGGGCGCGCTGCCGGGTTTTTGCGCCATGGCCGAAAACTGGAAGGACGCGGCCACGCCGGCCACCATGCCCATGCCGATCAGGCCGATACTTTTGACTTTCATTCTTCTACCTATAGTAATACCGTCAGAAATTCACCCAGCCCGCCGGATCGACTGCCGCACCCTTGTGCCTGATTTCAAAGTATAGCCCCGATTCCTCGTTGCCGCCGGTGTTTCCCGCGCTGGCGATCGGGTCGCCGCCTTTGACGGCGTCGCCCTCGCGTTTCAGCAGGGCCTGGTTGTTGCCGTAGATCGAGAGATATTCGCTGCCATGGTCGACCAGGATCAGGTTGCCGAAGCCGCGCATCCAGCGCGCGAACACCACCCGCCCGCCGGCCACGGCGCGCACTTCGCTGCCTTCGGCGGCCTTGATGAACATGCCTTTCCAGCTCGGTCCGCTGCCGCGCTTGGCGCCGAAGCGGGCCGCCAGCTTGCCGGACACCGGCGCGCGCAGCTTGCCGCGCAGGCTGGCGAAAGCGCCGTCGAGCATGGCCGGCGCGAGCGCGATGTCGGGCTTGCGCGGCGGCGCCGGTTCCGGTTTCTCGGGCACGCGTGCCACCACCGGCGCTTCGTCGTCGTCGATCGGGTCCATCGGCACCGGGACCGGGACCGGCGCCGGCGGGGTCTTGGCGCCGGTGCGCGGGTCGATCTTGGGCGGCTTCTTGGCTGCTTCGCGCGCCAGGCGTTCGCGTTCGCGCTCGATGGCGCGCTCGCGTTCAGCCTTGCGTGCGGCCATGCGTTCGGCTTTCTTGGCGGCGGCCAGCAGGCGCGCTTCCTCGGCGGCCTTGGCGCGCGCGGCGGCCAGCGCTTCCTGGCGCCGTTGCTCGGCGGCCGCCGCTTCGGCTTGTTCCTTGATCAGCTTGGAGAGCTTGTCGACCAGCCCGGCCATGCGTTGTTCGTCGCGCTCGAGGCCGCCGATTTCCTTGCGCTGCTCGGAGAGCCGTTCCGACAGGGAGCCGAGCAAGGCGGCGCGGCGCGCCTTTTCCTTGACCAGCACGGCTTTCTGCTCGCGCTCTTCGCGGGCGATTTCATCGAGTTCCTCGCGCGCGTTTTCGGCCTTGTCGCGGTTGCTGGCGACGGCGGCCAGGTTGCCGTGCAAGGAGCCGAGCAGCCTGGCCTGGGCTTTCGACACATAGGCCATCAGCTGCAAGTCGCGGTTGATGCGGTTCGGATTGTCGCCCGAGAGCAGCAGCTTGATCCGGTCTTCGTTGCCGGCAACGTATTGCTCGCGCAAGAGGCGCGCCAGTTGCTGTTTCTGGCTGACGATGGTGGCGCCCAGTTGCTCTTGCGAGGCGGCCAGGGCGGCCACGCTGGCGTTGGTGTCGCTCTGTTCGTCGGCGAGCTCGCGCAGCACGCGGTTGGCGTCGGAAATGGCTTCCTCGGACTCGGCCAGGGTGTCGGCCGCATCCTCGCGCTCGCTTTCGGTCTTGCTGACTTCGCGCTTGAGCTCGGCCAGCTTTTGCTGGATGCCGGCGCGCGTCTTCTCCGCCAGCGCTTTCTGCTTGCTGCGTTCGGTCTGGCGGGGAGCCGACGCGGTCGCCGGGGCCGCGCCGCATGTGGCGACGGCCACGAGCGCGCATAGCGCCCCGGCCGCTAACTGCTTGAACTTAAAAGACAAAACTTACTTGGCCTTCCCTTGATTGGCGACCGCCGCGACGGCGGCGGCGATGGCGTCCTGGTCGCCCAGGTAGTAGTGACGGATCGGTTTCAGGTCGGCGTCGAGCTCGTACACCAGCGGCTGGCCGTTGGGGATGTTGAGGCCGACGATGTCCTCGTCGCTGATGCCGTCGAGCATTTTGATCAGGGCGCGCAAGCTGTTGCCGTGGGCCGAGATCAGGATTTTCTTGCCGGCGCGGATGGCCGGGGCGATTTCTTCATCCCACACTGGCATCACGCGCGCCACGGTGTCTTTCAGGCATTCGGTCAGGGGAATACTGTCTTTCGGCACGCCGGCGTAGCGCGGATCGTTGAACGAGGTGCGCTCGTCGGACGCTTCCAGGGCCGGCGGCGGCGTGTCGTAGCTGCGGCGCCAGACCAGCACCTGGGCGTCGCCGTACTTGGCGGCGGTTTCGCCCTTGTCCAGGCCCTGCAGGGCGCCGTAGTGGCGCTCGTTGAGGCGCCAGTCGTTCTTGATCGGCAGCCACATCATGTCCATGTCGTCGAGCGCCAGCCACAGGGTGCGGATGGCGCGCTTGAGCACCGAGGTGTAGGCGACGTCGAAGGTGAAGCCGGCTTCTTTGAGCACCTGGCCGGCGCTGCGCGCTTCGCGCACGCCTTTTTCGGTCAGGTCGACGTCGGTCCAGCCGGTGAAGCGGTTCTCGAGGTTCCAGGTGGATTCGCCGTGGCGCATGAAGACAATTTTGTACATAAGCAAGTTTTTCAGAAGAGTGAGGAAAAGGGGTGCGATGCGAAAATGGTGAGCGCCACAGCCTGTCAATGATGCGGCAAAGGGTAAGTTATAGCAGATCCGGCTTCTATTTTATAATGCGGGGATTGTCCTAAACCATTGGAACCCCGTGAAATTCATTATTGACCATATTTTTATCGTCAGCATCGTCGTGCTGTCGGGCGGCGCCCTGCTCTGGCCGGCGCTGCAACCACGCGGCAAACGTGCTTCTTCGCTGCAGGTGACCCAGCTCATCAACCGCGGCAAGACCGTGCTGGTGGACGTGCGCACGGCTGAAGAATTTGCACTCGGGCATTTGCGCGACGCGAAAAACATTCCGCTGGCAGACTTGTCGTCCCGCATCGCCGAGCTCGACAAGGCGAAAAGCAAAACCGTGATCGTCGTGTGCCAGACCGGCGCACGCGCCGACAAGGCCATCAAGATCCTCGAAGGCGCCGGTTTTACCGACGTGTTCAGCCTCGATGGTGGCCAGACCGCATGGCAAGCCGCTGGCTTGCCGATTGCAAAGTGAGAAAGGAAACACCATGACAGCCCATGTAGTGCTCTACCATACCGCCTCCTGCCCGTACTGCGTGCGCGCCGAGCGCCTGCTCGAAGCGAAGGGCGTGACCGACATCGAGAAAATCCGCGTCGACCTCGACCCGGAACAAAAAACGGTCATGATGAACAAGACCGGCCGCCGCACCGTGCCCCAGATTTACGTGGGCGAGACGCACGTCGGCGGTTTCGATGACTTGTATGCGCTCGATCAACAAGGACGCCTCGATCCCTTGTTAAAAGGGCTTTGATCGGCATATAGTCCCGGGTTACCGCTAATCGATTGCGCAAAACTATTTCAAGTCGTATGATTTTGCTACAATTGCCGTCGCGTTTGAAGTCCAAGCACAGAGGGAACGGCGTGTCGCCGTTCTGTTAATTTCTCAACGAAAGCGTTCCATGTCTGACGAAAATCTGCAACCCGTATTCCAAATCCAACGCGTCTACCTGAAAGACATGTCGCTGGAACAGCCGAATTCCCCAGCCATCTTCCTCGAGCAAGAAGCGCCGTCGATCGAAGTGTCGCTGGACGTTGGCGCCGAAGCCATCGCCGACGGTATCTACGAGTCGACCGTCACCATCACCGTGACCGCCAAGGTCAAGGACAAGGTTGCGTTCCTGGTTGAAGGCAAGCAAGCTGGTATCTTCGAAGCACGCAACATTCCTGCGGACCAGATGGATCCCCTGCTGGGAATCGGCTGCCCGAACATCGTTTACCCTTACCTGCGCGGCAATATCGCCGACGTGATCACCCGTGCCGGCTTCCCGCCTGTGCATCTGGCAGAGATCAATTTCGAAGTGTTCTACCAGCAGCGTCGTCAGGCGCTGGCTGATGCAGCCGCCGCTGCCCCAGCGGACACCGCAGCACACTAAGCACGACCGCAGGGTGGGCCGGGCCGCCCGCGCGCAGCAGTTGCGCGCGGGTCCTGTCCGGGCACGGATCTCCGTCGCCCCTGGCGGCCGCCACCCTGCACTCTCACGGCGAAGGCCACGCAATGACAATTCCCCGTTTTCTCCTCAGTGCCGCATTCGTGCTGGCCTCGGCCTCGGCGCACGCGCTCGAATTCAAGAGCGTCGGCGCGGCCAGCCTGATCCTGTATGACGCGCCCTCGCTCAAAGGCACCCGGCTGTTCATCGCGCCGCGCGGCATGCCGGTCGAAGTCGTGCTCACCTATGGCGAATGGGTCAAGCTGCGCGATGTCAGCGGCGACCTGGCCTGGGCCGAAGCCAAGTCGCTCAGCCCGCGCCGCACCCTGGTGGTGCGCAGCGCCAACGCCAAAGTGCGCAGCGCGGCCGACGCCGACGCCAATCCGGTGATGACCGCCGACAAGGGCGTGCTGCTGGAACTGGTCGATGCGCCGGCGTCAAGCTGGGTCAAAGTCCGTCATCGTGACGGCATCACCGGCTATATGCGCGCCGCCGACGTGTGGGGCATCTGAGCCCCATGCCGACCAGCACGCACAAGGTTTCACCCCGCAAGATTACCGTCCTGGGCGCCGGGGCCTGGGGCACCGCCGTGGCGATTGCCCTGGCGGGGCGCCATGATGTGCTGATGTGGGGCCGCAATGGCGCCGCCATGGACGCCATGGCGCTGGCGCGCGAGAACCGTGCTTACCTGCCCGGCTGCGCGTTTGCGCCCGGCTTGCGGGTCACGGCCGATTTCGACGCCGCCATGGCGCACGTGCTCGGCACGCCCGAGGACCAGGCGCCGCTGCTGATCGCGGCCTGCCCGGTGGCCGGGCTGCGCCCGCTCTTGCTGCAACTGCAAGCGCACGCAATATCGCATATCGTCTGGCTTTGCAAGGGCTTCGAGGGCGATACCGGCCTGTTGCCGCACCAGGTGGTGCAGCAGGTGCTGGGCGCCGGGGTGGCCGGCGCAGCGCTGTCGGGACCGTCGTTCGCGCAGGAAGTGGCACGCGGCTTGCCGTGTGCGCTGACCGTGGCGTCGCGCTCGGACATGCTGCGCGAGCGGGTGGTGTCCACGGTGCATGGCGGCCCAATCCGCGTATATGCCTGCGACGACCTGGTCGGCGTGGAAGTGGGCGGCGCGGTCAAGAATGTGCTGGCGATCGCCACCGGCGTGGCCGACGGGCTGGGGCTGGGCTTGAATGCGCGCGCGGCCTTGATCACGCGCGGGCTGGCCGAGATTACGCGGCTGGGCACGGCGCTGGGCGGCATTCCGGCCACCTTCATGGGATTGACCGGTATGGGCGACCTGATCCTGACCTGCACCGGCGACCTGTCGCGCAACCGCCGCGTGGGCCTGGGCCTGGCGCAAGGCAAGGCGCTCGACACCATCGTGGCCGAGCTCGGGCATGTGGCCGAAGGCGTGCCATGCGCGAAAGCGGTACGCGCGCTGGCGCGCACGCTGGGCGTGGACATGCCGATCACCAATGCGGTGGCCGGCGTGCTGTTCGATGGCGACACGCCCCAGGCGATGCTGGCGCAATTGCTGGCGCGCGATCCGCGCGATGAATTGAGCTGAAGGGTCAGGCGAGCAGGTCGCCGCCGCCGGACATCAGGGCGTTGCGCCGCGCGCGCCCTGTTTCTGCAGTTTTTCGATGGTCTTGTCCGCCTTCATTGCCTGCAGGGCCGCCGCCAGTGCCGGCACCAGCGCGGCGTGGTTCTTGTTCACGTAGTGGTACACCGGAAACGAGGCCAGTGCGGGCGAGAGCGCGCGCACATCGTCGATGTTGAGGATCTCGGCGGCGGCCAGTCCCGACAAGCGGTTGCCGACCACGACATCGGTGCGTCCCATGCTCAGCTTCTGGAAAGCTTGTTCCATGGTAGGCACCGCTTCGGTCTTCATGCCCACCGTATTTTCCTTGACGATCTTGATGCCGCGCACATAGCCGATCGAGAACGGTCGCAGGCTTTCCCAGCCGTTGACGATGAACTCGGTCCCGCGCGTGAAGATGACGATCTCATAGGTCAGCAAGGGCACGGGAACGATCATCAGGTTCGGATATTCCCGCTCCATGCCGACCTTTCGATACAGCTCGCCATCCATCCTGCCTTCGTTGGCCATCATCAGGGTGCGTTCGCCCGGCAGCTTGTGCAACACCAGCACCCGGCCGATGCGGCGATAGGCTTCGGCCATGACCAGTTCGGCGATGTTGGTGGACGGATCACTGCCGACCAGGGTGGAAACGTGCATTTCCCTGGTCTCGGCAGCGGCAGCGGCCCCTGCACCCAGTAGGCTCAAGGCCAGCGCGAGTATCAAAAAACGGTGGCGGTCCACGGGATTCTCCGGAGGAATGTGCTCAGTATCATCTTAACCTGTCCCTTGCCACGGTCAAGGCTTCAGGACGTGAGCAAGATGGTCAACAGCGCCACCGCATCGTCATTCGCACGCAAGCCATGCGGCACGCCGCCGAGCAGGTACAGCATCTCGCCCGGACGCAGCACCACGCTCTTGCCGTGCGCATCGCACACGATCTCGCCCTGCAAGCACAGCAAGGTGATTTCGCCATCGACCTTGTGCACCGGCATGTCCCGGTCCTTGGGCAGCACCAGCCGGATCAGCTCCATGTTCCCGGTCTTGGCCAGCGCCACCGAGGTGAAATGGGCGATGTCGTCGTCGCCGCGTTGAAGTGGAATCAGCTCGCCCGAGGCGGCATGTTGCAAGGCCATGATGTTTCCCTTTATTCTTCTACGTTGCTCATCTCCACGCCGCGCAACCACGTCACCAGCGCGAAGGCATCTTTGAATCCGCGCGCCAGGTCCGGCACCAGCTGGTCCGGTTGATTGATCTTCAGGTCGATCTCGGTCCAGACGAAAAAGCTTTTCAGCTTCAGATACTCGATATGCACATGCTGCGGATCGAAGCCTTTGGGCGGACGCTGCAGCTTGTCTTCGTCCAGCAGGTCGCCGTAGGTGGCGCGCAGTTGTTTATTCTTCAGCACTTTGGCAAATCCTGTCGCGTCGTTGACAATCTGCTCACGAATTGCCTTCAGGCGCGGCGCCGGCGGCAGGTATTCGCCGACCCCGAACTGCAATGTGCCATTGCCTTCGATCTGAAAATAATAGGTGGAGCCGCCACCGGCACTCGGCCGCCGCAGGTCCTTGGGCGTGATGCCGGCCGAGAAGCGCGTCTTGTACGGGCGCTTGTCGTTGGCAAAGCGAATATCGCGGTTGATGCGGAACATCGCTTTCTTGGGATTGCAGGCCGCCACCTGCTTATCGAACTTGCTCAGTTCGCGGATCAGTTCGGTCACGACGGCCAGGAATTCTTCGCGCAAGATATCGTAGCGCGGTTTGTTCATGATGAACCAGGGACGGTTGTTATTTTCGCTTAATTCGTTCAGAAACTGCGTCAGGTCGCGCAAATGCATTGTGGGTCCGGAAGAAAAGGTAAGACAAGGAAAGCTACAGCGGAATGGCTACTGCGGACGCGGGCGCTTGCCGACGGTGACGTCGACCGTTGCCGGGCGGTTCTTGCGCATCACGGTCATTGTAGCCTTGCCGCCCGGCGCCAGTTGCGCGATCAGGTTCAGCGTGTCGTTGGTGCTGCCGGCGTCCTTGCCGTCGACGGCCAGCAAGATGTCGCCCGGACGCAGCCCGGCGCGGTCGGCCGGGCCATTGCGCACCACGCCGGCGATGATGGTGCCGCTTTGCCGCTCGAGCCCGAAGCTGTCCGCCAGCTCGGGCGTGATGTCCTGGGTTTCGATGCCGATCCAGCCGCGCACCACGGCCCCGTGGCGGAGGATGGCGTCGAGCACCGTTTTGGCGGTGGTGACGGGAATCGCGAAGCCGATCCCGACCGAGCCGCCGCTTTGCGAATAAATGGCCGAATTGATGCCGAGCAGGTGGCCGTTGGTATCGACCAGGGCCCCGCCCGAGTTGCCGAAGTTGATTGCGGCGTCGGTCTGGATGAAGTTTTCGAACTGGTTGATGTGCAGGTTGTTGCGCCCGAGCGCGGACACGATGCCCAGGGTAACCGTCTGGCCGACCCCGAACGGGTTGCCGATGGCCAGCACCACGTCGCCCACGCGCACCGCCGCATCGTTGCCGAGCACGATCGCGGGCAGCTTGCGCACATCGATGCGGATCACCGCCAGATCAGTCTCCGGGTCGCTGCCGACCACGCGCGCGGGCGCCTTGCGCCCGTCCGCCAGCACCACCTGGATCTGGTCGGCGCCTTCGATGACATGGTTGTTGGTAAGGATGACCCCGTCCGGGCTGACGATCACGCCGGAGCCCAGGCTGGCCTGCTGCTCCTCGGGCGGCAGGCGGTCGCCGAAAAAGCGGCGGAAGAACGGGTCTTTCAGCAGCGGATGCTCGCGCCCGCGATCCTTGCTGGTGAGAATGTTGACCACGGCCGGCATGGCGCGCGCGGCCGCCTCGCGGTAGCTGCCCGCGGCCGGGACCGCGCCCGGGGCCTGCAGCAGCGGCACGTTGCCGGCGACCCTGGCCGGTTCAAGCCGGCGCGCCGGCCACGCCAGCCAGTCCGGGCGCACGGCCGCGGCCACCAGGTACAGCGCCAGTGCCATCGTGACCACCTGGGCAAACAGCAACCACAAGCGCCGCATCGCGCCCTCCCGTCTATTTTTTCAGCGAATCGCGTATCTCGCGCAGCAACAGCACGTCTTCGGGGGTCGGGGAGGCCGCCACCGCCGGCGGTTCCTCGGCGCGGCGCAGCTTGTTCATCAGGCGGATCATCTGGAAGATGATGAAGGCGAGAATGATGAAATTGAGCAGGATGGTCAGGAAGTTACCGTAGGCAAGCACCGCGCCGGCTTTCTTGGCTTCGACCAGGGTCAGGTTCATGGCCTGGTTGTTCAAGGGCAAATAATAATTGGCAAAATCGAGCCCGCCGAACAGGCGGCCGATGGGCGGCATGATGATGTCTTGCACCAATGAATCGACAATCTTGCCGAAAGCACCACCAATGATCACGCCGACCGCGAGGTCGACCACATTGCCCTTCATTGCGAACTGCCGGAACTCGCTCATCATCGTCATTATCGCCCCCCAAAGATTGTGAAATAGCCATCCGGATCATACCTTACCGCTATTAGAAACCAAACCGTGTCATCGGTTCCCGGCCAAGCGCGATCGTCCTGCAAACAGGGCTGACTGGCGCGAAATGCGCGCAACGGGCGTCTGATTCGTTTCAAATTGGCGATGATTCTCTCTTGACAGGCGCACGAGCAACATTTTTTCTTTAACTCGCCCCCCTATTCCCTTATAATTTAAGGTTGCTAGAAGCTCTAAGTAGCTTTTTAAGATTTCGCATTTTGACTGATTGGGGTTGGTATGAGTAACGAAAAGCAGGTCGATCCGGGCCGACGCGTCATGCTCGCCGCTACGTGCGCGGCGGGTGGTGTTGTCGGTTTGGCCACGGCGGGAGCCTTGGTAAGCACATTCCAGCCGTCGGAGAAGGCAAAAGCCGCTGGCGCGCCGGTAGAAGTAGATATTGCCGGCATGGTGGTCGGCGAAATGAAAACCGTGGAATGGCGCGGCAAGCCCGTGTGGATTCTCAAGCGTTCGCCGGAAATGGTCGCTTCGCTGAAGAAGACCGACGGCGCGGTCGCCGATCCGAAGTCGGAGCGCACGCCCGACGCGCTCACGCCCGAGTACGCACGCAATGAACACCGTTCGATCAAGCCCGAGCTGCTGGTCGCGGTCGGCATCTGCTCGCACCTGGGCTGCTCGCCAACCTCGAAGTTCACCGAAGGCGCCCAGCCGAACCTGCCGGACGACTGGCACGGCGGCTTCCTGTGCCCTTGCCACGGTTCGACCTTCGACCTGGCCGGTCGCGTGTTCAAGAACAAGCCGGCGCCGGACAACCTGGAAGTGCCGCGCCATATGTTCGTGGGCGACAAGTTGATCATCGGTAAAGACGAGAAAGGCGAGGCATAACCATGGCCGCTTTTAAAGAAACCAAGTTCCCCGCGAATGCGCCGGTGGCCGACAAGGCGCTGGGCTGGGTGGACGATCGCTTTCCCCTGACCAAGCTGTGGAACGACCAGTGGGGCCAGTACTACGCCCCGAAAAACTTCAATTTCTGGTACATCTTTGGCTCGCTCGCGATGCTGGTGCTGGTATTGCAGATCGTCACCGGCATCTTCCTGACCATGCACTACAAGCCGGACGCCAACCTGGCCTTCGGTTCGGTCGAATACATCATGCGCGAAGTACCGTGGGGCTGGCTGGTGCGTTACATGCACTCGACCGGCGCCTCGGCCTTCTTCATCATCGTCTATCTGCACATGACGCGCGGCCTTCTGTACGGTTCTTACCGCAAACCGCGCGAACTGATCTGGCTGTTCGGCTTTGCGATCTTCCTGTGCCTGATGGCCGAAGCCTTCTTCGGCTACCTGCTGCCATGGGGCCAGATGTCGTACTGGGGCGCCCAGGTGATCGTCAACCTGTTCGGTGCGATTCCTTTCATCGGCCCTGACCTGTCGCTGTGGATCCGCGGCGACTACGTAGTCTCCGACGCCACCCTGAACCGCTTCTTCGCCTTCCACGTGATCGCGATTCCGCTGGTTCTGCTGGGCCTGGTTGCTGCCCACCTGATCGCGCTGCACGAAGTCGGTTCGAACAATCCTGACGGTATCGAAGTCAAGGAAACCCTGGGTCCGGACGGCCATCCGCTCGATTCGATCCCGTCCCATCCTTACTACTCGGCGCACGATCTGTTCGGCGTGTCGGTGTTCCTGCTGATCTTCAGCGCGGTGGTGTTCTTTGCCCCGGAAATGGGCGGCTACTTCCTGGAGTACAACAACTTCATCCCGGCCGATTCGCTCAAGACCCCGGCGCACATCGCCCCGACCTGGTACTTCACGCCGTTCTACTCGGTGCTGCGCGCCACCACGGCCGACTTCATGTATGTGCTGATGGGTGCGATCGCCCTGTACGTGGCCTTCATCTGGGTCAAGACGCGCCTGCCGTTCATCGTCAAGGCCGGCATCGCCGCTTTCGCGCTGCTGGTCATCATCGGCATGCTGCCGCAGGTGCTGGACGCGAAATTCTGGGGCGTGGTGCTGTTCGGTTCGTCGGTGATGATCATCGCCGCCCTGCCGTGGCTGGACCAGTCGCCGGTCAAGTCGATCCGCTACCGTCCTGACTGGCACAAGTATGTCTACATGGTGTTCGGCCTCTCGTTCGTGATCCTCGGCTACCTCGGCACCCAGTTGCCGACCGCCTTCTTCACGGCCGCGTCGCAGGTGTGCACCCTGTTGTACTTCGGTTTCTTCATGTTGATGCCTTGGTGGAGCTCGATGGGCACCTTCAAGCCCGTGCCGAAACGTGTGACGTTCCATCCGCACTAATCGACGACATCACAGCAAAAGGACATTACATGAATTTTCCGAAAAAACTGATCGCGATCCTGGCATTGCTGCCGGGCCTGGCGTTGGCCAGCGGTGGCAGCCATCCGCTGGACAAGGCGCCGGCGCGTCCGACCCTCTCCTCGCTGCAAAACGGTGCCAAGCTGTTCGTCAACCATTGCCTGAACTGCCACTCGGCTTCCTCGATGCGCTACAACCGCCTGAAAGACCTGGGTCTGACGGAAGATCAAATCAAGGAAAACCTGCTGTTTACCGGTGAAAAAGTCGGCGCCCTGATGACTACCGCGCTGCGCCCGGCCGACGCCAAGCAATGGTTCGGCGTGGTACCGCCCGACCTGTCGGTGATCGCGCGCGCCAAGGCTTCCTCGCACGGCAGCGGCCCCGACTATCTGTACACCTATCTGCGTACCTTCTACAAGGACGATACCCGTCCGACCGGATGGAACAATCTGGTGGTCGAGAACGTCGCCATGCCGCACGTCATGTGGCAACAGCAGGGTGTGCGTACCATCAAGATGGATGAGGTCAAAGATCCGCATGATGCAAACAAAACCGTGCACAAGTTCGCTGGCTTTACGCAAGTCACGCCCGGCACCATGACGCCGCTCCAGTTCGACGAAGCGACGGCCGACCTGGTGGCCTACCTCGAGTGGATGGCCGAGCCGGCCGCCGCCACCCGCAAGAGCCTGGGCGTGTGGGTCTTGTTCCTGATGTCGATCTTCGCCCTGTTCGCATGGCGCCTGAGCGCATCGTTCTGGAAAGAAGTCAAGTAAGCAGGCTGCACGCTTCATTCATTGCCCGCTGAGTCATTCAGCGGGCACATTTCGGGGTGATCCGCTCGTCGTTTCACCCCCTTTGTTTCTAAGGAACTATAAAAATGATGGTTCTCTACTCCGGCACCACGTGCCCGTTCTCCCAACGCTGCCGCCTGGTCCTGTTCGAAAAAGGCATGGACTTCGAAGTGCGCGATGTGGACCTGTTTAACAAGCCAGAAGACATCTCGACGATGAATCCGTACGGCCAGGTGCCGATCCTGGTCGAGCGCGAACTGATCCTGTACGAATCGAACATCATCAACGAATACATCGACGAGCGCTTCCCGCATCCGCAACTGATGCCGGCCGATCCGCTGATGCGCGCGCGTGCGCGCCTGATGCTGTTCAACTTCGAAAAAGAATTGTTCGTCCATGTGCACGTGCTCGAGAGCGAGCGCGCCAAGGCCAACGACAAGAGCCACGACAAGGCGCGCGCCGAAATCCGCGACCGCCTGACCACGCTCGCGCCGCTGTTCCTCAAGAACAAGTACATGCTCGGCGACGAATTCTCGATGCTCGACGTGGCCGTCGCCCCGCTGCTGTGGCGCCTGGATCACTACGGCATCGAACTGTCGAAGACGGCTGCGCCGCTGATGAAGTACGCCGAGCGCATTTTCTCGCGTCCGGCCTACATCGAAGCGCTGACCCCGTCCGAGAAAGTCATGCGCCGCTGATCGCCCCTGGCGCCAGCTGCAACTTTCCTTACACGCCAGTTGGCCCGCGCGCGGGCGAATCGCAGTAGACTGGCGTGTACGCGTCGCACCACACCATTACAGAACATGTCCGAGATCTCAACCAAGCCCTACCTGCTGCGCGCCATTTACGAGTGGTGCACCGACAACGGGTTCACGCCCTACCTCGCCGTCAAGGTCGACGCCGCCACGACGGTGCCGATGGAATTCGTCAAAAAAGGCGAAATCGTGCTCAACATCAGCTTCGGCGCCACCTCGGGCTTGAAGATGGACAATGAAGCGATCCAGTTCCACGCCCGCTTCGGCGGCGTGTCGCGCGAGATTTACGTACCGGTGCAAAATGTGCTGGCGATCTACGGCAACGAGAACGGCCAGGGGATGGCGTTCGAGGTGAGCAGCACGGCGTCCGAGAACGCCGCCGGGCAGCCGACCGACAGCCCGCTGTCGAGCGTGCCGTCGCCGTCCAGGCCAGCGCCGGTGGGACTGTCGAGCGTGCCGGTGACGGCATCGGACAGTGCGCCGACGGGCGTGCCGGCCAGCGCGCCGGGTCCGGACGACAACAACGATCCGCCTAAAAAAGGTGGCCGTCCGACGCTCACGCGCATCAAATAGCGTATAATCGCGGCTGTAAAAGTTTCGCCGACTTAGCTCATTTGGTAGAGCAGTTGATTTGTAATCATCAGGTGGCCAGTTCGAAACCGGCAGTCGGCACCAATATTCAAGCATTTAGCCCAGCCTCATCCGCTGGGCTTTTTGCTATCTGCTGTCCATGCAGGCAAGCCCCAGCTTTGCACACCTTTAGCTTTTGCATGCGGACGTTCCCAGTTTGCGGGAAGCAGTATGATATCGGCTGGACGTTGTCCGGCTTTCGTCGGTAGAAGCCTGGCAAAACCGCGGATATTTTCTGAGAAGGTGCTCATGCCATTCGATCGGAACAAGCCATTCAACGACCTGCCCTTGCTGCCTCCGGCTACGGAGCTGGAAACCAAGGCGGTGCTCAAGCAGACAATTGCCGCGCGTGCCGCCTTGGCGGACTTGAAAGGGGCAGCCAAGCAGCTGCCAAATCAAGGCGTATTGATCCAAGCGCTGGGGCTGCAAGAAGCGAAGCTGTCCAGCGAGATCGAGAACATTGTCACCACCAACGATGCCCTTTTTCAAGGATTTGCCAATGGCGGTGAAGGCTCCGATGCACAGACCAAGGAGGTCCTGCATTACAAGGACGCGCTGTGGCAGGGGTTTCAGTGGGTGAAAAGCGACATGCCTTTGACAACGCGCCTGTTTGAGGACATGTACTGCCTGATCAAACAAGCAGATGATGGTGTGCGCCGCTTGACCGGTACCCGATTGTCGAATCCTCTCGGCGAAACAATTTACACGCCTCCCGAGGGTGAAGGGGTGATTCGCGACAAGCTGGCAAATCTGGAGATTTTCATCAACACGCCTTCGGAACTGGACCCCTTGGTCAAGCTGGCGGTCATGCACTACCAATTTGAAGCAATCCACCCATTCCCCGACGGCAACGGCAGAGTTGGCCGGATTCTCAATATATTGCTTCTACTTTCAGAAAAACTGCTTGATGTTCCCATCGTTTATCTATCGCGCTACATCATGGACCACAAGGGCGATTACTATCGTGGGCTGGCTGGGGTGACGGAACACGGCCAATGGGAGTCCTGGGTTCTCTTTATGCTGAGAGCCGTTGAAAGCACGTCACGAATGACCACTGAACGCATCTTGGGGATCGAGCAGCTGATGCGTGACGCCGCATCCAGGGCCGAAAAAGTCTTGCCCAAGGTTCAAGTAGCGGGGATTCTGGAAGTCGTGTTTCGCCACCCTTACTGTAAAGTCAAGTTTCTCGAGGAAGCAGAACTGGGCTCCAGACCAACCTGTACCAAGTACCTGCGCGCTCTTGTCAGTGCCGGGCTGCTGCGGGAGCAGTCCGTATGGCGAGAAAACTACTTCATCAACGAAGAATTTTTCAACATATTGACGCGGTGAGCTCACGCTCACTTTGTTCACATGACGACGCCATCATGTAAAAAAAGGCGCTATTCTTTTACATGATACGCACATCAAGTAAAGGAATTGTCGCGATAAACGTGCGCGCCCTGGCGACTTTCCGTCTGCATGGCATGCCATCGACCTTTCACGCCGCTCGCGCAATCGACTCGCGCACGAACCAATTTTCGCCTAAGTAAGCCGGTGTATTCTTTGGCAACGAGCTGAAACGATCCTCCCGCGCCGGTGAAGGCCGCGCGCCACCTGCACGGACCGGTTCGGCTTCCCCCTTGCCAACCACGCCAGAAAGCCAGCATGCGCCTGCCCCTGATCGCCCCTTCCGACCTCACCCCCGAACAACAGCCCCTGTACGACGACATGCGCAAAGGCATTGCCTCGAACTTCAACGCCTTTGTCTCCCAGCGCGAGGATGGCGCCCTGATGGGGCCGTGGAACCCGTGGCTGCACGAGCCCGCCATCGGCAAGGCGATCTGGAACCTGACCCTGGCCATGACCGCCAACGCCGTGTTGCCGGATAACGTGCGCCAGATCGCCATCCTGGTGGTCGGCGCCCGCTTCGACGCCGCCTACGAGCTGTACGCCCACATCGCCGTGGCCGAGGCCGAAGGCATGCCTTTGGCACGCCTGGCGACCCTGGTGGCCGACCTCAAGCCCTCCGACCTGAACAAGGAAGAAAGCGTCGCCTACGACCTCGCCTACGCCCTGTGCCGCGGCGGCCTGTTGCCCGAGCCGATCTATCGCCTGGCGCTGGCCACCTTCGGCCAGAAGGGCGCCAATGAACTAATCTACCTGGTCGGACTCTATTCCATGGTATCGACCACGCTCAATGGTTTCGACGTTCCGGTGCCCGAACATGCGTGACGGCTCAACATTGCATAACCGCGCCACCGCGCCACCCGAAGCGGCGCGCCCGTGCGCCTCGGCCTTCGGCAGCATCGCCCTGTTGTTGCAGGGCGGCGGCGCGCTCGGCGCCTACCAGGCCGGCGTCTACGAGCGCTTGCTGGAAGCGGGCATCGAGCCGACCTGGATCGCCGGCATTTCGATCGGCGCCATCAACAGCGCCATCATCGCCGGCAACCCGCGCGCGGACCGGGTCGCCAAACTGCGCAGCTTCTGGGAAACGGTCAGCAATGCCGGCGACGGCGGCGCCGGCGAATGGTGGACCAGCCTGCTCACCGGCGACACCCTGCGCGGCTGGGCCAACCAGATGGCGGCCGGGCGTGTCCTGTCGCACGGCGTGCCGGGCTTTTTCGAGCCGCGCATGCCGCCGCCGTACCTGCCGATGGCCAACCGCGGCGCCACCAGCTATTACGACACCTCGATGCTGGAAGGCACGCTAAACAAGCTGGTCGATTTCGACCGCATCAACAGCCGCGAAATGCGCCTGTCGGTCGGCGCGGTGAACGTGCGTACCGGTAACTTCGCCTACTTCGACAACGCGGTCGACACCATCGCCGCCAAACACATCATGGCCAGCGGCGCCCTGCCGCCGGGCTTCGACGCAGTCGAAATCGACGGCGAGCATTACTGGGATGGCGGGCTGGTCTCGAATACCCCGCTCGACTGGGTGCTGTCGTCGCACTCGGGGGTCGATACCCTGGTGCTGCAGGTCGACCTGTGGAGTGCCAGCGGCGCGCTGCCGCGCGACCTGACCGAGGTGGCCGTGCGCATGAAGGAAGTGCAGTTTTCCAGCCGCACGCGGGCCGCCACCGACAAGTTCCGCAAGCTGGCCGAGCTGCGCACCGCGTTTAACGAGCTGCTGGCCCAGATGCCGCCCGCGCTGGCCGGCACGCCCCAGGCGCGCCTGCTGGCCGAAGCGTCCGACGAAGCGGTCTACAACATCGTCCAGCTGGTGTACCGCTCGCGCAATTACGAAGGCCAGTCGAAGGACTTCGAATTTTCGCGCGTCACCATGAACGAACACTGGCGTTCGGGCTACGATGACGCCGCGCTGACCTTGTCGCATCCGCAGATCCTGGCCTTGCCGCCGGTCGACAAGAGCCCCGCCATTTACGATTTCCTGACCTCCCGGCACACGAGTGCCGCCACCAATTTGCTGAAAGAGGAATCCCATGAACCTGCAAGATAAAGTTGCTGTCATCACCGGCGCCGCCAGCGGCATCGGCAAACATATCGCCAAGGTCTATTTTGAGAGCGGCGCCAAGGTCGTCATCGCCGACCTCGACCTCAAAGCGGCCGAGGCCACCGCAAAAGAGCTCGATCCTTCGGGCGAGCGCAGCATGGCAGTGGCCATGAACGTGACCAGCGAAGCCGAAGTCGAGGCGGGCATCGCGGCCGTCGCGGCGCGCTTCGGCGGTATCGACGTGCTGGTCTCGAACGCCGGCATCCAGATCGTGGCCCCGGTCGAGAGCTTTGCCTTCGACGACTGGAAGAAAATGCTGGCGATCCACCTGGACGGCGCCTTCCTGACTACCCGCGCCTGCCTGAAAGTGATGTATGCGCAAGGGCGCGGCGGCAGCGTGATCTACATGGGCTCAGTGCATTCGAAAGAAGCGTCGCCGCTCAAGTCGGCCTATGTGACGGCCAAGCACGGCCTGATCGGCTTGTGCAAGGTGGTCGCCAAGGAAGGCGCGGCGCACGGCGTGCGCGCCAATGTCATCTGCCCGGGCTTCGTGCGCACGCCGCTGGTCGAAAAGCAGATTCCCGAGCAGGCCAAGGCGCTCGGCATCTCGGAAGAGGATGTGGTCAAGAACGTGATGCTCAAGGAAACCGTGGATGGCGAATTCACCACCGTCGAGGATGTGGCGCAGACCGCCCTGTTCCTGGCGGCCTTCCCGAGCAATGCGCTGACCGGGCAGTCGATCGTGGTCAGCCACGGCTGGTTCATGCAGTAAACGCAGGCGGGCGCCGAGCGGATCGATGAGGTCCGTGCGCGGCGCGCGCTTCCGTATTAAGATGGCATGCTCGCCAGCCGAGCTGCCGCGCGTCCGACCGGACCGGCACGACCTGCCCTTCCGCGCGGACGCCATGCACGCCAAACCCCTTGAAACCACCATTCCCGCAGCCAGCGCGCTGGCGGCGTCGCTGCCTGGCGCGTATTTCCACGACGCCTGGGCGATTGCGCCGCTGGACAGCGGCGCCAGCGCGCTCGACTTGTTTTTGAAAGCGGCGGCCGGCACGCCGCGCTGGGTCAACCGACTGATGACCTTGCGCAACCGGGTGGTATCGCTGCTGGGCCTGAAAAACCTCGGCACCTTGTCCATGCTCGATCCGGCCAAGCCGGCCTCGGCTTACCAGGTCGGCGACCGGGTCGGCATCTTTACCCTGTTCGCCAACACGCCCGACGAAGTCCTGCTGGGCGACAAGGACAAGCACCTCGACGTGATCCTGTCGGTGTACAAGACGGTCGATGCCGGCAGCGGCAAGGTGCTGGCCACGGTGTCGACCGTGGTCCATGTGCATAACTGGCTCGGGCGGCTCTACATGCTGCCGGTGACACCGATGCACCGCATCATCGCGCCGGCGGTGCTCAGGGGCGCGGCACGAGCGTAACACGGGGGTAGCACGAGGGTAGCACGGGCCAGGCACTGCCCGCGCGCCCGGTAAGTGACGTTGCACCTTGTAAGCAAATTTGTCTACTCTGACAAGATTGTATTGACTGAGCTACACTGCGCGTTTCCGACCTTCCATGGATTGCCCGATGAGCTGTCGACTCCTGTACGCAGGCGCGTGCGCCGCCCTGCTGCTGACCGGATGCCTGGTCCCCGAACGCTTTACCGCCCGGACTGCGTTTCAGTCCGATGGCAGCTACGAGTATTCCTACGCCGGCACCGCCGTGCATACCTTGGCGGCCGGGCAAATGGCCAATGGCAACAAGCTGGGCCCGAAAGCGGAAGCGGGCATGCACGACCAGGCGGCCAAGCTCGAGCGCAATGACGAGATCCGCCAGGCCGCGTACAACGGCAACGCGCGCTACGACCTGAGCGTGGAAGGCAGGCGCCAGCGCGGCCAGGCGCTCGACCTGCTCGGCATGCTGCGCGTTCACACCGGCCCGGATGGCGTGCTGACCCTGCAGGCGGGCAAGCTCGATGACAAGGAAAAAGCCAGCATGGCGGCACTCGGCATCAAGCTCGAGGGCAAGCTGTTGGTGACGGTGCCGATCAGCGCCGAAGTGCTCTCGCACAATGCCACCTCGACCCCGTCGTTCTTCGGCCTGATCGGCACCTATTCGTGGAAAATCGGCAGCCTCGAGCAGCGTCCCGAAATGACCATCCGTTTCAAGAAATAAGCGCCTGCCTCAGCCGCCGGCAGGCGGCCGCCAGGCACGCTTTTACCCTCAATTTGACGCTCCATCCCGCCAAACCGGCGCTTCGTCGCAATCGCGGTGTTGACAATCGCCCCTGTCGCTATAGTTCACTCAACCCAACGAACTTCACACACAGGAAAACATCATGAACATCGCAAAAAACATGGAAACCATCTTCGTCGCCGCCCTCGTCGTGGTCTCCGCAACGAGCTTTGCCACCGCCAGCGGACCGGCTCCGCGCCTTGCCCCGACGGTCGCCGTGCAAGCCGGCGCGGACGCCAACATGACCGTCGTGACCGTCAGCGCCAAGCGCCTGAGCGCAGCCGAAAAAGCCCTGCTGAAAGGCTGAGCAAGAACACCGGCCGGCCAGCGCCGCCAGAGCCGCGTCAGCGCTTGGGCACCATGTCGTTCTTGACGTCCTTGACGCCGTCGATCCTGCGCACCAGCGACACCGCCCGCCCGATGTGCTCGGCCGGCACGAAGCCGCTCAGTTGCACCGTGCCCTTGAAGGTCTCGACATTGATCTGGGTGGCCTTGAGGTCGGGGTCGGCCACCAGCGCGGCCTTGACCTTGCCGGTGATGATGGTGTCGTCAATGAATTCGCCCGTGCCTTCGCGCTGCGGCGTGGGTGCGCAGGCAACCAGCGCCAGCAGTGCGAGGCCGCACAGGAAGCGGATAAAACGTTCTGCAAAGTTCATGGAAATACTCCGGTAAGTGGTTCGATCACGCTATTGTCACGTGAGCGTCCACCCCGGATTTGATATGGCACAAACGGACCAGCCCTCAATGCCGCATCAGCCCTGCCCCGGCAGCGGCCTGGTGCGCGCGGCGGCGGCGGCGACGGCAGCGTCCGCTGGCGCGGCGGTGAGCGCGCCCGACGCCATGTCGCGCCCGATCACCAGGCGCACGTCGGCGCGCCCGATCTGGCCCACGGCCACCACGCGCGCAGCGCCGAAGCGCTGGGCCAGGCGCTCGGCGGCCTCGCGAAATTCCGGCTGGTATTCGATGCGGGTCTGGCGCACGCCGAATCCTTTCTGATTGCTCAGGCGCACCACGCGCAGGGCGCGCTCGTCCATCGTGCCGGCCAGCGAGCGCGCCATGCCGGCCACGCCATTGCCGTTACGGATTTCCAGCAGGGCCTGGCCGGAGCGTGCCGCCGGCACCGGCGCCGCGATCGCCGCCGCCGGCGTCGGCATAGCCGCCATGACCGCGCCCACGCGCTGCACCACGAACACGCCGGAAGCGTCCTGGCGAACCTCGGTCCGGTCCCACTGCGGCTCTGGCGCCGGCGCCTGGCTACCGGCCTTGAGCGCGCTGTCGATGGCGGCCACGCCGGCGTGCCCGGCAACCGCATAGTCGGCCTTGAGATCGTGCGTGCGCAGGGCACTGGCCTGGCGGTACATCTGCTGTGCGCGCTGGTGCTGCCCGACCTTCTCGAGCGCGCCGCCCAGGTGGTCCCAGGCGCGCTCGTTGAGCGGGTCGAGCAGGCAAGCTTTTTCGAGGGCCGCCAGGGCTTGTTCGAACTGGCCGTTGAGGAAGTGCGCATAGCCGAGATTACTGAACAGGAAGGCGCTGACCTGCCCGTCGGCGCCCTCGCCTTCGCGCGTCATTGTTTGCCACAGGGCGATGGCGCGCGCAAAATCGCCCTGCTCGGCGTACAGGGTGGCCAGGCCGTTGCGCGCCTTCAGGTGGGCCGGATCGCGCGCCAGCGCAGCGCGATAGGCGGCCAGCGCGGCGTCGTGGCGGCGCGCCAGGTGGGCGCCGCGCCCCGTCAGATAAGCGTCCTCGGCGCTGACTGGCGCGGCCGCCGGCGCATGGGCGCCCTCGACGCGGCTGCGCGGACCGGCGCAGGCCAGCAGCAGCGCGCCGGCGATCAGCAGGGTGGTACTGGTCAGGGTGCGTCGCATGAGCGGCTCCGGTAAAGGCATAACAAGGACGTCACTGTCCGTTGACCGACCTGAGGGTGCGCATGATCTGCATGCCGGCGGGGCCGAGCAAGACCATCAGCAGGGTCGGGAAGATAAAGAAAATCAGGGGGAACATCAGCTTGACGCCGATCTTGGCCGCCTGTTCCTCGGCCATCTGGCGGCGCTTGGTGCGCAAGGTGTCGGCGTGCACGCGCAGGGAGGTGCCCATGCTGGTGCCGAAGCGCTCGGACTGGATCATCATCGCCACCAGCGTGTCGACGTCTTCCACGCCGCTGCGCAGGGCGAAGTTTCGCAGCGCCTTTTCCTTGCTGAAGCCGGCCCGCATTTCCATGAGCACCAGCTGCATTTCCTGGGCCAGCACGATCGACTTGATGTGGATTTCGCCGGCCACCTTGATCAGCGCGCGCTCCAGGCTCAGGCCCGCTTCCACGCACACCGTCAGCAGGTCGAGCGCATCGGGAATCGATTCGAAGATCTCGCGCCGGCGTTTGCGCGCCGTGATTTCGAGCACGACGTTGGGCAGGTAGTAGCCGACGGTGGCCGCGCCCAGCAGCATCAGCATGATGATCTGTCCGCGCATCACCTCGCTCGACAGCGCGATCCACAGTCCCACCAGCGCCGGCAGCAACAGCGCCAGCAAGGTCTTGCCGGCGAAATACAGGGGCGCCACCGACGGCCCGCGCCAGCCGGCGTTCATGAAGCGGGTGCGCAGGGGCGATTTTTCCCAGCCCTGCTCGGGCAGCGACAGGACGCCGAAAGGCTGGGCCACCTTGGCCACCTTTTCCACCCAGCCATCGTTGCGTCCGACGCTGGTGTCGGCGGCGGTGGCGCCCACGCGCTTGAGGCGCTGGCGCATGTAGCCGGGCCAGAAGGTCGCCATCGCCAGCGCCGCCAGGCCGACCACGACCGCGAACACGATCAGCAAAAACAATAATTGCGAGCCGCTCATGGCTTTCTCCTAGACGCGAATATGAATCAGTTTGCGCAGCCACAGCACGCCGATGGTGATCATCCCCCCGGCGTAGCCGAGCAAGCGCCTGCCGTCGGGGTCGGTCCACAGCATGCTGATGTACTCGGGATTAGCAAAGTACATCATGCCGGTGACGCCAAACGGCAGCAGGCCCAAAATCCAGGCCGAGATGCGCCCTTCGGCCGACAGCACCCGGATCTGGCCGAGCAGCTTGAGGCGCTCGCGGATGATGTGGCCGATGTTGCCCAGGATTTCGGCCAGGTTGCCGCCCGACTCGCGCTGGATCAGCACCGCGATCACCATGTAGCGCAGGTCGGTCAGGGGAACCCGTTCGGCCAGGCTGTACAGCGCTTCGTTCATCGGCACGCCGTAGTTGATTTCCTGGTGCACGATGCGAAATTCGCCGCTGAGCGGCTCGGGCAGTTCGCTGCCGACCATTTGCAACACGTTGGTAAACGAGTGCCCGGCGCGCATGGCGCGCGCCAGGAAGTCGGCCGCCTCGGGTAACTGTTGCTCGATCTTGCCCAGGCGCTTGGCGCGCGTGCGCCGCAACATGCCATACGGCAGGCTCGCACCGGCCAGCAGCAGCGCCCAGGTCAGCAGCGCCGGCGTGTCCCACGTATGCGCCGCCAGCCCTGCGGCGCACAGCAGCACCAGCGAGGCCGCCAGGAACTGCGCCACCATCCAGTTGACCCCGGCCTGCATCAGGAGGCGATCGATCGCCTGCGCCATGCGCAGGCGGTGCAGCATGCCGTCGAGCGTATCGGACGCGCTGAAGCGACGCCGCTTGAGGATCGAGACCGTGCCGCCCTCGGTGTCGGTGCCGCCCGACATTACGCGCAGGCGGCGCGCGATGCGCAGGGCGCCGCCGCCGCGCGTTTCCGACCACAGCAGCCAGCCGCCCTCGACCATCAGGATCACGGCCGCGAACAGCAGCACGGCAAAGGCATAGAAGACATAATCCATGGCCGCTCCTATTCGAAAATGCGGCTGGGGTCGAAGGCCGAGTCGGGCACGGGCGCACCGAACAGGCGCAGGCGGTCGGCGAAGCGCGGGCGCACCCCGGTGGCACGGAAATGTCCGACCACCTTGCCTTCGGCGTCGACCCCGGTCTGCTCGAAGCAAAAAATCTCTTGCATGGCGATCATCTCGCCTTCCATGCCGGTGATTTCCTGCAGGCTGACCAGCTTGCGCGCGCCGTCGGTCAGGCGGGTTACCTGCAACACCACCGTGATGGCCGAGCAGATCTGCTGGCGCACCGCGCGCGGGGTCAGGGTCACGCCGGCCATGCCGACCATGTTTTCCAGGCGCGCCAGGGCGTCGCGCGGGGTGTTCGAGTGGATCGTCGCCAGCGAGCCTTCATGCCCGGTGTTCATGGCCTGCAGCATGTCCATCGCTTCAGCCCCGCGCACCTCGCCCAGGATGATGCGGTCGGGGCGCATGCGCAGCGCGTTGCGCACCAGCGCGCGCTGGGTCACCTCGCCCTTGCCTTCGATGTTGGGCGGGCGCGTTTCCAGGCGCACCACGTGCGGCTGGCGCATCTGCAGTTCGGCCGCGTCTTCGATGGTGATGATGCGCTCGTTGGCCGGAATGAAGCCCGACAGCAGGTTGAGCAAGGTGGTCTTGCCGCTGCCGGTGCCGCCCGAAATGAGGATGTTGATCTTCGAATGCCCGAGCGACTGCAGCACCTGCACCATGGGCGGGGTCATGCTCTTGTAGCGCAGTAGGTTCTCGACGGTGAGCGGGGTGGCCGAAAAACGCCGGATCGACAGGATCGCGCCATCGACCGCCAGCGGCGGGATGATCGCGTTCACGCGCGAGCCGTCCGGCAGGCGGGCGTCGACCATCGGGCTCGATTCGTCGACCCGGCGCCCGACCCGCGAGACGATCTTGTCGATGATCTTCATCAGGTGGGCGCTGTCGTGGAAGGTGATGTCGGTCAGCTCCAGCCGTCCGCGCCGCTCCACATAGACCTGGTTGTAGGTGTTGACCAGGATGTCCGAGACGGTCGGGTCGGCCAGCAGCGGCTCGAGCGGGCCGAAGCCGAGCATTTCGTGCTGGATGTCGAGCACCAGGTCGTGCCGCTCGTGCTGGTTGAGCACGATGTGCTCTTCCTCGATGATGTGCTGCACCAGCAGGCCCAGCTCGTGCTTGAACTGCTCGGGCGTGAGGCGCTTGAGGCGCTCCAGGTCGATGCGGTCGAGCACCATCTGGTGCATGTTCTTCTTCAGGTCGTGGTAGGCGTGGTTGGACGTTTCCGGCTCGGCCGGCTGGATGTGGCGGCTGTCCTCGGTCGCCGTCAGGCGTTCGCGCAAGGTCATGGGATTCTCCTGGGGGTGACGCTTCGATTATTGTTCGACTTCGGCGCGCCCGAACAGGCGCGTGAGCAAGCCCTTCGCTTCCGGCACGCGCCGCGCGGTGACCAGCTCGACCAGCTCGGCCAGGCTGCGCGCCACCGGGCTGGCGCGCGACAGTTGCAGCACCGGCACGCCCTGGTTCACCGAATCGGTCACGTTCACGTAATCGTTGGGGACGGTGTGCATGACCTCGGCCCCAAGCGAGGCTTGCACGTCCTGCAGGCGCAGGCGCCCGCCCTTTTCGTAGCGGTTCACGATCAGGCGCGTGTTTTCGATGGCGTAGCCAAGCGAGCGGAAGATGTCGAGCAGGCGGCGCCCGTCGCGCAGGTCGGGCAGGGCCAGCTGCAGCACCGGGTAGATGGCGTCGGCGTTGTCGAGCGCGCGCAGCGAAATGGCGTCGATCTGGCGTCCCACGTCGAGCACCACGTAATCGTAGTGCTGGCGCGCCACGCGCAGGATCACGTCCATCTGCTCCGGTTTCAGTTCGACCGCGTGGGCCGGGTCGTCGGCCGCGGCCAGGATGCCGAAATTGGGCGTCACGTGCACCAGGCACGAATCGAGAAAGGCGCCGTCGATGCGCGCGATCTGGCTGCACACGTCGGACAGGGTCATGGCCGGCTTCTGGTCCGACACATACAGGGTGGCGTCGCCGAACTGGCCGTGCAGGTCGATCAGGATCACTTTCTTGTCGGCCAGGCTGGCCAGGGCATAGGCGAAATTGGTCGACAAAAAGGTGGCGCCGCTGCCGCCCTTGCAGGAAATGAAGGCCAGCACCTTGCCGTCGCACACCTTGCCCGCATTGGCTGCGTCGGCGATGCGGTTGATGGCGTCGTGGAAGGCGCTGTGCACCAGCGGCAGTTGCAGCACTTCGCGCACGCCGGCGCGCATGGCGCGGATCAACAGGTTTTGCTGCTGGTCGCGGGTGAGCAGCATGAAGGTCGCGCCCGGGTACAGCTTGGCCAGGCGCACCAGCAATTCGGCTTCGTCTTCATCGAGGCCGCTGGCGTCGACGATCACCAGCGCCGGGCTGTCGGGTAACACCCGCTCGAGCGCATCGCGCAGGCGGCTGCGCACCGCCACCAGGGTCACGGGCGGCATGCGCGCGGCGCCCTGGGCGGCGATTTCGGCTTGCAGCTGGCTGTCGTGGGTAATCAGTAAAGCTTTCATGGAACATCCTCGTGGGTGGTGGCGCGCTTCGGTCAGAAAGCGGGGCAGGCTTCGGTGACGCCGCTCTGGTGGCCGAGCGAGCCGGCCGGTGTAACGGTGGCAAAGGTCGGGTAGGCAAAACTCCAGTTCAACAGCTTGCCGCTGAACAGCGGCTTGTAGTAGGCCGGTGTGCACTCGGGTCCGCTGCCGGGCGCGCACAGGCGCGCTTGCACGAAACGCACGCACGTCTCCCCGTTCGGATTGGCATTGCAGTTGATAATGTTGCGCGACGGGCAGGCCGGCCGCGCGCTCACCGGGTTGAAATTGCTGCGCAGGTGAGCGATCACGATCTTCCCGTCCAGCCCGGCGGCGCCGAGCGACATGCCGGCCGCGCGCGCCGCCACGCTGGCCCTGGCCGACAGTGCCGCCAGGGCGTCGCTGTCGGCCGGATTGGTCATGGCCGCGGCGCGCGCCACGCCGCGGGTAGCGTCCGACAGCGCATTCCACAGGTACATGGCGCGCGCCACTTCAAGCAGGCCCAGCATGAACAGCAGAAAAATCGGTAAGGTCAACGCAAACTCGACTGTTGTGACGCCGCGCGCGGCGCCGCGATCCAGAGGGGTAGGTTTCATCGGCAACTCCGGGCGCTCAGTTGGTGTAGGGAACGGTGACGGTGGTCGATATCTCGATCGACTCGCCGATGTTGAACATATTCATCACCCCGGTGACCGGGACGCGCACGCCCAAGGCGACCGTAATGGACGAGGGTCGGTTCGGGCCGCCGCATTCCCTCGATCCCAACAGGCCAGGGCGCATGCAGCTGATGTGCGTTCCCACCAGGTTGATGGCGGGCGCGATGCTGGCCTCGAGCAAGGCTTGCCGGGCGATCTGGCGCGCGCGCGCCTTCATCGGACTACTTTCGTCCTCACTGATGGACCACTCGCTCATCGGCACCGTAGCCAGCGAGGCGGCGGCGTCGCTGTTGGCCTGCTTGACCACGGAATACACGTAGAAGACCCGGCCAAAGCTGAACACCAGCGGCAACAGCACTGCCATGGTCATCAGGATGAGGGCCAGCTCGATATGGGCGAGACCGCGCACGCGGCGCGCACAGGCAGGCGGCATGATGGAAGACGCTTTCATCGGAACAGGACCGTGGCCGAAGAGAGGCTGTCAGGCGTGGCCAGGCCGCCGAATTCGCCGTACACCGCGGGCGCCGTGCTGCTCGCGCGCGAGGTCATCAGGAAGCGCCCGACCGCCAGCACGTTGGCCGTGCCGTCCGCGTTAACCGGGCACGACAGCAGAGGGATATTCAGGACCCTGCGCCCCTTCAGACCGGGGGCGCTGGCTCCGCCTGGCGCAGTCCTGAAGATGGGCAGGGTCGAATCGTAGGGAAGAGCGTCGCCGTCGGCCGGGGCGCTGGCGTTGGCCAGCATTTGCTCGCTCGTCGCGATCGGGTACAGGGTGGCCCAGTTGGTCTTGGAAAATTTGGCACCGGTGTTGACCGGGGCCGCGCCCTGATAGAGCAGCGGCTTGGCAAACGTCCACAGCGGACCGTAACTGGTCCGGTCGGTGGACGGGGTCGCCCCGCTCACGTCGGCAATCGTCACGCGCCGACCGGCAATCACGCGCGCTAGCGCGCTGCCGGACAAGGCAGTCGGCGTGGGAGGCTGCGTCGGTAGTGCCATCCAGAACGGGGGCAGCATGAATTCCCTGATGTTGGTATCGGCCGGGGCCGCCACCGGATCGCAGGCCGGGGCGCCGGCGCCAAGCGGGCCGAAGCGCGAATTGAGTTGTGCGGCAAGTTCTGACGGGAAGTTCTGGCGCACATACACGGTCGCATTGTCGGGCAGGAACGGCAGCGCCAGGGTGCCGCTGCACACCATCGGGCGCAGGGCGTCGAGCGTGCGGTTCGACTCGCTTTCGGCCGCGGGCGGAAAATCGACCGGGTTGACCTGGTAATTGAGCGGGGCCGCGCCGGCAATGCCGGGATTGAGATCGAGCAGATTGTAACTAACCCCGCGCCGGAAGCCGTGTTCGATCCACTCGACCAGGCCGCCGCCGTTGTTGCGCGAACCGTAGCGCTGGTTATCGAGCGCACACACCGCCAGCGGGGTGACCTGGACCTGGCTGCGTCCGGCCACCGCGACGGTGCTCACCTTGAGGGTGGCGTAGAGAGAGTCAGGGCCGATGGCGCCGGCGAACACGGTGCGCACGCTGCCGAACTCGGGGGACAGTTTGCTCGTGTCGATACGCGCATAACGCATCCGGGAGGCATTCGCGGCGGTGTTGGCGGAACTGGCAGGCAGCCAGTCGGCATCGCTGCCGGGCTGGTCGCTAAAGCGCAGCGCGTCCGGTGACCAGCTCAGCGCGGTATAGCCGACGGCGCTGGAAATAATGACAGCCTCGGCCCGCGCGTTTGCCTTGTCGATGCCGGCCGCGCTGCCGTCGAGCCCGCGCGCGGCGGCCAGCGCGGCCGCGTCGGCGGCGGTCTGCAGGTCGGTACGCCGCATGAAGGCCATCGACAGATCGATCGCCAAGGCGCCGAGCAGCATCAGCGGCATCAGCAACAGCGCGAAGACGATCACATAGGCGCCGCGCTGGTGGCGCCCGGGCGGGACACGCGAGCGCTTCATTTTGCGGCCCCGATGGCCAGTGGCGCCAGCGCGGCGGGGGCGTCCGTCGAATGCTGGTAGCGCTCGTAGGCGGCGGCCGCGGCCTTGCCGTCGAGTCCATTGACAGGACGGTTGGCGCCCGCCGCGCCCGGGTCGATGGCCTGGGCCGCCAGCGCGGCGCGCAGCGACTGGCCGAAGCGCGCGTCCCAGTGCGGCGTGCTCGAGCAAGCGCCCAGCCAGAGCGTGGCTGCCAGCAGGCTGGCGATGCGGCGAACGATGCGTGTGTTCATGGCATTCTCCTATTTCAATTCAAAACCGCTGTGGGTGGCCGGCGTGGCCGAAGCGACGGGGGCCGCGGCGGCCGGCGGCCGCGGCTGTCCTTCCAAGCGCGCACCCAGCAGCGCCTCACTGCGCGAGAGCGGCGCCAGGCCATCGGTGGGCAAGGTGTAGTTGGGCGGCAGCGGCTTGACCAGGTGGGCCGTGACCACGAACACCAGTTCGGTGCGGTCTTGCTGGAAATCGGTGCTGCGGAACAGCGCCCCCAGCACCGGCACTTCGCCCAGCAGCGGCAAGCCCTTGCGGTTGGCGATCAGGTTGTTCTTGATCAGGCCACCGATGGCGAAACTCTGGCCATCGTGCAGCTGCAAGGTGGTGCTGGCGCGCCGGGTGGTGATCAGCGGCAGGACCGCGCCGCCGCTAAAGCCTGCAGCCGAGATGCCGATCCCTTCGTGCGAGACTTCCGACACTTGCGGCGCCACCTTCAGGTTGATGCGCCCGCCGGCCAGCACCGTCGGGGTAAAGCGCAGGCCGATCCCGAACTCCTTCTCTTCCAGCGTGACCTTGTTGTTATCCTGGGCCACCGGAATGAAGATGCTGCCGCCGGCCAGGAAACTGCCTTCCTGGCCGCTGACGGCCATCACGTTCGGCTCGGCCAGCACGCGCACGATGCCATCTTGCTTCTGGGCCTCGAGGGTGACGCCCTTGCCGCTGGCGCGGCGCACGCCGAGCGCGGCCTGGGCATTGCCGGTGATGAAATCGGCCAGCAGGGTGGTGGCCCAACTGCCCGAGCCGAAGCCCCACTTGACGCCGCCGTCCAGCCGTTCGAGCAAGCTTTTCGAGACTTCGGCGATCTTCACTTCGAGCATCACTTGCTGGGGTGCGCCGACCGCCAGCAGGTTGATCACGCGCGCCGCCGGCGCCGCGCCGCCCCCGCCGCTCGCGCCGCTGCCGGCGCCGGTGGTGGCGGCCGCGCCGCCGGTGGCGGGGTCGCCGCCCTGCTGCGCCAGCGAGCGCCGCGGCCGGCTGACGAAGGCGGTCGCCAGTTCGACCGCGCGCAGCACGGCGGCGCCGTCGGCCACGGTGCCGCTGAGCACGAGCGAATCGGCGGCGCTATGGACGCGGATCTCTTTTTCTTCAGGCATCAGGGTGGCCAGGCTGGCCTGCAGCGCGGCGGGGTCCATGCCGACCACGATGTCGATGATGCTGCAAGCCCCGCTTTTACCCTGCACGATCATATTGGTGGTGCCGACATCGACCCCGAGCAGATACAGGGTGTCGGGCGCGACCAGCATGGCTTGCACCACGGCGGCGTTGCCGATGCTGCGGTTGCGTACCGGTTCGGGCAGGCGCATCAGGTTCGACTTGCCCACCAACAAGGTCATATTGCCGGGCCGCGCAGCCTGGCCGCTGCAGCGCGGGCCGCTGTCGGCGCGTTCGGCCTGTGGTTGGGCTTGCTTGTCGGCGGCGTGCGCGCCGCCGGCCAGCGCCAGCAGCAGCGCGAGCGTGCCGGCCCGGTTCATCTTGCCTTGCTTGTTGCAGTTGTTCATAGCGGCCATCCTGTGAGGTGACTGAAAGGTAAGTGCGCGAACATCAAAAACATTCTTGTGACGTGGTCACGCCATTCAATACGCTGACGCAGTCGCGGCGGGCGTGCGCCACCACCACCGGCGCGCTGCGCGGCGCGGCGCGCGCGGGGATCTTGGGCCTGGCCGGCGGCGCCGCGCTTTTGGTCGCCGGCGCCGGCGCGGCGGCGCTCGCGGCGGCGGCCAGCTCGTCGAGCAGGCTGGCCTTGGTGGCGCCGCTGGTCTGCGGCGAGCCCGGATCGACCTGGTTGCGCAGCGCCAGCGACAGCGAGCCGACCCCGCGCGCCAGGTCGAGCGCTTCGGCCTGTTCCGGCGTGACTTCGAGCGTGACGGCGTTGACCACTTTCGGCTTGGTTTCATCGCGCCCCACTTCCTGCGCCACCGCCAGCACCAGGATGCGTTCGAGCACGATCTTCGAAATGTGCAGCCCGTTGCGCGACTGTTTGGCGTGTTCGTCCGGATCGCGCTCGGTGTGCACGATGACGTCCACGTAATTGCCCGGCAGCGCAAAGCCGGCCACGCCGATGACATCGTTGACGCGCACCGTGATGGCGCGCTTGCCTTCACTGATCAGGGCCGACAAGCCGCCCAGGGTGCCGGCCGGGGCCAGCTTGGCTTCGGTCAGCGGCTCGCCCTTGAGGACGTTCGCCTTGAGCACCCGGTCGCTCAGTTTCAGGCTGTCCTTGAAACCATCCTTGGGCGTGGTGGCGGCCGGCCAGTCGACCAGGCGCAGCATGTCGGGCGAGAGGCGCTGGCCGCGGCTGATATCGCCGCTGGCGACCACGATGCGGCTGGAGGCATTGCCCGGCTGCCGGAGCAGCCACAGCGACGCGAGGACAACCGCGGCGATCCCCAGCAGGACCGCCACGCCCATGGTCAGCAATGCGCGTTTGTTTTTCATATGATCCTCTCGTACAGGGTGGTGCCGCTATCGGCGGAAAAAGTCATCGGTGACGGGGGCGCGCCGGGAGCCGGCGCGGCCTGGTCCAGCGCCATGCTGCGCCAGGCTTGTTCGATGGCCGCCGCGGAGAGGCGCGCGGTGGTGCCGGCGAAGGCGGCAAAATCGTGCAGGCGCCCGAGCAGCTCGGCCGGGTAGCTGGCCAGCAGCGGCCGCCCGCTGCCGTAATGCAGGCGCGTGATCAGGTAGTACAGCACGTCTTCGTCGCAGGCCAGCGCATGCTGGTGGCACTGGCGCCGGAACAAGGTCGCATAGGACGCCTCGGACAGCGGCCCGACCAGGATCTTGTAGCCGATGCGGCGCAGGAACGATTCGTCTAGCAAGACCTGCGGCGCGAGGTTGGTGGCCAGCACCAGCGTGACGTCGAACGGCACCGCGATCTTGTAGCCGCCTTCGATGGTGAGCTGGTCGCAGCCGCTGTCGAGCGGAGCGCTGAAACGGTTAAGCAATTCTTCTGTGGGCAGGCGCTGGCGTCCCAGGTCGTCGATCAGCAGGATGCCGTTATTGGCCATGAAGTGCGGCGGCGCGCGGTACACGCCGCTGGCGTGGTCGAGGCGCAGGTCGAGCATCTCGTAGCCCAGCTCGGCGCCGACCTGGACCAGCGGGCGCTGGCACATTATCCAGCGCGCATCCGGGTTGCGCCGCTCTTCGCTGTGGCGCGCATGCTGGGGCGGGGCCGGGATATGGACGGCGGGATCGTGGAACTGCACGATATGGCCCTCGACCAAAATCGCATGCGGAATGGCCACCAGCCCGGTTTGCAGCCGCCCCAACTTGCGCGCCAGGGTGGTCTTGCCGCTGCCGGACGGGCCGTGCAGCAACAGCGGGCGGCGCGACTGCAGGGCCGCGCCGAGCAGGTCGCGCACGCCCGCCTCGAGCACGTCGTCGGCAAAGGCGGCGGCCATCTCGGCCATGCCGACCTGTGCGGCCCCGGCCTGCCGGCCCGACTGGCGCTGGGCCAGGTCGCGGTAGGCTTGCAGGGTGACCGGGGCCGGGCCGACGTAGCGGCAGCGCGCCAGGAACTCGGCCGCGCGCAGGCGTCCGCCCTCGGTGAGCTGGTAGTGCACGTCGAGGTCGGAATCGCCGCGCCCCGCCACTTCGGCCAGGTGGCCGGCCTGCATGGCGTCGAGCGCTTCACGCAAAACATTGATTGACAGCTTGAGCTTGCCGGTAAGGACAGGCAGGTGGATCTTGCCGATCGAATACATCGCCTTGGCGACCAGTTCGACGATCAGGCTCAGTTCCAGGCCGGTGTCGCGCACGCAGCGCGGTTGCGGCGGCGCGCTGCCGCCGGCATAGTCGGGTGACGCAGCACGGATCCGTAAGCCGCTGGGCGGAAGCGCGCCGGTCGGGGCGGTATAACTCATGTCGGGTTCCTCGCAAAGACAAGTGGCGTTTCCAAAAGCCACAATTTATTTTAGCCACCGGCCCCTGTACCGGCTTGATACGGAACAAGCTATGGCCGCACGGAAACTTAAAGCCAAGGCTGCGCCAGAGTGAAAAAGGTGCCGCCGGCAATTGCGAGCGCGTATGGCATATTTCCCACACTCGGGGTCGGCAGTGGCTCGGCCACGACCGGCATGCCACACAGGCGCAGGAACAGGGGGCGCAGCAACGCCATCAGGTTGGCGCCGGTGTCGCGCAAGCGACCGCTGGCGAGGATCATGACGAGCGCCATCAAGCCGCCGGCGCAAAAGGCGGCAAGTGCGATCTGCACGGCCATGGCGGGACCGGTGAAGGCGCCCACGGTGGCCATCAGCTTGACGTCGCCGGCGGCCATGCCGCGCAGGCAGTACAAGGGCAGGAACAGCAGCAGGCCGGTGGCGAAGCCGGCCAGGCCGGTGTCGAGCAGGGCCAAGGGTCTTCCGCAACACAGGTGCAGGATGGCGGCGCAGGCCAGGGCGGCGGCCAGCAGGCGGTTGGGAATGCGGCGCGAGGCCAGGTCGGTGGCGACGGCGCCCAACAGCAGGGCGATCAGGACCAATTGGGAAAGAGACAAGGCGGGCATGGGCGGCTCACGTAAAAAGCTCCCGGAACAGGAGTACCCGTCCCGGGAAGCGAGGTGTGGCGAACGATGGCTGATCAGCGCCGGGATGGCGTTACGACACGGTCAGATCGGTGACAATCTGCTGGAACAAGGCAACCAGTTGGGTCTTCACATTGGTGAGGGCCGTGACCAGTCCGACAGCGATCAACGCTGCGATCAGGCCATACTCGATGGCGGTGGCGCCATCTTCATCGTTGATAAAAGCTTGCACTGCGGTGGGTATGGTGCTCATGGTGACCTCCGGTTAGATTAGAACTGCATACTTCTGGCCCAGGTGCGGCAGCGCTGCTGCCTAGCGTGGAGGTACGTTGCTTCTGTACTCCAACTTTCCGCCATTGAGTTGACTATAGAGATGTTGGGTAGCGACAACTTGACGCGAGACAACTTTTTTTGATGGAAATATTTAGCAAAGAAAATGGAAGTGCGCGGGGCGGAAGGACATGGCGGCGGACGTGAAAAAGCTCCCGGAACAGGGCCCTGTTCCGGGAAGCGCGGTGGGGTGAATGGACGGCTTATCCGAGCTGCAAGGGATTACGGCGTAACCGTCAAGCCGGTGACAACTTTACCGAACAAGGTTTTCAGCTGGTCTTGCACTGACTTCAACGACGATACAATCGCAACAGCGATCAGCGCGGCGATCAAGCCATACTCAATGGCGGTGGCGCCGTCTTCGTCGTTGATAAAGGCTTGCACTGCGGTGGTGATGGTGCTCATGGTGACCTCCGGTTAGTTAAAACTGCCAACTTCTGGCACAGGGTGCGGCTGCGCTACTGCCTTACCTTGAGGTACGTTGCTGCTGTACTTCAATTTTCCCGCCATTGAGTTCACTATAAAGATCCGAAGAAACTGCAACTTGACTTAACACAACTTTCTTATTGGTACTATTTTTGTTATTATGGAAACTGTCGATATACGACACGATGGCGAAAAAGTTGCTGTGCGGTGAGCCGTAAGCCGTCACACAACGGTAGAATCGGGTGAACGCAAGCGTTTATGCATGACAATTGCCTAAAAAGCAAAATGAGGTTATCGTGCACAGCGTCGCCTGGCGCGGGACGCGGCGCCAAGGCGAAGCGCCAAGGCGAGGCGCCAAGGCGACGCGCCAGCCGAGGGAGTCCGGCAATCAGGTAGACTAGCTCGCCGTGTCGATGGACATGCCTCCGCACCGTGGTAGTAGTTTGATTCACATTTCCGAGAACGACATGGATTCCCTTCTTAAACACATGGTGGACATGACTGGCCACCGCGACCACACGATGCTCGACATCTCGGTGATCTCGGCGGTGCAGGAACTGGCGCGGGCGTCGCAGACGCGCGTGCTGACCATCATGCATGTGCGCGGCCAGCAGTACGTGCGCGCACGCGCCAGCATCTGCGCCGGCGGCGTGGCGCGCATGGAAGAGCCTGCAGACGTGAATGCGCTGGGCGAGCCGATCAGCAGCTACCCGGCCCTGGCCGCCTGCATCGCGCGCAACGACACCAGCGCCGAAAGCCTGTCGGAAGACGGCAAGCGCACCTTGTGGCTGCCGATCTGGATCGGCGAGAAGGTCGACACCTGCCTCGAAATCCTGCACCCGACCCCGTACACGAGCGACACCATCCACGTCATCGGCGGGATCGTCAGCGTGTACCGCAACTTCCAGAACCTGCTCGACTACAGCGAGCGCGACTCGCTCACCGGGCTGCTCAACCGCAAGACCTTCGACGACCAGCTGGCCAAGATGCTGCACGTCACGGCCGAGCAAGAGTCGCTGGAACCGGGCCGGGAAGAACGGCGCCAGCCTTCGGATGCCGAAAAGCAGTGGCTGGCAGTGGTCGATGTCGACCATTTCAAGCTGGTCAACGACAAGTTCGGCCACCTGTACGGCGACGAAGTGCTGATCCTGATCGCCAACCTGATGCAATCGTCGTTCCGCTCGCAAGACCGGGTGTTCCGCTTCGGCGGCGAGGAATTCGTGGTGCTGCTGCGCTCGACGACCCTGGACAATGCGCAAAAGATCATCGACCGCTTCCGCACCAATGTCGAGTCGCACGATTTCCCGCAGGTGGGACAGGTGACGGTGAGCGTGGGTTTTGTGAGCATCAGCCCGTACGAGTCGCCGGTGATCATTCTCGGGCATGCCGACCAGGCGCTGTACTACGCCAAGAGCCACGGGCGTAACCAGGCCTGCCACTACGACCAGCTGGTCTCGGGCGGCCTGCTGCACGCGGTGGCGTCGAACGATACGGCCGAGTTTTTCTAGGACGCGGCTGCGCGAAGAAACTTGGGCCCCCGCCTGCGCGGGGGCGACGGATCACCTGCTGCCGAGCCTAGCCGACGCTGATGAAGCGCATCGGGTCCACATTCCACTTCTGGGGCGACTCGGGGCGCACGATCTTGTCGCCGCCCCCAAAACCGAGCGGGCGCGACAAATCGACGGTTTCCGGCTTGATGTAGACATTGCGCCTGGTGTTGAAAAACACATTCACCTTGGGCGCCAGCAGGTTGGTTTCGTGCGGCTCGATCACCACGGCCAACCGCCCCGATTCGAGCATTACCATGGTGCCGACCGGATAAATCCCGACGCAGCGCATGAATTCCTGCGCATACGTGGGATGAAAGTGGAACTTGCTCCACTCATAAATCTTGCGCAGCGCTTCGGCCGCCGACATGCCCTTGTGATAGCAGCGCTCGGCCGTGATGGCGTCGTACACATCGACGATGGCCGCCATCTGCGCCAGCTCGCTGATCGCGCCCTCGCCCTGCTTGTCCGGATAGCCGCTGGCGTCGCGCCGCTCGTGGTGGTGCAGGGTGATGTCGAGCGGAATCGGACCGATCGCGGGCGACTTGAGCAAAATATCGTAGCCGTCGCGCGGGTGCTTCTTGATGATGGCAAATTCCTCGTCCGTCAGCGGCCCCGGCTTGTTGAGGATATGGTCCGGCACCAGCGCTTTTCCGGTATCGTGCAGCAAGCCGCCGAGGCCGGCCTGGTAAGTGGTCTCGGCATCCATCCCGCGCGAACGGCAAAACGCCACCAGCAAGGTACACACGCTGACCGAATGCAAAAACGTGTAGTCATCCTTGTTCTTGATGCGCAGCATGCCCATCAGCGCGCCGGGATTGCGCAGGATCGATTCGGTGATGTTTTCCACCATCGGCGACACGCTGTCGAGTTCGATGGCCTTGCCCAGCCGCGCATCCTGCATCACGGTGCGCACCAGGCCGGTGGCCTGGCGGCGGATCACGGCGGCGCGCTTGAGCTCTTCGCCCAGGGTGGTGCGGGTGACGATCAGCGGCCGCGCGGCGATGTCCACCAGCGCCGCTTCGGTGCTCTGGCGGGTTTCTTCCAGGGTCGGCGCATGGTCGACATCGAGCCCCCTGGCGCAATCGATGACCACGTCGTGGATGCCGGCGTCGATGATCTTGCGGATTTCATCCTCGCTGGTCAGCAAGAAACGATTGCGCACGAACGGATGCGTCATCCAGTCGCAGCTCAGGTCATGGATATACATGCCTGTCTTGAGGTGGCTAGCATCGACTTTCTTCAGCATTTTTCTGTCCGTCTGTGGTGTAATCTCGCGCAATTGCGGCAACACGCCCAGTATAACGTCAATATTTCTTTGGTGCATCTATGCTTTCCGTAACTCACTAATCGCACCCGGACCCACATGGAATTACGCCAGCTGCGCTATTACGTCGCCATTGTCGATCACGGCTCGCTGTCGCGCGCGGCGCTGGTGCTGCACGTGGCCCAGCCGGCCCTGACCCAGCAGTTGCGCCAGCTTGAAGACGAGCTCGGCGCGCAACTGCTGCACCGCTCGGCCCAGGGCGTGCTCACCACCGACGCCGGCAAGGTGTTTTACGAGCATGCACAGGCGATCCTCAAGCAGGTCGAAGACGCCCGTTCGGCCGTGATCCAGTCTACCACCAGGCCCTCGGGAAGTGTCACCCTGGGACTGCCGCACAGCATCTCGGGCGCGCTCGCCCTGCCCTTGTTGATGGCGGCGCGCAGCACTTTTCCCGAGATCACCCTGCAGCTCACCGAGGAGTTGTCCGGCAACCTGAACGAACAATTGAAATCGGGCCGGATCAACCTGGCGGTGCTGTTCGACGACGGCCAGCTGGGCGCCTTTGCCAGCAGCGCGCTGGTGGAAGAAGAACTGAGTTTCATCTGCCGCGCCGGTTCGGCCTTCAGCCCGCCGGGCGACACGGTGGCGCTGGCCGACGCGCTGGCCACCACCCTGATTTTGCCGGCCCAGCAACAGGGCGTGCGCCCGCGCATCGAAAACGTGGCGCGCGAAGCCGGCCTGCGCCTCTCGAACGTGATTGAAATTAACTCGATCGCGATCCTCAAGTCGGCGATCCTGGCCGACATGGGCGCCACCATCCTGCCGGTCGCCCCCTTGCTGGCCGACATCGAACGCGGCGCCATGCTGGCCCGCCCGATCCACAGCCCGGCGCTGGCGCGCACCGTCACCCTGTGCGCCTCGCGCAATATTCCGCTCACCAACGCGGCGGCGGCGGTCAAGCGCCTGGTGCACCAGGTGACCGCCGAGCTGTGCGCCGGCGGTGCCTGGCCGGGTGCGCGCCTGCTCAAATAAGTCGCAGCGGCCACGAGCCATCACTTTTTCTTATACCCCCATCCGAAAACCGTATTTCCCCTACGGACGGGAAGGTCATACACTCCACGCCAAAGGCGCTCCATACCGGAGAGTCTTGTAGAATCAAGCTGCCTATAACAGCACCCTACCCCGTCATCCAGGCGCCTACCCGGCGCCGTCCTGGCGGGGCAACACCCCGAATACCCTTTTGGAGACACACCATGCCAGATACCACGGCAACGACGCCTGTCAAGCAGGACGTCGCATCACGCCTGACCACGGTCACCCTCGACGACAAATACACGGCGACCACGGGCAATATTTTCCTGTCCGGTATCCAGGCGCTGGTGCGCCTCCCGATGATGCAGCGCGAACGCGACCAGGCCGCCGGCCTGAACACGGCCGGTTTCATTTCCGGCTACCGCGGCTCGCCCCTGGGCGGCCTCGATGAAAACCTGTGGAAGGCCAAGGCCCACCTCGAAGCCCACCACGTCAAGTTCGTGCCGGGCGTAAACGAAGACCTGGCCGCGACCGCCGTCTGGGGCTCGCAAACGGTGGACCTGATCGGCCCGGCCAAGTACGACGGCGTCTTCGCCATGTGGTACGGCAAAGGCCCGGGCGTGGACCGCTGCGGCGACGTCTTCAAGCACATGAACCACGCCGGCACGAGCAAGCACGGCGGCGTGCTGCTGGTGGCCGGCGACGACCACGGCGCCTATTCCTCGACCCTGCCGCACCAGTCGGACCATATTTTCTCGGCCTGCATGGTGCCGGTGCTGTACCCATGCAATGTGCAGGAATACCTGGACCTGGGCGTGCACGGCTGGGCGATGTCGCGTTTTTCCGGCTGCACGGTGGCCTTCAAGGCGCTGGCCGACACGGTCGAATCGAGCGCCTCGGTGGACGCCAATCCGTTCCGCGTGCAAGTGAAAATTCCGCAGGATTTCGTCATGCCCGAAGGCGGCCTCAATACGCGCCTGTCGTCCGACCCGCTCGGCCTGCAGGCGCGCAAGCAGGAAGCGCTGATGCAGGACTATAAGATCTACGCGGCGCTGGCCTATGCGCGCGAGAACAAGCTCAATCACACCACCATCGACAGCGCCAACGCCAAGCTGGGCATCATCGCCTCGGGCAAGTCTTACCTGGACGTGCTCGAAGCCCTGGAAGAACTGGGCATCGACGAGAAAATGGCGGCCGACGTCGGCCTGCGCCTGTTCAAGGTCGCCATGCCCTGGCCGCTCGAGCCGGACAGCGTGCGCGAATTCGCGCAGGGCCTCGACGAAATCCTGGTGGTCGAAGAAAAGCGCCAGATCGTCGAATACCAGCTCAAGGAGCAGTTGTACAACTGGCGCGACGATGTGCGCCCGAAGGTCATCGGCAAGTTCGACGAAAAGGGCGAATGGGTGGCGCCGCGCGGCGAGTGGCTGCTCACCTCCAAGGCCGACTTCTCGGTCTCGCAAGTGGCGCGCGTGATCGCCTCGCGCATCTCGCGCCTGATCACCGATGCGCGCACCTGCGACTTGATCAAGGCGCGCCTGAGCTTTTTGGACGCCAAGGATGCGGTGCTGCGCAAGGCCATCAACACGCCGTTCCGTCCCGCGTTCTACTGCTCCGGATGCCCGCACAACACCTCCACCAAGGTCCCGGACGGCAGCTTCGCGCTGGCCGGCATCGGCTGCCACGTGATGGCCACCGCGATCTATCCGGGCATGAACAAGCTGACCACCCACATGGGCGGCGAAGGCGCGCCGTGGATCGGCCAGCAGGCGTTCTCCGAAGTGCCGCACGTGTTCCAGAACCTGGGCGACGGCACCTACTTCCACTCCGGTTACCTGGCGATCCGCGCGACGGTGGCGGCCAAGGTCAACATGACCTACAAGATTCTCTACAACGACGCGGTGGCGATGACGGGCGGCCAGCCAGTCGACGGCCAGACCTCGGTGCCGATGATCGCCCAGCAGATGGCGGCCGAAGGCATCAAGCGCATCGCACTGGTAACCGAAGACCTGTCGCGCTACAGCGACCGCTCCTCGCTGCCGGCCATCGTGACCCTGCATGACCGCAAGGACATGGACGCGGTCCAGCGCGAGCTGCGCGAGGTCGAGGGCGTATCGGTACTGATCTACGACCAGACCTGCGCGGCCGAAAAGCGCCGCCGCCGCAAAAAAGGCGAGTTCCCCGACCCGAACAAGCGCATGGTCATCAACGACGCCGTGTGCGAAGGCTGCGGCGACTGCGGCGTGCAGTCGAACTGCGTCTCGATCCTGCCGAAGGAAACCGAATTCGGTCGCAAGCGCACCATCGACCAGTCGTCCTGCAACAAGGACTACTCGTGCGTGAAGGGCTTCTGCCCGAGTTTCGTCACCGTCGAAGGCGGCACGCTCAAGAAAACCAAGACCGGCGTCACCAAGGGCAATGTGGACGATGGTTTCGGAGCGCTGCCGGAACCGGTGCTGCCGAACATCGACCAGCCGTACAACATCCTGATCAACGGCATTGGCGGCACCGGCGTGATCACCGTCGGCGCGCTGATGGGCATGGCCGCCCACCTCGAAGGCAAGGGCGCGTCGGTGCTGGACATGACCGGCATGTCGCAGAAAAACGGCTCGGTCACCTCGCACGTGAAGGTGGCGCGTTCGCCCGAGCACCTGCGCGCACAGCGCATCGCCACCGGCGAGGCGGACCTGATCCTCGGCTGCGACATGCTCACGGCGGGCGCGCAGGATGCGATTTCCAAGATGCGCCCGGGCCGCACCATGGCCGTGATCAACCTGCACGAGCAGCCGCCAGGCACCTTCGCGCAGCAAGCCGACTGGGAGTATCCGGCCGCCGAAGTACGCGCGCTGATCATGGAGTCGGTGGGTGCGCCTGCCAATGACGCCGCCGACTTCATCGACGCGACAAAATTAGCGACGGCGCTGATGGGCGACTCGATCGCCGCCAACCTGTTCATGATGGGTTACGCATGGCAGAAGGGCCGCATTCCCTTGACCGAAGCGTCGCTGCTGCGCGCCATCGAGTTAAATGGCGTGGGCGTGGAGCCGAACAAGAAGAGCTTCCTGTGGGGCCGCCGCGCCGCCGTGGACCTCAAGCGCGTGGAGAAGGTCGCCACGCCGACCCAGGCCATCGTGGTGCAGATGCCGCAAAGCCTGGAAAACGTGATCAAGAAGCGGGTCGAGTTCCTGACCGCGTACCAGGATGGCGCGTATGCGGCCTTGTACGAGCAGCTGGTGACCAAAGTGCGCGCGGCGGAAACGGCGCAAGGGCTGGGCAACCGCCTGTCGACGGCCGTGGCCAAGTACTACTTCAAGCTGATGGCGTACAAGGACGAGTATGAAGTGGCGCGTTTGTACACCGACGGGCGCTTCGTGGAGCAGCTCAAGTCGCAGTTCGAGGGCGATTTTTCGGTCAAGTTCAACCTGGCGCCGCCGATGTTCGCCAAGAAGGACGCCAAGGGACACCTGGTGAAGGCCGAATTCGGGTCGTGGATGTGGAAGGCGTTTGCGCTGCTGGCCAAGTTCAAGGGCCTGCGCGGCGGGACTTTCGATATTTTCGGTCGCACCGAAGAGCGCAAGATGGAGCGCGCGCTGATCGTGGAGTATCGCCAGATGATCGAAGGCTTGATCGCTGGCCTGAATGCCGACAATCATGCGACCGCGGTGGAACTGGCGAATTTGCCGGAGCAGATTCGCGGGTATGGACATGTGAAGGAAAAGGCTGTGGCGCAGTTCCGCGTGGAGAAAGCGCGGCTGCTGGGAGATGGGGCGCGCCAGCACGCGGCGTAACTCGTCGCTGACGCCGGCTCCCACCGCTAGCCTCAGCCTCGTCTTCCCCGCGCAGGCGGGGATCCATAGCACGGTAGCTCAGAGGTACACATGGCAAGTGCACGTACCGTCTCTACTCATATGTGCTATGGATCCCCGCCTTCGCGGGGAAGACGGCGGCTAATCTCGCGCCTCCTCTTACGGACACGTCGCTTGACGTTTACGTAAACGTCATATACCTTACAAGAACGCTATCGCAAGGATCATCATGAACGACCTGACCTCCGCCGCCAAACTGAATCTCCCCGAACAGCCGAAACTGGCCAACAAAGTCCGCTTCGTCACCGCCGCCTCGCTGTTCGACGGCCACGACGCATCGATCAACATCATGCGCCGCATCCTGCAATCGAACGGCGTCGAAGTGGTCCACCTCGGCCACAACCGCTCGGTCGACGAAGTCGTCACCGCGGCCCTGGCCGAAGATGTGCAGGGCATCGCCATCTCCAGCTACCAGGGTGGCCACGTCGAATACTTCAAGTACATGATCGACCTGCTGCGCGAACGCGGCGGCGCCCACATCAAGGTGTTCGGCGGTGGCGGCGGCGTAATCGTCCCCGACGAAATCGCGGACCTGCATGCCTATGGCGTGACCCGCATTTTCAGCCCCGAAGACGGCCAGCGCATGGGTTTGGTGGGCATGATCCAGTCCATGATCCAGACCTGCGACATCGACCTGTCCACCTATTCCCCGACCACGCTCGCGCCCCTGCAGCAAGGCGACGTGGCCTCGCGCCACCGCCCGCTGGCGCAGCTGATCACCGCGCTCGAAAACGACAAAGCCACGCCCGAACTGCGCAAGGCCATCGTCGACGCGGCCGAAAGCCTGCACGTGCCGACCCTGGGCATCACCGGCACCGGCGGCGCCGGCAAGTCCTCGCTGACCGATGAACTGATCCGCCGCATCCGCCTCGACCAGAACGACGCGCTCAACATCGCGATCATCTCGATCGACCCGTCGCGCCGCAAATCGGGTGGCGCGCTGCTGGGCGACCGTATCCGCATGAACGCGATCAACCCGTGGAACGGCCAGGCGCGGGTATTCATGCGCTCGCTCGCCACGCGCGAAGCCGGCTCCGAAATCTCGCAGGCGCTGCCCGACGTGATCGCCGCCTGCAAAGTGGCCGGCTTCGACCTGGTGATCGTCGAAACCTCCGGCATCGGCCAGGGCGACGCCGCCATCGTGCCGCACGTGGATGTGTCGATGTACGTGATGACGCCCGAATTCGGCGCCGCCTCGCAGCTCGAAAAAATCGACATGCTGGACTTCGCCGACTTCATCGCGATTAACAAATTCGACCGCAAAGGCTCGCTCGACGCCCTGCGTGACGTGGCCAAGCAGTACCAGCGCAACCGCGAAATGTGGAGCAAGCGCCCGGAAGAAATGCCCGTGTACGGCACCCAGGCCTCGCGCTTCAACGACGATGGCGTCACCGCCCTGTACCACGGCCTGCTGCCGAAACTCGGCGAATTCGGCCTGACCATCACGCCGGGCAAGCTGCCGCAGGCGGACATCCGCCATTCGAGCGGCAAGCACGTGATCGTGCCGCCGGCGCGTGCGCGCTACCTGGCCGAAATCGCCGACACCGTGCGCGGCTACCACAAAAACGCGTCGAAACAGGTCAAGCTGGCGCGCGAACGCCAACAGCTCACGGAAGCGAAACGCATGCTGGCGCTGGCGTCCAAAACGGCGGACTTCGACGAACTGATTACGGAGCGCGACAACGCCCTCGACGCCACCACCAAGAAACTGCTGGCGATGTGGCCCGAGATGCAGGCCGCGTACGCGGGCGACGATTACGTGGTCAAGATCCGCGACAAGGAAATCCGCACGCGCCTGATCTCCCACACCCTGTCGGGCACCAAAATCCGCAAGGTGGCGCTGCCGCGCTATGAAGACCACGGCGAAGTGCTGCGCTTCCTGATGCTGGAAAACGTACCGGGCTCGTTCCCGTTCACGGCCGGCGTGTTCGCGTTCAAGCGCGAAGGCGAAGACCCGACCCGCATGTTCGCCGGCGAAGGCGATTCGTTCCGCACCAACCGCCGCTTCAAGCTGGTGTCGGAAGGCATGGACGCCAAGCGCCTGTCGACCGCGTTCGATTCCGTCACCCTGTACGGCGCCGACCCGGCGCTGCGCCCGGACATCTACGGCAAGGTTGGCAACTCGGGCGTCTCGATCGCCACCCTGGACGACATGAAGGTGCTGTACGACGGCTTTAACCTGTGCAGCCCGAGCACCTCGGTGTCGATGACGATCAACGGCCCGGCGCCGACCATTCTGGCGATGTTCATGAACACCGCCATCGACCAGCAGATCGACAAGTTCGTGGTCGAGAACAAGCGCCAGCCGACCGATGACGAAGCGGCCAAGATCCGCGCCTGGGTGCTGCAGAACGTGCGCGGCACGGTGCAGGCCGACATTCTGAAGGAAGACCAGGGCCAGAACACCTGCATCTTCTCGACCGAGTTTTCACTGAAAGTCATGGGCGACATCCAGGAGTATTTTGTACACCACCAGGTGCGCAATTTCTACTCGGTGTCGATCTCGGGCTACCACATCGCCGAAGCGGGCGCGAACCCGATTTCGCAGCTGGCGTTCACGCTCTCGAACGGCTTCACGTTCGTCGAAGCGTACCTGGCGCGCGGCATGCACATCGACGATTTTGCGCCGAACCTGTCGTTCTTCTTCAGTAATGGCATGGACCCGGAATACACGGTGCTGGGCCGCGTGGCGCGCCGCCTGTGGGCAGTGGCCATGCGCGACAAGTACGGCGCCAATGATCGCAGCCAGAAGCTCAAGTACCACATCCAGACCTCGGGCCGTTCGCTGCACGCGCAGGAGATCGACTTCAACGATATCCGCACCACCTTGCAGGCGTTGATCGCGATCTACGACAACTGCAATTCGCTGCACACGAATGCGTACGACGAGGCGATCACCACGCCGACCGACGAATCGGTACGGCGCGCGCTGGCGATCCAGTTGATCATCAACCGCGAATGGGGCCTGGCCAAGAACGAGAATCCGAACCAGGGCTCGTTCATCATTGAGGAACTGACCGACCTGGTGGAAGAAGCGGTGCTGCAGGAATTCGAACGCATCGCCGAACGTGGCGGCGTGCTCGGGGCGATGGAAACCGGCTACCAGCGCGGCAAGATCCAGGAAGAGTCGATGCTGTACGAGCACCAGAAGCACGACGGCACCCTGCCGATCATCGGCGTGAACACCTTCCGCAATCCGAAGGCCAACGACACGCCGCAGAAGATCGAACTGGCGCGTTCCACCGACGACGAGAAGCAGTCGCAGTTGACGCGCCTGGACGACTTCCATCGCCGCAACGCCGACCAGGCGCCGCAGGTGCTGGCCGCCTTGCAGCAGGCCGCGATCGACAATGCGAACGTGTTCGAGAAGCTGATGGAAGCGGTGCGTGTCTGCTCGCTGGGGCAGATCACGACGGCGCTGTTCGAGGTAGGTGGACAGTACCGGCGCAATATGTAACAGGCGCTGCAAGCAGGAGGCGCCGTCGCGCAGACGGCGCCGTGCGTGTCAGCGGCTGTGCAGGCTGGCCAGAAATTCTTCGCCACAGCCTTTCAGTCGCGCTTCCTGGGGCGTGATTCGTACCGGCGTGAGCGCGCGCGTGCCGACCATGGCCAGCACAAGGGCGATCAGGAACGACAGTGCGCTGAGCACGCCGTACAGGTTGCCGTTGCCATCCTCGTTCATTGCGGCGAACAAGGCTGCGCTGCCCACGCCCACCGCGACGCACGCGGCGATCTTGTAGTTGCGGCGGCGCGCACGGTGCTGCTCGCACAAGCCGATCGACAACCGGGCCTTTTTCTGGACCAGGGCGGCCACCACGATATAGATTACGAAATTGATCAAAAAGAACAAATACCAGCCCGCCGGGTGCCAGGTAAACATGCGCGGCTTATCCATCTCGGCGGGCGCGTTGCATTTGATGCAACGGTGCGGCAAATCGTGATTGAGCGGCACCACCAGAATGTTGCCGTCGCGATAACACTCGGAAGACACCATTGGCGAACTCAGTGCCTTGGGTGCTGCATAGGGATTGTTCGGCATATCGTTCACACAGTACTCCTTCATGGTAAGGCTGGCATCTTAATCAACAATCAGTAATAACCAGAAACTATTTGGTCGTCGTGTTGTTTTATTGCCTACTTTACCGAGCTGCGCGATGAGGAAGATACAACAAGCTTAGCAACCCAGGATACTGCGCACAAAATCGCCGTAGGCCTCGCCCCGGGGCAAATCGGGATCAGTCCTGATCGCCCGCTTGCTCGACACCACCTCCACCTGTTCCTTCGGGTTGTAGCCGCGCTTTTCCTCGTCCACCCAGTAAAACCCGGTCCCGCGCAACTGCCACGACGGCAGCGCATCGAAATCGATGCCGCGGCTGGCCAGCAGCGCCACCTTGTCCTCGATGCTCCTGCCTTCGATCTGCGCCGCCGCGGCGCCCTTGGCCGCGCCTTCTTTTCTCAGCATCCAGTAGCAGTGCGCGTTCAAGCCATTCCGGTGCGCGTCCTCGTTACGCCAGCGGAAATAATCGACCACGGTTTTACGGTCCGGCAGTTCGCAAATACGGCAATCGAACGCCGCCAGCTCGCCCAGCATCAGGCTGAACTTGGCCGAGGCCTCGCCCGCCAGGATCGACGTGTACTTGCGCAGCTTGCGGCCGTACAGGTCGATATCCAGGTCGAACAGCAGCGAGATTTCGTCGCTTTCGGTGTACCCGTAGACGACCTTGAAGCCGCAGTTCATCAGATGGCGCGTGGTCTCGGCCATCAGGTCGCGAAAACGCACGTCGAACGGCGCCTCGAAACTGACCTTTTCCTTGGTCAGCTTGGTAAAACTGCGGCCGTCGATGCGTGCCACCAAGTACACGCCCTTCTCGACATAGCGGTCGCTCGCGGTTTCGTAGGCGCGCATTATCGCGTCGAGTTCGTCAAATTTCATTCCATGCCTTTACAGTAAATTGGTTATCGATGATATCGACGTAATGCATCTCGTCAAAGCCTTCCGCCATGGTGGGCAGCTCGATGCGCTTGTGGGTGTCGAAAATGCCGACGTCCGGGATCAGCGCGGCGCCGCTGCGGCTGCGGTTCCACGTCAGCGAGCGCTCCAGGTCGATGCGAAAGTACACGCAGCGGATCTTGAACTTGCTGCCTTTGAGGGCATCGATGTATTTCGCCCGCACCTCCCGCGTGGGATTGGTGTTATCGACCACGAAGGGCATGCTGGTTTCCAGGCAAATGTCGAGCAGCTTTTTCTCGCGGTATTTGGTTTTCAACAGATCGTTGCTGATGCGCAGGTGCGTGTTGAAATAGTTATTTTTGTAAAAAGTCGACTTGCCGCTGGCTTGCAGGCCGACAAATATGATGGCTTCCAAATGATTTCTTTCGTTCGTCAGCGCTCGGGGAGCGAATCGAGAAAGGCGGGAGCGCAGCCTCTCAGGCGAATTTGGTGCTGGTCGATGAACACGGGCCGCACAATGCTCACGGCAGCGACGCCGCAGCAGGCTGGCCAATATCACCAGGGAAGCAAATAGTAACGCCAGCTAAATCATCAATTGATCAGCGCTTACCAGGTTGATTTACTTCCATGTTAATGCTCTTTAATTCTCCAGAATATGACATCAAATGTCCAGACGGTCCTCTTTTAAATACTCCGGTTATGGTGACGGAACTCATATTTTCTTTCATATGTTCTGGGTTTGAAATCCAGATTGCAGACTCGTTCGAATCAAAAATTTCAGTTCCTGGAGGATACAAAGCAGACTCTTCAAAACCAAGAACATATATTCCAGTGACAGTAATTTTTCTATTATGAAAAAGTCGCGGGTCTGAAATCAATCTTTTAAACGATACTGTGCAGTGGTGCGGAGAAAATTCACACTCTGGCGGAACCAGCGGATCTGCTTCCTCCCGTATATGTACCAGTGTCTCTATTTTTCCAAGACGCTCAGAAAGATGGCGAACTTCCACGTATGCCGCAAACAAACATATAGATAAAATTACTAGCGTGACGGTATAAGCAAATAGTATTTTTCGTTCAATCGGCATGTTTTTGCAACACCATTAATTTACCTATCATAAATAGAATTTTATAATTAAGCTTAACGATATATTTCACACATCTTAAAAATATTTTAGGAAATTCGTCGGCCGTGATTCGGTCCGGCATCAGTACGCGCGAACCCATCATGACCAGCATGACGCCAACGAGCACCGCTACGCCGTACACGCGGCTGACGTCCTCGGCGCCGATGGCCAGTAACAATCCGACGACACCGACACCGAAGATTGACATGGTGGCGATCGTGAGTCAGCAAAGCAAACGCTAATTGAGGGCATCGATATATTTCGCCCGCACCTCGCGCGTGGGATTGGTGTTGTCGACCACGAAGGGCATGCTGGTTTCCAGGCAAATGTCGAGCAGCTTTTTCTCGCGGTATTTGGTTTTCAACAGATCGTTGCTGATGCGCAGGTGCGTGTTGAAATAGTTATTCTTGTAAAAATTCGACTTGCCGCTGGCTTGCAGGCCGACGAAGATGATGGCTTCCAAAGACGTCCTTTCGTAGTGAGCGTTCAGGCAGCGGGGCGGCGGCTACCCTTCCTTTGCACGCGCTATCGCGCCCTCGAGCACTTCATCGCGGCCCGCGCGAATGCCGTCGACCGTGGGCGCTACCAGCACATGCGGCACAATGCCGATGCGCTGGAACTGCCGCCCATCCGCATGGGTCACTTCGTAGCCGGAGTACGAAACGAACACGCCGCCCGGCAAGGCAACGGTGCGGATATCGCCGTTCGCGCCCGCGCTTGGCGTGCCCACGAATTGAACGGGCGTGGCCGCCTCCACTTCCATGGCCAGATGTTCCGCCTGGCTCTGCGAGTGCTCGTCAATCAACATGATGACCTTGCCGCGATACAGCGGTCCCCTGGCCGGAGAAATTATGCCCGGAAACAGCAGCCGCGCGCCTTTCGCCGCATCGTAGGCCGTCACCAGGTTCTGCGCAGTGACCGGTCCGGACGACGCCCCGTTGACATTCAGGCGCGCTACCAGCGCCTGCCCCACCCCATGCGGATAGCCGCGCATGTCCAGGATGAGAGCACGCGTATTCATCACCGTCTGAAACATGGCGTCGACCTCGCCGGGTTCCAGCCGGTCCAAATCGACGTAAGCGATGTTGCCAGCCAGGATATCGATGATGGGCCGGTCGCCACGGACAGGTTCTTCTTCGTCGATGACGGTGTACGGCAAACGCACGCTGCGCGGTTCCCGGTCGGCCCCGCTCAATTCAAGCAGCGCCGTGCTCCCCGGCGCGCCGCGCAAAGCCCGCGCGATCGCATTGCGGGTCTTGCCGGCGGCCGTAGAGGCTGCCACACGCGGCGCCAGGCGCGCCACCCTTGCGCTGAAATTTTCGCCATCGAGCGACAGCACGTCGTCGCCGATGCGCAGCCGCTCCCCGTCACCCACGCCGGCGTGGGCAACGCTGGTGACGACGTAGCGGCCCTCGACCAGTCCGACCCGGACCCCGAGCGTGCCCTTGCCACGCTCAAGATTGAGGGCGCGGCTGAACACCACCACATGGCTGTCGTCCAGGGCCGCAGCCATGTCTTCCAGGGCGCGTCCGTACTCAAAGGCGTCCTGTACGGTGCCCATCCGTTCCAGGCAGGCGGACAGCGCATCGTCCCAAGACGAACTCATCAAACGCTTGGCCGGAAAATGCCGGTCCATCACCGACCATAGCTTGATCGCCGCGAGCGAGCGCCAGGCAGGGCCGGGATAGGCCATCTCGCGATAGGCGGGTTCCTCCTGCCGTACCGCAAACGCCGGCGCCGGGCTGGCGGAGCGCGCACGCGGACGCCATTTGTTGCCGAGCAGCGCCAACGCCGCCCGCACCGGTGCGCTGGCGGCGCCACTGTTTCGGTCCTTGTTCAGCACGCGGTCGGCGCGCAGGTCCACGCGCCCGTCCGGCAACACCAGTTCGCCCGCGCTGAACTCCACGAGCATGCCGTTCATCGCCACGGTCTGAAGCGGGCCGCTGCGGATACGGGAAGCCCCTTCTTCCGCGACGATCATGGCCAGGCCCGCACGCTGCAAGGCCAGCACGACTTTGGGAACCGGTTCCGTATCATTGACGATAAACACCATCGGCCGCGCCCTGGCATCGGCTGCGGGCATCACGCGCTCCGCTTCCAGCGTCAGGAAAGCGCCCGGCATACCTTCCCAGCCGTCGGCCGGGCGCGGGCCGGAGGCGACCCGATAGCGTTCGGCGGGCAGCAACAGCGGTTGGTCGATCAGCCGCGCGACAAGCTGATGCAGGGCCGCTTCCCAGTCCTCGTCGCGGACCGGCAGCGCGGGGCGCAGGTCGAGGATGAGCTTGCGTGCAGAGCCAAGGCCATCCATCTGCGCAGGGGTGGGGATGCCTGCGTGAAGGTGGAGCAAGGCCACGCCGCCGGGCAGCCATGCGAGCTCGGGACTGCCGGCCGGCCAGCGCACCAGCTCAGGGGCGGCGCCGGCATGAATGCGCAAGGTTGGGTCTTTCAGGGGCGCCATCAGGATCGCCACGGCGCTCCCGGTGTCGCCGCGGCTGTGCGCGGCGAGCAAGGCCGGCATGGCGTCCACCAGGGCGCGATCCCAATCGATGCGACCGTCGGCCAGTTGCGGATGCGTGTATTTGGCCGCGCTCCACAGGCGGGCGGCATCGGGCAGGACGGCGCCGGCCCCGGCGGCGCGTACGGCGCCAGTGAGACAGCAAGCCAGCAAAAGGCCAAGCCTGGCGAGGCGCAACACGCGACGCCCGGTCGCGGTCAAGCCATCCACACCCCTGCGCGTCAGGCCTGGGCGGAGGCAGTGATAATGATGAGGCCGTGTCTGAATATCAGACCTGACACCAGATTGGTGCGTGTAGAAATAGTGGTTCTTGTAAAAAGTCGACTTGCCGCTTGCTTGCAGGCCGACGAAGATAATGGCTTCCACTTATTTCCTTTGTTGTTGCAGCGTGGGGAGCGAGTCGAGAAAGGCGGACGCGCATCCTTTCAGGTGGATGTGTTCGTTGGTAATTCGCACCGGCGCCAGCAGGCGCGTGCTGTGGAGTACAAAATGGATACCGATCAACAGCACCACCCCGGCAGGCAGCATCGCCCAGTAATTGCCCAGTGCGCATGCGCCAAGCAGTCCGATGGCGCCAAGCGGGCAAGCGACATGCGCAATGGTCGAGAACGTGTGGCGCCGGCTGCGATGTTCACTGCACAGCCCCAACACGACCACCGCCCGTTTTCTGACGAAAAGGCAGGCGACCAAGTAGACGAGCACGGGGATCAGGGCATACCAGCCGGGATGGTGCCACAGATAGGCACGCGGACTGTCCATGGTGGCCGGCTGATTGCACTTGACGCAGCGCGGCGGCAGATGCGCATCCACGGGAGCGATCAGGATATCGTCCTTGCGCCAACATTCCGAGGCGTCGGGCGCGTTGGAGACACTGGTCCCGGATGCGAATGCGGCTTTCGGCGGTGCATACGGATTGAGGGAGGCGGGCGTTTTACTCATCGGCCCGGGAGCGAATCGAGAAAGTCGGCGCCACAGCCTTTCAGGCGGATGTCGTGCTGGTCGATGAACACCGGACGCAGAGTGCGCATGGCGGCGACGCGCATCAGCAGGCTGACCAGGATCATCAGGGCGGACAGCAGCAACAGCAAGGAGTTACGCGACTGGGCGGTCGTATACAGTCCGGCGAGACCCAGGAAAAACACGCCGAGCGATGCCAGCGACAGATGAAGGCGCTGGCGGCGGTGCCGGTCGCACAGGCCCAGCACCAGGGTCGCCTTCTTGCGCACGAAGCGGCCCACGATCGCATACACCACCAAGGGAACCAGCAGATACCAGCCGGGATGGTGCCATTCGAAGGTGCGCGGCTTGTCCATCGTGGCGGGTGCGTTGCACTTCACGCAGCGCGGCGGCAGGTGTTCCGCCGTCGAGGCGACCAGAATGGGTCCTTCGCGCCGGCATAATCCAGTCTGTACGCCATCGAAGGATGCGGTGGGCGCGGAATAGGGATTGGGGGAGGTCGGTGTCACTATGCGCTCTGCGAAAGGGGTAATTAGTTTTTAGTCCACGCTGCGATAGCAGCCAAGTGTGTCGATCCTGCGTTACAACGGAGGATGTGGCCAGGCGATGGCATCGAACAGGCGCTGCAAGCGCCCACCGCGCTGGGGATTGACCATGGTGACATACGCCACCTTCCCTGCCAGCCAGGCGCGAAAATCCGGCCGCTTGTCGCGATCCTGCCCCTGCGGACCGTGGCGCACGCAGTTGGTCAGGGTCGCCTTGATCACATCGAACTCGTCGCGCGCGATGTTGGGATGGCGGTTGACCACGATGCCGGTGACCTGCTGGCGTACGCCCGCGCGCATCATGCGTGTCTTGCGCGTGTTGATCGCAAAACCTTCTTCGATGGCGATGGCGCCGACCTGCGCGTGGAAGCGGTCCAGCGCCCGTTCCAGTTCGCCCCCGCCGGAAAACACCAGGTCGTCCGCATAGCGGCTGTAGCGCGCGCCGAGCGATTGTGCCAGCGTCTCGAGGCGCACGTCGAGCCGCCATGCGCAGGCATTGGCCAGCGCGGGCGAACAGGGCGAGCCTTGCGGCAGGTGCGGTGCGCGCAGTGCCTGGCGCTGCGCCCATGTGAGCGCGTTCTCGCCGGCCGGTTCGCGCAGCACGCCAGCCGGCACACGGTTCACGCACAGGCGCGCCAGCACGCCCGCCACGCTCTGCGAGTAACCGAGTTTGGCGAACAGCGCGTGAATGCGCGAGGCCGGAATGCTGGGGAAGAAATCCTTGAGGTCCATCCGGATCACCACGCGCTGGCCGGTATGCAGGGCCGCATGGGTGACGCACGAATGCCCGCGCCGGAAGCCATGCGCGGCCGGATGCGCGGGCACGCGGTCGAGCAGGTCGCGCAAGATGGTCGCCTGCATGGCGCGCAGGCGCTGCTTGGGAATTTCGATCAGGCGCACGCCGCCACTGCGCTTGGGTACCCAGCGATAGTGGTAGTGCTGCAGCTGCGTGGCCGGCGTCGGCTCCATGCGCCACTGGCTGGCGAACCAGTCAAGTTCGCCGGGACGCAGTTGCAGCCACTGCGCAAGCTCGCCCTCGGACGGCAGTGCCGGCAGCGCGAGCGCGGCCAGCCAGTCGGGCGCTGGCGGCACCACGGGCAGGTCGAGGCAGTAGTGTTTGAGTTGCGGTGCGGGTCCCTCGCCCTCCCACGCATCGTGAAATACGTCGAGGTTAAAAATGATCCGCGCCAGTTCATGTCGGCTGAAATAGTAAAAGTGTTCGGCGGTGCGCGCGTGGATTTGCTCGCACAAGGCCGGTATCCACGGCCACGGATGGTCGAACGCCCAGGTCGCGCTGGCGATCAGGCCGGCGAGCGTAGCGTCGCGCGCCAGCATGGTGTCGGCGAGCGCCAGGGCGATGGCGTCTTTGGGAATCATGGGTTGTGACTCGAAACAATAAGGTTGGTCGGGACAATTTCGCTAAGTGTCTGATTAATATATCCGCATTTAAACGAGCAAAGTTGGTCGAGAAACTATACGTGCGGACAGCAGCGCGAGCCCAACCACCAAAGTCGGTTGAGGTTCAATTCGGAAAGTGCCGCCGACCTGGTCTATTGATTCCGTCCTTTCTGTTTGATTATGACAACGTTTAGCCATGCTCGCACTGCGCGTTGCCGGGAGACTCCTCTTACTCGGCAGTTGCGGTGCCCATCGGGACCGATTCCTTCGCTTCGCGCCGATGTACCAGCAGGTACATGAGGCAATAGAAGGAGGGTCAGGGCTGTCGACGACAGCATGCCCCCGATCACCACGGTGGCCAGTGGCCGCTGCACCTCGGCCCCCGTTCCCGTCGCGATCGCCATCGGGATGCCCCGTGCCCACAATGCGAAGATGCCGCCGGTGAGCGCGAATGGGATGCCGCTGAACACCAGCATCCCGTCCTTGGCGTTATTGAACATTAGGAACAGCAGGGCAAATAGCCAGGGATGCCGGCACGACCACTTTCCGCCGCGTGGCGGCGTTCTGCAGGTGTTCGAACTGGCCGCCCCAAGCGCTCCAGTAGCCGGAAGGAAGCTTGACACCCTTGATGAACGCCTTCTGGGCATCGGCGACAAAGGAACCGATGTCGCGTTCGCGCACGTTCGCCGTGCCGCCAAGGATTGCGGCATCTTGCATGGTCTGGCCCGTTCCAGTTCCGAGGGCTTTACGGATTGAACCGGTGGCCCGAAGGCCTCCTCCGGCGCTTTCGACATGACCATTGTGCGTCGGTCGAATCGCCCGACTACATCGTGCTTGCGGCTCCCTCTGCCTGCGCCGACACGGTGGCCGCGGTGCTGTCCGGGGCGGCACCCGGCCCTTGGTAGGCGAGCAGTCTCAGGGCATTGACGACGACCAGCAAGGTGGATCCCTCATGAAACAGGACGGCGGTTCCGATATTGAGACCAAATATCGTCGCCGGGATCAGCACCGCTACGACACCGAGGCTCACCCAAAGGTTCTGCTTGATAATGCGGCTGGTGCGGCGCGACAGTCCGACAGCAAACGGTAAATGCCCCAGGTCGTCGGACATGAGCGCCACGTCAGCGGTCTCAAGCGCCACATCCGATCCCGCAGCGCCCATCGCGATACCTACCGTCGCGTTGGCCATGGCCGGTGCATCGTTCACTCCGTCGCCCACCATCGCCACTTTACCGTGCTTGTCCCGCAGCGCCTTGATCGCCTCTACCTTCTGCTCGGGCATCAGGTTCCCCTGCGCTTCGGTCAGCCCGACCGCTTTGGCGACGGCATCGGCCACTTGCTGGTTGTCGCCGGAGATCATGATGAGGCGTTCGATCCCCAGGCCGCGCAATTCATCCATCACCTTGCGCGCCACCGGCCTTGGCGTGTCCATGACCCCGATAACACCCAAGAAGCGCGTTCCTTTCTGGATCATCATGGTGGTCCGGCCTGTCGCCACCAAACCGGCATTCGACTCGGTGACACCTGCCGGCACGGTTGATCCTGGCTGCTCGGAAAACAGGCTTGGCTTTCCGATGACCACGCGTTCCCCGCCCACCACCGCCTGGATACCTTTCCCTGTGATGCTTGTCACTTCCATAGCGGCCAGGACTTCCACGGTTGGGCCCAGCCGCTCTTTCGCGCCGGCCACCACGGCCGACGCCAGAGGATGATCGCTGCTTTGTTCGACGGCCAGTGCCACCGACAGCAGCTCTTGTTCCGTTACGCCATCCGCCGGCACAACGTCTGTCAGCCTCGGCTTCCCCTCTGTGAGCGTGCCGGTCTTGTCGAAGGCGATCGAAGTCAGTGAACCCAGGTTTTCCAGCGGTCCTCCTCCCTTGACCAAGACGCCGCCGCGCGCGGCACGCGCCACACCGCTCAGAACCGCGCTTGGCACCGAGATCGCCAATGCACAAGGGCTGGCCGCGACCAGGACCGCCATGGCGCGGTAGAAGCTCACAGAAAATGGTTCATCGATGACCAAGCACGCGAGCATTAACAGTCCGACCAGGGCCAGGACTGCCGGAACAAAAATCCGCTCGAAGCGATCAGTCCATTGCTGGGTAGGCGAACGCTGGGCTTCCGCTTCGGCCACCATGTTGACAACGCGCGCCATGGTCGACTGGTCCGCTTTCCTGGCGACCATCACGTCAATCGCACCCGTCCCATTGATTGTGCCGGCGAACACGCGATGCTCGGCCTTGGCGCGGTCGAACGTGGCGATCGCGGCTGCGGGATCCGGGGCAGGCTGCTTTTCTACCGGCACGCTCTCGCCGGTGACCGGCGCCTGGTTGACGCTCGTGGTGCCAACAGTAACAATTCCGTCAGCTGGGAGGCGCTCATTCGGGCGCACCACGATGACGTCCCCAACCTGAAGTTCGGCTACTGCGACTTCGACGACAGCACCGTCGCGCCGCACGTTCGCCGTTTCGGGCGCCAGCTCGGCCAGCGCCTCAATTGCGCGGCGCGCTCTGCCCATCGCATAGTGTTCCAGGGAGTGACCGAGGCTGAACAGGAAAAGCAGCAAGGCGCCCTCTGCCCATTCGCCCAATGCGGCGGCGCCAACCGCCGCGACCAGCATCAGCGTGTCAATTTCGAAGCGGCGCGCAAGCAGGTTACCCACGGCTTCCTTCAGCGTGAAATATCCTCCGAAGAAGTATGAGATAACTAACAGCGCGATCGGCATCCAGCCGTTGCCCTGACCGCTGCGCCCAAGCAGCCAGCCGGCCAGCAGAAAGACGCCCGCGAGCGCCACGAAGACCAGCTCCGTATTCGCACCGAAGATGCCGCCATGCGCGTGTTCGGCACCGCCGTGACTGGCATCGCCCGCGGTTTCGTCGGCATGCGGCACATTTGTGGGTGAACGAGACGTATTTTCGGCACTGAAGGCTTCTTGATTTTTCATTTTTTGCATGCCCGAGCGAAGTTGGTCCCAGCGAACTTGCTTGGTTTGCCAATCTGCAACTAGTCTAGGGTGTCCCTTGAGCAGTGTCAGTGCGTCATCGAACCATCCTGGCAAGCCACAGCTGATCCAACAGATCGGGTGCATATATGAAGCGACAGTCCCTAAAAAGCGAAAGCCGCTGGCTGGCAGGCGCTTTTTGATACATCGAGCGGGACTCTCGAATTCTCTGTCTAGGTAATTTTCCCCTAGCGCTTCCACAGGTCAAGGTCAATACATCCAACAATCTCGATTTGCAGGTAACGCCCTTGCTACCGACTTAGCCCGCCCGACTTTATTGTTTCGACTCAGTTGTCAGCTTTAAGGGGGCGGAGTGCCTTCAACCAGTCTCGTGAAGCGCGAGCAGTCGTGCGCGCCAGCGCACGGCGGCTCATGCGGTGAATTGCACAGCAATATATATCCCACGGGGTAGCCCCGCAGAGGCATGTCCTTCCACAAGGAAAGAACAGGCCGGCTTGAAGGATCCGCCCGCGTAGAGAGTAAGGCCATTTTGCATGAACGTCAATGCGACTGCCGCGCCGCAAGTCAGGCGATGCAGCGCCCGACCGTAGCGCCGGGCAGCAGCACCGGCTGCCACAGGACCTGCAACTGCGCCGGCGGCGTGCCCGCCACCAGCGCCGAGAGCATTTCGGTCATCTTGGCGCCGGCTTCGTTGGGGCCGGGCTGGTCGATGGTGGTGACGTTCGATCCCACCAGGCTGTCCTCGATGCTGCCCCAGACGATGACGGACATGTCCTTGCCGATCTCGATGCCGGCGTCGAGCAGCGCGCGCACCGCGCCCACGCCGGAGAGGTGGTTGTCGACGATGACGGCGGTCGGCCGTGGCGAGCAAGCCAGCAGCTCCTGCATGGCCTGGTAGCCGGTGCGGCGGTCGAGCGTATTCTCGACCAGGTGGCGCGGATCGACGGCCAGACCCGCTTGCGTCATGCAGGCGATGAAGCTGTTCTTGCGCTGGCACGCAAAATTGAGTTCGAGCGGTGCGCTCACCAGCGCGATGCGGCGGTGGCCATGTTCGATCAGGTGCGCGCAGGCCAGCCCGATGCCGGCTTCGTTGTCGTAGTCGAACCAGGCGTACGGCTGTTTGAGTTCGGTGCGTCCGTGCGCCACGAACGGAAAGCCCTTCTTCACGAGGTACGCAATGCGCTCGTCGTGCACCAGCGTGCGGCTGACCACCAGCCCGTCGACCCGGCGCCCGCGCACCATCTGCTCGTACGAGGGCAGCTCGTTTTGCGGCGAGACCGGCGCGATGATCAGGTTCATCTTGTTCTTTTCGAGCGCGGCCGACATGCCGCCCACCACGCCCAGGAACATCGGGTCGCCCAGGTCGCTCGGCAGCAGCGGATAGATGATGCCGAAGACATTGGTACGCCCCACCGCGAGGCTGCGCGCCATCGGATTGGCTTCGTAGCCGGCTTCCTTGGCGGCGGCCAGCACGCGTTCGCGGGTGTGGACATTGACTTCCGGGTAGCCGTTCAGGGCACGGCTGACAGTGGTCTTCGAAATCCCGAGCGTACGGGCCAGGCTCTTGAGATTCATGGTCGAACTTCGTTGGAAGATGGTGTAAAGACTGCAATTATAGCAATACGGTCAAGCGGCATGATCGACCTGCCGCTTGAAGAAGTACAAGGTGACCAGCACCAGCGTGATCGGCACCAGCGTCAGGTAGAACGCGAAGTGGCCGCTGAAATTGCCGAACACGTAGCCGGTGATGAACGAGCCGGTGGTGCCGCCCAGCGCCGAAAAAATCACCAGCAGCCCGGTCATCGATGAGTGCTGGTGCGGCGGCAGGGAGCTGAGCATGACCGAATTGATGCCGGGGTAGATCGGCGCCATGAACAGGCCAATCAGCGGGAACAAAAAGGTCGCCAGCGGCGCGCTGGACCAGGTGATGTTGGGGTCGGCCACCACGTCGTGCGTGAGCGGGAGCGCCAGCAGCACCGTGGCGGCCATGCCGATCACGCAGATGTTCATGACCGGGTACCAGTTCATCCGGCGCATGACGAAACCGGCAGACAGGCGGCCGATCGCCAGGCAGGCGGCGAAGATGCTGGTCACCTGCACGCTCATGGCCGCCGGCAGCTTGAGGATTTCGTTGTTAAAGGTTGGCAGCCAGGTACCGACGCTCTGCTCAATCAGCACATACAGGAACGCGGTCATGACGAACACGCACACCAGCGGCTTGAAGAACAGCTTGAGCATGGCGGTGAAGTCGTCCCAGCGGCTGCGCCCTTCCGGCAGCTGCGCCATGCCTTCGTCGAAAGACGTGGACAGCACCAGCACGAAGGTGACGGCGCACAGCGCGGCCAGCACCCAGTACACCTGCAGCCAGCTGTGCGAGGCGGGATCGGAGGAATCAATAAAGTAACCGAAGATCCAGTAGGCGCTCAACACGCCGACCATGAACACGCCTTCCAGGGTATTCATGATGCCGGCATGGTGGCGGCGGTCGCGCGCGATCAGGCCCAGGGTCGAATACACCGACACCTTGACCAGCGCGAACGCCACGCCAACGCAGAGGAACAGCAGTTTGGCGGTCCAGAAGGCGGGCAGCAGCGGCATGGCGATGCAGGCCGCGGTGACCAGCGCCAGCGCGGCGAGGATGGCGTTCTTGTAGCCGATGCGGGGCAGGAAGGACGCCACCAGGAAGGATACGACCGCGATCGGCAAGTCCTTGAATGCTTCGAGGTTGCTGGCGCTCGATTTGCTCACACCATAGTTGCCGATGACCTGGAGGATGACCGTGCCGACGCTGTTAAGCAGGATCGCAAAGACGAAGTAAATCAAAAAAAGGGCTAACATGATGCGTTGGTTTTTCACACGGTCTCCAATATTTTTTTGTTTTGGTGTGCTATTTCCTGCCACTGACGCTTACTGGTAATCCTCCAGCTTGAAGCGGTCCAGCGCCGGAATCACCCGGTCGGCCCGCGTGAGCACGTCCGGGTTGCCGATGCCGAGCGCCCACATGCCGGCGCTCTTGATCGATGCCACGCCGGCCACCGCGTCTTCCACGCCCAGGCAATCTGCCGGGTCCACGCCCAGTTCGCGCGCGGCCGTCAAAAAGATCTCCGGATGCGGCTTGCTGTTGGCGATCAGCGCGGCGTCGACCACATAGTCGAAGCGATCGCGAATGCCCAGCCGTTCAAGCACCGTGAAGGCGTTCTTGCTGACCGAGGCCAGGCCGATGCGCAGGCCCGCCACGCGCACCGCCGCCAGCGCATCGACAGCGCCGGGCAGCAGGTCGGCCGCCGACATGGTGGCGATCAGCTCCTGGTAGTGCCGGTTCTTGGCGTCGGCCAGCGCCAGCTTCCCGGCATCGCTGTAAGTGCGCTTCGCGCCGGCCAGGATCAGGTCCAGGGAGCCCATGCGGTCGATGCCCTTTAACTGTTCGTTGAAGGCTTCGTCGAAATGCACGCCTTCCGCTTCGGCCAGCCGCTTCCACGCCAGGTAATGATAGTGCGCGGTGTCGGTGATGACGCCGTCCAGATCGAAAATCACTGCCTTGAACCTGCTCATGCCTTTTTCTCCTGAAGTGGGCGCGTGACCGATACCGATGGCGCGGCGCGCGTGAGCGACACGCGCTCGCCGCAGTGCGTCAACGTCAGCGCGTCGCCGTCGACCAGCGTGTAGCGCGCTTCGGCGACGTCGATGCGCACTTGCAGCAGCGCGCCGTGGATGTGAATCTGGAACTGGTAGTGCTGCCAGCGCGCCGGCAAGGTGGGCGCGAAGCGCAGCGCGCCGTCGGCCACGCGCATGCCGGCAAAGCCGTAGGCCACGCCCATCCAGGTGCCGGCCATGGCCGCCGTGTGCACGCCGTAGTGGGTGTTCCCGTGCGTATCGTCCAGGTCCAGGCGCGCGGTCTCGAGAAAATAGTCGTAGGCCTTGTCGTGGTAGCCCACCTCGGACGCGATGATGCTGAAGATGCAGGACGAGAGCGACGAATCGTGCGTCGTCACCGCTTCGTAGTAGTCGAAGTCGCGCTTTTTATCGTCCTGCGTGAACTGGTCGGACAGCAGCAACAGCGCCAGCACCACGTCGGCCTGCTTGCAGACCTGGTGGCGGTAGATCACCAGCGGGTGGTAGTTCAGCAGCAGCGGATAGTTTTCTTTCGGCGTGGCGGCGAAGTCCCATGGCTTTTTGCCGAGGAAGCTGTCGTCCTGCTCGTGGATGCCGAGGGCGGCGTCGTAGGGCAGCGCCATGCGGCCGGCGGCGCGGCGCCAGGCGGCCGGTTCGGCGTCGTCCAGGCCGATGGCTTGCGCGATGCGCTCGAAATCGTGCGGGCGCGCGCCGCGCAATTTGTCGACAATCTCCGCCGCGAAGCGCAAGTGCATCTGCGCCATGGCGTTGGTGTAGTAGTTGTTGTTGACCAGCGCCGTGTATTCGTCGGGACCGGTGACTTCGTTGATGCAGAAGCGCCCGGCGCGGTCGTAGTTGCCGATGCCGATCCAGACGCGCGCGGTCTCCAATACGATTTCGGCGCCGGCCTGCGCCATGTAATCGAGGTCGCCCGTGGCGTCCAGATACAGCTTGATGGAGTAGGCGATGTCGGCGTTGATGTGGTACTGCGCGGTACCGGCCGGGAAGTAGGCCGAGCATTCTTCGCCGGCGATGGTGCGCCACGGGTACAGCGCGCCTTTGGCGTGCGACATCTGGCGCGCGCGCGCGCGGGCTTGTTCCAGGCCGGCGTAGCGGTAGGCCAGCAACTGCCTGGCGACTTCCGGTTTGCTGTACAAGAAAAACGGGAAGATGTAGATCTCGGTATCCCAGAAGTAGTGGCCTTCGTAGCCTTCGCCGGTCACGCCCTTGGCGGCGATGTTGGTCTTGCCGTCGCGGCCGACCGATTGCAGCAGGTGGAACTGGTTGAAGCGAATGCCTTGCTGGAGCGCGTCGTCGCCGGCGATTTCCACGTCGGCGCGCTCCCAGAAGTCGGCCAGGTACGCGGCCTGGCGCGCGCACAGGGCGTCGAAGCCATCAAGCCTGGCCTTGGCCAGCGCGTCCCTGGCGAGGCCCGCCAGTTCGGCCTCGGGATAGTCGCGCGACGAAAAGTAGACGCCGTACTTGGTCAGGCTTTGCGGCAGCATCACGTCCAGGTCGAACGTAAAACTGTGGCTGGCCGCCAGGTCCTGGTGGCTGGCGCTGCCCGCCACCGGCGCCACGGTCTCGATCGCGCTCACCAAAGTGAAGCCGCTGTTGTGGGTGCGCTGGGTGAGGCTGGACATGGTGGCGCCCTGCTCCACCGCCAGCAGGTGCAGCGCCGGGCCGGAGACGGCCGAGCCGATGCGCGGGTCGTCGCCGGCTTCCTGGTTGCGCACGGCGCCGTCAATGGTCGAGACCACGCGCACCTGGCCGGAGAAATTGAGCGCGGTCAGTTCGACATCGAGCGCGAACAGGTGCTTGTCGGCCAGCGAAACCACGCGCCGGGTGACCAGGCCAAGGCGCTTGCCGCTGGCCGACGTCCATTCCAGGCTGCGGCGCAGCACGCCGGTGCGAAAATCGAGCACACGCTCGTAGCGATCGAGCGTGCCTTGCAAAGGGTCGAAGCGCTCGTCGCCGAGCCAGACTTCGATGCCTTTGGCGTTGGGCACGTTGAGCATGAACTGGTTGGTCTTGGCCAGGCCAAACGCCGCTTCCGGATAGACGATCGGTTCGGACTCGTAAAAGCCGTTGAGGTAGGTGCCGTCGAGCGAGGTGCCGGCCGGGCCGCTGTAGCCTTCTTCGGGCGTGGCGCGCAGACCGATGTAGCCGTTACCGAGGGCGAACAGGGTCTCGTTCAAAAAGTGCGTGGCGGGGTCGAAGAAGGTCTCGCGAAGGCACCATGGGTCAAGCGGGAGAACGTGTGGGGAGCTAGCGTGCGGCACGGTTTTGTCCTTTGTCTGTCTTTTGAAATTTGCGTTTCAAACCGGTTTGGATTCGAGCCGAGTCTATTTCAAATCGGTTTGGAATGTCAATTTATTTAGATTTGGTCGGGAAAATCAGGTCTGGCGGGCGATCAGGGTGGTCGGCAGCATTTCGGACTCGACCTGCTCGCCGTTCATCAGCGCCAGCATTTTTTTGGCGAGCAGCACGCCGCCATCGCGCAGGTACTGGTGCACGCTGGTCAGCGGCGGCACGAAGCTGGCCGCGCCGGGCGTATCGTCGTAGCCGATGACGGACACGTCGTCCGGCACGCGCAATTGATGTTCGGTGAGCGCGCGGATCGCGCCCATGGCCAGCAGGTCGCTGGCGGCGAACACGCCGTCGAAGGCGTGGCCCTTTTTCTTGAGCAGCGCGGTCATGCTGTCGAAGCCCGATTCGAAGGTGAAGGCCTTGGGGCGGATGATGTGGACCGTGCCCTGCCCGCCCAGCGCGTCGATGAAGCCGGCGCAGCGCTCCTGGACTTCGGCGTGATCGACATCGCCCAAAAACACCAGCTTGCGCCGGCCTTGCGCCAAAAAGCGTTCGGCCACGCTGGCGCCGCCGCGCCGGTTGTCGCTGCCGACCACGATGGTGGTGGCGCCGGCTTCCGGCGCGCCCCACACCACCAGCGGCAGCTTGGCTTTTTGCAGGAAGCGCACCGCTTCGCCGTGGGAACCCTGGCCGAGCAAGATCAGGCCATCGGCGCCCTGCACCGGCGCCGTGTCCATCAACTGCTTGGAGGTGAGCACCACGCTGTAGCCGGCCGTGGTCAGTTCCTGGGTGATGCCGCCCAACAGTTCGAGCGGATACGGGTCGGACATGGGGCGGCCCTTCACGGGCGTCATTTCGACCACCACCGCGACCGAGTAGCTACGCCGCATGCGCAGGTTGCGCGCGCTGATGTTGAGGCGGTAGCCCTGCTCGTCGGCGATGCGACGGATTTTTTCGCGCGTCTTTTCCGTCACCAGCGGGCTGTCGCGCAGCGCGCGCGATACCGTGATCGTGGAAACGCCCGCCAGGCTGGCGAGGTCTTCCATCGTCAGGGCGGCGTCGTTCTTGCGCGGCGCGATCGTGCTTGCTGCCGGCGCGGCAGTCTTGCTTGCAGCCTTGTTTGCGGCCATGGAAACGCTCAATTTTGGTAGGAAAACAACGACACCGCCGCATTATGACAGGTTTACGCCTCGCCACAGGCCAAATGACATCGATAACATTTCGATTGACATCGATATCATTTCTTGTTTCAATGATTCGTCTTTTCTTGCCATCATAATAAATTGCAGACCGGCTGGTACGGGGCGCGGCGACGAAAGACAGGGGACATGCATGCGGCAGGCACACAGCCAGCCAGTCCAGGAGACGGATTTCAACAAGAGCACAGATAAAAAAGCGAGCATAACGATGAACAGTCACAAGCACTTCCTGCTTTCCTCAGTCACGCTGGCCGTGCTGACCCTGATGAACCAAGCCCAGGCAGCCGGCCAGGCCGCGCCCCCTGCCCCGGCCGCCGACGCCGCGGCCGCCGAAGCCGTGGCGACCGAAATCCAGCAGGTGGTGGTGACCGGCACGGCGTCGGCACGCGGCACGCGCAAGATCGACACCAGTTTTTCGATCACCACGGCGACCGAAGAGCAACTCAAATCGGCCTCGCCCAGCAGCACCGCCGACGTGCTCAAACTGGTGCCGGGCGTGTATGCGGAGTCGACCGGCGGCCAGTCGGGCGCGAATATCGAGGTGCGCGGCTTTCCGTCGGGTAGCGATTCGCCCTTCGTATCGGTCCAGATGAACGGCAATCCCCTGTATCCGGTGCCGGTGCTGTCGTTCTTCGAGGGATCGTCGGCGTTCCGCCTGGACGACACGGTGGCGCGGGTGGAAGTGCTGCGCGGCGGGCCGAGCACGATCTACTCGGTCGGCCAGCCCGGCGCGACCATGAATTTCATCCTGAAAAAGGGTGAAGACACGCCGGAAGCTACCCTGCGCTTTAGCACCGGCACCGGCAAGCTGCGCCGGCTCGACGCTTTTGTGGGCGGCAAGATTGCCGACGGCTGGTACGGGACCATCGGCGGCTTCGCGCGCCAGACCCAGGGCGTGCGCGATCCGCAATTCAAGGCCGACGACGGCAAGCAGCTGACCGCGTCCATCACGCGCAAGCTCGATGAAGGCGAAGTGACCGCCTACGTACGCACCACCAAGGAAAAGAACGCGTTTTACACCGGCGTGCCGCTCATTTCAAGCGACAACGGACGCACGATCACGGAATTTCCCGGCTTCGATCCGCTCACCGGCACCTTGATGAGCAATGAAATGCGCCACTTCACCATCGACGCGGCGCCCGGCAAGACCCTCACGCGCGACCTGGCCGACGGGCGCGGCATGGATGCGACCGTCTTCGGGGCCGAGTACGAGCAAAAACTGGGCGGCTGGGATGTGTCGAACAAGGCGAATTACTTCAGCGGCGACCTGAACACGATCTCGATGTTCACAGGGAACAACCCGCTGACGGCGGCGGCGTACCTGGCCAACGCCAACGCGACCCATAATCCGCTGGCGGCAGCCGGATCGGGCAGCATCAGCTATGTGAAGGGCGGCGTGGTCGATCCCAACCAGCAAGTGGTGCAAGCCGGATTGTGGTCGGTCGAGAAGAAACTGAGCTCGTTCACCAACGAATTTCGTCTCAGCCGCGAGCTACTCAAGAACAACACGACCACCGTCGGCGCGTATGTAGCGCGCTACAAGTCGAATGACGAATGGTACCTGGGCAACAGCCACCTGATGACGGCCACGCCCAACGCCAGCCTGATCAATGTGCAACTGAGCAACGGCACCATTGTTTCGCGCAACGGGGTGGACGGGAATGTGTTTTATGCGCCGGTGGCATCGTACAAGGGCAACAATACCGCCCTGTTCGTGGCCAATGAGTGGAAAGTGAACGAGCAGATCAAGGTGGACGTGGGTGCGCGCCGCGAAAAGCAGAGCCTGAAAGCGACCATCTCGAACCTGACCTCGATGGATACGGACGCCAATCCGCTGACCGTATACAACAACGGCACCTCGGTTCCGACTGGCACCAACACCCAGCTCAGCCGCGACGACAGCGTCAATTCCTTCACCGTGGGCGGGATTTACAAGTTGTCCAAGGATATGAGCGTGTTTGCGCGCGCCAATACCGGCCACACCTTCATCTATTTCGACGACATGCGCAACGCCGGCACCCAGGCCGCGCTGAACGACCGCAAAGGCGTGCCGACGCCGAAAGTGACGCAGTACGAAGTCGGCTTCAAGACGGTGGGCGAGATGTACAGCGCGTACATCAACGGGTTTTACACGGACTTTACCGGCATTTCCTTCCAGCAGATCACGACCGACGCGGTGCTGAACTCGGTGAGCGGTTCGCGCGGGCATGGCGTGGAGTTCGAACTGGCCGTGCGGCCGGTGAAAAACCTGCAGGTGAGCTTGATGGGCAACTATCAGGAATCGAAATACCGCGACAATCCGGCCATTACCGGCAAGCTGGTGCAGCGCCAGCCGAAGATGCAGTTCCGCCTGTCCCCAAGCTACCGCATTCCGATGGGCGACAATTCACTGAAACTGTATGGCACCTACGCGCACGTGGGCAGCCGCTGGGCCGACCAGGCCAATCTGTCGTACCTGCCCTCGTATCAAACGGTGGACGCGGGCATCCTGGCATCGGTGGGCACGCATTGGGAATTCCGGCTCGCGGGCACGAACCTGGGCAATGAACTGGGGCTGACGGAGGGTAATTCGCGCCTGACCGGGGCGCAGAGCAGCGGTCCGATCAATGCACGGCCGATTTTCGGGCGCGCGGTGGAGGCGTCGGTGCTGTACCGCTTCTAGAGCAGACGACAGGCGTGGACATCCTGCATGTCCACGCCGGGGCCACAGCCCATTTACTCGACGACCCACGAATACTTGACCTTGGCCCAAGCCAGCGCAGCCTGGCCGTCTTTTGCACCCGGTTCGAACTTGCAGCGGGCACCGGCGCGGACCGATGCACGATCGACGCGCACCGCGCCGCTCGATTCCACCACTTTCGACTGCACCACTTTGCCATCGGTATCGATCAGGTAAGCGACGGTCACGGTGCCGGTTTCGCCGTCATCCTGCCAACGCACTGGAAATTCCGGTTTTTCGCAGCCGGCTACATCGAGACGGGCCGGGCGGTCCGCAGCCATGGCGTGGGTCGCGCTCAGGCACAGCAGGGTTGCGGACAGGACGGTAGCGAAGCGGGTAGTGGCAAACATAAAACCTCCAGAGGGGATGATGGATAAATCCGGCGCTTCTGGCGCTCGAATCGTCTGCTGGGTAGCCAGCTGACAGTTCAAAATATACTGCGGCGCAGCATATTTTCTCAATTTATTATCCCAATGGCGGTTATGTCAGTTTCGCATAACTTATTGCCTTGCACCAACATATAGCATTCACCAACCGCATACCAGTTATGCGCGATCTATGTTGGTGCATATAGTCACAAAACCGGTTTCAATGGCCCCGATTTATAGCGAAACCCTGTTGTAGTGCGTTGTATTAGTGTGTGGAAATTATGCGACGCACAATGCAAATAGTTTTCAGCCGGGTGCCGGATCGACCCGTTTCCACCACGCCTGGCCGGGCGCCGGGTTCTTCAGGTCGAGCGCCTGCCCCATTTCGGGGGTAGCCAGGCGCACCCCGCGCGCGCTGGCGAGCGCGGCGATGCGGTCAAAGGGTTCGTGCCAGGGATGCAGGCTCAGGTCGAAGGTGCCGTTATGCACCGGCATCAGCCATTTACCCTTGAGGTCGAGGAAAGCTTGCAGCGTTTGTTCCGGCTGCATGTGCACGTCGGGCCACTGCTCGTCGTAAGCGCCGGTTTCCACCATGGCCACGTCGAAAGGGCCGAACTTGTCGCCGATGGCCTTGAAACCGTCGAAATAGCCGGTGTCGCCGCTAAAAAAGACGCGCAGGTCTTTATGCACAAACACCCACGACGCCCACAAGGTCGCGTTGCCGTCGGTGAGGCTGCGTCCGGAAAAATGCTGGGCCGGGGTGGCGATCAGGCGCACATTGCCGACCTTGCGCTCTTGCCACCAGTCGAGCTCGGTCACCTTGGCGGCGTCGATGCCCCAGGCCACCAGGCGCTCGCCCACGCCCAGCGGGGTGAGAAAGTGCTCGGTCTTGGCGGCCAGCGCCAGCACCGATGCATGGTCGAGGTGATCGTAATGGTCGTGCGAGAGGATCACGGCCTTGAGCGGCGGCAGTTCCTCGATGCTGATCGGCGGCTGGTGAAAGCGCGCCGGACCGGCCCATTGCACCGGCGAAGCGCGCTTGGAAAACACCGGGTCGGTCAGGTAAAACGCGTTGTCGAGCTTGAGCAGCAAGGTCGAATGGCCGAGGCGGAACAGGGTGTTGTCGGGCGCCGCCAGCAATTGCGCGCGGGTCAGCGCTTGCACCGGAATCACGCCGCTCGGCACCGTATCCTTGTTCTTGCCCATCAAAAAGGTCCAGCTGAGACGCACGAGTTGCGCGGGGCTCTGCTTGAACATGGGAACCGGATTGCGGAATTTGCCGTCGCTGAACTGGGGCGATGGATGCTGCGGCGCGGGGCTGCCGGCGAAGGTGCAAGAGGCCATGAGGAATGTCCCTATTAACAGGAGGCTGAGAAAAAGTCGGTGCACAGATGATCCAATCAGAAATGTACACTACACAGTGTAGTTTCCTTTTTTGGAAAAGTAAACTGGTGGGTGTAAAATAATGGAATGAACACACCCCGCATCACCCCACCCCAGCGCCTGACCGACCGCAAACGCCTGGCTATCCTGACCGCCGCCGCCGAGCAATTCCGCAGCCTCGGCTTCGAAGCGAGCAGCATGGACAAGATCGCCGCCAATGCCGGCGTGTCGAAACGCACGGTGTACAACCACTTTCCCAGCAAGGACGAGTTATTCGCCGAGACCTTGGTGGCCTTGTTCGAGCGCAGCGCCGCCGGGCTGGACTTGCCTTATCGCAGCGACGCCAGCCTGCGCGCGCAGTTGACTGAATTGATGACCATTAAAGTACGGGCGATGGCCGACCAGGATTTTCTCGACCTGGCGCGGGTGGCCATTGCCGAGGCCATGCACCAACCGGAGCGGGTGGGCGCCATCGTGACCCGCCTGGGCGAGCGCGAGGAAGGCGTGACGCGCTGGATCCGCGCGGCCCTGGCCGACGGCAAACTGAAGGAATGCGACCCGGTTTTCGCCGCCACCTTGCTTCAAGGACAGGTCAAGGCGATGGCGTTCTGGCCGCAAGTGACCATGGGCGCGCCGCCGCTGGCGCAGGAATTGCACGGCGCCGTGGTCGACGCCGCCGTGAGCATGTTCCTGAGCTACTTCGCTCAGGCAAAACACGCCGCGTAGACCGGCGGCAGGGTGGTCGAGACGGTGTGCCAGCTGTCGCCCGCGTTGTCCGACATCCACACCCCACCGCTGGTGGAAGCCATCAGCAAGGTGGCGCCATCGTCGGCCACCGCCAGCCCGTGGCGGTACACCAGGTCGTAGCAATGCTGCTGCGGCAAGCCCGCGTTTGTTACCTTGAAACTGTTGCCGCCATCGTCAGTGCGGGTGACCGCGAGCGCGGCGCCGACCGGAATGCGGCGCTGGTCGGCCTCGGCGGGAGCGAACCAGGCGGTGCCGCCGTCACGCGGATGGGCGGCCACGGCAAAGCCGAAGTTCGACAGCGGCGCCTGCGTGATTTCGGTCCAGTGGTGGCCGTTGTCGGCCGAGCGCCAGATGCCGTTATGGTGCTGGCACCACAGCACATCCGGGTCGCCCTTCGAACGAACGATGCGGTGTGGATCTTGCACGGCTTCATTTTCGTTGAGCTCAGGCGGCATGTAATCGGCGCGCATGCCGGTGGCGCTGATGGTCCAGCTGGCCCCGCCGTCTTCGGTGCGCCAGACGCCGCCGCAGGAAACGCCCACCAGCACGTGCTCGCTGTTGCGCGGATCGACGCAGATGCTATGAATGCCGGGCACGTCGTAGCCGCCGCCGAACCATTCGGCGCGCTGGGGCACGTCCCACAGCGAGCGCACCAGCTCCCACGAGGCGCCGCGGTCGCTTGACCGGAACAGGCCGCCAGGCAGGGTGCCGGCCCACAACACGCCGGGCTGGTCGGCGCCGCCCGCTTCCAGCGACCAGATGAGTTTATTCTTCCACTCGACCTTGTCCGTGCTCGCTTCGGGCTTGAGCGGATAGGCGGGCGCGGCGATTTCGGTCCAGACGTCGCTGCCGGCATCCTTGCGGTGCAGCTTGACGCCGAAGTGGCCCAGGTTCAGCGCCGCGTAGACGGCGCCATCGCGCGGATCGGCCAGCGCGATCGAGACCGGCTCGCCGAGGAAGTGGCGGGGGCCGAACTCCCATCCGTCGTTGCCGCGCTGGAGTTCGAACAGGCCCTTGCGGGTGGAAAGATAGGCAAGCGCATGCATGTTCAGCCTCCGGAAAGTGCTTGCAGGATGTAAACGGTACTGTGGGGGGCGAGCGGGTCGTCAAGGCGGACGCGCTCGTCGCTGCGGCGGCCATCGATGAACACGACGACGTTCTCGCGCAGGTGGTCCTGGTCGTCGAGCACGTAGCCGCGCAGCAAAGGGTTGGCGGCGAAGGCTGCGTCGAGCCCGCCGCGCAGGGTGGCGGCGCTGGTATCGACCTGCGGCACGGCGGTAAACCGGGCAAGCTGCTGGGTGAAAATGAGACGCGCCATGGCATCCGATCACGTGGCTGACGACGATGGGGGAATCAAAGCCGCTTAATTTTAGCGCGGATCGGCGTGGCTGTCGCGTGCGGGCCTAGAATGGAAGCGAGTCAACTTTCCGGAGACGAGCATGCCGATCAAACCTCACGAACTTGCCGCGCTGATGCACGAAGTCGAGCAGGAAGACCCCATCGATTTCGCCGACCTGCCCTTCGGCGAGGCCGAGCTGCGCGAACTGGTGGCGGCGCACCTGTGCGAGATGGCCGCCGCGATGGACAACTTCAGCACCGAAGACCGGCTGATGACCTTGCTGGCGGTGTCGGCCAAACTGGTGCTGGAAAACCTGGTGCTGCATCTGCAATTGCTGCGCCAGCATGGTTTGCCGGTGAGCGACAGTGTCGAGGAACTGCTGAGCCGGCTGCGCAAGCAGGCTGGGACCTGATCCCACAAGAGACTCAGGCAACTACCAGCCGCTGGGCCAGCCATCCGGCGGCGGCTTGAGTCTGGATTTGATGAAGGCGAGATATTTCGGGTCTTCTTCCTTGAAGATGGCCTTGCCTTTCTGGAGGTAAGCGCGTGCCAGTTCGTCGGCTGCTTTGCTCATATTCCCTAACTCAAAGTAGGCTTGGCCAAGCCGCAAATGGATAAACGGGTTGCCGAGGGCGCCAGGGCAGTGCATGGCATCCTGCAAGGCAGCCCTGGCTTGTTCATAATATTTGGCTTTAAAGTTGGCATCCCCGATCGCCACCAACAGCCAGGTGGCGGCTTCCCATTGCGTGACCGGTTCGGGGAGAAGGTTGAGTGCCTTCACGTACGCTTGCACTCCCTCGCGGCTTTTTCCCTGTTTGACCAAGACGTCGCCGCTAGTCGACAGGGCGGTGACTTTCGCAGAGACAGCATCGGGCAGTTGGGGTGGCGCAGCTGCATGGGCTGGCTGCGGCAATAACACGAGCAGCGAAGCGACAAGGTAACGTGCAAGGGGAGCAATCTTAGTGCGTCGTGGTTTCATGAGACGGATTGTGCCACGTGCCGCCACATCCGCCCCCGTCGCCTCTCGCAACCCCCATCTCCGCACGGACGCAGACGCTGTTTGGGCCAATATTGCAGTGTTAAAATCGCATCGTTCCCTCTAGAAAATGCGTATGCCGTCCATCAAAATTTTTCTGCTTGTTTCCGCCACGCTAAGCGGTGCCGGTGCAGTGGCGGCCGACAAGCCGACTCCTGATTTCGCGCCCGACGCGGCGGTGCAGCGCGCAGCCACGGCCTACGCGGCGCAGGCCGTAGCGACCGCACGCGACCAGTTCAGCATCAAGCTCGACGGCACCGACGCCAGCATGGCCCAGCTTGACGCCGTACTGGCGCGCGCCCACACCGCGTACACCACCAAATCGCCGCGCCCTTCGGAAGAGCAAGTCACGGCAGTGGCGCGCATGTACGGCAGTTACCTGGGTGAAGTTTATCGCCTCAATCATGGCGGCGTGTGGGGCATGGCCACGCTGGAGGGAAAAACGCTGCCGGCAATGCGGACCAGGTCGGGGGCCAACTTCTGGCCATGGACACAGGCATCTCAGCGCATCAGCAAGGGAGCTGGATATAACGTGGCCGACTATTACAAAGGGCTACCGAACAAATGACCGACCTCCACCCTACCCCATCGGTGCAGCTGCTGTTTCCCTGCGATCCATTCAACAAACGCCTTGCCGACGAGGCCTATGGCGAGGAATACGACGCCGCGCGCGCGGCCGGATTCGCCTGTTCGCTGTTTTCCTTCGAAGATTTTGAAGCGGGGCAATTCAAGACGCAGCCGGCCCTCGCCGCCGGTGTCAGCGTGCTGTACCGTGGCTGGATGCTGACGCCGGATGGCTACGCGCGCCTGCATCAGGCCATTGCCGGGCAGGATTGCGCGATGCTGACCAGTCCGGCCCAGTACCGCCATTGCCACTACCTGCCCGAGTGGTATCCGCTGTGCGAAGAATTTACGCCGGAAACGGTGATCGTCGCGCGCGACGCCGACTTTGCCGCCGCCGTGGAAGGCAAAAACTGGCCCGCCTATTTCGTGAAAGACTACGTGAAATCGCTGACCACCCAGCGCGGCTCGGTGGCGGCCACGCCGCACGAGATTGCGGAGGTGGTGAGCTTGATCGAACGCTACCGGGGCGCGGTCGAGGGCGGCGTGTGCATCCGCAAATTTGAACAGTTGCAAGCCAACAGCGAGGAGCGCTATTTCGTGCTGCGCGGACAGGCGTTTGGCCGCGACGGCACGGTGCCTGCGCTCGTGCACGCACTGGCAAGCCGCATCGACAGCCCGTTTTTCTCGGTTGACGTGGTCGCTTCCAGCGAGGGGACACGGCGACTGATCGAGCTGGGCGACGGCCAGGTATCGGACCGCAAGCAGTGGCCGGTCGAGCGTTTCATGGCGATGCTCGACAGCAGGCCAGCCTGAACCGGCGAGCGTCGTTACGTGCCGCCGTCAACGGCGATGACGGGCGCCGCGCGGTACAGCTTGAGGAACTTGAACATCTTCGGCCATTCCTCGCGCGGACGGAAGGCGATGGCCACTTCGCGGTTCTCGAGCGCGGACTCGGTCAGCACGACATGGTCGGCCACCTGCTTCGCATTCTCGAACTCTTTGGCGTTGACGATGCAGACCGCCTTGAAGAACGGGCCGGCCAGCCACGCCTGGACCTCAGGCGTGTCCTTGAACTTCAGGTAGCCGGCCAGCGAGGCATGGGCCACGGCCACCATCGCAAAACCGAGCGGCACGTCGTCGCGCACCAGGATATACATTTTCATCTTTACGGCTACTCACAAAGCGGATTGGAAAGATACTGCCCACGCCAGGTGTCATGCACCCCACCCTGCGTGTTCAGTATCTGCGCCGCCGCTTACTGCGTGATGTGCATGTCGAAACGGGCGCCGCTGGAAAACACGCAGGTGCCTGAGCCCATTTCGGCGCGGGTCATCACGTAGTCGCAGCGCACATAGCCGCCACGGTTGCCGGAAGCGTTGGCCACGCCCTTGGCCGCGCCCGGATCGCGCGTCGCCTCGCCGGAAAACGCTTCGCCGCCGGCCGCGAACGAGAATTCGCCATGGCCGCGTTCAGGATTGCTGATGGTACCGGAAATGCGGCCCATGCGCGATGCCTCGTCGTTGGACGGGTACAGGCGCGCCGTGTAGATCGGGCGAATGGCCGGCACCGGCACGATGGCGACACCGCCGCCGTTGTTGTTGTAGTTGCCGTTGCCGCGCGGCGGATATTGATCGATCGGAACGACGTAGCATGCCGACAGCAGGCTCGATACCGCTACCAATGCCAGAATATGTTTTGCCTTGACCATGTTACCAATCTCCTGAGTAAAAACGCACTGCAACACGCCCTTGCAGCGTCATCCAGTCTGGCTGACGCACTGCAAGTTCGAATGAGTCGCAGTATAGGTAACAAGGTTTCAAAAAAGGAAATATCGCGCACGGTAGCGCGGATTGATACCGCTCGTGGATAAACTCGACACTTCGGGCCGGGCCGTTCGGCCGCGCGGGCAGGAAGGCCTTGACAGCGCCAAGAACTTGGGCCCCCGCCTTCGCGGGGGCGACGGTGGAGCGGCCGCCTGATGGCGCTGCGATGGACCGGATGCGTGGGCGTCAATCCGGGCCAACCCAGCCATTCTCATAGCTGAAAGAACTGTCAGGGCAAAAACGCAACAGTTACCAATAATACTTTTTTGGCCCGCTTGCACGTCATTACAATAAGGATTCAGGCCCGACTTATGCGGCCTTTTCCGGAACGCGGCACGGCTTGCGCCGTCGCATCCGGACGCCTCCGGGTGCGCTGCTCCCGCGAACGACCCGCCCTGTCATGGACACATAAAAATAACAACAAGCATTTCTCTAATAGTTAGTTAAGTTGTAACGAACTTTGCTATTTCGCAAGGAAAGAGTGTATATTCCTAAGTATACAGTTCCGATCATTATTTATTGCTCGGCGACAGCTGCCGCGTGTCGGCCAAAAACCGTTGGCCGGCGTTAAGGGGATGGCCTTTAGCGGGCGCTGGCAGGAGCGCGCGGCGCCCACGCCACAGTCCCGGCAGAGCCCGCCTTTGCGAGGGCCCTGCAACGACAGGGCGCACGTTTGTTTTCAAGTTGTAAATTTTGCAGGCGTAATTCTGTTGCTATAATAACAAAATACGTTTTGAACAGGGAATCCCAGATGGAAGCAGCAGCAAAAGTAGTGGCCGTCGTTGGCCTCGGTTACGTCGGCCTGCCATTGGCTGTCGAATTCGGCAAGAAACGTACGACCATTGGTTTCGACCTGTCGACCAGCAAGATCGACAGCTATCAGCGCTTCATCGACCCTACCGGCGAACTGAGCAGTGAAGAGTTGCGCGCCGCGCAGCACCTGACCGTCAGCGCCGACCCGGCCGCCATCGCCGGCGCCGACTACATCGTGGTGGCCGTGCCGACCCCGGTCGACATCGCCCACAATCCCGACTTCACCCCGCTCGCGGGCGCCAGCAAGACCGTCGGCCTGCATTTGAAGAAGGGCGCGATTGTCATTTTCGAGTCCACCGTATATCCGGGCGCGACCGAGGAAGTCTGCATTCCGATCCTCGAACAGCATTCGGGCCTGACGTGGATGGAAGACTTCCACGTCGGCTTCTCGCCGGAACGCATCAATCCGGGCGACAAGGAACACACGCTCACCACCATCCTGAAAGTGGTGTCGGGCGACGATGCAGCGACCCTCGACGAAGTGGCCAAGCTGTACGAATCGATCATCACGGCCGGCGTGTATCGCGCATCCTCCGTCAAAGTGGCGGAAGCGGCCAAGGTCATCGAAAACACCCAGCGTGACCTGAATATCGCGTTGATGAACGAACTTGCCATCATTTTCGATAAAATTGGCATCGATACCCTGGAAGTGCTGAAGGCGGCGGGAACCAAGTGGAACTTCCTGCCGTTCCGCCCGGGCCTGGTAGGCGGGCATTGCATCGGCGTCGATCCGTATTACCTGACGCACAAGGCCGAAATGATCGGCTACCACCCGCAAGTGATCCTGGCCGGGCGCCGCATCAACGACGGCATGGCCAAGTTCGTAGCCGAAAAGACCGTCAAGTCCATGATTGCCGCCGGTTTCAACGTCAAGGGCGCGAAAGTGAACGTGATTGGCCTCACCTTCAAGGAAAACTGCCCGGACCTGCGCAATTCGAAGGTGGCCGATATCATCACTGAGCTGGAAACCTACGGCGTGCAGGTGCACGTGCACGATCCGGTGGCCGACGCCGCCGAAGCCATGCACGAGTACGGCGTCAAGCTCGACAGCTGGGAACAGTTGCCGCAGGCGGACGCCATCATCGCGGCGGTCTCGCACAAGGAATTGCTGGCGCGCCCGCTGTCCGACCTCCAGGCCAAACTGAACAAGGGCGGCTGCTTCATGGATGTCAAATCGCTGTTCGACCAGGACGCCTTGCGCGCCGCCGGTTTTTCCGTCTGGCGCCTGTAGGGGCCTTCGGGAAGCGCCCGCTGGCGCTTCCCTGTATGCAGCATGAATAAGAAACTGGAGTCTGTCGTGGGTAAATTTATCGAGGTTCAACAGCACTTGCGCGCGCACCGCAGCCACTGGCTGGTTACGGGCGCGGCCGGTTTCATCGGGTCGAACCTGGTCGAAGCATTGCTGCGGCTCGGCCAGAAGGTCACCGGCCTCGACAACTTCGCCACCGGCCACCAGCACAACCTGGACCAGGTGCGCGAGCTGGTCGGCAGCGCGGCCTGGGCCGACTTCACCTTTATCCGCGGCGACATCCGCACCCCAAGCGACTGCGCCAAGGCCGTGGCCGGCGCCGACTATGTGCTGCACGAAGCGGCGCTCGGCTCGGTGTCGCGCTCGATGGAAGACCCGATCACCACCAACGACACCAACGTCACCGGTTTCCTGAACATGCTGGTGGCCGCGCGCGACGCCAAGGTGAAACGCTTCGTGTACGCCGCCTCGAGCTCGACCTACGGCGACCATCCGGCCCTGCCCAAGGTCGAAGACGAGATCGGCAGCCCGCTGTCGCCGTACGCCATCACCAAGTATGTCAACGAACTGTACGCCGAAGTGTTCGGGCGCTGCTACGGCACCCAGACCATCGGCCTGCGCTACTTTAATGTGTTCGGCCCGCGCCAGGACCCGGATGGCGCCTACGCCGCCGTGATCCCGCAATGGATTGCCGCGCTGATCAAGAACAAGCCCCTGTTCATCAATGGCGACGGCGAAACCAGCCGCGACTTCTGCTACATCGACAATGTGGTGCAGGCCAACTTGCTGGCCGCCCTGGCCGACAACCCGGAAGCAAGCAACCAGGTCTACAACGTCGCGCTCAACGAGCGCACCAGCCTGAACCAGCTGCACGCGATGATGTGCGACTTGCTGGCAGAACAGTTTCCGCACGTGCGCGACCATCGGCCACAGTACGCGCCTTTCCGCGCCGGCGATGTGCGTCACTCGCAGGCCGATATTTCCAAAGCGATCAAGTTGCTCGGCTTTGCCCCCACCCACCGGATCGGCGAGGGCATGCAACAAGCCATGGCGTGGTACATCCGGAATTTGACTTATAACAATTAAAAGCGTTGCGGCGGAGGCAGCACAGTGCCCGCCATGCAACGCCACTTATCCTGTCCAGGGGTGGAAAAATGCTTCGGATTTCTAATCACTATGTCTCACGCGTCGTGTTCGTGCTGCTGTTTGTCGAAGTGCTGATCCTGATCGGCTCGGCGTACGCGGGCGCGGCGCTGCGCGTTTACGAAGACGGCAAGACCTCGCTGCCGCCGCACCTGGACAATTTCCTGATTTCGGCGATCGCCTACGCCATCGCCATCGTGTTCAGCATGAGCGCGCTCGGCATGTACCAGCTGAACCTGACCGAAGGCTTGCGCAATCCCTTCTTCCAGAAGCTGCTGCCCTCGTTCGCGATGGGCTTTTGCATCCTGACACTGCTGTTCTACGTGGTGCCGAACCTGTACTTCGGACGCGGCATCATGTTGCTGGTGTTTATGATCGGGGCCGCCGGCATCTTTGTGGCGCGCACAATTTTCCTCAAGACATCCGAAGCGCGCAAATTCGAATCGCGCATCCTGTTCGTCGGCGGCGGCGCCCTGGCCAACGAATGCCGCGAACTGGCCAACCGCGACCAGGTCTACCACCGCTACGAAATCGCCGGTTTCATCGCCATGCCATCCGAGGACTCGCGCGTGCCGGCCTCGGCCCTGCTGGAAGTGCGCGGCGGCGAATCGCTGCTGACCCTGGCGCGCCGCCATGATGTCGAGGAAATCGTGGTGTCGGTGGAAAACCGCCGCGGCGGCGCCTTCCCGATCAAGGATTTGCTCGAGTGCAAACTGTACGGCGTGAAAGTAATCGACGCCGCCACCTTCTTCGAGCGCGAGACGAGCCAGATCCGGGTCGATTCCTTGCAGCCGAGCTGGCTGGTATTCGGCGGCGGCTTCGACCAGAGTTTTATCCGCATCTTCGTCAAGCGCACCTTCGACCTGGTGGTCAGCGGCACCTTGCTGGTGGTATCGCTGCCGGTGATGTTCCTGACCGCGCTGGCGATCTACATCGAAGACCGCGCCCCGATTTTTTACCAGCAGGAACGGGTCGGCACGAATGGCCAGACCTTCAAGGTGCTCAAGTTCCGCAGCATGTTCAACGATGCCGAAAAGGGCGGCAAGCCGCAATGGGCGGCCCAGAACGATCCGCGCATCACGCGCGTGGGCAACTTCATCCGCAAATGCCGCATCGACGAATTGCCGCAGATCCTCAACGTGTTCAAGGGTGAGATGAGTTTTGTCGGTCCGCGTCCGGAGCGGCCCTACTTCGTCGAACAGTTGAGCGAGCAGGTTCCCTACTACAACGTACGCCACAGCATCAAGCCCGGCATCACCGGCTGGGCCCAGGTACGCTACGGTTACGGCGCATCTGTCGATGACGCGGTGCAAAAGCTCCAGTATGATCTGTATTATGTGAAAAACAACAGCCTGTTCCTCGACCTGCTGATCCTGATCGACACCCTCAAGGTGGTCATGGGCAGTCACGGGCGTTGACCGCGGCCTGCACCTTGGGTCCCTCCTTGGGGCAGGCCCTGGCGCCGGCCTCGCCCGGCGCCTTGCTCCACACCGTGATCCACACCGGAAAGACAAGCGCATCGGAATGCTGAGCAACATCGCCACCATGAGCTATTCAATCGCCGCGCTCGCGTTTGCGCTGCTCGGCGTCGTCCTGCTGACGCGCTGGCGCAGCCGCCAGCATGCGTCCGTGCTGGCCTGCGCCTGCGCGCTGACCATGCTGTGGGGCGGCGCCCTGGCGGCCCAGGCCTGGGGCGTGCTGGCCCACATCTGGGCCGGCGAACTGCTGGAAGTGGCGCGCAACGGCGCCTGGACCGTGGTGCTGCTGTCGCTGCTGGGCCACTTCGAAGGCACCAGCTGGCGCCAGCTGCGCCGCACCCCGGCCCTGCCAGCCATCGCCCTGCTCTACCTGATGGTGCTGGCCGACAAGATCCTGTCCGAATTCATGCCGGCCGTGCTAGGCCACCAAAGCGGCATCGTGGGCGTGATGGCGCGCATCGGCATGGCCGTGCTCGGCATGCTGCTGGTCGAACAGTTGTACCGCAACAAGCCGGTGCAGGAACGCTGGGCCATCAAATTCGCTTGCCTCGGCATCGGCGGCATCTTCGTCTTCGATTTCTATCTGTACAGCAACGCCCTGCTGATGCGTCAGATCAATCCCGAAATCTGGTCCGCGCGCGGCGTGGTCGACGCCCTGACCGCGCCCCTGATCGCGGTGTCGGTGGCGCGCAGCGCGTCGTGGTCGTCGCACATCGCGGTGTCGCGCCGCCTGCTGTTCCATTCAGCGGCCCTGTTCGGCTCGGCCGCTTACCTGCTGGCCATGGGCGCGGCCGGCTATTATCTGCGCTACTTCGGCGGCCAGTGGGGCTCGCTGATGCAGATGGCCTTCCTGTTCGGCGCCTTGGTGCTACTGGCCGGCATTTTGTTCTCGGGCACTTTCCGCTCCTGGCTGAAAGTATTCATCAGCAAGCATTTCTACAGCTACAACTACGACTACCGCGAAGAATGGCTGCGCTTTACGCGCACCCTGTCGGAAGCCGGTCCCAACCTGGGCGAGCGTACCTTGCAAGCGGTGGGCGAGCTGGTCGAAAGTTCCGGCGGCATGCTGTGGATCCGGCGCGAAGCGGGCCTGTGCGAACCGGTGGCCAACTGGCACATGCCGGAGCTGGCCCCGTCCGAGCCGGACGATTCAGCCTTCTGCCGCTTCCTGGAATCGCGCCAGTGGGTGGTCGACCTGCAGGAGTTCACCGCGGACCCGGATAAATACGAAGGCCTGGCGCTGCCCGATTGGCTGGGTAAATTTCCGCGCGGACGGCTGGTGGTGCCGCTGATGCTGCAAGGGCGCCTGTTCGGCTTCATGCTGCTGTTGCAGCCGCGCAGCGCGATCACCCTGAACTGGGAAGTGATCGACCTGCTCAAGATTGCCGGCAGCCAGGCCGCCAGCTACCTGGCCCAGCATGAAGCGGCCAGCGCCCTGATGCTGGCGCGCCAGTTCGAATCGTTCAACCGCATGTCGACCTTCGTGGTGCACGACTTGAAGAACCTGGTGTCGCAACTGGGCCTCTTGATTCCGAATGCCGAAAAGCACAAGGACAACCCCGAATTCCAGCGCGACATGCTCGAAACGGTGACCCTGTCGGTGCAAAAGATGCGCCTGATGCTGCAAAAACTCAGCCGCAGCGCCTCGCAGGAGCGCCCGGCCCCGCTGTCGATCGAAAAACTGCTGGCCCAGGCGGTGGCCAACAAGGCCGCCTTCGAACCGCGTCCCTTGCTCACGATTGCCGAACCGCGCCTGCGCGTGGTGGCCGACTGGGAACGCCTGGAACGGGTGGTGGGCCACCTGATCCAGAACGCCATCGAAGCCACGCCCAAGGAAGGCCAGGTGGCAATTACGCTCAGCCGTGCGGGCGATTCGGTTATCATCGAGATCCGCGACACCGGCGAAGGCATGAGCGAAGAATTCATCCGCGAGCGCCTGTACAAGCCGTTCGAATCGACCAAATCGGCCGGCATGGGGATTGGCGCCTTTGAGAGCCGCGAATACATTCACGAGCTCGGCGGCAACCTGGAGGTCAGCAGCACGCCGCCGCAAGGCACCACGTTCAGAATCACCCTGCCGCTTTGCCAGCAGGACACTCAAACTGTCGATAAAGCCGCATGACGGCCAGAGGATCGCTGTGACCCAAAACAAAATGAAGATGCTCATCATCGAAGACGACCCCGGCCTGCAAAAGCAGCTGCGCTGGTGCTTCGACGCCTACGAGGTGGTGGTGGCGGGCGACCGCGACGCCGCGCTGGCGCAAGTGCGCCGCCACGAACCGGCGGTGGTGACCATGGACCTGGGCTTGCCGCCCGATCCTGACGGCGCCACCGAAGGGCTGGCCACCCTGCGCCAGATCCTGGCGCTGGCCCCAGACACCAAAGTCATCGTCCTGACCGGGAACCAGAATCACGCGCACGCGGTCGAAGCGATTGGCTTGGGAGCGTACGACTTCCACCAGAAGCCGTTCGACCCAGAAATGCTGGGGCTGGTGGTGCAGCGCGCCTTCTACCTGCACGCCTTGCAGCAGGAAAACCGTCGCATGCGCCAGTCGCAGGTTGATTCGCCGCTGAGCGGCGTGATCAGCCGCGACGCCGGCATGCAGCGCGTGTGCCGCAATATCGAAAAAGTGGCGCCGACGTCGGCGTCGGTAATGGTGCTGGGCGAAAGCGGGACCGGCAAGGAAGTGCTGGCGCGCGCGCTGCACCAGTTGAGTCCGCGTGCCAACCAGCGCTTCATGGCGATCAACTGCGCGGCGATTCCCGAGAACTTGCTCGAAAGCGAATTGTTCGGCTACGAAAAAGGCGCGTTCACGGGCGCGGCCAAGCAGACCAAGGGCAAGGTCGAGCTGGCGCATGGCGGCACCTTCTTCCTCGATGAAGTGGGTGACTTGCCGATGTCGCTGCAAGCCAAATTGCTGCGCTTTTTGCAGGAACGCGTGATCGAGCGCGTGGGCGGGCATGAAGAGATTGCGGTCGATGTGCGCATTGTGTGCGCGACGCACCAGAATTTGAAGGCGCTGTCGGCCAGCGGGCGCTTCCGCGAGGATTTGTATTATCGCCTGTCGGAAATCGTGGTCACCATTCCGCCGCTGCGCGACCGGGTGGGCGACGCCGCCTTGCTGGCGCACCATTTCAAGAACAAGTTCTGCGCGCAGGAATCGCGGCCGACCTTGCATTTCAGCCAGGAAGCGATTGGCGTGATCGAAAGCTATCCGTGGCCGGGCAATGTGCGCGAGATGGAAAACTGCATCAAGCGCGCGATCATCATGGCGGACGGGCCGCAGATTACGGCGGACGATCTGGGATTGTCGGCCTCGGCGGAACCGGAACAGCCGATCAACCTGCGCCAGGTGCGCGACGAGGCCGAGTATGCGGCCATCGTCAAGGCGCTGGCGCGGGTCGATGGGAATATCGTGCGGGCGGCGGAGTTGCTGGGGATTAGCCGGCCGACCTTGTATGACCTGATGGGCCGGCACGCGATCAAGTCGGCGGCGGCGGGCGGCGCTTAAGGTCGGCTCATGGGGCTCAGGAGGCGCTGGCTGCTGACGCGGCGCCAGCCAGTTTGGCCTTGCGACCTTTTTGCCGCGACAGGGCGGTAGCGCCTTGCACCAGCCAGTACAGCGCAAGGGCCAGGGCGACCCAGGCGAACGCATTGCCCGGGCTCCCGGCCAGCATGGCGGCGGAACCCAGTCCAAAGAACAGGCCGGCGCCAAGGTCCACCAGCGGGTGGGTCAGGAACAGGCTGAGCAGTTCGGAAATGGCTTTCGCTGCCAGCAGGCAGAGGAATATAGTAGACAGGGTCATTGGTGGAATTCTCGAATGATGACGATGATTCTGAAGGGTGACTGCTCAATTCTGGTTCACAGCGCCCTGGTGGCGCTTACCCCGTCCGCAGCGCTGCCGGCCTCCCCCCGTCAAAGGGCCAGGTGATGAACTGGCCAGACATGGCGACGGATTTGACAAGCCCCTTGGGCTCGTCCGACCCTTATTCCTGACCGTACGATGGACGAAGCGCCGCGACGGCTTTTTGAATGGCTGCCCGCACAGCTGGCCTGTCGATCATCTCGACACAGTGCAGTACAGGCAACACCTTGCCCTTTTGCGGCTCTGACTCGTCACGCATCACAGCCACCCCACTCGCTGCGTTTTCCCGCTTGACCTGCTCTGCGATCTCCACCATGGCATCAAGATCGCCTTTCATCCGCTGCACAATCACGGACGCCCAGGCATCGCCTTGATCCTTGGTAAAAGCATCCGCTTGATAAGTCATGCAGCTCGCTATTGCATAGCCTTCGACGTCGCGCTGTACTGCAGGCCGTGGCGCGCCCGCCGTATTCACGCTGGAGGCGCAGCCGGCAAGCGCCAGCCCCCATGCGATGCAGACCACGCGCATCATGCAAGTTCCCAAAATTCGCCCTTTGACGTTTTAACGTCAGGATTAGCCGGGTTGACATAGCTTGAATAATTATCGTGGCCTGGCTCACGATAGCTCGATCCATTCCACAGAGCGATATGTCCGGTAGCACCGGTCCAATTGACGCTGAAGGCGATAATACCTTTGCGATTATTGAACTCGTCGTCATAGGGACTCATGTTATCCACGCTTGGTTTGCCCAGGACTTTGAGCAGGTAATTTCTGAAGTCGGCCACGCCTTAGATAATTCGCGAACCGTCGCTTGTACCCAGCGTGCGCGCGTTGACTGCATTCGCCATTGCTGTGCTGATAGGAGCACCGGCTTTGTTGAAGGCCACGCTCAAGCGACTGGCACACGCATTTCCGGTAGGCCCGAAACCAGGCGAATTTATGTTTTTCTCAGCGGCGCCGCCGAGCATGGTGTACAAGTCTTTCATCGTCTTATATTGGACATGGTCTGGAAACTCCAGCCATAGCCTCTGAAAATTTGGCTTGATCACAAAGATATCCTTCATTTTCATTCAATTAAAATTCTGGAGAACTGCTCCCTTTTCGCGCCACACTGCCTTTGCGCTGACAGTGCTGCCGCTCAAACCAATATAGGCATCATACGGCGCGTTGTCAACTTGACATTATAGAATTCCAGGCAAAATTGCGTTTGGTCGGGAAACACCGTGGAGAGACGGTCAGTGCCGACAAACGAACACGAACAAGACAGTCGCGTCAGCTGTACTTGACATGGCCTACTCTACTTAAAGGCTCTGTTCGTGTGCGAATGTCGGCACTGCCCCTTCCCCTGCAGGGAATCATGCGTGCGGGCAGCTTTTTGACCATGCGCGAAGAGCCCTTCAGTTTTGCTCGCTCCGCTCTCGGCGGTAGACGATATCGTCGCCATGCCCGCCTTCATCAATACCATTAGGGCCGAGTGAGTACAACAAGAATGCCTGTGGACCTTGAGTACGCTGACTTTTGTAAATGAAAGGCCTCTGCCATCCATCTGCAATCGTCCTGACGGACAACCCAAGTACCGAGAATTTTTCTTCATCGGTTGGAACCCGCCCATGCTTCCTGCCCCACATTTCAATAGCGGTGCCTAATGATGAAATCGTGGCGCTGTTTTCGCCATGCTGAAATGCCGCCACATCAGAATCGAGTCGAGGCATTCGCGATATGAATACAATGCCCGCGACTATCAGAATTAGAAATATCATCACGATACGCAAATATTTTTTCTTCATCGCGGACTTCCTCAAGCTACCCATCTTAAAGCAGCTTCAAAGGGAGAGGTTAGTGCCGACAAACGCACACCAACGGGACAATCGCGCTGCGCGAATATGCAGCCGACGTCAACTGTATTCGACAGAGCCTATTCTTCGTAACTGTTCTGTTCGTGTGCGAATGTCGGCCCTGACCCCGTGGGCATTCTCAGTCATCAACATCGCGTGGAAAGCAGGCAAAAAGCCGGGGTGGCCGGCTCTTTGCCATTCGCACTGATCAAGGACGCGCCTTAGCGGGGCTTGGGGTAGTTCTTGCTATTGTCGCTGGCAACCTTCGACCCTAACCTGAGCGCTTCCTGGATCATTGCCCAGCCCTGCGCCGGGTTTTTATCGGTACCCGAACCTTCATACATGGCGGCGCCAATATAGAACATCGCGTCGGGATGGTTTTGCTGTGCCGCTTTATCAAACCACCTCAGTGCTTCCAAAAAGTCGCGCTTCACCCCTTCACCATTCAGATTGAGCAAACCCATTTCATACTGGGCCACCGGCAGGCCGGCGGCCGCCGCCTTCGAAATCCATTCCGCCGCCTTGTTCAAATCCTTTTTAGTGCCGGTGCCTTTTATGTAGAACAAGCCCAGGTCCAGTTCCGCCCAGTGATAGCCCTTCTCGGCAGAGGACTGCATCAGCTTGAAAGCCAGTCCCGGGCTTTTCAGGCCGCTCCAGCCGTTGGTGTAGTACAGCGCCAGCCCATACAAGCCTTCCGGGTGGTTTTGCGCGGCAGCGCGTTCCATCCAGCGGAATCCCTCGATCGGATCGTCGAATTGCTGATGCAGGTATTTCGCATACTGGACCTGCGACGCGGCGTCGCCATCCTCGGCCGCCCGTTTCAACGGGGCCAGTTCAGCCGTGCGCGCAGGGATCTTGCGTTCCTCGGCAATCGTCTTGCGGTTTTGTGCTTCCGCCCTCTGCACCTCGGCCGAGGCCGAACCGCAGGCCAGCAACACTGCCGCGCACAGCAGCAGGCGCGCTTTCAACGCGCCACGCGCAGGGCGCTTGAACGGGTCATTGCCGATCCGCTGTCGGGTTTTTTCATTTTTTTGCATGGTGACGCTCCTTCAAAACCATCATCGGGATATGTTCGGACGGCTATCTTGCAGACCGTTGGCCCATTATAGAAAGGAGAATGGAGGGAGTGTAAATATTTACGCCTTCGGGTGGCGTCCGGCGCAACCCTTCATCTGGATCAGGCAAGCGCCGGTAGCGCCGGTCAGGGCGCGGCGGCGGGCTCCGGATAGTTCTGGATGTTGTTTCGCGCCACCGTCGACCCCATGCGCAAGGCCTCTTGAATAATCTCCCAGCCATGCGCCGGGTTTTTATCCGTCCCCAACCCTTCGTACACGGCGGCGCCGATATAGAACAGACCATCGGGATGATGCTGATCCGCCGCTTTCTTGAACCACCCCAGCGCTGTCAGGAAATCGCGTTCCACCCCTTCGCCATTCAAATGCAGCAAACCCATTTCATACTCGGCTACCGGCAGGCCCGCCGCCGCCGCTTTGGCAATCCATTGCGCCGCCTTCGGCAAATCAGGCGCGGTGCCGGTGCCCTTGATGTACATTAAGCCCAGGTCCAGTTGCGCCGCCGGGAAGCCCGTCTCGGCCGACGCCTCCATCAGCTTGAACCCGACGCCGGGGCTTTGCACCCCATTCCAGCCGTTAAGATAGAACAAGGACAGGATATACAGGCCTTCCGGATGCTGTTGCGCGGCAGCGCGTTCCAGCCAGCGGAATGCCTCGGCCGGATCGTCGAATTGCTGATGCAGGTATTTCGCGTAGTCGACCTGCGCCTCGGCGTCGCCATCTTCGGCCGCGCGTTTCAACGGGGCCAGCTCCGGACTGCGCGCCGGGATCTTGCGTTCTTCTGACATTAACATCTGGTTCTTCCTTTCGTTTTCCGAATCTCGATCATAAGCGAACCTTGCCATCTTACAGAAAGCCCCATGGCTTGACTGCCAGTGCCATGGCGGCGCGACGGTTTGCGGAATCAGGGATCGATCCGGCCCGCCGCCCTTGTTGCGGCAGGCGTCCCGCTAAAGTCCGGCCCGCCGAACATCCACGGGATCATCCATCCGGCGCAGGCCAGCAGCACTTGGGTAATATCGCCGAAACGCCCCGGCAAGCCTTGCTGCGACCATTCCAGCCAGAACACGACCGCCGCAATGGCCACCGTGCCGATTACCACCACCGGCTGGCGGCGCCCGATCGGCGTGCGCAATCGCGCAAAATACGCGATCGCGAAAAACGGCCAGAAAATCTCCAGGATATTCTGCAAGCCCGACAAGGAGCGCATCTGCCCCACCAGCGGAATCCAGTTAAAGCCGTACACCATGCCGTCCGGCCCCGGCGCCAGTTCGCTGATGACAAAAGCGGCGCCGATCAGCGCAATGCCCATCCACGCGGCCTGGCGCAGGCGGCCGGCGACCAGCAAGAACATCCACGCCGCAAACGCCCCGGCCACCGCTTCGAGCGACAGTTGGCGTCCCTCGACGATGATCTTGAGCACGAGCACGCAGGCAACCAGCGAACCGAACAACAGCAAGGCCGGCTTGTCCTCGCGCGTGACGGTGCGCGCCAGCAAGCCGAGCCCGGCGAGGTAGCAGGCGTAGGTCAGCAGTTGGGCGATCTGCATCGTCTCTGGTTCGCGCAGCGAGCGGTAAAGCAGCGCCAGCCCGTGCCGCACCTGTCCCATGTCGAAGGTCGGCACCAGCGGGCTCGTTTGCGACAAGGCCCACAGCGCCAGCGTCGCCAGCCCCAGGTTGGGCAGGGTGCCGCTGCGCAGCCAGTGCGCGCGCACTGCCACCAGGCGCGGCCCGGCCAGGGTGTGGCCGTGCAGCAGGGACGCGAGCAGGCCGCCGGCCACGCTGCCGAAAATATTCAATGCCAGGTCGATGCGCGAGGCGTCGCGGCTGGGCAGGAATTGCTGGATCGCTTCCATCGACAGGCTCAGCAAGCCGCCGGCCACGGCCGCCGTCACCAGCGCCACGTGAAAGCGGGTGCCGCGCATCAGCCAGGCGACCATGAACAGGCCGAACGGCATGTAGGCGAGCACGTTCTGGACCAGGTCGGCCTTTTCCACCCGCGCGGGGCTGGTGAACAGGAAGCCAAACAGGGGAGCGATCGGCTCGCTCCAGCCGCTGAACGGATACAGGCTGCCGTAGACGATCAGGACCAGGAAGACAAGGACCAGGCGGCGCATCGGGTGCGCCCTAGTGGGTGCCGGGAAGGCGGCGCCAGCCCGGTGGCGGCGTGCCCGTCATTGCGCCGGCTCGTCCCATTTGCCGGCCTCGACCAGCTTGTTCTTGAGCCCAGGCAAAGGAAAGCCCAGCGCGTACGCTTTTTTCGCGTGCAATCTGGACTTGGCGTACTCTTTTTTCTTCAGGTAAGCGAGCCCGGCGTTGTAATTGATGGTCGGGTCTTCCGGCGCCATCTCGACGGCGGTGGCGAACATGCCGACCGCGTCGTCGGTCTTGCCGAGCGCGAGCAGGTAGGTGCCGTAGGTGGCGCGCACGGCGGCGTCATCGGGCGCAAAGCGGATGGCGCGGTTGAAATAGCATTCCACCGGCCACTTGGTCGCCGGCACTTTGACTTGCTTGTCGCGCAAGGCGACCATGGCCAGCGTGGCCAGCGCGCGCGGGTGGTTGGGAATGGCGCGCAGGGTGTAGTCGAGGTCGCCGCCGAGATAGCTGGTGTTGCCTTTGATGCCCGCTTCCACCTCGGGCGTGAAGTGGGCGTTCTCGACGATTTCCAGGTTGACCTCGCCGCGCTTGCGGTAATCGAGCGGACCGAAGTGATTCTTCAGTTCGCCGCAATAATTGAGCGCGTGGGCGCCGGTCGAGGTCAGCAGCACAGTGCCGGCTAACAGGTAAGGCAATAGTTTCATCGATATCCTTTGGGGGGGCGTGAAGGCGGCGGCGCGCAGGCTTACCACGAGCGCAGGCTTACCACGAGCGCAGCCAGTCGCCGGTCCAGTGCAGCACCTGGTCTTTCCACACGCGGCGCGAAAATGTGTGGTCCGCTTCAACTAATGTCTGGCGCGACACTTGCGGCGCGGCCAGCACGGCTTGCCACTGGTCCGATCCGGCGGCGGTGTCGAGAAATTCCTGGGCCGTCAGGTCGGCGCCGCTGATGATCAACAGCACCTTGCCGCGAAAACGCGCCAGGCCGGCCCGCATGCGCTCGGGCAGCGCGGCCGGCGCGGCGCCGGCCTGGTCCTTCCCCGCGCCCTTGCCGGCAGCGGCGCCGGCGATGCGCAGGAACGAGGCGGCCGCCGCACCCACATTCAATTGACCGCGCAGGATCTTTTTCCACAGTTCCGGGTCAAACAAGCGTGCGCGATAATAGTGCTTGATGGTGGCCTTGGCGTGGCCGCCGCTGGTGCGCACCCACGGGTTGAGCAGCACCAGCCCGCTCACGCGGGCATCGTCGGCGGCGTAGAAAATCGCGGCCGAGGCGCCGTCGCACAAGCCCCAGATGACCACCTCTTCCACGCCGGGCAGGGCCGTGAACAAGTTATCGATGGCGGCGCGCAAGTCCTCGCCGACCACCTCGAAGTCGCGCATGGCGCCGTGGCTGTCGCCCATGCCACGATAGTCGAAGCGCAGCGCGGCGATGCCTTGCGCCGCCAGTCCGCGCGCCAGCGTGGTGAACTGGCGGTGGCTGCCGACCCGGTACTGCGGGCCGCCGACCACGATCAGCACGGCCCGTTTGGCCGGTTGCGCGGGCACGCTGAGAATGCCGAACAGGGCCTCGCCGCCGCAACTAAAGCGCAGCACGTCCTCACGGCAGGCGGCGGGACCCGGGGTCACTGACGCGGGCGGCACAGGGTACGTTCCGTGCGTGCCGTGCGTTGCGGCCTGCCCGGGCTGCCCTGCTGGCGGCGCGGCGTCGAACAGGGCCGAGGTGGCGGCCAGCAGTTCGGGCGACTCGGCGATTTCCTGGGTTGACCAGAATGGCGTGCAGGTCACTTGTTGCAGGTGCAGGTCGACCCCGGCCTCGCGCCAGGCGTCGGCCAGACGCGAGACGGCGGGCGTGAGCGGGCGCTCGGCCGAGGCCGCCGTTTCCAGCCAGTGCACCGGGCAGCCGAGCGGCGCCAGCGTGCCCGCGTCCTTGCTATCGATGGCGGCGGCCAGGGCGGGGGCGATTTCGTAGCCGGCCACTTCCAGCATCTCGCCGCCGAGCAGGGTGGCGCGCAAGGCGGCCGTGCCGCCGCTTTTGGCGGCCGCTTTGCCGTCGCCGCCCTCGGCCAGCATGGCGTTGGCGGTGAGCAAGCGCAGGAATTGGGTCAGGAAGGTGGCGCCGTTTTGTACCGGTTGCCACAGCACCAGGCGGGCGATGGGATGACCGGCCTCGTGCGCGTAGTCCAGCGCCAGCAAGGCGCCCAGGCGCAGGCCCCACAGGGTCAGCGGCGCGTCCAGGCGCGCCGACAGCCAGGCGCAGCCGGCGGCCAAGTCGCCTTTCCAGGTGTCCCAGCGGGCCTCGGCAAATTCGCCGCCGCTGTCGCCGCAACCGGCCAGGTCGAGCTGGAGCACGCCGTAGCCCTGCGCCGCCAGCGCGCGCGCCTGCACGGCGGCCATGCGGCGCGCCTTGTTCATTTCGTCGCCGAAAGGATGGACGTACAGGACCGCGCCACGGCAGCGCGCGCCGGCGGGCGGGTGGAACAGGCAAAAACGTTGTCCCAAGCCCGTCTGGAGAAAGAAGGGCTCGGCCCCCGGCGGCTTGGGATGGGCAGTCATCAGGCCAGTTTTTGCTTGACGAAAGCGTTCAGGCTGCCCAGCGTTTCGAAGGTGCTGGCGCTGATTTCGTCGTCGTCGATGGTGATGCCGAAGTGTTCTTCGAGCGCGGCCATCAGGTTCACCACCGCCATCGAGTCGAGCTCGGGGATGCTGCCCAACAGGGCCGATTGTTCGTTCAGTTCCTTGCCGGCGTCGCCCAGGCTGAGCACGTCGGTGAGGATGGTTTTGATGTCTTCGAGATACATGGAAATCCTAGATGGAGGTACGTGAAATATTGTTGACGATAACTTTTCCTCCGTCGTTCCCGCGAAGGCGGGAACCCAAGTTCGTGCCGCAGACCCAGGCTGATCTACGAAATTGGGTTCCCGCCTGCGCGGGAACGACGGATTTTCGGTTCGTGGCAAACGGTTCTTCCGCAGCATTCTGGCGCCGGATCAGCAGGGTGACATGGTACACGGCGTCCCGACCAACAGTCCAGGCCGCCACCCCGCGTGCGCGCCTTACACCGTGTCGCCATTGCGCCGCAAATTTTGCATCATGCGCAGCATGTAACGGAACTGGCTGCGGTCCCACGGCGTGAATCGCGGCAATTGAAACAGGTCGCCTCCCGGCCGCGCCGCACCCCACGAGGTCGACACCGCCGCCTCGAACCCCAGTTCCCTGACGATCGCCACATGCTCGGCCAGGTAATCCTGTCCCGGCTTGCCGTTCGGGTAAGCGAACAAGGTCACCGGCGCGCCGATGATCGCTTCCAGCGCGGCCTTGCCGTCGGCAATTTCCTGGCGCGCCGCAGCCGCCTCCATGCGCGCCACGATCGGATGGTTCACCGTATGCGCGCCGATGCCCATCCCGGCCCGGTGCAGCTGGCGCACCTGGTCGGAGGTCATCATCAGGTCGGTCGGCAACTGAACCGGCACCAGCGCGCACAGCGCCGCCACCTGGCGCAGGCGCTCGTCCAGCGGCAAATACTTGAGCGCACCGAGCAATGTCGCAATCGCCGCCTGCCGTTTGGCCACCGTATCGAGCTCGAACGCGTCCTGCCCGGCCGCGCGCAGGTCGATCCGGTCCGGCGCCCGGCGGATCAGCTCGATCACCGTGTCGTTCCACATGCGCCCGCCGTCCAGAAATCCGCTGGCGATGAAAAACGTCGCGTGCACCCCATGCCGCTGCAAGATCGGCAGCGCGATGGTGGCGTTATCGGCATACCCGTCGTCAAACGTGATGCAGGCCGCGCGCGGCGGCAGCTTGCCCGCCTGTAAGGCGCGCACGGCGTCGGCCAGCGGCATGATGTTGAAGCACTGTTTCAGCTGGGTCAGCTGGGCGTCGAAACGGTGCGCATCGACCTCGTCCGGAAAAATCGCATCCTGGCGCGGCAGCACCCGGTGGAAAATCAGGATCGACAAGCGCTGGCGCGCACTGCCCAAAAATCCCAGATGACGCATGGCGCGACTGGCCATGCCGGCCCAGGCCGGTCCTGCCGGCGCGGAATCGATGCGATCGGTGCGCTGTAGCGACATGGCATGCTCTTTCGTGGTGAAACGGGTCATGGGATAGCCGCACCGTGCGCCTGGGCATGCGCATGGGCGTCGAGCTGGGCGGCGCGGGCGGCCTCGCGCGCGGCCGCTTTGGCGGCGGCGGCCTCGGCCTCCAGGGTTTTCTCGACAATGTAGCCGGTGCTGACCACCGCCGCCATCAGGTAATAGGGCACGTCGTAATACAGCAGGCTGAGGAAAGCGCCGCCCACGCCGAAGCCGAGCAGGCTGACCTGGATCATGCGGGCAAGGTCCCCCGCCCATTTCAGGTCCTCCCTTTTCGCCGTCGTGCGCACGATCCAGGCCGCTTTGCGCCAGGTGAGGAAAGCCAACAACAAATAGATGCCGAGCCCGATAAAGCCATGCTCGCCCAGCGCTTGGAAATAGATACTGTGGGCCGCGTGCACATCATCCGGCACCGGCGCGTACAACTCGAACGCGGTGCGGTTATAGATCTCGAAGCCGCCGCCGAGCGGGCGGTCCAGCGCCATGTGGTAGGCCATGTACCAGGCATTGATGCGCCCCATGGCCGAGCTATCTTCCTTGTAGGTATTGATGGTCTCCATGCGCGAAGACCATTTGTCGGGCATGAAGGTAATGGCAATGGGCACCATCAGCACCATCAAGCCGCCCAGCAGCACTTTCTTGGGGCTTTTCAGCCACAGGAAGAACAGCATCGCCCCGATCCCCACCAGCGCCCCGCGCGAATAGGAACCGAGCGCGGCGAAGGCGCACAGGATGATCGACGCGACCATGCCCCGGCGCGCCCACTTGTTTTTCAGGATGGTGTACAGGAAGCACATCACGGGAATGATGGTGATGAAGGCCAGCGCGACTTCGTTATTGCCCTCGATATAGCTGCCCTGCGGCCCCCACACAATGCTGCTGCCGCCGGTGGCCACGGTAAAGATGCCGCCCTTGACCCCATAATAGGCGAGCGAGCCGACCAGGGTCCAGATCAGCAGCTCCACCTGGCGGCGCGTCTTGATCAGCATGACGGTGGCAAACGTCATCAGGAAGATCTTCGAGACGCGGTTGAGCATCACCACCGATTCGTCCGGCCACATCGAGAAGATGGTGGTAATCCCCATCCACAGGCCGAACACCATGAGCGTGAGCACAATGGGCGTCATGGGCAGCTTTTTGGGGTCGCGCGTGACCAGCAGGCCGATCAGGGTCACGCCGGCGATGATGGCGGCGAACGGAAACGAATAGGCAAAGCCCCAGCTGAGCCGGTGCGGATTCATCACGCTGATCCATACCCACATCAGCACGCCGATATAGGGGCGCTTGAGGATGAACGGCAAGGAACCGAACACAAGCAGCGTAATGATTAAGTCTCTCATGAACGATCTGGCGCGGTCCGGTTAGGCTAAGCGCCCCTGGCAGCCTGCCTGGATTCGCTTAAGTAATATGTAATTGATATTGTTAGTGTTCAAGTGGTAAGATTGTACTTGAACTTCTTCCAAATTTCGCTTGCACGGAGAAATTGATCTCCGCACAATTTGGCTAGCGTCACGCATCGCACAATCCACGGCGTAAGTCGCCCCTTATCGTCCCGAACAGCAACGCTTTGGCTTCCAGCCGTACGCAAGGTTTCAATGAGTGACTTGATCCACGACTTCATCTTCCGCTCTGCCGGCCGCTCCCCACAAGCGGAGGCGCTCGTTTATGGCAGCCGCCGTCTGGATTACGCAACACTTGCGGATTCCGTACGGCAAGTCTCGACAAGCGTGCTCGGCCTGGGCCTGGGCCGCGGCGAGCGGCTGGCGGTGTATCTTGAGAAAAACATCGAGAATGTGGCCGCCATGTTCGGCGCCGCCGCCGCCGGCGGCGTGTTCGTTCCCGTCAATCCCTTGCTCAAGCCGGAACAGGTGGCCTATATCCTGGCCGACTGCAATGTGCGCATCCTGGTGACCTCGGCCGACCGCCTGAAATTGCTGGCCGGCGCCCTGGACGCCTGTCCCGACCTGCACACCGTCATCGTCACCGGCAACATCGACAACGCGCCCGCTTTGACCCGCATCAAGGTGCTGGCCTGGGACGCCGCCCTGGAAGCCGCAGCCGAACCGGCCACCCCGGCGCGCAATATCGACACCGACATGGCGGCGATCTTGTACACCTCGGGCAGCACCGGCAAGCCAAAAGGCGTGGTGCTGTCGCACCGCAACATGGTGGCCGGCGCCAACAGCGTGGCCGGCTACCTGGACAATACCCCGGCCGACCGCATCCTGGCCGTGTTGCCGCTAAGCTTCGACTATGGCCTGAGCCAGCTGACCACGGCCTTCAGCGTCGGCGCCACCGCCGTACTGATCAACCACCTGCTGGCGCGCGACATTCTCAAGGCCGTGCAAGCGGAGCGCATCACCGGCCTGGCCGCGGTGCCGCCGCTGTGGATCCAGATCGCCCCCCTGCCCTGGCCGGCCGACTGCACCCTGCGCTACCTGACCAATTCGGGCGGCGCCATGCAGCGCCCCACCCTGGACGCGCTGCGCCGCGCACTGCCGAACGCGCAACCGTTTTTGATGTACGGCCTGACCGAAGCCTTCCGCAGCACCTACCTGCCGCCGGCCGAACTCGATCGCCGTCCCGATTCGATGGGCAAGGCGATCCCGAATGCCGAAGTGATGGTCCTGCGCCCCGACGGGACCGAATGCGATCCCGGCGAAGCCGGGGAACTGGTGCATCGCGGCGCGCTGGTCTCGCTCGGCTACTGGAACGACCGCGCCAAGACCGCCGAGCGCTTCAAGCCGGTGGTGAGCGTGCATCACGGCCTGACCCTGACCGAAATGGCGGTATGGTCGGGCGACACGGTGCGCAAGGATGAAGAAGGCTTTTTATACTTCATCAGCCGCAACGATGAAATGATCAAGACCTCCGGCTACCGGGTCAGCCCCTCGGAAGTGGAAGAAGTGGTCTACGCGCGCGAGGGCGTGGCCGAAGCGGCCGCCATCGGCCTGGCCCACCCGACCCTGGGCCAGGCCATCGTCGTCATCGCCCACCCGAAAGAAGGCAGCGGCCTCACTGCGGAAAGCCTGCTGGCCGCCTGCAAACCGCACCTGCCGGCCTACATGTTGCCGGCGCGCGTGATCATCGCGCCCGAGAGCCTGCCGCGCAACCCGAACGGCAAAATCGACCGCAAACTCTTGAGCGTACAAATGGAACAGCTGTTTATGCAAGCATCGACCGAAGCAAACCCGAAGGCCGCACAATGAGCGCCCCGCGCCCGCAACACGCGCCGCTGGCGCAATTCGAGGTCGAGGGCGATTGCCTGCAGATCGGCGGCATGCCGCTCACGCGCCTGGCCGAACGGGTCGGGCGCACGCCCTTCTACGCCTACGACCGCGCCAAGCTGAGCGAGCGGGTCGCACTGCTGCGCCGCCACCTGCCGCCCGAGATCCATCTGCACTACGCCATGAAAGCCAATCCGATGCCGGCCGTGGTCCAGCACATGGCCACCCTGGTCGACGGCATCGACATCGCCTCCGGCGGCGAGCAGCGCGTCGCCCTCGACACGCCCATGGCGCCGCACCTGGTCAGCTTCGCCGGCCCGGGCAAGAGCGATACCGACCTCGCTTGCGCGATCGCCGCCGGGGTCACCTTGAACATGGAGTCCGAAGCGGAGATGGAGCGCATCGCCGTGATCGGCCGGCGCCTGGGCCTCGCGCCGCGCGTGGCGGTGCGGGTCAACCCGGACTTCGAACTCAAGTCGTCGGGCATGAAAATGGGCGGCGGGCCAAAGCAGTTCGGCGTTGACGCCGAGCGCGTGCCGGCCATGCTGGGACGCATCGGCGAACTGGAACTCGACTTCCAGGGCTTTCATATCTACAGCGGCTCGCAAAACCTGAAAGCGGCGTCGATCCAGGAGGCGCACGAAAAAACCTTCGCCCTGGCGATCCGCCTGGCCGCGCACTGGCCCGGTCCCCTGCGCTCGCTCAACATCGGCGGCGGCTTCGGCATTCCCTACTTCCCCGGCGAAGAACGGCTCGACCTGGCCGCCGTGGGCGAGAACCTCAAGCGCATCCTGCCCGACGTGCGGCGCGCGCTGCCCGGCACCGAGATCGTGATCGAACTGGGACGCTACCTGGTGGCCGAAGCGGGCATTTACGTCAGCCGCGTGATCGAGCGCAAAGAGTCGCGCGGCCAGGTCTACCTGGTCACCGACGGCGGCCTGCACCACCACCTGGCGGCGTCCGGCAACTTCGGCCAGGTGATCCGCAAGAACTACCCGGTCGCCATCGGCAACCGCATGCACGCCGGCGAGCGCGAAACCGTGTCCGTGGTCGGCCCGCTGTGCACCCCGCTCGACCTGCTGGCCGACCAGATGTCGCTCGCCAAAGCCGAGGTGGGCGACCTGGTGGTGGTGTTCCAGTCGGGCGCCTACGGCCTGTCCGCCAGCCCGGTCGCCTTCCTCAGCCATCCCGTGGCGCTGGAAGTGCTGGTCTGATGCCATAATCCGCACTCGATCCGCAATCAACGAATAACATCAACGCAAGCGCGAGGATAGCAATGAGTCAATTTTCCGGGAAGCCGCAGTGAGCGGCTTGTGTGGCTGGATCGGCCACGGCGCCAGTGTCGCTGACAACCAGGCCCTGATCGGCGCCATGGCGGCGCCGCTGGCGGCCTTCGACCAGAACGCCATCGGCACCCTGCAAGCGGCGCGCAGCGCGCTGGCGGTGTCGGCGCGCGCGGCCAGCGCCCACCTGTACCAGGGCGACGGCCTGCTGGTGGCCGTGTGGGGCGAACCGGAACTGGCCGATGGCCTCGACGCCCAGGGCCGGCAGGACGCCGGCTTGGCTGACGGGTTGGCTGAAAGAGTGGCACGCCTGTGGCGGCGCGACCCGGACGCCGTCTGCGTCAAACTGAGCGGCGCCTTTGCGCTCGCCATCCTCGACGACGCCAAAGGCGACGCCCTGCTGGCGATCGACCGCATGGGCACGCACCAACTGAGCTACCAGACGGCAGGCGAGGCGCTGGTGTTCGCCACCTCGTCCGACGCCCTGATCCGCCACCCCAAAACGCCGGCGGCGATCGATCCGCAAGGCTTGTACAACTACGTCTACTTTCACATGGTTCCGGCGCCGGGCACCGTGTACCGCGGCCAGCAACGCCTGCTGCCGGGCGAATGCCTGCGCTTCCGCCAAGGCAGCGTGGAAAAGCGCGCCTACTGGCGCATGGTGTTCGACGAACAGCCGCAGCACTCGTTCGAGGACCTGAAACAGCAGTTCCGCGACCTGCTGCGCAGCAGCGTGCGCGAGGCGGCCGGCAAGCAGCCGTACGGCGCCTTCCTCAGTGGCGGCACCGACAGCTCCACCATCGCCGGCATCATGCGCGAGCTGGGCGACCAGCCGGTCAACACCTATTCGATCGGCTTCGAAGCCGAAGGCTACGACGAAATGTCGTACGCGCGCCTGGCCTCGAAACACTTCGGCACCAGCCACCACGAATACTACGTCACCCCGGACGACGTGGTGGCCGCCATTCCGCGCATCGGCGCGGTGTTCGACCAGCCCTTCGGCAATGCCTCGGCGGTGCCGGCCTTTTACTGCGCGCGCCTGGCGCGCGCCGACGGCGTCACCCGCATGCTGGGCGGCGACGGCGGCGACGAACTATTCGGCGGCAACGAGCGCTACTCCAAGCAGCATGTGTTCGCCCTGTACGACAAGGTGCCGGGCCTGCTGCGCAAGGCCTTGCTGGAACCGGCCGTCTTCAACTTCCCGGCCGGCGAGCGCCTCAAACTGATTCGCAAGGCGCGCAGCTACATCGAGCAAGCCTCGCTGCCGATGCCGGCGCGCCTGGAAACCTACAACCTGCTGGGCCGCTTCGGCCCCGCGCAAGTGTTTACCGCCGGTTTCCTGGCCGGCGCCGACGTCGGCGCGCCACTGGCCAGCCTGTCGCACACGTACGCCCAGAACGACGCATCGAGCCTGATCAACCGCATGCTGGCGCTCGACCTGAAGGTCACCCTGGCCGACAACGACCTGCCCAAGGTGATCAAGGCCTGCGAACTGGCGGCGATGGAAGCGGCCTTCCCCTTCCTGTCGGACCGGATGGTGGCCTTCTCGGCGCGCCTGACGGCCAAGCAGAAACTCAATGGCACCCAGTTGCGCTATTTCTTCAAGGAAGCGCTGCGCGGCTTCCTGCCCGACGAAATCATCACCAAGCAAAAGCACGGCTTCGGCCTGCCGTTCGGCGTGTGGCTGCAAAAGCACAAGCCGCTGCAGCAGCTCGCGCTCGACAGCCTGGCCGACCTGAAGGCGCGCCAGATCGTGCGTCCCGAATTTATCGACGCGCTGGTCGGCCAGCACTTGGACGAACACGCCGGCTACCATGGGACCATGGTGTGGGTACTGATGATGATGGAGCAGTGGTTCAAGCAGCGCTCCGCACCGCAAAGCTGATACCGATGCCCGATTACCAGCGTTTCGACGCCGTTGCATGTGATTTCCCCCGTCCGAGCGCGCCCCTGTTGCCGGTCCTGCGCTGGGCCGACCTCGGTTTCGGCAGCGGCACCGTGGCCCCGGCCCTGATCGACGGCACCGCCGTGCGCCACTTCGCGCGCGGCCGCTACGCCATGCACGCCGCCTGCCAGGCCGGCGGCATCGGTCCCGGCACGGCGCTGCTGGCGCCGTCCTACCATTGCCGCACCATGATCGACCCGGCGCTGGCGCTGGGCGGCACGGTGCTGTTCTATGAAGTCGACAGCGACCTGACCCCGCGCGTGGACAGCATCCGCGCCCTGCTGGCGCCGCGCGACCACGGCATCAAGGCGCTGGTGCTGCCGCACTACTTCGGCTTCGAGCAGCCGCCGGCCCTGATGGCGGCGGTGAGCGCGGTATGCCGCCACCACGGCATCATGCTGATCGAAGACTGTTCGCATGCCTGGCAGGTGGCGGCCAAGCGCGCCCAGACCGGCCAGGCCAACGCCGACCATGTGCTCATGGCCAGCCCCTACAAATTTTTCGGTTGCGAAGACGGCGGCGTGTTGTGGGCCAACCCGGCGCTGTTTCCGATCACGCCGCCGGCCAAACCCGGCCTGCTGCGCGAACTCAAGGCGCTCAAGACAGCCTGGTCGCGCAACCGCGCCGCGCGCGCGATCGCCGCCGACGCCGAGCCGCGCGACCCCACCCTGCGCGGGCAAGATATCTTCGAGCGCCACGACCAGCCTTCCCCCTTCTACGAGCGTGCCATGGAAAACAAGAACAGCCTGGCGCTGTCGCGCTGGGTGATGCGGCGCACCCGCCTCGCCCCCCTGGTCGAACAACGCCGCCAGCATTACCGCCAGTGGCTCGAAGCGGTGGCCGGCGCGCGCGGCGGCCAGGCGCTGATGCCCGACCTGCCCGACGACTGCGCACCCTATATGTTCCCGATCACGATCGCCCAGCCGGACCCGGTGTTCTACCAGTTAAAGCAAGCCGGCATGCCGATTTTCCGCTGGGACGACATGGCGGTGTCGAGCTGCACGGTGGCGCGCAACTACCGCCTGCACCTGCTGCACCTGCCCTGCCACCAGGCACTGTCGGCGCAGCAGATGACATGGATGACGGCGCTGGTATCGAAAGCGCTGGCATGAGCGGCTGGAGCGGCGTGCCGCTGCAGCGCTCCCTCGGCGAGCATGGCGCGGCCTGGGATGCACTGAACCGGCGCCTGTTCGGCGGCCATCCGCTGCTCGACGCGCGCTTCATCGACGGCTTGCTGGCCCAGTTCGGCGACGGCAGCGAGCAGTTGTGGACCTGCCGGCGCGACGGCCAGGTCGAGGCGATGTGCGTGCTCAAGCGGCGCAATGCGCTGGTGTGGGCCAGTTTCCTGCCGCCGCAGGCGCAGATCGGCGCCACCCTGGTGGCCGACGCCGCGCTGCTCGACTCGCTCTGGGGCAGCCTGCCGCCGCTGGTGATCCAGCTCGACCTGCTCTGCAACGACCCGCAAGTGGGCGCCGTGCTGGCCGGCCCGGCGCCGGGCCAGCAGTTGATGAACCACGCGCGCACCATGCGCATCGCGCTCGATGGCGGCGTTGACGATTACTGGTCGGCGCGCGCTCACCTGCAAAGCAATATCAAGCGCTACCAGAAACGCCTGCTGGAAAAGGGCGTGAGCAAGCGCCACGTGCACATCGTCGAGGCCGACCAGATGGACGCGGCGGTGGACCGCTACGCCGCGCTCGAAAGCGCCGGCTGGAAGGGCCGCACCGGCACCGCGGTCGGCGCCACCCCGGCCCAGCACCAGTTCTACCGCGACCTGCTGCGGCGCGCCGCCGTGGACGGCCACGCCCTGGTCTGCGAGCTGTGGTTGGACGACAAGCTGGCCGCCTCGCGCCTGATCCTGTGCCAGAACGGCATGTACGTGATGCTCAAGACCAGCTACGACGAGAGCTTTGCCGAATATTCGCCGGGCCGCCTGCTGCTGCGCGGCGTGATCGACCGGGCGTTCGAGGCCGATCCGGGCGGCGCCATCGAGTTCTACACCGACGCCGACCACAACCTGCTCGAATGGGCCAGCAGCCAGCGCTGGATCCGGCACCGCACGCTGTACCGCTGGAACGTGGCCGAAGCGCTGAAGGTGTCGCTGCGCGCATGGCACAGCAAGCCGCCCGCGCAGGACGGCCTGGCGGTCGAGGTGGTCCACCATCCGGACGCGCTGGCGGCCGACGTGCAAAGCTTCATGACCAAGGCCGAGAAGCAGAATGTGGCCGGCGGCCTGGCGTGGTACCGCAACCTGGTCGAGACGGTCTATCCGGCCAATCCGGGACTGCGCTTCTACGTGCTGCGCCAGGGCCAGCACGTGGTGGCGGTGCTGCCGCTGCGCGCCCAGAAAGTCGGCCGCGCCTGGCAACTGAGTTCATTGTCGAATTTTTATACCAGCCTGTACGAGCCGGTGCTCGACGCCGGCCTGAAACCGCGCGAGATGGTGACGGTGCTCTCGGCCATCCACGACGAGTTTCCCAGGATCGCGTCGCTGACGCTCACGCCGATGGACCCCGATTCGCATGCCTACCAGACCATGCTGGGCGCGATGCGCATCAAGGGCTGGCTGGCGTTCGAGTATTTCGCCTTCGGCAACTGGTACCAGCCGATCAGCGGCGACTGGGCCGGCTACCTGGCCGCGCGCGGCGGACAGCTGCAAAACACCATCCGGCGCATGGGCAAGAAGTTCGCCAACGATGGCGGCACCCTGGAAATCGTCACCAGCGCCAGGGATCTGCCGGTGGCCATTGCGGCCTATGAAAAGGTGTACGCGGCCAGCTGGAAAAAGCCCGAGCCCTTCCCCGCTTTCATGCCGGCGCTGATGCAGACCTACGCCGCCAAGGGCTTCCTGCGCCTGGGACTGGCGTGGATCAAGGGCGAACCGGTGGCCGCGCAATTGTGGATCGTCTCGTACGGACGGGCCGAGATCTACAAGCTGGCCTACGACGAAGGCTTCAAGGCCTATTCGCCGGGAACCCTGGTCACGGCCATGCTGATGGAGCACGCGATCGACAAGGACAAGGTCACCGAAATCGATTACCTGATCGGCGACGACGCCTATAAAAAGACGTGGATGAGCCACCGGCGCGAACGCTGGGGCATGGTGGCGTACAACCCCAAGTCGCTGCGCGGCCTGAAGGGACTGGCGCGCGAAGCGGCCGGCCGCGCCGCGCGCGGCGTGGCCGACCGCCTGGGCTGAACGTGCTTAGGCCGAGGTACGGATGAAGAAGATGTTGTCCTTCCCGTTCGGCATGAGCATGAAACCACGCAGCGCCGCGACGTAGCGGAAGCGGTTATGCACCCCGGCCCCGGTGCTCTCGGGCGGACGGGTGCGCCCGGCCAGTTCGAACATGCTCATGTCCCAGGTATTGCCCCCGTTCGGCTTGATCACGTAGATGCGGCCGGCGCCCGCGCCCTGGCCGCAGTAAAACAGGAAGCGGTCGTTGGCCGGGTCGTAATCCATGCCGGCGTAGGTGGGCTTGTCGGCCTTGAAGCTCTCGAGCGCCGCACTCGGATTGAACGCCACCGACATCTGCGCCGTGCCGGCGAGCGGCACGCGTGAAGCGAACACCCCCAGCGCCCCGTAACCCATGCCGTCCGCCCAGTTCAGCGAAAACAGCTGGTTGCGCAGCGTGTCGTGCGCGATCGGCCAGCGGATCGTATCGTTGGTGCGCTGCGTGATCGGCTCGCTCCAGGTGCGGGTGCTGGCCGAAAAACGCGCCAGCCCGGTGCTCCAGATGTCGCCCGTGGCGCGGATCGATACCGCGCCCAGGTGCCCGGTCGGAATGTCGGCCCAGGTGCCGGGCCGGTCCCAGGTGTTCGTTTCCAGGTCGAAGCCATCGACGTTGTGGAAGGAGTGCGCATTGCCGTAGGCGCCGCGCACGCCGAAGGTCATCACCCGGTTCAACTGCGGCACGTAATGCATGGTGCTGTACAGGTGGCGCGAGGTCGGCGTGCCGTCGGCGTAATAGGCCACGTCCATCGCCGCGGGCGAGCTCTGGCTGTGGAGTAGCCGCCACACCGGCGCATTGTCGGTCAGGCGCAGCGACACCACGCGGTTGTCGGGCGAATCGAGGTGGCCGCCGGCGGCCGCGATCAGGATTTCATTGCTGCGTTCATTGAAGGCGATGCCGCTGTAGGCATGCACCGCCGAGCCGCCGGCGCCGGCGGTGCCGGCGATCTCGATCCACTCGCCCAGCCCGGTGCCGGCGAACCACGATGGATCGCCTTCCTGCGGCGTGCTTGGCACCGGCACTGGCTGGGTCGGCGCATACAGCGCCGGTTTCACGCCCCACACCGGCTTGGCGTCGAAGGCGGCGCGCAAGGCGCCCCAGTTGGTGGCGCGCGTCATGCGCTCGTACGCCTCGCGCGCGCCCGGCACCCCATGGCGCACCGCGTAGGCGATGGCCGGCACCAGGTTGCCCCACATGGCGCGCTCGCCCGGCATGTATTCGGCGGCCAGCACGCCCTCGGTCTTGCCCATCCAGACCGGCGGCGTGGCGTACGTGGCGCGGTACACCTCGGCCTCGGAGCTGTACCAGGGACCGGTGCCGTTATCGTAATCGGGCCTGGCGTCGGGCGAAATCACCATCGTGTACGGCACCGCGTTGATGTACCAGAAAGCGTCCTTGGTGCCGAGCCGGCCGACCGCGCTGCGCGCCTTCCAGGCGAAGAAGGCGCCCAGCTTGGTGCTGGCGGCCGCCGAAATCGGTAAACCCAGCGAGACCGAATAGCCAAAGGCCGCGGTGACGAAGTCCTGCTGCCATGGTGAACCCATGCGGATGGTGCCGTCATAGCCTTCGCCCGGCTTGATCCAGCCGAACGGGTTGTTCGGACGGGCCACGTAACGGCCGTGGAAGTGTTCGATATTCGCTTCCACCGAGGCGATGAATTCGGCCCGCAGCTCGCGGTCGTCGTCGGGCGTCACGCACAGGGCTTGCACGCGCGTGCGCCAGTCCCACGCGCAGCTGCGGGTCTGCCAAGCCGCGACGGCGGTCTGCACCAGGCCCAGGCTGCCGGTGCGCAGCGCGGTATTGTCGCCATTGCCGAGGTAATTGGCGGTGGCGGCAAACTGCACCTGCTCCATGAAGTAAAAGCGGCCGGTGACCAGGTAGGCCGCAAAACCGACCGAAGGGCTGTGCGCCACATCCCAGCCGGGCGGATTGCCGCCCGTGGCCACCGGGGTGTATTGGCCGTTGGTGGAGCCGCCGGTATCCTTGAAACCATGGCCGTTGCGGATGTTCAGGGTCGGATAGCTGGAAAAGCGCAGCGGGCGATTGGTGCTCTCGTCGCGGTAATGCAGGCCGTAGCGGCCGGCCGAGAAGCCGTTGCGCACCACGCCGGCGAAGGTGGCCGGGGTGTCGGCCACCAGGAACAGCACGTCATGCTGCGGCAGCAGGCCGATCGGATCCTGGTAGCCGGACGAGGCCATGCTGTCGCTGTCGTAGGTGAAGTTACCCGCCTGCAGCGGCGTGTAGCTGGCCACCAGGGCCTTGACCGCGCTTGCGTCGGCGGTCAGGCGCGCCTGGTACGACGGCACCAGTTCGCTCGCCTGCAAATAGTTCGCGTTCTGGCGCGGCACCACGCCGGGATCGGCGCCACCCCAATACGACAGGGCGGTCCCGCTGATCAAGGGGGTGCGCTGATGGTGTTTGAGGTCGATCGCGGCCGACATGCGCAAGCTGCCATTGAGCGAAAAGGTGTAGGTGGCCGCCTTGTTCGACGGCGCGGCCACGCGCAGGTAACCGTTTTCGATCCACGGCAGCACTTCGAGCGCGCCGCTGGCCCACAGGCGCACTTCCAGCCAGGCCACCAGGTGCGGGTCGCTGCCGACCGGCTTGCGGTAGATCCAGGACGACATCAGCGGACCGCTGACCCACGTCTTGAACGGGCTGTCCCAGTCGGCGCCCTGCCAGCTGACGGTGCCGAACGCGCCGCAGCCGACCGCGGCCACCGCGCCGCTGGTGCGCAGGCGCGCCGTCTCGATCGGGCTCTCGCTCGCGCCGGTCGCGAGCACGCCCAGGTTGACGGTGGTGCCGGATGGCGTGGGCAGGCTGGCCTGGCCGGAGAGCAGCGCGAATTTGAGCGAACCGTCCGGCCACACGTTCTTGACGTTGACCTGCAGGGCGCCCTGGTCCGAGCCAAGCGTGCGTCCCGCCGGCACATCGCCGCGACGGAAGGCGAAGCCCAGGCAGAACGGCGCCGAGGCCTGGCCGGTGGTGCTGACAACGGTAAACGAGGCGTTCGGAACCGGCGCGCCCGGCTGCGGCACGACCGGCGGCGTCCCCTGGTCGAAGGGACCGGAAGCGGTGGTCTGCACGCCGCTGGCGGCGGTCGAGGTGGGCGCGGCTGCGGCGCCATCGCCGCCGCCACCGCCCCCACCGCAAGCGGTGAGCGCGCCGGAGGCAACGAGCATGGTGGAGCGTCGGAGGAATATACGGCGTTGCAGATCGGTCATAATGGTTTCTTCGTAATAACAATGAAAAAAGTGCTATTAACGCGGCGTCGCTCGTTCTTTAAACAACCCCAATAGCGCGGCGATGAAATCTTTAGTTGCGGCATGGAAACAGCATTTTACCCGCATATTTCATGCGTATGAAATGACGGTTCATAAACAAAACGGGAAATATGAATATATATTTTCGTGGAATGATGGAATGGCAATGATTATTAACTTGCCGAATTGGAATAAGAATGAAGAGCCGGTCAATATTACCGCGAGTATAATATTGTGGCCGGCTTGGCATTATCGCGAGCGCAGCGCCGCTATATTAACCGGTGAGGCCGGTAATGAATAGCTTGCGGCGATCGGGATAACAATTATAGAAAACCAACGGCGCTAATATGTTTGACAATACCGGCGTCTTATTTGCCGGCGGCGCTCGCGCGGCGGGCCTGGACGATGGCCAGGAACTCGCGGTACAAGGGATGACGAAAAGCCCACAGCAGCAGCGGCCAGGCTACGCAGGTGGCGCCGGCGCAACTAAAGAAGGCCGCGTGGCCGAGCGCCTGGCCGGCCGGACGCAGCCATAGCGTGAGCGCGATCGCCGGCGCCAGGCTGAGCAGCGCGAGCATCAGGTTCATGCCCACATAGCGCAACAGGGCGCCGAAGTCGGTCGGCAGGCGGCGTTGCTTGAGCGCATACCAGTACGGCACGCTGACCAGGGCCATTACCATGAAGCCGATCGCGAAATACTGCAGGTTGCGGTAATAGAAAACCACCAGGCACAGGGCGATCGCCTTGACCGGCTGGATGATCAGTTCGGCCGTGGCCACCAGTTTCGAGTGGCCGGCCGCCAGCAGCACGGTCGGGGTCAGGTTGATCATGGCGCTGGCCGCGCCGGCCAGGCAAAAGAACGGCACCAGCGGTGCCGACTGGTCCCACTGCGGGCCGAACATCAAGCGCAGTACTTCGAGCGGAAACAGCGCGGCAAAGCCATAAAAGGTCCAGGCGATCGCGGTCACATTGGTGACGCTGACGACATATTTTTCTTCCAGGTTATCGTCATTGCGCACCGCTTTCGAAAACGCCGGATAAGCCACATTGCGCACCGCGCCCATGAAATCGCGATGAAACAGGTTCATCAAGCCCTGGGCGCGGCTGGCGATGGCCACCGCCGAAAAGCCCATGATCTTGCCGACCGCCAGATCGTTGATATCCATGGTGATCGAGGTGATCACGTTGGCCACGGTGAGCGGCCCGCCGAACTTCATGATCTCGCGCCACTTGGTCAGGGCGGGACGCAGCAGGCGGCCGGCCGCGCCCACGTGCCAGATGCCGGCGGCGATGATCGCGTTGTTCAACACCGCGCCGAAGGCCAGCGCGTACGCGCCCGCGCCCTGCCACGCCATGAGCAGGGTGGCGATGGTCGAGAGCACGGCCGCCGACAGGTTGATCCGCATCACCGACTGGAAATTGAGTTCCCGCCGCAGCAGCGCCAGGCACACCGAATTGAAGGGCAGGATCAGGAAATTGAGCGCGACGATGCGGGCGATGGTGGTCAGGCTCTCTTCATGATAAAAGGCGCCGATCAGCGGCGCGCACAGTTGAATCAGCAAAAACAGGCTGCAACCGAGGATCAGGGCCAGGCCCCAGGCGCTGGCGATGTATTCGCCGGTGAGCTCCTTTTTCTGGATCAGAAAATTCACCAGCCCGAAATCGCGGATGACCTGCGTGACGCTGATGATTGCCAGCGCCACCGAAAACAGGCCGACCTGCTTGGGCGTGAGCAAACGCGCCAGCAGCACGAACGACACCAGGTTCAGGGCGATGCCGAGATAACTCTCGAGGAAGGAAAACACCATGGCGCGCCGCACGGTGCTCATGCGGCGCTCCGTGGGTGCCGCACGATGGCGCCAAGGGCCAGCGCCAGCTTGCCGGTCAGGCTGGCGCGCGTGTACATCGCCAGTTCGCTCGGAATGCGCTTTGAAAAAATCGCGCCCGGGCCGTCCTGGCACAGGGTGGCGAGGATGTCGGCCAGTGCGGCCACATCGCCCGGATCGGCGCGCCGCGCTCCGCCCACCTGGGTGAGCGTCTTGGCCACTTCGCTGACCGGCTGCGCCGACGCCAGGATCGGGCGCCCGCTGCCCAGGTATTCGAACAGCTTGCCCGGCATGCTGGCGTGCTCGTAGACGCCTTTCGAAACCGGCAGGTACAAGACGCTGGCGCCCGACATCAGCGCGGTTGCCTCGGCATGCGGCACGCGCCCGCGTTCCTCGACGATGTCGTCGATGCCGTACTCGCGCGCGGGACCGGGCGCGTAGCCGGCCACCACGATTGTCAAGCGCGCCAGCTTGGGCGTGCCGCGCTCCTTGAGCAGCCGCACCGCCGCATACAGGTCGTCCGGGCCGTAGCCGGGGCGCCATACGCCGGTGTAGACGATGCGCATGCGCTCATCGGCCGGCGCCGGCGCGGCCGGTGGAAAGTCGTCTTCATCGAAGCCGTTGGTGATGAAAAAGCGGTTCTTCGGCAGCAGCGCTTGCGGCAGCAGGCCCAGGAACGATTCGGTGGTGGCGATCACGCCGGACGCCGCGCGCAGCACGCGCCGCTCCAGGCCCGGGTTCAGGCGCCGTTGCAGCCAGCTGGTCTTGTCCCACGCCACCTCGGCCGGCTTCCACAGGTCGCGATAATCGACCACGAACGGCACGCCGCTGCGGCGGCTGACTTTTTCGGCGACCAAAAAGGAGGACCACGGCCAGCCGGTGGCGTAGATGGCGTCGAACGGCTCCTGCGCATGCAGGCGCAGCGCATGCTCCACCGCCATCGGAATCCAGCTGGCGCATTCGTCCGGCACGTTCCACAGGCGGCGCACGCGCCACTCGAGGGCGCCGGCCAGGCGTTGCGGGTCGACCACGGCGGCGAATCTTGCCGCGAACCTGGGCGCCATGTGGCGCGTCCACAAGGGCGCGCGTTCGATGCGGGTGCCGGGACGCACTTCGTCCAGCAGCGAGGGGTCGCAGTGCTGGGGGTCGGGGCTGTCGACCGTCAGCACGGTCGGGGTCCAGCCATGATCGGGCAAATGGTTGACGAATTCGAGACTGCGGCGCGTCCCCGAATTGAAAATCGGCGGATACAGATAGGCGATGACCAGCACTTTCTTCATCGATCAGCCACGCACTTTGCGATACACCGCCAGGTGGCTGGCGAAACTCTCGGACCAGGCGAACTTGCGCACCCATGTCGCGGCGGCGGCCACCATCGGCGCGCGCTGCTCGCCCAGCGTGCCGGCCCGGTCCAGCGCCGCGACCCAGGCGTCCAGGTCGTGCGGCGGCACCACCATCGCCAGCGGGCCAATCAACTCCTTCAGGCTGCCCAAGGCGCTGAAAATGACCGGCACCCCGGCCGCCTGCGCCTCCAGCGCGGGAAAGCCGAAGCCTTCGTACAGGGTCGGGTACAGCACCGCCTGGGCGCCGCGATACAAGGCGCGCAGTTCGGCGTCGGACAGGAATTCGGCGAACAGCACGCGGCCCTGCAAATGGGGCGGCAGTTCGGCCAGGGCGGTGCGGCGGGCGGCGGCGCCGAAGCCGCAGATGACCAGTTTCAGGTCCTTCTGGGCGCTGGCGGCGATCACCTCCATCGCCCACTCGGGGCGCTTGCGCTTCATCGGCCCGCCCAGGTAGACGGCATACGGCGACGTGCCGATTCTCTGCGCCAGATCCGCATGCATCGCGCTCTGTTCATTGGTGAAGTAGGCTTCGTCGATCCCGTGCGGGATCACCGTCAGCTTCGGTTCCAGCCAGGGCCAGCGCGCCAGGATGTCGGTGCGCGAGCATTCGCTGATGGTGATCACGTGCGCGCATTTTCTCAACGCCGCCGGGATCGTGTGGTCCCAGTACAGGCGCGCGCCGAGCGTGTCGGCCCGTTCTTCCCACGCCAGCGTGTCGTGCACCGTTACCACCGTCGGTTTCGGCTGCCACAGCGACAAGGCGCCCTCGGTCGCGTGCAGCAGGTCGATATCGAGCTTGCGCAGGCGCAGCGGCAGGCCGAGCTGCTCCCAGGCGCGGAAACGGTCGCCGCGAAAGGTGAACACATCGGTTTCCAGGTTGGCGCCGGGCGGCGTGACCATGCCGTGGCGGTCGTCGTCGCCGAACAGGCGCCAGTGCATCTCGGGATGCTCCTTCGAGTGGCTGAGCAGCTCGAACACGTACTTGCCCATGCCGCGAATATGTTCGGTGTTCAGGCAGCGCGCCACCAGTCCGATATTGAGTGTCATGCTTTTTCCTTTGATGGCGACAGCGCCTTCAGGCCCGTCTTGACCAGCACTTTCCACCCTGGCATGTGGGTGGGGTCGGAGCGCAGCGCGGCGAAGGCGGCGCGCCGCGCCTGGCCCAGGTTGCGCGCGGCCAGGTGCGCGCCGGCGAAGTCGCTCCAGCTCTTGGCCAGCATGCGCCGTACCGCCTGGGCGTCGCCGCTGCGCCCGTCGGGCGACGCCAGGCCCCAGCGGCCGAGCGCCTGGCCGATCACGCGCGCGCGGTAGTTTTCGGCCGGCGTGGCGCGGGTGATGCTGGCAGGGTGAATCCGGTACAGGGCGTACGGCCGCGCCACGCGGACAATCGGCGTGATGCGCGAGGCGCGCAGCCACAGGTCGTAATCTTCGCCCAGGCGCAGGCTGGTGTCGAAACCGTTCAATTCGGCCAGCAAGGTACGCTGCATCAGCACGGTCGAGGTCCACACCACGCAGTCGAGCAGCAGTTGCGGATAGATCCAGCCGGTCGCGCCACGCCAAAGCGCGGCATCCACCGCTTCCTCTTGCAGGCGCGCCAGGTAGTCCTGCGCCGGCTGCGGCACGTCGCTCGGCCACACCTTCCACGCGGTGTAGCACATGCGGCATTCGGGCAACGCCGCCATCTGCGCCAGCTGGGCGGCCAGCTTACCGGGCAGCCAGATGTCGTCGGCGTCAATAAACGCGATCCACTCGCCGCGCGCCGCCGCGATTCCCGTATTGCGCGCCGCCGCCACGCCGGCATTGGCTTGCTCGATGATGCGCACCGCCGGAAAACCCTTGCGCACCAGCGCCACCGACTCGTCGCGCGAGCCGTCGTCGACGACGATGATCTCAAGCGCGATGTCTTTTTGCGCCAGCACCGAGGCGATGGTCGCGCCGATGTAGCGCTGCGCGTTGTAGCAGGGGATGATGACCGAAATGAGCGGGGTGCTTGTCAACGGCATGGCGGTTTCCCCACGATCGCGTTAAAGAGTTTCAGCTGGCCGGCGGTGGTGCTGTCCCAGCTGAACTGTTCGGCGTAGCGGCGCGTGTCGTCGTGCGCCGGATAATCGGCGCGCAGCGCGTTGACGGCGTCGGCCACGCCCTGGCGGCTGCGCTCGACCATCAGCACGCCGGCGGCTGGCGCCGCCACCACTTCCGGCGTGCCCCATACGCGGGACGCCACCACGGGCGTACCGCAGGCCATCGATTCGAGCAGCACGTTGGCCCAGCCTTCGCGGCTCGACGCCAGCACCAGCGCGTCGGCGGCGCCGTAATAGCGCGGCAGCTCGGGCTGCGGCACCGCGCCCAAAAAGCGCACGCGCTCTTCGACCTTCAATTCGCGCGCCAGCGCCTGCAAGCGTGGCAGTTCCACGCCGCTGCCGGCGATCAGCAGGGTCACGCCAGGGAGCAGCGGCAGCGCGCCGATGGCCAGGTCGTGGCCCTTGAGCTCCACCAGGTGCCCGACCGAGAGCAAGGTAAAGCCATCGAGCCCGAGCTCGCGGCGCAGGCCCGCGCGATCGCCCTGCCGGAAGCGCTGCAAGTCGACGCCGTTGCGCAGCGGCGTGATGGTCGCCGGGTCGGCGCCCAGTTGCACCAGCTCCGTCTTGAGCGCGTCGCACACGGTGATGACGGCGGCGGCGTTGGCGGCGGCCCACTGGATCATCTTGCGCGGTTTGGCAAAATTGGGAATCAGGCTGATGTCCGAACCGCGCGCGGTGATCACCACCGGCTTGTTGAAATGCTTGCCCAGCTTGACCGCCGCCACGCCGTCGGGATAGAAATAGTGGGCGTCGATCAGGTCGAAGTCAAATCCCTCGTCCAGCATGCGGCCCACCGTGGCCCTGGCGGCGTTGGCCAGCAGCGCCGGCGAAAAATTCATGCCGATCTTCGGGATCACCGGATAACGCGGGTGCAGCACCGGCAGGCCGAAGCGCTCTTCACTGGCGGGCACGCGCGCAAAGTCGCCGTACTGGCCGAAACGCTTGCCCGTGAACGGAAACCACGGCACCGGCGCGACCACGCGCGCCTCCACCTGGCCGCTGGCGACCAGGTGGCGCAGGCGCGTCTCGACAAAAATGGCGTGGTTCGGCTTGACCTGGTTCGGGAACAGCGTCGTGAAGGTCAGGATTTTCATTGGTCGCCGGCGCGCTTGAGCGAGCCATACACCTTTTGGTAGCGCGCCACGCTGGCGGCCCAGGTGCGTTCGCGCTCGACGAATGCGCGGCCGTTGGCGCGCAGCGCGGCCCAGCGTTCCGGCGCGGCCAGGAGATCGAGCACCTTGTGCGCCAGCGCGGCCGGATCGCCCGCGGCGAACAGCACGCCGGTGCGGCCATCGTCGATCAGTTCGCGGTGGCCGCCCACGTCGGAGGCGGCCAGCAGGCGGCCCTGGGCCATCGCTTCGAGCGGCTTCAGGGGCGTGACCAGGTCGGTCAGGCGCATCTTCAGGCGCGGGTAGACCAGCACGTCGACCAGGTTGTAATAGCGCTGCACCTGGTCGTGCGGCACGCGGCCGGTAAAGATCACCTGCTCCGCCACGTTCAACTGTTGCGCCAGCGCCTTGAGCGCCGCGTCCTGCGGGCCGCCGCCGACCAGCAGCACGCGGATGGCGGGGTTCACCGCCAGCATGGCCGGCAAGGCGCGCAGCAGCACGTCCAGGCCTTCGTAGGCGTAGAACGAGCCGATGAAGCCGAGCACCGACTTGCCATCGAGGTGCAGGCGCAAGGCCAGCGACTCGTCGCGCGCGCCATCGACGCTGAAGTCGGCCACGTCGACCGCGTTCGGGATGACGGTGATCTTGTCGGCCGGGATGCCGCGCCCGACGATTTCGGCGCGCAAGCCTTCGCAGATGGTGGTGGCGGCGTCCACCCGTTTGAGCGCATACGTTTCCAGCGCGCGCGTCATGCGGTAGCGCAGGCCCCATTCGCGGCTGGTGCCATGATCGACGGCGGCATCTTCCCAGAAGGCGCGGATTTCGTACACCACCGGGATGCCGAGGCGGCGCCCCACGCGCAGCGCGGCCACGGCGTTCAGGGCCGGCGAATGCGCGTGCAGCACGTCGGGCTTGACTTCGAGGGCGACGTTGAGCAGGCGGTCTTCCAGCACGTCGATGACGGCGACCTGGTTGAACACCGGCAGGCGCGAGAGCGGGCCGCCGGCGGCCGCGGTGCGGTAGAAATCGAGGCCGTCGACGTGCTCGAAGGCCGCCTGGGTCATCCCCTGTTTGGGACTGGTGACGTGAAAGGTCTGCCAGCCCAGGATGCGCTGTTCGTTGAGGATTGCGCGCGTGCGGAAGGTGTAGCCGCTGTGCAGCGGAATCGAGTGATCGAGCACGTGCAGGATGCGCAATGGTGCGCCCTCCAACGTCATGCCCCCGCTCCCAGCAATTCCTTGCGCAGGAAGGCTTCGAACATCAGCAGGGTCCAGATCGGGGCGCTGTAGTCGCGCCGGCCCGACTCGTGCTGCTCGACCATCTCGGTCAGGTAGTCGATGTTGAAGATGCCGGTTTCCTTGAGCGTGTCGCCAAGGAGCGAATCGCGCACGCGCTGGCGCAGCGGGCCACGGAACCAGCCGGCCAGCGGCACCGCGAAGCCCATCTTCTTGCGGTACAAAATATCGTTGGGCAGGTACTGCTCCAGGCTTTTCTTGAAGATGTACTTGCCTTCGCTGCCGCGCAGCTTCATCTCGGGCGGCAGGCCCGAAATCCACTCCACCAGCTTGTGGTCCAGCAGCGGCACGCGCACTTCGAGCGCGTGCGCCATGCTGGCGCGATCGACCTTGGTGAGAATATCGCCCGGCAGGTAGGTTTTCATGTCGAGGTACTGGATCATCGACAGCGGATCGTCGGTGGGCGACTTGGCAGCGTGGCCTTTCATCACGTCGATCGCGCGGTAGCCCTGCAACCGGGTGCGGAACGCGGGCGTAAAGAGCTGCGCGCGCATGGCGTCGGACATGATCGACACGCCGTGAAAATAGCCTTCGACCAGGTCGCGCGAGAGCGCCTCGAAGGTTGTCTTGGCGCGGAACATGCGCGGCGCCCAGTCGGCCTTGGGATAGTATTTTCCGAGCGGCCCGAAGACCAGCTTGCGCAGGCCGGTCGGCAGGCGCGAACGCACGCTGTCTTCGGCCATGGCGTAGCGGTAGCGGCGGTAGCCGGCCAGGTTCTCGTCGCCGCCGTCGCCAGACAAGGCCACCGTCACGCGTTTGCGCGCCAACTGGCACACGCGATAGGTGGGAATGGCCGAACTGTCGGCATACGGCTCGTCGTACAGGTCGGCCAGGGTGTCGAGCAGCGCGTAGTCGTCGGTGTCCACCGTTTCGGTGTGGTGATGGGTCTTGTACTGGCGCGCCACCTGTTCGGCGTATTCCGATTCGTCGAAGGCCTTGTCGTTGAACGCGATCGAGCAGGTGTTGACCGGGTCCTTCATCAGGCCGGCCATCATGGCCACGATGGCGCTCGAATCGACGCCGCCCGACAAGAACGCGCCGAGCGGCACTTCGGCCTTGAGGCGGATCTTGACCGCTTCGCGCAGGCGCTCCACCAGCTCGCCCTCGGCGTCGGCCTGGGTCATGGCGCCGTGCAGCTTGAACGGCACGTCCCAGAACTGGCGCGGCTGCGGGATCGGCTGGTTGATGGTAACAAGCAGGCAAAAGCCCGGCGACAGCTTCAGGGCGCCGCTGTAGATGGTTTTCGGTTCCGGCACGTAGCCGTAGGCGAAATAATCTTCGACCGCGCGCGGGTCGATGGCGCGCGGCAGGCCAGGGTGCGCGCGCAGGGACTTGAGCTCGGAACCGAAGATGAACATCCCGTCCGGCAGCACGGCGTAATAGAACGGCTTGACCCCGAGGCGGTCGCGCGCCATGAACATGGTCTGCTTGACCCGGTCCCACACGGCGATGGCGAACATGCCGCGAAAGTGCTGCACGCAGTCCTCGCCCCAGGCCGACCAGGCATGCACGATGGTTTCGGTGTCGCTCTTGGTGCGGAACACGTAGCCGAGCTTTTGCAGTTCCTCGGTCAGCTCCGGGTAGTTGTAGATTTCGCCGTTGAAGACCACGCCGACATTGCCTTCGGCGTTGAACATCGGCTGCTGGCCGCTCAGGATGTCGATCACCGACAGGCGCCGGTGGCCGAAGCCGACCCCGGGCTCGGTGTACACGTCGCCTTCGTCCGGACCGCGATGGTGCTGGGTTTCGTTCATGCGCTTGACCAGCGCCGGGTCGATCTCGCGCGCACCGCGCGTATCAAAAATGCCGACTATTCCACACATGATTTCGCACTCTTCCTGAATTGTTTTTTATGTTCGCACAAGGCGTCGTACAAAGATTCGTAAGCGGCCACCATGGCGGCCATGTTGTAGTGGCGCTCGACCCGCGCGCGCCCGGCCGCGCCGTGTTGCAGCCGCATTGCGGCATCAAACGCGTAGCGTTCCAGCGCGGCGGCCATGGCGGGGGCGTCGGACGGCGGCACCAGGATGCCCGTCACGCCGTCGGCGACCACTTCGGGCACGCCACCGACGCGCGTGCCCACCACCGGCAGGCTGCTGGCCATCGCTTCCAGGGCCGAACCGGGCGTGCCTTCGGCAATCGAGGACAGCGCGAAAACGTCGAAGCCGCGCAAAATATCGGCAACATCAAGGCGCGCGCCGGGCAGCCAGACCAGGTGCGCCACGCCGGCCTGTTCGGCCTGCGCCTGCAAGGCTGCCAGCAGCGGACCGCCGCCGACGATCGCCAGGCGCACCTGCGGCAGGCGCGCATGCAGCAGCACGAAGGCGCGCAGCAAGGTCGCGTGGTCCTTCACGTCCTGGATGCGGCCGACGGTGCCGATGACGATGGTCTCAGGCCCGAAATGCCGCGCCACGCTGCCCTGCGGGGTGAATTTGTCGGCGTCGATGCCGTTCGACAGCAGCCGGCTCTTGTTCCCGGCCACGCCGATGACGGTGCGGTTCCAGGCCAGCATGTCAGCCGAATTGGCGTAGCAGCAGTCGTAGAAGGGCAGCATCAGGCGGCGCAGCAGATTGTGCTTGCGGTTGCGCCCTTGCGGGTCGCCCGCGTCGCGCCCGTGCAAGCCGTTGATGCGCACCGGGACGCCGGCCAGCAAAGCCGCCGGGGCGTATTCGACCGCCGACAGGTTGTAGGTGTGCAGGATGGTCGGGCGCAGGCGGCGCAGCAGTGTGAACAGGGCCGCGTGGGTGCCAAGCGACAAACCGGGCTGCTTGTGCAGCGCGAACAGCTGCACGCCCGGCTTGGTGATCTTGTCGGCGAAGGCGGTGTAGTCGGTCAGGCACACCACCGCGTGACGGTAATGCGCGGCCGGCATGCGGTTGATGCGCTCGACGAGCAAGGTCTCCAGGCCGCCGAAATCGAGCCGGTAGATCAGGTGGACGACCAGCGGTGGTGTGTTGTTCGCCTGCGCGGTCATCTGGTCCCCGTATTGGCGGCCAGCGCGGCCTCGATGGCGGCCAGGTCGCCCTTGAGGAAGGCGCGCATCGCCACCCGCGCCGGCTCCGGATTCTCGTCGTAGTGGGCGAACACCATCACGGCGGCGCCGTCGTCGCTGGCGTGCAGCAGCTTCTGGCGGATTTGCAGCAGTTTGCCGACGTAGTCGTTGCTGGTGGTGCTGCCGTCGATCCAGTACCAGTGCCACACCAGCATCTTGCCGCCCGGGCCGGACATGTCGCTCTCGCGCAGGCGCAAGCCGCGCGTGCCGACGGCTTCATCGCGGACAATGGTGCTGACGGTGCGCCACACAGGGGCCTCGACCGGCGACAGGCGGTTGGTGGTGGTAATGAGCTTCGTGCCTGGCGGCGGCTTGCGGTAGTACAGCAGCTTGACGCCGACCGGCTGGCCATCGGCCGTGTGGAACTGCTGCAGTTCGGCGCTCGCTTTCGGGAAGGCCGGAGTCCAGTCGACGAACGCGGGGCCGCGCGGCGCGCTTGCGACCACCTCGTTCAGCACCACCGGCGCGGGCGCCGCTGCGGTTTTCTCGAGGTAGTACTGGTAGGCGGGCCAGAGGCCGACGCAGGCGACGATCGCCAGCGCGGCCGGCAGCAGTTTTGCCATGGGCGCCGGCGGCGCATCCGGCAGTGCCGGCGCGGCCTCCACCACGACGGCGGACGCGGTAGCCGGCGCGGTGTCTTCGCGCCAGATCGCGCCGATCCAGAACAGCAGGAACATCACGATGCCGAAAAAGATCCAGCCGTAGATCAGGTGATCGACGCCGACCGCCAGGGTCATGCCGCTCAGGTGGCCGATCATCACGATCAGGTAGGCGCGCGCGCCGTTGGCGAAAATCGGCACGATGATCGAGGCGACGATGAACAGCGCGCGGCGCCAGGTGGTGCGGTAGGTCAGGTAGGCGTACAGGGAACCGAGCGTCACCGACGAAATCAGGTAGCGCACGCCGCTGCACGCTTCCACCACCGACCAGTTGCCGCTCGGGATACTGAAGTTGTTCCCTTCGCGGAAAACCGGAATGCCGGTGGCGATCAGCGCGTCGACCGTGAAGTTGGCGGTCATGCCGATCAGCGGTTCGATGAAGACGTCGCCGAACGGCACCGCGAACAACAGAAACCCCAATGGAAACGCCAGGCTGCGCGCGATCGGCAGGCCGAGGATCGCCAGCGCCGACAAGGGCAGCATGGCTACGAACGCGTAATGGCGCACGATCTGCACGTCGCCCATTTCGCCCAGCAGCCAGGCCGCGCCGCAGGCGGCCAGCATCGGCAGGGCCGGCCACCATGGCGCTACCTGCATGCTGCGCAGCAGGTCGCGCCGGCCCCAGATCAGCCACAGGCTGATCGGCAGGATCACGTAGCCGTGCGCGAAGGTGCCGGAACTGTCCCAGATGTTGACGATCGAGGCCGCCGTCCGGAAGTAGGCCAGCAGGGGAAACAGCAGCACGGCGCCGATCAGGAGCGCCTGCAGCGCATACGATCGGGCCGGGCGCGCCGGGTTGAGGGTCAGGCCTTGTTCCACTATGCGCTTTCGACGGACATCTGTTCCAGCAGGGAGACAACCGGCGCCAGGTTGCTGGTCCAGCCGTAGCGGGTTTCGACCACGTGGCGCGCGCAGGCGCCCATCTCCGGGCGCGGCGCGCCCAAGGCCTGGTCGATGGCGGCGGCGAACTGCGGCGCATCGTGCGCCAGCAGCAGGTCGCGTCCCGGCTCGGCGGCGATGCCTTCCAGCGCTTGCGGCGAGACCACCACCGTTTTGGCCATCGACATGGCTTCGAGCACCTTGTTCTGGATGCCGCGCGCGATGCGCAGCGGCGCCACGCACAGCGCGGCGTGGGCCACGAACGGGCGCACGTCGGGCACGGTGCCGGTGACGGTCACGCCGGGCAGCGCCGCCAGTTGCAGCACCTCGGCCGACGGACGCGCGCCGACGATGACAAATTGCGCCGCCGGATGGCGCGCCAGCACCGCTGGAAAAATCTCGCGCGCGAACCAGCTGACCGCGTCCACGTTGGGCCAGTAATCCATGGCGCCGCAAAACACCAGCGCCTGCTGGCCGGCCACGAACGGATTCGGGTAATCGACCTGCGCGGCCTGCGGCGTGAAGTAGTCGGTATCGACGCCGTTATTGAAAAAGCCGGTGCGCTCGGCGCTTTCGGGCGCGAGCTGGCGGAACAGCGCCGCTTCCGGCGCCGACACGAACAGCGCGGCGGCGCTGTCGAGGGCCACCTTGCGCTCGTAGCGCAGCAACTGGCGCGCCTCGTGCGCGTACAGCATGCTCATGGGCCAGGACTTTTGCGCGGCGTACTGGCGCCACTTGTCCGAATCGACATCGCAAAAGTCGACCACGCGGCGCGCTTGGCGGTACGGCTCCGCATACTGCGCCATGGCCGACGAAAACACCAGGATGCGTTCGATCTTGTTGGCGGCCATGGTGCGGCCGACCCAGTCGCGCAGGCCCTTGTCGCGGTAGTAGTCGAGCGAGAGCGAGCGGTTGGCCAGCAGCGCGCCCAGGCTGCGCACGCGCGCCCTGGTCGGATCGAGCCGGGCGAAGTGGCTCGACGCGCACAGGGCCTGCACGCGCGGCAGGTGCTGCCAGTCGTCGGCGTCGTCCACAAACGTCGCCAGGTGCACCTTGTAGTGGCGCGCCAGGTGCTTAAGCAGGTGATACGAACGGATCTTGTCGCCCTTGTTGGGCGGGTAGGGAATCCGGTGGATCAGCAGCAGCAGGTCGTCCACGCTCAGCCCAGGCTCTTGACGATGTGCGGACCCAATGCATTGGCCAGCGCCAGCGGCATCTTTTTCCACAGCTTGATGAACAGCTGGTACTTGGGATTGAGCGGGTTGTTGTCGGGCAGTTCGGTCGAGGCGTACAGGCGGTATTCGTAGGCCAGCGGCGTGGGCGAAAAGCCCCAGTTCTTCTTGAAGTCGAAAGCGCCGGTACCGAGCTTGCTGCGGCCGAAGTCGAAGATGCGCGCGCCGCGCGCGCTAGCGGCCTGCATCAGGTTCCAGTACATGAAGTCATTGCCGGCAAATTCGCGCGCGGCCGGCATGCCGCCGCCGTAATACGGCAGCACTTCGTCGCGGAAGTAGAAACTGAGCACCCCGGCCACGATCGCGCCATCCTTGACGATGATGCGGATTTCGCATTCCTCGCCAAAGACTTCCTTGATCACGGCGAAGTACTTTTTCGGGAACACCGGGGTGCCCAGGCGATGCACGCTGGTGGCATAGGCGATGAAGAAGCGGTCCACGCCCTGGTCGATTTCGGCCGTCAAGCCGCACTTGATCCCCTTGCGCACCATGGCGCGCTGCTTGCGCGGGATGGCGTTCATGTTCTCGTCGTCGTCGGCCGTAATGGCCTTGCGGAAGGTGACGTACAGCTCCTTCTGGTGCCAGGCCGGGTCGCCCGCGTGCGCCGGCAGCAGGTTGCGGTATTCCAGGTGGCCGACGTTCAGTTGCGCGGCCAGCTTGTCGGCGGCGGCATCCAACAGCGGACGGGCGACGTCGGAAGTGGCCGCCACGCCGCCCAGCACGCAGAACGGGAGCGAGCCGAGCGAATGGCCGAACAGGCGGCTCTTGATTTCGGCCAGCGGCAGCACGCCGACGATCCGGCCATCCTGTTCGACGTAGTAGAACCAGGTTTTATGGCCGTACACGCGCTCGATGATGGTTTGCCAGCCGGCGCGGTGGAAGAAGGTCGCTTCCGGGCAGGCGGCGACAAACGCGTCCCAGCGCGCCATGTCGGCCGCGTCGCCGGCGCGCAGAAGATGCACGGTGGCGGCGCCGCCAGTGGTGGTGGCCGGGCGGTCCTGCACAGCGTCGGTAATCGAACTCATTTGGTCCCTAAAAAAATGCGGTCCATGCGGTCCCAGGCAAAGTCACGGGTGAGCAGCTTGATGCGCCCTTCCATGCGTTGCAGGTTAACGTAATGGCGGAAACGGGTTTTCAGGCTGGCGCCCGCGGGACGCGGCTGGCCGGGGTCGAGCTCCCACGGGTGAAAGTAGAAGATCGCCGGCTGCCCGTCGTCGCTGTTCACGCGCCGCATCATCCAGCGCGACAGGCTGTAAGGCAGCAGGCGAAAGTAACCGCCGCCGCCGGCCGGCAGCTTGCGCCGGCCCAGCATGGCGGTGGTGATCGGCACTTCCAGCAAGCCATCCGGCCCGTTCGGGAAAAACGCGAAGCGCGGCGCGTCCGGCATGCCGTAGTGGTCATGCTGTATCGGGTAGATGCTCGAACTATAGCGGTAGCCGGCGTCGTGCAGCACGTCGAGCGCCCACAGGTTGGCGCTGCCGATCGAAAAACTCGGCGCGCGGTAGCCCAGCACGGCCTGGCCGCCGATGTCTTCCAGCAGGGCCTTGCTGCGCCCGACGTCGTCGGCGAATTCGGCGCGCGTCTGGTCGGAGGCGCGCAGGTGGCTGTAGCCGTGGCTGGCCAGTTCATGGCCGCCGGCGACGATGCGGCGCACCATCTCGGGATAGCGCTCGGCGATCCAGCCCAGGGTGAAGAAGGTCGCATGCACGTCGCCGCCAGCGAGGATGGCCAGGATGCGTTCGATGTTCGCTTCGACCCGGCACTCGCGCGACGGCCAGGACTCGCGCGCGATGATGGGCGCGAAGGCCGACACCTGGAAGTAATCTTCGACGTCGATCGTCATCGCATTGCGGATCGGTTGGCCGAGCGCGCGCGGCATGGCGGCGGGATGCAGGCGGTCGTTCATTCGTGATGGTCCGATTGGTGGTGATCCGACGCATGGTGATCCGACGCCTGGTGCGCCAGCGCCGGCAAGGTACTGACGACTTTCTTGAGGATCGACAGCACCGAGGCCATCGATTTTTCCATCTTCAGGATGCGTTCGTCCAGGTAGCCGGGATTATCCAGCGTGCCGAGCGAGGTCACGCCGGCCAAGGCGGCTGCGGCCTGCTCGCGCACCACTTCGGGCGGCAGTTCGTATTCCTGGCGGATGTCGCGCACCACTTCGTTGACGTCGGCTTCGGTAAAGGCGTGCATCTCTTCCAGGTAGCCCATCAGCAGCAGGCGGTCGCACAGGGCGTTGGTCTTCCTCGGAATGCCGCCGCTGTAGTCGTAGATGGCGGCGTGCGCGCCGGCCGAAAAGGATGGATCGTCCTTCCAGCCGACCGTGTGCAGGCGGTGCTCCACATAGGCCTGGGTTTCCGGGCCATCCATGGGACCGAGGTGATAGCTGGCCGTGATGCGCTGGCGCAGCTGCTGCATGCCGGCGCTATGCAAGGTGGTGCGGAACTCCGGCTGGCCCAGCAAAAAGGTTTGCAGCAGCGACTTGTCGTCGGTCTGGAAGTTCGACAGCATGCGCAGTTCCTCGACCGCGCGCGGGGTCAGGTTCTGCGCTTCGTCGACCACCAGCAAGGCGCGCTTGCCGTCGGCGTCGCAGGCGCGCAGGAACTGTTCGAGGCGCTCGAGCAGCGCGGTCTTGCTCGCGTTTTCATACGGCAGCCCGAACGCGGCGACCACCGTGCGCAGGGTGTCGTCGGCATCGAGATGGGTGTTGACGATGTGGGCGGCCACGATCTGCTCGGACGGCATCTGCTTGAACAGGTTGCGCACCAGGGTGGTCTTGCCGGCGCCGACTTCACCGGTGATGACGATGAAGCCTTCGCCGTGCGAGAGGCCGTACTCGAGGTACGCCATGGCGCGCTTGTGGCCTTTGCTGGCAAAGAAAAAATGCGGGTCCGGCCGCAGCCGGAAGGGCTTGTCGCTCAGCCCATAATAGGTTTCATACATCGCTGACTCGATTCGGCTAGAACTGCAAGGACAGAGAAGCCGTTAAGGCGTTCTCGCGGTACGACGCGGCCTGGTCGGCCGTGGTGCCGGACACGCGGCGCGCCTCGAAGGCGCCCCGCACTTTGGGCGAAAACTGGCGCGTCACGGCCAGTCGCAAGGCGGTATTCTTACTCGCTATGCCGGTGCCGTTCGACTCCTGGCGCGAACTGATCCACGAGGCGTTGATCGCGCTGCGCGAGGTCAGGCGCATGTTCCACATGGCGCTGCCGCCGCGCTGGGTGGTGTCGTCGTTCAGGCGCGCGCTGGCGGGACCGGTGAGCAGGCTGTCGGTCTGGATCAGCGACAGGCCCTCGCGCCGGCTGTCGAACGCGCTCAGGATCAGGGTGGTGCGCGCCGTGTTGAAGGCCACCGACGCCTGCAACTGCTTTTGCAGGATGAAGCGGTTGCTGAAGTAGTTGATGCTGTCGGCCAGCGCGGCCGGCAGCCCGGTGGCGCGGATGTAGGCGTCGACCGCCTGCGCGCGCGCCGCCGCGTCGGGAATCTGCGCGATGAACAGGCGGTCGAGCATGGTGGCCGTGTCGATGGTGGCCGGCAGCAGCAGTTGCGAACGGGTGGTGGTGACCGAATCGCTGTAGTTGATGCTCCAGACCGAACGGCGGCTGCGGTGCAGCGCCTGCAGGTTGTAGGTATTGCCGTAATAGCGCTTGCCGGCCCCGGCCACCAGGCTGGTGCGCGGACTCGGCGTCCATTCGACGCCGCCCTGCCAGAAGCGCCCTTTTGTCGGCTCGCCATCGGACTGGTAATCGTATTCGTCGTAGCCGGCGCTGGCGGTCAGGTTGAGGTCTTCGCCGAGGCGGTAGCGCGTATTCGCGCTGACCATTTTGACGCTCGATTCGGGCGCGATGCTGTCGTCCACGCGCTGGAGGCTGTATTGCAAGCCCCAGCCGAGGCGGCGGAAGGCGCGCCCGCTGTTCAGGTTCATGGTCAACACGTCGCCGGTGCTGTCGCCAAAACCGGTGCGGCCGGCGTCGACCGCATCGTGGGTGTAGCGCACGGCCGCGCTGGCGCTGTTGCCGAAGCGGTGCAGCAGGTAGGGACTGACCCTCCAGGTCTTGACGTTGGCGCGGTTGGCGCTGGCATAGCCGTTGCCGTTTACTTGCGGGCCGAAGGCCGATACTGGCTGCTGGCCGATGGCGCCGTCGGCGTCCAGGAACAGCAGGTCGTCGATGACGGTGGCGCGCACGTCGGTGCGCAGTTGCGACTGCGCGTGGCGCACCCCTTCCACGCCGTCGTCATCAAAAGCGTAGTAGTGCAGCTGGTAGTTGGCCGAGGCTTTCAGGCGCGGGCCTTTGTTCAACAGCGTGAAGCCCGGCGTCAGTTCGGTCACGAAGCGGCTCTTGGCGTCTTGCGCGCGGCTCAGGGCGACGTTGTCGGTGTAGGTCTCGCGCAGGTCCACGGTGGGCGTGAAGCGCCACTCGGCGCGCGCGCCTGGTGCGGCCAACAGGGCCGCCAGCGCCGCCGGCACGAGCACGGCGCGGCGCCGCCTGTCGCAACGCTTAGCCATAGTGGTAGTCATACGTTTCGGTGCCGGGGAATTCGCGCGTCTTGTTGTAGATCAGGTTCACATTGCTGCACCCTTCCAGCTGGCGCAGGGATTCCTTGACCGCGTGCTGGGTGGTGCCCTCGGCTTCGACCACCAGCGCGATCTGGCCCATGTGGCTGGCCAGGACGTGCGCTTCGCTGGTGAGCAGCAGCGGCGGCGAATCGAAAATGACGATCCGGTCCGGGTAGCGGTTGGCGATTTCGTTGACGAAGGTGCTCATCGCCTGGCTGGCCAGCAGTTCGGTCGCGCGCGGGTTGTTGCTGCCGGCCGGCAGGATGCTGAGCGTGTTCACGTTCGTGCGCAGCATGACGTCGGCCATGTCGAGTTTGTCGTCGAGCAGGATGTCCATCAGGCCGCGATGGGCCGGCAGGCCGAGCGTGCGCAGCACCGAGGGCCTGGCCACGTCGGCGTCGATCAGCAGCACCGTGTGATCGAGTTCCATGGCGATGCTCATGGCCAGGTTGATCGAGCAGAAGGTCTTGCCTTCGCCCGGCAGCGAACTGGTGACCATGATCAGGTTGCCCGGTTTTTCGCCGGGCGCGCGCGGCCCGAAGGCGCGCTTGAGCAAGGGCCGCTTGATGATGCGGAAGTCCTCGACCAGGGTGGTGCGCCCGCCGGCCGCTGTCACCAGCCCGAGCCGCTGCATGCGTTCCAGGTCGAGTTCGACCTGGTTGGCGGTGCGGCGCGGCGCGTGCGGCGGGGCTGCGGGCGGCGCGGCCGGCTCGTGCGAAGGGGCCGCCACGGACGGCGGCGGCGGCGGCGGAAGGTTATCGGCCGCGCGCGCAGCGGCGCCTGGCACGCCCTGTTCGTCTTTTTTCTGTTCGATGCGGCTGGCCGCTTTTTCGATAATGCTCACGCTGTTCTCTCCAGTGAAGGCCGCATCAGAGCAGCGGTCGGACAAATAGGGCCGCCATCACGCCGCCGTAGGCGCCGAACAGGACGATCACGGCCGCGCTGAAGGCGTACAGGCGCTTGGTGCGCATGACCTTTTGTTCGTTGGTCCAGTTCATGCCGATACTGCCGAGGATAGGAATGCCGGTCACGTCGCGCAGGCTGCCCTGGCTCATGAAGGTCGGACGCAATTGGCTCATCAACAGGGCCACGCCCAGGCCGGCCGCCAGCGCGGCGGCGAACACGAACGAGAACAGGCGGTGGCGGTTCGGTCCCGACGGCGTCGAGGGCACGGTCGGCGGATCGATCACGCGGAAGGTCAGCATGTCGGTGGCCGAACTCAAGTCGCCCGAGAGCTTGGCCGCTTCGCGCCGGCCCACCAGTTTTTCGTAATTCTCTTTGTTGATCAGGTAGTCGCGGTTGAGCTGGGCCAGCTGGGCCTCGACTTCGGGCGCGTTGGTGCTCTGCGAGCGCAGGCGCGCCACGCGGGTCGTGTACTCGCCCACGCGCGCCTTGAGCGAAGCGACCCGCGCTTCTTCCACCGACAGCGCCACGTTCATCTGCTGCAGCATGGGGCTGTAGTTGGCGCCGGGGTCGTTGTTGCGCTTGTTGCGCTTGGCTTCTTCGAGCTTGCGCGCCTCTAACTGGGCGATGAGGCGGCGCGCCGCCACGATGTCCGGATGGGCGTCGGTGTACTGCATGCGCAGGCCGTCGAGATTCTTGTTGAGCGCCGCGATGCGCGCATCGATTTCGGGATTGGCCACGGTGGCCGCTTCCGGCGGCGTGAGCGGGGCCGGTTCTTCGCCGGCGATCTGGCGCTTGATGGCGTTGCGCGCCTGCTCGGCTTCGGTCAGTTCCAGGCGCGCCTGGTTGAGCGAGTCTTCGAGCGTGGCCATGTTGGCGCTGAAGTCGCCGCCGGCGCGCGGCAGCATGCCGAGGTGCTTGATCTTGAATTCCTTGAGCGCGTTTTCGGCCTGCACCAGTTTTTCTTCGTAATTCTTGATCTGGTCGTCGATGAACTGCACCGCTTTTTCGGAATCCTGCTTCTTGCCGCCGAAGCTGCCTTCCACGAAGATGGTCAGCAGCGACTGCACGATGTCCTTGCCCAGCTTGGGGTTGGAATTCTTGTAAGAGATCGTGTAGATGTCGTCACGCTCGGTGCCGCCGATGCTGATCTGCGCCATCAGCTCGTCGATCAGCTTTTCATTGTCCTTGGGCGTGGACGCCTTGATGTCGAGGTCGACCATGCGCATGACGCGCTCGACGTTGGGACGGCTGATCAGGGTGCGCCGCATGAAGGCCACCTGCTGGTCCACGTTCGGTACCGTCGTCATGCCCGACAGCAGCGGTTGCAGGATGCTCTGGGTATCGACGTACACCCGGGCCGAGGCCTGGTATTCGTTCGGCAAGCGGTACACCACCGCCCAGCCCACGATGGCCACGATCCAGGAAATGACGACCGCATACCAGCGGTATTTCCAGATCGCTTTGAGGAAGTTCGTCAGTAGGGCCTGCAGTTCTGCCATCTCGTCAATCTCGCCATAAAGGGTATCCCGGGAAGGTGTCCCGGGAGGGTGGCCCAGGCCGGCCGCTGTGCACGCACATGCGGGCGGAGCGCCCGGTGCCGCATCGCGCCAGCCAACGTGTTATCGGATGCACAAAAAGCAATTTGCTGGGGCAGCTCAAGGAGCATGACAATAAATTGCTCTAAGGCATTGATTAATAATCATATGATACAGGAAATCTCTTGCCTACTGATACTGAATTCGCCCGCATAGTACACGTTCAACAATTGTTTACGGCATCACTCATGTATTCAATGACAATTCGGCCAATCCTGTTGCCCTTCGCAAAGAGTTTCGCACATCGATTCGTAAAAAAGGAAGAAAACCGTGACCCGCAAGCCGAAATTACAACAGTGGTGAAGCGACCATTGTCAGCCGGTTTGCGTGAATGAAACTAGTTGTTGCCGGCGCGCCAATCGGGTACTGTCGGCGCATGACTTCTTCCCTCCTTTTGCGCGCCGGGTTTGGCCTGGCCGGCGCACTGCTTGCCGCTCTTGCATGGGCGCCCGGCGCGGCCGCCGGCGCCACCTTCGGCCAGGTGATCGCCGCGGTCAAGCCCTCGGTGGTCGGGATCGGCACCTACCAGCCCACGCGCAGCCCGGCCATCGTGTTCGTGGCCACCGGCTTCGTCACCGGCGACGGCCTGAGCGTGATCACGAACGCGCACGGCATCCCCGAGACGCTCGACAGCGAACGCAATGAAACGCTGGGCATCGTCATCGCCAAAGGCGACAAGGTCGACTTCCGCCCCGCCAGGCTGGCCGGGCTCGACCGCCTGCACGACCTGGCCCACCTGCGCCTGGCCGGCGCGCCGATGCCGGCGCTGCGCCTGGGCGACGGCGGCGCGGTCGAGGAAGGCCAGGCGCTGGCGTTTACCGGCTTTCCGCTCGGCATGGTGCTCGGCTTGCATCCGGTGACCCACCGCGCCATGTTGTCGGCCATTACGCCGCTGGTGATGCCCTCGGTCAGCGCGCGCAAGCTCGATGCGCGCGCGATTGCGCAACTGGCGCGCGCACCCTCGCCCATCTATCAGCTTGACGGCACGGCGTATCCGGGCAACAGCGGCAGCCCGGTCTACGATCCCGACAGCGGCCAGGTGCTGGCGGTGCTGAACATGGTGTTCGTCAAGGGATTGAAGGAAAATGCGATCACCAACCCAAGCGGCATCAGCTACGCCATCCCGGTGATCCATGTGCGGGCGCTGCTGCAACAACAAACAATGCCGCAAACAACACCGTGAGGAAAGAAAAACGCGTCATCCCTTTCGCTTGAAAAACTTCATGCTAAAATAGAAACTGTTGTAATTAAAATTGCACGATAGTAATTTAATACCGGCGCGGTCCGCATAAAGGAAAATCAGGTGAACACGTTCAAATCGCATACGATGAAATGGCTTGGCGCCAGCGCGCTGGCCCTGTCGGCCCTGTTCCTGGGCGGCTGCGCCTCCCCGGTCTCGACCGTGGTGGCGGATCCGGCGCCGGCCAGCGCCCATGAATACCTGATCGGCCCGGGCGACACCGTCAATATCGTGGTGTGGCGCAATCCGGAAGTGTCGACCACGGTGCCGGTGCGTCCGGACGGCAAGATCACCACCCCGCTGGTGGAAGACTTGCAAGCCAGCGGCAAAACCTCGACCATCCTGGCGCGCGATATCGAAAAAGCGCTGGAAAAATACATCCAGCAACCGGTGGTGACCGTCATCGTGACCAGTTTCGTCGGCAATTACAGTGAGCAGATCCGCGTGATCGGGCAAGCCGCCCGTCCGCAAGCGCTCGCTTACCGGCGCGACATGTCGCTGATGGATGTGCTGATCGCGGTCGGCGGCGTCACTGAGTTTGCTTCGGGCAATAAGGCTATCGTGATCCGCAAGGTGGACGGCAAGTCGGAAAAGCTGGCCGTGCGCTTGAACGACCTGATCAAGCAGGGCGATATTTCGGCGAATATCTATATGCGCCCGGGCGATGTGCTGGTGATTCCGGAAAGCTTCTTCTAAAGGCGGTCGACAGACGGCCCAAATGGTGGAATACTTGCGCGAAAGACAGGATGTCGGTTTTTTTTACAGGACAGACCGCCTGGCGCCGGCGCCGCTAACACATAGCGCCACCAAGCCCTTGATCTGCATCAGATTTTAGCGCCGGGGCGCGGCATTGGAATAAAAATTGCTTTAACTTTGTATCAGGCACGCCTGACGCTGCCGTTCAATTCGAGGAAACTGACGTGACTATCAATCATCAACCGGACCGCGCCAACGGCGAAGCAGTAGCGCCGCCAGCGCCTTTGTCGGCGTCCGGCAACGCGCGGCGCCGCTTTACGCGCGCCGGCCTGGGCGCGTCCGGGGTCCTGATGACCCTGGCCAGCCAGCCCGGCATGGCCGCCACCGTCTGCGCTTCCCCGTCCGGCTCGCTCTCGAACGGCTTGCAATCGAGCCACCGGCCCGACAATCCGCTCACCTGCGGCGGCAATTCGCCCGGCTTTTATGCCAACAACGCGGCCGGATGGCCGTCGAACCCGGCGCCGGCGCGTAAATTCAAGGATATTTTCCCGGTCAACGCCAGCCAGGCCGCGCTCGGCGACCTGACCCTGGCCGAGGTGTTCAAGACCAATGGCAATCCGCACGGCGGCAAGGGCGGCAAAGGCCCGTTCAAGAGCGAAGACCTGGATCCCCACAATGTGGCCAGCCATGTGCTCGCCGCCTACCTGAACATCCAGAGCAAGCGCTCGACCGTACTGACCGAAAACCAATTGCGCGCCATCTGGCAAGAATACCAGTTCAACGGCGGCGGCAAGCTGGGCTACTACTCGCCGACGGCGGGCGTCAAATGGTATGGCGACGAGATCGTCGCTTACCTGAAAACCACCTTCCATCAGTAGCCTGCACGGCGCCGGCGCCGCGTGCGCCCGCCTTTCCCAGATCATGCCGCACGCCCTTTCCTGGCACGTCCTTCCCGGCCAGCGCCTGCAATACCGCCAATGGGAACAGGAAGCGGTCCTGTTCAACGACCTCAGTGGCGACACCCACCTGCTCGACGCCGATGCGCTGGCGCTGCTGCTGGCCGTGCACGGCGGCGCGCGCGATGTGGCGGCGCTGCGGCTGGCGCTGGGCGTGCCGGACGAGGACCAGGACGCCAACGGCGCGCTGCAAGCGCTGCTCGAGCAACTGGCGTCCATTTCCCTGATCGAACAGCGCGCATGAGCACTGTCAGCGCGCTCGGCCGCGCCGAACTGGGCCGCCGCCTGCGCGAGGGCAGCATCGACCTGCGCACCGGCGCCTTCGTCACCCGCATCCACAGCCCCTTCGCCAGCGTGGCCGATGGCTTGCATTTGCTGTACGCCGACTACCCCCTGCTGGACAACAACGAGTTTGCCGACTTCCACGTCGATATCGCGCCGCCGCCCTCGCTGCGCCGCTGGTACAAGCCGCTGGCGCGCTTCGTCTACGATGGCATGGCGCCGTTCCTGCCGCTGCCGGCCGCGCAAGCGTTTCCGATGTTCGAATGGGGCATGAACTGGTGCGTGTCGAGCCGCGCGCATGAATACCTGATCCTGCACGCGGCCGTGATCGAGAAGAACGGGCGCGCCGCCATCCTGCCGGCCCCGCCGGGTTCCGGCAAAAGTACCTTGTGCGCGGCCCTGGTCAGCCGCGGCTGGCGCCTGCTGTCGGACGAACTGGCGCTGGTGCGCCCGCAGGACGGCTTGCTGGCGCCGCTGCCGCGCCCGATCAGCCTGAAGAATGCCTCGATCGCGGTGATGCGGCGCTACCAGCCGGACGCCGTCATCAGCAATCCGGTGCCGGACACCACCAAGGGCACGGTGGCGCACCTGAAAGCGCCGTCCGACAGCATCGCGCGCGCGCACGAACTGGCGCGCCCGGGCTGGATCGTGTTTCCCAAATACACGGCGGGCGCGGCCACCACGCTGCGCGACCTGACCCCGGCGCGCGCCTTCATGCGCGTGGCCGAAAATGGTTTCAACTACAGCGTGCTGGGCGCGCGCGGGTTTAGCGCCCTGGGCGAGCTGGTGGCGCAATCGCGCTGCATCGATTTTACCTACAGCGCGCTGGACGAGGCGATCGCGGTGTTCGAGCAGTTGGCGGGCGCGGCGTGACCCGCTGCGCCGTGCCGCTCCTGCTGCAACTGCTGCGCGACCCAAGCCGCGCGGCCAGCCTGGGCCTGGCCGAATGGGACTTGCTGCTGCGCCAGGCGGCGGCGGCGCGGCTCGAAGCGAGCCTGCACGGCTTGCTGGACGAACACGGCCTGGCCGGCGCGATTCCGCCCGCCGCCCGCCGCCACCTGGACTGGGCCGGCGTGCACGCCGAACGGCACGCGCGCGCGGTGCGCTTCGAAGTGGCGCAGATCGGCGCGGCGCTGGCCGCCAGCGGGGGCGACGCGATACCGCTGCTCCTGCTCAAGGGCGGCGCCTACGCCATGGCGCAGCTGGCGGCCGGGCGCGGGCGCCTGTTTTCCGACATCGATATCCTGGTGCCCAAGGACCGCCTGGCCGAGGTGGAGGCGGCGCTGATGCTGCACGGCTGGGCCACGGTGGCGCAGGACGCCTACGACCAGCGCTATTACCGTACCTGGATGCACGAATTGCCGCCGATGAAGCATGGGCGGCGCGCCAGCGTGATCGATGTCCACCACGCGATCCTGCCGGAAACGGCGCGCCTGCGGCCCGACCCGGCCAAGCTGCGCGCCGCCGCCGTGGCCTTGCCCGCGCAAGCCGGCCAGGCGCCCCTGCAGGTGCTGGCCCCGGCCGACATGGTGCTGCACAGCGCGCTGCATCTGTTCTACGACGGCGAATTCGACCATGGCCTGCGCGACCTGCTCGACCTGCACCGCCTGCTGAGCCACTCAAGCGCCACGCCCGGCTTCTGGGACGGGCTGGCCGCGCGCGCGGCCGAACTGGAACTGGGCCGCCCGCTGTTCTACGCGCTGCGCTATGGCGCGCGCCTGCTGCACACGCCCGTGCCCGAGGCGGCCCAGGCCGCCGTGCGCGCGGCCGGCCCCGGCGCGCCGCTGCTGGCCCTGATGGACGCCCTGTTCCTGCGCGCCCTGCTGCCGCATCACCGCAGCTGTGGCGACCGCTTCAGCGGCGCCGCGCGCTTTTTGCTGTATATCCGCGGCAACTGGCTGCGCATGCCACCGATGTTATTAACCCGACATCTGTTTCACAAGGCATTTATTTCTCCCGGTAAAGATTAAACGGCGTCCAGGCTGTCGGTTTTCCTTACACCAAGGCATGCACATACCATGAAAACGGTGCTAAGCACTTGATTTTAAACAATCCCCGGCTTCTGGCACGACTCCTGCTTATAGGAAGGCACGCAGGATCAACAAACAAAAATCGGGAGAACCACTTATGAAACTGACAAAATACCTCGCCGCCGCCGCCGTCTCAGCCGCGTTCATCGCCGCGCCGGCATCGGCCGCCACCATGGGCATGGCCGACCTGGCCATCACCGGCCTGATCATCCTCGATGCGAACAACAACGCCGCCACCGGCATCACCATCAAAACTGAAAACCGCACCGGCACCGCCGCCTCTAACTTCAACGGTAACGACGGCACCGGCGCCGGCAGCGGCAACATCTTCAGCACGACCATCGGCGGCACCGTCGACGTCAAGAACCGTTGCGCCGGTCCTTCCTGCGTTGCTATGCCAGTCGGTAACTACCCAGGCGGCGTGGAAAACAATTTCTCCGCGCACATTCCTGCGCCGAGCGGCAACTACGCCCTGGGCGATATGTACATCGCCGGCAGCGCGATCGGTATTGGCGCCAACGGCCTGACCCGCGCCGATTCGTCCGTCATGTCGCCAGGTAACGCCGGCAGCGCCAACGCCACCATCGCCAACTCGGCGACCTCGGAAACCGTGTTCGTCGCCAGCACCACCCTGCAAGCGCGCTTCGCACTCGGCTTCGAAGCCTATGTGGCCGCGTTCGTCAATGCCGCCGCCGGCGTCAACGGTTCTTCGCTGGGCACGATCAGCTGGGCGCTGTCGCTGCAGGAAGTGATCGGCAATGTGTCGACCACGATCATGAACTGGTCCCCAAGCGAAATCAACGATGGCGTCGCTTCGAGTGAATTGTCGCAAAATTCGATCAAGGAAACGTCGGGCACCGTGCTGTCGAACCTGGTGACCCTGACCACCGGCCGCACCTACAAGCTGACCATCAACCAGGCGTCGAATTCGATCGCTTCGGAAGTGCGCGCCGTGCCTGAACCGGGCAGCATGGTGCTGGTCGGCCTGGGCCTGCTGGCCCTGGGTGCCGCATCGCGTCGCAAAGCGGCCAAGAAGTAAGCAGCGCATGCGCCAGCCGGGCTTGCCAGCCGGTTTGCGCATCGCATCAACGAACGACCCGACCGCCGGTGGCGCTCGGGTCGTTCGTCTTTTTAGGCGATAATGTCCCATGGCCTACACCCAGAGCGAGCATCCGAGCAATAACATCACCGGCCGCGCCACCGATGTGCTCGGCCAGGTGCGTCCGGCCAGTGTGCGCGCCGTCATCAAGCTGGTGCGCGAAGCGCGCAGGAACGGCACCCCGCTGTACCCCTTCTCCACCGGCCTGAACTTCGGCTACGGCGGCAAGTCGCCCACCGCCGCCGGCAGCCTGCTGGTCGACCTCGGCGCCCTGAACACGATCCGCATGACGGTCGACAAGAGCAACGGCCGGGTGTTGCCGGTGGCCGTGATCGGACCGGGCGTGACGCAAGGCATGCTGTACGACTTCCTGGAAGAACACCATCCGAACCTGACCTTCAATGTGACCGGCTCGGCGCGCGCCACCAGCATCATCGGCAATTCGCTCGACCGCGGGGTCGGTTACTTTGGCCCGCGCAAGGAAGACTTGTTCGGGCTGGCCGTGGTGTGCGGCAACGGCAAGCTGCTGCGCACCGGTTTCCGGCGCCTGAAGCGCTCGCCGCTGGGCACCAGCAATCCGTACGGCCTGGGGCCGATGCTCGACGGACTTTTTTTCCAGAGTAATTTCGGCCTCGTGGTCAGCGCCTGTTTCCGCCTGGTGCCCAAGCGCCCCAAGCAAGTGGCGCTGTCGCTGTCGCTGCGCCGCGAAGAGGACTTGCCGGCCTTTATCGACGAGCTGGCCAACTGCAAGCGCGAAGGCTTGATCGAGTCGGTCACCCACATCGCCAACCGCGCGCGCACCCACGCCACCCTGGCCTACGGGGTGACGCGCTACCTGGAGCAGCAATGCGCTTACACGCCCGAGCGCGCCTTTGCCGAGGCCGAGAGCGTGATGGACCTGATCGCGCCGGGCGAGTGGGCCAGCCTGGGCGCGATCACCGGCACCAAGGCGCAGGTGAAGGCCAACCTGGTCGAGATCCGGCGCCGCATGAAGGGGCTGGCGCGGGTACGCCCGATCACGCACCAGTTGCTCGACACCGCCTACGCGGTGGCGCACCGGCTGCGCTTCATTCCGGCCGCGCGCGCCAACGCCGCCGCGATCTCGGCGATCCGGCCCCTTCATACGCTGGCGCTGGGGGTGCCGACCGATGCGGCGATCGATAATTTGCTGTGGAAATTCGGCCGCGCCGACCTCAGCGCGGCCCAGCTCGACCAGTCGAATTGCGGCTTGCTGTTCATTAATCCGGCGCTGCCGCTGGACGGGGCCTTCGTCGACCGCTTCATCACTGAAATGAAGAAGACGGCGGCGCGTTATTATCACGACACCTTGTACATCACCATCAATATCGAAACCCCGACCTCGCTGGTGGCGGTGATCAACCTGCTGTTCGACCGCAGCAACCTGGAAGGGGTCAAGCGCGCCCACTTCTGCGCCGACCGCCTGCTCGACAAGATCCACGAGATGGGGCTGGAAGTGTACCGCGCGCGCGCCGACATGATGGCCGCCATCGTGCGCCGCGATCCGCATTACTGGGCCGTGATCCACGCGCTCAAGACCCGGCTCGACCCGGACGGCATCATCGCGCCAGGCCGCTACGACGCCCAGCCGGCCGTGCCGAAAACCTAGCCCAGCTTGATCAGGCGATTGGCGATGCCTTCTTCCTCGCGTTGCGAGAAAAAGAAGGGATACAGGGAACGTTCGCTGCCGGGATGGCTGCTGGTGCCGCCCAGGCGCCGGATTTGCTGCGCCATGTGCTCGACGCTGAGCCACATCAGGTAGGCCGGGGCGTCGACCCGGGTATTGTGGCGCAGCTCGGCCTGGTCCTGGAAGTCGAGCATGGTCTGGTAAAAGCGCCGGTGGCGCGGATTGACTTCGATCAGCACGTCGGTGCGCCCATGAATGTAGCGCGCGTAGATGAACAGGGTGTGGAACAGGGCCGCCAGCGCCATCTTCGATTTCACCTGCGGGTCGAAGGCCAGCTTGGTGATTTCGCACAATTTGGCGCCACGCGCGCGCCAGGCGTCGACATGGTCGTGGAAAATCTCGTCGGCCAGGATGCCGCGCTCGGAATCGAGCCCCAGGGTCACGGTGCCGATCACGCTGCCCTTGTCCGAGGCCGACAGGGTGATCCGGTTCGGGTCCTTTTCCATGCGCGCCACGTTGTAGCCGCGCGTGGCGTACATTTTGCTGATCAACAGGCTGGCCGAATTGCGGCCCTCGTCGGTATCGGCCAGGCGGATGCCGAAGGTGCGGTCGTTATCGGTAAAGTTGCCGATCAAAAGACTACCATCCTCGGCCGCCACGTCCTCCTCGCCGCCGACCACGTAGGACGACTCAAGATGGGCCTGCTCCCTGCCCATTGCTTCCACTGCGTCGTGCTCTGCATTCATGTGAAAACTCCCAGTGGCGCCGGCGCGACCCGCGGAAAGCGGCAAGCAACCGGTTTATAGTTGTTTGAGCAAGCCCCGCGCCTCTTCCACTTGCGGAAATTGCTTATGTTTCTCCAGCAAAATTTCAAGTTCCTTGCGCGCGGCCGCCTCCTGCTTCGACTTGATCAGGGCCTTGGCCAGGTGCAGGCGGACATCGGGCACGCCCGGCAGCCTGGCGCTGGCCTCGCGCAACAGGGCCAGCCCGCGCGCCAGGTCGCCCTGCTGCACCAGCAGCCAGCCCAGGGTATCCATCACCACCGGGTTGCCAGGCAATGCCTTGGCGGCCGCCTCGGCGGCCGGCAGCGCGCGCGCATCGCCGGCGAGGTCGTAGGCCACCGCCAGATTGTTGAGCGCGCTAGGATAGCCAGGCGACTTCTTCAGTATGGCTTCAAATTCCGTAATTGCTAATTGATATTTTTTATTGGAAATATACTGCTCTCCAAGGTAACCCGGCACCTTGACATCGTCCGGATGGGTAGCGCGCCACTGTTGCACTTTGGCATCGGCCTCCTTGGCCTTGCCGCCGATGCGCAAGGCTTCGTACAGCTTGATCAAGAGCTCGGCGTTGTTGCCCAACGAAAACGCTTTATCGTACAAGGGGATGGCGGCCGCGGCATTGCCCTGCACCAATAACACGTCGGCTTCGGAGACGAAGCCGACCGCCAGCTTGGGGCGCTGCTTTTGCATGCTGCGCGCCACGCCGAGCGCGTCGCCATACTGTTTCTGGCGCAGCTGGGCGGCCGCCAGCGCCAGCTGGGCGTCGAGATAATCGGGCTGCAAAACCAGGGCGCGCTTGAGCGAGGCGCTGGCCGACGGCAGGTTGCCGATCGCAACATGGGCCGCGCCGAGCCGGAAATGCGCTTCGGCCGACTGCGGCGCGACCACGGTCAGCTTGGTAAAGGTTTCCATGGCGCTGCCCTGGTCGCCGGTGACGGCCTGCAACTGGCCGAGCAGGTCGAGCACGGCGGGATTGTCCGGATTGGCCACCAGCAGCTTGCGCACCAGGGTCAGGGCGCGGGTGGCCTCGCCCATGCGCACGTAGTGATTGGCCAGCACGATGGCCGGCCCGACCGCAGCCGGGTCGACCGCGCTGGCGCGCTCGAGCAGGACGCCGGCTTCGGGCAGGCGGCGCTGGGCCACGGCCATGGCGCCGAGCGCGGTCAGCGCCTCGACACTGTTGGGATACTTGGCCAAAAAGCCTTGGTAGCGCTGGCGCGTGGCGTCCAGTTTGCTCGCCTGCATGTCGAGGCGCGCCAGGTTGTCGAGCGCCGGGAAGAAATCGGGGTGCAGGCTGAGCGCTTTTTCAAAGGCGTTGCGGGCGCCGGCCTGGTCCTTCTTGCCCAGCAGCGCCAGGCCCTTGAGGTTCAGCAGTATCGGGTCGCCCGGGGTGCGCGCTTCGAGCGGCACCAAGGCCGCCAGCGCCTTGTCGAACTGGTTCAGGCGCAGCGCCGTCATGGCCAGGGTGGTGCCGGCGGTGCTGGTGGTCTGGTCGAGCGTGCTGGCCAGTTCCAGTTCGGACAGGGCGCGCGCTTCTTCGCCCTGCTCGAGCTTGCTCAAACCGAGGGCGGTGCGCAGTTGCGCCTTTTTCGGGTCGAGCGTGCTGGCGCGCTCGAGCAGTTCGGTAGCCTTGCCGAACTCGCGGTTGTCGGTGTAGGCCTTGCCGGCGATCGCCAGCAGCTGGGGGTCGTGCGAGGCGGCCAGCACTGGCGCGAGCACCGCGATGGCGCCCTTGGGGTCGCCCGCGGCGATGCGGGTCGAGGCCAGCAGCTTGCGCGCGTAATCGTTTTCGGGGTGGGCTTCGTGGTATTTCTTCAGGTTTTGCTCGGCCTGCGGCAGCGACTTGAGGGTAAAGTGCACGGCCCCGGCCAGCAGCACCGACGGCATGTGGTCGGGCGCCACGCGCAACACTTGCTGCAGCGATTCGAGCGCGGCCGCGTGCTTGCCCTGGGTGAAGTCGAGCATGGCCTGGGCGTAGGTCACCATCAGGTTCTTCGGTGCGCTTTTCTTGGCGGCGGCCAGCGAGACGGCCGCTTCGTCGTAGCGCCGTTCGGCGATGAACAGATAGGCTTTTTGCAGGTGGCCGCCGGCGCTGCCCGGCTCGAGCGCCAGCACCTGGTCGTAGGCGGCCAGCGCCTCGGCCGGCTTGCCCTGGGAACGCTCGAAGTCACCCTTGAACAGCCAGCTCGCCACATCCTTCGGATTTTTCTCGACCGCCTGCGCCACATAGCGCGCCGCGCCCGCCTTGTCGCCATTGGCCAGCGCGATATTTGCCAGGCCCATCAGCGCGACCGGGTAGCCCGGATCGATTTTCAGGGCGCGCTCGAAGGCGTCGGCCGCTTCGGCCCGCTTGCCGAGCTGGTAAAAGGCGGCGCCGCGCTGGCTGAGCACCTTGACGTTGGCCGTGTAGGCGCTGTCGGCGGTGCCGTCGACGACTTTCTGGAACTGTCCCTGGAACAATTGCGCCATCAACAATTCGGGCAAGGCGCGGTCCGCCGCCATGCCCAGCTCGATGGCCTTGCGCACTTCCTTCTCGGCCGAGACGGCGTCGCCGAGCTTGTTATAGGCTTCGCCCAGCGCCAGGCGCGTTTCCGGGTCGGACGGGTTTTTGGCGACCGCGTTCTTGAGCTGGATCAGGGCCGACACATGGTCGCCCTTCTGCTGGAATTGCCTCGCTTCGGCCAGCAGGGTCGCCGCCGTGTCGGGCTTGCCGCAGCCGGCCAATGCACCGAGCATAAGGACAGTGGTGAGGGCGGCGGTGGCCAGGGAGTGCGCTTGGGTTGACATGACGATCCTGTTGTTACACAGCGGTGGCGTGGTCGCGCCTGCCGCCAATTGCATGAATGAAGCGGCGCAGGGATGCCGCACCGGCGCGGCTGCGGATCGTTACACCGCGAACACCGCGGTCAGCCGATCGACAGCAGGCGCTCGGCGATGCCGGCTTCCTCGCGCTGCGAGAAAAAATAGGGGTACAGCGAACGTTCGGTGCCCGCGTCTTCGTGCACGCCGCCGAGGCGTTCGATCTCGGAACCCATGAAATCGAGGCTGAGCCAGAGCAAATGGGCGGGCGCGTCGACACGCGGGTTGACGCGCACCCCGCTTTGGGTGCGAAAACCGAGCATCTGCTCATAATAGCGCCGGTGACGTGGATTTATCTCGATAAACGCATCCGTGCACTGGTAAATATGATGGGCGTAGATGTACAGGATGTGGAACAGCGAGCCGAGCGCGAATTTGGAGCGCACCGTGGGGTCGAAGGCCAGCTTGCTGATTTCGCAGACCTTGGCGCCGCGCGCGCGGAATTCGTCGATGTGATCCTTGAACACCTCGTCGGCCAGGATGCCGACCGGGGAATCGACCCCGAGCGTGACGGTGCCGATGACGTCGCCCTGGTCGAAGGCCGACAGGGTGATCTGGTTGGGATTGTCTTCAAGCCGATGGGTACCGGCATAGCCACGCCAGGCATACATCTTATTGATGAGCATGCTGGCGCGATTACGCCCTTCCTCGGTGTCGGCAACGCGAATCCCGAAGCTTCGTGTATTGATCGTCATCTCGGAGATGTTATCAGAATTATCTTCCACAAAAACACAATGGCTGCCCAGATTCCCTGTATCGGGCGCGGGAAAATTGAAACGATTTGTTTCAACATTATTGAGAAACTGATCCATCGACTATGATCCCGAAGATATTGTCCAAGCTGCGAATTCAGTAACATATTGCTAACAGGGACTATCCTAACATCGACGGCAAGATGCAGGGAGACAATTAAAATTTTTGTTCGCAAATATGCAACAGCTGAGCAAAAAGCTTGGCAAAAATGCAAAACCGCCATTCTCTGCGCGGGAATGACGGTTTTCAGGTGATTCGCGACGCTGTCAGGGCGTGCGCCGGCGACGGTGGAAAATCGCCGGCCGGGTCGACTACAACTCCTTGGCCAGCGCCTTCGCCTCCTCCATCTGGGCAAAGTTCTTACTGGCCATGACTTTCTCCAGTTCACGCTTGGCCCCAGCCTTGTCACCCGTTTTCGCCAGCCCGGCCGCCAGGTGGAAGCGGATATCGGCCGCCTCCGGCGCCAGCGCGACCGCCTTTTGCAACAGGCTCAGGCCGCGCTTGGCGTCGCCCTGCTCGACCAGCATCCAGCCCAGCGTATCGGTGACCGCCGCACTGTTGCCGGCCAGCGCGAAGGCCTTTTCGGCGGTTTTCAGCGCGCGCGGATCTTTTTCCTGCTGGTAGGCCCAGGCCAGGTTGTTCAGGGCCGCGGCATTCTCCGGCGCTTGCTTGAGCACCGCTTCGAGCCCGCCGATGGCCGCCTTGTAGCGCTTGCCCGCCAGGTCGTTCTCGGCCACGTACAAGGCCAGCGCCACGTCGTTCGGATGCTCGCTGGCGGCCTTGGCCAGGCGCGCGTCGGCTTCCTTGCCCTTGCCGGACTGGCGCATGGCCGCATGCAGCTTGATCAGGTTGGCGCTCGACGGCGTCAGCGCGAACGCTTTGTCGAACGAGGCCACCGCTTGCGCCGGCTTGCCCTGCGCCAGGCTGAGGTTGCCTTCCAGCTGGAAGCCCAGCGCTTCCTTCGGACGCTGTTTCTGGATCTGGCGCGCAATCGCCAGCGCGTCGTCGAGCTTGCCCGCATTGGCGGCCAGCTCGGCCTGGGCCACCTGGGCGTCGACAAAGTCCGGTTGCAGCGCCAACGCCTTTTTCAGGTCGCCGGCGGTGGCGTTCAGGTTCTTCATCTGCGCGTGCACCGTCGCCAGGCGGAAATGCGCCATCGCCGATTTCGGCGCCACGCCGGCCAACTTGCCGTAGGTGTCCAGCGCGCCCGGCAAGTCGCCGTTGGCCAGCTGCGCCTGGCCCAGCAAGTCGAGCAGGTCGAGGTTTTTCGGATTGGCCACCTGGAACTTGCGCGCCAGGGTCAGCGCCTTGTCCTTCTGGCCGATCGACAGGTAATGCGCGCCCAGGGTGCGCGCCGGGCCGATGGCGTCGGGATTTTCGCTGCTGGCCTTTTCCAGCCACTGGTTCGCTTCGTCGTTGCGCCCTTGCGCCAGGGCCAGCTTGGTCAGGGCGTAATAGGCTTCGACATTTTTCTTGTCTTTGGTCAGGAAATTGACCAGTTGCTGTTTCGCCAGGTCGGGCTTCTTCTCGCGCAGGGCCAGCTGGGCCAGGTTGGCGGCGGCCGGGAAATAGTCGGGCTTGAGCGAGAGCGCCTTGTCGAAGCTGGCGCGGGCGTTGACCATGTCGTTCATGCCCAGGTACACGCCGCCCTTGAGGTTATGCACCATTGGATCGGTAGGCTGGGTCGCTTCGAGCGCCTTGGCGGCGGCCAGCGCCTTGTCGTAGCGCTTCAGGCGCAGCTCGGTCATCACCAGCAGCACCGCCGCCTTGGGCGACTTGGCGTCGAGCTTGGTCGACTGTTCGAGTTCGCTGATCGCGCGCGCATCGTCGCCGGTGGCCAGCTTGCCCAGCGCCAGCGAGGTGCGCAGCCCGGCCGCGTCGGGCGCCAGCGCGCTGGCCTGCTCGAAGTAAGCCGTGGCCTTGGCATAGTCGCGCGCCTGCATATAGGCTTCGCCGGCCAGCGCCAGCATTTGCACGTCATCCTTGCCGGACTCGAGCATCGGCGTCAACTGCGCCAGCGCTTCGGTGGTCTGGCCCATTTTCAGCAGGGTGCTGACCATCAGCTTGCGCGCGTAACGGTGCTCGGGCATGGCGGCCAGGTATTTGCGCAGGTGCTGTTCGGCCTGCGGCATGGAGCCGAGCGCATGCTCGACCGCGCCGGCCATCAGCACGCTCGGCATGTGCTCGGGCGCCACGCGCAAGATTTTTTGCAGCGTTTCCTTGGCGGCGGCGTGCTTGCCCTGGGTGAAGTCGAGCAAGGCCTGGGCGTAGGACACCATCAGCGCGTTGGGGCTGATCTTGCGGGCGGCCTCGAGGTCGGCCTTGGCGGCGTCGAACTTGCCTTCCGCGATCTCGACAAAGGCGCGCTCCAGGTGCGCCGAGCGGTGCTCCGGCTTGAGCTTGATGACCTGGTCGTAGGCGGCCAGCGCTTCTTTTCCCTTGGCCTGGGCGCGCAGCAGGTCGCCCTTGAACATCCAGGCGGTGGCGTCGGACGGGTTGCTGGCGACGACCTGGTCGGCCAGGCGGTTGGCTTCTTCCAGGTCCTTGCGCGCCAGCGCCTGGCGCGCCGCGCCGATCAGGGCGCCGACATGGCCGGGTTTGGCGGCCAGGGCCTGGGCGTACAAGTCCTTGGCCTGGTCGGCGTGACCGAGACCGGCGCTGGCCTCGGCGCGCAGCGCCAGCATGTCGGCGTCGGCAGTCGCGCTTGCGGTCTCGTCCAGCACCTTCTGGAATTGCTGCTGCATCATCAGGACTTTCGCCAGGGCGGGCACGGCCTTGTCCTTGGGCGCACCCAGTTCGATGGCCTTGCGCAATTCCTTCTCGGCCGAGACGGCGTCGCCGATGTCGAGATACACCAGGCCCAGGGTCAGGCGCGCGTCGGCATCCGACGGGTTTTTCACCAGCGCATTTTTGAGCTGGATCACAGCGGCCTTGCTGTCGCCCTTGGCGATGAACTGCCTGGCGTCAGCCACCAGCGACGCCGACGTTTCGGTCTTGCCGCAAGCGCTGACGGCGCCCAGCAGTAATAATGCGGACACCACGGCAGCGCCGGCGTGCGCCTTGGATCTGGTAACTGATCTGGTAACTGACATGACTTCCCTATCGTGTGCAACGTGAAATGAGTGGCTGGACAACGCTGCGCCGGCCTGGGTGGCCGGTCTTTGCGCTCTAAGTAAGTGTGCAGGAATGATTGTGATTTCTAGCGAACAGAAGCGGATGCCTGGCAAGGCGCACGCCGCGACGCAGTGCGAGCACTGCTAGCGGTGGGCAACGCAGCAAGGCGCCGCTTATGAAAGCTGGAAATTACAAGAATTTATGCGCACTTACTTGATATTCTATATCGATTTCTCAGGGGAACGAGAAGAACAGGCGCCCGCGCCGCCGCCGTTTACAGCGGGTCGGCGGCGGCCAGGGTGTAGGGTACCAGCACGCTCTCGCCCGGCACGAAATCGCGGGTGTCGCGCGTGACCAGGACGCGCCCGGACAGGTGCGCGGTGGCCAGGATCACGGCGTCCGGCAGGCGCATGGCGTGCGCCTGCCGGACGCGCGACGCTTCCAGCGCCAGCAGGTGGTCGATCGGCAGCAGTTCGAACTGGCCCAGGAAGGCTTCGACCAGCAGCCGTTCGTCCTCGTCGTCGGACACGCCTTCCATGATTTCCATCCACGTCACCACGCTGATGGCCTTGTCGACATAGTGATCGCAGGCCAGTTCCGCTTGCGCGACGCCATTCAGATAGTCGATCAGGATATTGGTATCGAATAGCGCTTTTACCATTCGTCGCGCAACCTGTGCTGGTAACTGACGCCATCCTCGGGGATGCGCTTCTTCCACAGCCCGAAAGCGCTCGGCTGGGGCGGTGCGCGCCGCTCGGGGGCGACCGGCGCGGACAGGCCTGTTTCATCGGCAATGACACCTGGAACATGGGTTACCGCGACGTCGTTCGGATTGCGGCCCATGTGGCGCCTCGAAAGTTGTTCAATGATAAGTAGTGTATAGCATCGTTTGCGCCCCGTCAGCAGGGCGCGCCGCTGTGCCGGCTTATCCACCTTGCATAGGGAAAACGGAAATCAGCGGCCTGTGCCGAATAAGCGTGGAACTGAGGCCCCTTATAGCTAGCAATCTCGCGAAATTTTGGTATTTACAGTAAGAAAATTCGGCTTGCGTGAATGAACGGCGTCGTTGTCGCCACTGGTCTTGTTGTGCCGTTTGGATACATACGGCATCTTTCCCTCATGGTAACGTTATGCAGTGGGAATAGATATCCTGCCGACAACTTCCTGTCAATCCGCGCGGAAAGTGCCAGATTGATAAAAAATGATAAAACCGGAGACTGAATGACATCCTCGCCCACCCTGTTCCTGCTCATGGCTGCCGCCCTCGCCGGCAGCGCCACCGCCCAGACCGATATCGCCAGCGCGCAAGGGGCTCGCCCCGCCGCCGGCCTGCAGATCGGCAGCGTCGACGCGGTCCTGAGCGGCTTTGCCGCGCAACACGCCAACGGCCGCAGCTTGCAAGTGCAATCGGTCGGCGGCAACACCGTCGCCGCCCACATCCGCGACTACGCCGACAAGAATGGCGTGGTATCGATCACCGGTACCGCGATCGACACGCCCGATTCGGTGTTCGTGCTCAAGGGGAACAAAAAAGCCGTGTACGGCTACCTGCTCAAGTACGACACCCGGAAAGCCTGGGAATACACCACCGACAGCGCCGGCAAGGTCTGGCTGACGGAAGTGCCGATCACCAAGATCGTGCCCGACTTCGACCCCGATTTCCGCGACAAGCGCACCCCGGCCATGCTGGCGCTGGCGGTGTCGCACCCGGTCTACAGCCCGATGGCGCTGCGCCAGGCGCGCCATATCGGCCCGTACCAGAATGAAGACGTGACCCAGCTGCAAAGCAAGCCGGGCAGCCCGTACGTGTTCTACCTCAACACCACGGCGGTGATGAGCGGCAGCACGCCCTTGAACGGCGTGACCAAGGACAATATGTACCGCGCCTGGCAATCGATCGCCGACCAGTACTCGATGCTGAACCTGAACGTGACCACCAGCCGCGCCGTGTACGACGCCGCGCGCACGGCCAACGTGCTGCGCACCGGCATCATCAACTTCGTCAACCAGGATGGCCGCTCGTTCGCGCCGCTGCGCGCCTTCGGCACCACCGCCGCCGGCACCCTGTACCGCAATCCCTCCTCCGGTTTCGACTACGGTTACGGCATCGGCATGACCGGCGCCCACGAAGTCGGGCACCAGATGGGCATGAACCACGACCGCGGCGGCAGCGGCGGCGAGTATTTCGAAGGCATTGCCGCCTATCAGTGGGGGCCGATCATGGGCAACTACTGGATGGGCGGCGGCTGGGCCAACCAACTGTTTACCTGGAGCCGCGGCGAATACACCACCGCCAGCAATTTCGAAGACGACCTGCGCATCATGAACGTGGACGAGGCCGTGCCTTACATGGCCGACGACATCCCGGACACGCGCGCGCTGACCTTGGGCACGGGCGGTGCCATCGATCCGACCCGCAACTTCGGCCAGATCGAACGCAATACCGACAGCGACACCTTCACCTTCACGACCACCGGCGTGAGCACCCTGAACCTGCGCATCGACCCGCTCGAATACCTGCGCATGCTCGACGTCGACGCCAGCATCGTCAACGCGGCGGGAGCCGTGGTGGCGCGCAGCAACCTGGCGGTCAACCGCTCGGCCCAGTTCACCAATCTGTCGCTGCCGGCCGGCAGCTACCGGCTGGTGGTGCGCGGCGGCGCCGAGGGCACGCCGGCCAATGGTTTCTCGAACTATTCCTCGCTCGGTTACTACGCGATGAAGGGGACGCTGACGGGCGCGGGCGGCTCCGGCTATCCGGTGCTGGGCAACGGCCAGGCGCTGAACGGCCAGGGCGCGGCGACGGGCGGCTGGCAATATTTCACGATTGACGTTCCGGCGGGGAAAAGCCAGGTCGCGTTCGCGCTCAACGGCGCCAATGGCGACGCCGACATGTTCGTCAAACTCGGCGGCATCCCGAGCACGGCCAGCTACAACTGCAAGTCGGACGGGCCGAGCAGCGTGGAAAACTGCAGCGTCAATGCGCCGGCGGCGGGCCGCTATTATGTGGGTATCTATGCGTACGCGGCGTATAACAACCTGAGCGTGAAGGCGACTTACCAGCCGTAAGGATGGGACTGACTGCAGCGGCCGTCGTTAACAACAACCGCTGCAGCAGTCAACGTTTCCGCACGTTGAGGACAATGAAGCCGAATACGAAGTTTGTTTGATTTCAAGCAAATCGACATTGGACTGGCATTTGATCGGGCCGCTGGAACATGCTAGATTGAGAGACCTTCGCAAGGTCAAAAACATCATGCCCCAACTGAAAAAAAAGCCGCTCACGGTCAATGGCCTTGGACGGCGCAAATCACCAGTCGCCATTGCCCAACCCGCCCTCTCTGAAGAGCTGACTGCGGAGCAGATTGCGCTGTATAGCGCGTTGACATCCGAGAACGGTTTTTCCATCGATGATGCTCGCCGACACTTTCTCGGAGAATCGTCCTCACCCGGATCCAAACGCACCCGTAGCTGAAACCTCCCGTTGTGGCCAAGCCCACGCAGGCGTCCAGCTTCATTCACGCGCAGTTCGCAGCAAACAATATGAGTGTGGCTCAGTTGATCGCCGATTTCGATCATTGGAAAGCCATGCCGGGACGCGACGCAGAAACAGCGGTATTCGGGCGCAACAGCTTGAACGCAGGTTCTACAATCCTTAGCCATGTGCACATGGTTCCCTTGGGAACCGCCGAAGCGGCGCGCTGGAAGGAGAATTTCCGCAAAAAGCGCGGCAACAAAAGTGATCGTTATCTTTTCTACGTCGACGGTGGCGCGGCCTACGGCTTCCTCCTCCTTGCCATCATTAATGATCCGGGCGGGCATGCTATTTGGCATAAGTCGAATGCGGATCTTCGCAAGAAATGGGACCAAATGGCTGAGCGATTCCACAATCAAGGGATTGTCCCTTAGTTCCCTGTCGCGCTAGCCGTCCTTGAACAGCGCCGATACCGGACAGTCGAACAGGCTGGCCAGTCCCTCGAGCAGGTCGATGCTCAGGGACTTGGTGCTGTTGTTGACCACGCGCGTGAGCTGGGAGTGCGAAATTTCCACGCCCATGGCGCTCAGGCGTTTCCACAATTCTGTGACGAAACGGATGTCGTGTTCAGCCATCAAAACCTGGACCCGTAGGACGGCTTTGCGCTGTGGCCCCTGGAGGGGCTTGGAGATAGGGGATGGTTTTAGTGTGTGCATGGGTTGGTCGTACCTCACTACGACAGGCGCCATCATACCCGTTTGCCGCTGACCCCGTTTTCATGTGTTGCAAAAAAACCCAAGCAGGGCGATTTATTTGCATCTGATGCAAATTATTTTCCAAATTTGCTTGCGTTCCGATTTTGTGCATGTCAGAATGCATTCACTCGCTCAGCAAGAGCACCAACCGCAGCAACGACCACAGGGATTTACCGTGAAAACAACGACGCAACAGCAACAGATGACGACGCAGCGCCCAGCGCGCGGCCTGTCGCTGCTCGCTTGCAGTCTGTTGGCGTCGCTGCAAGTTGCGCTGCTGGCCGCCCTGCAAGGCGTCAGCGCCGCAGCGGACAAGGGCCTCGGCGCCCTGGCCGCCGCCGCGAATAATGCGCTCCGTCCATTGCCAGCACCGTATTACCACCAACATCACCAGTGGCCGGCATGTGGCGGCGCGAATTTGGAACCGATAACGAACATCCGAGGGGGCAACCCCTAGCTGCGGAGGCTTACCCCTCCCCGGCTGACCGACAGGTCAAGCTCAAGGGCTCGGATGTTCCGCAAGGACTCCGGGCCCTTTTTGTTTTGGCCGACAGTTTTACCGCAGCACCGTAACACCGCAGCACCGCAGCACCGCAGCAATCGCAGTCAAGCCCTTTCAGTTTGAGGCCGTCCCCGGACAACCCGGACCAGACGCAGTTCTTTCACAATTCGGACAGGTACTAAAACGGTTCCGCCTGTATCGGTATCGCACCCTCACGTGCGATACCAGTGCGGGTGGAACCGGTGCGGGAATAGCTCAATCGCAGAGCGCAACCCTGATGGGTTGAGACAGGGAGTGCGAATCTCCCCTCCCGCGCCATTCCACAAAGCGCTTTCAAACAGCGCATGGCCCTGCCAGGGGCCAGTCACGCCGAGAGGCTTTGTGAAATGGCCAATATCATCCTTGGGCGACGAGCAGCATTGGTGACTGCAGTGGACTGTAAATCCGCCGTCTTTGTGCATACGGGGTTCGAATCCCTGGTCGCCCACTCTTTTTTATGCACCGGCTTTGCCGGGCATCCTTCTTTTCCCCGATACGCTAACTGGTAAGCGGACGCACTGTTAATGCGTTGTAGGCCCGACAGGGTTATGCAGGTTCGAATCCTGCTTGGGGAGCCAGTTTCAATTGTGGATTAGCTCAGCTGGTAGAGCACTTGACTTTGACTCAAGTTGTCGCAGGTTCGAACCCTGCATCCACTGCCAGTTTGCCGCGCATGACCGCGCGGTTCTTTTTCAATGGTGACGTTAGCCCAGTTGGCAGCGCTTTGGATTGTGATTCCAAGGGCCGCCGCCGTAGCGACGGCCGATTCGAATCCGGTACGTCACCCCATTATTCCCACCCCGGCTCAGTTCAATGAGCGCGAGGTCGACAGCCGTGCTGCGCTCCGACAAGGTGATGCGCACTACCCCGGCAGGCAACCGGGACCCGCACCGCGCTCGTGGTGGAAATGGCAGACACGCCAGATTCAAAATCTGGTGCCGCAAGGCATTGGGGGTTCGACGCCCCCCGAGCGCACCACATACCGGGTTTGCTACGGCCTGCGCCGGCAGCAAGCAGTAAGTAGTAAGTAGTAAGTAGTAAGTAGTAAGTAGTTCACGTTTTCGATGGTGACGTTAGCTCAGTTGGCAGAGCTTTGGATTGTGATTCCAGGCCGCCGCTGTGAATCTGGGCAGCGACCGTTACCCGCACCGCGCTCGTGGTGGAAATGGCAGACACGCCGGACTTAAAATTCGGGGCCGCGAGGCATTGGGGGTTCGATGCCCTCCGAGCGCACCAATCACGCCGTTTGCGCGGATCCGCAGCGGCAGCAACAAGTCTATGACGCAGTTTTTCAATGGTGACGTTAGCTCAGTTGGCAGAGCTTTGGATTGTGATTCCAAGGGCCACCGGTTCGAATCCGGTACCTCACCCCATTATTCTCACCTTAGCTCAGATGGAAGAGCGCGACGCTACGAACGTCGAGGCCGCAGGTTCGAATCCTGCAGGTGGGTCCAAGCAAGGCACGTGTCGCCCGCATGCGGTATTCCCATAGTTCCCGGATAGGGTTCGTGGCGAAAGCCGTGCGCGAGTTCCGGATATCAGCCCGGCACGCGCAAGCCGTGGTGCGCTCCGAAAGTTTGATGCGCACTACCCCGGCAGGCAACCGGGACCCGCACCGCGCTCGTGGTGGAAATGGCAGACACACCAGACTTAGAATCTGGCGCCGCAAGGCATTGGGGGTTCGACGCCCTCCGAGCGCACCAATAACCCATGTTTGCCGCGGCATGGAGCGGGCCTATACTGGGCCGCATTCATTCATCGATCGGCAACCATGAACAAGACCGCTCTAAAAAACTTATCTCTGAAACGCCTGGCCGGCATTGCGCTGCAGTCATGGGAGAACGAGGCGAGCTGGGAAGCCATCAGCGAGCTGCAAATGCTGGGTTCGCCCGATACCTTAGCGATGGCGCAACGGTTCGCGACCAGCAAGAACGCGCACAAACGCGCCCTGGCGATGTATATCGCGTCCCAACTCAGGCGCAAGCGCTATTCGAAACAATGGGGCGCCGTCAGCGACGAATATGCCGTGAAGGAAACGCACGCCTTGCTCCTGGCCGGGTTAAAGGACCCCATAACAAACGTGGTAACGGCGGCCATTTCCGGCTTTGGTCACCGCCCGCATCCATTGGCACTGCCGGCGCTACTCGCATTCGCCACGCACCCCGATGCGGACATTCGCTTTAAGGTGGCATTCGCCCTGGCGGCGTATCGCGACGATGCCTCGGTCGAGGCACTGCTGGTACTGGCCACCGACCCGGACGACGCCACACGCGATTGGGCCACGTTCGCTCTCGGCTCCATTCATGAGGCAGACACTGTCGAGATCCGCGAGCGCCTGTGGCTAAACCTGGGCGACAGTGATGACAGCGTCAGCGGCGAAGCCCTGGCAGGACTGGCGTCACGCAAGGATGAACGCGTCATCGCAGTGTTGCTGGAGCGCCTAGACGGCAATTGCATGGTCTTTGAACTGGACGCCGCTGAAATGATGGCCAGCCCCCTGCTGCTGGAGCGCTTGAATGCGCTCAAGGATGCGGTGGTCCGTGATGAGGACAGCAGTTCGTACTGGCATAACCGCCTTGACAGCGCTATCGCGGCCTGCTCCGGCAGCAACAAGTAAGTTATTCAGGTTTTCAATGGTGACGTTAGCTCAGTTGTCAGAGCTTTGGATTGTGAGTCCAAGGGCCACCGCCGTAGCGACGGCCGGTTCGATTCCGGTACGTCACCCCATTTTTTCGATTGCGCGCCCGGCGCCGCAATCAACCATGCACTATCTCAGTGGCGCAATTGGCAGCGCAGCGGTCTCCAAAACCGAAGGCTGAAGGTTCGACTCCTTCCTGGGATGCCATTTTTTACGTGGGGTTGCCCGAGCGGTCCAAGGGCGCGGTCTGCAACACCGTTGTTCGCCGGTTCGAATCCGGCACCCCACTCCAATGCAGCGCAAGCGATATCGCTCGGGCGTCCCTCACGGCGCCCGGGAATGCGCGGTGCGCTGCGCCTTATTTTCGTGCTTGCTGGTTTGCCTGCAAGGCGTATTATCACGTTTAACACCTGTCCGGATTTTCATCTTCCCGCCAGCGCCACGGCGCCGGCCTTTTCTGCTATTCCATTCAAACAGGCATCAGTAAAAGTGAAAATATGACTCCGCAAATCTTAGCACTCGACATCGCAGGAAATCCATTCGGATGGATCTCCGCCCAGGAAGCGATCCATTATTACGCCGTCGGCAAGGTGGCGTGGGAACTGGGCGACCGTGAATTTCTGTTTCGCGGCGGGGTGTCGAATGCGGGCGTGCTCTCGACCATGACGGTCAAGCCGATCATTTCGATCATGGGCAGCGAGCGCATGACCAAGAAACTGCGGGTGGCGCTGCCGCTCGGAGACGACAACCAGTTGCTGTTCGCGCGCGACCGCCATACCTGCGCTTATTGCGGCAATGTGTTTGCGCGCCAGCACCTCTCGCGCGACCACATCCTGGCGCGCACCCATGGTGGCAAGGATAGCTGGACCAACTGCGTCACCGCCTGCAAGCCGTGCAACCAGGCCAAGGGGGCCACCATGGTGCACGATTTTCATCCGCTGCTGTACGTGCCGTATGTGCCATGCCGTTTCGAGCACTTTATCCTGAGCGGCAGGAATGTGCTGGCCGACCAGCACGATTATCTGTCGGCCAAATTGCCCAAGCACTCGCGCATGCTGGCGTGACCGCCTGGCCCTATCCGAAAGGTCGCGCCGGCGTAGCGCCCACCTCATCCGTCATGGCGGGCGATGGTGCGCTACGCCGCGCGCCCGCTTCACCTTCAAGTATCGTAAAAGCGTCATCGCGCGGCCGGTAATTGAGCGCACTGCGCGTGCGTTCGATGGCCAGGCGCTTGTAGCGGTTGTCCGATACCCCATGGACGACCGTAAAACCGCTCAGGTCGGCATCGATACAGCGCGCCAGCAACTGCGCCACATCGCGCTCGCTGATGAACGCGGCAACATCGCGCGCGCTGTGCCGTTCGCCGGCATGGAACGTTGCCACGTTGGCTATCCGCACAGCCACCGTGACGAGCGTGCCATCGTCAGCAAACAAGGAGGCGAGCGCTTCGCCGAACGCCTTGCTCACGCCATACATATTCTTGGGTCGCGGCGCCATGTTTTCCTGCACCTGCACGTCCAGCGGATAACCTTCAACGGCCTGGGCGCTGCTGGCAAACACAACACGCCGGCAACCCTGCGCCTTTGCCGCCAGGAACACGTTATAGCTTCCGACGATGTTCGTCGGCAGCAGTGAGGTGTGGAAATCGGCGTCGGGCAAAGGGTCGGCCGCGAGGTGAAGCACGGTCTGCACGCCCGCGCAGGCGCGCATGCAGGCGTCGAGGTCGGTGACGTCAAGCTGCACGGCCTCGCCGCCCATGTGCGCCAGCGCGGCGCTATCGAGGTCACCCAGGCGCAGGTCGAACTGGCCGTTCAGCTGGCGGACAAAGGCCGTCCCGATTCGCCCTGCCGCGCCAGTAATAAGAACTTTGTGCGCCGTCATGCGCCACCCGAAGCGCTAACGGATCGATCACTGCAGAAATACTTGTTCATCATTTGCGTGCTACCGGTCAGAAAAAGTTGATTATCCGAGCGACAAGGCAGCAGGGTCAAACGAGGAATCCTGCGCGCATGAACAAGTATTTCTTACCCACAGCTCCGGGCGCGCACCCATGGCGGCAAGGATAGCGGGACCAACTGTCCTACAGGCCTGGGGGCCGGTGACAGGGCATTCGGGTAAACTACCCCTTCCTATGTTGCCGGAGCGGCAGGATCGACTGCCCTTTCATGCCATGAGCCTGCCACCCTATGTGCCCCTGCTACTCAACAGCGATGATGTGTTCGCGCTGATGCGCTGCATGCCCTCGCGCTGCCTACAGACCATGAACGCCGTACGCAACTACGTCACGCCGCTGGTGCGCGATGGGGAAGAGCTGGCGGAAACCCTGGCGCAGTATCCGTCGCTCAAATATGAACCGCTGGACCAGCATTATGTCCTCCTCAAGCTGCTCGGCGGGATGAGTGAAGCGCTGATGAGCGACCTGAACTCGGCAAGCATGTGCGGGATGGGGGTGCCGTACGCGGCGTTCCTGGTGGCGCTGGCCCCGGACCCCGTCTACCGCACCCATCTCTTCGTCCTTTACGACCAACTTCCCCGGGGCCAGTGGCTGATCGACCTGGCCCTGGCCGAAATCGATGGCCGGCAATGGGATGTGGACCCGGCGCTCCAACAACTCATCCATCGACTGCGCGCGGTGCTGGCGCGGGCGCCGCTGCCGTCCACTGTATTTCGTCCGGCCTTCGATTTTCGGCAGGTCGAGGCCGAACGCGAGCTGGTACGCGCGGCCTTTCGCGCCGGCGGCGTGGACGCCGCCATTGACACGTATGCCCGCACCCAATTCCTGAGCCAGGAACGGCGCTACTGACTATCGGAAGCGGTCCGGCTGGCGATGTCGGCGCTGATCAGAAGCTCAACTAGTAGCTTTATGAAGTACGCCCGTCAAGTCCCTGATCGACACCGCCGCCTGCTCCGGGCTGGCGTTGCCGCGCCGGTCCAGATGCAAGGCGTGCAGGCCGGCTGCCGTGGCGCCCAGATAATCGCAACGCCAGGTGTCGCCCACCATCCACACTTCGTCGGGCGCCAGGTTCAACTGGTGGCACAGGGCGCGATAAAAGTCGGGATCGGGCTTGACATGGCCAACCTCGAACGACAGGCATGCGGTATCGATCAGGTCGCCAAGGAGGTCGCGGATCGGTTGGGCGTATGGCAGCGCCAGATTGGACGCCACGGCAGTATGAATGCCGCGCCGGCGCAGTTCGATGAGCACGGAGCGCGATTCGGGGTAAGGGGCGATCGACGCCAGCTCGGCCGCCAGGTCGCTGGCATGGCGGGGATCCGGCGCGACACCGCATGCGTGGGCAAATGCGGCCAGATCGACTGCGCCGACCATGGGCGAGCTGACCGAGGCCGCTGTCGACAGGCGCAGGATGGCTTCAAACGGCCGGCGTTTGTCACCGATCTCCACCAGCGTGCCGAAGGCATCGAACGCGACCGCCTTGATTGCCATACGATGCTCCCCTTTGTACGAAACCGCGACCCCGGCCTGGAACCGAATGAGACATTCGCAAGCATCGGCTTCCCTTGGCTAATGCCTTTGAAATAACATCATATTCCGGACTTGCAGAATCAGGCAAGGGAAGCAAGAACGGGGGAATTGAAAGTCATCTTTCCCTGCAGGCTCAAGCGTTGTCGCTGTGTGGGTCGGCGATTTGGCCTGGCCGAGCCGATCGCCAGAGATGGTCGTGCTCTCCCATTTCCCGAACATGGCCGAACAAGCCCCACCTGCGGCGGGCGATCACAGCGCGACTGCGAGCCCCCAATCAATGAGGTCCCGAACGCCCTGCGGGGTCAAGACACGATCCTCGCCCTCGAACCTTGGACAGGCTGTGCGAACATCCGGCGCGCCGCGACCGCGAGAGATCACAGCGGTTCGACTGTCATCGGGCTGATGAAGTCCATAGCGCACGAACAGCGCTTGGTCCACCGCTGCGACGCTCACCTGAACGCCATCAAACCAGCTCTGATCGTAGTGTTCAAACATGCGCCACAGATACACGCGCTCATTGACGGAGATGCGACGCTTGCCTTTTGCGCTGATTGCCATCATGTCCTTTGCGGATATACGGTGCCGACACGAGCGCAGCAACGCGCAGCATCGCAATCGCCAAGCTGTTGATTTGATTGAAGATGGTTGGTGCGGCTGGCGGGGATCGAACCCACGACCCTTGGCTTCGGAGGCCAATACTCTATCCACTGAGCTACAGCCGCGCTGAGGAAAATCGAACGTGAGGCGAAGGATACCGTTTTTTCTGGCACCGCGTCCATGGAAAGTGTCGCGTTACAGGGAATTTGCGTTCCATAAGAGGTGCTTTGAGTCTATAATCGCGGGTTTGGCGAGTATTTGCAAGTTCATCATGCGAACACGACCGGCCGGCAGCTTTTTGAATATTGTACTAAGGACATCATGAGCGACGCACACAACGAACACGAATCCGCGATCCGGACACCCAAGCAGCTCGTCGCTGCGGTTGCCGGCTTCTTCCTGGTCACTGTCATCGGCATCATTCTGCTCGTGACGTTCGTGACGACGACCAAAACCACGGGCGCCGGCACCGAAAGCCAGAAAGCCGAAGCGGTCGCCGCACGCCTGCGTCCGCTGGCCGACGAAGGCTTCACGCTCAAGGATGTCAACGCACCGAAGATTTTCCTCGCTGGCGACGCCGTGTACACGGCTAACTGCGCAGCCTGCCACGCAACGGGCGCAGCTGGTGCGCCGAAAATGGGCGATCCCGGCGCATGGGGCTCGCGTATCTCTCAAGGCTACGATACCTTGGTCAAGCACGCGATCGACGGTATCCGCGCGATGCCTGCCCGCGGCGGCAACCCGGACCTCGATGATGTCGAAGTAGCGCGCGCGGTCGTGCACATGGCGAACCAGAGCGGCGCCAAATTCAAGGAACCAGCAGCCCCGGCAGCAGCAGCGCCGGCGGCAGCGCCTGCCGAAGCAGCGGCGCCGGCGCCAGCCGAAGCAGCCGCACCAGCACCTGCTGCGGCCCCGGCCCCAGCGGCGGCAGCACCGGCCGACGCGCCGAAACTGGCCGCCGATACAGGCAAGACCATCTATAACGCCTCATGTGTCGTTTGCCACGGCGCAGGTATCGCCGGTGCGCCGAAGTTCGGCGACAAGGCCGCCTGGGCCGCACGCATCGCCCAGGGCGCACCATTGCTGTATGAGCACGCACTCAAGGGCTACATCGGCAAAGCCGGCGCCATGCCTGCCAAAGGCGGTTCGTCGGCCTCGGATGATGAAATCAAGGCCGCGGTCGATTTCATGGTTGCCGCAGCCAAGTAAGCGTCCAGCGTTCTACCGAAACCGCTCGTTCAGGGCGGTTTTTTTTCGCCTGGAGATATCCACCCACAACCTGGCGTACAAAAAAAGGGCCACTCGCGTGGCCCTCATCATCTCATCTCACGACATTACCAGATCGTGACCCGCTCTTTCGGCGGCAGGTACATCTTGTCGCCTTCCTTCACGCCGAACGCTTCGTAGAAGGCCGGCTGGTTCATCATGGTGCCGTTGGCGCGGAACTGGCCCGGCGAATGCGGATCGGTCTTGACCTGCACGATCTGCTGCGCTTCACGCATCTTCATGCGCCATACCTGCCCGAAGCCCATGAAGAAACGCTGGTCGCCGCTCAGGCCGTCGATCACCGGCGCCGCTTTGCCTCCCAGCGACAGCTTGTAGGCCTTGTAGGCGATCGCCACGCCCGAGTTGTCGCCGATGTTCTCGCCCAGGGTCAGCTCGCCATTGACGTTGTAGCCCTTGAGCGGGCTGTAGCCGCTGTACTGCTTGACCAGCATGTCGGCCTTGGCCTGGAACTTGGCGCGGTCTTCCTTGGTCCACCATTCGCGCAGGTTGCCGTCGCCATCGGACTGGCTGCCCTTGTCATCGAAGCCATGGCTGATCTCGTGGCCGATCACCGCGCCGATGGCGCCGTAGTTCACCGCGTCGTCAGCGCGCATGTCGAAAAACGGCGGCTGCAAAATCGACGCCGGGAACACGATTTCGTTCATCGTCGAGCTGTAGTAAGCGTTCACTGTCTGCGGCGTCATGCCCCACTCTTCGCGGTCGATCGGTTTGCCCAGCTTGTTGATGCTGCGGTTGTAGGCAAATGTGCGCGCGCGCATCATGTTGCCGACCAAGTCATCCTGCTTGACCGTCAGCGCCGAGTAATCGCGCCATTTGCTCGGATAACCGATCTTCGGGCGGAACTTGGCCAGCTTGGCCTGGGCTTCTTTCTTGGTTTCCGGACCCATCCAGTCGAGCGTGTCGATGCTCTCTTTGTAGGCCATCAGCAGGTTCTGCACCAGCTCTTCCATGCGCGCCTTGCGCTCGGCCGGGAAATGCTTGCCAACGTATTGCTTGCCGACCGCTTCGCCCAGCACCGTGTTGACGGTCGCAACGCCGGTCTTCCAGCGCGGTTCATTCTCCGGCACACCCTTGAGCACGGTTTCAAAGAAAGCGAAATCGGCGTCGACGAACTCTTTCGACAGGTATTCGGCATAGCTGCTCAGCAGATGCCATTCGAAATACGATTTCCAGGTCGCCAGGTCGGTTTTTTCCAGCACCTGGTTAAAGCCGGACAGGTAGCTCGGCTGGCCGACGATGACGTAGTCGACCTTGCCCGCGATATTGGCCGCGCCCAGCGCGTTCTTCCAGTCGTAGGCGGGGGTCAGCTCGCCCAGCTTGGCGAGCTCGACCTTGTTGTAGCGCTTGACCGGGTCGCGCAGGTCGACCTTGCTCCACTGCACTTCGGCCAGCGCGGTTTCCAGCGCCAGGATGCCCTTGGCTGCGGCGGCCGCATCTTTATGGCCGGCCATGCCCAGCGTTTTCTCGATGTGGCGCTCGTACTTGGCGCGCACCTCGGAGAGCTTGGTATCGTCTTTTTTCAGGTAATAGTCGCGGTCCGGCAAGCCCAGGCCGCTCTGGCTGATGTAGGTGGCGTAGCGCGTCGATTCGCGGCTGTCCTGGCCCACGTAGATGCCGTACGGCGCGCTTACGCCGATTTGCGACAGGTGCGCGATCAGGGCCGGGATGGCTTTCTTTTCACGCAGCGCGCGGATGCGCTGCAATTCGCCGGCCAGCGGCTTGTAGCCGAGCTTTTCCAGCTTGGCTTCGTTCATGTAGCTGGTGTACAGGTCGCCGATTTTCTGGGCTTCGCTGCCGGCTTTCTTGTTCTTCTCGGCCTGGGCGGCTTCGATCAGGGTGCGCAGTTGCGGCAAGGTGTCGTCGCGCAACTGGGCGAAGGTGCCCCAGCTCGACTTGTCGGCCGGGATGTCGGTCTTTTTCAGCCACACGCCGTTCAGGTAATTGAAGAAATCGTCCTGCGGACGCACGCTGCTGTCGATGTATTGCATGTCGATGCCGGAAAGCGGGCCGACGGGTTTTACCGGTTCGGCGGCGCTGGCAAACGCGGCCGCCAGGCTCAGGGTCAGGGTGCTCAGGAGATAACGTTTCACGGGTGGGTGTCCTTATGGGGCAAGTAATGATGGGGCAAGTGAAAAATGGCTTGTGGCCACAGTCGAATACTATAACTTCATTTCGAGGCGCACGGTCCAGGTGGTGTAGGTGCGGCTGGCTGCGTCCGACGATTGCGCGATACCGCCCTTGGTGACCGTGCGCCCGGACAGGTAGTCGTCGTTCAGCAGGTTGTTGGCGGAAATGCGCAGCTGGGTGGCGGGGCTGAACTTCCACAATCCGTAGACGTCGAACTGGCGTTTCACGCCGATGGTGGCCACTTCGTCGGCGCTGGTGCGCACCAGAATTGCCGGGGTCCAGTTGTAGCTGCCGCCGAGCGTCATCGGCACCTCTTTCAGGCGCCAGTCGAGGCCGAGGTTGGCGGTCTGCCTGGCTTGCTGGTCGAGCCGGTTGTCGGGGCCGGGAATGCCGTCCACGCTCGACCAGAAGCGGCTGTAGTTCGAGCGCAGGTCGATAGTCGGGGCGTTGGCCACCAGGTCGGCCAGCTGGAACTTCGCTTCCAGTTCGATGCCGCTGGTGCGCGCGCTGCCGATGTTCGACGGGCTCGACAGCCAGCGCGGACCGTCCGGGGTGTCGCGCAGGGTCAGTTCGCGCCGCATCAGGTTGTCGATCTTGCGGATAAACCCGCTGGCGCTGAGGATGCCGCCCTTGCCGAGGTAATGCTCGTAGGCCAGGTCGATGCCCTGCGCCAATTCCGGCTTGAGGTTGGGGTTGCCGGTGCGGTCGGGACGGGTCGCGCTGTTGAGCTGCGAGTACGTCGGCACCGCGATCAGGTCGTTCAGCTGGGGCGCGCGGTAGCTCTGCGTCAGGCTGGCGCGGACCTGGTCCTTGTCATGGCCGGGAATGCGCCAGACCGAGTGCAGCACCGGGCTCCACACGCTGCTGTTGTTGCGCACGTCGCGCCCCTGGTTGGTGGCGCTGGTGCGGATGCCTTCCCAGCGCAGCCCGACATAGGCCGACCATTGCGGCGTGATGTCCCACTCGTCCTGCACGTACGTCGCCACGCGGCGCGTGTCGGCCGTCATGCTCGATCCCGATTCGGCGAACTGGGCGCGGCCGTTGACCAGCGCCACCGTGCTTTGCTCGCGGTGGCCGCCTTCGACCTCCCAGCCGGCCGCCAACAGATGGCCCTTGGCCAGCGGCGTGCTGTACTTGCCGCCGCTGTTCAAGCTATGGTTGCGCGAGGTATCGACGTCGTTGAAGTAATCCTTGAGCGCGCCATTGTCGGCGTACTGATTGCGCAGCGAGGTGCTTTCGCTGCGGCCGGCGCCGAAGCCGAACTTGACGTCGAGCTTGGCGCCGGCGTCCATCCGGTGCAGCCAGTTGCCGAAGCCGCGCAACATGGTCATCGACGAGCGCGAGTCGGCCAGCGCCAGCGCGTATTCGCGTTGCGGCGGGCCGATGCGCTGGGTCAGCAGGCTGTCGCTGTTGCCTTCGCTGCGGTTATGGATCAAGAACGGCTGGAAATTGAGCGTGTCGCCATTGTCGAATTTATACGACAGGCGCGGGGTCAGGTGCAGCGAGCGCGCACTGCGGCTGCTATGGGCGTCGACTTGCTGGTCCTTGAGGAGCAGGCCGGCCGGATCCGCATCGTCGTAGGTGGTGACGCTCTCGTCATACTGGCGGCTGGCGCCGACCGAGCCGCTCATCAGCCAGGTCAGCGCGCCCGCCTTGCCGGGCATGGTGAGCGACACGTTGGGGCCGTGGCGGCCGTCCTCGATGCTGTCGGACAGCTTGAGCTGGATATCTTTTTGCTGGTAACCCTCGCGCAACACCACGTTGATGGTGCCGGCGATGGCCTGGGTGCTGTGCTCGGCCACCGGGCCGCGCATGACTTCGATGCGTTCGACCTGGTCGGGCGAGAGCGATTCGAGCGAAAACCCGGCCGGCGGGCGCTCGCCGTTGACCAGCATTTGCGTGTAGCCGTTGCCCAGGCCGCGCATGCGCGCTCCGCCGCCGCCGCGTCCCGGCGGGCCGCCCATGGTCACGCCGGGCAGGCGCTTGAGGATTTCGCCGACGCTGCTGTCGCCGTTGCGGTCGAGTTCCTCGCGGCCGAACACCATCTTGGCGGCGGTCGACAGGCGGCGCGATTCGGTATCGTCGGCGCGGCTACCGTTGATGGTGACCGCGGTCACGCCGGCTGCGGGCTTGGCCGCTGGCGCCGGGCCGGCCTTGGCAACCGGTGCGACGGGCAGGTCCGCCGACACGGCCGGAGGCACGGCGGACGTTTCCTGCGCATGGACGGAGCAAGCGCTACCGGCAATCAGGGCGGCGCAAGTAAAAGGAATCAGTTTGCTCATCGAGGGTTCAGTGGTGGATCAGGCTGGCTGGACGGCAACTGTTGGCGCGTCACGTGGCTCGCGATGATCGCATTCTAGCCCCTGCATTCCGGGGGGAACCGTCGGGCATGGTTTTTTTACTTTTCGATACACAACCCCACCCCGGTGTCAGGTCTCTTAAGCAAACACCATAAGGACAGCGGTTTTCATATCTGCCAGTTATATAAGGTGCTTGCTTCGGCGCGATTTTCGGCGCACCCCGCCGATTACTGCGCTGACATTCGGACACGGCCTCGACATCTGGGTTTGCGCTACAGCCGGGATCGTGTACGAATGTCAGACCTGACACCGCCTTCGGGGGTTATACTGGATTCGTGCCAGCTCATCAGGTGAACTGGCGCCTTTTCTTCGCATCGTAGGTGACATCATGGGCTCTACCCTCAAAAACTCCGGGCTGCTCAGCCTGGGCGCCATTGCCGGCGTGGCTATTTCGATGCAGTTTTCGGCACTCGCGCAAAAGCCGGTCGAGCAAGGCATGCCGCTCGAGGAGTTGCGCCAGCTGTCCGAGGCCTACGATCTGATCAAAAACGATTATGTCGAACCCGTTTCCGACAAAAAACTGCTGACCGAGGCCCTGACCGGCATGGTGGCCTCGCTCGATCCCCATTCAGCCTATCTCGACAAGAAAGCCTATCGCGACCTGCGCGAAGGCACCCAGGGCAAGTTCGTCGGCCTCGGCATCGAAATTGCCCAAAGCGAAGAAGGCTTCATCAAGATCGTGGCCCCGATCGAGGATTCGCCGGCCTGGCGCGCCGGCATCAAGGCGGGCGACCTGATCACGCGCATCAACAACGAGGCCATCCAGAACCTGGGCATCGACGAAGCCATCAAGAAGATGCGCGGCGAGCCGATGACCAAGGTCACCTTGACCCTGCAGCGCAAGGATGTGCCGCTGCCGCTGGTGATGACGATCATGCGCCAGGAAATCATCCAGAAAAGCGTCAAGGGCAAGATGATCGAGCCGGGCTACGCCTGGTTGCGCATTTCGCAATTCCAGGAGCCGACCGTGGACGACATGGCGGCCCGCCTCGCCGCCCTGTACCAGCAGGATCCGGGCCTGAAGGGCCTGGTGCTGGACCTGCGCAACGATCCGGGCGGCTTGCTGCAGGGCGCCATCGGCGTCTCGGCCGCGTTTTTGCCCAAAGGCGCAGAAATCGTCTCGACCAACGGCCAGCTGGCCAACTCGCGCCAGAGCTACCTGGGCACGCCCGAGTTCTACACCTTGCAGGGCAACGGCGACGCGCTGGCCAGGCTGCCGGCCGCGCTCAAGACGGTGCCGATGGTGGTGCTGGTCAACACCGGCTCGGCCTCGGCCTCCGAAATCGTGGCCGGCGCGCTGCAGGACTACAAGCGCGCCGCCATCCTCGGCAGCCGCACGTTCGGCAAGGGCTCGGTGCAGACCATCAAGCCGCTCGGCAGCGACACCGCCGTCAAGCTGACCACGGCGCGCTATTACACCCCGGCCGGGCGTTCGATCCAGGCGCGCGGCATCATTCCCGACTTTTTGGTGGACGAAAACGCCGATGGCGATGGCTTGAACGGCTTTCGCATGCGCGAGGCCGACCTGGAAAAACACCTGTCGAACGATCGCGACAAGGAAAGCGCGGCCAGCACGCGCGAGCAGCTCGAGGCCCAGCGCCGCCTGCTTGCGCTCGAGCGCAAGCGCAAACCGCTCGAATACGGCGGCGCCGACGACTTCCAGCTGGCGCAGGCCATCAATCACCTCAAAGGCTTGCCGGTGCAGCTGGCCAAGGCGGCCATGGCGGAGCGACCGCCGGTGGCCCAGGCCACGCCCTCGCCCGCGCCCGCCAACAAAGCAAAATAAGCGCCGGCCGCCGCGTCCCCCCGCGCTTTTCTCGCCAGCGCCAATCTCATTGTGTAGAATCGTCGGCACCTGCCGGGTCATGCCCGGCTTACCCTATTTGAAAGCTCCACCATGAAACAAGTCGTCATCAGCGGCACGGGCCTGTTCACGCCGCCCCATTCGATCTCCAACGAAGAGCTGGTTGTCGCCTTCAACGCCTACGCCGAGCTGTACAACGCCGAGCACGCCGCTGCCATCGCGGCGGGCGAGCTGACGGCCATCGAAGGCTCGAGCGCGGCCTTTATCGAAAAAGCCTCGGGCATCAAATCGCGCTATGTGATGGAAAAAACCGGCATTCTCGATCCGGCGCGCATGACGGCGCGCATTCCCGAGCGCGCCGACGAGGTCATCTCGCTGCAGGCCGAAATCTGCGTGGCGGCGGCGCTGCAGGCGCTGGACCGGGCCGGACGCACGGCGGCCGACATCGACATGGTGCTGGTCGCCTGCAGCAACATGCAGCGCGCCTACCCGGCCATGGCGGTCGAGGTGCAGGAAGCGCTGGGCATCGACGGCTTCGGCTTCGACATGAACGTGGCCTGTTCCTCGGCCACCTTCGGCATCCAGACGGCGATGGCGGCGGTGCAAAGCGGCCAGGCGCGCGCGGTGCTGGTGCTCAATCCCGAAATCACCAGCGGCCACCTGAACTTCCGCGACCGCGACAGCCACTTCATTTTCGGCGACGCCTGCACCGCGATCGTGATCGAAGCGGCCGACACGGCGACCAGCGCGCACCAGTTCGAGATCCTGGAGTCGAAGCTCAAGACCAAATTTTCGAACAACATCCGCAACAACTTCGGCTTCATGAACCGTTTCGACGAATCGGGCATGGGCAAGCCGGACAAGCTGTTTCGCCAGCAGGGCCGCAAGGTGTTCAAGGAAGTGTGCCCGATGGCGGCCGAGATGATCCGCGAGACGGTCACCAACGCCGGGCTGGAAGTGGCGCAGGTATCGCGCTACTGGCTGCACCAGGCCAACCTGAACATGAATTTGCTGATCACCCGCATGCTGCTCGGGCGCGACGCCGAGCCGCAGGAAGCGCCGGTCATCCTCGACACGTACGCCAACACCTCGTCGGCCGGTTCGATCATCGCCTTCCACAAGTACCAGGACGATATGCCGAGCGGCTCGCACGGCGTGATTTGCTCGTTTGGGGCGGGGTATTCGATCGGGTGCGTGGTGGTGCGCAAGAAGTAAGTAAAACACCGCGCTGCATGCCCTGATCCCCGTGCATCATGAACCGTCGCCCCCGCACAGGCGGGGGTCCATAGCACCGATGCGCACGGATGTCATGGTTCCCCGCCTGCGCGGGGACGACGGCTCTACATCGTGGGACGAAACCCGATTGCGGCATTGACCGTCGCTTACAGCCGCGCCGCCAGTTCCGCACCTTCCTTGATGGCGCGCTTGGCATCGAGTTCGGCCGCCAGCGCCGCCCCGCCGATCTTGTGGAACACCGGCCCGCCCTGCGCCGCCGCCCCCTCTTCCGGCATCAGCTCCGTCAAACTGTCCTGCCCCGCGCAGATGATCACATTGTCGACCGCGATCAGGCGCTCTTCCCCGTTCACCGTGACATGCAGCCCGTGATCGTCGATCTTGTTGTACGTGACCCCCGCCAGCATCACCACGCCATTCCTGCTCAAGGTCGCGCGGTGCACCCAGCCGGATGTCTTGCCCAGCCCCGCTCCCAGCTTGGATGCCTTGCGCTGCATCAGGAACAGCTGGCGCACCGGTTCGGCCGCGTGCGGCGCCACCAGGCCGCCGCTGGTGGTCGCTTCCAGGTCCACGCCCCACTCGCCGGCCCACTCGGCCACCGGCAACGGCAAGGGGTGCGCCGGGTTGTGCAGCAAATACTCGCCTACGTCAAACCCGATCCCGCCCGCGCCGATGATCGCCACGCGCTTGCCCACCGGCGCCTTGTTCTGCAACACGTCGATGTAGGACAGCACCTTGGGATGCTTGATCCCTTCGATCGGCGGCATGCGCACCTTGATCCCGGTGGCGACGATCACGTCGTCGAAACCACCGGCCAGCAGCGCCTCGCGCGTGATCCGTTCACCCAGGCGCACGGTCACGCCGGTCAGCTCCAGCTTGCGCGAAAAATAGCGGATCGTTTCGGCGAATTCTTCCTTGCCCGGGATTTGCATGGCGATCTTGAATTGCCCGCCGACCGTGTCGCTCGAATCGAACAGGGTCACCGCGTGCCCGCATTCGGCCGCCACGGTCGCCGCCGACAAGCCCGCCGGGCCGGCGCCCACCACCGCCACCTTGCGCGCGCGGCGCGTGGGCGCGTACACCAGCTCCGTCTCGTGGCAGGCGCGCGGGTTCACCAGGCAGCTGGCGCGCTTGTTCGAGAAGGTGTGATCGAGGCAGGCCTGGTTGCAGCCGATGCAGGTGTTGATCTCGTCGGCCCGCCCGGCCGCCGCCTTGGCCACGAACTGCGCGTCGGCCAGGAATGGGCGCGCCATCGACACCATGTCGGCGTCGCCGCGCGCGATGATGTCGTTCGCTTCGAACGGCATGTTGATGCGGTTCGACGCCACCACCGGAATCTTTACCTCGCGCCGCAGGCGCCCGGCCACGCTGGCAAAAGCGGCGCGCGGCACCGAGGTGACGATGGTCGGCACGCGCGCTTCGTGCCAGCCATACCCCGTGTTGAGGATGGTGACGCCGGCGCTTTCCAGCGCATGCGCCACCTTGACCACCTCGTCCCAGGTGTTGCCGCCTTCGACCAGGTCGAGCAGCGAGTGGCGGTACATGATGATGAAGTCCGTACCGACCGCCAGGCGAATCCGCTTGATGATCTCGATGGCCAGGCGCATGCGGTTCTCGATGCTGCCGCCCCAGCGGTCCTGGCGCAGGTTGGTGCGCGCGCACAGGAACTGGTTGAGCAGGTAGCCTTCGCTGCCCATCACTTCGATGCCGTCGTAGCCGGCCCGTTTGGCCAACCTGGCGCAGCGCGCGTAGTCGCGGATGGTCGCTTCGATCCCGGCTTCGCTCAGCGCACGCGGCTTGAACGGCGAAATCGGCGACTTCACGTTCGACGCCGACACCACCAGCGGCTGGTAGCCGTAGCGCCCCGAATGCAGGATCTGCATCAGGATCTTGCCGCCCTCCTCGTGCACCGCCTTCGTCACGCGCCGGTGGTTGATCACGTCGCCCGCGAAATTGAGGGTGCCGCCGAACGGCAGCAGCCAGCCCTGGCGGTTGGGCGAGATGCCGCCGGTGACGATCAGCCCCACGCCACCCCTGGCGCGCTCGCGGTAGAACGCGGCCAGCTTGCCGTAGTTGTAGAAGCGGTCTTCCAGCCCGGTGTGCATCGACCCCATGATGACGCGGTTGCGCAGGGTCATAAAGCCGAGGTCCAGGGGCGCGAGCAGGTGGGGATAAGGTTGGTTTGTCATGGTCGGTTGGGTGGAGGCGTAAAGACGGAGCGTCGGCACTGCATGTCGAGACGACATTACAACCTACTTCTGTAGATGCCGGGTTCTAATCTTTGGCCGGCCCGCCGACCCGCTATCGCGCGCACGCTTGAGCGTGCCTGCTTGTCAGGCCCGCCGCTTTCCCGTAGGCTGGGTCCATGTTTCCGCGAATCCTATTTTGTTGCCTTCTCGCCTGTTCCGAGCCCGTCCTGGCCCAATCCAGGCTGGAGGTGACGGTCAAGCGTGTCGACGTGGCCGACCAGCATGTGTTCGAGGTCGCGTCGAGCGGCGAGGTACGCGCGTCGCCGGCCGCCGTATGGAAGGTGCTGACCAATTACGACCGCATGTCCGAGTTCGTGCCGGACCTGAAAACGTCCAAGGTCCTTTCGCGCACCGGCAACAAGGCCATCATCGAGCAGTTCGGGGTGGCCAGCTTTTTGTTCATCCGGCGCGATATCCACCTGATCGTGCAGGCCAGCGAAGAGCCGATGACGGCCATCGACATCAGCCTGGTCACCGGCGACATGCGCGTCTACCAGTGCCGCTGGGAGCTGGTGCCGGTGCCCGAGACGGGCGGCACGCGCATCGTCTACAGCGGCAAGCTGGTGCCGAAGTTCTACGTGCCCGGCATGCTGGGGGCGAACATCATCCGCTCCGACATCGAGCGCATGATGAAAGCGGTGCTGGCGCGGCTCGAACGGGGCGACAGTCCCGGTAACTGAGGCAGGTAACTAGGCCTGGTAGCTGTGCGGCTCGCGCAGTTCGGCGAAGGTTTCGATGCTGCCGATCTTGACCGTCACGGGATTGAGACTCATTTGCGGCGCCATGGCGCGCCAGGCGAACTGCCACTCGCGTTCTTCGGCTTCGGCGCTGCTCTTGGTGAAGGCCGCGCCCAGGGCCGCGCGCACGCCGTATTCGACGGCGCCGTCGATGCCGGCCCAACTTGGCAGGGTGCGCTGCACGGCGCGGTGCAGGCGCTCGCCGAATTCCTCGCTATTGTGGATCACCAGGCAGCAGTCGGCCGGCGAAAACACGTCGAACAGGGCTTTGTCCCAGGCCTGCGAAAACGACAGGGTCAGGCAGTTGTTGACCGGGACCAGGCGAAACTGCCCCAGGGTCAGCGCGGCTTCCAGTTCGGCGCGCGGCGCGTAGCGGTACAGGGTCGGGGGACGTTGATAATCGTGCATAAGAAAATTCAATCTGTTAGTGTGGATTCGGCAGGGACCCGGGCGGACGCACGTGCCTGCGCGAACGCAGCGTCTTGGACGCGACAAAAATTTCGACCAGCAGGTACACGAAGGCGCCGATCAGGCACAGCATCGCGATCACGAACAGGCCGGCGATATACTGGTCGAGCGGGACGTTGGTGGTATCGCCCAGGAACAGCAGCGCAATGACCAGGCAAATGAGCAGGCCGCAGGCGGTGCTCAGTGCAATGGCGTAGTTAATCAGGTGCCAGCGCCGGTACAGCACATCCAGTTCGTCCATGTAGGCGTCCTGGTAGGCGATGTCGAGGCGATCTTCCAGCACGCGCGAGCGGTCGATGATGCGCGCCAGGCGGTTGGTCAGCACCATCAGGTTGGTGCATACGCCGGTGAGCAGGAACACCGGCGCAATGGCCAACTGGATGACGTGGCCGATATCGGTGAGCTGGAGGTTCATAGGGCGCTAAAATAGTGGTTATGCATGCACAGCCGCTAGTGTAGCAGGGCCACCCCCGCCGTCGCTAATCGAAGCGCCCGCTGCGCTTGAACTGCTCGGTGGCGCCCACCAGCGCCCGGGCGATGCCCGCCTCCAGCGCGCCATGGCCGGCGTCGGCCACCATGCGCAGGCGCGCACCGGGCCAGGCCTGGTGCAGGCGGTAGGCCGACAGCGGCGGGCAAATGACGTCGTAGCGGCCCTGCACGATCACGCACGGCAGGTGCGCGATGCGGCCGACGTCCTGCACCAACTGGTCTTCGCGCAAAAAGCCGCCGTTGGCCATGTAGTGCGATTCGAGCCGGCCCACGCCCAGATCGAGCGTGTCGGAGGCGGTGTCTTCCGGCTGCGGCAGCAGGAACACGCGCCGTCCTTCGAAGCGGCTCCAGGCGCGCGCCGCCGGCCAGTACACGGCCGGATCGTCGCACAGCATGCGCGTGGTGTAGGCGGTGAGCAGGTCGGCCCGCTCGGCTTCGGGAATCGGGGCCACGAATTCGTCGTACAGCTCCGGGTAGAACCAGCGCACGCCGTGCAGGAACCAGTCCACTTCGGCGGCGGTGCACAGGAAAATCCCGCGCAGGATAAAGCCGAGGCAGCGCTCGGGATGCGCTTCGCCGTAGGCCAGCGCCAGGGTCGAGCCCCACGAGCCGCCGAACACCAGCCACTTGTCCACGCCGAACTGCGCGCGCAGGGTTTCGATATCGTCGATCAGCAGTTGGGTGGTGTTGTCGCGCCACTCGCCCAGCGGGGTCGACTTGCCGGCGCCGCGCTGGTCGAACAGGATGATGCGGTACTGCTGCGGGTCGAAAAAGCGCCGGTGCTGGGGCGACAGGCCCGCGCCCGGCCCGCCGTGCAGGAACAGCACGGGGATGCCTTTCGGGTTGCCCACTTCCTCCCAGTAGATGGTATGGACCGCATCGACTTGCAGCATGCCGTGCCGGGTCGGCTGGATCGGCGGGAACAGGCAGGTCGGGATAGCGGGCATGGGAGTCCTCTTATGGTTGACAGTCGATTGTAGCGCACTGGCGCGGAGCGGCCGCCGCTTCAGCAGGCGCCCTGCCACGCTTGCGCGGCCAGCTGCTGTACCGCGGCCAGGGCGGCTTTCAGATCGCCGCCGGCGTGCCGCTTCCACAGGACGGCGGCGGCCGGGAATTTACGCTCGCCGATCAGGGCGCCGATTTGCTGCCGCACGTCCGCCTCGAGCATGCCGTATTGACGCAGCTCGGGAGAACGCGGCTCGCCCGCGCGCCCGCTCGGGTCGCGCTCCATCAGGCAGGAATGCAGCTCGGGCAGCGGCTGCGCCACGCCGGCGGCGTGCACCAGGCTTGCAGTCAACCGGACCTCGGGCGCCGCATCCGGCGCCAGATGCTCATCGGGCCAGTCGATCAGTTGCGCCACGTTGTAGATGGTGTCGACCTGCGCCTCGCGGATGACGTCCACCAGGTCGTGCGGGTCGACGCCGGCAGCGAGCAAGCGCGCTACCGCGCCGCCCTGGCGCCGCAGCGCTTCCGGCGCGGCTTCGTCGATCACGGTGCTCCACAGGCCGCGCAGCAGCAGTTCGTGCAGCAAAGCCGCCGGCGAACGGTCAAGCATTGGTGTAGACATGAAACCCGTCAAAATCGGCCTTGCCGATCGCAACGCCGTTCTGGCGCAGGATGGCGTAAGCGGCGGTCAGGTGAAAAAAGAAGTTCGGCAGCGCGTACTGCAGCAGGAAGGGCTGGCCGGGCAAGGTGACCAGGGCTTCGCCGGCGCGGTCGCTGAACATGCGGCTGGCGGCGCCGTCGAACTGCGCGGGCGTGAGCGCGTCCAGGAAACCGAGCACGAAGTCGATGCGCTGGCCGAGGCCCTTGTAGGTCGCCGGGAACTTGCCGCTGTCGCGCAGCGCGCTGGCGGGAAAGGCGCCGCTGTCTGACAAGGTGCTGCCGGCCAGAGGGGCGCAGGCGCGCACGGCGAAATTGGCCGCCACCTCGGCCTGCACCGCCAGGGTCAGCATGCCCGGCGCCAGGCGCGCTTCCAACAGCGCGGGGCCTTGCGGATGCGCTTCGGCCAGCGCCAGCATGGCGCGCAGCCGGCCCAGGTAGCGCCGGAACACCGGCACGCTCGCTTCGTACAGATTGTCGGTCGCCGCAGGCGCCTCGCGCAGGCGTTGCAGCGAATACTGGACTTCGATATCGTCTTTCATCTTGCCGCGCTCCCATCCCTGCGATTCGTAAAAGATGTCGGCGCGCGTGTCGGCGCCGGTCGAGAGCACGATCTGCTCGTGCCCCTGTGCGAACAAATCCTCGACCGCCAGCGCCAGCAGGCGCTTGCCGATGCCCTGCCCTTCGCGCGCCGGGTCGATGAACAGCGCCCAGATCGACCCTTGTGCGCGGTCGGCGCTGGCAAAGCCGGCGATGACGCCGTCGTCCTCGCACACCCAGCTGCGGCCCACGCCATCCAGATAGTCGCGGTACATGGCGGTGGTGATGCGGCCCGCATCGCGCAGGCGGTTTTCGGTGACGGCCAGGCGAATGGCCGACATGGCGGCGATGTCGGCAACGGTGGCGAGCCTGAAGGTGAGCGTGGAGGTGGTATTCAAGTCGGTGGTGTTCCTGTGGTCAGTCATCGGCAAGCAGTTGCTTGAGGCGCTGCGGATAGTGGTTGAGAAAGTCGCGCGTCACCGCAAAGTGTTCGGTGTCCTCAAACGCCACTTCAGTGATGCCGCTGCCGTCGAACTGCAGGATTTTGGCGTTCGGGTACGACAGCAGGATCGGCGAATGGGTGGCGATGATGAACTGGCAGTCCTGCTTGACCAGCTGGTCGATGGCTGACAACGCGGCCAGCTGGCGATTGGGCGAGAGAGCCGCCTCGGGCTCGTCGAGCAGGTACAGGCCGCCAGCGGAAAACTCCAGGATCACGTCCATGAACGCTTCGCCGTGCGAACGGGTGTGCTTCGATGGCTTCAGGCTGCCGACCTCGTCGATGTAACTGAACACGTTGAACAGGCTTTCGGCACGCAGGAAGTACGACCAGGCCGGTTTGCGGAAGCTCTTCACGAGTTTCAGGCAGCCATGCAGCGATGACACATCCTGCTGCGCGCGATGAACGTTGCGGCTGCCGCCTTCGCTGGGCAGGCCCATCGCCACGGCAATCGCTTCGAGCAGGGTCGACTTGCCGGCGCCGTTTTCACCGACGAAAAAAGTCACGTCGGCGTGCGGCTCGATCACCCCCATGTCGCGCACGGCGGGAATAGTGAAGGGATAGCTGTCGAAATCGATCTCGGCTTCATCAGCGATCGAAATTTCGCGTATATAGGGTTTGACGCTGAGGGCCATGCTAATCTCGCGTAGACAATTGCAGCTTGAGGACTTCAAGCTGATAAACGTATCGCTGCACCTGGAAGTTCAGGATAACCGCGCCAGTGATTGTGCCCATGCCAAATACAAAGAGCAAAAACAGGGCAGTGCCGGGAAAATAGGCAGGATCAGCCCAATCGGCACGAAAAAGTGATGTCCGCCAAGGTACTTCTTTATAAACCGCCCAAGCACCTGCCAGTAGTACCAACAATGCCAGCTTGTCTGTGCCGCCAACGAAGGATTTGATTCGCTCACGCGCACGATTGGTCCTCAATTCCAGGAACTCGCAGGCGCGCTTCAAGTCTTTTTTGTCGAATTGGTCCAACTGTCCGGCCTGGCCAAGATCCCATTGAAGTTCCGACACGAAGCCACGCCACAGGCTGCGCTTGAGTGCGACAGCCCAGCACATCACTTCAACGGCCAGTGCCCCCAGGCAAAGAAAGAGCATGAACAGGGTTCCAAGCGTCAATCCGCGCACAATGTCCACTTCCAATCCGGAAAGTGGCGAGCGAAACTGATGCCATGCGAGAAACAGCAATGCAATCGCGAACAGCCCCAGCGCAAGCAGAAAGCTGTAGCGCAAGATACGGTGCGCCAGCAATTCTAATCGGGTACGACTATTTTTCTTGCGAACCGGCGTGAAGGTATCGGCAATCGCAAGAATATCAAATGCAGTACTGCTCATTAACCGCCTTTGCGTAACTACAATTTCAAGAAAAAAAGCACCACCCCGCGGGCAGTGCTTTTTGATGATGCCAACGCCAGCGGCGATCAGGACATGTGCTGTCCGCCGTTGATGGCGATGTTAGCGCCCGTCACAAAAGCGGCTTCGTCCGACGACAGGTAGGCGACCAGGCCGGCGACTTCTTCCGGCTTGCCCAGGCGCGCCATCGGAATTTGCGGGATGATCTTGGTGTCGAGCACTTCTTTCGGGATTTCCATGACCATCTTGGTGCCGATGTAGCCTGGCGAGATGGTGTTGACGGTCACGCCCTTGCGCGCCACTTCCAGCGCCAGCGCCTTGGTGAAGCCGTGCATGCCGGCCTTGGCGGCCGAATAGTTGGTCTGGCCGAAGGCGCCCTTCTGCCCGTTCACCGACGAGATGTTGATGATGCGGCCCCAGCCGCGCTCGACCATGCCATCGCACACCGGCTTGGTCATGTTGAAAACGGAGTCGAGGTTGGTCGCCATGACGGCGTCCCAGTTCGGCTTGTCCATTTTCTTGAACGTCATGTCGCGCGTGATGCCGGCGTTGTTGACCAGCACGTCGATCAGGCCGACTTCATCCTGGATCTTGGCCACGCAGGCTTGCGCCGAATCGTAGTCGGCCACGTCGCACTCATACGCCTTGAAGTCGTAGCCCATGTCCTTGGTGGTCGCCAGCCATTCGGCGACCTTTTTGTTACCAGGGGAATACGTGGTGACGACCCGATACCCGAGAGCGGCCAGTTTGAAACAGACCGCCTCGCCCAAACCGCCCATACCGCCGGTCACTAATGCAACTCTAGCCATGTTGTCTTCTCCTGTTTTTGTACACCAACTCCAACCAAATCGCGGGGGCGGGATTGGAACCGCCCTTGCTCCGCTCGAGCGCCGCCGGGTCGTGCCCCGCTGCGCTCATTGTCGCTCCGTGTCACGCCATTGCGCTTGCGCGCAACGAGGTTCAGTCGCGTTCTACTGCCAAAGCAACTCCCATGCCGCCGCCGATGCACAGGCTGGCCAGCCCGCGCTTGGCGTCGCGGCGGATCATTTCGTGCAGCAAGGTCACCAGCACGCGGCAGCCCGATGCACCAATCGGGTGCCCCAGTGCAATTGCACCGCCGTTGACGTTGATCTTGCTGGTATCCCAGCCCATTTCTTTGTTGACGGCAACCGCCTGTGCGGCGAAGGCTTCGTTAATTTCCATCAGGTCCACGTCTTCGTGGGTCCAGCCGGCTTTTTGCAGGCACAGCTTGGTCGCCGAGACCGGGCCCATGCCCATGATGGACGGGTCCAGCCCGGCCGAGGAATAGGCCTTGATGCGCGCCAGCGGCTTGAGGCCCAGTTCCTTGGCCTTGGACGCGGACATCATGATCACGGCGGCGGCGCCATCGTTCAGGCCCGACGCATTGCCGGCCGTAACCGTACCAGCTTTGTCGAAAGCGGGGCGCAGGCTGGCCAGCGATTCGAGCGTGGTGCCGTGCTTCGGATACTCGTCGGTGTCGAACACGATGGTGCCCTTCTTGGACACGATTTCGAAGGGAATGATTTCATCCTTGAACTTGCCAGCCTTTTGCGCGGCCTCGGCCTTGAGCTGCGATTGCAGCGCGAATTCGTCCTGCTCGGCGCGCGAGACTTCATACTTCTTGGCGACGTTTTCGGCCGTGACGCCCATGTGGTACTGGTTGAAGGCGTCCCACAGGCCGTCGACGATCATGGTGTCGACCAGCTTGGTGTCGCCCATGCGGAAACCGTCGCGCGAGCCGGGCAGCACGTGCGGCGAGGCGCTCATGTTTTCCTGGCCGCCGGCGATGATGATGTCGGCGTCGCCGCACTTGATGGCCTGGGCCGCCAGGTGGGTGGCCTTCAGGCCGCTGCCGCAGACTTTACCGACGGTGAACGCCGGCACCATGTCGGGCAAGCCGGCCTTGAGGGCGGCCTGGCGCGCAGGGCCCTGGCCGGCGCCGGCGGTGAGCACCTGACCGAGGATGACCTCGTTCACTTTGGCCGGATCGAGGTCGATCTTGGCCAGCAGGTGCTTGATGACGTGGGCGCCCAGTTCGGCGGCGGGGATTTTCGCGAGTGCGCCGCCAAATTTACCGACTGCGGTACGGCCAGCGGCCACGATTACGACGTCTTCCATGTGAATCTCCGATGTGCTGTGTTCTGGCGCTGTGGCCAGTGGGGTTTCAAGTGAGCGGCCCGGCACTAGGCTTGCCCTTCGGCGAGCGCGGTGCCGGCCGCCGTTCCAGAGGCTGCGCCGGCGGGCGGCGCGGCCAGCTGGGGCCGACCGAAAATTGCAAACTGCCATGCATCGCGCGGAACCGGGGTCAGCCAGTTGCTGGCGCCGCCCGCGCATTGCCACTGCCGGATGGCGACGGTGGCGGTGGCAAGCAGGGTTCTTATCGAATCGACATTGACTTGCGTCGCGGACACACCCGCATCCATGGCTGCGTGGACGCTGCGTTGATACATGCCCGCTTGGGTGTCGAACAGTTCCCGCATGGAGCGGAAAAATGGGTCGGAACTTGAAAACATGGTTTCCCTTTTCGGATGGACAGGCTTTGACAGCTCACAGCGTGACAAAGTCCTCCATCTTAGTTTCCAGGTTCCGTTCGAGTTTGAGCAAAATCAATCTTATCAGCTTATTTACTAAAAACAATCGGGGATTGCCGTGCGGCCGCAAATTACCCCGCTTGAATATCAGCTAAGCAGGGTGATGCCGTCCAGGGTGCGCGCGCATTGTTCGCGGATTACCCCGACGAAGTCGCTCACGTAGGCCTTGGCCGCCAGCGCCGGCGGCACCGATACGAACAGGTCGCTCCACAGGCCGAACTCGCCCACCGGGCGCGACAGCACGTAATCGTAATCGACGTAATTCTTGATGGCCCAGTTGGGCAGCGCGGCCAAGCCGCGCCGGCTGGCGACAAGCTGGAGGATGGCCACGGTCAGCTCGGCCGTGCGGCGCTCGAAGCTCACCTTGGCGGGGCGCAAGACCTCGCGGATCAGGTCGATCCGCTCTTCCGGCACCGGGTAGGTGATCAGGGTTTCGCCCTCGAAGTCGGGCGCTTCCAGGCGGCGCTGGGTGGCCAGGCGGTGCTTCTGGGCCAGCACCACCAGGATTTCGTAGCGGAACAGGGGGAACACGGTGTACTCCGGCCCGCCGGCCGAGCCGATCACCAGGTCGGCCTGGCCGCTGCGCAGCAGGTCGATCGGCTCGCTGTGAAAGCCCGACACCAGGTCGATCTCGACGTCGGGCCAGCGCTGGCGGAAGGCGTCCATCACCGGCATCAGCCAGTCGAAGCAGGTGTGGCATTCGAGCGCCACGCGCAACTGGCCGCGGTCGCCCTGCGACAGGCGCGCTACGTCGCGTTCGGCCTGCTCGACCTCGGGCAGCACCTGGTCGGCCAGCTGCAACAGGCGCATGCCGGTGGCGGTAAACGCGATCGGCAGCGACTTGCGCTCGAACAGGGGTGCGCCATAGCGCTCTTCCATCAGCTTGACCTGGTGCGACAGGGCCGATTGCGTCAGGTTCAGCAGTTGGGCGGCGCGCACCAGGCTGCCGGAGGAGCGCAAGGCGGTCAGCGTGCGCAGATGTCGAAGTTCTAGCATGGTCTCGATCAATGAAAATTTTTCATGCGGAACTGCAAAAGGTTTCGTTTTGATTATATGACACTTTGCCGCAAACTTTACACACCAACAATGAAATCTCGATGACATCATGAAAACGCTGCACACCCACGTACTTGGCTTTCCCCGCATCGGCGCGCGGCGCGAACTGAAAACCGCCCTCGAAGCCTTCTGGCGCGGCGAGCTCGACGAAGCCGCGCTGGAAGCGGCCGGCGCCGCCCTGCGCGCGCGCCACTGGGCCTTGCAGGCCGACGCCGGGCTGGAACTGGTAACGGTGGGCGACTTCGCCTTCTACGACCAGGTTGCCAGCCACATCCAGCTGTTCGGCTGCGAACCGGCGCGCTTCGGTTTTGATGAGGCGGCCACGCCGCTGACGCGCTATTTCGCCATGGCGCGCGGCGAGCGCGGCGGGCACACCGATTGCTGCGCCCATCCGCATGCTGGACAACATAGCGGCCACGCGCTCGACATGACCAAGTGGTTCGACACCAACTATCATTACCTGGTCCCGGAATTCGGCCCGGAGACAGCCTTTACGCTGGCCGGCGAACGCCTGCTGGCCGAAGTGGCCGAGGCGCAAGCGCTCGGGCACCGGGTCAAGGCCACCCTGATCGGCCCGCTCACCTTCCTGTGGCTGGGCACGGCGCGCGAAGACGGTTTTGATCGCCTGAGCCTGCTCGAAAAACTGCTGCCGGTCTACACGACCCTGTTGATGCGCCTGAAAGCCCAGGGGGTGGAATGGGTGCAGGTGGACGAACCGATCCTCGGGCTGGACTTGCCGCAGGAATGGCGAAACGCCTTCGAGATCGCCTACTGGCTGCTGGCGCAGTCCGGCGCGCGCATCATGCTGGCGACCTATTTTTCGCCGCTGGAAGAAAACCTCGGCCTGGCCTGCCGCCTGCCGGTGGCCGGCCTGCATGTGGACGGCGTGCGCGCGGCGCATGAGCTCACCAGTGTGTGCGACTGGCTGGCCCTGCCCAAGGTGCTGTCGGTCGGCATCGTCGACGGGCGCAACATCTGGCGCACCGACCTCGACGCGGCCATCGCCGTGCTCAAGCCGCTGCTGGACAAGCGCGGCGAGCTCTGGCTGGCGCCCTCGTGTTCGCTGCTGCACGTGCCCCTGAGCCTGGCCAACGAAAGCGCGCTCGACCCCGAGGTGCGTTCATGGCTGGCGTTTGCCACCGAAAAGCTCTCTGAGCTGGCAACCCTGAAAGCCGCGTTGCGCGGAGCCGCTGCGCCGCAGTTGGTGGAGGCACGCGCCGCGATTGCCAGCCGCGCCCGCAGCACCCGCGTCCACAGCGACGCCGTCGCGGCCCGGGTGCAAGCCTTGCCGGGCGACGCAGACCGGCGCGGCGCCCCGTTTGCCGCGCGCCAGGTGGTGCAGCGCGCGCGCTTGCGGCTGCCGGCGTTTCCCACCACCACCATCGGCTCGTTTCCGCAGACGGCGGCGATCCGCGCCGCGCGCGCCGCCTTCCGTCGGGGCGCCCTGCCGCTGGCCCAGTATCAAAACGCGATGCGGGCCGAAATCGCGCACGCGGTGGCGCGCCAGGAAGCCATCGGGCTCGACGTGCTGGTGCATGGCGAAGCCGAGCGCAACGACATGGTCGAGTATTTCGGCGAACAGCTCGACGGCTTCGTGTTTACGCAGCACGGCTGGGTGCAATCGTACGGCTCGCGCTGCGTTAAGCCGCCGGTGCTGTATGGCGACGTGGCGCGCCCGCGCGCGATGACGGTCGACTGGGCCGTGCATGCGCAAAGCCTGTCGGCGCGCCCGGTCAAGGGCATGCTGACCGGGCCGGTGACCATCCTCCAATGGTCGTTCGTGCGCGACGACCAGCCGCGCGCGCTGACCGCCTTGCAGATCGCGCTGGCGATGCGCGACGAAGTGGCGGACTTGCAGGCGGGGGCCATCGGCATCATCCAGATCGACGAACCGGCCCTGCGCGAAGGCTTGCCGCTGCGGCGCGCGCGCTGGGACGATTACCTGGCGTGGGCCACGCGCGCGTTTCGCATCACGGCCGGCGCGGCGCGCGACGACACCCAGATTCACACGCATATGTGCTACGCCGAGTTCAACGACATCCTGCCGCAGATCGCCGCGCTCGATGCCGACGTGATCACCATCGAAACGAGCCGCTCGGACATGGCGCTATTAGATGGCTTTGGCAAGTTCCGCTATCCGAACGAGATCGGGCCGGGGGTGTACGACATTCATTCGCCGGCGGTGCCGGGCACGGACGCCATCGAGCGCCTGTTGCGCAAGGCGGCGCAGGTGATTCCGGCGGCTAATTTGTGGGTCAATCCGGATTGCGGGCTGAAGACGCGCGGCTGGGCCGAGACCGAGGCGGCGCTGGTCAACATGGTGGCGGCGGCGCGGCGCATGCGGGCCTGAGGCGGCGCTTGCGGTAAGGCGTCGCATCAAAGCCGGATCTCGGGATAGGCGCCAAACCAGAAGGCGAGCGCTTCCTTGTTAACCCCATCGGCGCCGGTCCAGAAATCGACCGGGTAGGCCCAATCGGATTTGTGCGATTTCGATGGCGCAAGCCCGGGATTGGTGTAGTGCGTCAGGTAGCCTTTGTGTTTCTCGGTCTCCAGAATGCCGGCGATACCCAGCGCTTCCAGCAAGACCCTGCACTGGTGGACGCTCGCCTTGAAACCGTCGATTTTTTTCAGGGATCGGTGCACTTCCGTCGGTTTGGTCTGCGCCTCGAGCGAGCGCAAGGTATCGAGAATCGCGTTGAAAATGCGGAAATCCTCCGCCGTGGGCGCCTGGCGGGCGAGTTGTACATGTTGAGCGAGGTAAAACTGGATCACCTCCGGCGTTTTCAGCAGGCCGATCGATCCGGCGCTGTGGCGATCCACATTCAAGTCGGTGGCGTCCATCCCACTATAGATATCGTAGCCGGAACAAACGGCGCAAAAGCGCGGCGCGGACGATTGCGTGAAGCCGTGATCGGGCATGCTCTGCATCATGGCAAAGGGCGCGAGGCCGCTGCGGTAATCAAGGCGCCCGCTCGAGAAGCTCGACAGGAAAAGATCGGTCACGTGCGACTTCTGGCATTGCTTCGCGTACTCGACACAGCGATGAACCGCTTCATCATGCTCGATGTCGACCGGATCGAAGGCCAGGCCCTGCTGTTTCAGGTAAGCGAATTGCTCGTCGCTGGTGACCCCGCGCGCGTCGATCCAACGCTGTTCGTATGCCTCCAGTGGATGTTCAGAACGGGCAATCGCCTGCGACAGGCTGCTATATTTCGATAGCAATTTCAGCGCTGTTTTGTCGACCGGCTTATTCACGATGGTTCCTTTCAGTGTACCGCACGCTTGTACCACATCCTCCCCGAGCGGGGGATTAAGGGCCATCGAGACTACACCAATTATTCGCCCGGCATGAATGACGCATGCCTCAAAACCGGTTTGAAGTTGCCTCGCGGAACATGCGGGACAACCCTCCCCTAACCGCAATTTTCACAGTAGAATGCACGAGCCTGCGCCACTTTGGGCGGTGATCCGCCCATCCCTCACGACTCGTCTATGCTCAAAAGCCCGTCCCAACTGCCTATCGAAATCAAGATCTCCACCGTGGTGGCGATCTCCACGATTCTGTACTCGGCCGACCCGCTGGCGATCGATGCGGCGCTCAAGCAGATGACGGGCGGCTCGGCCGATTTCTTCGAAGACGAATTCGCCGTGATCGATATCAGCGCCCTGGCCGAGAACGCGCCGCGCATCGACTGGGACAAGATGGTCACCTTGCTCAAAAAATACCACCTGAACGCGGTGGCCGTGCGCGGCGCCCCGGCGTCCATGCACGAGGCGATCCGCGCGCGCGGCCTCTCGCTCGACGACGGCGCCAGCGGCGACAAGGCGCGCAGCGAAGCGGCAGCGCCGGCAGCGACCATCCCGGCGCCCGCCCCGGCCACAGCCATCGTCGCGCCCGGCACCATGATCATCGACACCCCGGTGCGCGCCGGCCAGCGCGTATATGCGCGCGGCGGCGACCTGATCGTCACGGCGGTGGTCAACAACGGCGCCGAAATCATCGCCGACGGCAGCATCCATATTTACGCGTCGCTGTTCGGACGCGCCCTGGCCGGCGCCTCGGGCAATGCCGACGCGCGCATCTTCGCCATGGCGATGCAGCCCGAGCTGGTCTCGATCGCCGGCGTCTACCGCACGTTCGAAGATGGCTTCGCGCCGCAGCTGGCGCGCCAGCCGACGCAAATCCGCTTGATCGGCGACCGCATCGATATACTGTCGATCAGTCCGGCCTCCCGCGTTTAAATACCAGATACGAAAAAAGGACCCCCTGTGGCAAGAATTATTGTTGTGACTTCCGGCAAGGGTGGCGTCGGCAAGACGACCTCCAGCGCCAGCTTTTCTACCGGCCTGGCCATGCGTGGCCACAAGACCGCCGTGCTCGACTTCGACGTCGGCCTGCGCAATCTCGACCTGATCATGGGTTGCGAACGGCGGGTCGTCTACGACCTGATCAACGTCATCAATGGCGAAGCCTCGCTCAACCAGGCGCTGATCAAGGACAAGCATTGCGACAACCTGTTCATCCTGCCAGCCTCGCAGACGCGCGACAAGGATGCCTTGTCGGAAGAAGGCGTCGAACGCGTGCTGCACGACCTGATCAACATGGGCTTCGAATACATCATCTGCGATTCGCCCGCCGGCATCGAGCATGGCGCGCTGATGGCGCTCACCTTCGCCGACGAAGCGATCATCGTGACCAATCCGGAAGTGTCGTCGGTGCGCGATTCGGACCGCATCCTCGGCATCATCCAGGCCAAGTCGCGCCGCGCCCAGACCGGCGCCGAGCCGGTCAAGGAACACCTGCTCATCACGCGCTACTCGCCCAAGCGGGTCGAGAACGATGAAATGCTGTCCTACCAGGACGTGCAGGAAATCCTGCGCATTCCCCTGGTCGGCATCATTCCCGAGTCCGAATCGGTGCTGCACGCATCGAACCAGGGCAATCCGGCGATTCATTTCAAGGGCACCGACGTGGCCGAGGCCTACGAGGACGTGGTCTCGCGCTTCCTCGGCGACGATGTACCGCTGCGCTTTACCAGCTATGAAAAACCAGGCATATTCCAGCGCATCTTCGGAGTAAAGTGATATGGCCCTGCTTTCATTCCTGTTTCCCTCCAAGCCGAAAAGCGCCACCGCGGCCAAGGAGCGCCTGCAGATCATCATCGCGCGCGAACGCGGTCACCGCACCGGCCCGGATTTCCTGCCGGCGCTGCACCGCGAACTGCTTGAAGTGATCTCGAAGTACACCCGCGTCAATCCGGACGACATCAAATTGTCGCTGGACCGCCAGGGCAACCTGGAAGTGCTTGAAGTAAACGTGGTGTTGCCGGATACCTGATCGGTCCGGCACTAACGTGCCACCCGGCACGCTGCTAAACGGCGCGCGCCGCCAGCAATTCGCGCGCGACCGTGGCGCAGGCGTCCACATGGTCGTAGCCGAGCTTGCGGAACACGGTAAACCCGATCGCCGCCGAGGCCACCTGCCCGGCCAGCGGCACGAAGCGCGCGGCCGACCTCACAAACGCCTTGCCGCCGCTGCGCTTGAGCAGCCGCAGCGCCAGCTGGCGCGTGATTAATTTTCCCACCATCATGCCGCCCACCCCCGCCGCCGCCCCGAAGACGATGCGCTTGTAGGTCGGCTGCAAGTGCTCGACTTGTTCGGCGGACAGGCCGAAGGCGGCGTTGACGTCGTTCACCAGTCCGGTCAGCATGGTCAGGTCGGACATCACATCGAGCCCGGGAACCGGCAACGCCGATATGCCGGCCGAGACGGCCGCGCGGTTGCGCACCATGCGCCGGCATGCTTCGCGCACTTGCAAAATCGCTTCGGGATTGCCTGGAATCGCTGTCAAGGCTTTGTTCATGGTTCTCCTTTCGATATGTAAATTTCCTTCAAGACTCAAAAAGTCGATTGAAATCGGCGTTTTTCCAGTGTACCGTGTAATCAAACGAGGGGATGGCACGGCAGATCAGTTCGTTGCCGGATGTAAATTAATGTGTTCCAATTAGTGTTGCTTTGTAAAAGTCTGTTATATTCAGAGTAACTATTCAATAGCACAAGGTAGGACTCCTCCTACGACACGTTTTTACGTTCGACACACGCCACCATGAGAATTGCCGTCCTAGACAATGATCGCAGCCAGGCAGACCTGATTTGCCAGGTGCTGACCTCCGCCGGACACGTCTGTCAGTCGTTTGACAGTGGTAAAGATTTGCTCGGACAGCTACGTAAAGACAGCGTCGACATGCTGATCCTGGACTGGCAGGTGGCCGACATGAACGGCACCGAAGTACTGCGCCGCGCCAAGGAAAAGCTGCCCTCCACCACCCCCATGATGTTCCTTACCAGCAGCTCGGCCGAAGATGACATCGTGGCCGGCATTGGCGCCGGCGCCGACGATTACATGGTCAAGCCGCTGCGCCGGGGCGAACTGGTGGCGCGCGTGCAAGCCCTGCTGCGGCGCGCCTACCCGGCCCAGAACGGGGCCGAACAACTCCAGTTCGGACCGTATATTTTCGAAACCCGGCCGGGCCGGTTGCTGATGGACGGCAACGTCATCGAAGTCACGCACAAAGAATTCTACCTGGCACTGTTGTTTTTTCGGAATATCGGCCGTCCCTTGTCGCGCGCGTATATTCATGAAGCGGTGTGGATCCGCGAGACGGCGGTGCCGTCACGCACCATGGATACCCATGTGTCGCGTGTAAGAAACAAGTTGCAGTTGCGCCCGGAAAATGGCTTCCGCCTGGTGCCGGTGTACAGCTATGGATACCGGCTGGAGAAGCTGGGGGCGTGAACCGGTGCGCGGCGTATCTGCTTGAATTTTGGGCACATGGTGCTATTATTTTGTCGCAGCCCTAGGAATGTCCTCTCCCAGCCACCCTTACTGGTGATGACACTAGGTCCGATCGTGGCCCGGCTCCCCGGGGCCACCCACATTCCCGACCAACCCGCCCTCAGGCGGGTTGGTCATTTTTAGACCGAACTTGTCGGGAATAGTTCAGTTAGCGGTTTTTGAACGCCGATAATGCGCGTCCACTGTCCCGGTTGATTGGCCCCAATCGTTGCCCTCCCGCACCAAAAAACCCTCCTTTCAGTAGGTCCTTGACACATCACGGTATAATGGCGGTACACATCCGTACACTGTAAAGCCATGCAACTGCTCGCCGTCGGCCTCAATCACACCACCGCACCGGTCTCGCTTCGCGAGCAGCTGGCGCTCGCGCCTGACCAGCTCGGCCAGGCGGTGCAGGCGGCGCGCGGCTGGTTTGCCCGCATCGACGCCCGTGGCGGCGACGAAGCGGCGATCCTCTCGACCTGCAACCGCACCGAGATGTACGCCGCCAGCGATGTCGCCAATCCGCTCGATGCGAGCGCCCACTTCCTGGCCGATTACCACAAGCTCAACTTCGCCGAACTGCGCCCGCACCTGTACATGCTGCCGCACGATGCCGCCGTGCGTCATGCATTCCGGGTCGCCTCGGGGCTCGATTCCATGGTCCTGGGCGAACCGCAGATCCTCGGCCAGATGAAAGACGCGATGCGCCTGGCCGACGAAGCCGGGGGCCTCGGCACCTACCTGCACCAGCTGTTCCAGCGCAGTTTTTCGGTGGCCAAGGAAGTGCGCAGCACCACCGAAATCGGCGCCCACAGCGTCTCCATGGCGGCCGCCGCGGTGCGCCTGTCGCAACGCATCTTCGACAAGATCTCCGACCAGAATGTGCTGTTCATCGGCGCCGGCGAAATGATCGAGTTGTGCGCCACGCACTTTGCGGCCCAGAACCCGAAAAACATCACCATCGCCAACCGCACCATGGAGCGCGGCGAAACGCTGGCGCACCGTTTCAATGGCAAGGCGATCCGCCTGGCCGCGCTGCCAGAGCAGCTGGCGCAGTTCGACATCGTCATTTCCTGCACCGCGTCCTCGCTGCCATTGATTGGCCTGGGCCTGGTCGAGCGCGCGATCAAGGCGCGCCGGCATAAACCGATGTTCATGGTCGACCTGGCCGTGCCGCGCGATATCGAAGCCGAAGTCGGGCGTCTCGACGACGTATTTTTGTACACCGTCGACGACCTCGGACAAGTGGTCCAGACCGGGTTGGAGAGCCGCCAGGCCGCGGTGGCCCAGGCCGAAGCCATCATCGAAACGCGGGTGCAGTCCTTCATGCACTGGATCGACGACCGCGCCATGGTGCCCGTGATCCAGGATCTGCAAGAAAACAGCGAAGCGATGCGCCTGTTCGAACTCGAACGCGCCAAAAAAATGCTGGCGCGCGGCGACGATGTCGACGCCGTGCTCGACGCCCTCTCCAAGGGCCTGACCGCCAAGTTCCTGCACGGCCCGCAGCAGGCCCTGCATCGCGCCCAGGGCGACGAGCGCGCGCGCCTGGCGACCTTGCTGCCCCAGTTGTTCCGCGGCCGCCGTTAGCGCCCAAGCCCCTTGTCGTACCGCGCCGCAGTCCTGCGGCCGTTCCCGGTTGTTAGCTTCCTTCACCTTACACGAGCACCCTATGAAACCATCGATGCTGGCCAAGCTGGATCAACTGGCCAACCGCCTTGTCGAACTTGACGAATTGCTCATGAGCGAAGGCGCCACCTCGAACATGGACGCCTACCGCAAGATGACGCGCGAGCACGCCGAAATCGGCCCGCTGGTGGCGCTGTTCAAGGAGTACCAGAGCGCCCAGGACGATATCGCCGACGCGCAGGAGATGCTCTCGGACCCGGACATGAAGGACTTCGCGCAGGAGGAAATCGAAGCCGGCAAGGCGCGCGTGGCGCAGCTGGAGATGGACCTGCAAAAGATGCTGCTGCCGAAAGACGTCAACGACGAGCGCAACATCTTCCTCGAAATCCGCGCCGGCACCGGCGGCGACGAGTCGGCCCTGTTCGCGGGCGACCTGCTGCGCATGTACGTGCGCTTCGCCGAGCGCAATCGCTGGCAGGTCGAGACGGTGTCGGAATCGGTGTCGGACCTGGGCGGCTACCGCGAAGTGATCGTGCGCCTGATCGGCAACGGCGCCTACTCCAAGCTCAAATTCGAATCGGGCGGGCACCGCGTGCAGCGCGTGCCGGCCACCGAAACCCAGGGCCGCATCCACACCTCGGCCTGCACCGTGGCGGTGATGCCGGAAGCGGACGAAGTCGAAGACGTCAACATCAACCCGGCCGACCTGCGCATCGACACCTACCGCGCCTCGGGCGCCGGCGGGCAGCACATCAACAAGACCGATTCGGCGGTGCGCATTACCCACCTGCCGACCGGGATCGTGGTCGAATGCCAGGACGACCGCAGCCAGCACAAGAACAAGGCCTCGGCGCTCAAGGTGCTGGCGGCACGCATCAAGGATGTGCAGTTGCGCGAGCAGCAGTCGAAGGAAGCGGCCACCCGCAAAAGCCTGATCGGCTCGGGCGACCGCAGCGAGCGGATTCGCACCTATAATTTCCCGCAGGGCCGCATGACGGATCACCGCATCAACCTGACCCTGTATAAACTCGACTTCATCATGGACGGCGAACTGACCGAATTGACCAACGCGCTGGCGGCCGAACACCAGGCTGAATTGCTGGCCGCCCTCGGCGATTAAACAATTCATAAGCTGGACGTTGTAGACTGTGCAATGCGGCGTACCCAGGCCGCATGTCAAGAGACGCCAGGGGACCTCGAACAACCGTAGCGAGCGGCGCAAGTGTCGTCCGAGAAGCGCAGCCGTACGAAGGTACGGTGAGCATCGCAGGACGACAATTGCGGCGCGCAGTAGGTTGTTCGAGGTCCCCGCAAACAAAAACACTTCTAGGACCTGAAACGATGCCCAACAACCGCACGCTCCTGATGACCCTTTCCGCCGTCTGCTTCGCCCTGCTTGGCGCGGCGCTGTACCTGCAGCACTACAAGAACATGCTGCCATGCCCGCTGTGCGTGATCCAGCGCTACGCCTACTTCTTTTGCGGACTGGTGTGCCTGGCGGCGGCGTCGGCCAAGCAGTTCAAATTGTGGACCTTCTTCGGGCTGGCCGGCTCCCTGACCGGCCTGTTCTACGCCGGCAAGCAGTTGTGGGTGCTGGCCCATCCGGGCCTGTCGTGCGGCATCGACCCGATGCAGACCATGCTCAATAAAGTCCCGACCGCGATCTACCTGCCATGGATCTTCGAAGCCGACGGCCTGTGCGAAGACGCGGTCGACACCCTGCTCGGCCTGTCGATCCCGCAATGGTCGACCCTGTGCTTGGCCATCATCAGCGCCTTGCTGCTGTTCGTGCTGGCACGGCGCGGCAACCGCTGATCATGTGGACCATTGGCGCCGGCGCGCGCGTCGGCGCGCTGCAGTCGCTGCTGCCGCTCGAACCGCTGGAAAACCGCATCCTGGCCTGCCATGCGCTCGGCATCACGCGCATCGGCCTCATTACCCAGTCCGAACGGGTGCTCAGCGCGCCCGAGGCGGGGGCGCTGGCAGCGCTGGTCGAACGGCGCCTGGCGGGCGAACCGATTGCCTACATCGTCGGGCGACGCGAATTCTACGGCCTCGATTTCGCCGTCAACCCGGCGGTGCTCATTCCCCGTCCCGATACTGAACTGCTGGTCGAACTGGCGCTCGAACGCCTGCCCGTGCGCGGCCGCATGCTCGACATGGGCACCGGCAGCGGCGCCATCGCGGTGGCCGTGGCGCACACCCGGCCCGACGCCGGCGTCACGGCGCTCGACGTCAGCGCCGCCGCGCTCGAGGTGGCGCGCACCAACGCGCAAGCCAACCGCGCCGCCGTGCGCTTCGTGCAAAGCGACTGGTTCGGCGCCATCGCCGCCGAGTCGTTCGACCTGATTGTCGCCAATCCCCCCTACATCGCCGACGGCGACGTCCACCTGGCCCAGGGCGATTTGCGCTTCGAGCCGGTCGGCGCGCTGACCGACCACGCCGACGGCCTGTCGGCCCTGCGCACCATTGTGGCTGGCGCGCCACACCATCTGGCGGCCGCAGGCTGGCTATTGATGGAGCACGGCTACGACCAGGCCGCCCAGGTGCGCGCCCTGCTGGCCGAAGGCGGCTACCGCGAGGTGCAGAGCTGGCGCGACCTGGCCGGCATCGAGCGCGTCAGCGGCGCACGGATCGGCGACGCCATATAAGTTCTGCGGTGCAACGTGCGCACCGTCCCCTTTGCTAAAATGATCAGATGCGCAAACTGATCGCCACCTCTGTCCTGATGCTCGCCCCGCTGGCCGCCGGCGCGGGGCAAGCCGCCGTGCCCGAACGGCCGGCGCAAGAGCGCCCAGCCGTCGAACGCGTCGCCGCGGAACGCCCCACAGCGGAGCGACAGACAGCCGACCAGCAGGCGCGCGCGCTGTTCGACGGCGACTGGGAATGGCGCCTGCAAAACCAGCCCGAATACGCCACCTCGGTGGGCGACTACCGCTACGACGCGGCCCTGAGCGAGACCACCCTGGTCGCCAGCCGCGCCGCCAATGCGCACCAGCGCAAGATGCTCGACCAGGCCAGGCAGATCGAGCGCGACAAACTGAGTCCGCAGCAGCAGCTGTCCTACGACCTGTTCGTGTGGGAGAAAGAACAGGCGGTCAAGGCGGCCGCCCTGTACCCGTTCCAGGCGCAGCCGATCAGCGCTTACGCCGGCCTGCACATCACGCTGGCGCAACTGGCCGCGCAGATGCCGTTCGCCACCGAGGGCGATTACCGTAACTACCTGGCGCGCCTGGACGCGGTGCCGGCCCACGTCGCGGGCCTGATCGAGCAACTGCGCGAAGGCATGCGCAGCGGCTGGGTGGCGCCCAAGGTGACCGTGCGCGCGGTGCCGCCGCTGCTCAAGCAGCTGCGCGAAAACGCGGTCGACGGTCCGCTCGGCCAGCCGTTCCGCCAGATCCCGGCCAGCATCGACAAGCCGGTGCGCGACGCCCTGGCGCTGGCAGGTCCCGTGGCGCTGCGCAACCGGGTGGCGCCGGCGCTGCAGGAGCTGGAAGAATTCCTGCGCAACGAATACGTGCCGGTCGCGCGCGAGTCGATCGCGGCCAGCGCGCTGCCGTCCGGCCTCGATTACTACCTGCTGGCGGTGACCCGCCAGACCACCATCGAAATGGCGCCGGCCGCCATCCACGCGCTGGGACTGAAGGAAGTGGCGCGCCTGCGCGCCGGGATGACGGCGGCGATCGCGCGCACCGGTTTTAGCGGCAGCTTCGCCCAGTTCATCGTGTTCGCCAAGACCGATCCGCGCCTGTTCTACACCAGCGGCGACGCGCTGCTGGCGCGCTACCGGCGCATCATCACGCGCGCCAACGCGGCCGTGCCGAAACTGTTCGCGACCGCGCCGGCGCAGGAAGTGCTGGTCAAGGCGGCCACCGGCGCGGGCGCCGAAAAGCTGGGCGCGGCCTGGTACGAGGCCGGCGCCGCCGACCGGCCGGCGGCGTTCGTGGTCAACACCTCGCTGATCGAAACACGTCCCATGTGGGAGATGGAAACGCTGGCCCTGCACGAAGCGCTGCCCGGCCACCACCTGCAGGTGGCGCGCGCGGCCGACATCGCCGACCTGCCGGCCTTCCGCCGCCACGGCTGGCACGGCGCGTATGGCGAAGGCTGGGCCTTGTACGCGGAAACGCTCGGCCCCGAGCTGGGTTTTTACAAGGATGCGTTTTCCGCCTTCGGCCACCTGAACGCCGAGATGTTCCGCGCGGTGCGGCTGGTGGTCGATACCGGCATCCACACCCAGGGCTGGACGCGCCAGCAGGCGCTCGACTACATGAACGCCAACACCGCCAACGCGCCGGGCGACAACGAGCTGGAAGTGGACCGCTACATCGCCTGGCCGGCGCAGGCGCTCGGCTACAAGGTCGGACAGTTGAAAATCCGCGCGCTGCGCGAGAAGGCGCAGGCTGCGCTGGGCGACAAATTCGACCTGCGGCGCTTTCACAGCGTGGTGCTCGATAACGGGCCGCTGACGCTGGCGCTGCTCGAACAGCAGGTCGACGCCTGGATCGCGGCGGCCAAAAAACCGGCCTCTTAGCGCGGCCGCATTGCATATACAATAATCTTTGTAGCAAAACCCAAGCCCCATCCCGGCAACAAATCCAACCCTCAGGCGCGCTGGCCGGATTTCGGTTAATCTCGCAGCACTTACCTATTTGGCAGTACAAGAAAGGATTCACCGTGTCGAACCAACTGACCCGCCGCCTGGCCCTGCTCGACGATGATGAACACCGCGCCCTGCTGGGCCAGGGCCTGCGCGGCATCGAGCGCGAAACGCTGCGCGTGGACCGCGCCGGGCGCCTGGCGCGCAGCGCGCACCCGCAAGCGCTGGGCGCCGCCCTGACCCACCCGCAGATCACCACCGACTACGCCGAAGCCCTGCTCGAATTCATCACGCCGGCGGAAAACGATATCGGCACCACCCTGCACAAACTCGACGCCATCCACCGCTACGCCTACACCAAGCTGGGCGACGAAATGCTGTGGAGCGAATCGATGCCGTGCGAGCTGCCGGCCGAAGAAGACATCGACATCGCCTGGTACGGCAAGTCGAACATCGGCATGCTCAAACACGTGTACCGGCGCGGCCTGGCGCTGCGCTACGGTAAAGCGATGCAGTGTATCGCCGGCATCCACTACAACTACTCGCTGCCGGAGCAGATGTTCCAGCTGTTTTCCAGCAGCGAAGGCATCGCCGAAGAACGGCGCAGCGCGCTGCGCGACTTCCAGTCCGAAAGCTACATCGCCCTGATCCGCAACTTCCGCCGCTACAGCTGGCTGCTGATGTACCTGTTCGGCGCCTCGCCGGCGCTCTCCACCGGCTTTTTGCGCGGGCGCGAACACCAGCTCGAAAAACTGTCCGACGACACGCTGTACCTGCCGTATGCGACCAGCCTGCGCATGAGCGACCTCGGTTACCAGAACGACGCGCAATCGGGCCTGACGCCGCACGAGAACTCGTTAGAGAGCTATGTCAGCACCCTGATGGATGCCGTGAACCGGCCCTACAAGCCGTACCAGGCGCTCGGCACCAAGCGCGATGGCCAGTGGATCCAGCTTTCGACCAACGTGCTGCAGATCGAGAACGAATACTATTCGACCATCCGCCCGAAACGCGTGATCCGCACCGGCGAGCGTCCAGTGCAGGCGCTGTGCAAGCGCGGCGTGCAGTACATCGAAGTGCGCTGCCTCGATGTCGATCCGTTCGAACCGATCGGCATCAGCGTCGAAACGGGCCGCTTCATGGATGCCTTCCTGCTGTTTTGCGCGCTCGACGACAGCCCGCTGATCAACCACATGGAAAGCCTGGTCCACGCGCGCAATTTCGCGCGCACGGTCAAGGAAGGCCGCCGTCCCGGATTGACCCTGACCCGCAACGGCGAAGAGATCGGCTTGCGGGAGTGGGCCGACCAACTGATCGAGCGCATCGCCCCGGTGGCGGCGCTGCTCGACAGCGCCCACAACGAAGACGGCGTGCATGCGGCCTCGCTGGCCGCGCAGCGCGCCAAGGTCGCCAATGCGGCCCTGACGCCATCGGCGCGGGTGCTGGACGAAGTGCGCGCGCTCGGCTCCTCGGCCGCCTTCGGCCTGCGCCAGAGCGAGCTGCATGCGGCCACCTTCCGCGACAGCCCCTTGATGCCGGCCGAAGCGGCGCTGTTCGACGAGATGGCGGCGACCTCGCTGGCCGAACAGGCCATCATCGAGCAGACCCAGAGCGGCAGCTTCGACGACTTCGTGGCGGCCTACAACAGCAGCACATTATGTGGTGACTGAGGTGGTGACTGACAGCGGGAGCGGCCGTGCTGACCTTCTATAACGAGCACCATGCCCAGCACCGGGGGCGCCACGAAATGTTCCGCGGCGCCCTCGTGCCCTGCTTCGAAAAGCCGGAGCGGGTCGAGATGGTGCTGGCCGAATTCGAACGGCGCGGCCTGGGCAAGGTGGTCACGCCGCATGGCGTGTCGCTGGTCTCGCTCGAGCGCATCCACACGCCGCGCTACCTGCATTTCTTGCGCAGCGCCTGGAGCGAGTGGGTCGCGCTCGACGAAGCCAATGCCGACAAGGACGCGTTTCCGTCGGTGTGGCCGATCCGCGGCATGCGCACCGATATCGAGCCCGATAATTTTGCCGCGCGCATGGGCCTGTACTCGATGGACAGCGGCACCCCGCTCACGGCCGGCACCTGGATCGCCGCCAAGACCGGGGCCGACTGCGCGGTCAACGCCGCGCATGCGCTGCGCCTGGGCGAACGCGGCACCTTCGCGCTGACCCGCCCTCCCGGCCACCATGCGGGCGCCGATTTTTTCGGCGGCTACTGCTTCCTCAATAATGCCGCGCTGGCGGCCCAGCATCTGCTCGACGACGGCGCCAGGAAGGTCGCCATCCTCGATATCGACTACCACCATGGCAACGGCACGCAGAGCATTTTCTACGGCCGCAAGGACGTGCTGTTCATCTCGATCCATGCCGATCCGCGCGGCGAGTATCCGTTCTACCTGGGGCACGCCGGCGAGAGCGGCGACGGCGAAGGCACGGGCTACAACCTGAACCTGCCGCTGGCGGCCGGATCGACTCCGGCCCAGTGGTTCCTGGCGCTCGAATCGGCCTGCGTCAAGCTGGCCGGCTTCGCGCCGGACGCGCTGGTGGTCTCGCTCGGGGTCGATACGTTCGCGGGCGACCCGCTGTCGTCGTTCGCGCTGCAAAGCAGCGATTTCCTGCGCATCGGCGAACGCATCGCCCATACCGGACTGCCGACCGCGTTCGTGTTCGAAGGCGGCTATGCGGTCAGCGAGATCGGCATCAACGTGGTCAACGTGCTCGAAGGTTTTGAAACCGCTAACTAGAACGCAGAACAATGAAAGTAGAAACGATGACCGCAAACCCGTCCATCGCCTGGGAATGGCGCCACTTCGACGAACTCTCCGGCGCCGACCTGTACGCGGTCATGGCCAGCCGCCAGGATGTGTTCATCCTCGAACAAACCTGCCTGTATCCGGACATGGATGGCTACGACCAGGGCGCGCACCACCTGCTCGGCTGGCACACGGTCGATGGCGCGCGCGTGCTGGCGGCCTACCTGCGCTGCCTCGCTCCCGGCGTCAAGTTCGCCGAGATGTCGCTCGGGCGCGTGCTCACCACCAGGGGCGCGCGCGGCGGCGGCAGCGGACGCGCCCTGCTGGCCGAGGGCATCGCGCGCGCCGAACGCCAGCATCCGGGCCAGCGCATCCGCATCGGCGCCCAGCAGCACCTGGCGGCGTTCTACGCCAGCTTCGGCTTCGCCACCGTGGGCGCGCCCTACGACGAAGACGGCATCATGCACGTCGATATGCTGCGCTGAACTTGCGGCTGCGCCACGCCAGCCCCAGCAGCGCCAGTCCCGCCAGCAGCATGGCCGTGGCGCGCGGCTCGGGCACGGGACTGGCCAGCTGCAGCAACAGGCCGCCGCACTCCCCGCTGTCGTGACAGCCCCAGGCGGCGATCTGGCCCAGGTCGTTGATGCCGGCGGCGCTGGTCACGGTCCAGCCGAGCGCGGGATCGATCAGTGTATTGAGGTCGCTCATGGCGCCGTTGGCGTAGATAAACCCAAAGAACGGCACTTGCAGCGGCCCGCCCAGGTTGCCGACCACCTCGCCCCGGTTGTTGAGCGCGGTGCCCCACGCGGCCAGGCCATACATGCTTCCCAGCACCTGCGTCATGCCGTTGGTGTACAGATAGGCCGCTTCCGGTCCGTGCCAGTCGGTGCCGGTGATCTGGCCGGCCTGGTTGACGGCGTTGGCGCTGCTGATGCCCGAGGATGAATAGTTGAGGGCGCTCATGACGCCGTTCTCGTAGATATAGGCGCTTTGCGGCGGATGGAAGTCGCCCTGCGCCAGCCAGGACCCGACCACGCGGCCGGCGTTGTTGATGCCGCTGGCCCAGGTACTGGCGCCGCCCAGGTTGCCGATATCGCGCAGTTGGCCATCGAGGCGTACAAAGGCGCCCCAGCCGGTGGCGGGCGCATGAAAGTCCCCGGCAATCTGGCCCAGGTCGTTGATCGCCGTGCCGCGCGCCAGCGTGCCGCCGCCGACCGTGCCGAGGTCGGTCATCACGCCATGGCTGTAAATGAAGGCGTGTTCTTCGCCGCTGGCCGTGAGCGCGCCGCCGGTCACCTCGCCGAAGCGGTTGAGCGCCGCGCCGGTGCTGCTGGCGCCGCCCAAGGTGCCGAGGTCGACGCCGCCGGCGCTTGACCACAGGTAGGCGTGCTCGTTGCGGGTGCCGACGATCTGGCCGGCATTGTTGATGCCGGCCGGGGCCATTCCATCGGGCAGGACGGTTACGGTGTAGCTTGGTACGGCGGCGGCGGTGGCGGCGGCGGACAGCAACAGCGCCAGTGCAAGGCGAGTGGGCATGGCGAATCCTCAAAGGTGGACAAGCTGCCATCGTGCGCGCCGCAGGGCCGCGCATGCTGTGTTATGTCATGCGTGCGCCGCGCAGGCGGCGGCAGTCCGGCATGGTCGATGGCGCGGAGGATCGGTATTGGCGGGCAGGCAGGCGTGCGCGGGCAGGCATGGCCCGATCCTTTCGGGATACGAAAGGATCGGGCAGCGGCGCAGCGGAGGCGCGCCGGGAGGGGAATTACTTCACTTCGGTCAGTTCGATGTCGAACACCAGGCCGGCGTTGCCTGGAATGACGCCCCGGCCGGCGACGCCGTAAGCCTTGGCGGCCGGAATCGTCAGGGTGCGCTTGCCGCCCACTTTCATGCCCGGGATGCCGTCGGTCCAACCTTCGATCAGGTTGCCCGGGTTCAGCGCGAACGTGGCCGGCGTTTTGCCGACGGTGGTTTCGAACTGGGTGCCCTTGTTTTCCGGTTTGCTCGAATCGTACAGCCAGCCGCTGTAATGCACGGTAATGTTTTTGCCGAGCGCCGCTGTGGCGCCGGTGCCGATCACCACGTCCTTGCTGGCGAAGGTGGTCGGGTTGGTGACCGCCGGTGGCGGCACCTGGACCGGGCTGTCATCGGAACTGCCGCAAGCGGTCAGGGCGAGCGTGGCGACAAAGGCGGCGGCGAGAGTAAGCTTGAGTTTCATGGAATCCTTGGGCGGTGACGGAAAAAGTTGCCAAAGTTTAGCAGCAGTTGCCCGTCCCCGCACTATTCGTCACGCATCAAAAGTGTCGCGGATATGTATCAATGTGTATTTCAAGCAGGCCGTTCAGATTTCGACCTGGGTTCCCAGCTCGATCACCCGGTTCGGTGGAATCTGATAGTAGTCGGCCGCGCCGCGGGCGTTGCGCGACATAGTCACGAACAGGTGCTCGCGCCATGGCGCCATGCCTCTGCCCGGGGTCGAAATGACGGTCTGGCGCGCGATGAAGAAGGAGGTTTCCATCATCTCGAACGGCAGGCCGAGCTCGGCGCACTGGACCAGCACCTTGGGAATATCCGGTTCATCCTTGAAGCCGTAGAACACATTGATCTGGAAGCAGTTGTGGCCCAGGTCGGTCACCTTGGCCTGCTCGGCGACCGGCACCCATGGCTCTTCCATCATGTGCACGGTGAGGAACACCACGCGCTCGTGCAGCACCTTGTTGTGCGACAGGTTGTGCAGCAGCGCGTGCGGCACGCCGTCGCTTTCGCCGCGCAGGAAAATCGCGGTGCCGTACACGCGCGTGGGCGGCGCCACGAACAGCGACTGCAGGAATTCGTCGAGCGGAATGGCGTGCGACTGCAGGTTTTCGAACACCAGCTGGCGCCCGCGCTTCCAGGTCATCATGCCGGTAAACAAAATTGCGCCGAGCAGCAGCGGGAACCAGCCGCCGTGGAACAGTTTCAGGGTGCTCGAGGAGAACAGCATGATGTCCATGATGATGAAAAAGCCGGTCGCGCCGAAGCACAGCACCAGCGGCAGGTGCCAGCGGTAGCGGGTCACGAAAAAGGTCAGCACGGTGGTGCACAGCATGGTGGCGGTGACCGCGATGCCGTAGGCGCCGGCCATGTCGTCCGAAGACTGGAAAATCAATACGCCGATCAGCACCACCACCAGTTGCAGCCAGTTGACGGCCGGGATGTAGATCTGGCCGATTTCGCTTTCCGAGGTGTGCAGCACGCGCATGCGCGGCATCAGGCCCAGCGCGATGGCTTGCTTGGTCATCGAGAAGGTGCCGGAAATGGTCGCCTGCGACGCGATCACGGCGGCCATGGTCGAGAGCAGCACCAGCGGGTAGATGCTCCAGCTGCCGAGCTGGTTGTAGAAAGGATTGCTGACGTGCTCGGGATGCATGATCAGCAGCGCGCCCTGGCCCATGTAGTTCAGCGCCAGCGCCGGAAAGGCGATCAGGAACCAGGCCGCGCGGATCGGCTTCTTGCCGAAGTGGCCCATGTCGGCGTACAAGGCCTCGGCCCCGGTCAGCGAGAGCACCACCGCGCCGAGCGCGATGAAGGCGGTGTACTTGTTTTCCAGCATGAAGCGCAAGGCATGCAGGGGATTGAGCGCGGCCAGGATCTGCGGCGCCTCGATAATATTGACCACGCCCATCACCGCCAGGGCGATGAACCAGACCAGCATGACCGGACCGAACCAGCGCCCGATGCCGGCCGTGCCGCGCCGCTGCACCGAATACAGGGCCACCAGCACCACGGCGGTAATGAGCAGCACCACCCAGTTGGGGATGCCGGGCAACGCCACTTCCAGCCCTTCGATCGCACCCAGCACCGAAATGGCGGGCGTGATCACGCTGTCGCCATAGAACATGGTGGCGCCGAACACGCCCAGCACCATCAGCGGGAAATACCATTTGGAGGCCTTGGTCACCGAATTGAGCGCCAGCGCCATCAATGCCATGATGCCGCCCTCGCCGCGATTGTCGGCACGCAATATCAGGGCGACGTACTTGAGCGACACAATCAGGGTCAGGCCCCAAAAAATGAGGGAAATGATGCCCAGCAGGTTGGGGGTGTTCAGGGTGAGCCCGTGGTCTTGGTGGAACACGGCTTTGAGGGTATACAGGGGACTGGTGCCGATATCGCCGTACACGATACCGACGGCGGCCAGGGTCAGGGCCGCCAGGCTGCTCTTCTTGTGTTGCGCTGTCAAGATTGCACCATATTCTTGTTTTGGTGCATTGCACAATAGAAGATGACCATGGAAAAAGCAAGCACATTTCGTTGCATCATAAATACCCTTGGTGACAGCAAGATTGCCCTTGCTTTTGAAGACGCCATGATAAACCCACTGTGCGGATGAGCGCGTTCCCGATGGCAGATTGGCATCATCGGCAAATGGCCGGTGGCCAGCAAGCTTCCCCTAACTGCGGGATAATGTTGATCCAATGAATCTCTGATTGTCAATCATGCGTACCGGCATCCTGTCCGCCGCCCTGGCCTTCCTGTGCTGGGGTCTGTTTCCCTTGTATTTCCACGCCATCAAAGAAGTGCCGCCGGCCCAGATCATGGGCCACCGGGTGCTGTGGTCGCTGCTGTTCCTGGTAATCGTATTAACCATCCGCCAGCAATGGAAATGGCTGGGCGAACTGCGCCGCCAGCCGCGCGTGGTGGCCAGTTTCGCGCTCAGCGCCCTGCTGCTCAGTCTTAACTGGCTGCTGTACATCTGGGCGGTCAACAGCGGCCACGTGATCGAAGCGAGCCTGGGCTACTTCATCAATCCCCTGTTCAATGTGATGCTCGGCTTTCTGATCCTCAAGGAACGCTTGCGCGTGGTCCAGTGGCTGGCGATCGCGCTGGCCACCTGCGGCGTGCTGTGGCTGACCTGGCAAGCCGGGCGCATGCCCTGGATCGCGCTGGCGCTGGCCGCCTCCTTCGGCGGCTACGGCTTGCTGCGCAAGACCGCCTCGCTGGGCGCGCTGGAAGGCTTGTCCTTCGAAACCATGCTGCTGTTCCCGTTCGCGCTCGGCTTCGTCATCTGGCTGACCATGACCGGTGACAACGCCTTTCTCAATACGCCATCGAACACCACCCGCTGGCTGCTGATCGCCTCGGGGCCGATCACGGCCATTCCGCTGCTGCTGTTTGCCAGCGGCGCGCGCAAGATTCCCCTGTCGGTGCTCGGCTTGCTGCAATACATCGGGCCGACCATCCAGCTCAGCCTGGGGATCTTTTTGTTCCACGAAGCGTTTACCCAGGAGCGCATGATCGGCTTCGCCATCATCTGGAGCGCGCTGGCGCTGTATGCGGCAGAAGGATTGCTCAGGCGAAAATAGGCGCGGCGGCGGCATGAAAAAATAGCGGCCCGCAGGCCGCTATTTTTTATCAGGCGATGTGCTTACGCCGCTTTTTTGCGCTTGGCGACGGCCAGTCCGGCCAGGCCCAGGCCCAGCAGGGCCAGGCTGCCCGGTTCAGGCACGCCGACCGGATCGGCGGCGAAGGTGCCGCCCTGGATGAACACGCCCGAGTCCAGGTTGGTGTCGCCACGGTCCTGGATCAGGAATTCGAAGGTGTTCTTGCCAACCAGGCCGAAGGCCTTGGCGGTCATGACCGTGGTCAAGCCATCGTAACCGGTCGCGATGGTGTTGGCGCCATTGTCGCGGTAGTAGCCGGCATTGATGCCCGCGTTGACATTATTGATCGACACCACGCCGTTGTTGCCCGGCACCAGGGCGATGTTCACGCCGTTGAGCTTGAGTTCGAACAGGTCGTTGAACTTGGAGCCCACGTATTCGTTGTATTCCTCGGAAGCGAACACATAGTTGAAGAAGATGTTGCCGGTGGTGCTGGTGAAGTCGAATTTCAGCGAGGTGGTGGTGCCGGCGCCCGAGCAACCAGGGCCGTTGTTGACGCCGACTGCGCAGCTGGTCACGCCGGTGGTCAGCAGGACGCCTTGCTCGAAGCCGATATTGCCGCCCTTGGTAAAGATGCCGCTCGCGGTCGGGGTGGCGCTGACCAGGCTGGCGTTGCTGATGCTGACGCCGGTGCCGCCCAAGGCCTTGGCCAGGTCGGTCGCGTTGGTGGAGTTGCTTACAACCAGTGCATGCGCCGAGCTGGTGGCCAGAATCAGTGCGGCGGCCGACATCACGCTGCGGATCAAATTAAATGTCATTGAGTTATCTTTTCAGGTAAGAGTTGGAATTTGTTTTTATTGGCGCTTGCTGCCCAATGCAAATAGAGCAATTTTCATGCCCAAAAGCAAAATATGCGCAAAATCAATGACTTGCGGAAACATTGCGCGTCGCCATGTTTGCAAGTGTAAATAATCCCGACACTCACCCGGCATAAAACTTGCAATATGCATAAAAGGGGACACTGTTCGCCGGAGCGGCCAGCCGGCCGGCGCAGGAAAGAGCCAAAGCCGGGGCGACTTATTGTATCCTGTTGACCTTCCGTCCCCATTTCAAGAAACTCAATGGCCAATTACGTCTATACCATGAATCGCGTGGGCAAAATCGTCCCGCCCAAGCGTCAGATCCTCAAGGATATTTCCCTGTCGTTCTTCCCCGGCGCCAAAATCGGCGTGCTGGGCCTGAATGGCTCCGGCAAGTCGACCTTGCTGAAAATCATGGCCGGGATCGATACCGACATCCAGGGCGAAGCCGTGCCGATGCCGGGCCTGAACATCGGCTACCTGCCGCAGGAACCGGTGCTCGATCCCGAGCAGACGGTGCGCCAGGTGGTCGAATCGGGCCTGGGCGAAGTGTTCGAAGCGCAAGGCAAGCTCGAAGCGGTGTACGCGGCGTATGCCGACGAAGACGCCGACTTCGATGCGCTGGCGACCGAACAGGCGCGCCTGGAAGCGATCATCTCGACTTCCGACGGCGGCAACCTGAACCTGCAGCTGGAAATGGCCGCCGACGCGCTGCGCCTGCCGCCGTGGGACGCCAAGATCGGCATCCTGTCCGGCGGCGAAAAGCGCCGCGTGGCGCTGTGCCGCCTGCTGCTGTCGAAACCCGACATGCTGCTGCTCGACGAACCAACCAATCACCTGGACGCCGAATCAGTCGACTGGCTCGAACAATTCCTGCTGCGCTTCCCGGGCACCGTCGTCGCCATCACCCACGATCGCTACTTCCTCGACAACGCCGCCGAATGGATTCTCGAACTCGACCGCGGCCATGGCATTCCATGGAAAGGCAACTACAGCTCGTGGCTGGAGCAAAAGAGCAACCGCCTCAAGCAGGAAGAAGCAACCGAGTCCTCGCGCCAGAAAACCATCGCCAAGGAACTGGAATGGGTGCGCCAGAATCCGAAGGGCCGCCAGGCCAAGAGCAAGGCCCGCCTGGCGCGCTTTAACGAGCTGTCCGAGCACGAATACCAGAAGCGCAACGAGACGTCCGAGATCTTCATTCCCGTGGCCGAGCGCCTGGGCAATGACGTGATCGAATTCAAGAACGTCTCGAAGTCCTTCGGCGACCGCATGCTGATCGAGAATGTGTCGTTCGTGGTGCCACCGGGTGCGATCGTCGGCATCATCGGCCCCAACGGCGCCGGTAAATCGACCCTGTTCAAGATGATCACCGGCAAAGAGCAGCCAGACAGCGGCGAAGTGGCGATCGGCCAGACCGCGCGCGTATCCATCGTCGACCAGAACCGCGACGACCTGGCCAATACCAAGACTGTCTTCGACGACGTGGCCGGCGGCGCCGACACGCTCACCGTGGGCCGTTTCGACATGCCGTCGCGCGCCTACCTGGGCCGCTTCAACTTCAAGGGTTCGGACCAGCAAAAGATCGTCGGCAACCTCTCCGGTGGTGAACGCGGTCGTTTGCACCTGGCCAAGACCTTGCTGCAAGGCGGCAACGTGCTGCTGCTCGATGAACCGTCCAACGACCTGGACGTGGAAACCCTGCGCGCGCTGGAAGATGCCTTGCTGGAATTTGCCGGCAGCGTCATGGTCATTTCCCACGATCGCTGGTTCCTGGACCGTATCGCGACCCACATCCTGGCCTTCGAAGGCAACTCACAAGTGACCTTCTTCGACGGTAACTACCAGGAATACGAAGCGGACAAGAAGAAGCGTTTGGGTGAAGAAGGCGCCAAGCCGAAGCGCATCCGCTACAAGCCGCTCACGGTGTAAGCGGTGCCGCAAGCCACCCCGCCGGCGGGGTGGCGCAAGCGTTTTTTGCAGCACAGCTCGCTATAAAACCACGCCACATTGGCGCTGATCGAACGACAAGCCCGCCCTGCCCGGCATACTGGAAAGATGAATGACTATCGCGCCAACCGGGTCGCCGGGCACAGTTACTTCTTTACGGTGCGCCTGTCCGGGCGCGGCGGCACCCTGCTGACCGACCATATTTCCGCCTTCGGCGAAGCGATCCGCCAGGCGCGCAGCCGCAAACCATTCCATGTCGATGCCTGGGTCGCCCTGCCCGACCACGCCCACGCCATCTGGACCCTGCCCCCGGGCGACCACGATTGCGCGGCGCGCTGGCGCGCGGTCAAGATCGCGTTTTCCAAGTCGCTGGGCAAGTCGCGCGCGGGAGCGGGCCTGGACAATATCTGGGAACCGCACTACCAGCAGCATCCGGTCGGCGCCGACGAGTACGCCGGCCTGGTCGACTACATCCACCACAATCCCCTGCGCCACGGCCTGTGCGCCGCGCCGCGCGACTGGCAATGGTCGTCGCTGCACCGCTTCATCGCGGCGGGCATGGTGACGGACGAGCGCCTGTAAACAAACAAAGCGCCTCCCGATGGGTACAACAAGCGGAGGGGGCGCTTGCTGCACACACTGGAAGGCGCCGTGCCTGTTCCGGTCTGCCCTTCTGTCAGGAGCGGCCCGGACTGCGCGCGTAGCGCGTCAGCCCGGGCCCATCATCAGAAGTTGTAACGAGCGCCAACGGTGATGGCGTCCGCCTTGGCACCGAAGTCCTTGCTCTTGCCATAGCGCTCATATTCGAGCGTCAGGGCGACCTGTTTGTTGATGTTGTACTGAGCGCCAACACCAGCGTACACGCCGGTGTCGCTTTCCTTGTAGTTCAGGTTCGACGAGGTGCTGTCGACCTTGCTGTAACCGACGCCCAGCTTGCCGTAGACCGAGAACATCTCGTTCACAGGCATGGTGCCCTTGCCGGCGACATAAGCGCGCTTGCCTTCGGTGCTGCCGGTGTAGCTGTTGTTGCCGATCTTGTAATCGTATTCAGCCTTGCGCAGGTCGGTGTAACCGGCTTCCACGCCCCACATCGGGGTAATGTCGACGCCGCCGAAGACTTTCAGCGATGGCTTGAAACCGTCGCCGTCGAAGTCGCTACCGCCGATTTTGAAACTGTGGTCGGACGATGCCACGCCCAGGCCGATGTACGGAGCAGGGCTTTGAGCTTGTGCGGCGGTCATCGCGGTGACGCCGGCGATCAATGCAAAAATGAGCTTTTTCATGCGGAATCCTTTGTGTGAAACAGTCTGTTCCGCAATTCCCAATGAATTGCGAGGTAATCAAGATAGCACCAGCGAAAGGACGCATGAAGTCCCATTCCGTAAGACTTGTAAGCAGATGTAACGAGAAAAATCACCCTCGCGGCAAATAACTGACTGGGAGTTCAGCTATATGTATTTTTCAGTTAGCGCACGTTAAGCGCAAATTAATAGATGTAGCGGAAAGTTAGGTTCACGCGTGGCCCGATCGCGCGCGTCGACTTGTTGATTCCATGCTGCCAGTGCGTTTGAGTGTTTCCTGACATCACTATTAGAGTACCGTCATTTAAGCCTAGTTTAAGTGTCTGTTTCGTCCGTTTATGGCGCAGGATGAAGGTTCGGGACGCCCCGAAACTGAGCGAAGCGATCACCGGCTGCGCTCCGAGCTCGGCTTCGTCGTCGCTGTGCATGCCCATGCTGTCGCGTTCGTTGCGGTAGTAATTGAGCAACACACTGTTGAAGCGCTGCCCGCAGGCGGCCTCGACGGCATGCTTGAGTTCCAGCAGCAGCGGCGAAAACGGCAGCGGTGCGAGGCGCAGGCCGGAATAGGTGTAGGCCGCCTCGCCATGCCAGGCGGTCAGGCGCGGCTGAAGGTGCTGTTTGCCCCACAGGGTGATCGACTCGGCGCGCCAGTCGGTCTCGGCAATCAGGCGCGCCAGCACCTCGGCGTTAGGCAGGCGCAAGGGCAGTTGCGGCAGCACCGACAAGGCGCCGTCGTCGAGCGGGAACGGAGTGAGCCGGGTTTCTTGAAACAGGTCCATGGGGGCGGTATGATGGCAGGAAGACACTGTGGGTACTTAGAGCCTATTCCAGCAGGCAGGAGTCGCACCTGGCGCGCCTGCCAAACGGGGGCGGCGTTGCTCGTCGTTGCATGGCTAGCCATGCGGCCTCCTCGCGCCTTGCCCGCGCATGGCAGGCATCGCCATGTGCTTCCCCCCGCCTACTGGAATAGGCTCTTAACGACGGAGCTATTTTCGCATGAAAAAACGTCACTTCCTGGGCGCGGCCCTGAGCGCGGCCGCCCTGCCGGCAGCGGCCGGCGGCGCGAATGCCGGGCGCGCACCCGGGCCGGCCCTGCTGACCCTGACCGGCGCGCTGGCGCACAGCAACCGCGGCCCGTTCGACCCGGTGCGCGACCAGATGATGCACAAGCAAAAGCTCAGCTTCGACAAAGCCTTCGGCATCGACTTCGGCGCCCTGCTGGCGCTGCCCGCGCAGAGCATCCGCCCTACGCTGGAATACGACGCCAGGCCGCACACGCTGCGCGGCCCGCTGCTGCTCGATGTGGTGGCGCTCTCCGGCACGCGCCCGCGCGAGGACGGCAAACTGCTGCTGCGCGCGGTCGATGGCTATGCGGTGGCGCTGCCGGTGGCGCAGGCGCGCGCGCAGCGCTTCATTGTCGCCACCCACCTGGACGGCAAACCGATGGCGCTGGGCGGACTGGGGCCGCTATGGGCGGTGTACGATGCGGACCGCTTTGCGGACATGGCGGCGCGGCCGCTGGCCGAACGCTTCGGCGCCTGTCCGTGGGCCCTGTATCACATCGAGGTGGCCGGCTAGGTGTAACGGCTCGCATTTGAAACCGGTCATGCTCGCATTTGACGCCGATTTCGGTTCGAATTAAATGCAAATGACGGAACACACGTGCGCACATTATCTGCAAATGAGCTTGCGTTTTTCCGCGCCGACTCGCATTCCATTTTTGCATGCTCACGATAACTGTCAATGAAAAGTTGGCATCAATCCATAAAAAACTGGATCGAAGGGTTGAAGTTGGCGGGCGGCATACGACTCACTGGAGACGCTCGACTTCGTCCAAACCGGACGCAACGTTGAGCATTCCCAACCGCCAGGCGCTGCAGGTCGGACACGACACAATTGCACCGTTGTTCGGAGGTTCAGCTGACGACTAGATTTGGCGCGACGGTAACTATTACTTCGACTGACCGCCAATAGGCATGAACATGCTGGATGAAAGCTCTTGGAATTTTTCGATTTGCTTTTCATTCAACGCTTTTATTTGCTCAAGAACTGGTGGGAACGATCTCATTAACTCGCAAGGGTCGTTGGAGTTGGGCTTCGTTTTTTGTTGCACCAGAAATTTTTTGAGCACGGCGAGTTTTTCTCGCTGTAGCCCGATCACGGTTTCGTCCAGCATAATTTCCTGCGCGCCTATCAACAGGTCAGCCTTTCCGCACGTGCCTGAATTCATGCATTGCATCGCCCGATCCATGAGTTTCTTGTATGTGACGGATCCTGCATACCCTGAAACCATTGCCTGCATTTCTCTCATTTGTTCGTCAAGTTGCTGAGCGCACCCGCTTTCACCGGCAAGGGCCGAGGTCGCCAAGGTGGAAAAGGCAAAGAAACACGTTGCCAAGGTAACGCGAGTTTTCACTAAGATTACCTCAAAAAAATTGGCGTCGAGCACTAAACGTATTCAGCCATTGCTGGTTTGGAATGAGGGGGCCGCTGTCCGCAAATGGCCGAAAGCGAGCCTTGCCGTCATGCATTGTATTGTATACACCCATGCGTGACGCTGCCATCGAGACGCTTTTCGTGTCTCACATGGGTTGATACGGTACTTTCGAGACATCGGCACCCGATTGTCTAGACCCAAACGAGACGATCCATGGCCTTCTGGTGCTTGCAGTTAGCGCGAACACGGCACCATGGAATGCGAGCTGGCGCCGTCGATTGAAAGCTCATTTGCAGATAGCGTGAGCACGGGCACCCCACCAGTTGCAGAAAATTCGAGCCGAAAACGGCGTCGAATGCGAGCACGCCCGTTTTCAAATGCGAGCCGCTACAGCTAGGTCGGCTCAGGAATACGCTTCGGCCAGCGACATCACGCGCGGCGTGACGCTGATGCCGACGTTGCCGAACAAGGTATCGATGGCTTTCAGGTTCTCCTCGCACTCTTCGGTTTTCCAGCCTTTGAAGATGTCGGTGCCATCTTTTTGAAAGTGCAGGTCAAGCACCTTGCCGCGATCCTTGTGGGTGTAGGCCTCGCTGTGGGTGTTCTGGAAGCCCAGCTCGGCCAGGCCGGCGAGAATCGAATTCGGGGGATTGTCAGGGTCGGTGGCGATGAATACGCCGAAGGTCTTGCCAGGCGGTTTGGCGGCGATGTCGACTTCATAAATGCCGGGCGCCTTTGTGACAGACGTACTTTTCAAAAATAGCATGCTGGTCTCCCTGGTCGACGTAAGCTGCGGCATGGCGATCCCTGCCGTTTTGGCAAGTCTCCCGCAACATCACCGTAACGGTCTAGCTTATTGCGATTTTTTGCGTTTGTCGATGCATGGTTGCATCTTTTCGCATTAATGCATCAGCCGCGTTGCATAAGCGTGAACCGTGTTCCTTAGCCGCGTGCCTTGCGTCGCGCCAGGTCCTGCGTCGGCGCCACCAGCGCCGCGTACAGCGCCCCGGTCGGCCCGTCCCACGCGGCCAGCGCCGCCTGCTGGCGCGCCACGGTGTCCATGTCGCCGCGCGCAATCGGCCCGCTCAGCGCCGCTGCCGCGCCCAGGCGAAATACATTGGCCATGCTTTCCGCCGCCAGCGGCTGCGCCAGCGCGCGCGCCACCGGTTCCGGCACACCGGCCGCCTGGTAGGCGCGCAGCGCGGCGTCGAGCACCGTCACCAGGTAATTCGAAGCGAACACCGAGGCCGCGTGGTACACGGTTTTTGCTTGCGCGTCGATCGCCACCGGCTGCGCACCGATCGCTTGCAAGGCCGGCGTGAGCACGGCCAGCGCGCCGGCATCGCCCTCGACCCCGCAAAAGGTGCCGCCGAAGTGCTGCGCCACCTGTGCCGGATCGGCAAAGCTGCGGATCGGATGCACGCTCGCCGCCAGCGCCCCGGCCTGCGTGGCCGGCGCCAGCAGCGCCGACGACTTGGCGCCGCTGCAATGGAACACGATCGCGCCCTGTAATGGATGGCAGAGCGCCAGTTGCGCGCACACGGCGCCGATCTGGTCGTCGCCGACGGCCAGCATCCACACGTCGGCGCTGCGCATCTGGTCCATGGCCGACACCGCGCGCCCGGCCCCGATGAAGCCGACGGCGTCCAGCGCGCCCGCGTGCGAGCGGGTCAGCACATCGCCCACCGCAAATGCGCCGGTGGCGGCGAACAGGCGCCCCAGCACGCGCCCCACATGGCCGGCGCCGACGATATTGAGCGTGCGCACCACCTAGAAGCCCGAACCCGGCTGCTTGAGAAACGCGATTTCGTCAAGCGTCGAGGCGCGTCCCAGGATCGCGTTACGGTGCGGGAAGCGGCCGAAGCGCGCGATCACGCCACGGTGGCGGTGCGCATAATCGAGCGCGCCTTCGAAGGCCGTGCCGTACTGCGCCAGGTCGGAAAACAGTTCCACCGCGCGCTCCTGCATGCGGGCATCCTCGGCGTGCTCGAAGGGCATGTAAGCGAACCAGCGCTGCACCGGCGTGAGCGTTTTGTCGGCGCCGCTCTCGACCAGGCGCATGGCGGCCGCCAGCGCCAGCGCGTCGCCAGAAAACGACGCCGGCTGGCCGCGCCAGGCGTTGCGCGTGAGCTGGTCGAGCAGCACGATGCGCGCCAGCGCGCCTTGCGGGCCTTGGTCGTCCCACTCGCGCAGTCCACCGGCGAGCGCGTGTTCGAGCAGGGGGCCGAAGCGCTCGGCCACCTCGGCGTCGAAAGCGTCGCTCTTGCGAAACCAGGCCTCGCGCGCCTGGCCGTGGCCTTCGGCGCCGGCGGGCAGGAACCAGAAATCGAGTACGTCTTGTGCCTTCATGGCAGCTCCTTGGCTAGTTACGGGCATGGGAGATTTGAAAACTGTCGATGCCGTTGAATTGCGCCAGTTCGGCCGCCAGGTCGGACAGCGGCGCACCGCTCTTTTTGGACAGCGCCAGCGCCACGAAACGCCATTCCTGCATATTGTTCTCGCTGCCGATGGTGAGCGAGCCGCCGGCGATGGCGTAGCCGCGCGCCAGCGCGATGCGGCGCAGCGCATCTTCGCGCGGCACGAAGTCGTGCTTGAAGCGCATCATCACCGCCACCGCGTGGCGCGAGGGCAGCCAGGCTTCGACCTTGGACAGGTAAATCATGATCATCGCCGAAAAGAAGGCCAGCCCCATCGCCGCCAGATAAAAGCCGACGCCGACCAGGATGCCGATCACCGACGAGGTCCAGATCGACGCCGCCGTGGTCAGGCCGCTGATATTGAATCCTTCGCGCATGATCACGCCCGCGCCCAGAAAGCCGATGCCGGTGACGATGCCCTGGATGACGCGCGTGGGGTCGACCGCGGCCAGCAGCGAGGCGCCATGGCCGCCGAACCAGAAGCCCGGATAGCCGCCCACGATGGTCAGCGCGGCCGAGGCCATGCACACCAGGCCATAGGTGCGCATGCCGGCCGCGCGCCCGTGGTACGAGCGTTCGTAGCCGACCAATAGCCCGAGTATCAGCGCGCCGAGCAAATTGAGCAGGATCAGCCCATTGGTGGCGATTTCGGGTTTCGACCAGTAGGCCGACAGTAATTCCATGGTGGGCATGCGCTGTCCTTGTGCGGAACTACATTATGGTGCGGGCTTCTTTTTCACCAGCTGCTTTTCGAAGGCGACATCGAGCTTGCTGACGCGCCGCGCCACCTGCGGTCCGAGCTTGTTGACGAAGGCGACAAACTCATCAAGGTCGAGCGGCGCGCACAGGGGCGGCTCGCCCGGCGCTTCGGACAGGAAGAACAGGCCGTCGCCGGTGCGGGCCATGGAATAGCCGGCGTTACCGCTGCGGACCTTGAGGCGGTCGACGGCGGCGCTGGCGCGGGTTGAACGTGCGGTCGACATCAGATCTCCTGTGTGCGTCGTTGAAGCCAGGCGGCGGCCGGGCCGCTGACATGCGGCGCGAGGCGCGCGCGCACGGTGGCGTGGTAGTCGTTGATCCAGGCGATGTCGTCGGCGCGCAGCAGCGGCAGGTGCAGGCAGCGCGTGTCGATCGGGCACAGGGTCAAGGTTTCGAAGCGCAGCCAGTGGCCAAATTCGGTGCTGTCCGCCGCCACGTTGAGAACCAGGTTTTCGATGCGGATGCCCCAGCGGCCGGGCCGGTAGATGCCCGGTTCGACCGAGGTGATCATGCCTTCTTCCATGGCGGTGTGCGGCTCCGGCATGGCGCTTGCGGAAATCGACTGCGGCCCTTCGTGCACATTCAAAAAGAAACCGACGCCGTGGCCGGTGCCGTGGCCGTAATCGATGCCGGCGGCCCAGATCGGGGCGCGCGCAAGCGCATCGAGCATCGGCGAGCGGGTGCCGCGCGGGAAGCGCGCCGACGACAACGCGATCACGCCCTGAAGCACCAGGGTAAAGTCGCGCCGCTGCGCCTCGCTGGTGGCGCCGACCGGCACCACGCGGGTGATGTCGGTGGTGCCGCCCAGGTACTGGCCGCCGGAGTCGATCAGCAGCAGGCCGTCGCCTTCGATGACGGCGTGCGCGGCGTCGCTGGCGCGGTAGTGGATGATGGCGCCGTTGGCGTTAAAACCGGCGATGGTGCCGAAACTGGGGCTCACGAAACCGGGCCGGCGTGCGCGCGCGGCCGTGATGTGGCGATCGATCGCCACTTCGGTCAGCGGCGCGCGCGCCGGGTTGGCCAGTTCGGCCTCCAGCCAGGCGAAAAATTCGCACAGGGCGGCGCCGTCCTGCTCCATGGTGGCTCGCACGTGGGCCGCGTCGAGCGCGGATTTCCTGGACTTGGCGAAGGTGCTCGGGTTGACCGCTTCGATCACGTTGATGCCCGCTGCGACAGCCTCGCGCATGCCGGCGGTGATGCGGCGCGGGTCGATCAGCAGCGTTGCACCTGCCGGCAATGCGGCCAGGGCGGCGGCGGCGTCTTCATAGGGAGCGAGGCTGACGCCGTCTTCCAGCAGGCGTGCGCGCAATGCGGCATCGACCTTGGCTTCGGCCACGAACAGGGTCGCGCTGTCGGTTGTTAGCAGCGCATGCGCCAGGAAGACCGGGTTGTAGCTCACGTCGGCGCCGCGCAGGTTGAACAGCCAGGCGATGTCGTCGAGAGTCGAGACGAAGTGGCGGTTCGCGCCCAGTGTAGCCATGGCGGCGCGGATGGCGGCCAGCTTGTCGGCGCGACTTAGGGACGCGAACGGCGCGGCGTGCTCGAACACCGGTGCGGGCGGCAGCGCCGGGCGCTCGCTCCAGACGGCGTCCAGCAGGTCGATATCGGTGCGCAAATTGACGCCGCGCGCTTTCAAGGCGTCGGCCAGCAGGCGCGCGCTGGACAGGCCGAGCACGCGCGCGTCCACCGCCACCGTCTGGCCCGCAGCCAGGTTGGCGGCAAGCCAGTCGATGTGCAGCAGGCTGGCGCCGGACGGGATTTTCATCAGTTGCACGCTGCTGCCGGCCAGTTCGGTGGCGGCCTGGGTCCAGTAGCGGGCGTCGGTCCAGCAGCCGGCGAAGTCGGCGGTGGCGATGAAAGTGCCGACCGAGCCGGTAAAACCGGTCAGCCATTCGCGCCCCTGCCAGCGGCCGGGCAGGTATTCGGACAGGTGCGGATCGGACGAAGGGATGACGCAGGCGTCGACCTGCGCGAGCCGCATGGCGGCGCGCAGCTGCGCGAGGCGCTCGTCGCGCGCGGTGGAGGTGGGCATGGGCAGCGTTGAATCGGGTGGTGTCATTGTGTCTTATGATACCTCTATCGCGCCCGGCCGTGGCGCGAACGCGAACGCGGGCGCGAACGCGGAGGTCATGCCTGGAAGTGGCGCAGCCCTTCCAGGTCGAGCACGCGGACGCCGCCGTAGTCGAGCCGTACCAGGCCTTCCTTCTCCAGCAGTTGCAAGGCCTGGTTTGCGCGCTGGCGCGAAGCGCCCGACAGGTAGCCGATTTCTTCCTGCGAAATCTGCACCAGCTTTTCCAGCCCCGGATACAAATGCGAGTTGAACATGGCGGCCAGGCAGCGCGCCACGCGGGTGTCGATATCGAGCATGCGGTCGTTTTCGACCAGGCCGATGAACTGGCCCAGGCGTTCGTTGAGCTGCATCAGCAAAAAGCGGGTAAACGGCAGGCTCACTTCCAGCAGCCACTCGAACGTTTCGCGCGGCATGCGCGCCACGCGGGTGTCGCGCAGCGCCATCACATCGTATTTGCGGATCTGGTCCTTGAGCAGCGAGCCTTCGCCGAACCAGCCGCCGGTCGGCACGCCGGCGAAAGTGACGTTTTTCCCGGACGGCGAAAAATTGTTGATCTTGACCAGGCCGTCGATGATCCCGACCCAGTTTTCCAGCGGCTCACCCTTGCGGCATACAAAGCCGCCCTTGGGCACGAACTGTTCGAAGCAGTCGGCCTCCACCCGGATCATCTCGGCGGGCGTGAGGGTGCGTGCCCAGATGGTCGAGCGCAAGTGATCTATTAATGTCTGTGTCTGGTTTGTCATTGTGCGTCGCAGCATCGAAAGTCGCGAATTTGAGGCGCAATTGTCATCCAAAAGACAACCTCCTTGTCCAACGCGAGCTAATATCATCACACAAAAAGCGCGCCACCCCCGCATTTGCCGTTGCGGAGGGGGGCCGGACAAACAAAAGGGGACGCTGGTGCAGACATTCGATGGCTCGCAATTGCAGACTTTTCCACGGCGCCTGCTGGCGCACGGGCAGCAACGCCCGCAGCGCCCCGCCTTTCGCGAAAAGCACCTGGGCATCTGGCAGACCTGGAGCTGGCTGGAGGTGAACGCCGAGGTGCGCGCGCTGGCCTGCGGCCTGGCCTCGCTCGGTTTTACGCGCGGAATGAACCTGGCCATCATCGGCGACAACCGCCCGCGCCTGTACTGGGCCATGCTGGCCGCGCAATGCCTGGGCGGCGTGCCGGTGCCGCTGTACCAGGATGCGCCGGCGGCCGACATGGCCTACGTATTGAACGACGCCGAAATATGCTTTGCCATCGTCGAAGACCAGGAACAGGTCGACAAGCTGCTCGAATTGCAGGCCCTGTGCCCGCAGGTGCGCCATATCGCCTTCGACGACGAACGCGGCATGCGCCACTACAAGCAGGCCGGCCTGACCTCGTTCGCGGCGCTGCAGGTGCTCGGCCGCGCGTGGGACAAAGCCCATCCCGGCGCATTCGAGGCGGCCGTGGCGGCGGGCGGCGGCGGCGACATCGCCATCATCCTGTACACCTCCGGCACCACCGGCAAACCGAAGGGCGTATGCCAGTCGCATGCGGCGCTGATGGCGGCGGGCGTGGGCGGGGTCGGTTTCGATAAACTCACCGACCACGAAGACATCCTGTCATACCTGCCGATGGCGTGGGTGGGCGACTGCCTGTTCTCGCTGGCGCAGGCCATGGTGGCCGGTTTTACGGTCAACTGCCCGGAGTCGGGCGACACGGTGCTGACCGACCTGCGCGAGATCGGGCCGACCTACTATTTTGCGCCGCCGCGCGTGTTCGAGAACATGCTCACCACCGTCATGATCCGGATGGAAGATGCCGGCGCCATCAAGCGCAAGATGTTCCACCACTTCATGGACGTGGCCAAGCGCTGCGGCGCCGATATTTTGGATGGCAAGCCGGTGTCAAGTGCGGATCGCGCCGCGTATGCGCTGGGCAGCCTGCTGGTGTACGGACCGCTCAAGAACGTGCTTGGCTTGTCGCGCGTGCGCGTGGCGTACACCGCCGGCGCGGCGATCGGACCGGACCTGTTCCGCTTCTACCGCTCGATCGGCGTCAATCTCAAGCAGCTGTACGGCTCCACCGAAACCTGCGCCTACGTGTGCCTGCAACCGGACGGGAACATCAAATTCGACAGCGTCGGCCTGCCGGCGCCCGGCGTCGAGGTCAAGATTGCCGCCAGCGGCGAAGTGCTGGTCAAGTCCATCGCCACGATGGCGGGCTACTTCAAGCGCGCCGACGCCACGCTTGAGGTCATCGACGCCGACGGCTACTTTCATACGGGCGACGCCGGCATTTTCGACAGCGAAGGCCACCTGAAAATCATCGACCGCGCAGCCGACGTGGGCAAGATGGACTGCGGCGCGATCTTCGCGCCGAACTACATCGAGAACAAGCTCAAATTCTTCCCGTTTATCAAAGAGGCGGTCGCGTTCGGGAACGCGCGCAAGCAGGTATGCGCGTTCATCAATATCGACATGGAAGCGGTCGGCAACTGGGCCGAGCGGCGCAATATCGCCTACGCCGGCTACACCGACCTGGCTGCGCACGGCACCACCTACGACCTGATACGCGACTGCGTGGAGAAGGTCAACGCCGACCTGGCTGTCGAGGAGCTGATGGGCGCGACCCAGATCCACCGCTTCCTGATCTTGCACAAAGAACTAGACCCGGACGACGATGAACTGACGCGCACGCGCAAGGTGCGGCGCAAATTCATCGCCGACAAATACGCGGTGCTGATCGAGGCGCTGTACACCGACAAGGCCAGTCAGTTCATCAGCACCCAGGTCAAATTCGAAGATGGCCGCGTGGGATTGGCCAGCGCCGATTTGCGCATCTGCGGGGCCACTACCTACCCCGTTTTGGAGAAGGCTGCGTGAGGAGCGCGTCGCGATGAACATGAACGAACCCAATGAACCGGCGAAGAATGAACCAGCGATGAATGATCCAGCGACGCAGGGCTCGACGCGCAAGATCGGGCCGGTGATCCTTGACCTGAACAATATCTCGCTGTCGTTCGGCGGGGTCAAGGCGCTGACCGATATTTCGTTCAACGTCAGGCAGCACGAAATCCGCGCGATCATCGGACCGAATGGCGCGGGCAAGAGCTCGATGCTGAACGTGATCAACGGCGTGTACCGCCCGCAGCAAGGGGAGATCGTGCTGCGCGGGGAGCACCGCAAGAACATGGACTGCTACAGCGCGGCCAAGGCGGGCATTGCGCGCACGTTCCAGAACATCGCGCTGTTCAAGGGGATGACGGTGCTGGACAACATCATGACCGGCCGTAACCTGAAGATGAAGTCGAATTTTTTGATGCAGGCCTTGTACTGGGGGCCGGCGCGGCGCGAGGAGATTGCGCACCGCGAAAAGGCGGAAGGGATCATCGACTTCCTGGAGATCCAGGCGATCCGCAAGACGCCGGTGGGACGGCTGCCGTACGGGCTGCAAAAGCGCGTGGAGCTGGGACGGGCGCTGGCCGCCGAACCCGATATTCTGCTGCTCGACGAGCCGATGGCGGGGATGAACGTGGAAGAGAAGCAGGACATGTGCCGCTTCATCCTCGATGTGAACGACCAGTTCGGGACCACCATCGTGCTGATCGAGCACGACATGGGCGTGGTGATGGATATTTCGGACCGCGTGGTGGTGCTCGATTACGGCAAGAAGATCGGGGATGGCACGCCCGATGAAGTGCGCAGCAATCAAAACGTGATTAATGCGTATCTGGGAGTAGCGCAATGAACTTTTTCTTCGAAGTCCTCATCGGCGGCCTGCTCTCCGGCGTCATGTACGCGCTGGTGGCCATCGGTTTCGTGCTGATCTACAAAGCTTCCGGCGTGTTCAACTTCGCCCAGGGCGCGATGGTGTTCTTCGCCGCCCTCACCTGCGTCGGCATCATCGACAAGTTCGGCGTCTCGATCTGGCTCGCCATCCCGATGACCATCGTCGTCATGATCGCGCTCGGCCTGGCCATCGAACGGGTGGTCCTGCGCCCGCTGGTCAACCAGCCCGAAATTACCCTCTTCATGGCCACCATCGGCCTCGCTTTCTTCATCGAAGGCCTGGCGCAGCTGCTGTGGGGCTCGCAGGTGCACAAGCTGGACCTGCCGATCGAAGACGTGCCGATTCCCTACCTGCTCGACAACTACAACATCATCGTCTCGCAGTTCGACGTTACCGCAGCCGCCATCTGCGCGCTGCTGGTCACCGCGCTCGCGCTGCTGTTCTCGAAAACCAAAGTCGGCCGCGCCCTGCGCGCGGTGGCCGACGACCACCAGGCCGCACTCGCCGTCGGCATCCCGCTGCAGCAGATCTGGGCCGTGGTGTGGTCCGTGGCCGGACTGGTGGCGCTGGTGGCGGGCCTGTTGTGGGGCGCGCGCAACGGCGTGCAGTTCGCGCTGACCTTCATCGCCCTCAAAGCGCTGCCGGTACTCATTCTGGGCGGGTTTACCTCCGTCCCCGGCGCCATCGTCGGTGGCCTGATCATCGGCGCGTCCGAAAAACTGGCCGAGGTCTACATCGGGCCGATGGTCGGCGGCGGCATCGAAGGCTGGTTCCCGTACGTCTTGGCCCTGCTGTTCCTGCTGGTGCGGCCGGAAGGCTTGTTCGGCGAAAAAATCATCCGGAGAATCTGATATGTTTTACCGCGAAGCCGGACAATTCAAGACCACCTACGAAGCGGACGGCCAGATCTTCCCGATCCGCCAGGACCGCATCGCCCTGGGCGCCCTGCTGCTGCTGGCGCTCGGCATCGTGCCGCTGTTCGCCTCGCCCTACATGCTCTCGGCGATATTGATTCCCTTCCTGATCTTTTCGCTGGCCGCACTGGGCCTGAACATCCTCACCGGCTATTGCGGCCAGCTCTCGCTCGGCACCGCCGCCTTCATGGCGGTCGGCGCGTTCGCCTCGTTTAACTTCATCGCGCGCCTGCCCGGCATTCCGATGCTGCTCGCCTTTGTGCTCGGTGGCCTGTGCGCGGCCATGGTGGGCATCGCCTTCGGCCTGCCGTCGCTGCGCATCCGCGGCTTCTACCTGGCCGCGTCGACCCTGGCGACCCAGTTCTTCGTGGTCTGGTGCCTGACCAAGATCCCCTACCTGACCAATGGCAGCGCATCGGGTGTGATCACGGCCCAGAAGATCGTCATCTTCGGTTACCAGTTCGATACGCCGGCCAGCAAATACGTGCTGGTGCTGGCGATCGTTGCGCTCATGGCGCTGCTGGCCAAGAACATGATCCGCTCGAACGTGGGCCGCTCGTGGATGGCGGTGCGCGACATGGACGTGGCGGCCGAAGTGATTGGTTTCCGGCCGATGCGCACCAAGCTGCTGGCGTTCGCGGTCAGTTCCTTCTACTGCGGCGTGGCCGGCGCGCTGTACGCCTATGCCTATCTGGGCACGGTCGAACCGGAAGCGTACAACCTCGACCTGTCGTTCCGCATCCTGTTCATGATCATCATCGGCGGGGTCGGCTCAGTGCTTGGCTCCTTCCTTGGCGCGGCCTTCATCGTGCTGCTGCCGGTCTTCTTGAATATCCTGGCGCATAGCCTCTCGCTGCCAACCTCGGTGGCATCGAACCTGGAGCTGATGGTGTTCGGCGCGCTGATTATCTTTTTTCTGATCGTGGAGCCGCATGGCCTTGCGCGCCTGTGGCAAGTAGGTAAAGAAAAACTGCGGCTTTGGCCGTTCCCGCATTAACGCATTCTTCCGGAGACCACAATGAATCACGTAAAACATAAGATGAAGAACATCATGCTGTGCGCCACCCTGATCGGCGCCTTCAACCAGGTGCAGGCGGCCGACCAGTTTATCGCGCTGCCCTCCTACCGCGTGGGTCCCTACGCGTCCGGCGGCTCGGGCTTTTACGGCGGCGCGATCGATTACTTCAACCTGGTCAACGCCAATGGCGGCGTCAATGGCGTCAAGATCCTGTGGGAAGAATGCGAGACCGAATACAACCCGTCGCGCGGGATCGAATGCTACGAACGGCTCAAGACCAAGAACGGCGGCGCCAGCATGGTCGAGCCGCTCTCCACCGGCATCGCTTACGGCGTGCTCGATCGCCTGGTGCAGGACAAGATCCCGATGACGACCCTCGGCTACGGACGCTCGGACGCGGCCAACGGCAAGGTGTTCCCGTACGTATTCCCGCTCATTACCAGCTACTGGAACCAGGCGGCGGCGATGATCAAGTACCTGGCCGACAAGGAAGGGGGCTACGCCAAGCTGAAAGGCAAAAAGATCGTCCACCTGTACCACGATTCGGCCTTCGGCAAGGAACCGCTGCCGGTGCTGGAAGCGCAGGCCAAGCAGTACGGCTTCGAGTTGATCAAGATCGCGGTGGCGCCGCCGGGCAGCGAACAGCAGTCGCAGTGGCTGCAGATCCGCCAGGCCAAGCCGGACCACGTGATCCTGTGGGGCTGGGGCGTGATGAATTCGGTCGCCATCAAGACCGCGCAGCGCAACGGCTTCCCGCGCGAGAAGATGCTGGGCGTGTGGTGGGCCGGTTCGGAAGAAGACATGATCCCGTCGGGCGACGCCGCCAAGGGCTACACCTCGATGACCTTCAACACGCCGGGTAACTACCCGCTGATCGACGATATCCGCAAGAAGGTCTACGCGGCCGGCAAAGGCAACCTGGCCGACCAGGCGCGTATCGGCTCGGTGTACCACATGCGCGGCCTGACCGCGGGCATCTTGTGGGTGGAGGCGATCCGCGTGGCGCAGGACAAATTCGGCAAGGGCAAGACCATGAGCGGCGAGCAGATTCGCTGGGGCCTGGAAAACCTGAACGTGGACGAGGCGCGCCAGAAGGCGCTGGGTGCGTTCGGCATGTTCCCGACCATCAAAACCAGCTGCGACGACCACGAAGGCTCGGGTGCGGTCAAGGTGCAGCAGTGGGACGGCAAGAAGTGGATCGCCATCACGCCGACCTGGGTGGTGGGCGACAAGGCCCTCACGCGCAAGCTGGTCGAGGAGTCGTCGGCAGCCTACGCTGCCGAGAAAAAGATCACGCCAAGCTGCATGAAATAAACCAGTCCCTTGCCCGCGCGCCAGAACAGCGGCGCGCGGGATTTTTACACCGCAAAGAGCCTATGAACAGCATCGCTGCCAGCACCCCGTACCTGTCGGTCAATAACATCGAAGTCATTTACGACCATGTGATCCTGGTTTTGAAGGGCGTGTCGCTACAGGTCCCGAAGGGCAAGATCGTGGCCCTGCTGGGCGCCAACGGCGCCGGCAAGTCGACCACGCTGAAAACCATTTCGACCCTGCTGCGCGGCGAACGTGGCGACGTGACCAAGGGCGAGGTGCAGTTCAAGGGTGAACGGGTGGATCACCTCACGCCCAATGAGCTGGTCAAGCGCGGCCTGTCGCAGGTGATGGAGGGCCGTCACTGCTTCGGCCACCTGACCATCGAAGAAAACCTGCTGACCGGCGCTTACACGCGCAATATCTCGCGCGCCGAACTGAAAGCCGCGCTGGAAGCGGTGTATCAGTATTTTCCGCGCCTGAAAGAGCGGCGCGGCAGCCAGGCCGGCTACACATCGGGCGGCGAACAGCAGATGTGCGCGATCGGACGCGCGCTGATGGCCAAGCCGTCCATGATTTTGCTCGATGAACCGTCGATGGGCATCGCGCCGCAGATCGTCGAAGAGATCTTCGACATCGTCAAGGATCTCAATCAGAAGGAAGGCGTGTCGTTTTTGCTGGCCGAGCAGAACACCACGGTGGCGCTGCGCTACGCCGACTTTGGCTACATCCTCGAAAACGGGCGTGTGGTGATGGAAGGCGAGGCGAAGGACCTGGCCAGCAACGAGGATGTGAAGGAGTTCTATCTGGGCGTGTCGGGGGCGGGGCGCAAGAGCTTCAGGGACATGAAATTTTATCGCCGCCGCAAACGCTGGCTGGCTTAAAGGATCGACCATGGATTTTGAAGTTGCCAAGGCGCTGTGCCGCACCTTTCCCGGCGCGACCGAAGACCGGAAGTGGGACACGCGGGCGGTGTTTTCGGTGGGCGAGAAAATGTTCGCGATGTCGGACCATGCGGTGCCCGCCCAAGGCATCTGCTTCAACGTGGAAGACGAGCGCTTTCTGGAGCTGACCGACCGCCCCGGCATCATTCCCGCGCCTTACCTGGCGCGGGCGAAATGGGTGTACGTGGAAAACGCGAAAGCGCTCAGCGATGCCGAAGCGGCGGCGCTGCTGCTGCGCGCCTATGAACTGATTTTTGCAAAACTGACGCGCAAGCTGCAACGCCAGATCGGAGAAGAAGCATGAAGGTGGACTACCCCGTCGATACCGTCGACACGCTCGACGCATTGGAGAGGCGCGACCCGCAGGAGCGCGAACGCGACCTGATGGCGCGCTTGCCGCAACTGATCGAGCGCGCCCGCAGCGCGCCGGGTTGGGCGCGCATCCTCGACGGCGTCGATAGCACCGCCATCAACAGCCGCGCCGCGCTGGCGTCGCTGCCGATCACGCGCAAGGCCGACCTGAAGGCGCTGCAGACGGCGTCGCGTCCGTTCGGCGGGCTGGCGGTGACGCCCGTGGGCGAGCTGGCGCGCGTGTATGTGTCGCCGGGGCCGATTTTCGATCCGGAGGGGCGCGGCCAGGACTGGTGGCGCTTTGCGCGGCCGATGTACGCGGCCGGCGTGCGCGCGGGCGGGCTGCTGCAGAACTGTTTTTCGTATCACTTCACGCCGGCCGCCTTCATGGTCGAAGGCGGGGCGGCGCGCATCGGCTGCGCGGTGATTCCGGCCGGCGCCGGGCAGACCGAAATGCAGGTGCAGGCGATCGCCGACCTGCGTCCGGATACCTACGTGGGCACGCCGTCCTTTTTGCGCATCATCATCGAGAAGGCGCGCGAGATGGGGGCCGATATCAGCAGCATGCAGAACGCGCTGATGGGCGCCGAGGCGCTGCCGGAGTCCTTGCGCACATGGTTTCGCGAGAACGGCGTGCCGCATGTGTTCCAGACCTATGCGTCGGCCGATATCGGCAGCATGGCGTACGAGACGGCGACCGGCGGGGTGCTCAATCCCGGCATGATGCTCGACGAGGATGTGCTGCTCGAAATCGTGCGCCCCGGCAGCGGCGAGCCGGTGGCGCCGGGCGATATCGGCGAGATCGTGGTGACCTTGTTTAATGCCGATTATCCGCTGATCCGGTTTGCGACGGGAGATATGTCGGCGCTGCTGGTCGATGCGGAGCCATCGCGCTGCGGGCGCACCAACAGCCGGATTCGCGGCTGGCTGGGACGGGCCGACCAGACTACCAAGGTGCGCGCGATGTTCGTGCATCCGTCGCAAGTGAATAATATCGTGCGGCGCCATCCGGGGATTTTGAAGGCGCGTTTGGTGGTGACCGGGAGGATGGCGAACGATGTGATGACCTTGCACTGCGAGGTGGCCACGGCGCCGGACGCGGCGCAGGCGGCGGCGATCGTGGAGTCGATTCGCGAGGTGACCAAGCTGCGCGGGGAGGTGCGGTTCGAGTCGCCGGGAACCCTGGCTGACGATGGCAAGGTGATCGAGGATTTGCGGGATTACAGCTGAAAAATCGCTGCGTCACTCACGCAGCCAACTGCGTCGTTCGCGTCACCCCTCTCGTCGTTCCCACCACTCGCCCCGTCGTTCCCGCGCCAAGGCGGCCCTCGGCGGGAACCCAAGTTGCTGATAAGCCGTTGGCTGCAGTAAGAACTTGGGTTCCCGCCTTCGCGGGAACGACGGGTGGCCTTGTCGCACAATTCCAACGCTTCCCATTGTGCAGTGCACTTTGCAGCATAATTGCCTGGTGTCCTTTATGAGCTAACCACCATGCAAGAATTCCACGCTGAACGTGCACGCACCCTTCTCAATAATGCGGAGGAAATCTTCGATGCCGCAGCCGTCCAAGCCGCCGTGCGCCAGGTAGCCGACAAGCTCAACGACCGCTTCGACCGCCCCGACAACGACGCCTTCCCCCTCGTCCTCGGCGTCATGGGCGGCGCCGTCGTGTTCACCGGCAACCTGCTCCCCCAACTGCGCTTCCCCCTCGAATTCGACTACATCCACGTCAGCCGCTACGGCGACGACGACCAGGGCGGCAATGTGGTGTGGAAAGTCATCCCGCGCCCCAGCGTGGCCGGGCGTATCATCATCGTGCTCGACGATATCCTGGACGAGGGCGAAACGCTGGCCCAGGTCAAGCAGCGCCTGCTCGACATGGGCGCGGCCGAGGTGGTCATCGCGGTGTTTGCCGACAAAGCCATCAAGCGCAGCAAACCGGTCAAGCCGGACATCGTCGGCCTGACCATTCCCGACAAGTTCGTGGTCGGTTTCGGCATGGATGTGTATGGCTACTGGCGCAACTTGCCTGGCCTGTGGGCAATCCGCACGGAAGACCTCAAACCACGGTGATTTTCCACAAAATCGTGACAAGCAGGAAAAACACGCCGCAAGCGCTCGCGGCGTCGTTAATACCAATCTAAACGGGTACTAAAGCGGTACTACTGACGTTGTGTACAATTTGATATCTCTCTGATATCCCGCCTTTCTCAGCCTCCACATTTAACAATTCGTTTCCCGCATATGCATGCACGATAAAGGCATACCTTGCCCGGACGCGACATTCTTTCACAAATCTAACTGGTATTTCATTTTACTCAACTCGTTAAAACCACTTGACTACCAATTATCCGAGGCTCACTCTGGCTCACCGTTTTCCGGATTGATCGGCGCAGTTCCGATTGCAGAAGATCGTAAAACGGACACCTATCGACCAAGGAGACAACATGCAATACAACACAAAGAGCAGCCTGCTGATCGCGCTCATCGGCGGCATGCTCGCCGCTTGCGGCGGCAGCGGCGGCGAAAAATCCGACATGCAGGGCAGCATGACCAAAACGGCTGCGGCCGTGGTCGCCTGCGCGGACTGGAATGCAACCGCCATCTACACTGTCGGTAATTGCGCGGTCTACCAGGGCAAGGTCTACAAAGCCAAATGGTGGACCCAGAACAATGTCCCCGGCACCGAACAATGGGGACCGTGGGAACTGACCACCGATACCCCGACGCCGACGCCAACCCCGCCGACTCCGACCCCAACGCCGACGCCGCCAACACCGACGCCGACCCCAACGCCACCGACACCCACCCCAACCCCGGTCGGCGGACGTGAAATCGGTTCCTATTTTGCGCAGTGGGGCGTGTACGGCCGCAGCTACGAAGTGGCCGACATCCATACCACCAAGACACCAGTGAACGGCGTGCCGACCAGCGTGGCCGATCAGCTCACCTTCATCAACTACGCCTTCGGCAACGTCTACGCCAAAAACGGCGGCTACGAGTGCGACATGGTGACCAAGGCCGAAACCGGCAACACCACGCCGCCGCCAGCCGACGCCGGCACCGGTGGCGATGCCTACGCCGATTACCAGCGCTCGCCCGCGCGCACCGTCGATGGCAAAGTCATCCCGTGGGATGCCAAGCTGACCGGCAACTTCGCCCAGCTGAAACTGCTGAAAGCGGCCCACCCGAACCTGAAAGTGTTCATTTCGCTGGGCGGCTGGAGCTGGTCGCGCTACTTCTCGGCAGCCGCCAAGACCGACGCCCTGCGCAAGCAACTGGCCAGGTCGTGCATCAAGCAATTCATCGCCGGTGACTTGCCGGTGCAGGACGGACGCGGCGGTCCGGGCGCTGCCAAGGGCGTGTTCGACGGCATCGATATCGACTGGGAATACCCGGGCGGTGGTGGCCAGTCGTACAACACGGTCGACACGGTCAACGACAAGCGCAACTTCACCTTATTGATGGCCGAGTTCCGCGCCCAGCTCGACGCACAGGGCAAGCTCGACGGCAAACGCTATCCGCTGACGGCCGCCATCGGCGCCGGCGGCGAGAAGATTGCCCAGACCGAACCTGCGCTGTATAGTCAATACATGGACTGGGTCAACGTGATGACGTACGACTTCCACGGCGGATGGGAAAACACGACGAATTTCCACGCGCCGCTGTACCGTGATCCCGCCGACCCGGCGACCGGTAACCTGGTCAAGTACAACACCGACGACGCGATCAAAACGCTGGTCGCAGCCGGCATGCCGAAAAACAAAATCCTGCTGGGCGTGCCGTTCTACGGCCGTGGCTGGAAAGGCGTGAGCCCCGGCCCGCGCGGCGACGGTTTGTACCAGGCAGCAAGCGGTGCGGCAGCCGGCCAGTACGAAGCCGGCATCGACGACTACAAGGTTCTCATCAATAAGGCCGGCACCCGCTGGACTCATCCGGTGACCAAGCAGTTGTACCTGCTGACGACCAACAGCGAATGGTGGAGCTATGACGATCCGGCCACCATCGGTGTGAAAATGCAATATATGCGTGATCAGGGCCTGCGTGGCGCGTTCTCCTGGGAACTCGACGGCGACGCCAACGGTGCCCTGACCAGCGCAGTATGGAAGGGCCGCTAAGCGGCTAAGCGGAGGTGCCGGCTGCTTCTTACAAGGCGGCCGGCATCTCCATGCCCGCAACCTCCTGGAGAAACCTCTTGAAAATTCAATCGAACGTAAAGCCGCAGGTGTCGCCAACAATGCAGGTCAACGACGACTGGCGCCGCTGGATCGGCGAAAACCTGATGCTCGGCACCTCGCCCGAGGCGATTGCCGCCATCCTGGTCAAGTCGAACGTGTCCCAGGCCAATGCCCGGACCGAAATCGACGCGGCGCTGCGCAGCCCGTATTTGCAGGCTGCGCGCAGGCTGGCCAATCGGGTCAACAAGCGCGACTGGGTGCTGAACATCCAGGCGCAATTGAACCGGCTGTACGACGAGGGGATTGAACGACGGGAGAAGCTCTCCGGCGAGGACTTCCTGCAACAGTATTACCGCACCAACCGGCCGGTGATCATCACCGGCATGCTGGAGCATTTCCCGGCACGCCAGAAATGGAACCTGGACTATTTTGCGCAGCGCTTCGGCGAACGCGTGGTCGAGGTGCAGTTCGGACGCGAAGCCGATCCCCAATACGAGCTCAACAGTATCGCCCACAAGCGCAAGATGCCTTTCGGCGAGTACGTGGAGATGGTCCGCACCAGCGGACGCACCAATGACTTCTACATGACCGCCAACAACGACTCGCTCAACAGTGTAGCGTTGAAGGAATTGTTCGAGGACGTAGGCACCCTGCCCGAGTACCTCGATGACGATCCGGGGCGGCGCGGCTTTTTCTGGTTCGGCCCGGCCGGCACGGTGACCCCGTTCCACCACGACCTGACCAATAACTTCATGGCCCAGATCATCGGGCGCAAGAAGATCAAGCTGATGGCGCCGTCGGACACGCCAAGGGTCTACAACCACCGGCACTGCTTTACCGAGGTGGACGCCCGCAACATCGACCTGGCGCGCTTTCCCGCCATGGCCGAGGTGCAGGTGCTCGAATGCGTGCTGGAACCGGGCGAGATCCTGTTCCTGCCGGTCGGCTGGTGGCATTACGTGGAAGGGCTCGATATTTCGGTGACGCTGTCGACGACCAATTTCCGATGGCCGAATGACTTCTACACTAACTATCCCCCCAATCATGATTTCTGAGGGGGGAACACAATGAATCACGGAGATAACAATAATGACGATCAATCGTTTGATGGGCGCCCTTCTCGGCAGCGCCCTGGTAGCGTGCGGAGGCGCCAGCGGTCCTGACGCCGTTCAAGGCCAGGGTGGCGAGTCGAAGCGCCAACTGGCCCAAGTGGTGGTGTGCAGCGCATGGTCCGCCACCCAGGTTTACACGGTTGGCGCCTGCGTCAGCCACCTGGGCAAAACCTACACGGCGAAGTGGTGGACACAGAACAACGTGCCCGGCGCCGAGGAATGGGGACCGTGGGCGCTGTCGACGACGCCGACGCCAACTCCTACCCCGACTCCGACTCCGACGCCTACTCCAACACCGACGCCTACTCCGACCCCGACGCCGACGCCGACGCCGACGCCGACTCCAACACCGACGCCAACGCCAACGCCGACACCAACGCCAACGCCAACGCCCACGGTCGCCTGCCGCCCCGACGGCCTCACTTCCAAAGTTCCCAACGTGCCGTACTGCGGCGTGTACGACGCCAACGGCCGCGAAGTGCTCGCGCACGGGCTCAATCGCCGCATCGTCGGCTACTTCACCAGCTGGCGCACGGGCAAGGATGGCACGCCTTCCTACCTCGTCAACAACATCCCGTGGGACAAGATCACCCACGTCAACTACGCCTTCGCCGCGGTCGACCCCGCCACGTCCAAGCTCTTGCTGGGCAGCGGCGCGAGCAACCCGGACACCGGCCTCACCTGGCCCGAGAACCCGGCCGCCGCGATGGACCCGAGCCTGCCCTACAAAGGCCACTTCAACCTGCTGGCGCAATACAAGCGCAAGCATCCGGACGTGAAAATCATGCTGTCGGTGGGCGGCTGGGCGGGCAGCGGCGGCTTCTACACGGCCACCACCAACGCCGACGGCTCGCTCAACAGCGCCGGTATCGACACCCTGGCCGACTCGATGGTGGCGTTCCTGCGCCAGTACCGCTTCTTCGACGGCATCGACATCGACTACGAGCACCCGACCACCAACAACGAGGCCGGCAATCCGCTCGACTTCGGCCTGTCGAAACCACGCCTGGCCGGTCTGATGAAAAGCTACAACGTGCTGCTCGAAAGGGTGCGCACCAAGCTCGACACGGCAGCGGTGGCCGACAAGAAATACTACATGCTGACCATTGCCGGTTCGGCCTCGGCCTGGATCTTGCGCGGCGAAGAAAACCTGTCGGGCCTGAAGTATCTCGACTACGCCAGCCTGATGAGCTACGACCTGCACGGCGGCTGGAACCAGTACGTCGGTCCCAACGCGGCCCTGTTCGATGACGGCAACGACGCCGAACTGCGCGCCGGCAACGCCTACCAGTTCGCCAACATCGGCTACCTGAACGTGGACTGGTCGTACCGCTACTACCGTGGCGCGCTGCAAGCCGGGCGCATCAACCTGGGCGTGCCGTACTACACGCGCGGCTGGCGGAACGTGAACGGCGGCACCAACGGCCTGTGGGGCACCACTGCGCTGGTCAGCTCGACCGTGACCTGCGCCGGCGTCAAAACCTGCGGCGAAGGCGCGGTCGGCATCGACAATCTGTGGCACGACCTCGACGTCAACGGCCAGGCCATTCCCGGCGGCGGCAATCCGTTGTGGCATGCGCTGAACCTGGAAAAAGCCATCCTGCCGGACTACCTGGACGCCTACAAGGTGACCGACAAGACCCTGCGCGGCACGTACCAGCCGAACTACAGCGCCACCATGGCCGCGCCGTGGCTGTGGAACCCGACCACCAAAGTGTTCCTCTCGACCGAGACGGCGCAATCGATGGATGCCAAGGCGCGCTACATCGTCGACAACAACGTCGGCGGCATCATGATCTGGGAGATGGCGGGCGACTACGCGTGGGATGCCAGCAAGAACAGCGGCAAGGGGCAGTATGTGATGGGCAACACCCTGACCACCAACACCTTCAACACCTTCAAGGCGGCCGGGCCGTACGGCAACAAGCGCGCTGAAACGGCAATGCCGGCCAGCAGCGCCAAAGTAAGCATTGAGCTGGGTGGCTGGAAAATGGGCGACAGCAACTTCCCGATCAATCCGGTGATGACGGTGACCAACAAGTCGGCTACTACGATTCCGGGCGGCAGCGTGGTGGAGTTTTCGTATCCGGTGGCGGCGCCGGCCAACATGAGCGACCAGTCGGGGTATGGGCTGAAAGTGATTGCGGCGGGGTACAACGGGCCGAACAATATTGGCGGCTTCAAGGCCAACTTCAACCGCGCGCAGTTCACGATTCCGGCATGGCAAGCGCTGGCGCCGGGCGCGTCGGTGTCGCTCACGCTCAACTACCAGTTGCCGATTTCGGGGCCGTCGGCCTACGTGATCACGGTCGGCGGCAAGCGCTATGCGCTGGCGGACGAGTATCCGGAACTGCCGGTCGCGCTGCCGTAAGCATCGCCTGACCTTGCAGGGCATGGAACCCGGGAACGCCAAGGCGCGTTTCCGGGTTTTTTGCCTGATATCCAACTTCCTGGAGTACAAATATGAAACAACAATTATCGACGCTGGCGGTAGGACTGCTGGCGGGCATGCTGGCCGCTTGCGGCGGCAGCGATGGCAACAAGGGCGGCGAATCAGTCGGAACGCAGAGCGCAAGCCGGTCGATGACCACGCTTGACGTGAGTCCGATGTGCCCGCCGTGGAACGCAGGCATGGTCTATACCGCAGGGCAATGCGCGAGCTACCAGAACAAGTTCTACAAGGCGAAGTGGTGGACGCAGGGGAACGTGCCAGGAACGGAACAATGGGGGCCGTGGGAGGCGATAACGGGAACGCCGACGCCGACGCCGACTCCTACTCCGACTCCTACTCCGACACCTACTCCGACTCCGACGCCGACGCCAACGCCGACACCAACGCCGACTCCTACGCCAACGCCAACGCCGACGCCGACACCAACACCGACGCCGGGCGGCGTGCCGACCAAGGCGCAAGCCGAAGCCCGTGAAGCGCAGCTCACCGACAACGCCTTCTTCCGCACCGTCAAGGCATCGATCCGCACGCTGGACAACGCGGGCGTCGAGCAAGTAGTGCCGGGACGCAGCGCCAATCCAATCAACGTCAAGCGGGTCGAGCGGCTGCTGCCGGCGACCAAATGGGACCATTTCTTCGCGGTGCGCGAGCCAAGCTATACGTACCAGCGTTTCCTGCAGGCGGTGGCCAAGTTTCCGGCCCTGTGCGACGACTACAGCGACGGGCGCGATGCCGACGGCATCTGCCGGCACACGCTGGCGGCCATGTTCGCGCACTTCGCGCAAGAAACCGGCGAGCACAACGCGAGCAACACGATTCCCGAGTGGCGCCAGGGCTTGAAGTACCTGCGCGAACTGGGCTGCGACGAAACCGGGGCCGGCTGCGGCTACAACGCCGAGTGCGCCGATCCGGTGTTCAATGCGGTCTGGACCTGCGGAAAAAATGCGGACGGCAGCTTCAAGAAATATTTCGGACGCGGGGCCAAGCAGCTATCGTACAACTACAACTACGGGCCGTTCTCGCAGATCATGTTCGGCGGCGATCAATCGGTTCTGCTGCGCGATCCGGACCGGGTGGCGTCGACCTGGCTGAACCTGGCGTCGGCGACGTTCTTCTTTGTGTATCCGCAGCCGCCCAAGCCATCGATGCTGCATGTGATCGACGGGACATGGGTGCCGAACGCGGCCGATCGCGCGGCCGGGGCGGGGAACAACTTCGCCACGACGATCATGATCATCAATGCCGAGTGCGGGCAAGGGACCGAGAAAGCGGCCGCGCAAAACCGCATCAACTATTACAAACAGTTTGCGGGCGAGTTGGGGTGGAATGTGGGGGCCGAGCAGTTATCGTGCGCAACGATGCAGCGGTTTGGACCGTCGAGTTCGGCGTCGTACAACATCTACTGGGAGAAAAACTGGAATGAGGGTGGGCAGAATCAATGCCAGCTGGTCAGTTACCAGACCCCGTACAGCGCGTTGATTGCGGATAACTACGTCAAGTGCGTGCAGGATAACTGGAAGGTGAAGCTGCAGTAATAGCCTCCGGCGACTGCTAACTTCCAGACCGTCGTCCCCGCGAAGGCGGGGATCCAAGTTCGTAGAGCCGCCAACGTCTACGGAACGAAATTGGGTTCCCGCCTGCGCGGGAACGACGGTCTTTGGGTTGGTTGTCCTGCGCGGGACGACGGGGCGCTTACAGCGCCAGCCGCGCCCGCGCGGCGTCGTATTCCTGCTTCAGGCGCGCCACCATCTCAGCGACGGTCGGCACATCATTCATCATCCCCACGCCCTGCCCTGCGCCCCAGATATCGCGCCAGGCCTTGGCGCTGCCCGAACCGAAGCTCATCTTCGACTTGTCCGATTCCGGCAAGGCATCTGGATCAAGCCCGGCGTTGATAATCGATTTTTTCAGATAGTTCCCGTGCACGCCGGTGAACAGATTCGTGTACACAATATCGGCCGCCGCCGATTCCACGATCGCATCCCGATACGCATCGGTCACGTTCGATTCCTTGGTCGCCAGCCAGCGCGAACCGATATACGCAAAGTCGGCGCCCATCGCCTGCGCCGCCAGAATCGCGTCACCCGTGGCGATCGAACCCGACAAAGCCACCGGACCGTTGAAGAACTTGCGCACTTCACCCACCAGCGCGAACGGCGACAACGGCCCCGCGTGTCCGCCAGCGCCAGCGGCGACCAGGATCAAGCCATCCACGCCCGCTTCCAGCGCCTTTTCGGCATGCCGGATCGACACAACATCGTGCAGCACAATCCCGCCGTAGCTGTGGATGGCGTCGAGCATCTCTTTCGGCGGCGCGCGCAGCGAGGAGATGATGATCGGCACCTGATGCTTGACGCACATCGCCACGTCGTGTTCCAGGCGGTCGTTGGACTGGTGCACGATCTGGTTGACTGCGATCGGCCCCACCCTGGCGCCCGGATTGGCGGCTTGGTAATCGGCCAGCTCTTGCTTGAGATCGGTCAGCCAGGTGTCGAGCAGTTCGGCCGGACGGGCGTTGAGCGCGGGGAAGGAACCGACGATCCCCGCCTTGCACTGCGCCGCCACCAGCGCGGGTCCGCTGGCGATGAACATCGGCGATCCAATGACGGGAAGGGTGAGGTTTTGCAGCGCGGCGGGCAATGCCATGTCGGTCTCGCAATCGAAAAAAGTGGATGGAAGCAAATTCTCATCCATTATAGTTCGAAAAAAGTACGACCGTGCTTGAAAACTCGGCAGGAATGTGTTTACAGGTCGCTGTTGACCAGTTCCTCGCCATCGCGCTTGGCCGCGCCGGCCCGCACCAGCGATTGCACGGCCCAGTCGGCCATCTGGATGGATGTCTCGAAACGTTGCAGATGACGCCGGCGCGCGCCTTCCAGCACGGGAATGGTGGCGAACATGGCCGCCACGTCCGCCAGGCTGATGCGCTGGCGTTCGAGCAGCAGGAATTTGAGGATGACCTTGACCGCGTTCTCGGAATTCCTCACCGGATCGGCTTCGAGGAAGTTGAGGCGCGTGAACGCCCGTTTGAGCGCCGGCTGGACGTCGGTGAACATGGCGCCGTGGCCGGGAATGACGAGACGGGCGTCGAGGCTGTCGATCAGTTCCAGCGTGGCGCGCGCCTCCTGGAAGCCCGATTCACCGTCGAGCTCGGGGAAAATCACGCCGAAACCGTTGCGCCACAAGGCGTCGGCCGAGATGACGATGCCTTCGCTCGGGCAAAAGAAAATCAGCGAATGCGGATGGTGTCCGGGCGCGCCCAGCGCTTGCCACACTGTGCCGCCCAGTTCCAGTTCGTCGCCGGGCGAGACGGTAAAGTCGGCCTGGAAGCGATCGCACTGCTGGCCGGTGGCCTTGAAACTGAGCGCGTGCTCGTCCCAGGCCGCGACATTGGCGGCCTCGGCCACGGGAATGCCGATGCGGCAGCCGTAGCGCGCCGTCAGGGCCGCGTTGCCGCCGCAATGGTCCGAATGCAGATGGGTATTGATGACGCGCGCCAAAGGCCGTTCACCGAGCGCATGGCCGACCAGCGCCAGCGTCTGCGGCACGTGGGTCTTGTAGCCGCTGTCGATCAGGGTGGCCTCGCCGGCCCCGGTAAACAGCACATTGTTCGATGACAACCAGCCGCGTTCGAACACCTGCATCGACGCCGGCAAGCGCGCCGGGTCGGGATTTAACATTGCACTCATGGGTAACTCATTTTTTCATTTGAAACGCGAGCGAGATCTTGGCGAACTCGATCAGGACGGCTTGCGAGCCGCCATTGAAGGTGGTGAAGGAATTGCCGGTACGCACAACCATGCGCGGCGGGAACAGCCAGGAAAAGTAAGGAATGCCGATCATCTTGGCGCCGCGCACGTCGCGCCATTCGACGTGCTTGTCGTACAGCCAGGTCTGGCGGATGCCGGTGGCGTCCACCGTGGTGGTGGCGCGCAGGAACCAGTAGTAGCTCACGCCCAGCATGATGATGGCGCCCAGCAGCAGCGCCTTGACGCCCATGCCGAACGACGGCAGCGGAAAACGCCAGGCCACGCTGGCGGCGTACACCAGCAGCACCACGGTGACGATGGTGGCGAAGACCTTGAAGCCGATCCCGTAGGCCGGGCCGGTAACCGCTTGCTGCGGGGTGTAGAAATTCATCTAGTCGAAGTCCAGTTCGGATTCACGGCGGCGGATTTCGGCCCAGACCGCGCGTTTGTACTCATCCGGAGCAGTGCCCCAGGCGACGATTTCATCGAGGGTGCGCAGGCAGCCGCGGCACAGGCCCTTGCCGGACGCGGTATCGGGCGCCATCTCGCACAGGCTGATGCAGGGGGACGGCACCGGCGTCTGCAGTTCGGGATTCATGCGGCCCCCACGGGGTTGAGCGCGGCGGCCGCCTTGGCGGCAACCTTGGCGTTGAAGCGCACCGGGTCGATCACATGGCGTTCGTGGGTGCCTTCGCAGATGCGGTCGACGCCGTCCCAGGCTTGCACGCTAAACAGCAGGCGGCGGCCGTCGACTTCCCGCACCTCGCCCTTGATCAGCAATGTCATGCCGGGCGGGGTCGGGGCAAAATGCGAAAAATGCACCATCGTGCCCAGGCTTTGCTCGCGCGGCCAGTCCATGAACGGCATGACGCCGTGCACGCAGGCCAGTTCCATCATGCCGACCAGGTAACCGGTGGCCAGCACGTCGGGCATGTCGAGGCAGAAACCGGTGTCGTGGTACAGCTGCGGCACACTGGCGCGCGCAGGCACGGTATAGCTCCACTCGAAGCGGAAGCCAGCTTGCAGGTCGGGACTCATGCGCGGATTATGCCTTCTTTTAACGTTGCTCGATGAGCTCGACTTTGTTTCCGAAAGGATCGTTCACGGTGGCGCGTTGCAGTCCGGCGACCATCTCTTCTACCTGGACATCGACGCCAGCACCCCTCAACGCACCGACGAACTCATCGAAACCGGCGACGATCAGGGCCGGGTGCACTTTTTTGGCGGGCTGGAAGGCGCTGTCGGCCCCAAGGTGCAACTGGGCGCTGCCGCACTGGAACCAGGCGCCGCCGCGCACGGCCAGGTGGGCCGGCTTGGGCACTTCGGGCAAGCCGAGCACCCCGTTGTAGAAGGCGCGCGCGGCGTCTTCGGCGCCGACCGGCATGGCGACCTGCACGTGGTCGATTCCTGTAATGTTTGCCATCGCTTCTCCGCTGTGACGGGATTGATACATAAAAACGTCATTATCGCATTCAGACGAATCGCGCTTGACGGAGAAGCTCACAGGGGTAGACTACCATCCATACAGATGGCGTACGGATGCCACGCAGATGATATTGGAGACATATGAACGCCCGCGACCTGAAACTGAAACCTGCTGAATCGGAAAAAATCACCATCAACCTGGGCTTGATCGATCTTGGCCAGATCGACCTCCTGGTCAGTGAAGGCTTTTATTCGAACCGGACCGACCTGATACGCACGGCGATCCGCAATCAGCTCAATACCCATGCCGAAGTGGTCCGGCAAACGGTGGCGCGCAAGAGCCTGGTGCTGGGAATGCATCACTATTCCAGGGCCGACCTCGAAGCGGCGCTGGCGGCGGGCGAACGGTTGCAGATCCAGGTACTGGGCATGGCAAGCATCGCCAGCGACGTCTCGGTAGAGCTGGCGCTGGCAACCATCGAATCTATTTTTGTACTTGGAGCCCTGCATGCAAGCAGCGTGATCAAGACAGCACTGGCGGGCCGCATCCTCTGATGCGCTTATATAAGGAAAAAGCCAATGAAACTCAATGACAAACTGTTCGCCAACATGCGGGCGGCAACCAAGACCCTGATGGGCCAGGGGCCAAAATCCGCCACCAGCGTCATTCAGGAGGCGCTCAAGGTCCTGACGCCCCACAAAGGCGGCGCCGCCCATCCGCCGCAGGCGCCATCGGGAGCGCGCGACATCACGCCGCCGATGCCTTCGCTCCATGGCGCGCAGGGTTTCAGCCAGGCGCGTGCGGGTTCAGCGCCGCCCGGACCGCAACCGCAGCCGGCGTCCCAGCCGCACGCGCCGGGCGCCTCAAGCCACGAGCAATACGTCAAGAGCGTGGTGCAGGATGCGACCGAAGCCTTCAACAACCTGATGCCCGACCTGCTCGCCAAGCTCGATCGTGCCGGCGCGAACGGCCATGCCGCCTTCAAGATGCCCAATTTCGACATCCCCGGCATGAATGGGATGAACGGCATGAATGGCATGAATGGCATGCAGGGCGGCGGCGCGTCCAGCCCGGCCGAGGCGCTGCCCGGCAAATTTACCGATGGCAGCTTCACGAATGCGGCCGGCACCCGGACCTATAAATTGTACGTGCCGAGCAGCTACACTGGCCAGCCGATGCCGCTGGTGGTCATGTTGCACGGCTGTACGCAGGACCCGGACGACTTCGCCACCGGCACGCAGATGAATGTGCTGGCCGAAGAAATGCAGTGCCTGGTCGTGTACCCGGCGCAATCGATGCAGGCCAATTCCTCGCGCTGCTGGAACTGGTTCAATGCGGTCGATCAACAGCGCGGCCAGGGCGAGCCATCGATTATTGCCGGCATTACCGAAACCATCATGCACAATCATGCGGTCGACGCCAGCCAGGTGTATGTGGCCGGGCTGTCCGCCGGCGGGGCGATGGCGACCATCATGGGCACCTTGTATCCGGAACTGTATGCGGCGGTGGGCGTGCACTCCGGCCTGCCGTTCGCCTCGGCGCACGACTTGCCGTCGGCGCTGGCCGCCATGAAGGGCAATTTCGGGCCGCAGCGCGCCAGCGGCAAGTCGATTCCCATCATCGTCTTCCATGGCGACAAGGATACGACCGTGCATCCGGTCAATGGCGACGAGCTGATCAAGCGCGGCGCGCAGAACGTGATGCAGGAGATTATCGAGCCAGGCCGTGTACCGGACGGCCACGCCTACACGCGCACCGTGCACCAGGCGGTCGATGGCACGCCGCAGGCGGAGCAGTGGCTGATCCATGGCGCGGGTCATGCCTGGTCCGGCGGCAGCGCACGCGGCAGCTATACCGATGGCAAGGGGCCGGACGCCAGCCGTGAAATGATGCGGTTTTTCCAGACCAAGCGCTAAGGCTGCGTTGTTCAGGGGTATCGTGCCTGCGCCGATCCGGTGGTTGCCGGGTCGACGCTGGCGCGCTACCTGATTGATGAGGCAAAAACCGGTCCGGCCAGCTTAATCGGGCAGAAAATTCTCGTTGAGCACCTGGACCAAGGTCCAGGTGCTCCTGCGCGGGAGTCCCTCGAGTGCCATCTGTCCGGCGGCGATGCCCAGGGCATCCTTCCATGCATCGTCGAGCCATTCGACATCGACCAGGGCCGACTGCAGACTGGGCATTTTGCGCAAGACGCGCGCAATGCTCATGCGCTGGTCGCCGATGCTGCGCAACAAGGGCGTATTGCGCCGGTCGGGCTGCGTATGCCATTCGAGTAATTGCGCAAACAAGGCCGACATGCGGCGTCCCAGCTCGCGTTTTTCGGCCTTGGCAACGCCTTCGATTTCTTCGGCGATGTTCTCCAGGTCGAGCGCCGACCACTGCCGCGCCCGCAATAAGGCAGCCTGTTGGTAAGCCCAGGCCACCACGTCGGTGTCGTACAAATCTGCCATTGACCACTCCTGTTCAAAGCCGAACCAGTCTCCGTATGGTAAGCCAAGCGAGCCCGGCGCGGCTGAAAATGGCTGCTGCCCGACAAGATAGTGGCGCGCAAGGCGACGCTATGCAGGCGATCCGCAGCCGCAGCGGTCTGTTGGACGCGCACGCAGGCATGTTACTCTGCAACATCTATTTGATACAGAACTGGACTGGCCATGGGACTTGCGATCGAACTCGGCATGCTGGATGACGGTGACAATGAGGCTGATGTGTTCCATGCACAATTGGATGCCATCAACGCCTGCCTTGCCTCCATCGGTGCCCCGGCGCATGCGGAGCCTGGAAGTATTGGCGAACTCGACAATAGAGCGGGCCTGCTGGGTTTTCCGTATTCGTATCTTCACTTCCTGCGCTATGCGTATGCGCATCAGCTGGCCAATTCCGGCTGGATTGCCACGCCCTTGGCCGCACATGCCGATCCTGCTTCCGACGAAACGCTGCAGGCGCAGATGGAGCAGTTGGAGAGCCACCTGCTATGTCACTCCGATGCGGAAGGTTTCTATGTCCCTGTCGAGTTTACCGAGCCGGCATTTCATGATGCGCTGCCAGGCGCAATATTGGGATCGTCCTATCGCTTGCTCGAGGAACTGGTCGTGCTTGCGCCCGCCATTGGCGTAAAGCTGGCCAATCAAACGCTGAGCGACGCGGAAGCGGTACGCATCAACGGACTTGTCGGCAGCGAGCATGGTTTACACCGCGAACTGTGCGTCTGGCTCGCGCTTTACGAAGCAGCGCGATTGAGCATTGAGCACAAGACGGCGATCGTTTTTTGCTAGCCGTGCGATCACGTACCGCGCTCCATGGGGCAATTATGGCGGGGTAATTATTTGCTTACGCTGGCAGAAACGCCGGGTCCAATACCTGCGCACTGGACCATATGGGCATGTCCGGAAAATCCTCTAGCCCGGTATCCTTAATGGCAATGACAAGCGCGTCTTCCCATACCTCCCGCATCCAGTCATCATCGGAAAGCGCGCTTTTGAGACTTGGGACCTTACCGAGCTTGCGGGTGATGGTGGTCCGCTGCACGTCGATCGTTGCGCGCCAGCTTCTGCTGCGCAATTGCGGCTGAAACTGCCACTTGAGCAGGTGGGCGATCAACACCGCCATTCGACTGCCCAGTTCGCGCCGCACGCTATGACCCACGTCCTCGATCTCCTCGGCAAGGTTCTCAATATCGAGCGCGGACCAGCGGCGCTCGCGCAGCAACGCCGCCTGTGCGATCGACCAGGCAAGCACATCCTCGTCATACAAACCAGCCATCATCAGCTCCTTGTTGCTGCCACAAGTTTAAGCAGATAAACCGGGACTACGTTCGACGCACATCAATGGTGCGCTGGGGTGAACCGGGAACTTGACCATGCCAGTGAGGTCTATAACTACATAGACGTAATCTGACCAAAGTGGAGGTTTCGCATGTTCGCATTCCTGACGACAGTCACCGAAGAAGACCTACGACGTGCTGTAGAGAGATTGTCCAGCAGCGTAAAAACTGAATCACCGCTCTCCCCGAGTAGCCAGCAAATCATCGAATCGGTGCGCTTTACTCGCGAGGAGATGAAGCAGGCAGGAGCCATCGCTGTGATGAAGATCGCTGCGGGCTCAAAATGAGCCATATTTACTCGATGCTTGTTTCAGGACCGGATGACGTTCCCGGCGCTTTAGCCTACGTTGCATATAAACGCATGCAAAACGAATGGAGAGTCCAATTTCATACCACGCATTCTCGCGAGCCCGATGTGCACGAGGAGACATCATTCGCACAGATACAAATGCTGTCTGCGAACATCGAGAGCTTGAAGGAGCGAGGTGGGCTGATGGCGACCGAGTTTGTGCAGGAAATACTAAACGAAAAAATGGCGGCGCTTGCCATAAGAGTGAGCCAGTCAGAACTGGCACAACAATTTTCTGCACTCAATACCAACATCCTGTCCAATCTGCAACAAATTCAAACGCAACTGGGAGAAAAGAAAACCATCGGCGGCTGGATGAAGGATATTGGAACCGCGTTTGTGTCCAGTCTGGCGCTCGTGGCTATTGTCGGGTCGATTCTGACAGGGTATGTCGGGCTGGCAAAGCTGACTGCGAGCACGGAAAAAGCGGTCGGTATTCAAACCATACCCAACCCGGCGTTCAGAGAACCGGTTTCCACGCCAACCGTTCCACAGCAATGAGACTAACGCCCGCTCAGTCTTGATCGTACATGTGCAGGTTCTCAGCAACAAAAGCCTGTGCGAAAAACGCCTTCAAGCTTGGCGGAAGCGCGAAAAAACGGAAACGCACCGCCTCCTTGCCGCATTCGTCTTCCAAGCGCTTCCACTGCGCCGGGGGCAGCACAAGAAAGGCTTGTTCGCTATTGCCAGTGGTATCGATGCACATGCGCAATTCCGCATCTTCCCTGACCAACTGGCTCAAGGTATAGACCGAAATCAGATTGTCGTTCCGGCTCTCCTCGAGCGGCACGACGACGCTCTTGCCTTTGTAGGTGTATTTGATTTTGCCGCCACTGACGCGCGCGCTCACCGCTTCGAGGCCGGGGGTATTGCTCGCAATGGTGGCCCACTGCGCTAATTCTTCCCCGTATTCGGCCCAGACAAACTCATGCTGGGTTAACAGGTCAATCGCGGACTTGTTTTGCGGCAGACGGACGATGCTGGCAGCCAGGTCGTAGTACATGGGAAATCCTGTTCGATCGGGATAGAAAATTTATCAATACAACAGTGCAGGCGCTATGCGCGGCCTCAGTCGCCCACCGCCTCGGACGGGGAATTTTTTTGCGCATCGATGTGCTTCTTCAGGCAAGCCGGACACCAGCAAGCCGCCGCGCCGTCTGGGTCCGGCACCGCCACCACCGGCGGCAACTCGGTACACCAGCACGGCCCGGCCGTGCCGTCGGCCATGGCGCAGCCGAACTGCGCCCCACAGCGGCTGCAGGTACTCATGGCGAGCTGATCCAAAATGGAAAAAGGCAAATGCGGGCGATGCCATTCATGGGCGTGTTTCCTGATTAATTGATGCGCTGCCACCCTGTCACAAAAGAGGGGCACGGCGCCGTGGAGATGCATTTAAGCCCAGCCTAACGGATCAAAAATGAAAATACAACAAGATAGCCCTATAATGCCCACAAGCTTCTCCCTGTTGACTGTAAAATCTCGCAAAATTTCATTTCCGGACCCGCCATGACCGCTCCTTTGCCCACACTGAAGACCGACCATCAAGACGACCTGACCGCGGTTTCTCCGCAGATCAAGGCGCAGATCCTGGCCGAGGCACTGCCGTATATCCGCAATTTCCATGGCAAGACCATTGTCATCAAATACGGCGGCAATGCGATGACCGACGAGCGCCTCAAGCACGGCTTCGCGCGCGACGTCATCCTGCTCAAGCTGGTCGGCATGAACCCGGTCGTGGTGCACGGCGGCGGTCCCCAGATCGACAACGCCCTGAAAAAAATCGGCAAGCAAGGCACCTTCGTGCAAGGCATGCGCATCACCGACGAAGAAACCATGGAAGTGGTCGAATGGGTGCTCGGCGGCGAAGTCCAGCAAGACATCGTGATGCTGATTAACCATTACGGCGGCCAGGCTGTCGGCCTGACCGGCAAAGATGGCGGCTTGATCCGCGCGCGCAAGATGGCCATGCCCGACAAGGAAAACCCGGGCCAGTTCCTCGACATCGGCTTTGTCGGCGAAATCGACGCCATCAACCCGGCCGTGGTCAAGGCGCTGCAGGACGATGCCTTCATCCCGATCATCTCGCCGATCGGTTTCGGCCAGGATGGCCAGGCCTACAACATCAATGCCGACGTCGTCGCCGGCAAGATCGCGGAAATCCTGAAAGCCGAAAAGTTGATCATGATGACCAACATCGCCGGCGTGCAAGATAAAAAAGGCAACCTCGTGACCGATTTGTCGGCCCGCGAGATCGACGAAATGTTCGCCGATGGCACCATTTCCGGCGGCATGCTGCCTAAAATTTCATCGGCGCTGGACGCGGCCAAGTCGGGCGTGAACACGGTTCACATCATCGACGGGCGAATCGAGCACTCTTTGCTGCTCGAGGTCTTGACCGAACAGGCTTTTGGCACTATGATCCGGTCGCACTAAATAATTTGTGGCGGCATCAGCCGCCACGGGGACCTCGCAAAACCGCAGTAAGTTTGGCGAGATCCCTACCAGTACCGCCCTTTTAGCTCAGTGGTAGAGCACTCCCTTGGTAAGGGAGAGGCCACGTGTTCAATCCACGTAAAGGGCACCATTCCTCCCGCAGCACCCTCCCCCTTCAGTACACCCGCTCGACCGTCAGCCCTTTTGCGCCCAGCAATGCCGGCACGCTGTGCTTGCCGACCAAATGCAATACGCCGATCGCCGCCACGCTCTTGTCCTGTTTGGCCAGCAAGGCGGCCAGCTTCTCGGCCAATGGTCCGTTGCGTTCTTCCAACAGCACTTTTTGCATGAACTTGCCCGACACGCTGTTGTCGCCTTCGACCTTGGCCGCCACCGCATCGAGCGCAGCCTTGTCGGCCGAGCCCCAGGCATCGACAATCTGGCGCATTTCCGCGCGCTGCTTGCCGGACTCCATCATATCGACGCTCTCTTCCAGGAATGTCCACTGCTCTTCCACGCCCAGGCGGTCGAACATGGCGAACTGGGCGCTGATCGATTCGAGCTCGATCACCGGCACCTTTCTGGCGCGCGCCATCTGCGCCAGCTTGATATCGACCGCCAGTTCGGCCTGGTAACCTTCGGATGCGTACTCGGCCAGGGTGAGGGTGGTGGCCACCAGCCACGGCTTGAAGCGCGCCACCGCGGCCGGATCGATCTTCGCCTTTTTCAAGGCGTGCTCGACGCGCTTGCGAAACGCCGGCGAGCGGTCCTGGAAACCCGGTTTGCCGGGCGCGAGCATGGCATGCGCCTGCATCGCCGCGCCCAGCTTGGCCGGGTCCTGCAACAGGTCAACCTCCAGCGCCAGCGCCGAGGCGTTCTGGATGGCCGTGGCGATGCGCGGCTCCAGGGGATAGAACTCGGGCAAGCCCACGTGCATGGTGCCGAACAGGTACATCGTGTGGCCGCCGCCGCTCACCTTGAACAGCGCGCCGCGCTCGGCGCCCCAGGCCGATGGCAGGGCCAGCATCAGAAGGCTGAGGAACACCACTATAATTGGACGTCTCATGCGTTTTTTCCTTGTTGTTTCGCGTTTTTAGTCAGGTCTCTTGTGCCCAATCTTACCCGCTCCGCCCCGCTCTGGTTGTTCGATCTCGACAATACGCTGCACAACGCCTCGCACGCGATTTTCCCCACCATCACCGCCAACATGAACGTGTACATCGCGCGCGTGCTGGGCGACGGCGTCACGCCCGCCAGCGCGGATGTGGTCAACGCGGCCCGCCTGGCATACTGGACACGCTACGGCGCCACCCTGCTCGGGATGATCAAGCACCACCAGGTCAGCGCCGCCGACTTCCTGCACGAGACCCACAACATCGAACGGCTGGAAGACATGATCCGCTACGAGCGCGGCCTGGCGCGCCTGCTCAGGCGCCTGCCGGGGCGGAAAATCCTGCTGACCAACGCGCCGACGCGCTACTCGACCGACGTCATGCGCCACCTGGGATTGCGGCGCCACTTCAGCCACCACATCGCCATCGAAAACATGCACGTGCACGGCCAGCTGCGCCCCAAGCCGTCCAAGCTGATGCTGCGCCGCCTGCTGCGCAAGCACGGCGTGGCCGCGCAACGCTGCATCCTGGTCGAAGACACCCTGGCCAACCTGCGCACCGCCAAACAGGTCGGCATGCGCACCGCATGGGTCACCCAATATCTGCGCATGGCCGACCCGATCGGTGTTGCGCCGTTGCCAAAAAAGTTAAAACGCCCCGCTTATGTCGATGTCAAAGTAAAATCCGTGCTTCAGTTGCCGAGATGCATGAATCGGCTGCGCTGACAACGACAACCCACCTCATCGAGAACACATGGCAAGCACCAAGCCGGGCCAGCGCAAGCTGCAAATCCTCCAGGCCCTGGCCTCCATGCTGGAGCAGCCCAAAGGCGAGAAAATCACCACGGCGGCACTGGCAGCACGGCTGGACGTATCCGAAGCGGCGCTGTACCGCCACTTCGCCAGCAAGGCGCAGATGTTCGAAGGCCTGATCGACTTCATCGAATCGAGCGTCTTCGGCCTGATTAACCAGATCGCCGAAAACGAACAGGGCGGGGTCGACCAGGCCCACGCCGTGCTGCAGATGCTGCTCGGCTTCGCGGCCAACAATCCCGGCATGACGCGGGTGCTGATCGGCGACGCCCTGGTCAACGAAGACGAGCGCCTGCAACTGCGCATGAACCAGTTCTACGACAAGGTCGAACTGGCCTGCAAGCAGTCGCTGCGCCTGGCCGTGACCCAGGGCCACGGCCAGGAAGCCGATGTCGCCGCGCGCGCCAGCCTGCTGGTGGCCTACGTGGTCGGACGCTGGCACCGCTACGCCAAGAGCGGCTTCCGCCACAATCCGACCGAGGGCACGGCCCTGCAGATCTCCCTGCTGCTGGCGGCCTGACCGCCCTTGCACCGATGAACAGCGCGCCCTGCTTTGCCCTGCTCGACGACGCCACCGGCGGCGCCGGGCATGCAGCCGGTTCGCGCCTGTACACGGGCCACGCGGGCACCCTGCGCTGCGACGCGGCAGACGATTGGGCACCCCTGCTGGCGCAGCTCCAGGAAGCGCTCGCGCGCGGCCTGCATGCGGTGGCGGTGCTCGCTTATGAACTGGGCGGACACCTGCTCGGCATCGATGCGCACCCTGCCCGCGGCCCGCTGGCGCAAGTGCTGCTGTTCGATACCTGCACCCGCATGACATCAGGCGAGGTGGCGGCCTGGCTGGCCGCGCAAGCGCACGACGGCGATGGCCCGGCCGGCATTGCCAAGGTGCGCGCCAACGTCGACCAGAAGGCCTTCAGCGAGGCGCTGGCGCGCATCCACGACTACATCGCCGCCGGCGACACCTACCAGGTCAACTACACTTACCGCCTGCGCTTCGACGCCTTCGGTTCGCCCCACGCGCTGTACGCACGCCTGCGCGCGCGCCAGCCGGTGCCCTACGGCGCCCTGATCGCCCTGCCCGACGGCGGCGCCGTGCTCTCGCTCTCGCCCGAACTGTTCGTACGCCATCAAGGTGGTGAACTCATCGCGCGCCCGATGAAAGGCACCGCCCCGGCCAGCGACGACGACAGCGACAACGCGCGCCGCGCCGGCGCGCTCGCGGCCGACCCCAAGAACCGCGCCGAAAACCTGATGATCGTCGACCTGCTGCGCAACGACCTCGGACGAGTCGCCGTCACCGGCAGTGTCGAGGTGCCGGCGCTGTTCGACGTGCAGCGCTTTGCCAGCGTGCTGCAGATGACATCCACCGTGCGCGCGCGCCTGCGCCCCGGCGCCGCCCTGGCCGACATCTTCGCGGCGCTGTACCCGTGCGGCTCGATCACCGGCGCGCCCAAGCGGCGTGCGATGGAAATCATCCACGAACTCGAACCTGCCGCGCGCGGCGTCTACACCGGCGCCATCGGCTGGTTCGAGCCGCCCGCCACGCTTGGGGCGATCGGCGACTTTTGCCTGTCGGTGCCGATCCGCACCCTGGCGCTGCAATCCGAACACGCCGGCACGCGGCACGGCGAAATGGGCGTCGGCGCCGGCATCGTGTACGACAGCGACGCGGCCGACGAATATGCCGAGTGCCAGCTCAAGGCGCGTTTTCTCACCGGCCTGGAAAACCGCTTCGAGGTCTTCGAAACGCTGCACGCCACGCGCGCCGACGGCTGCCGCCACCGCGCGCGGCACCTGGCGCGCATGGCGCAATCGGCGCGCTACTTCGGCTTCCCGTTCGATGACGCCGCCGCCCACGCCGCGTTGGACGCCGCCTGCGCCGCGCTGGCGCCCGGCGTGCCCTCGCGCATGCGGCTCGCCATCGGCCCGTCCGGTGCCTTCAGCGTGCAAAGCGGCGCGCTGGCCGCGCTGACGCAACCGGTGCGCGTGTTGCTGGCCCCGGACGCGATGCGCGCCGACGAACTCTTTGTGCGCCACAAAACCAGCATCCGCACCCGCTACGACGCCATCTGGCGCGCGGCCGAGGCGCAGGGCGCATTCGATATGCTGTTCTTCAACGAACGCGGCGAGCTGACCGAAGGAGGCCGCAGCAATGTGTTCGTGCGGGTCGACGGCCGCTGGCGCACGCCCGCCCTGGCCTGCGGCCTGCTGCCCGGGATCATGCGCGCGCTGGTGCTGGCGGACGCGCAGTGGGACGCCGAAGAAACCATCGTTACGCGCGCGATGCTCGAACGCGCCACCGGCCTGATGGTCTGCAACGCCCTGCGCGGGCCGATGATGGCGGTATTAAGCTAATCCACCCAGGCCTAATCCACCCAGGCGCGCAAGGCCTGTTCGCCGGCCTCGCTAAACGTCACCACGCGCGAATCGAGCGAGCGCCTGGCCCAGCCCAGTTCTTCGAAGCGCGCCAGCAGCGCGTCGCCCAGGGTGCCGGCCAGGTGATGCCGGCGCTCGCTCCAGTCAAGGCAGGTGCGGCAAAACGCGCGCCGCGTGCCGGCCGCCGCCAGGTCGACGCCGATGGCTTGCATCATGGCGCTGCCGGCTTCGGTGAGGCGCAGGCCGGCCGCATCGGGCGTGAAAGCACCGCGCGCCAGCAGGCCCTCGTACACCAGCACCCCAAGTTCGCCGGCCAGGTGGTCGTAGCACACGCGCGCCTTGCGCAAGGCCGGCTCGCGCGGGCTCGAACGCAGGCGGATGGCGCCGGTGCGAAAGGCCACGTTCATGAGCGACTCGAGCAGCTGCGCCACATCGTCGTCGGCCAGGCGAAAGTAGCGGTGGCGGCCCTGCGCTTCCACCGCCAGCAAGCCGGCGTCGACCAGTTTGGCCAGGTGCGCGCTGATGGTCTGCTTGGTGACGCCGGCGATGTCGGCCAGCTCGGTGGCGGTGAGCGCCATGCCCGACATGAGCGCGGTCAGCACTTCCGCGCGCGCGTGATCGCCGATCAGGGCGGCGATGCCGATGATATTGGGTCCGTCTTTCATGGTTCGATGGTAGCCGAACCATGCAGAACGCACAAGCTTGTATAGTAGGCCCTGTCGACCAACGAGAGAGCGGCCATGGAACTGATCCGATACCTGAGCGATGGTTTTTTTACCGAGGAACAGCTGCTGGCGGTGTCCGGCATCGACGCCGGCGAGCTGGCGGCACTTCAGCAGCGCGCGATGATGCCGCAGGCGTCGTACCGGCTGCGCATTGACGTCAACTGCGACTCCTTCTTCGGCGCGCACCAGGAACACAAGCAGCTCGTCTATTACGCCAAGGGCTACGCCTCGTGGATCGGACTTCTTCAGTCGCTCGGCGGCGAGGCCGATGCCTTGCGCGTGTTCGCGGAGCGCTACCGCGCCCGCCTGGGGCAGCTGAAAGCGGCCGGCCTGTGCACCGACAACCCCAAGCTCGGCGCGGAGCTGGACCAGCACCTGGTCGAGGAGTGGCGCCACTTCCTCGAGGGCACCTACGGCGTGTGCACCAAGACCGGGCTGCCGGAAGATATCGCGTCAAAAGAGCTGGCCACGACGATCATCCGCGAGATCATCGGCAAACCCGTTGAACAGGCCTTGTCGATGCGCGACCGGGTGTGCCTGACCCTGGCGGTCGACTTGCTCGACACCGCCAGCGGCCAGTTCGCGCCCCATGAAAAAGAACGCAGCTCACGCAATTTGTTGATTGACGAGGTGCGCAAGACTTATCAGTTATGACCAACACATTTGCCGCGGTTGCCAGCTTGTAGCAAGCATCCCATCTGTAGCAGCGGATCCAGACACGGTTCAGATTGAGCTGTTCGTCACCCCCGGCAAGGCGTGGGAATGTCGCTCACGCTTGCGCTGTCGCCGGTGGCCATCGCCACCGTGACAAGCAGGGCGATGATGAGGAACGGCAAAAAATGCTTCATCAGGAACTGGAGCATGGTTTCTTCGTTGCCGAACTGGTCAGCGTAGCTCAATCCCTTGCCTTGCGGCGCACTCAGCTCAGCCGCCTCATTGCCGGCTGCCGCTTTCCATGGTGCATATGCCTCGCGCGCATGCGCATCTTGCTCTTCATCGATAACAAAAAAATCCCTGGCACTCATCACACATTCTCCCGTTCGACGGCCGTCGATGCGCGGCCATGGTGCTTAATGAATCCTGCGAAAGCATCGCTCTCAAGCTGTTCGATCCGCGCCGGCGATATTGGTTCCACGCCGGCGCGCGAACTGGCCGCTCAGGCGCGGATGGCGGTTTGCTTGATGATATCCGATAACTTCTCCGCCATCATGATGACCGTCGGATTCAAGTTGATGAGCGGAATTTCGGGAAGGATCGAGGCATCGATAATCCGCAGCCCGCCCACCCCATGCACGCGCCCCTGTTCATCGACGACGGCGCGCGGGTCGTCCGGCAAGCCCATCGGCGCACTGGCGCAAGGATGCTGCAAGGTTCCCACCCCGGCCGCCAGCGCGCTGCGGATCTGCTGCTCGCTGTCGTCGATGGACGGCCCAGGATACAGTTCCTCCACGATCATGCTCTTGAGCGGCTCGGTGGCCGCCAGCGTCCTGGCCAGCCGGAAACACTCCACCATGCGCCGCATGTCGTCCTCCGTGCTCAGATGATTGAGTTCGATCAGCGGCGCCTCGTGCGGATCGCGGCTCTTGAGGCGGATGCGCCCGTGCGAGGTGCAATGCATCAGTTCCAGCCCGAGCGAAAACGCCACGCCGGTCGGGCTGCTGGCCGGGTCGAGCAGGTGCGACGGTGAAATGCCGATGTCGAGTTCCTGGTCCGAACTCGCATACGAGGAATTGGTCCACCACTGGGAACCAACCACCGGGTGCTCCTGCCCTTTGAGTTCCGCTGTCGCGCTGAAATTCATCCAGAAAAAGGCGTGATCGAGCAGATGGGTACCGACCGGCGCATCCTTGACCACAGGAATATCCAGCGCGTCGAGGTCGGCCTTCGGACCGATTCCCGAACGCAGCAAGATCGCGGCGGAGCCATACGCGCCGGCGCTGAGAATAACTTCCTTGCCGCGTATTTCGCGGCCATCGGCCAGCAAGACCGAAGCCACCCGTCCATTCTCGACGACCAGCTTGTCGACGATGCTGCGATCGAGGATGGCCAGGTTCGGGCGGGAACGCACGCTCCGGGTCAGGTAAGCCATGCCGGTATTGACGCGCACGCCGTTGATGACGTTCATCGGGTTCGGCCCGGCGCCGTTGTTCGCTTCGGGATCGTTGAAGTCGTCCACCCGGCGCGCCCCCAAGGCCCAGGCCGCTTGCACCATGGCGCGCTGTACCGGCGTGATGCCCTCCATCGACATTTGATGAATCGGCAGCGGCCCGTTGCGGCCGTGCCAGCGTTCCGCGCCATGCGGGGCGCTTTCCATTTTCTTGTAGTAAGGCAGCACGTCTTCGTACCCCCAGCCGCGCAAGCCTTTTGCCGTCCAGCGCGCAAAGTCGAAGGGCAAGGCGCGGCAGGCGACGGCGCCGTTGATGGCGGAGCTGCCGCCGAGCACTTTGCCGCGCGGCGCATACACCGGCTGCGCCTGGGCCAGCGGGATGGCATGGTAACCCCATTCGTAGCGCGCATCGCCGTTGGCGGCGATGATGTTGCTGCTGTAAATTTGCTCAGGATATTCGTCCGGATCGAAGGCGCTGCCGGCCTCGACCAGCAATACGCTGAACTGGGGCAGCTCCGACAGGCGGGCCGCCAGCACGGCGCCGGCCGAGCCGCCGCCGAGAATGACAAAATCAACAAGGTGGGAATCGACAGTCATGGTCTTCTCCGCTCAGGCCAGCGTCAGGGTCACGTCGATATTGCCGCGCGTCGCGTGCGAATACGGACAGACCAGGTGGGCGGCGGCGATCAGCGTCTCCGCCTTGGCGCGCGCCATGCCCGGCAAGGAAATGATCAGTTCGATCTCGAGGCCGTAGCCGTTGTCGGCCTGGCCGATGCCAGCCGTCCCTTCGATGGATGCGTCGGCCGGGATCGTGATTTTGTCGCGCCGGCCGACGAGTTTCAAGGCCGCCAGAAAACAGGCCGAGTAGCCTGCGGCGAACAGTTGCTCGGGGTTGGAGCCGGGGGCGCCAGTGCCGCCCAGTTCCCTGGGCGTGGTCAAGGTGAGGTTGAGCGTATTGTCGGCCGAGACGGCGCGGCCTTCGCGCCCGCCGGTGACGTTGACACTGGCGCGGTAGAGGATGTTGGCGATGGACATGGGTGTTTCCTGATGCGTGAATGGGTGGAATGCGCTGGCGGGCCGGCGGCGCCAGGCCGCCGGCGGGGGGCCTCAGCGTTTGACGGCGGCCAGGATGACATCGGCCACTCTTTGTGGCTGCGACAGCATCGGCACATGGCTGCTTGCCAGCACGGTGGTGACCGCCTTGAGCTTCTTGGCAAAGGCGCGTTCCAGGTCGGGCGACAGCATGCGGTCGTTGCTGGCGACGATGTAGTAGTTCGGCTTGGTCTTCCAGGCCGCGTAGGTGATCTTTTCATCGAAGGCCTTGGCCGGAAACAAGCCTTGCGTGGCGGCGTACGCCCTGGCGGTGGCGGCCGGGATGTCCTGGGCGAAATTGGCGACGTACGAGGCATCGGACAGGGTCAGGTAGCCGGCGGCGTCGGGCTTAAGCGAGGGCACGCCCGGCGGCACCGGATAATCCTTGCCCACCGTGCCGAGGGTCTCGCCTTCGGACGGGGCGAACGCAGCCACGTACACCAGCGCCTTGATCTTGTCGCTGTCGCCGGCCTGGGTGATCACGGCCCCGCCCCAGGAATGGCCGACCAGCACCACCTTGCCCGGCTGCTCGTCGATCACCTTTTTGGCGGCGCTGACATCGTCGGCCAGCGAGGACAAGGGGTTTTGCACGGCCACCACTTTTACGCCCTTCGCTTGCAACAGCGGGATTACCTTGCCCCAGCTGGAACCATCGGCAAAGGCGCCATGCACCAGCACCACCGTGGTATCGTCGGCCGCCTGGGCCGGCACGATGGTGGCGGACAAGGTGGCCGTCACGGCGGCGCACGCCAGCAAGGTATGTTCGAGTACGTTTTTCATCATGAGGCCTTGAAAGTGGTTTCCTGCTGGTCGACCCAGGGTTGGAACAGGTCGGCCGGCCAGTTCGGGTCGACATTCGAGGCGCGCGAGAGGCACTTCCAGACGCCGTCGCGCTTTTCGAAGCGGTCGGTGTAGGTGCCGGTCGAGACCACGCCTTGCTGTTCCGCCTTCCAGGTGACGATCCAGTTCCATTCCACCTCGGCGACGTGATCGCCGCCTTCGATGACGAAGGTGCCCACGGCATGGCGCATCAGGTGCAGCGGAAACACGCTGTGCGCGTAGTCGTACAGCTGCTTGAGTCCTTCCACGCCGCGAAACATATTTTCGCGGATGTCCTTCACCGAAAATTCGGCTTCGGGCCAGTACAGGCCGATGTACGTCTGGGCCGATGCCAGGCTCGCATCGTTGTCGATGTAGCGCTGGTGCAGATTGAGTTGTTCGAAGATCTCGAAACGGTCGCTGGTGCTCAGGGGGGTTTGATACGTCATTGCAATGTCTTCCTTTAGAAAATCAACTAACAAAAAAATTGGCACATTCAGCGCGACAGCCAGCCGGCCGCCACGCGTGAGAACAGGGGCATCAGCCAGTACACCATCACGCCCGACACCAGCGTGGCGCTGAGCGCACCAAGCGCCAGCGCGGGCACGGCCGGGGCCAGCCGCTCCGCCGCCGCGCGCACCACGGCGGGAATGAGCGTGGTCAGCGGAAACACCGCCAGGGTCGAGAGCAGCCATTGCTTCCAGCGCCTGGGCAGCGCGCCGGTACCCGCCGGGGTGAACCAGAACGCGGACCCGGCGTGCACCTGGTAGCGTTCTTCGCGCAGCAGCCAGGGGCGGGCTTGCTCGAGCAACTGGCGACGCTGCGGCGAGACCAGCCATGCGCTGGCGTCGCCCACGCTGGCAAAGCGCAGCAGCACCACATAGCAGGCGCCGGCGCCGACCGGCTTGATCAGATCCATCGCCAGGTAGCCGCGGCACTGGCGGTGCGCTTGCGTGGCCGCCACCATCCAGCGCTCGTAGTCGGCGCGGTGGCGCGGATCGACCTCGTGCACGATGGCGCTCATGCCTTGCTCGCCGGCCGCCGCCAGGCTCATGCCTGCACCGGGCGCCGCCGCAACGCTGCGCGCCGGTACAGTTCGGCGCGCGCGGCAAGCATCGGGTCGCCAGAGGCTTCGATACCGTCGATCAACTGCCCGGGATTGAAGGCGAGCGCTTGCTGCCGCGCCGCCTGTACTTGCCCGTCCGCCTCGACCGTTTCGACGCTGAGGATGCCCAGTTCGATTTCCGGGCGCGCATCCGGACCGCTGCGCGGCCAGGCCAGCGAACCGTCGTCGAGCTCGTCGCCCGGCGCGGCGCATTGCAGCACCAGCCGCAGCCTGGCCGGCGCGCGGCGCAGGCGTTCGCCCAGCTCGGCGCCGAGGAAATCGGTCCCCGGCAGCGCAGCTGGCGGCGGCGCAGTCGGCGCCTCCAGCGGCTCGATCCGGTAGCGCCCGTGCACGGCGGCGCCGGCGGCGTCGAGCAAGCGCACGGTGTTCACGCCAAAATATTCCTGGGCCAGATAACTGGCGGGCGCCGGCTTGGGCGCTTCCAGATAACGTTTCGCGCGCGGATGGCGCGCCAAAAAGGCGTCCAGCGGCAGCGGGTCGGGCCGCTCGCCGCCCGCGCCGGCCAGCCCCTGCAAAAAACCGAGGAACTGCTCCGGCGTGGCCACCGGAAAACCGTCGTAGGAATGCGCGACGATGTCGGTGTGGCGGCCATCGTCCAGCAGGAAACGCAGCGCCAGTCCCTGCGGGCCGGCGTCGGGGTCGCCATCGGCGGTGGACGGCACGCCGCTGAAGTTCGAAAAGCGCAAGGTGAGCGGCACGCGCGCGCCCTGCAGGTGGGCCGCGCGGCTCAGGCGCGCCGCCGCCGGCGACGCAGTAAAGCTGCCGTGCGCCACGATGCCTTTGGCATGCGTCACGCGGAAGCCCGCATGCCTGCCGAAGATGGCATACAGGGCGTCCAGCAATCCCTCGTACAGGTCCGGCTGCTTCACGCCGCGCCCGGGCTCATGGTGATGTGCTTGTACTGGAGAAAATCGTCCATGGCCGCCATGCCGTTCAGGCGCCCCAGGCCGGACTGCTTGTAGCCGCCCTCCTCGCATTCGTCGTACACCACGGCCCAGTCGTTGATCCAGACCGTGCCCGCCTCCAGCCGGCGCGCCACCCGCAACGGACGGTCGACATCGCGCGACCAGATGCTGGCGGCCAGGCCGAACTCGCTGTTGTTGGCCAGGGCGATGGCCTCGGCTTCGGTATCGAACACCTGCAAGGTCAGGACCGGGCCGAAGGTTTCCTTCTGCACGATGTCGAGTTCCGGGTCGCTCACTTCCAGCAGCGTGGGGCGATAGAAGGCGCCCCGGGCCAGCACGCCATCGGTCACGGCGCCGCCGCGCACCAGGACGTTGGCGCCGGCCGCAATCGCGGCCTCGACCAGGCCCTCGACGCGCGCCACGTTCGGCTTGTCGATCAGCGGCCCCATGTCGCTGGCCGGGTCGCTGGCCGGTCCCACCCGCACGGCCCCCAGGCGCGCCGACAGCCGCGTGCGCACCGCATCGGCAACGCCGCGCTGCACCAGCAGGCGCGAGCCGGTCATGCAGAACTGGCCGGAAAAGACGGTCAGGGCTTTTTCGAGCTTGGGCAGGGCGGCGCCGAGGTCGGCGTCGTCGAAGACGATCATCGGCGTCTTGCCGCCCAACTCCAGGCCGAAGCGCTTCAAGTGTCGCGCACCGACTTCGGCAATCGCGCGGCCGGTGCCGGTGCTGCCGGTGAAACTGATGACCGGAATGTCGGGCGATTCGATCATCCACTTGGCGCCTTCCGCGCCCGACTCCGAGAACAGATTGACGACGCCGGACGGCAGGTCGGCCACCCCGGCCATGATGGCCGACACCAGCGCATTGGTCTGAGCGGTCTGGCCCGGCATCTTGATGACCGCGGTGCAGCCAGCCGCCAAGGCCGGCGCCAGCGAGCGGATCATCAGCACCACCGGCGAATTCCAGGGAGCGATGATGCCCGCCACCCCGATCGCTTCGCGCAGCACCAGCGAGATGCTGCCCGCCTTCGGTTCGAGGGCGCGTCCGTATTCGGTGCGCACGAGCGAGGCGTAGTAGCGCAGCTTGGACGGGACCATCCCCACTTCGAAGGCCGCTTCCGCCTTGATCTTGCCGTTTTCGGCCGACAGCAGCTCGACCAGCGCGCCGGCGTGGCGCTCGAAGGCGTCTGCCAGCGCGTGCAAGACCCGGGCGCGCAGGGCGCGGTCTTCCTTCCACGGGGAGTCGGCAAAGGCGCGCCTGGCGGCCGCGGTGGCGTGCGCCGCTTCGCGCGCGCCGCCGTCGGCGTAGCGCCCGATCACCTCGTAGGTGGCCGGATCGATCGAGTCGCGGTGTTGGTCGGAATCGTGCCATTGGCCATCGATCCAGTGCAGTGCGGTGCTGTTTTTCATGATTGTTTCTTTCAGATAAAGCGGTGTTCAGGCGTACAGGCTGGCAATGCGCTCTGCCGTGGCGATGACGGTGACATTCGTGGCCACCGAGGGCACGTCCGGGAAGATCGAGGCGTCCACCACGCGCAGCCCTTGCAGGCCATGGACACGTGCGTCGGTGTCGACCACGGTCGAGGGATCGCTGCGCGGGCCCATCGGGGCGGTCGAGGTCGGGTGGTGATAGGTATCCAGGGTGGCCATGATCGAGGCCAGGATGGCGTCGTCCGACTGCGCCTGCGGCCCCGGGCTCAGTTCGGCATGCACCATGGCGGCCAGCGGCGCGCCGGCGCCGATCTTGCGCGCCAGCTTGACGCCTTCCAGCATGCGCGCCCGGTCTTCGGGCGCCGACAGGAAACCGAGGTCGATGCGCGGCGCGGCCAGCGGATCGCGGCTGGCCAGGGTCAGCCGTCCGCGCGAGAGCGGGCGGGTCAGCGCCACCGCCAGCACAAAACCCACCCCGGTCGGGCTTTGTTCGTGCGGGAACAAATGGGTCGCCGTGATGTGGAGATCGAGCTCGCCGGGCCGGGCGCCGCTGCTGGCGGTCCACAGCTTGGCGCCGATCACCGGGCTCTGCGCGCCAAGCGCGTCCGGCCTGGCCGCATACGCGTTGTAATAGAAGGGGTGGTCGACCAGGTTTTGCCCGACCGCCAGGTCGGCCACCAGCGCGATGCCCAGGGCATGCAGGTCGGCCGCCGGGCCAATGCCCGAACGCAGCAGGATGGCGGCGCTGCCATAGCTGCCGGCCGAGAGGATCACTTCGCCGCCGAACAGTTGTTCACCGTCCGCCAGTTGCACGCCGATGGCGCGCCGGCCGTCGAACAGGATCTTGTCGACCAGGCAGTCGGGACGAATCCGCAAGTTGGCGGCGGCGCGCACGGCGTCCGGCAGGAAGGCCATGCCGGTGTTGACCCGCACGCCATCGACGATATTCATGGGGTACGGTCCGACCCCGTTGGCGTCGGCGCCGTCGAAGTCGGCGACGGCCTGGAAGCCGCATGCCAGGGTGGCGTCCATGAAGGCGCGCTGCATGGGCGTGATGTCGGCCCGCGTCAGCTGGCGCACCGGCAAGGGTCCGCTGCGCCCGTGCAGGTCATCGCTGCCGCCGCTGCGGGTCTCTAAGCGCTTGAAGAAAGGCAGCATGTCCGCATAGCCCCAGCCTGGCAGGTTCCAGCGGGCAAAGTCGGAGGGACGCGCGCGGATCGCCACGGCGCCGTTCACCCCCGAGCTACCGCCAAGTACCTTGCCGCGAATGGCGCCGACGGCGTGCCCGATATAGCCCGGTTCGCTGCGATAACCCCACTCGAACGCGGGGTCGCCGTTGGCGCCGAGGATGTCGCTCGAGGCGATGGCGGCGGGATAGCCGGCCGCATCGTAGCTGTGCCCCGCTTCGAGCAGCAGCACCGCGCGCTGGCGGTTCTCGCTCAGGCGCCGTGCCAGCACGGCGCCGGCCGAACCGCCGCCGACGACGATCACGTCGGCCGCCTTGGCCGCGCCGCCGGTGGCGCTGCCCGGGGTGGCCGCGCTGTACTGCTGGCGGCCGTCTTGGATACTGTGCGATTGCTTGTTCATCTTCTCTCCGATCGGTGGCAGGTCCACCGGGGGCGAAGATTAGAGCGTTTGCCGAATTAGCATAAGGCAACTAAAAGCGAATCACTGGTTCGGGTTTTCCGAACGTTCTGTTCAGGTGGCGTCGAGTTCGGCCCGGATCTGCTGTTCCCACACGGGCGGGTCGCCGATCTGCTCGGCCAGGAAGTTGACCAGCGTGCGGATCTTGGGCGAGGCCCGGTGCGATTGCCGGTAGATGGCCGAGACCACCCCGCCCGACGGCGAAAATGCCGGCATGACGATGCGCAGCTCCTTGGCGGCAATGGCGTCGGCCGCCAGAAAGGTCGGCAGGATGGCCAGGCCGAGCCCGGCCTTGGCCGCTTCCAGCAACTGGTGTCCGCTATCGGTGCAAAGGCGGTTGCGGATGCGAAAGGATTCAACCTTCCCATTGACCTGCAGTTGCCACGTGCCCTGGGGTTCGCGATTTCCGTACAACAGCCCATCATGCTCGCCCAGCTGGTCCGGATGGAGCGGCATCCCGCGCGCGGCCAGATAGGCCGGGCTGGCGCAGACCAGGTGGCGGTTGATGGTGATTGGCCGGGCGACCAGCGTCGAGTCTTGCAGATTACCCATGCGGATGGCCACGTCGTAGTTCTCGTCGTGCATGTTGACGTAGCGGTCGTTCAGGTCGATCTCCATGCGCAAGTCCGGATACCTGGCGGCGAACGCGGCCAGCATGGGTCCCAGATAGCGCACGCTGGCCGCCATCGGCGCCGCCACGCGCAACTGGCCACGCATGCTGGCCTGGGCGTCGAGGACCGCGTCTTCCGCTTCGCACACCTGCGCCAGGATGCGTACGCAATGGGTATAGAAAATCTGGCCGGGATCGGTGATCCCCATTTTGCGGCCGCGTACCAGCAAGGCGATGCCGAGGCGCCGCTCCAGCTGCTGCAAGCGTTCGCTCACCACGGACTTGGGGGTGCCCAGGCGGCGCGCCGCTTCGGTCATGCTGCCGGCGTCGACGACGGTGACAAACAACTGCATTTCAACAAATTTATTCATGAAGTAAGCCGGTAGAGGTGCGCACTGCGGGCGTGGATTGTAAAACCTATCATGCCTTGCAAACCGACTGGCCGTGAATACTCCCGGGCGGCGCGTCGGTGCGCCATTCCATGAGGCGGTGAAAGCCCGCGCCGCTGATGTCGCGAAAACCGAAGCGCTGGTACAGCGACATGGAACGGTTGTTCAATTCGACGTGGGTGGTGACAGCGGCGCCACGCGCGCCCGCTTCGCGCTGCAGCGCGTCGAGCAGCGCGCTGCCGGCGCCGCGGTTGCGGTATGCCGGCAGCATGGCGAGGTCGATCACGTGGATGCGCTGCGCTTCGCGCGCCACGTACAGGCGTCCGACCGCGATGTCGCCGTCGAGCACAAGGTCGAAATGGCCGGCCGGATAACGCTTGCGGTAAAAACCGTTCTGGGCGTCGAACTGCATGCGCACGTACGCGTCGGCGGTGGCCACATCCCACCCGGACAGGGCGATTTGCTGGGCGCGCGCGGCGGCGTACACGCTACGCAGGAACGCGTGGTCGGCGGCCCGGATCGGGCGCAATGTCGGTCTCATCGTCACGGGCGCGCGCCCTGGCCGACCTCGGTCGGGGTGAGCGTGACGCCGTCGTGGCCGGCGACGGCAAAAAAACCGCGCAGGCGTTCCGCGAAGAACGCGTAGTCGGGAGTGGGGAGCATCAGACATACCGGGAATAGAACGAGAGTTCTATTTTAGCATTTTTAGTTTCTTTTGAGAAACTGATTGCCGGGAACGCGTTGTGCCAAGTCACACTACTCCAGGACGCGCCCGGCGCGGGTTCGCCCTGGTGCGCAGCACTGGTACTCAGCTGCCGAGGGCTTGTTCGATCTTGCTGACAAGTTGCTTGTCTTCCGGCGTGACCTTGCTCGGATAGTGTTCGATAACCTTGCCGTTGCGGTCGATCAGGTATTTGGTGAAGTTCCATTTCGGCTCCTTGCCGGTGGCCTTGATCAGGCTCGCGTGCAAGGGATTCGGATTGGCGCCGCTGACGACCGACTTGGCGAACATGGGGAACTTGACGCCGTAGGTGTTGTAGCAGAGGTCGGCAATTTCCTTGGCGCTGCCCGGTTCCTGCTTGCCGAAGTCGTTCGACGGAAAGCCCAGCACGACCAAGCCCTTGCCGCCGTATTTGGCGTACAGCTTTTCCAGCCCTTCGTACTGGGTGGTGTAGCCGCAGTAACTGGCCGTGTTGACCACCAGCACAACTTTGCCGGCGTACTGGCACAGGTCCTGCGGCGCTTCATCCTGCAGGCGCTTGAAGCTGTGCTTGAGCAAGGCGGGGCAGCTTGCCGGGGCCGGGGCCGCTGCCGGCGCGGCGGCCGGGGCTTGGGCGCGCGCCGGGGCGCCGGTCAATACAACAGCGGACAGGCCCGCCAGGAGAAGTGCCGAAATCTTGAACATTGTCGTTTCCATGCGGTGGGGAATGGGGACTTCATTCTATGTCAATTCGCCGTTGACGGCGGCGCGGCGGTGGCCGGAACGGCTACCTTGCTAAAAAAAGCAGCATATATTTGATACCTTGATTGATTCTTTTGGGAAATAGTCGGTATCATGTGTGCATCTTTACGGAGCCACCCATGCAGCGTCCCAGCCTGAGCACCAGCGTCAACCAGCACTACCTGAACAAATTGATGAACCTGAGCGAGGTGATGGATGTCGCCGCCAGCGAAGACATTGTCGACGTGCGCGGCATGAAGCTGGTGGCCAAGGGCGCCAGGCTGACGCGCGCCCAGCAAGATACCCTGGGCGGGCACAAGCTCAAGAAGACGCTGGAATCGTCGCTGAGCGCGGTGGGGGGCGCCGACAACGGCCTGATCCTCGCTACCGCCAGGCGCATTCTCGACACCAGCGTGCCGATCAATCGTATCTTGGGGCGCAACGCCGGGCGGGGTATTTCGCCGCAGACGCTGCTGGCAAACATGCATTTCGGCCACGCCATGCGCATGATGCTCACCCTCACCGACCGCGACGGTCCCCAGGCGCTCGAACACAGTGTCACGGTCAGCCTGCTGGCGATCGGCATGGCCAAAAAATTGCAACTGTCGAACGACGACCAGATGGCGGCGGGCCTGGCCGGCATGCTGCACGATATCGGCGAGCTATACATCGACCCGGCCTACCTGAAGCCGGGCAAGCGCCTGTTGCCGCACGAGTGGGCGCATATGGTGGTGCATCCGCGCATCGGCCAGATGCTGATCTCGGAACTCGAAACGTATCCGGCATCGGTGGCGCGGGCGGTGTCGGAACACCATGAACGGCTCGATGGGACCGGCTATCCGCGCCAGTCGGCCGGGGGCATGATCAGCGGGCCGGGGCTGGCGGTGTCGGTGGCGGAAATGCTGGCCGGCGTGCTGCACAAGGATTATCCGCTCGAGCGCGCCGAACTGGCGCTGAAGATCATCCCGGGCGAGCATCCGCACCATTTTTTGTCGGCCATTTCGGGCGCCTTGCGCACCCAGCCGGCCAACACCCCGATCGCCCTGTCCCGGCCCGACGAGAGCGATGACGTCGCCATTACGCGGCTGTGGTGGCGCATTGCCGATTCGCTGGAGAGCGGCCAGCAGATGCTGCGCGACGATATCGACCGCTCGCCGCGCGTGTGGGCCCTGATCCAGCGGACGCTGGCACGCATCAGGAACATCGAGCGCGCCTTCATCAGCACCGGGCTTGATGCATATCTGAAAAACAATCATGGCTTGCACGAGCTCGACGACGGCACCCTGCAGTTCGAAAAGGCGGTGGCCACGCGCGAAATCACCTGGCGCCTGCGCGACATCGCGCGCGACCTGGCGCTGAACACGGCCGACGTGCCGACCGACCGCGCGATGCTCGCCGAGTTGATCGGCTTGCTCGACGGCGGCGCGTCCGAGGCGGCCGCGCTGCAGGTGCGGGCGCAGCCGCCGGGCCTGCCCCAGGTGCAAGCGCGGGCGGCCTGAAGGCTTACTCGACCTTCAGCTTCGACAGGCGCGGGTCGGTCTCGGGGAAGCGCAGTTCCAGGTCTTGCATGACTTCCAGCAGCAGGCTGGCGATGAGCAGGTTGCGGTGCGTCTTGGAATCGGCGGGAATCACGTACCACGGCGCGTGGTCGGCGTCGGTGGCGGCGATGGCCCGTTCGTAGGCATCCTGATAGTCATCCCAGCGTTTGCGCTGGAGCAGGTCGTTTTCGTCGAACTTCCATTGCTTTTCGGGGTCATCCAGGCGCGCCTGCAGGCGCGCGCGCTGCTCATCCTTCGAGATATGCAGGAACACCTTGACGATCACCGTGCCGGTCTCGGCCAGCATGCGTTCGAAGTCGGCGATATGCGCGTAGCGGCGCTTGCATTCCTTTGCGTCGATCAGCTTCCGCACGCGCGGGACGAGCACGTCTTCATAATGGCTGCGATTGAAAATGGCGATCTCGCCCGCGCCCGGCACGTGCGGGTGGATGCGCCACAAAAAGTCGTGCGCCGCTTCGTCCAGGCTGGGCGCCTTGAACTGGGCGGCGCGCAGGCCCATCGGGTTGATGCGGCTGAACAGCGCGCGCACCGTGCCATCCTTGCCCGACGTATCCATGCCTTGCAGCACCAGCAGCACTTTTTGCTTGCGTTGCGAGAACAGCATCTGCTGATGCAACGCAATCTTCGCGGTCAGCTCATCGGTCAGCCCGCGCTCATGCGCCTTGATCCGCTCTTTCGACTTGGGATGCTTGCCGCCATCGTCGCGCAGCGGGGTGGCGCCGGCGTCTTCCTCGCGCAGCTTGAGGCCGGGCCCGGCCCGGAAGCGCGTGCGCGCCTTCACGCTGCGCCGCCGCGGTGCGCGTGCTCGATTTTCATGCAGCGATCCATCACCACGTCGAGGCCGGCGGCGACGGCCAGGTCGGCCGCTTCCTGGTTGACCACGCCGAGTTGCATCCACAGGCAGCGCGCGCCGATATCGATCGCTTCGCGCGCCAGCGCGAGCATGGCGTCCGGCGTGCGGAAGCAGTCGACGACGTCGATGCGCGCACCGTCTTCCAAGGCGGCGGCGGCCTGCGCCAGGCTGGCGTAGACCGGCACGCCCAAGATCTCCTGGCCGGCATACGCCGGATTAACGCCGAGAATGCGGTAGCCGTGTTGTTGCAGGTAAGCGGCCACGGCGTGGCTGGCGCGCTCGGGCCGGTTCGACAGGCCGACCACGGCGATCGTCTTGCTGTCTTTCAGGATAGTGGGAATGGATCTCATGGGGCTCGCCAGGTTGTGTGTCTGGCGAGCGTAGCAGGTTTACCAACTCCCGCCGCGTACGTTAGGGCGTCCCGTAGGGCGTCCCGGAGGGCGCGTCGACCCGCTGGTTGATCATGTCCGAACCCTGGCTGTGGACAATCACTTGGCTGACCTCGCCCTTGGCGTTGCGCGCGAACACGAAGGTGGTCAGCGAAGCGGGCATGAAAAAGCTGTCGTTCGCGTACGGCGTCAGGGTGACCGGATCGCGGTTGGTGCGCTGCATGATCAGCTTGCCGTCGTCACGCTTGAAGCTGCGGGTGGCGGTAGCGTCGATGCGGTAGGTGCCGGCGTAGGCGTCGAGCAGCGCGTTGTCGACTTTCACGGCCTTGAAGTCGGGGAAGGGATTGCCGATGGCAATCGCCGCCGCCTTGCTGGCCACCATGTCGGGCTGGATCTTGGGTGCGTCGGTGTTGCTCAACACCGCGACATACACTTTTTGCCGCGGCAGCCGCAAGGCCGAGGTGGAATAGCCGTCGATGCCGCCGTCATGCGCCACCAGCGGCTCGCCGCGCAGCTTGCCGACCTGCCAGCCGTAGCCATAGTTGGTCGGCTTGCCGTCGGCCAGCACGGCGCTGGTGTGGGCCTTTTGCCAGGTGGCCGGCTTGAGCAGCTTGCCGGCGCTAATGGCCGCATCCCAGCGCGCCAGGTCGTCCACGGTCGAGACCAGCGCGCCGGCCGCGTACGGCTGCGTCATGCTGATCGGCTTGGCCGTGGTGACGCGCCCGAACCAGCCCTTGCTGTGGCCTGCCGCGCGCGGGCCGCTGCTGCGTTCGTGGCCTTCGTAGGCGGTGTGGCGCATCTCGAGCGGCGTGAAGATGCGCTCTTCCATGAACCTGGCATAAGTCTGGCCGGACAGTTTTTCGATCACCGCGCCGAGCAGGAAGTAGCCGGAATTGTTGTAGGCCCAGCGCGTGCCCGGCTCGAACTCGAGCGCGTCGTTCTTGAAGGTGTCGATCATCTCGGCCACCGTTCTGTCGCGCCCGTCGGTCGCGGAAAAAGCCGGCTTGCTGGTAAAGCTGACAATGCCCGAAGTGTGGGTCAGCAAATGCTCGATGGTGATGCGCTTGCCGCGCGTGGGGTACTCCGGCAAGAATTTGGTAATGTCATCGTCCAGCGCCAATTTGCCTTCATCGACCAGCATCAGGATGCCAACGGCGGTGAACTGCTTGGTAATGGAGCCGAGCCGCATGGCCATGTCGGGGGTCATGGGCGTGCCCTTGGACACGTCGGCCATGCCGTAGGCCTTGCGCAGCACGGTCTTGCCGTCTTGCGTGACGATCACGGTCGCGCCCGGCGCATCAGCTTTGTAGTAGGGGGCGATGGCGGCGTCGATGCGCTCGGCCAGGGCTTGCTCGGCGGCGGGCCGGGCGGCATCCTGGGCAAAAGCGACCGGTGCGTGCAGCGCAACCAGGGTGGCGACGCAGAGGGCGGACAATTTGAACATGCTGGTTCCTGAAGTGTGGTTGATGGGCGACTGCAGACCAGACTATAGGTGCGGCGCGCATGGCCGTGGCCGCCGCTGCGACGAACGGCGGATTGATGATATCAAGCGGTCAATACGCACGACAAGCCGCGCCGCAGCGGGTGTGCGGCGGACTACGGCGCAGGCCTCAGCGGTCGGTGAAGACGTCGTTCCAGCTGGCCCGTTCCGGCGCCGTCTGGGTTTGCAGGTAACCGACGTTGGCGACCTGGATGCGGGCGATTTCGTTGAGCGCTTCTTCCGAAAAACCGGCGCGCTTGACGCCACGGTCCTGCATCGACAGCGAATGCAGGTACTGGTGCAGGTGGCGCGGTTCGGTGCAGAACAGGCAGATGCGTTCCCACACGTGCGGATAGGAGGTTTTCAAGGCGCCCTGCGGCGCCATGCCGGCCAGCGCTTCGAGCGTCAGCGTGCTGGCCCCGCGCGGCTGGATGATGCTGTCGACCACGGGCATCGCATCGGTGTGCTCGGGCTCGCCCAGTTGCGAAGAGGGCCCGAGCGCACCGCCACCGTCTTCCTTGGCCATGTTCTCGGCCGAATAATCGGCCAGCGCGCGCAGGGTCTGTTCGGTCGACGGCAGGTTGTCCTTGGGCCAGCTGAAGCGGCGAATGCCGGCGCTGGCCATCAGGGCCGCCATAGGAATGGTGTCGGGATTGGCGCCCGGCGCCGGCGGCACGGTCAGCTCGATCACGAACAGCAGGTGCAAACGGGCATCGAAGACAGCGTAATCGACTTTTCGCCCGGACAAGTGGTCCTGGTGACTGCGTTTGATCTTCGGATCCGGATTACTCGGGATCATCAGTTTGCTCAACGCGACGTCGGGAAAAATATAGCACCTGGGCAGTGCGCGGCGCAGGCGGCCGTAAAACGCTTTTTGCTCAGTGCCGAAAAAGCGCCGCTTCGTAAACGAAGGGACAACGGCAGGCGGTGGTGGTGCTTTCTTTAGCAGGCGGTTCAACATGGCGACAACGGCCCTGGTCGTGGTTCAAGTCGATAGTGTGTATTTAATAATCCTAATGCACAAGAAGAAAGCCGGTCAAAGTAAAAATATATGCTGTCCGGACGGAAATATCATTGATTCCGGAAATGGTTCGCAGGACTTGTATAGACGATTTTTATGCTGATTTCGACGAAGATGCGCCGAAATGTGCCAAGACTAGCACTTTTTGCCCATGCATACTTGCATTTTTTATAACTTTGGAGAAGTAATGAGTTTGATGCGTGCAAGTCTCACGGCGGCTGCCGGCATGGTGCTGTCGCTGGCGGCGTTAACATCCCATGCGGCCATTCCGTACAAGGGTCATGGCTACGAATTCCGCCAGCCGGGCGGCGAGGTATTGAAAATTCGCCTCGACGGCAACGATTACTACGCCGAACAGCGTACCGAAGACGGTTCGCTGATCATTTATGATCATGCCAAACGCGGTTTTTGCTATGCGCACGTGAACGCCACGGGCGACCAGCTGGTCTCGAGCGGCGTACTGGCCACGAATGCCAAACTGCGCACCTTCAGCACCGCCCAGGACAAGCGCGAGCCGGGCCTCTCCACGGCCGCCAAGGCGCGCCTGGCCAGGCAGCGCTATCAGAAAATGCACGGACGGACCCTGGAACTGGCGCAGAAAGCCAGCGCCGCGATGATGGTCCCGAGCGCGGTCGCCACCGCCGCCGTCAGCGGCCAGATGCGCGGCCTGACCGTGATCATCGATTTTTCCGACGCACCGGGCACGATCACCAAGCCGCAGGTCGAATCGTTCCTGAACGACGCCAACTACACCGGCTTCGGCAACGCGCAATCGGTGCGCGGCTACTTCCTGGCCGTCTCCGGCAACAAGCTCGACTACAGCAACAGCGTGACCCGCTACTACCGCGCCAAGCGCCCCAAGAGCTACTACGCTGACGCCAGCCTGGACAGCGGCACGCGCTCGCAAGAACTGATCATGGAAGCGCTGAACTGGGTCAAGAGCAGCGAAGGCTTCGATTTTTCCACGCTCAGCCGCGACAGCAGCGGCCATATCCTGGGCCTGAATTTCTTCTACGCGGGCGAAGCGGACAGCCCATGGGCGAAAGGCCTGTGGCCGCACATGGGCTGGCTGGGCGAGCAGTTCTGCAGCAACGGCGCCTGCACCGGCAGTTACCAGATCAGCGACATGGGCAAGCAACTGGCGATCGGCACCTTCGTGCATGAATCGGGCCACCTGATCATGGGCTGGCCCGACCTGTACGACTACGACGGCAGCTCGCAAGGCTCGGTGGCCAATTTCTGCGTGATGGGTTTTGGCGGCGTGGGCTACGAAAGCCAGTTCCGGCCGACCCGGCCGGTCGGTTTCCTGCGCTACCTGGCGGGATGGGACACGGCCATCGAACTCAATCCGGCGATCAACCGCAGCGCGCCGACCGGGCGCCTGTCGATGGCGGCCGCCGGCCACTCGCTGTACCGCTGGAGCAATCCGGCCAACGCGGCCGAAGCGTTTTACGTGGAAGCGATCCACAAGAGCGAGCAGAACCTGTACCAGCCCGACCAGGGCCTGGCGGTGTTTCACATCGACCCGGCCGGCACCAACGACGACGAGTGGCATCCGTACATCCAGATGGAACACGCGGACGGCAAGCGCGATCCGGAAAACAATCTGAACCAGGGTGACGGCGGCGACCTGTACGACGGCGTGGCCACGCGCACCTTCAACGCCGGCGTGCCGAACGCGCTGAGCGCCAAGGGCACCAATTCGCTGTGGTGGAACGGCTATGCATCGGGCCTGGCGATCGCCAATATCAGCGCGCCGGGCAAGACGGTGACCTTCGACGTGGGCGCGACCACGCCGACCTCGACCGGGAACGCCTACAACGGCACCTTGGCCGAAAAGGGCGAGGCGATCCATCCATCGCCATGGTTCGAGTACAAGGGCGGCACCCTGGCCGCCATCCTGAGCGGCCCGGCCGGCACCGACTTCGACCTGCGCATCGAGAAGTGGGAAAACAATGTGTGGTCCATGGCGGCCGAGTCGACCGGCGACGCCTCGCAGGAAAAGATCAGCTACGCGGCCGCGGCCGGCTACTACCGCATCATCGTCTCGTCCTATAGCGGCGCCGGCAAGTACAAGCTGACCGTCACCAAGTAACACCTCAGCAAGTAACACCTCGGCAAGTCAGGCCCTTGCTCAAGCCACACCTCCGCTGCGCGGATGTGTGGCTTTTTCGTCATTGCTTTCCACCATACTGTGCCGTATTTATCAGGCGCGCCGGAGAAATTGAACAAATTGCATCTTTGCGCGCCCGATCAGGTATTTCCCCGTATGCATTAGGGATAGTATCGGCACGCCTGATGGCTTGCTGCAGGGCGGAATTGACCCTTTTCCGTCCCATGAGCAAAGCGCCGGACCACATCCTGACCGGCGCGCACCAGATCGATCATGACAATTAAAAGGAGCGAGACAATGTTTACAGAACACAAAATTATTCTTTTAGCCGGGCTGGTCAGCGCCTGTTTCAGCAGCGTCAGCTATGCAAAGCAAGGCGATGCGGGTCACACGCACGAACGCCTGAAACAAGCGCCGATGCCGCACGCGCGCCAGAGCCTGCCGCCGACGGTCGAACAACAGCGCTTCAATGTGGCGCCCACCACCAAGCCGCGCGTGGACCTGATGCCGAAACAGCCCGAGACCGGCCGCATGAGCATGATGGCAGCCACGCCCGAGTGCAAGAACATGGATACGCTGACCAGCTACAACGGCGCCGCGCTGGCCGATTACCTGGTGGCCATGCCCGATTTCGAGTGCACCTATCCGCTGTTTTCGCTGACCCCCGCGCAGGCCGTCAAGGCCTACTCGAGCGCCAACATGAATGCGGTCGCGGCCCGTTTCGCACAAGAAGCGAGCGCTTACAACGCCAGCAACCGCGCGCTGGTCAACCTGGCGCTGTATTTGCGCGCCGGTTACTACCTGAGCGGCAGCGGCACGATTGCCACGCCATCGGCCGCGTATACGGCATCGCTGCGCGCGCCGATCAAGAACCTGGTCGAGGGCAGCGTGCTGTACAAGACCAATCCGCTGGCCGGCAGCACGGCGGCCGAGGTCATCAAACTGATCACCAATACGCATGACGAGGCATATTTCCTGCCATCGATGAAAAAGCTGGTAGTGCGCTTCACCAACTCGGCAAGCACGCCGAACGCGGTCGATGCGATCAAGCAAAGCGACGCCGCCAACGGCCTGACCTCGGCGCTGACGGTGCTGTTCTACGCCCATTCGCGGCCTGAGGCGTTGCCGCTGCTGCAAAGCGACACCAGCTATCCGGTGGCATTGAACAACTTCGTGGTGCAAAACAAGTCCGCGCTGCTGGGCACGTCGACCGCCTACATGCTCAACGACGCTGCCAATGAAGCGTTCCGCTTCATGCAGTACGCGGCGCAAAAAGCCACGGTCAAGCCGATGGTGCAAGCCACCCTGGCCAGCAGCAGCATGACCGGCGCCGACAGCGCCCTCTGGCTGGCGGCAGCCTCGGCCGTCAAATATTATGACAATGCCAATTGCGCGGTGTATGGCACCTGCGGCTACGAGCAAAAGCTGGCCGATACCGTGCTCAAGGTCAGCCACACTTGCAGCCCGACCCTGCGCATCCGCGCGCAGGAAATGACCTTGGCCCAACTGCAGTCATCCTGCGCCATCCTGCAAAAAGAGGAAGGCTACTTCCACGACATGCTGCTGACCAAGCGCGTGCCGGTCGCTAACGACAAGAACGCCACGCTGGAACTGGTGGTGTTCGACGATTACGCCAATTACGGCAAGTACGCCTCGGTTATCTACGATATCGATACCAATAACGGCGGCATGTACCTGGAAGGCAATCCCGAGTCGGCTACCAACCAGGCGCGTTTTATCGCGCATGAAGCATCGTGGCTGCGTCCGGCGTTTTCGGTCTGGAACCTGGAGCATGAATACGTGCACTACCTGGACGGGCGCTTCAATATGTTCGGCGACTTTGGCGCGGCTGTGTCGAAGCCGAGCGTGTGGTGGATCGAAGGTATCGGCGAGTATCTGTCGCTGCGCAACAATAACCAGCCATCGATCGACAAGGCGCGCACCGGCACCTACAAGCTGAGCGAGATCTTCGGCAATACCTATTCGATGGGCGACTATACCGACCGCGCTTATCGCTGGGGCTATATGGCGACCCGTTTCATGGTGGAAAAGCACCGCAGCGATGTGGATGCGGTGCTGGGCAAGTTCCGGGTGGGCGATTACGATGGCTACCAGAACTACATGGGCTATATCGGCACCCGTTACGACGCCGAGTTTGCCTCGTGGGTGAAGACCGCCACCACCGCCGGCGAACCACCGCTGCCGCAGGTGAACCTGCCGGCGTGCAACCAGGGTAGCTACCTGGGCAAGAACTGCTCGATTACCGGCTTTACCTCGTCGAGCGAAAGCTATGCGCACATCCTGTTGCCTGCCGGCGCCAAGAACCTGCGCTTGTTTACCAGCGGCGGCAGCGGCAATGCGGATATGTACGTGTCACGCGGACGCTATCCGTCGACCACCTGGTACGATTCCGCATCGGTCACCAGCGGCAACAGCGAGAGCGTCAACATCGCCGCGCCGGTCAGCGGCCAGTGGTATTACATCATGCTCAAGGCTAAGCCGAGTTTTAACGGCGTGACCATCAGCGCGACGTACGACTAAACAGTAAGCAGGTGCAGTGAGACAAACGCCGTCCTCGTGACGGCGTTTTTTCTTGTTTACCTCATGCTAATCTTCCCCGCCTGAGATCACTAAACGTGAGCATGAAGAACTTTTCCGGGTCTCACAGAGATTAGAAGTAACGCCCCACCAAGTTTCAACTCATTGCTTCGCTGTAGTCGACTAAATTGACATCGTTTTGACATATAATATATATTGTTATTTACACTATAAATGCAAAGTTTCCTATGGTAAAAAATTCATGTAACGACCTAGATTCTGTTGGTTTTGTGGCCTATTGACAGCGTAGAATCATTTAAAACGAAATGGTGGCCTTTTGTGCAGGGTAAACGGGATCCTGTCGACTTCGCTAACGCCTTAGTCAGAGCGGGATTCAATACCGGCAAAAATGAAGATGGAGGGCGTGCAGGTTTTGCAAACTATCTCGTCGGCATCATTATTGCAGTTAAGGGGCGCTTGGCGTGTTAGGGAAACCTGCTTGGGCACTGTTGATAACGTTTTTCTTGGCGATATCAAACGTATCGGCAGCACGCGTGCCGCCCGTAAATCTTGGCCAGATACAATCTCAAGGACTGATTCGACGCAAGCCAAAAAACTACTCGTTTTTACTTTGAGTCGCGAGGGCTATAACACAACTAAAAAAGGCCTCTATTTTGAGGGCCCATTAACTAACAGGCATGGAAATATCCCACATCCGGGATACCTCGATTTCGGCTTAACTTATGCTAATCCCAAGGCAGGTGCCCTTGAGTTCATTGGATTATTCTCTGTCAGTGTTTCAAGCGGAGAGATTTGGGAAACCAACACTTGTGAAATGTTTTCTTTCCCAGACTTGCGCCGTATTCAACATCAAATCCGCGCCAAAACGAAAATAAGCGCTGCCGACGAAAGTGTTCTGCGCCGGGGATTGGGTTGTACAGACTAACGCTTTACCATGCCGCTGCAAGGTCGAAGTTGGTACCATCACCCTTGAGATTGCCTGGCGGCCCTGGAAAATTTCAATTCACATGCGTATTGAACACCCGGGGCGCGACTGATACCTCGGACAAGGGAGTCGATTATCTTATCGGAGAAGCAATGCGTTTGATGATCTTGCTGTTCGTTGCTGCGGCGCTTGCGCTGGCGACGATGTTTTTATCGGGTTTCGCATCCGCGAACTTTTTACAGCAGTTGGCGACGCTCAACCCGGCGTCGAAAGGCTTGCTCACCGTCTCGCTGCTGGTCAGCACCGCCGTCTTGCTGTTGCTCAGTGCTTGGGCCAGAAACAGGGTAAGCATCCGACCGTCCCACCTTCCAGCGGAATCTATTTCCCCGTAATCTGAGCAAATGGCAGAAGCGAATCGATCTGACTGCTGGGACAGGTGGGTAGTTTTTCCAGCGTCTCGGTCAGCCAGCGCATGGGGTCGATACCGTTGAGTTTGGCGGTGGCCACCAGGCTTTGAATGGCAGCGGCGCGCCGACCAGCGCGCTCCGAGCCGGT
>NZ_VUYU01000089.1 GCF_011682065.1 Massilia rubra | reverse complement strand
TTGCGCATGGCAACGGCCATGCCGCTGGTCTGGGCTTTCAGGCGGGTGGCGATCTGCAGGCCGGCGGCGTCGTCCATCGACGAATTGATGCGGTAGCCGGTCGACAGGCGGGTCATCGAGGTCGACAGCGAGCCCTGGGTGCGGTTGATCGAATTTTGCGCGGACAGGGCGGCGTTGTTGGTGTGAAGGCTCAGCATGGTCAAACTCCTGGGTGTTGGGGGTGGAAACTGGTCGGAGCCGCGCTCAGTGCCGCTCTTATCATTACAAGGCGACACTTTGATCTAGATCATTAAGTGCCCCATGGAAATATACTTCGACCTTGCCAATCCGATCACCTGACGCCGCGCGCGGACGTAAAAAAAGCCAGCCGGGTGGACGGCTGGCCTTTCGGGGACCCGGCTTGCGGCCGGGTATGCCGTTGATTATTGCAGCAGCGACATGACCATCGAGGACATGCTGTTGCTCTGCTTGAGCATGGCGGTGCCGGCTTGCAGCAGCATCTGGCTGGTGGTCATCTTCGAGCTTTCGCTGGCGAAGTCGACGTCCATGATGCGGCCGGTGGCGGCCTTGCTGTTGGTGCTGATGTTCGACAGGTTGT
>NZ_VUYU01000088.1 GCF_011682065.1 Massilia rubra | reverse complement strand
GAAACGATGTGGTGCTGGGTCACCAGCAGCACGTGCTCTTGCTCGTCCAGGCGCAGCAGGCGCGCGCGGATCAGCGGCCCGCGCGCCAGGTCGAACGGCGCCGCGCTCTCATCCTGCGCCTGCGTGGCCAGGGCCTGTTCCTGCTCATGACCGCGCAAATGCGACAGGTCGTGGCGCGCTAGCGCCATGCCCTGCCCTGCCGCGCCGAAGCTCTGCCACGGCACGCCGTCAATCTCGACAAAGCAGGTGCGCAGGCTTTCGTGGCGCGCCACGATATGGTCCAGCGCGCGCACCAGTGCGTCCGTGTCCAGTTGGCCCGACAGGCGCAGCCCGGCCGGCATGTGATACGCCGCCCCGGCCGCGTGGTCGAACTGGTCCAGGAACCACAGGCGCTGCTGCGCGAACGAGAGCGGCAGCGGCGCGGCGCGGCTGGCCGCCGCAATCGGCGCCAGCGGCGCGCACGCCAGTTGCGCCAGGCTGCCAGCGAGCTCGCGCAACAGCGGGCGCGCGAACAGGGTGCGCAGCGGCAGCTCGGCCCCCATGCGCTGGCGCACCCGCGAGGCCAGTTGCACCGCCAGCAGCGAGTGCCCGCCCAGGTCGAAGAAATGGTCTTCGCGGCCGACCCGCT
>NZ_VUYU01000087.1 GCF_011682065.1 Massilia rubra | reverse complement strand
GTCACGCGCGCCACGCTGTCGACCACTTCGCCGATGGTGGTGCCGGCTTCCTGCACCAGGCGCGTGCCGTTGCTGACCTGCGCCACCGAGTCGCCGATCAAGCCCTTGATTTCCTTGGCCGCGCCTGCCGAGCGCTGCGCCAGCGTGCGCACTTCGGACGCCACCACCGCAAAGCCGCGACCCTGCTCGCCGGCGCGCGCCGCTTCCACCGCCGCATTCAAGGCCAGGATATTGGTCTGGAAGGCGATGCTGTCGATCACGCCGATGATATCGACGATCTTGCGCGACGACGCTTCGATCGAACCCATGGTGTCGACCACCTGGCTGACGATCGCGCCGCCCTTGCGCGCCACTTGGGAGGCGGCCAGGGCGAGCTGGTTGGCCTGGTGCGCGTTGTCGGCGTTCTGGCGCACGGTGGACGTCAGTTCTTCCATCGAAGCGGCGGTTTCTTCGAGCGAACTGGCTTGCTGCTCGGTGCGCGCCGACAGGTCCAGGTTGCCGGCGGCGATTTCGGTCGAGCCGATGGCGATCGCGTTGGTCCCGCTCTGCACTTCCGACACCACCCGCGTGAGCGAGTCGTTCATCGCGTGCAGGGCGCGCATCAGGTCACCGATTTCGTCGCGCGAGGC
>NZ_VUYU01000086.1 GCF_011682065.1 Massilia rubra | reverse complement strand
TTCGAGCTTTCGCTGGCGAAGTCGACGTCCATGATGCGGCCGGTGGCGGCCTTGCTGTTGGTGCTGATGTTCGACAGGTTGTTGTACACGTGTTCGAGGCGGTTGGCCGAGGCGCCCAGGGACGAACGCACGGTGCCGATCGAGGCGATCGCGGTGGAGAGCTTGTCGATCGTGGTCGAGGCGGTGCCGGCGGCGGTCAGTTCGGTGCCGACCGAGTTCGGGGTGGTGTAGTTGGCGGTCGTGGCGGTCACGTCGGTGACCAGGGTGCCCATGCTGGTGGACATATCGACGGTCATTTTTTCGCTGGTGCTCGAACCGATCTGGAACGTCATGGCCGAAGCGATGGTGCCGCCCACGAGCAGCTTGGCGCCGCCGAAGGAGGTGTTGGTCAGAACGTTGTTCAGTTCGGTGCCGAGGGCGTCGTATTCCGACTGCATCGCGGTCTTGTCGGCGGCGGTCGAGGAGGCATCGGCCGCTTGCGTGGCCAGGTCTTTCATGCGCACCAGCATGTTGCTCACTTCGTCGAGCGCGCCTTCGGCCGTTTGCAGCATCGAGGTCGAATTCTGGGTGTTGCGCATGGCAACGGCCATGCCGCTGGTCTGGGCTTTCAGGCGGGTGGCGATCTGCAGGCCG
>NZ_VUYU01000085.1 GCF_011682065.1 Massilia rubra | reverse complement strand
CAACCGCCTGCTGCGCCTGAACTTTCCCAGCGGAGGCCCCGCCAGCCTCGTGGCCAACCGGATCGACGCGGTGGAGGGCCTGTCGCGCGACTTCCACTTCACCGTCGAATGCCTGAGCGACGATCCCAACATCGCCCTCAAGGATGTGCAGGGCAAGATGGCCACCGTCGAACTGGTGCGCGAAGACAACAGCAAGCGCTACTTCAACGGCTACGTGTTCGAGTTCCGCCGCGTGCGCGCCGACGGCGGCGAAGTCTATTACGACATGGTCCTGCTGCCGTGGCTGGCCTACCTGCGCCTGCGCCGCGACAACTATCTGTTCCACAACATGACCGTCAAGGACCAGACCGACGACATCTTCGGCGACTACGGCGTGCGCAAGAGCGAATTCCGCGTCGGCGGCCCGGACCCGGTCATGAAAGACGCCTGCCAGTACGACGAGTCCGACTACAACTACGTGCACCGGCGCTGGGAAGAAAAAGGCTGGTTCTACTGGTACGAGCACACCGCCTCCGGCCACACCCTGATCCTGTCGGACGACTCGACCGCCGCCGCGCCGATCGACGGCCCGAGCCACATCCCGTTCAACCGCGCCGCCGGCGCCGAGGAAGACGATGCGCTGGGCGAATGGAC
>NZ_VUYU01000084.1 GCF_011682065.1 Massilia rubra | reverse complement strand
GCTGATGTTCGACAGGTTGTTGTACACGTGTTCGAGGCGGTTGGCCGAGGCGCCCAGGGCCGAGCGCACGGTGCCGATCGAGGCGATCGCGGTCGAGAGCTTGTCGATCGAGGTCGAGGCGGTGCCGCCGCCGGTCAGTTCGGTGCCGGTGACGGCTACGGCGGCGTAGTTGGCGGTGGTGGCGAGAACATCCGTGCCCAGGGTGGTCATGCTGGCCGACATGTCGACGGTCATTTTTTCGCTGGTGCTCGAACCGATCTGGAACGTCATCGACGAAGCGATGGTGCCGCCGGCGAGCAGCTTGGCGCCGCCGAAGGTGGTGTTATTCATCACGTTGTACAGTTCGGTGCCGAGGGCGTCGTATTCCGACTGCATCGCGGTCTTGTCGGCGCCGGTCGAGGAGGCATCGGCCGCTTGCGTGGCCAGGTCTTTCATGCGCACCAGCATGTTGCTCACTTCGTCGAGCGCGCCTTCAGCCGTTTGCAGCATCGAGGTCGAATTCTGGGTGTTGCGCATCGCAACGGCCATGCCGCTGGTCTGGGCTTTCAGGCGGGTGGCGATCTGCAGGCCGGCGGCGTCGTCCATCGACGAATTGATGCGGTAGCCGGTCGACAGGCGGGTCATCGAGGTCGACAGCGAAC
>NZ_VUYU01000083.1 GCF_011682065.1 Massilia rubra | reverse complement strand
TCACTTCGTCGAGCGCGCCTTCGGCCGTTTGCAGCATCGAGGTCGAATTCTGGGTGTTGCGCATGGCAACGGCCATGCCGCTGGTCTGGGCTTTCAGGCGGGTGGCGATCTGCAGGCCGGCGGCGTCATCCATCGACGAATTGATGCGGTAGCCGGTCGACAGGCGGGTCATCGAGGTCGACAACGAGCCCTGGGTGCGGTTGATCGAATTTTGCGCGGACAGGGCGGCGTTGTTGGTGTGAAGGCTCAGCATGGTCAAACTCCTGGGTATTGGGGGTGGAAACTGGTCGGAGCCGCGCTCGGTGTCGCGCTCTCATCACTACAAGGCGACACTTTGATCCAGATCATTAAGTGCCGCATGGAAATATATTTCGACCTTGCCAATCCGATCACAGTGCGCCGCCCCTGGACGTAAAAAAGCCAGCCGGGTGAGCGGCTGGCTTGTCGGGGACCCGGCTTGCGGCAGGGCGTGCTGATGATTACTGCAGCAGCGACATGACCATCGAGGACATGCTGTTGCTCTGTTTCAGCATGGCGGTGCCGGCTTGCAGCAGCATCTGGCTGGTGGTCATCTTCGAGCTTTCGCTGGCGAAGTCGACGTCCATGATGCGGCCGGTGGCGGCCTTGCTGTTGGTGCTGATGTTCGACAGGTTGT
>NZ_VUYU01000082.1 GCF_011682065.1 Massilia rubra | reverse complement strand
GCTTCAACGGCTACCTGCGGCGTTCGTTCTACGTGCCGCTGGCGAGCCTCCTGGCGCAAAGCGGCCAGAAGCTCGACGTGGTCACGGCCAACGTGGAGGTAGCGCACTGGCTGGCCGAGGTCGCCAACGCTCGCGTCCATGGCACGACGAAAGAGCCACCGGCCAGCGCGCTCAAGCGCGAGGCGCAACATCTGCAAGCGCTGCCGGCACCGTGGCGGGGAGACATCGCCGCTGCCCGTCCGCTGCCGGCAACGGTGGCGCCGACACCACCACGGCCGGCGGCGGTGATCAGCCGGATCGCACAGCCGTCGCCGGCGCAGCATCCGCTGCACGTGTACGACGCGCTGCTGGTGATAAATCGGGCAGGCGAAGGAGTGGCGGCATGAACCTGCAGCATGAGCGTATCGCGGCGTTATGCGAGAGCCTGAACCTGCCGTTCGTGGCCCAGGGCTACGGCGCGGCCACCCAGAAGGCGGCCAGGCAGGAGATGGCCTACAGCGACTTCCTGGAGGGGCTGCTGAGGGAAGAGGCCGCCGGGCGCAATGTGAGGAAGCAAAGCACGATGACGCGCCTGGCAGGGTTCCCGGTGGTCAAGACGCTGGAGGAGTTCAACTATGACTTCGCCAAGGGCGTCAAGCGTAGCCAGGTCGAGGAGC
>NZ_VUYU01000081.1 GCF_011682065.1 Massilia rubra | reverse complement strand
ACCGTGAAACGATTTTACGCCGATGATAGTGCTGCAACCAGTGTGAAAGTAGGTCATCGTCAGGCTAGTTATAAGAGAAGAACCCGTGTGAGCGAAAGCCATGCGGGTTTTTTTTCGTCCGCGTTTTTGTTGGACGATCGCCAGGTGATCTGGGATGCCCTGGCGACAGGGCATGAGCACCAGCCTATTTCACGATCGTCAGTTGCTTCACAATTTCAACACGGTCATCTCGGTCAGGGCCGGCGATGCGGTCACGGTTGCGTTCAATCTTGTACTCCAATATCACCTATTGCAGACATAAAAGCCATCTCAGCACGAAGCCCAACAAATTCCTTGCTAGTGAGCAGCGCCTTTGCTATAGTTCGCCTCCCCGCTGAAGCGCTAGCGAAATCAAGTAGTTGCAGGACAGTCCAGGGGCGTTTCGAAAGAAATGAAGTAACAAAAAGAGGTTGACGAGAAACGCGAAACGCTGCATAATCTCACCTCTCTGCTGCAACGAACACAACGCTTCGTACCATGCGGCAAGATAGAAATACCGAATACGTTCTTTAACAATTAACAGTCGATAAGTGTGGGCGTTTGATGAAGGTGCCAACAAAGCGTAAGCGATGTTGAATACTTAAATTATCAAATGTTCACAAAAAAGAAACACGGCGCATCGAAAGATGAGCTTGTCAGTATTTTGAGTGAGCGATCTGTCCGCAAGGACATTAAACAGAGATTGAACTGAAGAGT
>NZ_VUYU01000080.1 GCF_011682065.1 Massilia rubra | reverse complement strand
TGCTGACCTTGATCTTGCGTACCAGCTTGTAACGCTTGTCTGCGTTGGCCGATACCTTGTAGCCGAAGTAGGACTTGCCATGCTTCTTGGTCCAGCGCGCGTCCATATCTTTCTGCCGGCGTTTCGCGCTCTTGGTCGGCAAACAGACTCGTCTTGATCATGAAATTAGGTCAGCAACGTGGAGCCGCTATGATGCCACGGCTGCGCCGGTTTTTCGAGGTGCCCGTCTGTTGTCAGCAGCGGTTGTAAACTGATACACGCAGCGATTAAAAACTGATACACCGATTTGAGAAGATGGCCGCTTTGCGGAGCGGCCTTGAAACCCAAAGAGGTGTACGTGGAAGTTCAACTACTGAAGAAGCATGGGTTAAGCCTGCGGCAGATCGCCGCCGAGGTGGGCTGCGCGGTGAACACGGTGCGGCGGCACTTGGCCCTCGATGCCGTGCCTAAATACGAGCGCAAGGTGAAACGCCAGACGAAGCTGGAGCAGTTCGAACGGTATCTGAGGGAGCGCCAGACGGCCGCACACCCGGATACGATTCCGGGGACCGTGTTGTACCGCGAGATCGCGGCACGCGGTTACCAGGGAGGCATGAGCCAGCTGCGCGCGTTCCTGCGGACGCTGCGTCCGGCACCGCCTGCGGATCCGGTGGTGCGTTTCGAGACGGCGATGGGCGAGCAGATGCAGGTCGACTGGGTCGAGTTCCGCAAGGGCAGCACTCCACTGCACGCCTTCTGCGCCACCCTGGGCTTCAGTCGGGCCAGCTATGTGGAGTTCGTCAGCAACATGAAGGTGGAAACCCTGATCGGTTGCCACGAGCGTGCCTTTGCCGCGTTCGGGGGCGTGACGCGCCGGGTCCTGTACGACAACATGAAGACGG
>NZ_VUYU01000007.1 GCF_011682065.1 Massilia rubra | reverse complement strand
TGTCCAATGCGCCGCCCAAAAGGCAAGAGTAAACGCGATCTCGGCAAAGTTTACAAGCCCCTCTGCAACTCATTGAATGTAAAAGACTTTATTGGGTCCTGGCGACTTATGTATAAGGGCATGGGTTTACGGTGCTCCAAAAAATGTTTGCATAAAAAATCATCTTTTCTGCTTTCTATGACGCTCTGGAGCGCAACCGCGAGCCAACCCTCCAATGTCGGCAGTGCAGTTTCAGGATGCAGAGGCGCTCCATAGTTAAATGGACCGACGTAGTTCGGCCCGCCAGCGTGTGCGCTGAAGCTAGTGCAGATAAATAGAATTGCTATGGTGCAGTTCACGGTTTGCCGGACCGTTGCCCATGCACGAAACAGCTTACACTTTGAAAATATAGACATTCACAAGCTTTCAAGATCATTCAAGGCTTGATTATCTCATATACTTTTGTAAATTATTTTAATTTGGAAAAATTTGTCCCGCGCAAGTAACGCCTAATGAAAATCTTTCTCAAAACGATTTTTCATCTTGCTTTATCCTTACGGATCCAGCTGAGTAAGCATTCCGGTCATGCTTGAGCCGATATGGGTGCCCCCGGAAAAACCATTGATGGCGTTGCATGTCTAGCGAGGAAACAATCTGAGAAGCGTTGGCGCTTCCCTTCGGGGAAGAGGGTCAGTCCCTACAAATGAATACGAACCGGACGGTCGTACCGCACAAACAGGGAACGGTCGACGTCAACGGGAGATGGAAATGGCCGACTTTCCCGTTCCGTTCATGTGCGATTGTAGGCACTGACCCTCTACTGAGGTGTACTGTCAATAGCGGACACTCTTGTTTCAAGCCGCCTGTTGTCGTTTGCTGAATTTTTCGGCAAACAGCGCTGGCGGAACATTGCCGAGGCGCGAGTGGCGCCGCTGACGGTTATAGAAGCTTTCGATATATTCCTGAATGGCCGCTTTAGCGTCGGCCCGTGTCGCGTAGCGCTGATGGTGTACCAGCTCGTTTTTCAAGCTGCCCCAGAAGCTTTCCATCGGCGCATTGTCGTAGCAATTCCCCCTGCGTGACATGGAGGACTGCATGCCGAATTGCTTCACTAGTTTTTGATAGTCATGAGCGCAGTACTGGCTGCCACGGTCGGAATGATGAATCAGTCCAGGCGCGGGGCGCTTGTTGCGCACCGCCTTCCATAGCGCCGTTGCCGTCAGCGTTTGCGTCATGCGTTCGTCCATGGCGTAGCCCACCAGCTCGCAGGTGAAGACGTCCTTGATGCCGGCCAGGTAGAGCCAGCCCTCGCCCGTCGCTACATAGGTGATATCGGTCACCCAGGCTTCGTTCGGGCGGGTCGGTGCGAAGGTCTGGTTCAGTAAATTGTCGGCCACCGGCAGGTCATGGTTCGAATTGGTGGTGGCCTTGAATTTGCGTTTCTGCTTGCAGCGCAGGGCGAGTTCGCGGCGCAGTCGCACAATGCGGTCCCTACCTGCTGGAAAGCCCTGCGCCTCCAGTTCTGGCTGCATACGCAGCGGCCCGTAAGTCTGGCGGCTTTGCGCGTGGACGGCCTCGATAGCGACCTTCAGGCGCGCATCGTCCTGCGCCCGCTGCGACAGCTTGCCCTGCGTCCACGCATAAAAGCCGCTGCGCGAAACATCAAACACGCGGCACAGAACGGTGACGGGATATTCGAGTCGTAGTTTTTTCATGACCGCGTACTTGGCAGCGACTCCCGCGCAAAGTACGCTGCCGCTTTTTTTACGATATCGCGCTCCATGCGCGCCTCTGCAAGCTCCTTGCGCAGCTTCGTGACCTCGGCCTCAAGCTCGGGAACGGAGCGGCTGCCGGGGGCCACTTTGGGCGACGTGCCATGCCTTGCCGCCGTAACCCAGTTGGCCAGCGTTCCCTTGGGAATCGTCAGACGCAACGACGCGTCTTCCAGCGTAAGGCCCTGCGTCAGGACCAGTTTCACTGCCTCTTCCCGAAGCTCCGGGGTGTATGTTTTTGAGCGTGTCATAAAATTTCTCCAGTTGGTGAAGTTTACCAAACCAGAGTGTCCGAAAAAGTCAGGTTACCTCAGAAATCAGACAGGGCGGAAAAGCGTAGCGCCTTCCACCGTTGAGGAGTATGACGGGCATACTAGCCCGGCATACGGCGAAAGGCGCTCCGCTTTTCCGCCCAAGGGCGTAGCCCAAGGGCGCGGCCCAAAGACGTGGCGCCAGCGTTGCGGCGCACTTGTAAAAACAACCCGCAAACAACGGGATATATAGTCTAGCAATAATACATATTCATCACCCGGACCGACTTAATCATCATCCGGATCGCGCCCCTGCATCGCCGCCTTGACCGCGCGCTGCGAAAACCCGCGCTGCATCAGGAACCGCATCTGCTTGTTGCGCTCGGCGGGATCGCTCGCCACCATGCCGTACTTGCGCTCCCACACCTCGCGGGCGCGCGCCATCTCGCTGTCGACCAGGCCGGCCTTGAGTTCCTGCAAGGCTTCGCCCCTGACCCCGTGACTTTGCAACTCGGCCATGATGCGGCTGTTGCCGAAGCGCGCCGAGCGGCGATGAATCAGGGATTCAGAGAAACGTTCTTGCGACAGCCAGTTGTTCTTCTCGAGAAAATCGAGAAGGGCCTCGACATCGTCACCCTCCTCCGCATGGCGCGCCAGCTTGCGTCCCAGCTCAAGCCGGCTGTGCTCGCGCATCGACAGATAGCGCAGGGCACGGCCTTTCAGGCTCAGTTGGGGTGCTGCCATCGCCAAGCCCGCCGATTACTCGGGGACAGCCTTCAGCTTGGCCGCCTTGACGGCAGGCTCTTCGCCCGCAACCGGCGGCAGTTCGCGCACGCCGAGAGCGACGCGGACCTTGTTTTCGATCTCGCGCGCCAGAGCCGGACGCTCCTTGAGGTAAATACGCGCATTATCCTTACCCTGGCCGATACGTTCGCCGTTATAGCTGTACCAGGAACCCGACTTCTCGACGATCTTGTTATCCGCACCCAGATCCAAAATCTCGCCTTCGCGCGACGTGCCTTCGCCATACAGGATGTCGAAGTGCGCTTCCTTGAACGGTGGCGCGATCTTGTTCTTGACGACCTTGACCTTGGTTTCGTTACCGATGACTTCGTCGCCGGACTTGATCGAACCGGTACGGCGGATGTCCAGGCGCACGGAGGCGTAGAACTTGAGCGCGTTACCACCGGTAGTGGTCTCGGGGCTGCCGAACATGACGCCGATCTTCATGCGGATCTGGTTGATGAAGATCACCAGGGTGTTGGTGCGGTTGATCGAACCGGTCAGCTTGCGCAGCGCCTGGGACATCAAGCGTGCCTGCAAACCCGGCAGGGAGTCGCCCATGTCGCCTTCGATCTCGGCGCGCGGGGTCAACGCGGCGACCGAGTCGATCACGACCAGGTCGACGCTGCCCGAACGCACCAGCGCGTCGGTGATTTCCAGCGCCTGTTCACCCGTGTCCGGCTGCGAAATGAGCAGTTCGGACAGGTTGATCCCCAGTTTTTGGGCATAGCCGACGTCCAGCGCGTGCTCGGCGTCGATAAAGGCGCAGGTGCCGCCCAGTTTTTGCATTTGCGCGATGGTCTGCAGGGTCAGCGTGGTTTTACCCGACGATTCAGGACCGTAGATCTCGACCACGCGGCCGCGCGGCAGGCCGCCGACCCCAAGCGCGATGTCCAGGCCGAGCGAGCCGGTCGAAACGACCTGCACATCTTCGACCGGCGCGTTGGCGTCCATGCGCATGACGGAGCCCTTGCCGAACTGCTTTTCAATCTGCGCCAGGGCAGCGGCCAGCGCCTTGCCCTTCTCGCCAGCATTTAATACGGTTTTTTTATCGTCCATAACTTTCTTTCAGTCCAGAGAGTGGTCCAGATCAAGGGCGGGTATCACGTCACAGGCACCACTGTACAAATAAACAGTGGTTTATGCAAGCGCCACACGCCTCAGTTTCAAAAAAATTCCCGGCGTTGCGGCAAATGAAACACAATAGCCCTAATTAGACGTCCCGGTGCCCCCATGCGTATTTTACTTGCCGAAGATGATAGCGTGCTTGCCGATGGATTGACGCGCTCCTTGCGCCAGTCCGGCTACGCCATCGATTGTGTGAAGAACGGACAGGAGGCCGATACCGCCCTGTCCACCCAGGAATTCGACCTGCTGATCCTCGACCTGGGCTTGCCGCGCCTGTCCGGGCTGGAAGTGCTGCGCCGCCTGCGCGCCCGCGCCTCGCTGTTGCCGGTGCTGATCCTCACCGCGGCCGACTCGATCGAGCAGCGGGTCAACGGCCTCGACCTGGGCGCCGACGATTACATGGCCAAGCCGTTCGCCCTGTCCGAGCTGGAGGCCCGCGTGCGCGCCCTGACCCGGCGCGGCGCCGGCGGCGGCGCGGCCGTGGTGCGCCACGGCCCGCTCGCGTACGACCAGGTCGGGCGCAGCGCCTATATCAATGACCAGATGCTGGACTTGTCGGCGCGCGAACTGGGCTTGCTCGAGATTTTGCTGGCGCGCGCCGGGCGCCTGGTGTCGAAGGAACAACTGGTCGACCATTTGTGCGAATGGGGCGAGGAAGTGTCGAACAACGCCATCGAAGTCTATGTGCACCGCCTGCGCAAGAAAATCGAGGTGGGCGGGGTGCGCATCGCCACCGTGCGCGGCCTGGGCTACTGCCTGGAAAAATTCCCTGACGCCGGACGCGGCGCTCCCGACACGGGCGCGGCATCGAAGTGAGCGTGCGCGACGCCGCCCTGGCGCCGCCGGAGGCCCCGGACGCCCTCGACACCTTGTATGTGCCGCCCGGCGCCGAGCAGGAAGAAAACATCCAGCATTCCCTGTTCGGCGAAATCCTCGACTGGATGCTGGCGCCTCTGCTGCTGCTGTGGCCGATGAGCATCGCGATCACCTACCTGGTGGCCAAGTCGATCGCCAACCAGCCCTTCGACCACGCGCTGGAAGACAGCATCACCGTGCTGGCCCAGCAGGTGCGCGAAGTCGACGGCAAGGTGTTTTCGCGCCTGCCCGGCAGCGCGCGCGACATCCTGCGCGCCGACGATGTGGACCAGGTGTTCATCCAGATCAGCGGCCCGCGCCGCGAGCACATCGATGGCGACCGCGACCTGCCGCTGCCGCCCGATGACGAGCGCCTGCGCAACGGCCGCGTGCATTTCCGCAATGACTTGATGCACGGCACCCCGGTGCGCATCGCCTTTTCGTACGTCAACCTGCGCCCGCTGGCCAAGCGCGGCGACGAACCCTGGGCCGCCCTGGTGCAGGTGGCCGAAACCCTGGACAAGCGCGCCCAGCTGGCCAACGAAATCATCAAGGGCGTGATCTTGCCCCAGTTCATCATCTTGCCGATCGTGCTGGCCCTGGTCTGGTTCGCGCTCGCGCGCGGCCTGTCGCCGCTGGCGCAGTTACAGGAACGCATCCGCGCGCGCCGTCCCGACGATCTGTCGCCGATCGATTCGCGCCAGGTGCCGGAAGAAATCTCGCCGCTGGTCGGTTCCCTCAACGACATGCTCGAACGCCTGTCGCAAACCATCGAAATGCAAAAGCGCTTCATCGCCGATGCCGCGCACCAGATGAAAACCCCGCTGGCCGGCATGCGCATGCAGTCCGAACTGGCGCTGCGCCAGCTCGACCCCGAAGAAATCCGCCGCTCGCTCGAGCAGCTGGCCAAGAGCTCGGAATCGGCCACGCGCCTGGTCAACCAGTTGCTGGCCCTGGCGCGCGCCGAAAACCAGCCCAACGCCGGCCTCGCCTACGAAGTGCTGGACCTGTGCGACAGCGCGCGCGACACCGTGCAGGACTGGGTGCAAGCCTCGTTCGCGCACCGCATCGATCTCGGCTTCGAGCAGCCCGAGGCGCCGGTGCCGATCGCCGCCAACGCCATGATGCTGCGCGAAATGCTCTCTAACCTGATCGACAACGCCCTGCGCTACACCCCGGCCGGCGGCAGCGTCACCGTGCGCGTGCGGCGCGAGCTTGATCTGGCGATCCTGGAAGTGGAAGACAGCGGCCCCGGCATCGCCCCGGCCGAGCGCGCCCACGTATTCGAGCGCTTCTACCGCATCCTCGGCAACAGCGCGCCCGGCAGCGGCCTCGGGCTGGCCATCGTGCGCGAGATCGCCCAGCAGCACGGGGCCGAGGTCGACATTTTCAACAATCCGCGCAGCGGGCAAAAAAAGTCGCCCGGCTGCCTGTTCCGCCTGACCTTCCCGCCGCCGCGCGTCACCGATGAGGACAACAGCTGATGCCGACCGCCCTTGGCTCCCTGGCCGAGCAGCGCCGCCGCCTGGTGGCCGCGCGCCGCATTCACTGGCGCCGCACGCGCCGCCTCACCGCCATCCTCCTGCTGGTGTGGCTGGCGACCGGCTTTTGCACCGTGTTTTTCGCGCGCGAACTGGCCGCCTGGTCGCTAGGCGGCTGGCCGCTGCCGTTCTACCTGGCCGCCCAGGGCGCCTCGCTGGTGTACCTGGCCATCCTCGGCGTGTACGTGCTGGCGATGCGGCGCGCCGACCGCCGCTTCCTGGCCCTGCTCAAAGCCGCGCCCGGGGGGACTTCGTGAGCGCCGCGTTCCGGCGCCTGAGCCGCTACTACCTGTGGTTTACGGCCTGCTTCGTCGCCTTCATCGTCTCGCTGGCCCTGCTCGAACGCGAAGGCATGCCGCGCGTCTGGCTCGGCTACCTGTACATGTTCGCCACCATCGTGCTGTACGCCGCCATCGGCGTGATCAGCCGCACCTCGAACGTGACCGAATACTATGTTGCCGGGCGGCACGTGCCGGCCCTGTTCAACGGCATGGCCACCGCCGCCGACTGGATTTCGGCGGCCAGCTTCATCAGCCTGGCCGGCGGGCTGTACCTGCACGGCTTCGACGGCCTGGCCTACATCATGGGCTGGACCGGCGGCTATTGCCTGGTGGCGCTCCTGATCGCGCCCTACCTGCGCAAGTTCGCCCAGTACACCATCCCCGATTTCCTGGCGGCGCGCTACGGCGGCGGCGCCGGCGGGCGCGGCGGACCGGTGCGGGTGATGGCGGTGGCCGCCACCATCATCGTCTCGTTCACCTACGTGGTGGCGCAGATCTACGCGGTCGGGCTGATCGCGTCGCGCTTTACCGGGGTCGATTTTTCGGTCGGCATCTTCCTCGGGCTGGCCAGCATCCTGGTGTGCTCGTTCCTGGGCGGCATGCGCGCCATTACCTGGACCCAGGTGGCGCAGTACATCATCATCCTGGTGGCATTCCTGCTGCCCACCATGTGGCTCTCGCTCAAGCATGCCGACAATCCGGTGCCGCAGGTCGCGTACGGCGCCGTCATGCCCAAGCTGGCCGCGCGCGAGGCCGAACTGGAACGCGACCCGCGCGAGCGCGAAGTGCGCGCCATCTTCGCCCGCCGCGCCGCCGCCTACGGCGCGCTCGCGGCCAGCCTGCCCGACTCGTGGGAAAGCGGGCGCCAGGATGTGCAGCACCGGCTCGACGCGGTGCGCCTGCGCAATGCCACCATGGGCGATATCCGCGCCGCCGAGCGGGCCCTGGTGCTCTATCCCAAGAGCGCCGAAGAAGCCGCGCGCCTGTGGAGCACGGCGCGCGCGGCCAACCTGGCCCGTTCCCTGCCGCCCCAGCCGCACGCCACGCCGTTTCCGGGAGCCGACCGCGATGCCTCCGACATCCGCCGCAACAACTTTTTGGCGCTGGTGTTTTGCCTGATGCTGGGCACGGCCGCGCTGCCGCACATCCTGATGCGCTCCTACACCACCGGCTCGGTGCACGACACCCGCGTGTCGGTGTTCTGGACGCTATTCTTCATCCTGCTCATTTACCTGTCGATCCCGGCGCTGGCGGTGCTGATCAAGTACGACCTGTACAGCGCGCTGGTGGGCACCAAATTTTCCCACCTGCCCAGCTGGATCAGCTACTGGGCCAATGTCGACAAGCTCCATCCCCTGATCAGCATTGCCGACATCAACGGCGACGGCATCGTGCAACTGGCCGAAATCGCCATCGACGGCGACATGCTGGTGCTGGCCACGCCCGAAATCGGCGGCCTGCCCTACGTGATTTCGGGCCTGGTGGCGGCCGGCGGGCTGGCGGCGGCGCTCTCGACCGCGGACGGGCTGCTGCTGGCTATTTCCAACGCGCTCTCGCACGACTTTTACTACAAGGTGATCGACCCGGGCGCCTCGACCCAGAAGCGGGTCACCATTTCCAAGCTGCTGCTGTTGGGGGTGGCCTTCATCGCCGCCTACGCCGCCTCGCAAAAGCCGGCCGACATCCTGTCGCTGGTGGGCGCGGCTTTTTCGCTGGCGGCCTCGACCCTCTTTCCGGCGCTGGTGCTGGGCGTGTTCTGGAAGCGCGCCAACCACGCCGGCGCGCTGGCCGGCATGGCCGCCGGTTTCAGCGTGTGCCTGTACTACATGCTGCACACCAACCCCATCCTCGGCGGCAGCGCGGCCGGCCAGTGGTTCCACATCGCGCCGATGTCGGCCGGGGTGTTCGGCGTGCCGGCCGGATTGCTGGTGCTGGTCGTGGCCAGCCTGCTCACGCGGGCGCCGGATGCGCGCGCGCACGGCCTGGTCGACCATGTACGCGCGCCCGAATGACGAATTGTCGTAACAACGCAGCGGCGCCGCGAAACGCGCTGGCAGCCGCTCCGGCAAGCGCCTAGGATTGATCGGGCGACGGCGCCACGCCGCGCGTTTCGTCTTCCGACCAGCGAGTTTTTATGTCCGCCCACCTGCCGCACCTGCTGCACTTGTTGCGTGTCGCGTTCCTGTGCGCCACGACCCTGCTGATCCCCGCCGCCGGCGCCGCCGGGCCGGCCGCGCCGCCACCGCCCCTGGCCGACTTCTTCGACAACCCGGCCTTCAGCGCGGCGCTTCTTTCGCCCGACGGCAAGTTCCTCGCGGTGCGCTACAACAAGGACAACCAGCGCGACCGCCTGATCGTGATCGAACTGGCCAACCAGGCTATCAAGGTAGCGGCCAGCTTCAGCGACCGCGACGTCCGCAATTTCCAGTGGGTCAACAACGAGCGCCTGGTGCTCGACACCACCGACAAGACCGTCGGGCCGGGCGACGAGCGCTACTGGCCGGGCCTGTACGCGGTCAACCGCGACGGCGCCAGGTTCCGCCAACTGGTGCAGGCGAACGGGTCCTTTTTGCAGGCGCACGTCGTGGCCAGCAACGTTTTGCCGGCCAACCATTTCCTGGTACGGCAGACCGGGGCCCAAACCTCGGACGATGTGTACGTCACCAATCCCAAGCGCGACGGCATGCATGGCGACGGCGACCTCAAATATGTCAACCTGCTGCGCCTCAATACCGTGACCGGGCGCAGCGAGACGGTGCGCCGGCCCGGCCCGGCGATCGACTGGCTGCTCGACCACAAGGGCGAGCCGCGCATCTGCATCACGCTCGACAAGAATATCCAAACCACCTGGTACCTGGACCCGGCCAACAATCAATGGCGCGAGATCGCCGCCTTCGACGCCTACCTGGGCGGCAAGGATGCCTTCACGCCGCTCGCCTTCGCCCCCGACGGCAGCCTGGTCGTCAGGAGCGCCAGGGGCAAGGACAAGCAGGCCCTGCATACCTTCAACCTGGGCACCCTGCAGATCAGCGCGGAACCGCTGGTGGTGCTGGCCGACTACGATTTCAGCGGCGAGCTGATCACCACGCGCGACAAGCTGCTCGGCGTGCGCTACCTGAGCGACGCCCGCTCGACGGTGTGGTTCGACGCCCGCATGAAAACCCTGCAGGCGGCCATCGACGCCGCCCTGCCGGCCACCGTCAACCTGGTCGAGGTAGCGGCGCACGCGGAGGCGCCGTGGGTGCTGGTGCACTCGTATTCCGACCGCCAGCCTGAGCGCTACCTGTTGTACAACCTCGAGAGCGGCAAGTTCAACCCGGTCGGCAGCACCCATGAACGCATCGTGCCGGCCAGCATGGCCGCGCAGGAAGCGGTGCGCTACAAGGCGCGCGACGGCCTCACCATCCCGGCCTGGCTGACCTTGCCCAAGGGCACGGGCAAGAACCTGCCGCTGGTGCTGCTGGTGCACGGCGGCCCCTGGGTGCGCGGCGGCGAATGGGGCTGGTCGGCCGAGAGCCAGTTCCTGGCCTCGCGCGGCTACGCGGTGCTCGAACCTGAATACCGCGGCAGCACCGGCTTCGGCAGGGCGCATTACCACGCCGGCTGGAAGCAATGGGGCTTGAAGATGCAGGACGACCTCGCCGACGGCGCCCGCTGGGCCATCGCCCAGGGCATCGCCGACCCCAAGCGCATCTGCATCGCCGGCGCCAGCTACGGCGGCTACGCCGCGCTGATGGGACTGGTGAACGATGGCCCCTTGTACCAGTGCGGCATCAACTGGGTCGGCGTGACCGACATCAACCTGCTCTACACGGGCCACTGGAGCTTTGCCTCCGACATGAGCAGCGACTACCTGAAGTATGGCGCGCCGACCCTGATCGGCGACCCGGTCAAGGATGCGGCCCAGTTGCGCGCCACCTCGCCATTGCTGCAGGCCGCGCGCATCCGCCAGCCGGTGCTGCTGGCCTACGGCGCGGTCGACCGGCGCGTGCCCCTGTACCACGGCAAGAAATTCGTCGAGGCGCTCAAGGAGCACAATCCCAAGGTCGAATGGGTGGTGTACCAGGAGGAAGCGCACGGCTGGTCCTTGCCCAAGAACCGCATCGATTTCTGGGGCCGGGTCGAACAATTCTTGCAGCGCCATATCGGCACGCCGCGCGAGGCCGGCGACCGATAGCACTGGCGCCACGGTTAGCAAAACGATAGTATTGACAGAACAGACAGAAACAAGGTCTCCCTTCCCTTTACCGAGCCAATCCATGCCCGTTTTACGCCCCTCCCGCCTGCACCTTACTGCCCTTCACGTCTGCGCCCTGCTCGTCTGCGCCCTGGCCGCGCCCGCCTTTGCCGCCGAGCCGGTCGCGCCGGCGCCGCCGCCGATCGCCGATTTTTTCGACAACACGGTCTTCAGCGATGCCGAACTCTCACCGAACGGCAAGTTCCTGGCGGTGCGCTTTTCCAACGATAACAAGCGCGACCGCCTGATCGTGATCGACCTGGCCAGCAACGCCACCAAGGTCGTGGCCCAGTTCGACGACCGCGATGTCAACAACTTCCAATGGGTCAATAACGAGCGCCTGGTGCTGGACTCGACCGACAAGAGCATCGGCCAGGGCGACGTCGTCAGCGGCCCGGGCCTGTTCGCGGTGAACCGGGACGGCAGTAATTTCAGGCAACTGGTGCACGTCAACTGGGCGGCACTCAAGCAACACAGCGTGACCAGGATTACCTTGCCGCCCAACCACTTCCTGGTGCGGCAGAAAGGCGCGCAAGCCTCCGACGATGTGTACGTGGTCAATCCCCAGCGCGACGGCATCCGCGAGAACGGCGACACCAAGTACGTCAACCTGATCCGCCTGAACACCGTGACCGGACGGACCGAGACGGTCAATCGGCCGGGGCCGGCCCAGGGCTGGCTGCTCGACCACAAGGGCGAACCGCGCCTGTGCATCACGGTGGAAAAAAATACCCAGACCATCTGGTATCGCGATCCGTCCAACAATGAATGGCGCACCCTGGCCTCCTTCGATGCCTACGCGGGCGGCAAGGATGCCTTCACACCGCTGGCCTTCGGTCCGGACGGCACCCTGTACGTGCGGAGCGACGCCGGCAAGGACAAGCAGGCGCTGCATACCTTCGACCTGGTCAACAAGCGCATCAGTGCCGAGCCGCTGGTGTCGCTGACCGACTACGACTTCAACGGTCAGCTGGTCACCTCGGGCGAGAAGCTGCTCGGGGTGCGCTACCTGAGCGACGCGCGCGCCACGGTGTGGTTCGACAGCAAGATGAAAACCCTGCAGGCGAGCATCGACGCCGCCCTGCCCTCGACCGTCAACCTGGTCGAGCCGGCGGCGCGCCCCGACAGTCCTTGGGTGCTGGTGCAATCGTATTCCGACCGGCAACCCGCGTACTACGCCTTGTACAACAGCGAGACCGGCAAGTTCATTGGTGTCGGCGGCACCCATGAGCGCATCGTGCCGGCCAACATGGCCGAGCGGGAATTGGTGCGCCTGGCGGCGCGCGACGGCTTGCCGTTGCCGGCCTGGCTCACCTTGCCCAACACGGGCAGCGTGGACAAGGACAAGCGCAAGAACCTGCCGATGGTGGTGCTGGTGCATGGCGGGCCTTACGTGCGCGGCAACGAATGGGGCTGGTCGGCCGACAGCCAGTTCCTGGCCTCGCGCGGCTATGCGGTGCTGGAACCCGAGTTTCGCGGCAGCACCGGCTTCGGCAACAAACACTACAAGGCCGGCTGGAAACAATGGGGCTTGAAGATGCAGGACGACATTGCCGACGCCACCAAATGGGCGATCGCCCAGGGCATCGCCGACCCCAAGCGCATCTGCATCGCCGGCGCCAGCTATGGCGGCTACGCCACCCTGATGGGCCTGGTGAACGATGCGGCCCTGTACAAGTGCGGCATCAACTGGGTCGGCGTGACCGACATCAACCTGATCTACACAGGCCACTGGAGCTTTGCCTCCGACATGACCGCCGGCTACCTCAAGTACGGCGCGCCGATCCTGATCGGCGACCCCGACAAAGACGCGGCCCAACTGCGCGCCACCTCGCCGCTGCAGCAGGCCGCGCGCATCACCCAGCCGCTGCTGTTGGCCTACGGCGCCGCCGACAAGCGCGTGCCTCTGTATCACGGCAAGAAATTCCGCGACGCCGTCATCGCCACCAACCCGAACGTCGAATGGGTGGTGTACCAGGAAGAAGGGCACGGCTGGGCGTTGCCAAAAAACCGCATCGACTTCTGGGGACGGGTCGAAAAATTTCTCGGCCGCCACATCGGCACACCTTGAAACGATTCCACTGTCATGAACACGCAACAATTACAACAGCGTTGCCGCGCCTTTGCGCATGCGACCGAGACTTTGCATGCGAGTCCGGGCAATATTCTGGTGTATGCGGTGGGCGGAAAAAAGTTTGCCTACTTCAAGACCAGTGAACCGGAAATGGGACGTTTCAGTCTGCGTGTCGCGCCCGATCTGTTCCTCGGGCTGACCGCCATGCCTGGTGTAAAGCCGGCCCGCTACATGGGCCGCTTTCATTGGGTGACGCTGGTCGATGCAGGCAGTTTTCCGCCCGAGTGGCTGGTCGAATTGCTGGCCTGGTCGTACCAGAAAGCCCGTTCTTCGCTGACCAAAGCAGAGCGCGCCGCACTGGACGGCAAGCCCTTGTAAGGAGGCTGGCGCGGGCCTGGCGGCGGCCTGCCGCCGGCCCATTTCTACCACGTCCGTAGCGGCTTCTCAAAGTTATTATTTCTACAATTTTGATGTAATTTCGATATAAAATATCGCACTGTTGCGCCATCATTGCTTCTAACACGAGACCTACATGACCATCCCTTTCAAGAACCACCGCGCGCCCCGCCTGCTGGCGCTCGCCGGCGCTGTCGCCATGGCCCTCAGCGCCGGTTGCAGTAACGACGATTCCACCGATTCCAATTCGAACAATTCGGCCAAGCCGGGCGACACGGCCGCCAAATACCAGGCCGAGATCAGCCGCACCTCGTTCGGCGTGCCGCACATCAAGGCCAATGACGAAGGCAGCCTCGCCTACGGCGTGGCGTACGCCTATTCGCAAGATAACGTCTGCCTGCTGGCCGACGAATTTGCCACCGTCAGCGGTGAGCGCTCGAAGCACTTCGGCCCGACCGCCACGCGCCAGACCTCGGATATTCCGAACCTGCAAACCGACTTCTTTTACCGCATCATCAACGACGACGAGACCGTCAAAACGGCCTGGAACGCCCATTCGGCGCCGATGAAAGCGATGATCGAAGGCTATGTCGCCGGCTACAACGATTACCTCGAAAAAACCGGCATGAACAACCTGCCGGCCGCCTGCAAGAACGGTTCCTGGGTGCGCAAGGTGAGCGAGCAGGACATGGTCAAGCTGCTGCGCCGCTACGCCGCCGAAGCCAGTTCCGGCCAGTTCATCGCCGCCATCGCCGGCGCCACCCCGCCCGGCCAGAATGGCTTGCTGCCGGCCGTCCCGCCCAAGGCCGGCATGCACCCGATGGACCCCGATTACTGGGTCGCGATGCGCGAACGCACCGGCAGCAATGCCGTGGCCCTGGGCAAGGACGCCACCGACAACGGCCAGGGCATGCTGCTCGGCACCCCGCACTTCCCATGGCGCGGCGCACTGCGTTTCTACCAGCTGCACCTGACCATTCCGGGCAAGCTCGACGCGATGGGCGCCGCCCTCGGTGGCATGCCGATGGTCAATATCGGCTTCAACCAGAACCTGGCCTGGACCCACACGGTCAACAATTCGGCCCACTTCACGGTGCACATGACGCCGCTCGACCCGAGCGATCCGACCAGGTACCTGGTCGACGGCAAGCCGCAAGCGATGACGCGCAAGACCGTCAATGTCGAGGTCAAGGGCGCCGACGGCGTGCTGGGCACCCAGAGCCGCACTTTCTACAGCACCCAGTACGGCCCGCTGGTCGTGATTCCCGGCCAGCTCGACTGGAATGCCGGCATGGCGTTTTCGCTCAACGACGCCAACCTCGGCAACCATCGCCTGCTGGAACAGTGGTACGGCATGAACACCGCGCGCAACATGGACGAGTTCAAGGCCTCGATCGAGCGCACCGTCGGCCTGCCGTGGGTCAACACCCTGGCCGTCGACAAAGAGGGCGCCGCCCTGTTCGCGGACGTCACCGTGGTGCCGCATGTGACAAAAGCCATGCAGGAGGCCTGCGTGCCGGCGCCATTCAAACCGCTGGCCGCGCGCGGCTTGTTCGTGCTCAACGGCGCCACCAGCGCCTGCGCGCCGGCCACCGACATCAACGCGCCGCAAGCGGGCATCTTCGCCGGCGCCAGCCTGCCGCGCCTGTTGCGTAGCGACTACGTGCAAAACTCCAACGACAGCGCCTGGCTCTCCAATCCGCTGGCGCCGGTCACCGGCTATCCAGACATCGTCAGCGTCGACAATGTCGAGCAGTTCGGCCGCACCCGCCTCGGCATCACCCAGGTGCAGAAGCGCCTGGCCGGCACCGATGGCCTGGCCGGACGCAAAATGACGGTCGCGCAACTGCAAGCTCTGGCCCTGGGCAACCGCGTCTACTACGCCGAGCAGATCATGGACGATGTGCTGGCGCTGTGCCGTGGCGAACAGGCCGGCAGCGGCGATATCACGACCGCCTGCGCGCGCCTGAACCAGTGGGACCGTACCGTCAACCTCGACAGCAACATCGGCTACCTGTACTTCACCGGCCTGTGGGAACGCATCCTGCGCGTGCCGGGCATGTGGGCGGTGCCGTTCAACCCGGCAGACCCGGTCAACACGCCGCGCGGCCTGAACCTCGACAACCCGGCCATCGCGACCACGGTGCGCCAGGCGCTGGCGGCGGCGGCGCAGGACGTGGCCAAGCTGGGCGTGTCGCAGGATGCGCGCTGGGGCGACGTGCAGCTGGCCACGCGCGGCACCCGCCGCATTCCGATCCACGGCGGCAAGGGCACCGATGGCGTGTACAACGCGATCGGCACCGTGCCAAGCGGCGACGGCAAGCTCGAAGTGATCTACGGCACCAGCTACATCCAGACCGTGTCCTTCAACAAAGATGGCCCGCAAGTGCAAGCCATGTTGGCCTACTCGCAATCGACCGACCCGGCCTCGAAGCATTTCGCCGACCAGACCGAGCGCTTCTCGAAGAAGGAATGGATCACCCAGCCGTACACGGAAGCGCAGATCAAGGCCGATCCGGCGTTCTCGACAATGACGGTGACGCGCAAGGCCGATGGCAAGCCGGCATCCAAGCCGTAAGCTGTGAGTTGTAAGTTGTAAGTTGTAAAGAAACAGGCAGTCCTCCGCCCTGGCGGTAGACTGCCTGTTCAGCGCCGCTGATCACTTCAAGGAGATGCACATGTCGTCAGGAAAAATTCTGGTCGCACAGGGAGGCGGACCCACCGCCGTGATCAACCAGTCGATGGTCGGCGTGGTGCTCGAAGCGCGCCGCTTTCGCAACGTCACGCGCGTGTACGGCGCCATGCACGGGGTGCGCGGCATCGTCGACGAAGACTTCATCGACCTGACCCAGGAAACCAGCCACAACCTCGAACTGGTCGGCAAGACGCCTTCCTCGGCGCTCGGTTCGACCCGCGACAAGCCCGACATGGCGTATTGCCAAAAGATTTTCGAGGTGCTGCGCGCACACGAGATCGAGCATTTTTTCTACATCGGCGGCAACGATTCCTCCGACACGGTGCGCATCGTCAGCCTGGAAGCACAACAAGCCGGCTATCCGCTGCGCTGCATTCACATTCCCAAAACCATCGATAACGATTTGGTCGGCAACGACCACACGCCCGGCTTTCCCTCGGCCGCGCGGTTCGTGGCGCAAGCCTTCGCCGGCGCCAACCTCGACAACGCGGCCTTGCCCGGCGTGTACGTGGGGGTGGTGATGGGACGGCACGCCGGCTTCCTGACCGCCGCCGCCGCGCTCGGCAAGAAGTTTCCCGACGACGGCCCGCACCTGATCTACCTGCCCGAGCGCACCTTCGTGCTCGAGCAATTCCTGGCCGACGTCAAGGCCACGTACGCGCGCTACGGACGCTGCGTAATCGCCGTGTCCGAAGGCATCCACGACGCCTCGGGCGAGCCGATCGCCAGTTTGCTGTCCAAAGACATCGAGCGCGATGCGCACGGTAATGTGCAACTGTCGGGCACCGGCGCGCTGGCCGACCTGCTGTGCGACGAAATCAAGTCCAGGCTCGGCATCAAGCGCGTGCGCGGCGACACCTTTGGCTACCTGCAACGCTCCTTCATCGGCTGCGTGTCGGACGTGGACCAGCGCGAGGCGCGCGAAGTGGGCGAAAAGGCGGTGCAGTTCGCGATGTGGGGCGACCGCGACGGCTCGGTGGCGATCAAGCGCACCGGCTACTACTCGGTCGACTATGAACTGGTGCCCTTGGAAAGCGTGGCCGGCAAGACGCGCACGATGGAAGACATCTTCATCAGCGAGAGCGGCACCGACGTCACCGATGCCTTCCGCCTGTACCTGCGCCCGCTGCTCGGTTCGGGCATGCCGGACGCCTTCCGCCTGCGTCCGGCCCCGGTCGAGAAGATCCTGGGCAAGAAATAGGGCAGACAGCGGCCGCGCCAGGTGGGGCCTCCGGGGAGATTTTCATGACGTCGAGATGGCGGGCCGCCGGCCGCTTTATTTCTTCTTTCGCTTCGCTGGCTCATCACATACCCAATCAGATGAGGGACGTACTTGCGCACCTGTTCATTCAGTTCCTGGCTGTGGAACATGTCCAGACACGATGAAACTCGCCCGCGACAAACAGCAGAGTAATGCATTGGCTTCTGTCCGCCATGCGGCACTGCTTGCTTTTGTCGCGGCCGATTCTGCGCCGTCGTTCTCTATAATGGGCGAACTCTGCGAATCTTCCAGACGCTGTCTTCCTTTTTTAAAGTCAGCTCCAAGTGGTGAATGCTTTCTTTGCTTGCTCCAAGCGTGACACGAACTGTTGCGGTGTTTCCACTTATCCTGGATTTCGTAACTGAGATATTTTTTTCCCAATCATCAAAATAATCCTGCGCCTGGATAAAATAATCGGCATCCAGTCCATCCTCGCTATTCATACGCTTTTCAATTTCCGCAATCAAGGACTTTGAAACGTATGTGCCAAGTTTAACTTTTTCGTCGCTAAGCGGTTGATGATTCGCGACGAGCGAATGGATATACCATTTGTAAAAATCCGAAGTCGTCACCGCAGGTGATGGAAGTTCAGCGGCCAGCGCGGGAAAACTAAGGCAAGCTAATATGCATGAAAAAAACGCACAAATCGCCTTGGCAAATATTATCTTATTGATTTTTGACATAGACATAAGATTTCAATGAGTTCGCCGATAAAACTTTACTGGCGGCCGCAATTGCCTGTACCCGGGTCCGGGGTAGTATCCATGTAGTTGTCTGAAATCAGATACCCAAATAGTCCCGTTAAACATAGCCATGTGCCCACTAGGATGCCCTGGGATTGGTTGAATGATGGCGACGTCACCGGCCCGTGTGACCGTATTCGCTATTTCAACAAAACCCGAAGATAATAAGCTGGCGCCATAGTCCTTGGCACGCCTGTGGCGATTCAATTGGGTGCCGCCCGCTTCAATAGCTTTCCTTACATATTCACCACATCTACCAAGGCTATCAGCCCCACCATGTTCATTTAAATACTGCACAGCAACTTCTTTTTGCCACATCGAAGATCCTTTTGATTTAATAAAATGCGCGTGATTATAAATATGTAAGCCCGCACAACGGAGTTCAGAATACATTTGCATCCCTCATCTCACGCCCCAAGGGATAGCATTGCTATTATAGCATTGTTTTTATAAGACTAACCAGGTTCAATGTTTCTGGCGAGTTATAAAAAAATATTTACCAATAGATAATTATAGTTCAAAAAAGAACACATAAGGCCAAGTTTTTTCCCTGCGTCAGGCCTGTCTGAACCGTCGCAACAGGCTCTATCTGGATAACCTTGACGAAAAAATTACCCTAGGTACCGCCGGATGCACCACTCGGGCCCGCCAGCTTGTCCTTTTCGCATTTTGATTGTTTTAGCAACGTCAATAACGCAACACTGCGGTCCCGTCAACTTCCCAAGCCCGGACCGCCATGACCCTGTTACCTCGTTCCCACGTCCCTCTGCTGCGCGCCAGCAGCGCCGCCATCCTGCTGGCGCTCGCCGCCTGCGGCGGCAAGAACGGCAAGCCCGCCGAACCGGCCCCCAAATACAGCGCCGAAATCCGCCGCACCGCCTACGGCATCCCGCACATCAAGGCCGATGATGATGGCGGCCTCGGCTACGGCATCGGCTACGCCTACGCACAAGACAATGTGTGCCTGCTGGCCGAACGCATCGTCACCGCCAACGGCGAACGCGCCAAGTACTTCGGTCCGGAGGCGCGCGGCATCACCGAGGACGCGGTGCCCAACCTGGCGTCCGACTTCTACTATCGCATGATCAACGAACCGGAGGCGGTGGCCAACGCCTGGCAACAGCAACCGGCGCCGATGCGCGCGCTGGTCGAAGGCTACGTGGCCGGCTACAACCAGTACCTGGACGAGCGCGGCAAGGGCGGCTTGCCCGACGCCTGCAAGAACGCCCCCTGGGTGCGCAGCATGACCAGCGCCGACATGATGAAAATCATCCGCCGCTATGCCGTCGAAGGCGGGGGCGCTCATTTGATCGAAGAACTCGTGGCCGCCGCGCCGCCGGGCGCGGCCGCCCCAGCGCCAGCGTCACCGGCGGCCGCCCCGCGCCGTGGCGGCGCCAGCAAGATCGATCCGCAATACTGGCAAGAGCAGCACGCCCGCTTCGGCAGCAACGGCGTGGCCTTGGGCAAGGATGCCACCGAGAACGGCCAGGGCCTGTTGCTGGCCAATCCACACAATTTTTGGCAAGGCGATTTTCGTTTTTACCAGCTGCACCTGACCATTCCCGGCAAGCTCGACACGATGGGCGCCTCGCTCGGCGGCATGCCGATGGTCAGCATCGGCTTCAACAAGGACGTGGCGTGGACCCACACCAACAACACGTCCAAGCACTTCACCGTACACCAGTTGCAACTCGACCCGCGCGATCCGACCAGCTATATGGTCGACGGCAAGTCCCAGCCCATGACGCGCAAGCGCGTCGAAGTCGAGGTGCGCCAGCCCGACGGCAGCCTGGTCACGCGCAGCCACGATTTCTACCAGACCGACGTGGGCGTGGTGATGCACATATCCGAGCAGCTGGAGTGGAACCGCAAGGTCGCCTATACCCTGCTTGACCCCAGCATAGGCAATCACCGCATGCTGGAACAATGGCGCGCCATGAACAGCGCGCGCAGCCTGAACGAGCTGCGCGACGGTATCGACCGCATCGTCGGCCTGCCGTGGGTCGGCACCATCGCCGCCGACAAGGAGGGCAAGACCATGTACATGGACGTGACGGTGGTGCCGAACGTGCCGCTGGCCAAGGAAAAAGCCTGCGTACCGGAAGCCTTCCGCAAAGCGGCCGCCGGCGGCGTGCTGGTGCTGGACGGCTCGACCAGCGCCTGCCGTCCCGACAACGACCCGGCCGCGCCGCAAAGCGGCATCTTCGCCGGCGCCAGCCTGCCGCGCCTGGAACGCGACGATTTTGTGCAGAACTCGAACGACAGCGCCTGGATGACCAATCCGGCCGCGCCGCTGACCGGCTTCCCGTCGATTGTCAGTCTCGACGCGGAGGAACAAAGCGGGCGCACCCGCATCGGCATTGCCCAGTTGCAGGCGCGCCTGGCCGGCACCGATGGCCTGCCAGGCCGGCGCATCTCGATGCCCCAGCTGCAAGGGCTCTTGTTCAGCAACCGCGTCTACTACGCCGGCCAGATCATGGACGACGTGCTGCGCGCCTGCGACGGCGAACGCCAGGCCCGCGCCGCCAACGGCGCCATGGTCGACCTGGCGCCGGCCTGCGCCAAACTGCGCGCCTGGGACCGTACCGCCAACCTGGAGGCCAATATCGGCTTCGGCTATTTCAGCAGCGTGTGGGACCAGTTGTACGGCTCGTCGCTGTTCTGGGCCGTGCCCTTCAACGCGGCCGATCCGGTCAGCACGCCACGCGGCTTGCGGGTGGACGATCCAGCCGGCGTGGGCGCCCTGCGCACGGCCCTGGCCAACGCCGTGCTCGAGATGGAAGCGGGCGGCTGGGGCCTGAACAGCACCTGGGGCGAGATCCAGCACACCGAGCGTAACGGCAAGCGGATTCCCATCCACGGCGGGCTCTACAACTACGGGGTCTACAACGCCATCGTCAGCAAGCCGGCGGCCGGGGGCGGACGCGAGGTGACCGAAGGCGGCAGCTACATCCAGACCGTGATGTTCGACCGCAACGGCCCGCAAGCGCAAGCCGTGCTCGCCTACTCGCAGTCGGTCGACCCGGCCTCGCCGCACTACGCCGACCAGACTGGGCTGTTTTCGAGCAAGACCTGGCACACCCTGCCCTTTACGGATGCGCAGATCGCGGCCGATGCGACGACCAAGCGCATCACCATCAGTCACAAGGCCAAGCAAGCGCAGTAACGGGCGCGCAACACACACGCTGCTTATAAAAACTAAAACGTTTTTAAAAAGGCATTTTTTGATAGGGCTGTGTTAAGTTATGGTTACTGTCCTTAAGGGGAACGATGATGAAAAATCTGCTTCTGGCGTGTGTGTGCTTTCCCCTGCTGCTGGCCGCCTGCAACGGCCCGCTTGACGTCACCCTGGCCGACAGCGGCGACCCGGTCAAGGGCGAGGCGCTGAAAAAGGCCCTCTCGCCTGAAGAAGCCGAGCTGCTGGTGTCCTACGTGGCGCAGCACACGATGGCCCAGGACATCGATTACAAGATGACCGTCAAGCAAGCCATCGCGGCGCGCCGCAAGGAACTTGCCAGCAACCAGAAGTAAATTTTTCTGGCGCCGCCGTGCGCGGGCTCTAGCTGAACTCAGGAGCTAGACCAGCCAAGACTGGACGTGGCGAAACAGTTCGGGCTCGATCCGCCGGACTTGAATCGCAAGATTGAGGTGCCTGGCAATCGACGCCACCTCCAGCGTACCCCGCGTGACCTGGTAAGTCTCGCGTGGAATCATCCAACGAAGAACATCGTCCAGGTGCCACAAGGTCGCGTTTCCTGCATGTACGGGCGCTGGAAAAGTTTCGCGGTTGTTGAACGCTAGTGTGCGCAGATGTTTCGGATCCACTTCGGCATACTCCGGCATCTCGTCCAGGCTAACCAGATCCGGGCGCACTTCAATGAGCTGTGCTGTAGGGATAGCGCGCCTGACGGCGGCAAGCGCGCTGGTCATGGCGGTGAACACGTCGTCGGCCTCGCGACAAAATTCCATCGCTATTCGCCCCGGATGCCCGATACCGATCAGGGCGTCGGTGCACTCCTCCTGCACCAGTCGACCAACAATGTCATCCTGGTCGTCATCATCGCTCGACAAACGATACGAAAGTTCAAAGATGAAATCCATCACCGCGTCTCCAGAACTTCATCATTTTCCTGACCAATAAGGCGCATTTCAAGCGGCATCCGGGAATACGCGATATGGTGTGACACAGATCAAAAAAACGGACGGGACCCGAGGGCGCCGTCCGTTTTTTGATTGACCGCAAGCCGCTTAGCTGACGATCGTCTGGTGCTCGTCGCCCTCGCGCGCGCGGATCGTGCCGATGCGCGACACGCTCTCGCCGGCCGCCTGCAACTGCGCAAACGCCGCATCCGCGTTTTCTTTCGACACGATGACGATCATGCCGATGCCGCAGTTGAACACGCGGTGCATTTCGGCATCGGCCACGCCGCCGTGCTGTTGCAGCCACTGGAACAGCGGCGGCATGGTCCACGCCGTCGAATCGAGCACCGCCGTCAGCCCCGGCTGCAGCACGCGCGGCACGTTTTCGACCAGCCCGCCGCCGGTGATGTGCACCATGCCTTTGACTTCCATCGATTCCATCAGCGCCAGCAATGGCTTGACGTAAATACGGGTCGGCTCCATCAGCACGTCGGCTAACGGACGGCCGTGGAAGTCGGCGTTCAGGTCCGGCTTGGCTACTTCAATAATCTTGCGCACCAGCGAGTACCCGTTCGAGTGCACGCCCGACGAGGCCAGGCCCAGCACCACGTCGCCCGGGGTGATCTTGGTGCCGTCGATGATTTTCGATTTTTCCACCGCGCCAACCGCGAAACCGGCCAGGTCGTACTCGCCGGCCGGGTACATGCTCGGCATTTCGGCCGTTTCGCCGCCGATCAGGGCGCAACCGGCCTGCTCGCAACCCTGGGCGATGCCCTTGACGACGGCGGTGGCGGTCGGCACGTCGAGCTTGCCGCAAGCGAAGTAATCGAGGAAGAACAGCGGCTCGGCGCCCTGCACCAGGATGTCGTTCACGCTCATGGCGACCAGGTCGATGCCGACCGTGTCGTGGCGGTTCAGTTCGAACGCGAGCCTGAGCTTGGTGCCCACGCCGTCGGTGCCGGACACCAGCACCGGCTCCTTGAACTTCTTGCTGATCTCGAACAACGCGCCGAAACCGCCGATGCCGCCCATGACGCCTTCGCGCATGGTTTTCTTGGCAAACGGCTTGATCGCTTCGACCAGGGCGTCGCCCGCATCGATATCGACACCAGCGTCGCGGTAGGAGAGGGAAACATTAGAAAGTTGGCTCATGGTGTATTTGGCAGCGGAGGCGGTAAAATAGAAGGCGGCGAACCGATTCGAGCCGCGGGCGGCCAAAACTGGTCAATCCGCTATTTTATCAAAATGCCCCGTCCAAAGCCGATTTAACCCACATTACAACAATAAGATGCTATTTCTCTCCGCCAAAGCACCGCAGCACAGGGCCGGCAAGCTGCCACCATCGCCACCCCCACGATCCGCGTGGCAGCTTCTATAATGCCTGATGTACACGACGGCGCAAGAATGAACTCATGAAACAGCTGGTACTCGATTTGGGCGCAGAGCAGGCGCACAGCCTCGATACCTTCGAGGTAGGGCAAAATGCCGAACTGGCGCATCTGATGCACCAGTTCGCGGAGCGTCGTTCGCGCGAACATTTCGCTTACCTGTGGGGCGAAACCGGCGCCGGCAAGACCCACCTGCTGCAAGCGCTGGCCGCCACCCCCGGCTCGCGCTACATCGCCTGCAACGCCCCCGAGTGCGAATTCACCTACACGCAAGGCACCACCCTGTACCTGCTCGACGACTGCGAACAGCTCTCGCCGCAGGCCCAGATCGACGCTTTTGCGCTGTTCAACCAGATCCGCGAACACGGCGCCTACATGGTCAGCACCGGGCCGGTGCCGCCGGTGGTGCTGCCGGTGCGCGAAGACCTGCGCACGCGCATGGGCTGGGGCCTGATCTACCAGATCCACGGCCTGGCCGACGAACAGAAGATCGCCGCGCTCACGCACGCCGCCGAAGCGCGCGGTTTGACCTTGTCGGCCAGCGTGTTACCCTATCTGCTGTCCCATTTCAAGCGCGACATGCGCTCCCTGTCGACGATGCTAGACGCACTCGATCAGTATTCCCTCGAAACCCAGCGACCGGTCACCCTGCCGTTGCTGCGCGATTTACTATTACAAGCGAACCCGCAAGCGGACACCAAAGAATGAAGAACCTGGCGCTGTTTGACCTGGACCACACCCTGCTGCCGATCGATTCGGACCATGAATGGGGCGAATTTTTAGTCCGCACCGGCGCTGTCGACCCAGTCGAATTCAAGCGCCGCAACGACGAATTTTTCGAACAGTACAAGGCCGGCACGCTCGACCCGGTCGAATACCTCGAATTCGCGCTCGGCACCCTGGCGCGCTTTCCGCGCAAGGAACTCGACGCCATGCACGCGCGGTTCATGGCCGAAGTGATCGAGCCGGCCATCCTGCCGCGCGCGCGCGCACTGCTGCGCCAGCACATCGACGCCGGCGACCTGGTGGCCATCATCACCGCCACCAACCGCTTCGTCACCGCGCCGATCGCCAAGGCGCTGGGCGTGGAACACCTGATCGCCGCCGTCCCCGAAGAAGACGCCGACGGCAACCTGACCGGCAAGCTCGTTGGCGTGCCCACCTCGGGCGCCGGCAAGGTCACCCACACCCACGCCTGGCTGGCGCAAGTGGGCACGCCGCTCGATGGCTTCGGGCGCAGCCACTTCTACAGCGATTCGCACAACGATATCCCCCTTCTGTCCGTCGTCACCCATCCCGTCGCGACCAACCCGAACGCCGTGCTGGCGACCCATGCCACACGCCTTGGCTGGCCTTTACTCCATCTATTCAATGATTAAAAAATTCATCCGCAAAATCCTCGGCGTCAAAGAGAAGCAGCCAGTACGCGACCTGACCGAACCCGTGATCCTGGGACCGGCGGAGCACGGGATCGACCCCAAGCTGCTGTCGTCGAACGCGATCCGCGTGACGCAAACATTGCAGGAGGCGGGCTTCAAGGCGTTCGTGGTGGGCGGCGCCGTGCGCGACCTGCTGCTGTCGGTCAAACCGAAGGACTTCGACATCGCCACCGATGCCACGCCCGAACAGGTCAAGCGCCTGTTCCGGCGCGCCTTCATCATCGGCAAGCGTTTCCAGATCGTGCATGTGATGTTCGGCTCCGACCTGCTGGAAGTGACCACCTTCCGCGGCGCCGGCGAGTCCAGCGCGCCCAAGGATGAACATGGCCGGGTCCTGCGCGACAATAACTTCGGCCCCCAGCACGAAGATGCGATGCGGCGCGACTTCACCATCAACGCCATGTACTACGATCCGGCCACCCAGGTGGTGCTGGACTACCACGGCGGCATCGCCGACATCCGCGACAAGACCTTGCGCATCATCGGCCAGCCCGAAGCGCGCTACCGCGAAGATCCGGTGCGCCTGTTGCGCGTGGTGCGCTTCGCCGCGCGCCTCGGTTTCACGATCGAGCCGCACACGCGCGAACCGATTCCGGTCATGGCGCCCTTGATCAACAACGTGCCCGCCGCGCGCGTGTTCGACGAAATGCTCAAGCTGCTCATGAGCGGGCACGCGCTGGCCTGCCTGCAGCAGTTACGCAAGGAAGGCCTGCACCACGGCCTGCTGCCGCTGCTCGACGTGGTGCTCGAGCAGCCCATCGGCATGAAGTTCGTGACCTTGGCGCTGGAGTCGACCGACAACCGCATCAAGGCCGGCAAGGGCGTCTCGCCCGGCTTCCTGTTTGCCTCGCTGCTGTGGCACCAGGTGGTCGAAAAATGGACCGCCTACCGCGCGGCGGGCGAGTCGCCGATTCCGGCGCTGCACCTGGCGGCCGACGACGTGCTCGATTCGCAGACCGAAAAACTGGCGCTGCAGCGCAAGATCGGCTCGGACATGCGCGACATCTGGTCGATGCAGCCGCGCTTCGAGCGACGCAACGGCAAGGCCCCGTACAAGCTGCTGGAACACCCGCGCTTTCGGGCCGGCTACGACTTCCTGCTGCTGCGCTGCGAATCGGGCGAGATCGAGATGGAAATCGGCGAATGGTGGACCGCTTTCTATGACGGCGACGCCGTCGAACGCGAAAACCTGCTTACCAACGCCGGCGCCGCGCCGGCCGGCGCCAAGCGCAAGCGCGCGCCGCGTCGCGCACCGCGCAGCCGCGCCAATGGCGAGGGTGGCGACAACGCCGCCGCCGCCAGCACGACCGGCAGCACCAGCGGCGACGAATGATCGCGTACGTCGGCATCGGCGCCAACCTGGGCGACGCCCGCGCCAACGTGGCCGACGCCCTGGCGCGCCTGGCCACGCTCGCCGGCAGCCGCCTGCTGGCGCAGTCGTCGGCCTGGCGCACCGCGCCCATCGACTCCTCGGGCGACGACTACATCAACGCGGTGGCCTGCATCGACACGACCCTGGGCGCACAAGACCTGCTGGCCGCGCTGCAGGCGATCGAACTGGCGCACGGGCGCGAACGGCCCTACCGCAACGCCCCGCGCACCCTGGACCTCGACATCCTGCTCTACAACGATGAACGGATCGACAGCGCCGCCTTGCAAGTGCCGCATCCGCGCATGCTGGAGCGCGCCTTCGTGCTGGCGCCGCTGCTGGAAATCGCGCCCTCCATTGACGTGCCAGGGCATGGCCCGGCGCGCGGCTACCTGGCGGGCGTTGCCGGCCAGGCCATCGAACGACTGAACTGACATGCAAATTCCGATTTTTGTGCAGACCACCGGCCTGCTGGTGCTGTCCAACATTTTCATGACGATCGCCTGGTACGGCCACCTGAAGAACATGTCGAGCAAGGCGTGGTGGTATGCGGCGCTGGTCAGCTGGGCCATCGCCCTGTTCGAATACCTGCTGCAGGTGCCGGCCAACCGTATCGGCCACACGCAATACAGCCTGGCGCAGTTGAAGATCCTGCAGGAAGCCATCACCCTCACCGTGTTCGTCCCGTTCGCGATGTTCTACATGGGCGAACCGTTCAAACTCGATTACGTGTGGGCCGGGCTATGCCTGGTCGGCGCCGTCTACTTCATCTTCCGCAGCTGAGGGCGCGTCGCGCCGCTTACCTCCGGGGCTGAGCGCCACGGCCGGCGCTGCTTTTGGCGCGACGGGAAACATCGGCGACCACCTCAGGTGAGCTTTCGATCCATCATGGGCACGTTCGTCCCAATGGCATTACACTATGCGCCGTTGCGACCATTTTGATATCAAAGGACTATTATGAGCGGTTATCTGCAGGGTAAGGACATGGCGGGCGGCGATACTCCGGCGCCGGTCAAACCGGTGATGACGAAGGCGGTGACGATTCCTTCGCTGACCGCGATGCGCGCTGCGGGCGCCAAGATCACGATGCTGACCTGCTACGACGCCAGCTTCGCCACCTTGATGGACCGCTGCGGCGTGGAAGTACTGCTGATCGGCGATTCGCTGGGCATGGTCTGCAATGGACATCATTCGACCTTGCCGGTGACGGTGGGCGAGATTGTGTACCACACCGCCGCCGTCGCGCGCGGGAACAAGAGCGCGATGGTGATCGCCGATATGCCCTTCGGCAGCTACGGCACGCCGGAAGCGGCGTTCAACAACGCGGTGCAGCTGATGCAGGCCGGCGCGCACATGATCAAGATCGAGGGCGGCGCGTGGCTGGCCGAGACGGTCCGTTTCCTGACCGAGCGCGCGATTCCGGTGTGCGCGCACCTGGGGCTCACGCCGCAGTCGGTGCACCAGCTCGGCGGCTACAAGGTGCAGGGCAAGTCCATCGAAAGCGCGGCGCAGCTCAAGGCCGACTCGCTGGCGCTGGAAGCGGCGGGAGCGGCGATCATCCTGTTCGAGGCGATTCCAAGCGCATTGGGCAAGGAGTTGACCGAAGCGCTGAAGGTGCCGACCATCGGCATCGGCGCGGGACCGGACTGCTCGGGCCAGGTGCTGGTGATGCACGATATCCTGGGGGTTTTCCCGGGGCGCAAAGCGCGCTTCGTGAAAAACTTCATGGAAGGGCAGACCAGCATCGACGCCGCCGTGAGCGCGTATGTGAACGCGGTCAAGGATGGCAGTTTTCCGGGGGTCGAGCACTGCTTCTGACACGTCGTTCCCGGCCTCGGCGGCCCCTTGGCGGGAACCCAATTTCGTCGCGCCGTCGGCTACGTTGCTAACTTGGGTTCCCGCCTGCGCGGGAACGACGGGGGTCACCGTAGCCGGTAGCGCTTCATCTTGTTCAACAGCCCCACCCGCGAAATACCCAGCTGTTTCGCGGCGTGGGTGTGATTGTGCGCCGTCTCGTCGAGCGCGGCGACGATCAAGCGCTTTTCCAGCGCCGCCACCTGCGCGTCGAGCAAGCCATCGCCCTCCACCGCCAGCGGCGCGGCCGCCTCGCCGCACGCGAGCGCCAGGTCGTCGACCGTGATCACATCCGCACTGCCCGCCAGCGCCGCCGCCGTCGACACCGAATGCTGCAACTCGCGCACATTGCCCGGCCAGCTGCGCGAGACCACCCACTCCAGCGCGTCCGGCGCGAGCCGCTTGGGCGGCGCCAACCTGGCCGCCACCGCCTGCACGATCAACGCCACATCCTCGGCCCGATCGGCCAGCGCCGTGGTCCTGACCTGGATGCCCTTCAAGCGATAAAACAAGTCGTCGCGAAACGACTTTTCTTCCACCATCGCCGCCAGGTCGCGGTTGGTGGCCGCCACCACGCGCACGTCGACCCGCGTTTCGCTGCGCGCGCCCACCGCGAAAAAACTCCCCGCCTGCAAAAAACGCAGCAGCTTGACCTGCATCGACAGCGGCATGTCGCCGATCTCGTCGAGGAACAGGGTGCCGCCATGGCTTGCCGCGATCAAGCCGATGCGGTCGCGGTCCGCTCCCGTGAAGCTGCCCTTGCAATGACCGAACAATTCGCTCTCGAACAGCTCCGCCGGAATCGCCCCGCAGTGCACCGCCACGAACGGCTTGGCGGCGCGCTTGCCGTTGGCATGCAGCGCGCGCGCCACCAGTTCCTTGCCGGTGCCGCTCGGCCCCGTGATCATCACCGGCACTTCGGTCGGCCCGATGCGGCGGATCAGCGCGCGCAGGTCGCGCAGGTCGGCGCTGATGCCGATCAGGCCCATGGTGGCGTCGTCGGGCTCGGCGCGGGCGCGCCAGTCGGCCAGCTCGCGCTCCAGGCGGCGCTTGGTCAGGGCGCGCTCGACCACCACGCGCAACAGGTCCGGGTCGAGCGGCTTGGGCAGGAAGTCCCAGGCGCCGGCGGCGATCGCGCGCAGCGCCAGTTCGCGGTCGGCGTGACCGGTCATCACCACCACCGGCGCCGAGGCAAGGCCGGGCAGCAGCGCCAGCCCTTCATCGGGGCGGAAGGACGGCGGCAGCGCCAGGTCGAGCAGCACCAGGTCGAAGGTGTGCCCGGCCCACAAGGCCAGCACCTGTTCGCTTGATGCCGCCACCTTGACGTCGTAGCCAAGGCTGGCCAGCCAGTTGCCGCACAGGCGCTGGAAGGCGGGTTCGTCGTCGACGAGAAGAATGCGTTCTTGGGTCATGGCATACCTGGTAAAAGAAGTTCGAAGCAGCAGTTCCAGCCGGCCCGCTCGCCCAGCCTGACGCTGCCGCCGTGGGCCTCGACCAGGCGCCGCACGATGGCCAGGCCAAGGCCGGTGCCGCCCGGACGGCGCGTGGTGAAAGGCTGGAACAGATCAAGCGCCAGGTCGGCCGGCACGCCCGGGCCGTTGTCGCACACGCGCAGCAGCACCCGGCCGCCGGCTTGCGCTCGCGCGTCGACCAGGATGCGCGGGTCCGAACGGCCGCGCAGCATGGCCATGGCGTTGCCAATCAGGTTGCCGAGGATTTGTTCGCCGCGCATCGGGTCGATGTGCAGGCACAGGGCGGCGTCCACATCGAGTTCGATTCGCTGGGATGGATGGCCGGCCGCGACCCGTTGCACCAGTTCGGCCACCGCCACGCGCTGGGGATTGAGGCGCACCTCGCCCGAATAACTGAGCAAGTCCTGGATCAGGTGGTCGGCGCGCTCGATCTGGGCGCGGATCTCGGCGCGCGTTTCCGGCGGCGACATGACCGCCGCCATGCTGATGATATTGAGGGGATTGCGCAATTCGTGCGCCACGGTCGCCGCCAGCCCGCCCAGTTCCAGCAGGTGCGCCTGCTGCAGGCGTTCCTTTTCGTGCTCCGCGTAGCGCAGCAACTGGTCCAGGCGCGCCGCAGCCGCCGCCAGCAGGGCGCCGAACACTTCGCCGACGCGGGTCACGCTCGGCGTTGCGCCTTCCCACTCCATCAGGTCAGTGCGCCAGTGCGGCGCTTCGCCATCCTTGCCTGGGGCGAGGTAGCAATGCACGCCCGGCTGGCCGGCGCCATCGCCCGGCGACGCATCGCCCAGCACCACCCGCATCGGCTGGCGCAGGTGCGCGCCGAGGGTGGATGCGGCGATCCGTTCGAGATCGTGCCAACTGCTGGCGGCGTCCAGGCGCACCCGCCAGTCGGCCAGCACGCCCGCTTCCAGGTGCGCGCCGGGAAATACCAGCCGTTCGATGGCGCGCCGCGACGGGCCTTCCAGCACCAGCATCACGGCCAGCATGGCCGTGCCGAGCAGCCAGAGCTGCCACAGGGGCACCGCTGCCAACGACGCAAACCCGGTGCGCGCGGCCACGCTCAGGAGCAGGCTGGCCAGGGCCACCGTGATGGCGGTCAGCACCAGCCAGGCCAGCAGGCGGTTGGCCCACAGGTTCACCACCATCAGGTCGTAGCGCAGGATGCCGAACACCAGCAGCAGCGCGTAGCCGGGCAGCAGGATCACGCTGTAGGGGAAGATATCGATCCCGAGCGAGGCGTTGAGGAACATCAGCGACGCGCCCGAGCCCCACACGCCGGCGAACCAGATCGCCAGGATCTTGCCGCGCTGTTTGGGGGCGGCCTTCGGCCACGCCGCCAGCAGCAGCAAATAGGCCCAGACGCTGATCGAGGTGACGAGCACGCCGGGAATCCAGCCCCAGACCGGGAAAAAGTAATAGCGTTCGAAGCCCAGCCAGGGCGCCAGCGTGCCCATGTCGAGCACCTGCACCAGCAGCAGGGTGGCGAGGCCGAGGATATAGATACCGAGCAGCTGGCGCGGGCGGTCGCGCTGCAGGAAGCGGAACACGAAGTGCAGGAAAAACACCGCGTTGATCGGGCCGCAGTTGACCAGGCGCTTGCCCAACGCCGCCACGCCGTCTTCGCCCAGATGCATGCCCAACTGCCCCAGCGCCCAGCAGCCGATACCGACGCAAAACAGCGCCAGCGGCTTGATGCCGCTCTGGTGCGGCGCCTTGGCCCACAGCCAGGCCGCCAGTCCCAGGCTGATGCAGCCCTGGACCACCAGGGAAAAATAGTAAACGCGGTAGATGTCCATGCGGGCCGGGTGTAAGGCAGCTTGATAGTTGCAACGGGCTAACTATATAGCAAGTTGACAGCGCGTGCGTACCCGTCATTAATTTTCTGTTTAAAAACAGCAACTTAGAATCGCGGAACGGGTGGCATGCGGCTTGCGTATTGAAGAGTAGGACGGCGCAAGCCGCAACGACCCGGCAAAGGCATCGACCCATCATGAAAGCACTGCACTTACCTCACATCGGCGCGCTGGTGCCGCCCAAGGTCATCTGGATGCGTGTCAACCGCCTGCTGGCGTGGGCCTTGATCGTCTCGCCGCTGGCCCAGATCGCGCTCGGCACCTCGTTCATGCGCGGCCTGGCGCTCGACCTGGTGATCCTGCTGGCGCATGCGGCGCTGTCGCTGGCCTTGTTCGGCATGCCCAAAAACGCGGCGCGCCGCTTCAGCGTGGCGCTGCATGTCTTCGGCCAGCAACCGGAGAACATGAGCCCGCGCAACCAGTATCTGTTAAGCGGACACCGGGTCGGACTGACGCTGCTGTTCGTGCTGTTGATCCTGGCGGCGCGGCCCCTGCTCGACCTTCCCGGCTTTCTCATTTACGTGGGGCCGAATGTCCTGCTGTTGATGGTCATGAGCTGGCCGCTCGTGCGCATGCCATTCACGCTGTTCCAGCACGTCTATCCATCCATCGTCCAGGCGCTGCGGCGCTGGGGCATGCGCGAGCACGCGGACGACGTCGCCGCCGTGATCGTCGGATTGTTCTTCTTACTGTCCTCCATTAACCTGATCAGGTAGTCGCCATCATGTTCGCCTTTACAGCAGTCAGCAGTCCCTTCACTTTTCCATCACTGACCCGGCGCAACGCCGGCATGCCGCAACTGGGCGTCTTCGACGACGACCTGCTGACAGTCAGCGCCTGGCAGCGCATCGTCCTCGCCGCCCTGCCCTTGCTGACACTGGCTGCCTTCGGCGCGCTCTACGCGCACGGCCTGTACCTGGCGCTGCCGGTCGTGATGCTGATGCACTTCGTGGTCACCGTGGCCTACCTGCATGACGTGGCGCACGGCTCGGCGGGCCTGGACGCGCGCGTCACCCACGTGGTGCTGTTCATCGTCAGCGTGCTGGTGCTGCAAAGCGGGCATTCGTTCCGCTACACCCACCTGCACCACCACGCGCACTGCCTGGAAGAAGACGACCTGGAAGGCGCGCCCGCGCGCGCAAGCCTGCTTGGAGCCTTGCTGGCCGGCCCGCTGTACCTGCCGCGCCTGTGGCGCGAATCGTTGCGCAAGATCCGCCCGGCGCGCGACCGCCGCTGGATGGTCGCCGAACTGGCCACCTCGCTAGCGCTGGTGCTGCTGGCCCTGTGGCTGACGCGCTGGACCACCGGGCCGCTGCTGTACTGCGCCATGGCCTGGATCGGCGGCTGGTTCTATCCGCTGGCGACGGCCTGGCTGCCGCACTACAAACCGGGCAGCAAGCCGCTTGAACAGGCGCGCACCATGCGCGGAGCGATCGTGCCGGCGCTGTTCATGAACCTGACCTATCACCTCGAACATCACCTGTATCCGCAAGTGCCGACCCTGAACCTGCGGCGCCTGTCGCGCCGGCTCGACCCGCATTTTGCGGCGCGCGGACTGCGTCCGACCCAGGTGTACTGAGCGTTGCGCCAGCGGCCGACAAGATCGCCAGCATCGCCGGCACCGATTCAAACTCTTCGGCCGGGCCATGCGCGCGCAATGCCTCGGCCGGCGCATAACCCCACGCCACGGCGCCAAACGCCACGCCGGCCTTGGCCGATGCCTCGGCGTCGGTGCCCTGGTCCCCCACATACAGCGCATCGGCCGCGTCGACCTGGCTACGCTTGACCACCTTGCGGATGCGCGAGGCCTTGCCAAACACCGACATGCCGCACTCGAAGTGGAAGAACAGGCTGCTTAACTCCGGCCCCAGCACGCGGCGTACGTTGTGCTCCGAATTGGACGACACCACCGCCAGCATCACGCCGGACTCGAACAGCGCGCGCAAGGCGGCGCCCACGCCGTCGAACAGGGCGATGCTGGCCGCGTTCTCGCTCATCTTCGCGATGAAGCTTTTCGACACCACCGGCATTTTCCAGGCCGGCATGCCGATGTGACGCATGATTTCGCGCGTGCTCATGCCGCGCAAGTGCGCCACCTGGTCGCCCTCGATACGCCTGAGGCCATGCTGGTCAGCCAGGGCGTTGTACACGCTCTGAAAGAACGGAAACGAGTCGGCCAGGGTGCCGTCGAAGTCGAAAATGGCCAGCCGGTACTTCAGGCGTGGGTGCGCGGAGCGATTATCCAATCTGGATCCATGTGGTTTTGAGCTCGGTGTATTTATCGAACGCGTGCAGCGATTTATCGCGCCCGTTGCCCGACTGCTTGACGCCGCCGAATGGCACCGTGATGTCGTCGCCGTCGTACTGATTCACGTGCACGGTGCCGGCGCGCAGGGCGCGCGCGGTCTTGATCGCCTTGTTCAGGTTACCCGTCCACACCGCCGCCTGCAAGCCGTACTGGGTCGAATTGGCCTGGCGTACCGCGTCGTCGATGTCGGTAAATCCGAGCACCGACAGCACCGGCCCGAAGATTTCTTCGCGCGCGATGCTCATGGAGCCATCGACCTGGTCGAACAGGGTCGGCGCCACGTAAAAGCCGCCAGTGTCGGTGCGCGCGGCCTCGCCGCCGGCCAGCAGCCTGGCGCCGGCCTGCTTGCCTTCTTCGATGTAGCCCATCACGGTTTTCATCTGGGCCGCGTCGACAATGGCGCCCATGACGGTGGCTTCGTCGAGCGGGTCGCCCGGCGCAAAATCGGGCACCAGCGCCAGCGCCTTTTCGAGGAAGGCGTCCTTGATCGACGCTTCCACGAACAGGCGCGAAGGCGCGTTGCAGCTTTCGCCCTGGTTAAAGTAGATCGAGCCGATCGCCGCGCTCACCGCCGCATCGAGGTCGGGACAGTCGGCGCAGACGATATTGGCCGACTTGCCGCCCAATTCGGTCCAGGCGCGCTTGAGGTTCGATTGCCCGGCCATCTGCAAGATCTGCTTGCCGACCTTGGTCGAGCCGGTAAAGCCGATGCAATCGACATCCATGTGCAGCGCCAGCGCCGCCCCGGCTTCAATGCCGTAGCCCGGAACGACGTTGAACACCCCCGCCGGCAGTCCGGCTTCGAGCGCGATTTCAGCCAGCCGCAGGGCCGTGAGCGGCGACTTTTCGGACGGTTTGAGAATCACGCTGTTGCCGGCGGCGAGCGCCGGGGCGATCTTCCAGGCGGCCATGATCATCGGGTAGTTCCACGGCACGATGGCCGCCACCACGCCGACCGGCTCGCGCGTGATCAGGGCCAGGCTGTTTTCGCCGGTGGGCGCGATTTCGTCGTAGATCTTGTCGATCGCCTCGCCGTACCAGCGGATGCAGTTGGCCGCGGCCGGCACATCCACGCTCTGGCTGTACCTGATTGGTTTACCCATGTCGAGCGTCTCTAACAGCGCCAGTTCCTCGGCGTGCGCCAGGATCAGGTCCGCGAACTTGATCATGATGCGCTTCCTGGCGGCCGGGGCCTGGCCGGCCCAGCGCCGGTCTTCAAAAGCGGCGCGCGCAGCCGCCACGGCCGCGTCGACATCGAGCCCGTCGCAGCGCGCGACCAGGCCAAGCTGGCGCCCATCGATCGGCGAGAGATTATCGAACCGCTGCTCCGACCTGGCCCAGACGCGTTCACCGCCGATGAATGCGCGCCCGTCGATGCTCAAGGCTGCCGCCCGTTCGTGCCATTGCGTGTTTCCCATGCCGTGCTCCCTAAAAGCTCACTACTGTCGATACGCCGATAACCTGATTGTCACGGCGGTACTGTCCGTCCAATGTCCTGAACGTCCTGGCCGTGGCATAGTCGTAGCGGTATTCGCCCTTCACGCTCACGCCCGGAACGAGCAGGTACCGCGTGCCCACCGACAGCGTGCCGCGATTGGCGCCGCGGGTGGGGTCGAGCACGAACCATTCTCCACCGCGCAAGACCATGCCAGGGCCAAAGCCGTTGCGCCCGTCCGGGCAGTTGGCCGCAAAACCGGCCAGGTCCCGGCAACCGGGCGCCAGGGTCGCTCCGAACACCCCGCCGCCGCCCGTGCCGTTGAAGATGTAGTCGAGGCGGGCGATGGCTTCGAGGCGCGGCATGATTTTGTACGACACCAGCGACGACAAGCCGTACCAGCGCTGCTGCTCCGCGCCATACCGGTTGGCGGCGGTGGCCTGCTGGCGCCCATAGCTTAACTGACCCTGGATATTCCAGTCGCCACGCGTGTAAAAGCCATCAACCTCCATCAGGTCCAGGCGCCCGACCGTATCGTCATCATCGAAGCCGGCATGGGTGCCGGACATGCCGAAACCCGAAAATTCGCTCCTGGCGTAATCGACGCGGTAGAACACGCCGGGCGTGCGTTCGCCACCATCGTTGACGCGGGCGCTGTTCATATTGCCCAACATGATCTTGCTGTCCCATTTGCCGCGCAACAGCTGCAGGCCGGCGCCGGTGTAGAAATTGGCGGCCGAAAAATCGAACAGCAGGTTGTGGGTCAGCAGCTTGTTCTGGGTCGAGGGGATGTATTCGTAGCCGCTCCAGTCGGGAACCTGGCCGAGCAACAGGCGGGTCGACTGGTCGCCGAGCGGAATCGAGGCCGACGCTTCGTGCACCAGGTTGCCGAAATTGTAGCCGGAGGCCGTGCCCTTGCTGGGCATGAGCGAGATTCTCAGTTTGCTGCCGCCTTCGAGCTCCTTGTCGAGATTGAGCAAGGCGCTGCCGAAATAGGTATTGTCGTAGCCGAAGCTCTCGCCGGAGCCGTTGATCGAGCTGTTATTGTTCAGGAAGACGAAGCTGGAGGTGCCGGCGTTGCGGTTGCGGATGTAGGTCGGGTCGATGTAGCCCGAGATCTTCAAGCCTTTCAGCCCGCTGGCCTCCATGGCATCGTCGGCGGCGTCGCTTTTCACGCGCAGGCGCGCCACTTCGGCCGAGGTGTCCGGTTCGGGCGCCTTGGCCTTGGCCTCGGCCTTGGCCTGGTCGGCCTTCTCGATCATGGCTTCGAGCTTCTGCACGTGCGCCTTGAGGGCGCCGAGTTCGGCCTTCAGTTGTTCGGTGGTCTGGGCTTGCACGACGGCGGGACAAGCTGCGGCGAATGCGATGACGGCGTTGCGGTAGTTGTGCATGAATCACTCCTCTCGGGCCAACGGTGAGGGTGGCGGGCATGCTTGCCCACCACCGTAAACAGCGGCCGAAGAGCGTTAAGACTTGACTGCGGCCGCCACCTGCTTCTGGCGCTGCCGCTCGGCGCGCGCCATCATGATGGCGGCGATGATCACGCCGGTCGACACCACCAGGATTGTCAACGCCGCCACCGCGTTCACGCGCGGGTCCAGCCCCAGGCGCGCACGCGACATGATCACCAGCGGCATGGTCGTCGAGCCGGGGCCGGACAGGAAGTTCGACAGCACCACGTCGTCCAGCGAGAGCGTAAACGTGAGCAGCCAGGCCGAGGCCAGCGACTGCGTAATGTTCGGCAAGGTCACCAGGAAGAACACCTGGTAGGGACGGCAGCCCAGGTCCATGGCCGCTTCTTCGAGCGAGCGGTTCATCTCGCGCAGGCGCGACTGCACCACCACGGCCGCATAGGCCATGCCGAGCAGCGTGTGGCCGATCCAGATGGTAAACGCGCCGCGCTCGGGAAAGCCGAAGATCTTCTGCACCGAGACGAGCATCAGCAGCAGCGACAGGCCGATGATCACCTCGGGCATGACCAGCGGCGCGCTGACCATCCCGGAGAACAGCAGGCGGCCCGGAAAGCGCTTGTAGCGGTTCAGGGCAAAGGCGGCCATGGTCCCCAGCAGCACGGCGGCGGTGGCGCTGGTCAGGGCGATTTTGAGCGACAGCACGAAGCCGCTGACCAGTTCCGCATCCTTGAACAGTTCCGGGTACCACTGGGTTGAAAAACCGCTCCACACCATGTCCTGGCGCGAGCTGTTAAACGAAAACACAACCAGCACCATCAGCGGCAGGTACAGGAACAGGTAGCCCATCGACAGCCAGCCGCGCCCGAACCAGCGGGCCAAGGTCATTTTGTTCACCTTCGCGCTCATGTTGGTGCTCATGCGCGGTCCTCCGCTTCCTGTTCGGCCTTGTATTTATTGAAGATCGCCATCGGCACCAGGATCAGCAGGATCGCCACCACCGCCAGCGCCGACGCGCGCGGCCAGTCGGTGTTGACGAAAAATTCGTCCCACAGCAGGCGTCCGATCATCAGCGTTTCGGGGCCGCCGAGCAGTTCGGGAATGACGAATTCGCCCACCGCCGGAATGAACACCAGCATGGCGCCGGCGATGATGCCGGATTTGGACAGCGGCACGGTGATGCGCCAGAACGCTTGCCAGGGCGTCGCGCCCAGGTCGGCCGCCGCTTCCAGGTAGCGCACGTCCAGCTTGACCAGGTTGGCGTACAGCGGCAGGATCATGAACGGCAGGTAGGCGTAGAACATCCCCAGCACCAGCGCGAACGGGGTGTTCATCATTTTCAGCGGTTCGTCGATCGCGCCGAGCCACAGCAGCAGGTTGTTGAGCAGGCCCTGGTTGGCCAGGATACCCTTCCAGGCGTAGATGCGCAGCAGGAAGGAGGTCCAGAACGGCAGCATCACCATCATCAGGAGCACCGTGCGGTGCGCCGGATTGGCGCGCGCCATGAAGTAGGCGAACGGGTAGCCGGTCGCCAGGCACAGGACCATGGTCAGGCCGGCGTAGCCGAGCGAGCGCATGAACGTCCACAGGTAGGTGGAGTCCTCGGTCAGGGCGACGTAGTTAACCACCTTGGCCTTGATGGAGAGGACCCCGTCGCTGAATGTGACCAGGGGACCGAACGGGCTGCCGCTCTCGTCGAGCTCCGAAAAACTCATGCGCAGCACGATCAGGAACGGGATCAGGAAGGCGATGGTGAGCCACACCAGCGGCACGCCGATGACGAAGCGGCGCCCGGCCGCGGGTGGTCGAAAAGGCTTGATCATGGCCGCCTCAATGGGTCAGGACCACGATGTCGCTGCCATCCCACCACGCGACGACATGCTGGCCGCGCTCCATGCGCGCCTCTTCATGGCGCGCGGCGTTGGTGCGCGCCACCTTGAGGATGCCGCCTTGCGCCATGCGCACCTGGTAGTGCGTCTCGCTGCCGAAGTAGGAGACGTTGACGATCTCGCCGGCCACGCAGTTGTAGCCGTCTTCGGCGGCCGAGGCGCGCTGCTCCACGCCGGGCATCTGGCGCTGGAGGGCGATTTTTTCGGGCCGCACCGCCACGCTGACCGGCATGTTGTTGGTGCCGCTGATGCCGTGGCTGACGTAGTGGCGGCATTCGGCTGTCTCGACGACGACATGGTCGGGCTGGTCGACGCGCACATGGCCGTTGAACATGTTGGCGGTGCCGATGAAGTCGGCCACGAAGCGGCAGTTGGGGGTTTCGTAAATCTCGCCCGGCGCGCCCACCTGCAGGATGCGCCCTTCGCTCATGACGGCGATGCGGGTGGCCATGCTCATGGCCTCGTCCTGGTCGTGGGTGACCATCACGCAGGTCACGCCGACCTGCTCGATGATGTTGACCAGTTCCATCTGGGTCTGTTCGCGCAGTTTTTTGTCGAGCGCGCCGAGCGGCTCGTCGAGCAGCAGCAATTGCGGGCGCTTGGCCAGGCTGCGCGCCAGCGCCACGCGTTGCTGCTGCCCGCCCGAGAGCTGGTGCGGCTTGCGTTTGGCGTAGGCGCCCAGCTGCACCAGCGCCAGCATCTGGTCGACCCGTTCGGCGATGGCGGCCTTAGGCAAACCGTCGCGGCGCAGGCCGAAAGCGACGTTGTCCCACACCGTCAGGTGCGGGAACAGCGCGTACGACTGGAACATCATGTTGACCGGGCGCTCGTAGGGCGGCACGCCGACCAGGTCCTGGCCGGCCAGTTCGATGGCGCCGGCGGTCGGGGTCTCGAAGCCGGCCAGCATGCGCAGCAGGGTCGACTTGCCGCAGCCGGAGCTGCCCAGCAGCGCGAAGATCTCGCCTTTGTCGATGGCCAGCGAAATATCGTTCACGGCGCGCACGCCATCGAATTCCTTGACCAGGTTGCGGATCAGGAGAAAGGGCTGCGAGCTTGCGGGTTGTGCAATCGTCATAGGGATGATGAAAGATGAGGCAAAGCCGCAATTTTATCGGACATACGCCGGTCTGCATGCAAAATGATTACATTGCCGATTACATTCCGGTCTTGAAACGGGTGAACACGCGCGTCATGGTGCGGCGCGCTTCGGCGCTCAAGGGCTCGGGCACCACCATGCGTTGCTTGTCGGCGTCGGACAGGTAAACCGTGCGGTTGCCGGCGATGTCGGGCCGCACCATCGGGGTGGCGGCCTTGTTCGGGTTGGCGTAGAAAACCTTGTTGGTCAGGCTCGCGTGCACCTCGGGGCGCAAAATATAGTTGATCCACAGGTGGGCGTTGCCCGGATGCGGGGCGTCGGCCGGAATGGCCATGGTGTCGAACATCAGGGTGGCCGTCTTCGGCACCAGCGCCACGATGGTGTGGCCATTCTTGTTGTCGATGGCGCGCTGGCGCGCGATGTTGATGTCGCCCGACCAGCCGAGCGAGACGCACAGGGCGCCGTTGGCCAGGTCGTTGATGTAGCCCGAAGAACTGAACAGGGTCACCGACGGGCGGATCGCCTGCAGCATGCGCCCGGCGTCCTGGTAGTCGGCGCTGTTCTTCGAGTAGGCCGGCTTGCCGATGTAGAGTAGCGCGGCGGGCAGCACTTCGGACGGCGAGTCGAGAAAGGAAATGCCGCACGAGGTCAGTTTGCTGGCGTAGCGCGGATCGAACACCAGGTCCCATACATTGTCGGGCATGGGTAAAGACCCCAGCGCCGCCTTGACCTTGTCGACGTTGATGCCGAGCGTGGTGTAACCCCACAGCCAGACCACCAGGTGCTTGTTGTCCGGGTCGACCCGCTTGACCAGGTCCTGCAGTGTCGGGTCCAGGTTGGCCAGGTAAGGCAGGCTGGCCTTGTCGAGGGGGCGCAGCAGGCCGCCGTCGATTTGCAGGCGCGCCCAGTGGGCGGTGGGGACCACGATGTCGTAGCCGGTTTTGCCGGCGGTGAGCTTGGCGTGCAGGACTTCGTTGCTGTCGAAGGCATCGTAGCGGACCTTGATGCCGGTTTCTTTTTCGAAGTTGCGGACCGTGTCGTCGGCGATGTAGTCGGACCAGTTGTAAATGTTGAGGACTTTCTCTTCCGGCGGGGCGGCGGCCACCACGCTGGCGGCGGCCGCGAGGCCGAGGATGAAGCTGCGTGCGATGCGGCGTATCGTCTTCATCCTGGCTCCCGATCAAGTTAGTAAGTGTGCAGAAATTATTGTCATTTATTGCGAACAGAAGCGGATGCCTGGCAAGGCGCACGCCGCGACGCAGTGCGAGCACTGCTAGCGGTGGGCAACGCAGCAAGGCGCCGCTTATGGAAGCTAGAAATGACAAGAATTTCGGCGCACTTACTTAGTTCAAGCTACCCAGCCCCGCTTCTGCACGTCGATCAGGGTGGCCTCGAGGCAGTACCTGATCTTGAAAATCATTTCGTCGATCTGCGCGCGCGTCATCACCAGCGGCGGCGCGATGATCATGCGGTCGCCCACGGCGCGCATGATGATCCCGTTGGCGAACATATAGCCGCGGCAGATCATGCCCACGCCTTGCTCCGGATCGAAGTACTCGCAGTCGTGCACCACCGCGGCCTTCTTGCGCACCAGGTTCAGCCCCGCCACGAAGCCGCAGGTGTCGGCGTAACCGACCAGCGGATGGTCCATCAGCGCTTCGAACTTCTCTTTCAGGTACGGGCCGGTATCTTGCGCCACCTGCTGCACCAGGCGCTCGTCCATCAGGATGCGGATGTTTTCGAGCGCCGCCGCACACGCCACCGGATGGCCGGAATACGTGAAACCGTGATTGAAATCGCCGCCTTCGTTGATCAACACGCTGGCGACCCGGTCACCGACCAGCACGCCACCTAATGGAACATATCCCGAGGTCACACCCTTCGCGAACGTAATCAAGTCAGGTTTGATCTGCATCAACTCGGAGCCAAACCATGTACCAAGACGGCCAAACCCGCAAATGACTTCGTCGGCGATCAAGAGCACGCCGTATTTGTCGCAGATGCGGCCGATTTCGGGCCAGTAGGTGGCCGGTGGAATGATCACGCCGCCCGCGCCCTGCACCGGCTCGCCGATAAAGGCGGCCACTTTGTCGGCGCCGACCTCGAGGATTTTGGTCTCGAGCCAGCCGGCGGCCACGATGCCGAATTCATCAAGCGTCATGCCGCTGCCGTTTTCCAGGTAGTTCGGCTGGCCGATATGCTCGATCCCCGGGATCATGCCGCCCTGCTCGTGCATGCCCGCCATGCCGCCCAGCGCGGCGCCGGCCACGGTGCTGCCGTGGTAGGCGTTGTAGCGGCTGATGATGGTGTGGCGCTGCGGCTGGCCTTTGAGGTCCCAGTAGCGGCGCACCATGCGCAGGTTGGTGTCGTTCGCTTCCGAGCCGGAACCGGTGAAGAACACGTGGTTGAACTGGGGCGGCGAAATCTCCACCAGCAGCGCGGCCAGGCGCGTGGCCGGCACGTTGGTGGTGTTGAAGAAGCTGTTATAGAAGGGCAGCGTCTGCATCTGGCGGTAGACCGCGTCCGAGATGCTGGTGCGCCCGTAGCCGACATTCACGCACCACAGGCCGGACATGCCGTCGAGGATCTTGTTGCCCTCGGAATCCCACAGGTAGATGCCGTCGCCGCGCACCATCACGCGCGCGCCGCGTTCGCCCAGCGCCTTGTGGTCGGTGAAGGGATGCATATAGTGCGCCGCGTCCTGGCGCTGGATTTCGGCGGTGTCGTAGACGTTGTGCGTGGCGGCCTTGACCGACGCGACCAGCGCGGCGCTCGGGACCATGGGGTTGGCTGTCATGATGGACCTCGTTTATCGTTATCGTTATTGTTATCGTTGTTGTCGGTGCTGCGCGATGCTTACACGTGCAACAGCAGGTGTTCGCGTTCCCACGGGCTGATGACGGTCATGAATTCCTGGTGTTCGAGGTCCTTGATGGCCGCATACACATCGATGAAGCGCTCGCCCAGCACCGTGCGCAGCTTGTCCTCGGCGCGCAGCAGGTGCAGCGCTTCGGGCAGGCCTTGCGGCAGTTCGAACGGCATTTCGTAGGCGCTGCCGTTCATCATCGCGGTCGGTTCCAACTGCTCGGTCATGCCGAGGTAGCCGCAGGCCAGGGTGACGGCCAGCGCCAGGTAGGGATTGGCGTCGGCGCCGATGATGCGGTTTTCCACGCGGCGGTCCTGCACGCCGGACTCCGGCACGCGAAAGCCCACCGTGCGGTTGTCCAGGCCCCACTGGATGTTGATCGGGGCGGCGGTGTGGCGCACGATGCGGCGGTACGAATTGACGTACGGCGCGACGATCGCCATGGCCGAGGGCATGTAGCGCTGCAGGCCGCCGATGTACTGCTTGAACAGGGGCGATGCCGAGCCGTCTTCGCTGCTGAAGATATTCAGCCCGGTCTTGGTATCGACCACGCTCTGGTGCACGTGCATGGCCGAACCGGGTTCGCCGGCCATCGGCTTGGCCATGAAGGTGGCGTACATATCGTGCTTGAGGGCCGCTTCGCGCAGGGTGCGCTTGAAGAAGAACACCTTGTCGGCGAGACCGAGCGGATCGCCGTGCAGGAAGTTGATCTCCATCTGGCCGGCGCCGATCTCGTGGATCAGGGTGTCGACGTCGAGGTTCATCAGTTCGCAGTAGTCGTAGATGTCTTCGAACAGGGGATCGAACTCGTTGACGGCGTCGATGCTGTAGACCTGGCGGCTGGTTTCGGCGCGGCCGCTGCGGCCGATCGGCGGTTTCAGGGGCAGGTCGGGATCGATGTTCTTGGCGGTCAGGTAGAACTCGAGTTCGGGCGCGACCACCGGCTTCCAGCCCTTGTCGGCGTACAGCTTCAAGACGCGGCGCAGCACCGTGCGCGGCGCGAAGTCGACCAGTTTGCCGTCGGCGAAATAGCAGTCGTGGATCACCTGCGCGGTCGGATCGACCGCCCACGGCACCATGGTGATGGTGGTCGGATCGGCTTTCAGGATCATGTCGCGGTCGGTGGCCGAGATGGCGCGGTCGTAGGCTTCGTCGTCGACCGGGTAATTGCCGGTCACGGTCATGCCCAGCACCGCCTCGGGGATGCGCATGCCGCGCTCCTGCGTGAATTTACCGCGCGGGAGGATTTTGCCGCGCGCGACCCCGGTCAAGTCGGGAATCAGGCATTCGATTTCGGTGACCCGTTTCTCGTTGAGCCACAGGTCCATGTCGGTGTAGGTAAAGTTTTCGCGAATTGCCATGATGTTCTCTCTGTAGTTTGCGCTCTGTAATTTGCGCTCTGTAGTTTGCTCATTGCGCGCGCGGGCAGTTGCCGCGGGCGTGCTGTGGAACCGAGGATGGCAAGCGGCGCTAAGGCACGCAGCAGAGGGCCCACTTTTCGTAGCGGCTGGCGCTGCGGATGTTCATGCGCGCCTCGCCTGGAAAGCGCGGCAGGCCTGGCCGAAGGCGCCGAACATGGCCATCGAGGCCGGGTTTTCAAGAATCAGCCACTCGGGATGCCACTGCACGGCCAGGGTAAAGCCAGGCGCGGACGGCACCGAGAATGCTTCCACCAAGCCGTCGTGCGAGACCGCTTCGATGGCGATGCCGGGCGCGAGCCGATCGACGCCCTGCCCGTGCAGCGAATTGACGGCGATGCGCGTCAAGCCGCCGAGCATGCGCTGGAAGGCGCCGCCGGGTGTGACGGTCACATCGTGGGCCGGGCCGTACTGGTCTTCGATGGAGGCGTCCGGGTCTTCGCGGTGGTCCATCTTGCCTTCGACTTCCTGCACCGCCTGGTACAGGCTGCCGCCGAGGGCCACGTTCATCTCCTGGAAACCGCGGCACACCGCGATGATGGGAATGCCGCGCTCGAGGGCGGCGCGGATCAGCGGCAAGGTGGTGGCGTCGCGCGCCGGGTCCTGCGGCAGGCTCGGGTCGCGCACGTCCTGGTCGTAGTAGCTCGGATGCACGTTCGAGGCCGAGCCGGTCAGCATGATGCCGTCGCATACGGAGAGCGATGCTTCGAGGTCGAGCGCGGCGCCGAGCGCGGGCAGGACCATGGGAGCGCAGTCGGCGCCGAGGACGACGGCGTCGACATATTTTAGCTGCGCGGCGTGATACGGATGAGGGCCGATCTGGCGCGTGCAAGCGGGAACAAGGACGATAGGACGGCGCATGATTGTCGGTATAGGAACGAATGACGCACCCGGTTCATCATAATGGCTAATCGGCCTGATGGCGAGCGCTGCTTGATCCATTTCAAATGGACAACATAGGTTTGGCGCAGATCAATGCGCCAAGCCATGGTTAGAGCTTACCGGCAAGTTGTCAAACATGCCAACACGAACCGCCGCCGACCGTGATATTGCAAAAGTACAACTAATTTCTTAATTGAGGTCAGACCCCGATGCCGTTCCGTCATTCCCGCGCAGGCGGGAATCCAAGGCATCTTAGCTGAGCGACAGTGCCTTGGATTCCCGCCTGCGCGGGAATGACGGATAAGAGTCTACCGCCTAGCGGTGATTTTAGCGTTTTGAGACAGCCGCCTGCGCGGGAATGACGGACTTTGCGGCGCCGGATGCGCACACCCACCAGCGCCAGCCCGGCCAGCAGCATGGCCCAGGTCGACGGTTCCGGTACCGGCGCCATGCTGGCCGGATCGAGCCGCAGCATGCCGCATATGCCCAGCCCCTGATGACAGCCGCTGGCCGCAATCTGCCCGAGGTCATTGATCGCGCCGGCATCGGTCAGGTGCCAGCCGGACGCCGGGTCGATCAGGCTGTTCAGATTGAACAGCGCCCCGCCCTCCCACAAGACCGCCTCGTTGATGTCCCAGCCCTGGTAGGACAGCCCCACCACCTGCCCCGCATTGTTCATGCCGCGCGCCGCGCTGTCCATGCCGGACAAGGCGCCCAGGTCGCTCATCACGCCGTTCACGTACAAAAAGGCGTGGTCGCCCGCTTGCCCGCCCAGCGCAGAGCTGCCGGCGACATGCCCCGCCTCGTTGATCGCGCTCGCGCTCGACCATTCACCGCCCAGGGTGCCGAGGTCGCGCATCTTGCCCTTCTCGTACAGGAAGGCGCGCGGGGTATAGGGACCGGCCAGCGCGGCCCAGCCGACGATCTGTCCGGCGTTGTTGATGCCGTCGGCGTTACTCGACTTGCCGCCCAGCGTGCCCAGGTCGGACACGCCGCCGCCGCGCGTGAAGCGGGTGGCGTGGAACTCCAGGCAGTCGCAGGGAATCGCGCCGACCGCCGTGCCGGCGTTGTTGATGGCGGAGGCGGCGCTGTCCCTGAGCGCCCACGGCGTCAGGTTGGTCACCGTGGCGCCGCTGAACATGACGGCGTGGCTGATGCCGTCGAGCGTGCGCGATTCGCCCACGATCTGGCGCGCCTCGTTGATCGCCTGCACGCGCGTGTACTGGCCGCCCAGGCTGCCCAGCTGCGTCGTGCGCCCGTCGGCGAACAGGTAGCCGCGCCACTCCTGCCCGGTCACGTAGGTACCGCCGACCACGTCGCCGCGGTTGTTGATGCCGGTCGCTTCAACATAGTCGAACTGGCCGGCCAGGATGGTGGTGATGCTGTAGCGCGGCGCCGGCGCGGCCAGCGCCGGCAGGCAGGCGGCGCACAGCACCAATGTGGGAAGAAAGCGGGCAGCTTGACGCATAAGGCACCTCATCGTGAGCGGTGACGGTTCCCGCAGGGATACCGGGCAACGCCGGAAGCGGCGCCGTCACCGTTCAGGATGGTCGCGGCGCGGCGTCCGGGTTTGTGCCGTCACAAGAAGTTCCCCGCAGAATGCAGACGGCCTGCGCGCGATCAAGACGGCAGCGACCGAATGCTGCTTGGTGGCAAGCATCGCAGCACGCGCGCTCCGCTGCCCGGCAACCAGTTGCAAAAAACGCTAAGATGATTGCCCGGCCTCGCGCCAAGCCCGATCACGAAAGCCCTGTTATGTTGAATCTCAAAGACCCTGCGCTGCTGCGGCAGCAATGTTTTATCGACGGCGAATGGTGCGATGCGGGCGACGCGGCCACCATCACCGTGACCAATCCGGCCACCGGCGAAACCCTCGGCACGGTGCCGCGCATGGGCAAGGATGACGCCGCGCGCGCCATCTCGGCGGCCAACGCGGCCTGGCCCGCCTGGCGCAAGAAGAGCGCGCGCGAACGCAGCGTCATTCTGCGCAAATGGAACGACCTGATGATCGAGAACGCCGACGACCTGGCCCTGATCATGACCGCCGAACAAGGCAAGCCGCTCTCCGAATCGAAGGGCGAAATCGCCTACGCGGCGTCGTTCATCGAGTGGTTCGCCGAGGAAGGCAAGCGGATCGAAGGCGACACCCTGCAGTCGCCCTGGCCCGACCGGCGCCTGGTGGTGACCAAGGAGCCGATCGGCGTGTGCGCGGCGATTACGCCGTGGAATTTTCCGGCGGCGATGATCACGCGCAAGGTCGGCCCCGCGCTGGCGGCCGGCTGCCCGATGGTGGTCAAGCCGGCCGAGCTGACCCCGTTCTCGGCCCTGGCGTTGGCCGAACTGGCCGAGCGCGCGGGCGTGCCCAAGGGCGTGTTCAGCGTGATCACGGGCGATTCGAAAGCGATCGGCGCCGAAATGACCGGCAATCCGCTGGTGCGCAAACTCACCTTCACCGGCTCCACCCAGGTCGGCCGCGTGCTGATGGAGCAGTGCGCGCCGACCATCAAGAAGCTGTCGCTGGAGTTGGGCGGCAACGCGCCATTCATCGTGTTCGACGACGCCGACCTCGATGCGGCGGTGGAAGGGGCGATCGCGTCCAAGTACCGCAACGCCGGCCAGACCTGCGTGTGCGCCAACCGCCTGTATGTGCAGGATGGGGTGTACGAGCGCTTCGCCGAAAAACTGGTGGCGGCGGTGGCCAAGCTGAAAGTCGGCAACGGCCAGGATGTGGGCGTGACGCAAGGCCCGCTGATCGAGGAAAAGGCCGTCGTCAAGGTCGAGGAGCACATCGCCGACGCGCTCGCGAAAGGCGCGCGCCTGCTGACCGGCGGCAAGCGCCACGCCCTGGGACACAGCTTTTTCGAGCCGACCGTGCTGGCCGACGTGACGTCGAAGATGCAGGTGGCCACCGAAGAAACCTTCGGCCCGCTCGCGCCCCTGTTCCGCTTCGATACCGAGGAAGATGTCATCGCCATGGCCAACGACACCGAATTCGGGCTGGCGGCGTACTTTTACTCGCGCGACATCGGGCGCGTGTGGCGCGTGGCCGATGCCCTGGAAACAGGCATGGTCGGGGTCAACACCGGCCTGATTTCGACCGAGGTGGCGCCGTTCGGCGGCGTCAAGCAGTCGGGACTGGGACGCGAAGGCTCGCGCTACGGCATCGACGACTATCTGGTGATCAAGTACATCTGCATGGGCGGGCTGTAACTCAGGGCCTGGTCAAGCAAGCCCGCCGGCTCAGTCCGGCGGGTATTCGTGGTATTTGCGCGCATCGCCGCGCACCTTGTCGGCCGGGTATTTGGCCCGGTTGAGCACCATCTTTTCCTGCACCGCCGCGCCCAGGTCGATATCGAGCTGGTCCGCCAACAAGACCAGGTAGACCAGCACGTCGGCCATTTCGTGGCGTACCTGCACAAGTTTGTCCGCCCCCAATTCTTCCTGCGTTCCGGTCTTGAGCCACTGGAAATGTTCCAGCAGCTCGGCCGCTTCCACCGACAACGCCGACGATAAATTCTTGGGCGTGTGGAACTGGCCCCAGTCGCGCTCCTCGACGAAGGTGCGCGCCAGGGTGCGAATAGTTTCCAGCCGATTATTTTCCTGATTCAAATTTTTACTCCATTAGTATTTTCCACACTTGGGTCAACGGGACCGCGCCAGCATTTGTGTTGCGTCTTTGCAGCAGGTGCAAGCTTTGCTGTATTTACTTGTGCTAAGACAAGATATTATTGCCGGACAGAGCGAGCGCCACGACGCGTTCCTGTGCAGTTGGGCGGCCATGCCCCCGCCGCGACGCCACTCCATACGGTACCCCATTCGATCAAAGGAACTCACATGTTTTCACGTATGACCGTCGTTTCGCTGGCGCTGGCCGCCATCCTGCCGCTGTCGGCACACGCCCAGGCGCCGGCCGGGGCGCAAGCGCCAGCAGCCGCGCCAACAGCGGCGCCAGCCGCGCATGCCAAGCATGCCCAACATGAGTGGACGTACAACGGCGCCACCGGGCCGGCCAAATGGGGCGGCCTCAAGTCCGACTATGTTATCTGCAAGACCGGCCACGCGCAGTCGCCGATCGATATCCGCACCAACGCCACCACCAAGTCCCAGCTCGATCCGATTGTGTTCGAGTACCAGCCGTCGCCGCTGAAAATCATCGATAACGGGCACACGGTGCAGGTCAATTATGCGCCGGGCAGCGGGATGTCGATCGGTGGCGTGCGCCATGAATTGCTGCAATTCCATTTCCATACGCCGAGCGAAGAGCGCATCAACGGCAAGCAGTATCCCTTGGGATTGCACCTGGTACACAAGAATGCCGACAACAAGCTGGCCGTGGTGGCGGTCTTGTTCAAGCTGGGCAAGGAAAACCCGGCGCTGACCAATATTTTTAACAATCTGCCGAAGGAAGCCGAAGTCGAGCAGGCGGTCGATGGCGTGACGATCGACATGACGGGGATTTTGCCGCCGACCCAGGGTTACTACAACTTCCCGGGCTCCTTGACCACGCCGCCATGCAGCGAAGAAGCGAACTGGTTCGTGCTGAAAACGCCGGTGGAAATGTCGAAGGCGCAGCTGGCCCAGTTTCACAAGCTGTACAAGCACAACGCCCGTCCGGTGCAACACTTGAACGGACGTGTGATCAAGGAAAGCAACTAAGTAAGTGTGCAGAAATTATTGTCATTTATAGCGAACAGAAGCGGATGCCTGGCAAGGCGCACGCCGCGACGCAGTGCGAGCACTGCTAGCGGTGGGCAACACAGCAAGGCGCCGCTTATGGAAGCTAGAAATGACAAGAATTTATGCGCACTTACTTCAACCCCCGCTCCCGCCGGGCTTTCCCTGGCGGGCAATTGTCAGGCCTCCGCCCGGGATAGCTGACTCCTCATTCGTTGACAAAAAGTTACTTACCAACCAAAATGGCCGATTCGGCAATCCGACTCCTGCGTGTCCCGGCGCGCAGGACACGCGCCGTTTTGCCCTGACTTCTTCATCAAGAATGGAATCCCAAGCCATGGCTGTTCAATTTAATGTTGTTCCGATGACGACACGATGCGTCGCGGCTGTCGTGGGCGGGTGCGCCGCCCTCCTGTTCAGTTCCACGGCCGTGGCTGCCGCGGCGCCAGCGGCACCGGTGTGGTACGGTTCGGCACCCTTGCTCAAGCTGCTCGCGGGGACCTACAGCGTCGACTGTGCACAGGAAAAGGTCAAGGAGCCGAACAGCAAGCGCCCGGGAGGATCGATTCGCATTGCGGAGGATGGAACGTTCTCATCCGGGAAGATGAAAGGCGTCGTACGGGACGATGTCTCCCTGCTGCGCAGCATTGCGGCGGACGGCGCGCTCAAAATTGAGATAAACGCAAACGACAACGACGTTTACCTTTCCATTGCCGGGAGCGAGAATGGGAACATCTACATTGCCGTCATAGACGATCAGCAAGCGGTCCAGTGTACCGTACCGGTGCCCAAACCACTGCAAGCGCCCACGCTTTTCTCGCTGTACGGCCATGTGCTCGATGTCGAAGCGAAACTCACCTGCGTGACGAATGGCGACAAGAAAAAGAAACTTCCTTTTACCTACCGCGTGCAACAGGGCGTGCTGCGCGTGTTCGATCAGTCATATGACTTGAACAAGGGCAATACCGAAATGATCATGTTTCACATGGGGGAGTATGGGTCGAAGAAATTTACCTATAACGCCAGGACGCGCGAGGACCACAGTGTCGATATCGTCGTGGCGGAAGGCAAGTTCGCCGGTCTCAAAGTGACGCGAAGCGACGGCAAATTCCATATGTGCCTGGCGCCCGGCCAGACACCCTGAGCAGGAGGGGCAGCACGCCGGCGGGCGTTTCCGCGCCGGCGTGCGCCCCGGCTGCGTTTACTCCTGATACTCCAGCAAGCGCGCCGCCAGTTTCGGCGCCAACTCATCGGCGCCGCTGACACTCATTCCCAAATCGCGCAGCAAGCCGTCGTGCAGGCCGTACACCCAGCCATGCACCGTGAGCGGCTGGCCGCGTTCCCATGCATCCTGCACCACCGTGGTCTGCGCCGTGTTGACCACCTGCTCGGTCACGTTCAGCTCGCACAAGCGATCCGCGCGCGCGCGCGACGGCAATACATCGCCCAGGTATTTCTCGTGCTTTTGCTGCACATCCTGTACGTGGCGCAGCCAGTTGTCGGCCAGGCCCACGCGCTTGTTGATCATGGCCGCGTGCACACCCGAGCAGCCATAGTGCCCGCAAATGATGACGTGCTTGACCTTGAGCACGTCAATGGCGAACTGCAAGACGGTCAGGCAGTTCAAGTCCGAATGCACCACCACGTTGGCGATATTGCGGTGGACGAACAACTCGCCCGGCGCCAGTCCCAGTAACTCGTTGGCGGGCACCCGGCTGTCGGAACAGCCGATCCACAGATACTCGGGCGACTGCTGGGCGGTCAATGCCTTGAAGAAGTTCTCATCCTTGGCAACCATCGCCGCAGCCCAGTCACGGTTGCGTTTGAAGAGCGCGTCGATATCGTATTGTGCTTGAGTCATGTCAGTCCTGTCTGTTCGAAAAAAAACCGCTGACAGAGCCATGGGCCAAGTTCAGCGGTTCGGATGAATAGGCGCAACTAGGCCCGCCTTATTCGAAAAAATCTTTCACCTTGTCCATCCAGCCCTTACTCTGCGGGCTGTGCTTGCCGCCGCCTTCGACCGTCAGGCGCTCGAATTCGCGCAGCAGGTCTTTTTGCTTGTCGGTCAGCTTGACCGGCGTTTCGACCGCCACGTGGCAGAACAGGTCGCCCGGATAGCCGGAACGCATGCCCTTGATGCCCTTCGCTTTCAGGCGGAAAGTGCGGCCCGATTGGGTGCCTTCAGGAATCGTGAACGAGACCTTGCCGGACAGGGTAGGCACTTCGATCTCGCCGCCCAGGGTGGCCTTCACGAACGAGATCGGCATTTCGCAATGCAGGTCGTCGCCTTCGCGATTGAACACCGAGTGCGGCTTGACCCGCACTTCGATCAACAGGTCGCCCGGCGGCCCGCCGTTGGTGCCCGGTTGGCCGAGCCCCTTGTAACGGATGCTCACGCCGCTTTCGATACCGGCCGGAATACTCACTTCCTGGATCTTCTGGCGCTTGATCATGCCTTCGCCGCCGCACGGAGCGCACGGTTCGGCAATGATCTTGCCGCTGCCCTGGCAACGCGAGCAGGTCTGCTGGATGCTGAAGAAGCCTTGCTGCACGCGCGTCTGGCCGTGTCCGCCGCACTGGGTGCAGGTGACCGGCGAGGTGCCCGGCTTGGCGCCGCTGCCGTGGCAGGTTTCGCACTTGTCCCAGCTCGGGATGCGCAATTCCTGGGTGTGGCCATGCGCCGCCTGTTCCAGCGTGATCTCGAAGCCCATGCGCATGTCGGCGCCACGGTACACCTGCGGGCCGGAACTACGCCCGCGACCGCCGCCGCCGAAAATGTCGCCGAAGATATCGCCGAAGCTGTCCGGGAAGCCGCCGGCGCCGCCGCCGAAGCCGCCACCGCCGCCGCCACCCATGTTCGGATCGACGCCGGCGTGACCATAACGGTCGTACGCTTCGCGCTTCTCCGGATTGGTCAGCATTTCGTACGCTTCTTTGACTTCCTTGAACTTCTCTTCCGATTCCTTACTGTCCGGATTGCGGTCCGGATGGTATTTCATCGCAAGCTTGCGATACGACTTCTTGATTTCTTCTTCAGAAGCATTCTTGGCGACCCCGAGGATCTGGTAAAAATCACGCTTTGCCATTTGTCGGCACCTTGCTGTCTAGCTACTACGCTACTGTTTATGCAAAAAACCGAGCCGCGGGAGGGCTCGGCTTGTCGTCGCCTTGGCTCGATTTGGTGCGGGCCGCTCTGCAGCAGCCCGCACCTTGCACCGGCACTGATTACTTGGCGTCTTTGACTTCCTTGAAGTCGGCGTCGATCACGTCGTCCTGGGCAGGTTTACCCTCGGCGCCGCCTGCCTGCTGGCCGGCGTCAGCGCCGCCGGCAGCTTGCTGCGCTTGCTGGTCGGCGTACATCTTCTCGCCCAGCTTTTGCGACGCAGTCGACAGTTTTTCGATCTTGGCGTCGATCTCGGCCTTGTCGCCGGACTTGATCGCGCCTTCGACATCGGTAATCGCCGCTTCGATGGCTTCTTTCTCGCCAGCGTCGAGCTTGTCGCCGTATTCGGTCAGCGACTTGCGGGTCGAGTGCACCAGGTTATCGGCCTGGTTGCGCGATTCGGCCAGTTCCTTGACCTTCTTGTCTTCTTCGGCGTTGACTTCGGCGTCTTTCACCATTTTCTGGATTTCCGCTTCGGTCAGGCCGGAGTTGGCCTTGATCGTGATCTTGTTTTCCTTGCCGGTGGCCTTGTCCTTGGCGCCGACGTGCAAAATGCCGTTGGCGTCGATGTCGAAAGTCACTTCGATCTGCGGCGTGCCGCGCGATGCCGGCGGGATGCCTTCGAGGTTGAATTCGCCCAGGCCCTTGTTGCCGGCCGCGATTTCACGCTCGCCCTGGAACACCTTGATCGTCACCGCAGGCTGGTTGTCTTCGGCGGTCGAAAACACCTGGCTGAACTTGGTCGGGATCGTGGTGTTCTTGTGGATCATCTTGGTCATCACGCCGCCCATGGTTTCGATACCCAGCGACAGCGGGGTCACGTCCAGCAGCAGCAAGTCCTTGCGCTCGCCCGACAGCACGGCGCCCTGGATGGCGGCGCCGACAGCGACGGCTTCATCCGGATTGACGTCCTTGCGCGGCTCTTTGCCGAAGAATTCCTTGACCTTTTCCTGCACCTTCGGCATACGGGTCATGCCGCCGACCAGGATGATGTCGTCGATGTCGGATACTTTAACGCCGGCATCCTTGATCGCCATCTTGCATGGCTCCATGGTGGCCGCGATCAGTTCCTCAACCAGCGACTCGAGCTTGGCGCGGGTCATTTTCAGGTTCAGGTGGACCGGCGCGCCGTTCGCCATGGCGATGTACGGCTCGTTGATTTCGGTTTGCTGCGACGACGACAGTTCGATCTTCGCACGCTCGGCCGAAGCCTTGATGCGCTGCAGGGCGATCGGATCTTTTTTCAGGTCCAGGCCGTTGATTTTCTTGAATTCGTCGATGATGTAATCGATGATGCGCTGGTCGAAGTCTTCGCCGCCGAGGAAGGTGTCGCCGTTGGTGGACAGCACTTCGAACTGCTTTTCGCCATCGACGTCGGCGATTTCAATGATCGAGACGTCGAACGTGCCGCCGCCCAAGTCATACACGGCGATCTTGCGGTCGCCCTTGTCGGTTTTGTCGAGGCCGAACGCCAGTGCCGCTGCGGTTGGCTCGTTGATGATGCGCTTGACATCGAGGCCAGCGATGCGGCCGGCGTCTTTGGTCGCCTGGCGCTGCGAATCGTTGAAGTAGGCAGGCACGGTGATGACCGCTTCGGTCACTTCTTCGCCGAGATAGTCTTCGGCGGTTTTTTTCATTTTGCGCAGGACTTCAGCGGAAATTTGCTGAGCCGCCAGTTTTTTGTCGCGCACGCCGATCCATGCATCGCCGTTGTCGGCTTTGATGATCGAATACGGCATCAGGCCGATATCTTTCTGCACTTCTTTTTCGTCGAACTTACGGCCGATCAGGCGCTTGACCGCGAACAGCGTGTTCTTCGGGTTGGTGACGGCCTGGCGCTTGGCCGGTGCGCCGACGAGGATTTCGCCATCTTCTTGGTAAGCAATAATGGAAGGCGTCGTACGCGCGCCTTCTGCGTTCTCGATTACCTTTGGCTGACCATTTTCCATGATGGCAACGCAAGAGTTCGTCGTGCCAAGGTCAATACCGATAATTCTGCCCATGATTTTTTCCTTTTAATTACTTAGTTTCAGATGACTTGAATATGTGGAAAAACTGCGTGCTTTCAAGACCTTGCAAGAGAGCACACCGTATTTATTTTGCTTGCGCTGCGGTAACGATGGCGGGACGCAACAAGCGGTCGGCGATCATATAGCCTTTTTGCAGCACGCTGACCACGGTGTTCGCTTCCTGCTCGGCCGGCACCACGGCGACGGCCTGGTGCTTCATCGGGTCGAGCTTGTCGCCCTGGGCCGGCATCACCTCGACCAGCTTGTTCTTCTCGAACGCCGAGGTGAGCTGCTTGAGGGTCATTTCGACGCCTTCTTTCAGCGACTCGAGCGATGGCGACTCGACCTTGAGCGCCATTTCGAGGCTGTCGCGCACCGGCACCATGGCCTCGGCGAAGCTTTCGATGGCGAATTTATGCGCCTTGTTGACGTCTTCCTGGGCGCGGCGGCGGATGTTCTCGCCTTCGGCCTTGGCGCGCATGAAGGCGTCATGCATCTCGGCCAGCTTGGCTTCGGTGGCGCTGAGCTGCTCTTCGAGGCTGCGCTCGCCATTGGCGGGCGCGGACGCCTGGACCGAATCGTCGGACGGTTGCGAGACTTCTGGATTTTCTTGCTCTTGCATCGGAAAAGCTCCTGGAATCAATGACTTAACTAATTGTTTGACGTGTCTTGCGAGCCACATAGGGACCCAGATGGGGCTATAACCTACATTTTCAAGGGGAATCCTACAGCGTTGCTTTTTTGTGCAATGTTACAAATCTTACCAATGAGGAGATTCTTTTCATGACGGCCCGGACTACCATGAAGACATCCAGCTTGCATGCGCGTGCATCGCCCGCGCGCGGGCTGTTTCAGGGAGTTCGACATGAAGTTGCCGTTGATTGCCGTCAGCGTTGTTGCCTACACCGTGCTCGCGCTGGCCTGGATCTGCTACGCAGAGCTGAGTGTGCACGGAACGCTATTTTAACAGGCGGCAAATACCGCCTGTCAATCCGCACGGCGGCAGGCTGGCGGAAGGTTAGCTTGCGCCCAGTTTGACGGCGTTGCGGCGGCCCGTTTCCTTATCCTGCTTTTCAGCCTCGCGCTGGGCCGGCGTGGTCTTGGTATCCCAGCCCAGCAGGTGCTGCTCGGCGATGTCGGCCAGGCCGGCGATCCACTTGGGCGATTCGTTCAGGCAGGGGATGTAGTGAAATTCGCGCCCGCCGGCGGTTTCGAAGTCGTGCTTCGCTTCCATGGCGATCTCTTCCAGCGTTTCCAGGCAGTCGCTGGTAAAACCCGGGCAGATCAGGTCGACGCGCTTGAGGCCTTCTTTCGCCATCTGCACCAGGGTCGGCGCCGTGTACGGCTGCAGCCACTCGGCCTTGCCGAAGCGCGACTGGAACGTGACCAGGTATTGTTCGGACGACAGACCCAGCTTGGTCGCCAGCAGGCGCGCCGTCTTGTAGCATTCGCAGTGGTAAGGGTCGCCCAGCATCAGGGTGCGTTTCGGCACGCCGTGGAAGCTCATCACCAGCTTGTCGCCACGGCCGTTGATTTTCCAGTGCGCCAGCACGCTATCGCGCAGGGCGTCGATGTAGCCATCGTGGTCGTGGTAGTGCTTGATCATGCGCAGTTCCGGCACGTTGCGCACTCCCGCGTAGTGGGCGAACACGGCGTCGCTGATCGAGCCGGTGGTGGTGCCCGAGTACTGCGGGTAGGCCGGCAGGATGGCGACGCGCTCGCAGTTCTCGGCCTTGAGCTGGTCCAGCACTTCCGGCAGCGAGGGCGAGCCGTAGCGCATCGCCATCACCACTTTCACCGAATCATGGCCGCGCTCGCCCAGCAGGCCGCGCAGCAGGATGGCTTGCTTCCCGGTGTGGACTTTGAGGGGGGAACCTTCCTTGGTCCAGATCGAGGCGTATTTCGCGGCCGATTTGCTGGAGCGAAATGGCAGTATGATGAGGTGCAAGATCATCCACCAGATAGCGCGCGGAATTTCGACCACGCGCGGGTCGGACAGGAATTCCTTCAGATAACGCCGCACGGCCGGGGTGGTCGGGGCGTCCGGCGTGCCCAGGTTGACCAGCACCACGGCGTTGCGGGTCGGCGTGCCGTGGGTGAAGGGGGGTTCTTTGCGGAAGGACATGGGTTCGGCGATCGTGAGCGGGAGAGACGATATTATAGGGTTGCGGGTTAAAACCCAGCACTATTTACGTGTTTTGAACCGGTTTTAAGATGGAATGACCCGGTGCCAACCCGTCCAATAAGCAAGCGAAGCAGGACCGTCACCTCAGTCCCAAAAACCGTCTTTCCCGCGCAGGCGGGAATCCAATTCCGTAGCGCAGTAGGTAACGCAAGAAACTTGGGTTCCCGCCTGCGCGGGAACGACGGTCTCGAGCGTAGCGAACGACCTTACAACGCCAGCAACTCGCGCGCATGCTTGCGCGTGGTCGCGGTAATCTCCACCCCACCGAGCATGCGCGCCACTTCCTCCACCCGCGCCTTGTTGTCCAGTACGTCGATGTGCGACACGGTCTTGCCCTCCCCCGTGGTCCCCTTGGCCACCTGGAAATGCTGGTTGGCCTGGCTGGCCACCTGCGGCAAGTGGGTCACGCACAGCACTTGCCGTTCCTGCCCCAGCCGCTTGAGCAAACGCCCCACCACTTCGGCCACGGCGCCGCCGATCCCGCTGTCGACCTCGTCGAAAATCAGGGTCGGCGTGGTCGTGGCGTTCGAGGTAATCACCGAAATGGCCAGCGCAATGCGCGCCAGCTCGCCGCCCGAGGCCACCTTGGCCAGCGGACGCGGCGCCACGCCGGCGTGACCGGCCACCAGAAACTCCACCTGCTCCACCCCATTGCTGGTCGGCTCGCAGGCATTCAATCCCACCACAAAACTGCCGCCGGTCATGTTCAGCTCCTGCATGGCCGCCGTCACCTGCGTACCGAGCAGCCGCGCCGCCTTGGCGCGCGTGGCCGACAGACGCGCCGCCGCCGCCATATAGCTGTCCTTGATCTTCTCTTCCTGCTGGCGCAGGCCATCCAGGTCGCTGGCGTCGGCCAGTTGCTTTAGGCGCTCCGACAGGCTGGCAAACTCCTCCGGCAACGCATCCGGGGTCACGCGGAACTTGCGCGCCGTGGTATGGATCGCTTCCATGCGCGCGTCCACCGTGCGCAGGCGCTCGGGATCGAGGTCGACCTTGTCCAGGTAGTTATTGAGCGCGTACACCGCTTCCTGCAACTGGATGCGGGCCGGTTCCATGCAGTCGAGCACGGTCTGCAACTGCGCATCGACCGCGACCAGCTTGCCCAGCTTCTGGTTAAGCGACGACAATTGCGACAGGATCGGATGGTCCGATTCGGAAATCGCGGCCAGCGCTTCCTGCGCGCCTTCGAGCAGGCTGGCGGCGTGCGACAGGCGGCTGTGCTCGTTGGTGATCTCGCTCCATTCACCCGGTTTGACGGCCAGCTTTTGCAGCTCGGCCACCTGCCATTCGAGCCGTTCGCGCTCGATCAGCACGTTCTTGGCGTTGGTTTCGAATTCCTCGCGCTGGCGGGCCAGGGCGCGCCAGGCCTTGTGGGAAGCCGCCACGGCGCGCGCATCGGCGTCGGCGCCGGCATCCTTGAAGGCGGCCTGGTTATCGAGCAGCGCGCGCTGGGCGTCGCTTTTGAGCAGCGACTGGTGCGCGTGCTGGCCGTGGATATCGACCAGCATGTCGCCCAGGTCGCGCAACTGGGCGGCGGTGGCGGCGATGCCGTTGATAAATGCCTTGGAGCGGCCGGCGTTGTCGATCACACGGCGCAGCAGGGCCCCGCCCTCCTCGACGGCAAATTCGTTGTGCTCCAGCCATTCACGAGCTGGTGCGGCGGCGCTGACCGAAAAATCGGCCGTGATGTCGGCTTTGGGCGCGCCCTCGCGCACCACGCTGGCGTCGCCGCGCCCGCCCAGCGCCAGTTGCAGCGCGTCGATCAGGATCGACTTGCCGGCCCCGGTTTCGCCGGTGAAGACGGAAAAACCGCTGGAAAATTCAAGTTCGATGGTATCGACAATGACGAAATCACGGATGGTAAGGGTACGCAGCATGAAGGTGTGTCAGTCCAGTATTCGAATGGGGAATGGCGTGCGGGACAGCGCCTTAGCGCAGCTTGCCCTCGCCCGACGGATATTCGTGCCAGTGCAATTTTTCGCGCAGGGTGTCGTAATAGCTCCAGCCTTCCGGATGCAGGAAGGTGATGTGGTTGGGCGAACGCGAGATGACGATCCGGTCGCCATGCGCGAGGCTGGCGAAGGTCTGCATGTCGAAGTTGACGCTGGTGTCGCGCCCGCCGACGATCTCGATCACGATTTCGCTGCTGTCGGGCACCACGATCGGCCGGTTCGACAAGGCGTGCGGGGCAATCGGCACCAGCACGATGCCGCCCAGGCTCGGATGCAGCAGCGGGCCGCCGGCCGAGAGCGCGTACGCGCTTGATCCGGTCGGGGTGGAGATGATCAGGCCGTCGGAGCGCTGGTTGTACATGAAATTGCCGTCCACCGCCACTTTCAGCTCGACCATGCCGGCGCCGGCACCGCGCGCCACCACCACATCATTGACCGCCAGCCCGCAGGCGATCATGGCGCCGTCGCGCAGGACGCGCCCCTCGAGCAGGGTGCGTTTTTCGGCGCGCGCCTTGCCGCTGAGAATGTCGCCGACGACCGGGATCATGCGCTCGATGGGAATATCGGTCATGAAGCCGAGGCGTCCCTGGTTGATGCCGATCAGCGGCACATCGAAGGGCGCAAGCTGGCGCGCGATGCCGAGCATGGTGCCGTCGCCGCCCATGACGATGACGGCGCAGGCCGCCGCGCCGATGCCGCCCACGCTCATCGCCTCGATGCCGGGCAGGCCGAGATGGGCCGCGGTTTCGCTTTCCAGCACCACGCGGTAGCCGGCGCCCTGCAAAAAGGCCAGCAGGCGGCCGACCGGCTCGTCGATGCCGACCGTGTTCGGCCGCACGACCAGCGCGATGGTTTTTTGCAATTGAGGCGTAGCGGGCATAGACTTCTCGGCGGTTGAGGGGCGACACGCAGGAGATTACCCCATAATGCCTGCTGATGCCATACAAGGGCCATCGGCGGCACCACTGTATGCATTCACAGTGGCGCAGTATAAGTGCGACTTGGCGCGCGGGCAAGTCGCGCGTGCAGGGAAGTGCAAGCTGGCTTTCTCCAAAACATGGCACCGCACCACTACCGTCGCTCCCGCGCAGGCGGGAGCCCAAGTCCGCTGTTAAGCCTCTGTCAACGCGAGCAACTTGGGCTCCCGCCTGCGCGGGAGCGACGAGAGTAGTCAATTGAACGGCCGCTTCCCCTGCGAAGCGATACCATTTGCACAATGAGTTCACCCACAGGGAGCCGCACCATGGTAGCCGAAACACACGACCGCAAAATCAACACCGACGCCAAGATCCACGATGACGACGCCAAGCGCCTGCCGCACGAGCGCGACGAGTCGCCGGACGGCCACGACAAGGAACCGCGCGGCGTCATGAAGCAGGCCGCCGACGACCTGGCCCAGGGCCTGGTCGATACCGACATGCACGGCATGCGCGGCGTCGAGGAAGTCGCCCCCACCAGCGGTTCCGGCCAGGCCCGGCCCAAGGCCGACGCCGGCAGCGGCATGCGCCATCACGAACCGTCCGACCTGGGCAAGGGCAAGGACGAGAACGAGGGCAAGGGGCAGGCATGAGGCGTGCGCGCCTGCTCCTGCCAGTCGGCCTGGCCATCGGCCTTTCCGGCGCCGCCCTGAGCGCCCGTGGCCAGGCCATGCCAGCGGGCTTCGGCCCGAATCCGGCCTTGCCGGCGCCCTCGCGCTCGATGCTGCCGACCATGAACATCGCCCCGGCCGACCCCTGGCCCAAGGGCGCGAAACCGGCCGTGGCGCAGGGCCTGGCGGTGGCGGCCTACGCCAGCGGGCTGGAACATCCGCGCTGGCTGTACGTGCTGCCCAACGGCGACGTGCTGGTGGCCGAAACGAATAAACCGCCCAAGCCCGACGAAGGCTTCAGCCTGCGCGGCATGGTGATGAAGCACGAGATGAAAAAGGCCGGTGCGGCGGTGCCGTCGGCCAATCGCATCACCCTGCTGCGCGGCGCCGGTCCCAACGGCGAGGCAGCGAGCCGCTCGGTGTTTCTCGACGGCTTGTTCTCGCCCTTCGGGATGGCGCTGGTGGGCAACGACTTATACGTCGCCAACGCCGACGCGCTGCTGCGCTTCCCTTACCAGGAAGGGCAAACCCACATCGCCGCCCGTGGCGTGAAGGTGATGGACTTGCCGGCAGGGATCAATCATCACTGGACCAAGAACGTCGTGGCCAGTCCCGACGGCGCCCGCCTGTATATCTCGGTCGGTTCGAACAGCAACGCCGGTGAAAACGGGCTCGACAAGGAGGAAGGCCGCGCCGCGATCCGGGAATTCACCCCGGCCGACGGCAAGTCGCGCGTGTTCGCGAGCGGCTTGCGCAATCCGGTCGGCATGGGCTTCCAGCCGCAAAGCGGGGCGCTGTGGACCAGCGTCAATGAACGCGACGAACTCGGCAACGAGCTCGTGCCGGATTACATGACCTCGGTGAAAGATGGCGGCTTCTACGGCTGGCCATACAGTTACTACGGCCAGCATGTCGATGCGCGGGTCGAACCGGCGCGTCCCGACCTGGTGGCCAAGGCGCTCACGCCCGATTACGCGCTGGGCGCGCACACGGCCTCGCTCGGGCTGGCGTTCTACAACGCCGACCTGATGCCGGCGTTCAAGAACGGCGCGCTGATCGGCCAGCATGGCTCGTGGAACCGCAAGCCTTTTTCCGGCTACAAGCTGATCTACGTGCCCTTCACCGACGGCAAGCCGAACGGACCGCCGCAAGACGTGCTGACCGGCTTTTTAAGCGCCGACGGCCACGCTTACGGGCGTCCGGTGGGCGTGGCGGTGGATCAGGGCGGCGGCATCCTGGTCGCCGACGATGTCGGCAACACGGTCTGGCGCATCACGCCGACCGGCAAATAGCTGCGGCGCAGCATTTCCGCATCCGCATCGTGCGCTGGCGAACAGATGGACCGTGGCCGGCAGCGCATGATGGCTTGATTGAATTTAAACAGATTGAAGGAGAACCACCATGATCAAACGTTCAGGAAGTGCTGTCTGGAGTGGCGGCATCAAAGATGGCAAAGGCAATATTTCCACCCAGAGCGGCGCGCTCGACAATACCCAGTACGGGTTCAACACGCGTTTCGAGAATGGTCCGGGCACCAATCCGGAAGAGCTGATCGGCGCCGCGCACGCGGGCTGCTTCACCATGGCCTTGTCGGGCCAGCTGGGCGAAGCGGGCATGACCGCGCAAAAACTGGCGACCACGGCAACCGTAACCCTGGACAAGACCGATGACGGCTTCACCATTTCGGCCGTGCACCTGAATCTGGTGGCGACCATTCCGGGCGCCAACCAGGAAGCGTTTGAAGCGGCGGTCCTGCGCGCGAAAAACAACTGCCCCGTATCGAAGCTGCTGAACGCGACGATCACGCTCGACGCGCGCCTGGAAGAATAAGGTCATTCCCGTCATTCCCGCGCCAGGGCGAATCCCGGCGGGAATGACGGCGCCGCATCACTCCCCCGCCTCGCCTTCTTCCCCCTGCGCACTGCCTGCACCATCGTTGTGCATTTGCGCATATACAAACACAAAAACAATCGTTCTTCGCATGCTTGCTTCTTGGTATCATTGATTTTTAACTACCATAAAGCACCTCAATGAAAATCACGAATTTGACATTGACGCCCCTGGCGGCGGCGGCGATCACCTTGCTCTGCGGCCCGGTGCAGCAAGCCCATGCGCAAACCGCAACGGCCGGCGCCCAGTCCCCGCCCACCTCGGTCGTGGTCACCGGCTCGCGCATTCCACGCGCCAGCCTCGAAGGCCCGTCTGCCGTGGTGGTCATCACCGGTGAAGAAATCACCAAGCAAGGTTATAAAAACCTGTTCGACGCCCTCAACAACCAGGCCCAGAACAGCGGCGTCACCACCGGCGCCGACTCCGGCAACACCTTCACGCCGTCGGCCAATACCATCAGCCTGCGTGGCCTGGGCCCGAACCACACATTGATCTTGCTCAACGGCCGCCGCCTGGCCGACTTCCCGACCGCGTACGAAGGCGCGGTCAACTTCACCAACCTGGCCAATATTCCGTCGAGCATTGTGGAACGGGTGGAAATCCTGAGCGGCGGCGCCTCCGCCGTGTACGGCTCGGATGCGATCGCAGGCGTCGTCAACATCATCCTCAAAAAGCGTGCCGAGGGCATCGACGTCAATCTCAAGCGCGGCACCACCTCGCGCGGCGGCGGTGGCGACAGTCGCCTGCAAGTGAGCGGCGGACAGAGTTTCGACCAGCTCAACACTGTGTTCAGCCTCGAAGTGCTGGACCGCGAACCGCTGTGGAGCAACCAACGCGACTTCATGGCCGTGCGCCAGGGCACGCCGACCAATACCTTGTCGCGCAAGAACGTCAACAACGGCAAATATGTTGACCTGGGCGACACCTGCAGCGCGCTGGGCGACCTGTTCGGCGGCAGCCAGTTCAAGAACACCGTCGCCAAAGGCAGCTACTGCGCCAGCAACAAGGTCAGCCCGACCTACTGGACCACCCAGACCAAGAACCGCAGCACCAATCTGTTCGGCAGCGCGAACTATGCGCTCTCGCCGACGACCGAGCTGTTCGCCGAATTCCTGGTGGGCCAGAACAAGACCGCCAACAACACGCGCGGCCCGACCTGGACCTCGTCCTCGGCCGACAACAGCTACTTCTTCAACAAAAATAGCGGCGTATACGAAGCCTGGACCAAGTACATCTCGCCCGAGGAAATGGGCGGCGTGAAGCGCTACAACCGCACCTGGGACGACCTGGCCAGCTCGGTCAGCCTGGGCGCCAAGGGCGACATCGGCGCGACCGGCTGGCGCTATGAAGCCGGCTACAGCGCCTCGTTCTACAAGAGCGAAAACCATGTGCAGCGCGCGCTGGGGAACATCGACAGCTTTTTCCTGGGACCGAAACTGGGCGTGGATGAGGACGGCATCGCCATCTACGCACCGAACCAGGCGCGCCTGACCCAGCGCCTCACGCCAGAGGAGTTCAACAGCATCACCGGCCAGGCCGACAGCAACGACACCTCGCGCAACCAGACCCTGAGCCTGGTCGCCACGGGCGAGCTGTTCCAGTTGCCGGCCGGCCCGGTCAAGCTGGCCACGATTGCCGAAGCCGGCCACCAGCGCTTCGCCAACAAGCCGGATGCGCGCATCAACCAGGGCGTCTTCAACACCCTGGCCAAGAGCGATATCACCGAAGGCTCGCGCCGCCGCTACGCGCTGGGCGTGGAAGCGAGCGTGCCGCTGCTGGCCGACCTGAACTCGACCCTGGCCGGCCGCTACGACCGCTACAACTACGCCGGCCGCAACGAAGGCAAGCTGACCTACAACGTGGGCGCCGAATGGCGTCCGGCCAAGGCGCTGCTGGTGCGCGGCAATTACGCCACCAGCTTCCGCGCGCCCGACATGAACTACATCTTCAAGGCGCGCGGCGTCGGCTACTACTCCTCGACCACCGATCACTACCGCTGCGCCCAGGCCGGCCAGCCGATCGAGACCTGCGAGTTCGCCGGCGTGTCGCCGGGCAGCGATTACGTGCAGACCGGCAGCAAGGACCTGCGTTCCGAAAAAGGCAAATCGTATGGCCTGGGCGCGGTCTGGTCGCCGAGCGCGGACTTCGACGTCTCGGTCGACTACTGGAACATCAAGATCGACGACCTGGTCACCAACCTGAGCGCCGATAACTTGCTGCGCGACGAAGCGGCCTGCCGCGTCAAGGGCGACCTGACGTCGCCGAGCTGCCTTGACACCATCAACCGCATCACGCGTAATCCATTGACGGCGCTCAACAAGCCAGGCGAGATCCGCGAAATCCGGGTCAACCCGATCAACGCCGCCTACCAGGACGCCGACGGGATCGACCTGAGCGCGCGCTACGCCCTGCGCACTGAGAGCTGGGGCAAGTTCACGCTCAAGGGCAATTACTCCAAGGCCCTGAGCAAGAATTCACGCCAGTTTGCCGGCGACGAGCTGGTCGACGAGTTGGACGAAATGAGCAACTCCGACTGGCGCGACAAGCTCAACGTCAGCCTGAACTGGAACCTGGGCAACTGGTCGAACACCGTGTTCGCCCAGCGCTTTGGCAAGGTGCCGAATGCGGGGCAGACCGCGTTCCTGTCCCCGACCACCCTGGTCAACCTGTCGAGCGTGTACAAGGTGACCCCGCGCGCGACGGTCTCGGTGGCGATCAACAACGTCAACAACCGCATCAAGCGCGACAGCACCGACGGCTGGCCGAACTACCCAACCGGCAATTTCAGCCCGGTCGGACGCCAGATCTGGCTGGAGTTCAATTACCACTTCGGTTCGTAAGCAGGCAGGGCCGGCCGCGCCGCATCTTGCGGACGCGGCCGGCAGAGAATCGGTGGAGCGCTTAAAATCGTGGCTTGATTCGATTACCAAGGACTACGATGCGGATTTTGCACACCATGTTACGGGTCGGCGACCTGCAGCGCTCGATCGATTTTTACACCAAGGTGCTGGGCATGAGCTTGCTGCGCACCAGCGAGAACGCGGAGTACAAGTACACGCTGGCGTTCGTCGGCTATGGCAGCAATCCGGAGCATGCGGAGCTGGAACTGACCTACAACTGGGGCGTTGACAAGTATGAGCTGGGCAACGCCTACGGCCACATCGCCATTTCGGCCGACGACATCGTGGCCGCCTGCGAGGCGGCGCGCGCCAACGGCGGCAACGTCACGCGCGAACCGGGCCCGGTCAAGGGCGGCAGCACCGTGATCGCCTTCGTGACCGATCCGGACGGCTACAAGATCGAACTGATCGAACGCAAGGGTGGCGTGCGCGCGAACGGCTTGAACGAGTAAATTCCGGCACCACGCCGGCATGGACCAACCAACGCCTCGCAAGAGGCGTTTTTATTGGTGCGCCGGATGATTTGACGTGCCCGTAGCGATCGCGGGCATCCGCACCTTGACGGTGGTCCCTTCAAGCTCGGTGGAACTGACCCAGATCTTGCCGCCATGGGCCAGGACGATCTCGTGAGTGATGTAGAGACCCAGGCCAAGATTGCTGGTCTGGCTGGCACTGCGTTCGCTGGTGCTCTTCATGACGAAGCTTTTTCCGGGATCGAACATGACCCGCAGCCGGCTTGGGGAGATGACCTCGCCTTCGTTCTGCACCACCAGCACCACATCATCGCCCTGGCGACCGACCGTCACCCAGACCGGACTGCTTGCCGCTCCGTGCTGGACCGCGTTGGCCATCAGGTTCGAGAGCGCCTGGCTCATCCGTGTGCGATCCCAGGAAACGGTGATGCCGTCCTCGACGTCGACCTTGAAATCGCGTTCAGGATGAAACAGTTTCATTTCCTGAACAACAGATCGGCATTCCACCGATAGATCGTATTGCGCCAGCGTGACCGGAATGCCGCCGCCCAGGTGGCTGGTGGAATAGTCCAGCAGGTCGGCGACAATCTCCGCCACCCTTTGCGTACTGTGCAGGACCTGCGCCGCCACCTTCAGGTGGCGCGGCGCCAGGGTGGTGTCCTCCAGGATCATCTGGGTTCCCATGCTGATCGCCCCCAGCGGATTGCGCACATCGTGGCCGAGAATGGCGAGAAAGACATTCTGTGAATCGCGCAGCATGGCGGAAAAGTGGGCCAGCGATTCCGTCAGGGATTGATCGATTGCCTCGTTAAAGCGCAGCATGTCTTGCAGGTCGGATTCATCCGCTGTTTTCACCGTGGCTTGCCACAGCCGCAGCACGCTGGCGCGCAAGGCGCGAAATTCCGCCATCAGTTCCTCGACGGTAAAACCAGCCTGCAGGCGATCGACGGCATGCGCCTCGGCCGCCGTTTCGTCAGCCACTTGCGGGGCGTTGCCCTGCGATTTGTCGATGCCTTGCTGGACGCTCTGTTGCGAATCGAGGTCCAGGCAAATCACCGCGAGGATGGCTTTGGCATGGTCGCGCAACTGGACTTTGGTGGCGGAATCGAGCGCATGCAGCGTGCCGGCGAAATCTTCCCACTCCTGCAAGATGACTTCGATATTGTCGCTGATAAATTTGGAAAGGCGCATGGCATCCTGGTGAGGCGGGAAAAAGCATTCCGCCAGTCTACGCTGTTCCAGTGGTCGCCGTACGGCTCGCCAGGGCCAGGCCGCCTCGCATGGCATATCCGCAAGCCAGCTAACACCTGGGAACAGGAACGAGTAAGATGGCCGGATGCATGTTGACGAGGGGAAGCAATGACGGCCGAGTTAGTGTTTGAGAGCAGACTGAGCTACCACGTGCTGCGCCAGGAGGGCATCGTCGAGCTCGATCCTGTCATTACGCTGCAACTGGAGCTGACGGGCGGCCCCACCATGTATGCCTCGGATTCCTTCATGATCAACCATGCGGCCTGGAGCATGACGATCCGCCGCCACAACCCGGCCAACGTGCCTCCGGCCGAGCCTCCCGGCTGGGTCAAGTACACGGCGCTCGGTGGCAAGTCGCTGTGCGTGATCGACATCCATCAGTCGCCCGAGCGCTTCTGCTCGCTGCTGGACATGTTCAAGGGCGGGCACGCGTCCGACATCACGATCATCGTCGACGGCCTGGCGGACACGGCCGATTACAGCAAAAAATGGGATACGGCGGCGCGCGCCTGCATGCCGGTCAGGTCGATCTGCTTCGAGTTTCCGCTGCCGCAGAGCGAGGCCTGAGGCGGCCGGCCGGCGCGTTGGCGCCGGCTCAGTCCCAGCGCTCGATCCGGTACGTGCCGACCTGCCCGTCGATTGTCACGCGCAGGTCGAACTTGCACGGATGGCCCTTGGTCAGCGCCAGGCCGGCCACGCTATTTTTTCCCAGGCCTGCCAGTGCGTTCTCCTGGCTGTACGCTTCGATGGTGGAGCGGAATTCGCGCAGCTCGCTTTTCAGGTTCACCGGAAACAGCGCGGAATGGCCCTCGCATCCGCACAGGTCGCGCGCATCCTCGAGCAGGAACGCCAGGTGTTCGCCATACTGCGGATGGCTGCGCCCTCCCCATGCCCAAGGCGGCAGGATGACGGCCATGACCTCGTAAAAGCTGCCCGTGAGGTTGAATTCGCTGGCCAGCGAGCACCGGTTGTAGCAATACCAGGCAACCGGATTGCGCTGATCAAGCGTATCCCACTGCATGATCGGGCGGGCATCCGCATGCACTGCCGAGGTGAGCGCGACGAACGGTTGCCGGCCTTCCAGCGCCGCCATTTCGATGCGCTCGGCCGTCGGCAACACGGTGCGGCGGAAGGTGTCGAGCGTCATGCTGTGAGGCCCGTGCGGCGCGGCGCTGGCGCGGCCTCGGGCGGCGTAGTGCGGGTGCGGCCGCCATACGGCTTCCTGGATGTCGTCCATGGTGGCGAAGCGGCGTTGCAGCGCGGGAAACGCGCCCAGCTTCGCAAAGGCAATCCTGGCCGCCTTGATGGCCCCCGGTGTCGGCGCCACCTGCGGGCGCTGATAGCGCAAGCCATCCATCTTCGCGTTCCAGCTGGCGGCGGCCTCCCCGACCGGCTTGCCGGCGACGATATCGTCGAGCAAAGTGGCGATCATGCTCGAGCGCGGATGGCAAAAACCCATCGGCGCCCGTGCCACCATGCGGTAGCGCAGGTTGTCCTGCTGCTGGCCGGTAGCGGCGGCGCGCGCGGCATGCAGGTCGACCAGGAATTGGGCCTGGCCGAGCACTGCCGCCGGGTTGTCCAGAAGAGTCTCCTTGAGCAACTGCAGCGCCGTCGCACAGACCGGCGCGCTGTACTGGCGCAAGGCGCGCCGCACCGAGGCGAACGCTTCGCGCCTGGCGCAGGCCGTCTGCCAGGCGTTGTGCAGGCCGCTGCTCTCGAACACCGTGGCCGGGGTAATGGCCAGGTGCTGCCAGGGACCGCTGGCCGGCTTGCCATACATGGTCTGTTGCGACAGGAACAGCATCGTGATGCGCGCCTGGCTCACGCGTTGCTGCAAGGCGACCACCATGGCGCGGTAAGGCGCCGGCGCCGTAGCCGGGTCCCACAGGGCCGGCACCAGCGCGCCGTCGTCGCCCACCGTCGCCAGGCCGCCGAAACGCTCGATAAAGGTGCGGCAGCAGCTGCAGCTGTGCTGCTGGCGTACGTCGGGATCGGTGAAGGAGGCCAGGTAAGCCTCGTACAGGCCGCCGGCATCGGTCCGGAAGACGGGACCGGCCAGGGCGTTGAAGCGCGTATCGATGCTGTGCACCAGGGCGGCGTAGTTGTCGACGCGGCGCTGCGCGTGTACATCAAGTGCGGTCATGCGTGTCCTGTGCGAAAGGCGGGTGCGGAACGACGTTCCGCCCCGCTGGCGCGCCCTGCGGCGCGCTTACTTGACCAGCAAGTCGTTGACCGGCACCAGGTCCGCTTCGCGCAGCGAACCGGCCGCCGACTTCAGGCGCAGGCCGTTGAGGATGGTGTCGTAACGCGCACGCGACAGGTCGCGCCGGGTCGAATACAGCTGGCGCTGGGCATTGAGCACGTCGATATTGATGCGCACGCCAACCTGGTAGCCGAGCTTGTTCGATTCGAGCGCCGAATTGCCCGACACTTCCGCCGCCTGCAGCGCCCTGACCTGCGCCAGCCCGCTGTTGACGCCCAAAAAGGCCTGGCGCGCGACGTTGGCGGCGTTGCGGCGGGTCGCTTCGAGGTCGTTGCGGGCCTTGTCTTCGAGCGCGATGGTTTCGCGCACGCGGCTGGTGACGGCAAAGCCGTTGAAGATCGGCACGTTGTAGGCGATGCCGATGCCCTTGTTGTCGCTCCTGCCCGACTGCTGGGTCTGGCCCGTCACGTTCTGGCGGCTGATGTTGGCGGTCAGGTCCAGGGTCGGATAATGGCCGGCGCGGGTGCGCTCGATTTCGCGCTTGGACAATTCGTAGCCGAGCTGGGCGCCGACAACGCCATAGTTCTGGGTTTCGGCCGAGGCCACCCACGGATCGATCACGGCCGGCTCGGGAGCGGCCAGCAGCACGCCCGGCTTGAGCGTGGCCAGGCCGGTCGGCGCGCTGCCGATGATCGCCTGCAACGCGCTGCGCTTGTTTTCCAGGTCGTTGATGGCGGCAAACTCCTGCGCCACCACCAGGTCGTAGGCGGCCTGGGCTTCGTGGGTGTCGGTGATGGTCTGGGTGCCGACCTCGAAATTGCGCTTGGCCGAGGCGAGCTGCTCGGTGGTCGCGGTTTTCTGGGCGCGGCTCAGTTCCAGCGTATCTTGCGCCGCCAGCACGTCGAAGTAGGCTTGCGAGACGCGCGTGATCAGGTCTTGCTGGGCCTGGGCGAACTGCGCTTCGGCCTGGGCCTGCTGCAGCTTGCTTTGCTGGTAGGTTTGCCAGTTAGCCCAGCGAAACAGCGGCTGGGTCAGCGACAGCGTGTGGGTGGTGGTGCGCTCGTTGGCGCCGCCGGTGGTGACCAGCGTCTTGCCGCCATCGGGACGGGTGACGGTCTGGCCGATATTCCACGGCGTCGATTCGCCATCGTTCTTGACGATGCTGCCGTTCAAGCCCACGGTGGGCAGGAGCGTCGAACGGCCTTGCGGAACCCGTTCCATGCCGGCGGCCAGGGCCGCACGCGCGCTGGCGAACGCGGCGTCATTGGCCAGCGCTTGCTGGTAGACCTGGATCAGGTCCGCCGCCTGTGCATTCAAGGAAAAAAATGCGCTGGCGATCAGCACGGCCATGAGGGGTTTCTGCATTGCATTCTCCATTGGAGTCATCAAAAAAGTTAAAAAAACTTGCAGCCCGGTGGTGGCCGACACCGCCGCCGCGCGTGATCGCGTATTGCGATCCGTCGTCGTCAATAGCGCGGCATCGTGCCGTCGACCTGCAACGCCCAGGCGTGGATGCCGCCGCTCAGGTTGCTCACACGGGTAAAACCGTTGCGCTCCAAAAAGGCCGCGACCTGCATGCTGCGCGCGCCGTGGTGGCAGATGCAGACGATCTCGGCATCCTCGTCGAGTTCCTCGATACGCGCGGGAATCGTGTTCATCACGATCTGGGTCGATCCCTCGATCTTGCAGGTTTCAAATTCCCAGTTTTCGCGCACGTCCAGCAACAGCGGACGCGGGCGCGCTGGGTCGGCCAGCCAGGCGGCCAACTCGGGGGCGGTCAGTTGCTGCATGCCGGCCCCGCCTTAAAACGTGAAATGCGAGGACTTGACCGACGTCGACAGCATCTTGACGTTGGTTTCGAAGACCTTGACCGTGTCGTACGCGGTCTCGGAGACCCGCGTGATCACCTGCGCCGACATGACCGGAGCCTGGCCAATGATCGCGGCGATGCGCCCGCCGACCTTAACCTGCTTCAAGAACACTTCCGGCAGGGATTCCAGCGCGCCCGAGATGACGATGACGTCGAACGGCGCGCCCTTGTCCCAGCCTTCGGCGCCATTGCCCAGTTCGACCGTGACGTTGCTCACGCCGGCGTTGGCCAGGTTCTTGCTGGCCAGTTCCTTCAGTTCCGGATTGATCTCGACGGTGGTGACGTGGCGCGCCTTGTGCGCCAGCAGGGCCGCCATGTAGCCGGAGCCGGCGCCGACTTCGAGCACATTTTCGTGCTTCTTGACCGCTACCTCTTGCAAGATGCGCGCTTCGATCTTCGGCGTGAACATCGCCTCGCCGCCCGGCAGGGGGATTTCGGTATCGACAAAGGCCAGCGTCTTGTAAGTGGCCGGCACGAAATCCTCGCGCTTGACCACCACCAGCAGATCGAGCACGTCCTGGTCCAGCACGTTCCAGGGGCGGATCTGCTGTTCAATCATGTTAAAACGGGCTTGTTCGATATTCATCTTGTGCTCGGTGAGGAAAAGTAATAATCCGATATTTTATCGTTGAACGGCCTCGGAACACACATCTTAACGATCCGACGCCCCCAATCGCGAGAAATTGCGACAGTCTGCAGTTTAGAGGGAATGAAGCTCCCGAATCGGCGCCCGGGCGCTGGGCGCCCTACGGGGCGCCCTACGGGACGCCCTACGGGACGCCCTCACGGCGCGCGCGGCAGCAGGCCGTGCAGCGTCATGGTGAGGAAGGAATCGATGAAGGCGACCGGGTCGAGTTCGGACATTTCGCAGGGGCCGACCGAGTGCTTCCACAGCATCAGCATGAGCATGGGGGCGATCAGGATCTGGGTGGTGAGGAACACGTCGAGCGGGCGGAATTCTCCCCGTTCGACGGCGCGCTCGAGCAGGCCGCTGATCATGCTGCTGCCGCGCAGGATGACTTCTTCGCGGTAGAAGACGGCGATATCGGGGAAGTTGTTCGATTCAGCCATGACCAGCTTGATCATGCCGGACGACTTGGTGGCGCCGGCGTTTTCCCACCAGGCCATCATGACGGCGCGCAACAGGTCGGCGCTGTTGCCGTCGAAACTGGCGATCATGTCTTCGGCCGCGCCCAGGGCGGGCACGATGGTGTCGCGCACCACGGCCTTGAACAGCTCTTCCTTGTTGGTGAAATACAGGTACAGGGTGCCCTTGGACACGCCGGCGCGCTTGGCCACGTCTTCCAGCCGCGTGGACGCGAAGCCGCGCTCGACGAACAGGTCGAGGGCGGCGGCGAGCAACTCCTGGGGGCGCGCGTCTTTACGGCGCTCCCAGCGCGGCTTCATCTCAAGGGGACATTGCATGGGGTCTATTCCGTAACTTACTTGCGAGTCATTAATATAGACCGATGGTTTCACTCCGTCAAGTTTGCCTTCGTTGTTCCGCCTGAATAACAATGTGCCATTGTCGGCAGAAATTGATCCAAGGTTCAGCCTGTCCGGCATCGTTTAGCGCAACCCACACGAATTCGTCCGGCAGAACGATGAATTCGCTGACGTCCGCGGCAGGGATATCGGAGAGCTTTTTACCGTCCTGGCAGGCAAGGCAATTGATGAGCATGGATCTTTCCCTGGCAGAGGCACATTCTGACGATTGCGCGCGGCTTACACGCAATCGCTCCGGCTCCATGGCGGGTCATGGCGTCCATGCGGCGGCAGGCGGCGACAAGACTTATCGTTGTGCCTGGCTTTGATCAAGCAACGCGTCTGTGAGCACGTTGGCATGCGCTGCACGCTCTAGCTGCCAGTCGCGCCGCGTGAGACGATACGACGCGGTGGCGCATCGTGCGCCGCCGACGAGCCAGCTTGCGCGCCTGTCCCGGTCTTGCCGGAATCCGAGCCTGGTCAACGCCTTGGCAGAGGCGGCATTGCCGGGATGGATATCGGCATGGATACTGTCGAGTGCCAGTTGCGTGAATGCGTAAGCAAGAAAGCGCTGCATTGCTTCCGACAGGTAGCCCTGGCCCCAGCACGACTTGGCCAGCAGGTAGCCGAGCGCCGCACAGCGGTTTTCCTGGTCGACTGCATACAGGGCGCAGCTGCCGATGAGCTTTTTTGTGGACAAATGCTCGATGACATAATGCAGGCTGATGCCACTCGCGTGCTCGGAGCGCGCTTCTTCAACCGCCCTGCCGGCCTGCTCCGGCGTTGTCCATGGCGCGTGGTTCCAATAGCGCATGACCTCCTGATCCGAGTAGAGCTCGAACAACCCAGGCGCATCGCGCTCTTCGATCAACCGTAGCCTGACCCGCTTGCCGATGAGCACAGCCGGCTTGCCCTTGCCACCATTCATGCAACACCTTCGGCGATGATGGTCCGCACGATATAGAACACCAGCACAGCGATCGAGGCAATGAGCGTGATCCAGAAAAGCGAATACGCCATATGCCCATGCTGGTCTGCCAGCGGCTTCTTGCCGCAAGTAATCCTTCGAACAGTTCGACGACCGCAACGGCAAGCGGGGTGATCGTTCATGGTCAGGGCGTCGCTGAAAAAAGTCATGATCGGTGGCAGGCAATGGGAGTGAGAGGGCGTGCGAAGTCGCGCTCAATGCATATAGACTTCGCGATACAAGGAATGCAGTTCGGCGGCGGCATCCGGATCGCACGTTTGCGCGTCGCTTGCGCAGCGCCCCTGGCCGTAGTCACGGCTGCACGCTACATGCAGCACCGTCGCCGCCAGGGTCGCCGACATGACATGAGCAACATACAGCCGCACCGCCGCCATCTGCTCCGGCGACGGTACCGCCCCGTCCGCTACGATCACGAACAGCACCTTCAAGGACGGATTGAACATGCGGGCCGAATTAAGCCGCGCAATGAGCGGATACTGGGAATCAAGATCGACATTCCCGACCTGTATCGGCACCAGCACCACGCGCGCGGCGATGAGCGCCGAACGGGCTTCCTGGGTTTCCACCTCGCCTGTATTGATCAGCAGGTCGCTGAAGCCGGCGGTCAACTCTTCAATCTCGCGCACCAGCGAGCGCGCGCCAAGCAGGCGGGCGGGAACCGAGGGACCCTGGCCGACTACGCTGCGCTCGCAACTCCAGCTGTAGGCGCTGTGGCGGGGATCGACATCGATCAGGCAGATCGTGCGCCCGCTAAGGGCCCGCAACACCGCCAGATTCGCCGCCAGCAGGGCCTTGAGGGCTTGCCCCTGGATACTTGCGATCGCGACGATCATGCCGCCGCTCCCGCTTGATACGGCGTTTCCTTGAACCGGGCGCCGGGCAACTGGCGCGCAATGGTTTCACTGAGCACCGTCACACAGGACTGGCGCACGCACAGCCAGACTTCGATCCGGGCGCCGCCGGCGCAGATGGCGATGCGCATGAATTCCAGCGCGTCGCCGCACACTCGCATCGCCAGCTGGCGCAAGGTCGTGACCGATTCCGCATCGACCGACATGCGAATGGTGCAGGTGTGCAGGTGCGTCGCCGATCGGACAGGGATGCGCCGGGATGAGGGATACAGGTTTGCAAACGAGTTCATGGTGCCTTCGCCAGTGGTACGTGATTGACAGGAAGCAGCGTATCAAGCAAGCAGTAAATATGTTCTAAAAAGTTCCCCAGCGGCTGTAAACGCAGCGTAAAAACCACTGGCGCCTGGCACGCCGAGGCGCTGTTTACGGTTTGTTTACGCTTCGATCAGTGTTCTTGACGCCGTTTTTATATGGCGCTGTGTACGATTGCCGCTGCCAACCAGCAAACCACAAGGAAGAGGCAGATATGAGTGCTGTAATTGATCAACGGGCCGCGCAACGCGACGAGGCGCCCTTGCGGCGCAGCGTCGCATCGTGCCGGATCCGCCAGGCTGGCCCGCAAGACATCGCGACCTTGCTGGACATCGAAGAGGCCAGTTTCGAGTCCGACCGTCTCAGCCGCCGCAGCTTTCGCCATTTGCTTACCGAAGGCAACTCCGTGACCTTGATCGACGAAGCCGATGGACAGGCGCGCGGCTATATCACCCTGTTGTTCCGGGCAGACGTGTCGCTGGCGCGCGTGTACTCGATCGCCACCGCGCCCGACTGGCTGGGCCAGGGTGTCGGTTCGGCACTGCTGCGCGCCGCCGAAGAACTGGCACTGGCGCGCAACTGCGTGGCCATGCGCCTGGAAATCCGCAAGGATAACCTGGCGTCGCAGCGGCTGTTTCTTGGTCATGGGTATGCCGTGTTCGGCGAACATGGCGCTTACTACGAGGACGGCATGGACGCACTGCGGTTCGAAAAGTCGCTCACCGCGCGTCTGCGCCCCGAGCTGGCCCGGACCACCTATTACCGCCAGACCCTGGGTTTTACCTGCGGTGCGTCGTGCCTGATGATGGCCATGAAAGCGTTCGATCATGCACTGGTGCTGGACCGTACGCTGGAACTGCAGCTCTGGCGCGAAGCGACAACGATTTTCATGACGGCCGGCCACGGCGGCTGCGGGCCCTACGGACTGGCCCTGGCGGCGCGCCGGCGCGGCTACCCGACCGAGATCTACGTCAATGGCGATGGCGTGCTGTTTCGCGAGTCGGTGCGCAGCGAAGAAAAGCGCGACGTCATCACCCTGGTGCACGACGATTTCGTGCGCCAGGCGCGCGAGGCCGGCATCGCGGTTCACCACCGGGTTGCCGGCACGGCCGAACTGACCCGCTGCTATGTCGATGGCGGCATCCCGATGGTACTGATCTCGACCTACAGGCTCACGCGCGAGCGTGCGCCGCACTGGGTGGTGCTCACCGGATGCGATGAGCGCTATTTTTTCATCCACGATCCCGACAATGCCAGCGGACGGGCTGCGGACGAGCGCATCAACATGGCGATTCTGAAGAAAGACTTCGAGCGCATGGCGCGCTATGGCCGCAACGCCACCAAGGCGGTGGTGGTGATCTATCCCCCTTCCAACCCTCCCACGCCCGGTCGCGCGGGCGCTCAACCCACCTTCTGACTCATCATGGACCCCATGCGCACCAAGTTATCCCGCCCTACGATTGCCCAGTTTGCCGCTGGCGCCGACGACGATCCCAAGAAACCTCCCGCCACGGCGAGCATCGCCCTGCTGCGCGCACGCAGCACGGCGTCGGGCCTGATCATCGTGGTCGAACAGCTCAAGGATTGGCCCGATACGGCCACCCCGTACACCATCGTCACCGCGGCCCAGTTCCTGGGCTCGGCGGACCAGGGCGGCGCGCCGGGAAGCACCGTCATCAATCTGTGCCGAAGCTACAAATATTTGTCAGTCGGTTACTACTGCTCGCTGCTGGCCGAGGCCCGCGGCCAAGCCGTGCTGCCGTCGGTGAAAACCATCAACGACTTGTCGCGCAAAGCGATTTACGGGCTCGACACGGACGAGCTGGACTATGCGTTGAACCAGTCGCTCGAGCACACGGGCGAGCGTCCGATGCCCGTCGAATTTTCCATGGATATCTATTTCGGCACTACCGAATACACCCCGCTAGTCGCCCTGGCGCGCCAGATTTTCGAAACCTTCCCGACCCCGCTGATGCGGGTCGAGTTCGAACGCGACGAGGACTGGAAGATTGGCGCCATCCGGGTGCACAATGTGAGCACCCTCAGCGATGCCCAGCTCACCTGCGGCCGCGCCGCCCTGCGCGCCATCGAGCGTGCACCGATGCCGGCCCCGGCGCCCGTCAAACCGTACCGCTACCATATCGCCATTTTGCACGATCCGGACGAAGAGCTGCCGCCGAGCAACGAAGCAGCGCTGGAGCGCTTTGTCGACGTGGGCCGCGAACTGGCCATGGATATCACCCTGGTCGAGAAAAAGGATTTTTCTCGGCTGGCTGAATTCGATGCCCTGTTCATCCGTGCAACCACCGCCATCAATCACCACACCTACCTGTTTGCGAAAAAGGCGGAAAGCGAGGGGATGGTGGTGATCGACGATTCGATGTCAATCCTGCGCTGCACCAACAAGGTGTATCTGGCGGACCTGATGCGCCTGAACAAAATACCGACTCCGCACACCTACGCGCTGCAACGCGCGGATATTGCCGACATCGGTGCCATCGAACGTGAAATCGGTTACCCGATGGTCATGAAAATTCCGGACGGCGCCTTTTCACGCGGCGTGACCAAGGTGGCCAACGCCGAACAATTCCAGGAAACCGCCCAGGCCCTGCTGACGCAATCGGCATTAATCCTGGTGCAGGAATACATGTACACCGATTTCGACTGGCGCATCGGCGTGTTGAACCGTAAGGCGATTTTCGCGAGCAAGTACTTCATGTCCAAGAATCACTGGCAGATCGCCAAGCGCGATGCCGGCGGACAGGCCAAGTTTGGCGCCGCGCGCGCAGTGGCGCTGGACGAAGTCCCGCCCGACCTGCTGGCGTATGCGGTCGCTGCGGCCAATCTGATCGGCGACGGGCTGTACGGGGTGGACATGAAAATGACCGCGCGCGGTCCCGTGGTCATCGAAGTCAATGACAACCCGAATATCGATGCCGGCAATGAAGACAGCGTGCTGGGCGACGACATGTACCGCATCGTGCTGCGCGACCTGGTGCGCCGGCTCGATATTGCCCACGGCCTCATGCGTGTGCAGACCGAGTCCGGTACATGAACGAGGGCTTGGCAAGGGTAAATTGTTCGGTATACCAGCAGGGCGTCAAGCGCGGCGAGATCACGATCGACGAGATCGGCGCCGCGCTGGAACAGCAGGATACGTTTGTCTGGCTCGGCCTGGTTGAACCGGATAATGAATTGATGGAGCGGGTCCAGGAAGAATTCGACTTGCACGAACTGGCGCTCGAAGATGCCCAGAAGGCCCATCAGCGCCCCAAGATCGAAGAATACGGCGAGACCTTGTTCGTGGTCTTGCACACGGTGACACTGGCCGGACAAACGATCCACTTCGGCGAAACACATGTCTTTGTCGGTCGTCGTTTCGTCATCACCGTCAGGCATGGAAAGTCGAACGGGTACGGCAGCGTGCGCGAAAAAAACGAAAATACCCCGGCCAGGCTGGCCACGGGGCCGGGCTACGTCCTGTACGCGATCATCGACTTCATTGTCGACCATTACCAGCCCTGCATGGATACGCTGCAGCACCGTTTCCGGCAAGTGGAAAAGGACTTGTTCCAGCTTAATCCTCCGGCGGCTAAGCTGGAAGAGTTTTACAATCTGAAAAACGAACTGCTGTCGTTGCAGGCCGCCGCCGGGCCGCTGGCCGATGTGTGTACCCAGCTGCTGCGCTTTCACGGGGACGTTATTCCAAAAGAAAACCGAATCTACTACCGGCACATTCTCGATCCCTGCGGGGCGAGTGCCTCCGTCAGGTAGGCCACATCGGTTCCCGCAGGGGGCAACTGATGAATCAGATCGATGATCCGCATGGGCTTAACTGGCGCACCTGCAAGCTTGCGTACTGGGGCGGCACGTATTACTACATTAAAGCACAGCTGCCAGAGCGGACAGCCAGGCAAGCGATATGCTTTTGCATGAATTTCCCTTTCAAGCCAAACGCGCAGTCTGCTGGCATCCGGCATGCCGCGCCCGCCTGCCGCTGCGGCAGCCGCCCCCCAAAACAACACCGAGCGTTTTTCCCCGCGCACACGTCCGTATTTTTTGTACAAGCATGCAAGCCTGTTAAGCTAACCGCACATTCACGGTCCGGAGGCAGTCATGCACGCTTGGATTCTTCCCCTGAAACTGTTCGCCTACCTCGTCATCGGGCTCATGGCGCTGGCCATCGCCTACGCCACGGTCATCACGATCCGCTACTGGCCGGCCATTTCGGTCTAGGGGGCGGACGTGAATAAACGACAGGCACGCCATTTCGCCATCGGTTCGACCGTGGTCGCCACCATCGCCTTCCTTGGCCTCACCCTCGACAGCCACCGCCAGTTCAACCGCCTCACCAACGGCGACAAAATCACCGCCCAGGTCACGCGCGGCAAGGATGTCTGGCACGCCAACAACTGCATCAATTGCCATACCCTGTTCGGCGAGGGCGCCTACTACGCCCCCGACCTGACCAAGATCACCAAGCTACGCGGCCAGGCCTACCTGACCGCGTACATGAAAGACCCTTCCAAGTTTTACGACGAAACACGGCACCGCCGCCTGATGCCCAAGCAAGACATCAGCGATACCGACATCGCCGCCCTGATCGCCTTCCTCGACTGGGTCTCGAATGTCGACAACCAGGGCTGGCCGCCGCGCCCCCTGCTGGTCACCGGCGCGACCTTTCCTGGCACCGACGCCCCCGCCGCCACGCCGCCGGCGGCGCGCGCCGCCACCAGCGGCGACAACCCGATCGCCCTCGGCGAGCGCCTGTTCCGCAGCGCCACGCCGGCCTGCACCGCCTGCCACTCGACCGCGCCCGGGGTCAACATGGCCGGTCCCTCGCTGGCCGGCCTGGTCGGGCGCAGCGCGGCCTTGCTGGCCGGCGCCAGCTACCGTGGCAAGGCCACCGATGTCGATGGCTACATCCGCGAATCGGTGCTCGCTCCGAGCGCCCACGTGGTTCCCGGCCCCATGTATTCGGCCGACGGCCAGTCCTTCATGCCGACCACCTACGCCAAGGACCTGAGCCCGGAACAACTCACCCAACTGGTCGCCTACCTGTCCTCGCTGAAGTAGGCGGCGCGCCCGCATCACGCGCCTGGATCGTATTTTTCGCCGGAGCTATCGTCATGAGATATAAGTCGCAGTCTGTCGCCTATTGGTACTTTGCCGTCTCCCTGGCCCTGTTCGGCCTGCAACTGGTGTTCGGCTTGCTGTCCGCCACCAAGTACCTGGGACCGGATCCCCTGCTCTACATCCTGCCCTTCGACGTCACCAAGGTGATCCACACCAACCTGCTGATCGTCTGGGTCATCTGCGGCTTCATGGGAGCGACTTACTGGATGGTGCCGGACGAATCGAGAACCGAACTGCACAGCACCAAGCTGGCCTACGTCCAGCTGGTCCTGTGGGTGCTGATGGGGGTCACCGCCATCATCGGCTACCTGTTTCGCTGGGGGACCGGCAACAAGCTGCTGGAACAGCCCTTGCCGCACAAGATCGTCATCGTGATCGTGATGCTGATGTTTCTGTACAACGTGGGCATGACCATCAAGAAATCGGGCCGCCTGACCACCACCGAAGGCGTGCTGCTGGGCGGCCTGGGGCTGGCCGCCCTGCTCTACCTGCCGGCGCTGCTGCACTACGAAAACTATACGGTATCGATTTTCTACCGCTGGTGGACCATCCACCTGTGGGTGGAGGGCGTCTGGGAAATGATCCAGGGCGGCTTCCTGGCTTACCTCTTGATCCGCCTGTCCGGCGCCGACCGCGAAGTGATGGAGAAATGGCTGTACGTGATCGTCGGCCTGGTGTTTATCGCCGGCATTCTGGGCACCGCCCACCACTATTACTGGGTCGGGGTGCCGGCCTACTGGCTGCCGATCGGCGGCGTGTTCAGCGCGCTCGAACCGGTGGCGCTGGTCGGCATGGCCATCTACGCCTACTCGACCATCAAGCGCTCCGGCATGTCCCATCCCAACAAGCTGGCCCTGCACTGGACCGTGGGCAGCGCCGTGTTCACCCTGTTCGGCGCGGGACTGCTGGGGCTGGCGCACACCTTCCCCTCCGTCAACAAATGGACCCACGGCACCCTGATCACGGCCATGCACGGCCATGCCGCCTTTTATGGCGCCTATGTCATGATCGTGCTGGCCATGATCACCTATGCCGCACCAAGCCTGACCCGCCGTCCCGAAGAAGGCAGCGCGATGGGCTACTGGTCGTTCTGGATGCAGCTCGGCGGCATGTTCGGCATGACCTTGTCGTTCGCCACGGCCGGCATCGGCCAGGTTTATCTGGAACGCATCATGGGCCTGGGCTTTCTCGACGCCCAGCTGAAAATCCAGATCCACTTCGTGATGCTGCTGGCGACCGGCTCGCTGTTCGCCATTGGCGTGGCACTGTTCATCATCGACTTCTTCCGCTACGCCCCACGCTTCGGCGCGCAGCTGGACGCTCCCGGCGACGCCGCCGGCTTGCAAGCCCATGCGGAGAGCTGACTTGCCCGCCCCCGCCGACAGCGCCCCCTACTACCTGCCCCATGCGGGCGAAGTGGCGCTGTTCGAACAATGCCACCAGCGCCAGCTGGCCGTCATGCTCAAGGGCCCGACCGGCTGCGGCAAGACCCGCTTCGTCGAATACATGGCCTGGCGCCTGCAACGCCCGCTGGTGACGATTTCCTGCCACGACGACCTGAGCACCGCCGACCTGGTCGGGCGCTTCCTGATCGGCGCCGCCGGCACCGCCTGGCATGACGGCCCGCTGACCCGGGCCGTGCGCGAGGGCGCCATCTGCTACCTGGACGAAGTGGTCGAGGCGCGCCAGGACACTGTGGTGGTGCTGCACCCGCTGACCGATCACCGGCGCATGCTGCCGATCGACAAGACTGGCGAGACCGTCGCCGCCGCCGCCGGCTTTCAACTGGTGGTGTCGTACAACCCTGGCTACCAGCGCATGCAGAAGGACATGAAGCCAAGCACGCGCCAGCGCTTTGTCGCCTTCGATTTCGACTTTCCGCCGCCCGAGCGCGAAGCGGCCATTGTCGAGCACGAGGGCGCGGTCACCGCCAGCCTGGCGCATGCCCTGGTAACCCTGGGAAACCGCCTGCGCCAGTTGCGCGACCGCGGCCTGGCCGAGGTGCCCAGCACCCGCCTGCTGATCGCCGCCGCGCGCCTGATCGCCGGCGGGATTGCGGTCCAGGATGCCTGCAATGCCGCCATCGTGTCGCCCCTGTCGGACGAGCCTGCCCTGGTCGGCGCCATGCGCGACCTGGTCAAGGCCAGTTTTATCTAGATCTGGCGGCCATGGCAGAAGCCGAAGACGTGATCACCGATGTCGCGCGCCACGCCACGGTGTATATCCAGGGCCTCTGGCGGCGCCAGCGGCGGACGCCCACGCCGCTCCGGCTCGAACTGGCCGAGGTCGCCGCGCGCCTGGACCTGCTGGCCGAGGCCGTCTTTGCACGCCGCTTCCGCCTGCGCCCGGCGCAAGCGCCGGCGCCGCGCACCTGGCTCGATAAGCTGATCCGGCGCGATGAGGCGGCGCCGCCCCTGCACGCCCTTCCCGCCACCGATGGCACCAGCATCTGGCTGCCGCGCAGCATCGCATTCGATGGCGGCGGCGCCGACGGCGCGCTCGCGCGCTACCGCCTGCTGTTGCTGCAACAGGCCATGCGCGCCGTGCGCGGCAGCGCCAGCCACTACCCGTTCGGCCAGGACGGCGCGCTGCAAGCGTTCTACCATGTGCTCGAAGCGCGCGCGGCGGACGACGCGCTCGCGCTGCTCCTGCCCGGCATGCAGCCGGCGCTGCAAGGCTGGCGCCGGCAAGCGCTGGCGGCGCGGCCGCAGCCGGGCGCCCTGCCGGCCCGGCTGCGCCCCATCGAAACCATGCTGCAGGCCGTGCTGGCGCGGCAAGACAGCGGCGCCTCGCTTAACGTGCCGCCTGGCGCGTCGCCTGGCGCGTCGCCTGGCGCGGCGCCTGCGCCCCCGGGCGCCGCGGCGGTGCTGGCGCAGGCGCGGCGGCTGGCCGCGGCGTCCGGACTGCAAGGCCTGGCGGCGCGCCTGCTGGTCAAGGATGACTGGCTGGGCGAGTTCCTGCCCGCACCGGTCCTGCTGCACGCCGTGCCCGGCCACGGCAAGGAGGACGCCGCGAACAGCCCCGGCGCGGTGCGCAGCGCCAGGCTGGCGCGCCGCCCGCGCGTGCGCGCCGCGCTCGAGGGCGAAGACGAGCCGGCCGCGCCGGGTCCGATGATGGTCCAGACCGCCCAGCCGCACGAGCAGGCCGAAGACGCCATGGGCCTGCAGCGGCCCACCGACCGCGATACCGACAGCGCCGCCGACGACTTTGGCGACTCCCTGTCCGAACTGGCCGAAGCGCGCCTGCTGTGGTCCCCCGGCGCCGCGCGCGAAGTGCTGTTATCGGACGACCCGCCCGACCGCCACGCCAACAACCCGTCGCTGGCGCTGGCCTCGGCCGACGGCGAGCGCAGCACCTATCCGGAATGGGACTGGAAGACGGCGTCCTACGCCGGTCCCGGCGCCACCGTCACGGTGTGCGGCGCGGCCGAGGGCGAGCAAGCGGTGCTCGACGCCATCATGCGCCGGCATGCGGCGGCGCTGCCGGGCGTGCGCCGCAATTTCGAACTGTTGCGGGCCCAGCGTACCCGGCTGCGCCGGCAACTCGATGGCGACGACATCGACCTGCAGGGCTGGATCGATGACCAGGCCCAGCGCAAGGCGGGCGGGCCGCCGGAACAGCGCCTGTACCAGGCCGAGCGGCGCGGACGACGCGACCTGGCCGTCACCCTGCTGGTCGACCTGAGCGGCTCGACCGATGGCTGGGTGTCGGGACAATGCAGGGTGATCGACGTCGAGCGCGAGGCGCTGCTGATGGTGTGCGTGGCGCTGGACGGCCTGGGTGAGCCGTTCAGCGTGCTCGGCTTTTCGGGCGAAGGTCCGGGCGGCGTCATCGTGCGCCCTATCAAGCGCTTCGGGCAAGGCTACGACAAGCGGGTCGCCCTGCGCATCGCCGGCCTGGAACCGGAACGCTACACCCGCGCTGGCGCCGCCGTGCGCCACGCCAGCGCCGAATTGATGACCCAGGCAGCCGGGCACAGGCTGCTGATCCTGCTCTCCGACGGCCGGCCCAACGATGTCGACCAGTACGATGGACGCTACGGCGTGGAAGACCTGCGCCAGGCCGTCACCGAAGCGCGCCTGCAGGGAATTTCACCGTTTTGCCTGACCATCGACCGCCAGGCCGCCAGCTATCTTCCGGCCGTGTTCGGCGAATGCGCGTACGCCTTGCTGCCGCGTGCGCAATTGCTGCCCACCGTCTTGCTGGGGTGGCTGCGCAAGCTGGTCGCCGCCTGAGGCGCGCGCCAGCGGCCCGGCGGGCGCTTCAGGTGTGCGCGTGGCGGGCGCGCAAGGCCAGCACGCCCAGTCCCAGCGCCAGCATGCCGTAGGTGGCCGGCTCGGGTACCGGCGAAATCTCGAACAGGGTGTCCTCGGTCCAGCGCAAGGTGGTCGAGGTCGCGTTGCCGTTCCAGAAAGCGTATTCCTGTGCCTGGGACCCGCTGATCACCTCGCCGCCTGCGACGCCGTTCTCGTTCCATGGATCGGTGGTCCAGGCGGTATTGAAATTGAGGGCGCCACCCGGGGTATAGGAAAAATCAAACAGCCCGCAGAGAAACACTTCCGGCCCGCACCCGCCGACATATTGCTGGCCATTGAGCACAAAGGAAGTCACCTCGCTCAGCTCCAGCAGCCCATCGCGGTTCGTATCTTCGCTGTCGAAATTGCCGGAAATACGCGCATTCGGCAGGAACTGCCCGGCTTCTTCGTGGAACAAGCCGGTATAGGTAAATTCACGGAAGGTCGATCCGGCCTGGGCGCTGCCCGCCAGCACGGCGGCGGCAATCAATAACGATGGTTTAAGCATGATGAGCTCCGGCAACAACAGCCAAACGAGGGTGATTGACATGCTCGCGCGTCCCGGACCGGGCCAGGCGCCGGCTGCGCCAGGCCAGCACGCCCAGCCCCAGCGCCAGCATGCCGTAGGTCGCCGGCTCTGGCACCGGCGAAATCTCGAACAGGGTGTCCTCGGTCCAGCGCAAGGTGTAGGACGCCGAATTGCCCATCCAGTAAGAATATTCCTTGACCTCGATCCCACTCACCGCCTGGCCGCCCGCCACGCCGAACTCGCCCCATGGATCGGTGCTCCAGGAGGTACTGAAACTGAGGGCCGCGCCGGGGGCATAGGAAAATTCGAACAGCCCGCACATGAATACTTCCGGGCCGCACCCGGCGGCATATTGCTGGCCGTTGAGCACGAAGGAAGTCACCTCGTTGCGTTCCAGGACCCCATTGCCGTTCAGATCCTCGGTTTCAAAATAGCCGTATATCTGCGCGTTCGGCAGGAACTGCCCCGCTTCTTCGTGGAAGAAACCGGTATAGGTAAACTGACTGAGGGTCGATCCGGCCTGGGCGCTGCCCGCCAGCAAGGCGGCGGCAATCAGTAACGAGGGTTTGAGCATGATGGTCTCCTGATAGAACCATCAGCTTAACAAAAAAACATGAGCAGAATGTCGCGTAAACGCCGCATGCCGGTAAAACAGGGCAGCCCTCATGCGCGCTGCGCCGCGGCCTGGCGCACCGGTAGCACCACGCGCACCATGGCGCCGCGCCCCTCGCCCGAGCTGGCCGCAATGCTCCCCTGGTGCGCCTGGACGATGCCGTACACCTGCGACAAGCCCAGTCCCATGCCCTGGCCGATGCGCTTGGTGGTGAAAAAGGGGTCGAAAATGAGCGGCAGGTGCTGCGCCCCGATGCCACAGCCGCTGTCCTCGACTTCGATCCAGACCTGGCCGTCCGCGCTGCCGGCGCGGACGGCCAGCGTGCCGGCGACCGCGCCGATCGCATCGAGCGCATTGGTCAACAGGCTCATGAACACCTGGTTGAGCTGCGCCGGACGGCAGTCGATGTCGGGCAGCACCCCGTAGCTGCGCTCGACGGCGATGCCCTGGCCAATGCGCGCCCCCAGCACCGTCAAGGTCGCCTCCAGGCAGACGCGCACGTCGGCGCGCGTCCATTCCTGCCCCGTATCCTCGGGCGCAAAGTCGCGCAAGCCTTTGACGATCCTGGCCACCCGCGCCAGCCCGGCGCGCGACTCGGCCATCAGGGCGGGCAAGTCGTCTTTCATGTAGCCCAGTTCGGCGCCATCGGCGGCGCCGGGAGCGCCCTCGAAGCGCGCCAGCAGGGCGCCCACGTAGCTCTCGAGCGTTTGCAGGTTCGAGCTCAGGAAGCCGAGCGGATTATTGATCTCGTGCGCCACCCCGGCGGCCAGGCGGCCGACGCTGGCCAGCTTTTCGGCTTGCGCCAGGCGTGCTTCGAGCTGCGCGCGGGCGGCCACTTCGCGGTCGAGCGCCGCCGTGCGCTCGCGCACCGCCTCGTCGAGCCGCCGCAATTCGCACGCCGCCGCCTGCGTGGCCGACCATTTTGCCGTCAGCATGGCCGCCAGTTGCACCACTTCGATGGCGTCGAACGGCTTTTTCAGGACCAGCAGGCGATCGCGCACGTCCAGCCGCGCCAGCAGGGCGTCCCATTCGTGGTCGGAATACGCGGTGCACAGGACCACCTGCAGTTGCGGGTCGTGCCGCCACAGGCGCGCAATGGTTTCGGCGCCGTCGATTCCGGGCGGCATGCGCATGTCGACGAAGGCCAGCGCATACGGCAGGCCGTCGGCGCAGGCGCGCCGCGCCAGCGCCACCCCTTCCTCGCCCTGGTAGGCCGAGTCGAGCACGAAGCCGGCCGCCGGCATGCTGCTGCTGCCGAACAGCTGCGTTTCCATGGCGTCCAGCTCGGACAGGGCCGGGCGCGCCGCCAGGATCTTGCGGAAATCCTCATGGATCGAGGGCATGTCGTCGATCAACAGGATGCGGCGATTCGCGTAACTCATGTACTGGCCTCCTCGGGCAGGGCTTGGCCGTCGGTCGGCAGGAACAGGGTGAAAGTGGCGCCGCAGCCCAGGCCGGCGCTATGAACGCTTAAACGGCCGCCCATCTCGCGCGCGGCCAGGGCGCAGCTGTGCAGGCCGAAGCCATGGCCGTCCTTGCGTGTGGTAAATCCATGGGCGAAGATGCGCGTCAGGTCGGCCGCCGCAATGCCCGTGCCGTGGTCGGCCACCTCGATGCGCAGGGCGCGCGCACCGGCCGCACCCAGGCGCACGGCGATGGCGGCGCGGCCGGGCCGCGGCGGCCGCGGCGTCGCCGCCATCGCCTGGCGCGCGTTGCTGAGCAGGTTCAGCAGGATCTGCAAGACCCGGTGCCGGTCCAGCAAGGCAGCCGGCACCTCCTCGAAGTCGGTGCCCAGCGCCACCTGGTCGTGCGCCAGCGCGGCGGCGCTCATGCCGATCGCCTCGTCGATCAGCTCGGCCGGGCGGCACAGTTCGACCAGGCAGGACGCCCCGGCATACGATTGCTGGGTGGCGACGATTTCCTTGACGTGCTCGAGCCAGCGCACCATGCTGTCGAGCTCCTCCAGCAAGGCGCGGCGCTCGGCGCCGATGGCGTCGGCCAGGCTGGCCAGGTAGGCCGGCAGGCAGCGCCCCTTGGCATCGTGCTCGAGAAACGCGCCCAGCCCCGCGCCCTGGGCCTGGATCAGGGCCACCGCCTTGTCCAGGCCGGCGCCGCGCGAATGGCGCAATTGCTGGCTGACCAGGCCGGCCGACACGCACACGCTGTTGAGCACATTGCCGACATTGTGCAGCACATTGGTCGCCACCTCGGCCATGCCGGCCTTGCGCGCCGCCTCGATCAGGCGCTGCTGCGCCTCGGCCAGTTCGGCCGTGCGCAGCTTGACGCGCGATTCGAGATGGTCGTTGGCATGCTGGAGTGCCTCGTTGCCGCGCCGTATGGTTGCGTGGCTGAGCAGCAGGCGCAGGGTCGCGTACAGCAGCAGCGCCACCAGGGCGGCGGCAAACAGCAGCAGGTAGAAGCGGTACTGCTGCAGTTGCTGCACCGCGCGCTCCTGGCCGGCGCCGAGGACGGCGCCGATGGCGTCGACCCGCTGCGCGGTCGGGGCGCGCACGATGCGCTCGAGCAGCGCACCGACCAGCGCGTGTTCGCGCAAGACGGTGCGCACATGCATGGCGAACAGGTCGATGCTCTGGGCGCTGTCCGGCGCCAGCCGGGGGCGCATGCGCGCCAGGCGCAGCAGCGCTTCCTCGATGGCGGCGGCCGGCGCCGCGCTGCCGCCCTGCTGGTGGATCAGGGTCGCGAGCAGGATCTCGAAGGCCAGCGCCGCGGCGCGCCGCTGCCGGGCACCGGCGCTGCCGATGTCGCGCGCCGCCTGCGGCAGGAAGGCCACCGAATTGTGCAGCACCGCATTGTGCGACTTGAAGGACTCGACCAGGCCGATCTTGGCCTGCAGCGCGCGCTGGTAGGCGGCGATGCTGGCGGCGCGCTGCGCCCCGCCCATCTCGGGCCGCGCCGCCAGCATGCGCAACTGCTGCGGCAGTGCGCGCAGCGCATGCACCGGGTCGACCAGCGGGTCGTAGGTCTGGTTCAGGCCGATTCGCGATTTCATGGCGCTGAGCTCCCAGTGGGCGTCGAGCTGCTTGATCTGGCTCAGCAGGGACAGGTCGTCGGCATACGCCGCCAGGTCGACGCTGCGCGTCTTGAACTGGAAGAACAGCAGCGCCGCGGCCAGCCCCAGCGCCACGCCGGCCAGCGGCGCCCAGGCCAGGCGCGGGCGGCGCGCCGCGCTCATGGCGCCGTCCCCGGCTTGCCGCTCAGGGTGCGCAGGAACAGGATGATGGCGGCCTTGTCGTCCTTCGAGCCGCGCCGTCCCAGCTGGTAGGTAAACATGGCGTCGACCGCCGCGTCCAGGGTCGGCGCCGAGGCATCGTGAAAATACGGCGCGGTCTCGGCCACATTGCGCAGACTCGGCACCTTGAACACCTGGCGGTCCTCGGCCAGGCCGGTCACGCCGAAGCGCCCCGGCGCGCCCGCGCCCGGCGGCAGTGCGCCCATCACACCGAATTTCTGGAACATGTTGCCGCCCACATTCACACCCTGGTGGCAGGCGACGCAGCCATACTGCTTGAACTTGGCGTAGCCGGCCTTTTCGGCGCTGCTGATGGCGCGCGCGTCGCCGCGCAGATAACGGTCGAAGCGCGAGGCGGGCGTGATCAGGGTGCGTTCGAAGCTGGCCAGGGCATCGACGATGGTGGCCTGGGTCACGCCGGCGCGGTAGGCGGCGCCGAACGCGCGCCGGTAGGCCGGGTCGGCGCCGATGCGCGCCACCACCTCCGGCCAGTGTCCGCCCATCTCGACCGGATCGGCCACCACGATCTCGATCTGGTGTTCCAGGGTATCGGCGCGCCCGTCCCAGAACTGCTTGAAATTGAAGGCGGCATTGAACACCGTCGGGGTATTGAGGGAGGTCAGGCGTCCCTTGATGCCGGCCGAGCGCGCGCGCGTGTCGGCGCCGTTGCGCGCCAGGTCGTGGCAGCTGGCGCAGGCCAGCTGGCGATTGCCCGACAGGCGCGTATCGGCGAACAGGCGCTGGCCGATGGCCGCGCGCGCCGGATCCTGGTGCAGCGACAGCGGCAAGGGCTTGATCGGCTCCTCGCCCAGCGCCGGGCCGGCCGCGGCGCGCGGCGCCAGCGCCAGCGCGGCCGCCGCGAGCAGGGCGAGCGTGCGCATCGAGCAAGCGCGCACCGAAGGGAGGCGAACCAGGGGGGCGCCCATCTCAGCACGCGGGGCCGGCTGGCGCGCCGCCCGCCACGCGCAGCGGCAGCAGCACGCGGAAGGTGCTGCCCTGGCCCAGGCTGGTCTCGACCTCGATCCGGCCGTGGTGTTCCTGCACGATGTCGCGCGCCAGCGCCAGGCCCAGGCCGGTGCCGACGCCGGCCGGCTTGGTGGTGAAAAAGGGCTCGAAAATGCGCGGCAGGTGTTCCGCCGCGATGCCGGCGCCGGTATCGCTCACCGACAGCCAGGCGCGCTCGCCCTGCACGCCGGTGCGCACGGTCAGGGTGCCGCGCCGGGCGCCCATGGCGTGGGTGGCATTGATGACCAGGTTCATCACCACCTGGTTCATCTGTTCCGGCGAGCAGTACACCGGGGGCAGTGCGCCGAACTCGCGCACCACGTCGGCGCGCTGGCGCACCAGGGTGCCGGCCACGGCCAGGGTGGCGTCGATGCCATGGTGCAGGTCGACCCAGCGCCAGCCGGCGCCGCCGTCGGTGCGCGCAAAGTCTTGCATGTTGCGCAAGATGGCGCGCACCCGCCCCAGGCCGCCGCAGGTTTCTTCCATCAGCGCCGGCAAGTCATGGCGCAGGCCGGCCAGCGTCGCTTCGCGGCGCAGGATCGCCAGGCGCGTGTCGTGCTCGGCGCCGCAGGGCTCGTATGGGTTCTGGCCGCGCTGCTGCACGATCCCCAGCAGCGCCTCGACATAGCCCTGCATGACGATGAAGTTGGAGAACACGCAGCCGAGCGGATTGCCGATCTCGTGCGCCGCGCTGGCGCTCAGATGGCCGACCGTGGCCAGCTTGTCGACCTGGCGCAGCTGTGCGCGCACCTCGGCCAGTTCGCAGCGCAAGGCCGCCACTTCCTCGTCGCGGCGCGGCGGCGCGGGCATGCCCGCGTCCTGCGCGCGGCCGGCTTCGCGCGGCGGCGCGCTGTCATGAAACATGGCGAACATGGTGCTCTCCTGGAGGAAGGGGGAAGACCGGCGGCGCGGCGGGACTGGCGTCGGCCAGTCCGTGCAGCTGCCAGTAGTGGCGGAATGCGCAACGGATGTGCTCGCGCAGGGTGTCGTTATCCCAGGGCTTGAGGTAGAAGCGGTACAAGGCGCCCTGGTTGACGGCGCCCAGGATGGAGTCGAGCTCGGTATGCCCGGACAGGATGATGCGCAGGCTGTCCGGGTAGATATCCTTGACGATGTCGAAAAACTCGGTGCCGCTCATGGCATCCATGCGCTGGTCGCACAGGATCACCTGCACCGTATTGACGGCCAGTAATTTGAGCGCATCGGCGGCGCTGGTGGCGCTCAGGATGCGGTAGCCGTCCGGGCGCAGCAGGCGCACCAGCGCCGACAGCACGCAAGTCTCGTCGTCCACCAGCAGCAGGGTCGGCTCGGTGGCGGGCGCGGCCGCCGGCAGCGCCAGGCCGCTGCGCTCGTCGAGCAGGCGGGCGAAGCCGTCGGCATTCAGGGGAGGGCTGAACAGGTAACCCTGGATCTGGTCGCAGCGGCGCCGGCCCAGATGGTGCAGCTGGCTGTCGGTTTCCACCCCTTCGGCGATCACTTCCAGGCCGAGGCCATGGCCCAGGGCGATGATGGCGTCGACCAGGGCGGCGTCGCTCGGGTTGCTGGTCACCTCGCGGATGAAGGCGATATCGATCTTGAGCGCGTCGACCGGAAAATGTTTGAGATAGGCCAGGCTCGAATAGCCGGTGCCGAAGTCGTCGATCGCGATGCGCACGCCCATCGCGCGCAGGGCGGCCAGGGTGCGCACGGTGCCGGCGGTGTCGCCCATCAGCGAGCTCTCGGTCACCTCCAGCGCCAGCAGGCCGGCCTCGACGCCGTGGCGCGCGAGGGCGGCCGCCACCACGGCCTCGACGGCGCCGCCGGCGAACTGGGCCCCCGCCACGTTGACCGCCACCGGCAGCGCGCCGTGGCTGCGCCGGCCCCACTCGGCCAGCTGGCGGCAAGCCTGGTCGATCACCCAGGTGCCCACCGGCACGATCAGGCCGGTTTCCTCGAGCAGCGGGATGAACTCGGACGGCGCCACCATGCCATGGCCGGGACGGTTCCAGCGCAGCAACGCTTCGGCGCCGCGCACGCGACCGCTGCTGATCTGCACTTTGGGCTGGTAGTACAGCTCGAACTGGCCTTGCTCGAGGGCCTGGCGCAAGGCGTTTTCAAGGGCGAAGCGGGCCTGGGTGCGGGCATTCATGGCGTCGGTGAAGAAGCAGCAGCCATCCTGGCCGTCCTGGGCGCCCTGATGCAGGGCCGTGCCGGCATCCTTGACCAGGGTGCTGGCAGGGTCGTCCGGGCCGGCCTGGCCCGGGCCGACCGCCACCCCGATGGCGGCCGCCAGGCTGGTGCTGCCGTGCGGCAGGTGGAACGGCTGGTCCAGCGCGGCGCGCACCCGCCGCACCGGCGCCAGCGCGTCGCGCGCCGTGGCCAGGCCGGTCAGCAGCAGGGCGAATTCATTGTTGCCGACGCGCGCGATCAGGCTGCCGGGCGGGGCGCACTGCGCCAAGCGCTGCGCGCACTGGCGCAGCACGGCGTCGCCAGCCACGTAGCCCAGGGTATCGTTGAGGCGCTTGAGGCCATCCAGGCCGACCAGCATGACCGCCGCCAGCGGCCCGCAGCCAGCCTGCAGGGCGCGTTCCAGCGAGCGCTCGAACAGGCTGCGGTTGGGCAGGCCGGTGAGCATGTCGTAGCAGGCCAGGCGCTGGCCGCGTTCGCGCGCTTCGGCATACAGCAGGCGCACGTCGAGCAGGTTATGCACGCGCGTGAGCAGCTCGGGGTGATTGAAGGGCTTGCAGATGAAGTCGCGCGCGCCGGCCTGCAGCGCCGCCAGCTTGTAGTCGCTTTCGCAGGACAGCACCAGCACCGGCAAGTAGCCGTCGCTGTCGATCAGCTTCAGGCGCGCCAGCACTTCGAAACCGCTCATCATCGGCATGTTGAGGTCGAGGATGATCAAGTCGTAATCGTGGGCCTGGTGCAGCGCGCAGACCGCGCGCGCATCGCTGCAGGTGGTGACGCTGGTGTAGCCGGCGGAGCCCAGCAGGACCTCGAGCAGCTCGAGATTGGCGCGGTGGTCGTCCACCACCAGGATGCGCGCGCCGAGCAGTGCGCCGGCGGCGATCATGGCCGCGCTCCGGCCGGCGGCGCGGCGAGCCAGTCCGCGCGCGCCCGCCCGAGGGCGTCGAGCAGCACCTGCTCGGCCATCGGTTTGCTCAGATAGGTCGCGCGCGGGTAAGCCAGCACGCGCGCCCGGGCCGCGGCCGAATGCTGGCCGGTCATCGCGATCACGCACAGCTGCGGGGCCAGTTGCGCCAGGCGCGCCTGCAACTGGTGGCCGTCGATGTCCGGCATGTGCAGGTCGAGGATGACGGCGCACGGCCACGGCTCGCGCATGGCCTCGAGCAGTTCGGCGCCGCCGGCGTAGGCGCGGGCCGCCAGCCCGGCCGAGTCGAGCAGGCGCAGCAGCGCGCAGCGAATGGTTTCTTCGTCGTCGACGATGGCAATCCAGGGTGTCGTGGTATCCATGCTTGCCACAGTAAGGCCAAAGCCGTGGCGCCGCTATGGGACCTTGGTCTTACTCGCCGGCCGCGCCGGCGCGCACGCAATCGATCTGGCGCACCAGGGCCGAGACCGAGCGCACTTGCATTTTTGCCATGACGCGCCCGCGATGCACCTTGACCGTCTTTTCGGCGGTGCCGAGGGCGGCGGCAATCTGCTTGTTGAGCGCGCCTTCGACCACCAGCTCCAGGACGTCGCGCTCGCGCGCCGTCAGGCTCGCCAGGCGCGCCAGGATGGCGGCGCGCTCGGCGCCGCGCCGCTGCGCCTCGCGGTTGCGCGCGAAAGCGAGTTCGATGGCGGCGATCAGGCGCTCGTCGTCGACCGGCTTGGTCAGGAAATCGGCGGCGCCGAGCTTCATGGCGCGGATTCCACTGTCGAGGTCGCCATGGCCTGTGAGAAAGATCACCGGCAGCATGCTGGCGCGCGCCGCCAGTTGCTGCTGCAGGGCCAGGCCGCCCATCTGCGGCATGTCCAGGTCGAGCACCAGGCAGCCCGCTTGCAGGGCGGCGCCGCTGTCGAGGAAGGCGTGCGGGCAGGAAAACGCCCGCACCGCATAGCCGGCCGCATCGAGCAAGCGCGTCAGGGCGGTCAGCACCAGCGCCTGGTCGTCCACCAGGAAGACGGTCTGGGCCGGCGTCATGGCAGTGGCGCGCGCAGCGGCAGGGACAGGTAAAAGGTGGCGCCCGGGCCGGCGTTGTTCTCGGCCCACAGGCGCCCGCCATGGGCCTGCGCGATGTTGCGGCAAATCGACAGTCCCAGGCCCATGCCGCTCGTCTTGGTGGTGAAGAAGGGCGTAAACAGCTGCGCCATCGCGGCCGGGGCGATGCCGGCGCCGCTGTCGCACACGCTCAGCAGCACCGTGCGCTCCGGCCCCAAGGCGCTGCGCAGCAGCACCAGGCTGTCGTCCTTGCCGCGCTCGGCCATGGCGTCGCAGGCATTGATCAGCAGATTGATCAGCACTTGCTGGAGCTGCACCTTGTCGGCGTCGACCACGGCCGCGCCCGCGCCCAGGTCGAGCGCCAGGATCACCCCATGGTTGATCAGGTCGTTGCGCAGCAGGTGCGCCACTTCCGCCACCAGGGTGTCGATGGCGACCGGCTGCGGCAGCGTTTCGCGCTTGTCGAACAGGCGCCGCAGGCGTTCGATGATCTGGCCGGCGCGCTCGTCTTCCGAGACGATGTCGGCCAGGATGGCGTGCACCTGGTCGAGGCGCGGCGGCTGCTGGCGCAGGTAGCGCAGGGCCGCCTGGGCATTGCTGAGGATGGACGTGAGCGGCTGGTTCAGTTCATGCGCCATGGCCCCGGTCAGCTCGCCCATCAGGGCCACGCGCGCCAGGTGGGTCACTTCCTTGCGCATCTGCTCGATGTCGAGTTCGGCGCGGCGGCGCGTGCTGATGTCGAACGAGACCCCGCGCAGCAGGCGCGCCTTGCCGCTCGCGTCGGCCTCCACATTGCCCTGCGAGCCGATCCAGCGCAAGCTGCCGTCCGGCAGTTCGATGCGGTACTCGGTCTCGTAGCGCTGGCGCGCGGCCAGCGCCTGCGCCAGGGTGGCCTGCACCCCGGCGCGGTCGTCCGGATGGATGCGCCGCATAAAGTCGTCGATGCCGACCTCGTGCGTGGGGTCGAAGGCGAACAGGACGCGCCAGTCGGGCGAGGTCCACAGCGCGCCGCTGTCGAGGTCGCGTACCCAGATCCCCAGCCGCGCCGCGCTGGCGGCCAGGGCCAGGCGTTCCTCGCTTTCGCGGCGCGCCGCGCGGGCGCCGTGCAGATCCTGGCCGGCGCGCGTCAGCGCCGTGCCCAGCTCGTTAGCTTCCCGGAAATACAAGGGGGGAATCGCCTGGCGCGCTTGCTGGCCGAGCGCATGCGCCGGTTCGACCAGGGCCTGGACCGAACTGGCGATCTGGCCGCCGATGCGCCAGGCCAGCGCCAGGCCGATGCCGAGCGCGCCCACGGTGGCGGCGATCAGCCAGCGCAGCGAGCGGTACAAGCCCTGCGTCAATTCATCGAGCGGAATGCCGACGATGGCGGTCCAGCCGGACGACGCGGAGCGGCTGAACACGGTATATACGCGGATGCCGTCCAGGGTCTGCGATTCGACCGCATCTTCCCTGTGCGCGGCCAGGCGCGCCTTGAGCGCGGGCGGGATTTCCTTGGCCAGGAATTTCTCGATGGCATGGCTGCGCGCCGCCACCAGGCCGTTGCGGTCGACCAGCGCCGCGCGCCAGTTGCCGGGCAAGCCTTGCACCTTCAGCACTTGCGCCAGCTGGGCATGGGTGGCGGTGGCATTGAGCGTCATCACGATGCTGCCGCCCTGCCGGATGGGCACGCCCATGGAATAGATATAGTCGCCGCTGAGCGGGCCGATGAACAGGTCCGACACCCCCGGCTGGCCGCTGGCAAGGATGCTGCGCAGCAACGGCGTGCTGCGCAGCTTGGGCAAGGCCTGGCCGAACGGGCGCCGGGTCGACATCAGCAGCGCGCCGTCGGCGCCGACCAGCACGATGCTGTCGGCGCGCATATTGACCAGGGCGCTGCGGGCGCGCGAATGAAAGCCGGCCAGGTCGCCCGCTTCCAGCATGCGCGAAGTGCCAAGTGCCTGCAGCGCCACGATGGTGCTGTCGAATTCGCGGTCGAGCGCGGCGGTGATGGCGCGCACCCGCGCGCGCGTGTCCTCGATCAGCTGGCGGCGTTCGGTGGCATACAGATTTTCGATCAGGAACACCCCGATCGCCGCCAGCGGCAACACCGAGCCGAGCACCAGCGCCGCCAGCCGCACCCGCACCCCGGGCGCGTTCGAAAGGTCGGCATGCATGGCGAGGCGCATCGGCAAATTCCAGTCGGGGAGGAAGTGCGGCGGATCCCCATTCAATCATAATTTGCAAGCCTGACGAAGCCATTTGTTGATATTTGTCACAATATTGCATGAAAGGGCAACAGGCGCCGGAGCGGCCGCGCGCGCGCACGCCTGCGTTCCGCCCCCCGCCGCGTTCTTGCAATATGATGGGAGGCACCACCACAACAACGCGCTTCCATGGCCCACATTCATCCCACCGGCTGGCAAGAAATGGCGGTCACCGGCAGCGCCGTGCGCGAGGTCGACACGCTGGGCTATCTCGAACGCACCCTGGGCGATGCCCCCTACCGCATCTACCACGGCGTGCACTGGACCAATGTCGAGAATGGCTTTTCCGCCTTCGGCGAGATCGACTTCATCGTCGTCGCGCCGAGCGGGCGCCTGCTGCTGATCGAGCAGAAATCGGGCTTGCTCAACGAAACGGCCGATGGCCTGGTCAAGCACTACGAGGGCAAGCCGCGCAAGGTCGCCAATCACCTGATGCGCTCCATCAAAGGCCTGACCGAGCGCTTCGGCGGCGAGCTGTCGATCGACTACCTGCTGTACTGCCCCGACTACCTGGTGCGTAGTCCGCAGCTGGCGGGGATCGACCCGCGCCACATCATCGACGCCACCAATAAAGACCGCCTGGCGCGGGTGATCCGCGAGATCCTGCCGATCACCGACAGCAAGCCGGGCGAGCAGTTCGAGAAAGTGACGCGCTTTCTCGGCAACATGCTCAGCCTGCGGCCCGATCCGAGCGCCATGATCGGCAATGCGGCGGCCATGGTTACGCGCCTGTCCGGTGGGCTGGCGACCTGGGCGCGCAAGCTGGAATTTACCCCGTTCCGCCTGCGCGTGTCCGGCACCGCCGGCAGCGGCAAGACCCAGCTGGCGCTGGCCGAATACGCGGGGGCCATCGACGCCGGCCTGTCGCCCCTGTACGTGTGCTACAACCGGCCGCTGGCCGACCATATCGGGCAAGTCGTTCCCGCCGGCGGACGGGTGGCGACCTTCCACATGCTCAGCGACGCCTTCCTGCGCGCCCAGGGCCACATCCCCGACTACGCCGCGCCCGGCGTGTGGGACCAGATCGAAGCGCGCATGGCCGGCGCCGCCCTGCCGGAGAGCTGGAAATACGATGTGCTGATCGTCGACGAGGGCCAGGATTTTTCGCTGGCCTGGCGCGATATCCTGCTGCGCATGCTCAAGGACGAGGGCCGCGCCATCTGGCTGGAAGACCCCAACCAGAACCTGTACGGCCGTCCCACGGTGCCGCTGCCGGGCTGGGTCACCTTGCATTCGGACACCAACTTCCGCAGCCCGCGCCAGATTATCGACATGCTGGCCTCGATCGGCGCCGTCCATCCGCCGGTCCAGGCCGGTAGTCCCTTCAAGGGCGCCGAGATCGAGGAGCTGATGTATCCGGAAGGCGACACCGAGGCCATGCTGGCGCAGACGCGGCGCGCTGTCACCCTGTGCCTGGGCGCCGGCTTCGCGCGCCACGATATCGCCATCGCCTCGTTCCGCGGCCGCGACAAGTCGGCCATCCTGCGCCTCGACAAGCTCAGCGAGGCGCACACGCTCAGGTCCTTCACCGGCCAATACGACCTGTTCGGCACCCCGATCTACCGCGAGGGCGGCTTGCTGGCCGAATCGGTGTACCGCTTCAAGGGCCAGTCGGCGCCGGCGGTGATTTTCACCGAGATCGACTTCGAACAGATCGACGAACTGGTCCTGCGCAAGCTGTTCGTGGGCATGACGCGCGCCAGGCTCAAGCTGGTACTGGTGCTCAGCGAGCGGGCCGGACAGCAGTTGCTGGACCGGATGTAAGCGCACGCCAACGCGCGTCTGGCCAGTATCGCAGTCCCATCCTGTATCAGGCCGGGCGTCAAAGACGGTCCAGCGTCTGCATCCATGGCGGCGTCGGCACCTGCCAGCGCGCATAAAATGCCTCCAGCCGCTGCCGTGTCGTGCTCACTTGCCCGGGCGCCGGCGCCGTCTTTCGCAGTTTGAAGCAGCGCACCGCCGTGTCATAAAACACCGCGTGCCGGGCCGGTTTCGCCGGGTCCGCATCGAACGACTCCACGAAGCGAGCCAGCGCGTGCGGATAGCCGGCCCAGCCGCGCATCTTGGCCATCATGTGCCAGTCGGTGCCGTACATCAGGCGCCGATACGTCAACTCCGTACCGCTCTTGCTTAGCGGACCGCTGAGCAGCTTGCGTGCGCGCTCGACATCGTCGCCGGTTCCCATCAACTCGGTCCGATAGGCCAGGTCGGCGTACACGTTTTTCCCTTCATCCCTGCCCATCAACGCGACGAATTGATCCGGCCAGCGATCTTCCCCGGCATAGTGGTTGCCGCCGAAATGCGCCGCATGGATCGATAGATTCGGAAATGCCCTGGCCACTGCGCCCCAGTTGACCGGGCCCGGCAAGGCATCGTGTTGCCTGTCGCGGCCCATCGAGTGCGAGGTATGGGACATGACGGGGACGCCGTATTTTTCGCACAGCGCAAACAGTGCGGCCATCCGCTTGCGGACTTCCTCGCCGTCGGGGAATTTGAAGTCGCCACAAATCTTCGGATCGCCGCCCAGCGGCAGGAAACCCATCGGCGGATACACCTTGACCCCCACGAACCCGCGATCGCGAATGGCTTCTTCCACCAGCGTCAGCGACGCATTATTGTTCAGGATATCGGTCCATGGGTTGTAGCAGACGATCGGCAGCACGTAGCCGCCCGAGAGGACCGCCAGCTGTTCGTGCAGCAGCATCTGGTCGCGCTTGGACGAGATCGTGTCCGGGCAGCCGAGCCAGTGGTCGAAATCGACCATCGACGGGAAACAAGCGTCGACGCCGGCGGCGCTGTCATCAACCGAATAGCCACGCTGGAACTTGCGCAAGTTGTGGTGGCGCGGCGATAGCATGACGCCAATGAATGCGATGATGCTTCCTGGATCGTCGCGCTCCAGGTCCGGGTCGACCAGGCCATCGAGCGGACTGCCGAACTCGCGGTCAACCGCTCTTGACAGCCGGTCCAGGTCGCGCGAAATCGGCGGTCCGGTCAGCTTGTTGGCGTGCCCCCCCAGCCGTCGGCTCCGGTAGCGCACATCGGCTTCGTCGAGCGAGCGCCCGAAATCGCTGTCCCTGGCGGCGCTGACAATCCCGGCCACGATGCGCTGCTGGTGCTGTGTGATATCGGCATCGATCAGGCCGACCAGCGCTTGCTGGGCCGCGCCTGGCGCAAGGCCAAGCGCATGTGCATGTGCCAACAGCGTGGCGATCTTGTCCATTTCGTCGGCGCACGAAATGGCGAGGCGGTTCGCAAGCGCTTCCACTACCGGCGCCGCCGCCCTGACAGCGGCCTGCAGGGCTTCCGGAAATTCGTGCGCAATCGGACCTGCCAGGTAGCCCTTGACCGGGACATCGGTTGCATTGAAGAAATGGGCGTGCACGTCGAACAGCAGCGGGATCGACTTGGGCGCAATCCGCGCCGGCTTGAACGGAAACTGCCCGCTCGGCTGGAGAGCGACCGCTGGCCGGCCCGGTAGGGGGCAACTACAGCCGGCTAAGGGAAACATCGCCCCGAACGAGGTTTTCAGCAACAGACGGCGCTTGGCGCTGGCACGGATTTTCATAGGCCTCCTGACGGTGAAGAAACGAATCGCCCGTCCAGGATGGCAATTCCCTGACGGGCGTAGTAGCTGCCCAGTTCGCCGCATGCTTCTTCGTGGCGCGCCACAAACCAAGCGTCGTAGTCGGCCCACAGCCATGCTGCGAGAGCGGGCGACGCTGCACTGTCGAGCACTGTCGCGGCAGCCGCGATCCCGGATTCGAGCGCGTTGACGATTCCTTGCCCCCACGCAGGGTCGAGCCGGCCGGCGGCTTCGCCGGCCATCAGGATACCGCGCGCGGCCAGCGGACGGGTCAGCTTCCAGCTGGCGTCGAAGGCGCTCACCGAGCCAGGAACCGAGCAGCGTGCAAGCTGCGTCGTGGTGTCGTGCGGCGCTGCGCGAACATGCAAGCTGGTCCACGTCACCGCGCCACTTGCGGCAGTGGCGAACCAGGACCAGCCATCGGCACGGCCTTCGAAGCGGGTTGCGCCGCGCATGGGAAAGGCCGCGTCGGCATCGATGAGGCCGGTATGCACCACGAACGCCGGCGAACACGGCCTCGACACGTGGCCCAGCCGGCGCGCCAGCACCCGCGCATAGCCGGTCGCGTCGATGACCGCGCGCGCATGCAGTTGCGCGCCACTCCTGGTAATCACGCCCACCACATGGCCATCGTCGACAATGACATCGCCGACCGGGTCGAAGTAGACTGGAATTCCAGCTTGCATCGCGATGTTCAACAACTCTTGGTCGAATTTTTCGCGCTTGACGTGGTAGCCGTAGACCGGCAGCGGCCCGTAGGCGGAAAACGTGTGGGTGGCCGAGCCTGACGCAATCCGGTCGAACAGGGCCTCGGTGCAGGCGTCAAGTACCGGCGCGGCGCCCAGCTGTGCCAGTAGTGGCATGGCTTTCGGGTGCAGGCTTTGCATCGGGCTGGGTCGGGTGCGCGCCGGCAGTGGCGACCTGGTCACGATGCAAGCTTGCAGTCCCCCTTGCACGCATGTGATGGCAGCAGCCAAGCCGGCCGGACCGGCGCCCGCAATCACGACGTCGCAGGCGCGCAGCGCCGCCATCAAGGCACATGCCAGGAGGAAGGCCCAGGGCCGCCGGGCGCCTGGATGGCGGTCCACGCCAGCTTCCAGTCATCCGGATTCGCACTTGTTTGCGCCAGTTGGCAAACGAATACCCTCTTGCAACTGGCGATGCGGCGCGTACTCGCTTTGCCGGCAGCGTCTCTGCAAGCGCTGGCGCCCTCCGCAAAGACGAAGAGCATCCCGCGGCCGGACACGGGGCCGAGCCGCGACGTGGTTGCCCAGAGCTTGTCGTTCCCGACCATCTGCTTCGGGATGCCATGGCCGAGGGCGCCGAGGTTCCAGTCCGGCACAAGCTCGGCACTGACCAGCCACAACTCCGACAGCCGGACCTGCTTCAAGGGCACGTAGGGTGGCAAGTAGCGAATACATGTGCGCAGCGCGCCCATGCGGCCGATCAGCTCCTCGGCCTTGATGTTTTGCAGCGCATCCATGCGCATCGTATTGTGTTCGCTGAAAAAATTGCGAACATAGTCTGCACGGCCAATATCGGTGAAATTGACTTCCAGTACGCCATTGTCGACAATGAGAAACGGGCCGCACTCGCCATCCCACCCGGTCGAGGCCGGCAAGAGCTGGTCTTGTACGGCCGGACTTGTGCTGTGTATTCCCAGCTCGCTGTCGAGCAGGGGAACCGCGGTCGGCGGTCGACGGGTAAACGTCCTGGTGACCGCTGACGGCGCCAGCGTGTACACGCCTTCCAGGCTGGGCGAAAAGGTGCGTGCGGCATCGGGTGAAGAGGCCGGCCACATGCCATTGGCCGCAGCGCACAGTTTCATATCTTCCGGAAAAGGCGAGCCCAGACCGAAGGACGCGAAATAGAACTGGTTGTTGGTGCCCGTATTCGAATACGTGATGTCCCATCCAGGCGCAAACACATTCGATGCCGTGTCGGGCAGGGAGTTGGTGCTCTCGTAGTCGCGCAACACGTGCAGCTTGGGAGCCACCGCTGCCGCCGATACCACCGCCGTCACCGTTAACGCCGTATCGGGGCGGATCGTCTCGCCTTTCGGGAAGCGCAGTGGAAACGCGCGTCCCATCGTCCCGGGGAGCAGCAGGTGCGGGTTGGCCCGGACCCGGGCGCCGCTGACCGTTTCGGTGCCACCCTCCAGGAAATGATCATCGTATTTGTTGAGGTCGATGCCATCAACCGACTGCAGGAAATCGGGGGCCGAGACGAGTGAAAAGGCGGGCAGGAACGGCCGGGCCAGCAGTTGCTCGAAGTTGAGCGCAGCGGCATTCGGCATGCACTGCGCCGGCGACAGGTCCGCGCTGACGCAGCCGTCGCACAGATTATCCTGGAACAGTGCGGCCCAGTAATTCCCTGTTTTGATCTTCCCTTCCCAGTCCGCTACGCCGCAGCCGGGTCCCAGGTAGGTCACCGATTCGCCATCGGATTCGGATACCTGGTAGCGGATGTTCACGAAGGTCGGCCCGTTGCGCGGCGCGACGAAGCTGGTGTTGGTGCGGATGCCGCTAAACACGATGTCGTCCACGCCAAAGCCCACGGCTTCCCGCACCGGATTTTCGATCACCTTGAGCGTGGTGTAGCGCCGGTTGCTGATCTTGTTGTTGTACTCACCGTAGAATGCGGGCACGCGAAAACGCAGGCGTTCGCGCTTGCCGTTGATACGCTGGGCGGCTTCGCGCACCATCGGCGCCGGGAAAGGTTCCAGCAATACCGACGAGGCAACGGGCACCAGCGATACGAGTTGCTGGTCGGTGCCGAAGGTATTGTCGCGCTGGAGCGGGGATGTGCTTGCGGTCGTGCTGCAGGTAACACGCAGAAACGGGGGCTGGGTTCCCTGGAATGCCACGGTCGCGGGTAGCACCAGAGGTTCATCACCGATTACCCGCATGCTGAGCAGGCGTGCCAGTTTCTCGTCGCGGTGGTACTGCTTGAAAATCACTTGGCGGCCTTGCAACAGCGGATCGCCGGTGACGATTTTGCGCACCGGCAGCAGGAACTGATAGCTCCAGTCGCGCAAGTGCTCGCCAATAAAATGGGCCTTGTCCTGCTCGACTACCTGCGCCAGGAACAGCGCGAAGCGGGCGGGCGTCACAGACGCGTTCTGGGTCCCGCTCAGGCCAGGCTCTTCCGGCGCGGGGATATTGCTGAAGCGGCGATGCTGCCTGTCCCAATGGTGGCGCGTCGTGCCGACCCGGCTGACCCCGGTGCGCGAGTACACCATGTCGGCGTGATGCCTGTGCGGCGTCTTTGCACCCGGCCGGAATTCGTAGGCGAACACGGCGATTGCATACTTGTCGAGGTCAAGGATGCTGTCATCCAGCGGCGCGGCGACGACGATGTAATTTTCAAGGTCTTCCAGCTGCGCCAGGGATGCATAATGATCCTTGGGCGTACCCGAGGGCAGCCTGACGCGCGGACTGGCTAGCGCAAAGTACAGCAAGCTCAGAGCTGGTTTGCCGGGTTCGATCAGGCGCTTGCCACCAAAGTCTTCGAAACCCGCGACCGAGCGGATCTTTGCCAGTTCTTTTCCAGAATAGATGCGCAGCAAGCTCGGGGCAGCGTCGTCCAGCCTGGCGGGGATGAGGATATTGAGCGACGTCGACAAGAAGGAGCGCCAGGGCGTGGCGCTGTCGAGCCAAATAAGCAGCGCATCCATCTGTGCTGCCAACGCCGGGCCGACATCGGGCAGTTCCAGATCAGGCCGGGGCGGCGTCACCGCACATGCGCTCACTGCGCCCAAGGCGGCGACAGTGGCGATGAATTCTCTTCGCAGCATAGGTGTCCCTCCAGGAGTTAATCTCAGGAAAGCAAATAGAGAATATGATGGAATTGTCGAATAGTAAACATTAATTAGGACTTTCCAGATGATCGACGTGGCGGCGCAACATCAGACGCGCAATCTCGCCCATCTCCGGCACTGTCCCAGGCGAACCGCTCAATCTGGATATGTCGTCGTCGATGGCGGCATAGTGCAAGTTTGGCGTCGTCGCCTGCACATTCATGTGCCGAACACGCAAGCGCGGCGAATTCCCGATGCTTGCGGCGCGATCCCACACAAACAGACTCATCTGTTGTTTTGCAGCATCGGCCCATCCCGGGCGCCGGCAGGGGCGTGCACCCGGCAGCGCCTACTTGCACGTAAATACACACCAATTATTTTTCAGCAATAAAACTGACAGTCAACGCGTTGTTCAGTTACTATGGTTTGTGGTTATATAACGCCTGATTGAGGATGCAATTCTTATGGGTAGTATTTCTGCGGCGGTAGCGGCAATGGCGCTCAGCCGGCAACACAATCGCCTCATGCGCCTGACCTTTCCGCACGCGGACGGGCCGGACGATGTGCTGCTGGCCAACCGCCTCGAGGCGCGCGAGGAACTTTCGCGCGACTTCGAGTACACCGTCGAAGTGCTGTCCGATAACGCCAGCATCGCCCTCAAGGACGTGCAGGGCAAGATGGTCACCATCGAACTGGTGCGCGGCGACGGCACCCTGCGCTACTTCAACGGCTACGTGTTCGCCTTCCAGCTCAGCCGCACCGACGGCAGCGTGGCGTTTTACTCGATGGTCCTGAAACCCTGGCTGGCCTACCTCAAGCTGCGCCGCGACAACTACGTTTTCCACGACACCACGCTGCGCGAGCAGACCACCAGCATCTTCGACGATTACGGCACCCATCCCGACTGGGATTGCCGCCTGCGCGCGCCCGAGCCGCGCATGACCATGGCGTGCCAGTTCGCCGAAGACGACCACAATTACCTGCACCGGCGCTGGGAAGCGGCCGGCTGGCATTACTGGTACGAACACAGCGCCAGCGGGCACAAGCTGGTGCTGTCGGACGACTCGCCCCAGGCCGCGCCGATCGACGGCAAGCCGGAAGTGCGCTTCCAGCGCCACGGCGGCGCGCTGGAAGAAGATGCGATCGGCGAATGGTCGCCCGTGCGCGACCTGGTCGCGGCCAGCATCGCGCTGTCGAGCTTCGACTTCAAGCATCCCCATCCGGCCCATGTCGACGTCCCGACCGTGAACCTGCAGGGCACCGTGCTCAAGATCGAATCCTACGAGTACACCGGCGCCTACGGTTTTCCCGACAGCGCCGCCGGCGCCGACCAGGCCCGCCTGCGCATGGAAGAAACCGAAGCGAGCGGCAAGCATTTTTCCGCGCGCGGGAACAACCGCTTCAGCATGCCGGGCCGCAGCTTCCGCCTGGACGGACATTTCCACGACGACGCCGACGGCGCCGGCCAGAACGAATTCCTGATCGTCGGCGTGCATCATTCGATCAGCAACAATTATCTGCAGCAGGTCGATACGCCGGCCGAGTACAGCAACCGCTTCACCTGCATCCGCAAGCGTATTGCCTGGCGTCCGGGACGCGGCTACAACAGCCGCGCCACGCGCATCCTGGCGCCGCAGACGGCCACCGTGGTCACCCCGGGCGGCGACGATGTGTTTACCGATGCCTACGGCCGCGTGCGGGTGCAGTTCCACTGGGACCGCGTGGGCGGCAACGATGAACGCAGCTCGGCCTGGCTGCGGGTGTCGAGCCCCTGGGCCGGCGCCGAACTGGGCGCGCATGCGATTCCGCGCAAAGGCCAGGAAGTGGTGGTGGTCTGGCTCGACGGCAACCCCGACCGGCCCATCATTTCGGGCGCGGTCTACAACGAAAACAATATGCCGCCGTGGAAGGTGGCGGACCAGAAAGCCCTGATGGGCATCCGCAGCCGCGAACTGACGCCAGGCGGCGGCAATACGGCCGGCGGGCGCAGCAACCATCTGGTGCTGGACGACTCGGGCGGGCAGATCCAGGCCCAGCTCAAAAGCGACCATCAGCATAGCCAGCTGTCGCTCGGCCATATCACCCGCATCGAAGACAACCTGGGCCGCAAGGACAGTCGTGGCGAAGGCTTCGCGCTGGAAACCAACGGCGCCGGCGCCCTGCGCGCCTCGCGCGGCCTGCTGCTCTCGACCGACGGGCGCACGCGCGCCGTCGGCGGCACCTTGAGCCGCGACGAGCTGGTGCGTTGCCTGGAGCAGGCGCTCGACCTGGCCAGGAGCTTGGGCGAGGCCGCCGAGCAACATGAAGGCGGCGCGCGCGATTCCAAGCCGCAAGAGTCGCTGACCGAGGCGGTAAGCGCGCTCGGCCACGGCAGCGGCGACGAAAGCGCCGCCAAAGGCCGCATGCCGGGCGGGGCGCCGGTCATCGCGATCACGGCCGCGGCCGGCATCGCCAGCGCCACGCCGATGGACCAGACCCACTTCGCCGGCAAGAACATGGACACGGTGGCGCGCCACAACCAGCAGCACTACGCCGGCCAGTCGATCCTGCACACGGCCGGCAAGGATATCGAACAGTTCGCGCTCGACGGCGACATCCGCAGCATCGCCAACAAGGGCAAGCTGATCCAGCAAGCCCAGCACAACGCCATCGAGATCACGGCCGACAAGAGCGTCACCGTGCTCTCGACCAAGGAGCACATCCTGATGGCGGCCGAGAAGCACATCACGCTCACCAGCGGCGGCGCCTATATCAAACTGTCGGGCGGGAATATCGACATCGTTTGTCCGGGCAAGCTGACCTTCAAGTCGGCGTCGCGCTTGTTTACCGGGCCGGGCAACATGAAGCAGGACATGCCGGCCTTCGAGGTGGGCGACACCGGGCGCAAGTTCATGCTGCACCGCGATGGCGACCAGCTCGACAAACTGGATAACCATAACTATCAAATCAAGCTCGACGACGGCCAGCTTATCGAAGGCAAGACCGGCAAGGATGGCTTGACCACACTGGCGGAGAAAGACGTGATGCGGATCGCCGACATCAAGGTCTGGAAGGACAAGGCATGAACGAGCAGGACAATCTGGTCGTCCCCGGCAATGAAGAACAGATCCTGCTGACCAGCAAGTCGACAGCGGGCATTCCGATCAAGCGCAGCATGCCCTGCATCACCATCCTGGTACACGGCGTCAACGATGTGGGCGAAGCCTTCGCCAGGCAGGAAGCCGGCCTGTGCGCGGGCCTGAACACGCGCCTGCAGCGCCAGGATATCCTGGCCGGCGAGTGGGCCTTGCCGCCGCAGAAAAAAACCGGCGACTATGGCGCGCAGGACGTCCATCCCGATCCCGACAAGGTGTATTTCCAGCGCAAGCCCGACCAGGGCACCTCGTCGGTGATCCCGTTTTACTGGGGGTTTCGCGAAGAGAGCGCGCAGGCCGACACCGAACAGCCGCACAAGGAATACCTGGACCGCTACGGCAACCGCCTCGACAAGCGCTTCGGCAAGAACGGCGGGCCGTTCGCCAACGCCACCACGAATATTCCCGACATGTTCGGCGAAGGTTTCCGGCGCAACTGGGCGATCCGGCGCGCCGATCCGGACGACGGCACCCATCCACTGCTGAGCGCGCCGCCAAGGACCTACATGGTGCTGGCGGCCCAGCGCCTGGCCGCGCTGCTGCGCATCATCCGCAAGAAGTCGCCCAACGAGCCGGTCAACATCATCGCGCACAGCCAGGGCTGCTTCGTCACCCTGCTGGCGCACGCCATGCTGGGCAAGGAAGGCGCCGGCGTCAAGGCCGATACGGTGGTGCTCAACAATCCGCCATACAGCCTCGAAGAACCGTTCATCGAAACCTTCCAGACCGGCGGCGAGCAGCAGACCGCGCATGCGCGCGAAGAAACCCTGCGCAAGATCGTGGCCGATTTCATGACCACCGCGCCGGCCAGCGTGCCCGCTTTTGCCAGCCTCAAGACCGAGGGCGAGGGCGTGGTCGGGCGCCTGTGGGAAGCGGCCGCCAGACTGGAGCGCGACAACCGCGGCAAGGTGTTCCTCTACTTCAGCCCGGACGACGCCACCGTCGGCCTGCCCAACATCCAGGGCATCGGCTGGTGGGGCGTGTACGAAGCCATGCGCCAGAAGCTGGGTAGCCGCTTTTACCAGCGCATGTTCGCTTCGCCCCTGGGCAAGAATGCCGACGCCCCGCCGGTCGGCAGCGCGCCCTACGACTACAAGATCCACTTCAAGTGGAATGTCGGCCATACCTTCGGGCGCAAGCGCTTCATCAACGCCGAGCCGCTGCACGCGCCGTTCATCCCCGAGATGGGCGCCGCCGAGCTGCAGAACGGCCCCATCGACGCGGCCATCGGCGCCACCAGTCCCTACACCAAAAAAAGCCAGGAAGGCATGTTGCCGGGCGAGACGGCGGAACAGGCCAAGGCGCGCTGGATGAATCGCGAAGGGGAAAATTCTTACCATTCGAGCATCGTCAGCAATGCCATGCACAGCCAGAAGGCGGTCGCTTACGATGTCTGCATCGGCATCAGCGACATTCTCAAGACCAATGACCTGAAATGGATCACGTTCTTGCGCGCGGCGGCCGACTGGCGCACCAACTGGCATGGCGTGGTCGACGACAGATCGCTCGACAGCGCCGCGTTTGCGGCGCCGGCGCCGGACATCGTCGCCATGCTCAACGGCGAGATCGGCGCCGCCGAACGCGACGTCATCAATGGCAATTTCCACTACCATTCGGCTGACGGTTTGCATCCGGGCAAGCTGCCGGCGTTCACCGATGCCTGCACCGTGACAACCCTGGCCCCGTTCGTGATTTCGGAAACAACCCAGCAGCGCTTCGAGGAAAACCAGCGCCGCAACCAACAACATGCCTTTCCCCGTGGAGGACAACATTGAAGCTCGTTCAACATCGCACATCCCGCCTGCCGTCGGCGCGCAGGGTCTTGCCGGCCCTCGCCATCATGGGGGTGTTGCTGTCGGCCAGCGGCTGCTTCACGGCCTTTACCCCGAAACGCGAATTCTGCACCGGCGACCCCAAGGATACCTCGCTGCCGCTATGTAAGCCGAAGGCGCCCCAGTAATGTCCCGGACGGCGCCGCCGCCCCTGGCAAGGAGGGCCCCGCGCGCCTGGGCGCTCGCCGCCTTGCTCGCCGCGCCCGCCTGGGGCGCCGCGCCGACCCTCATCAACAAGATGGACCCTCTTATGTCGCAGACGCAAACAGGCAGCACATTTCCGCCGATCGAGTCGCTCGAACTGGTCGGCGTCGGCGTTGCTGTCGAAACCTGGCGCAACCACCCCGACTATCCCAAGGCCAACCTGTGGCAGGCGGTGCAGGACAGCAACGGCAGCTACATCGTCTCGCAAGACCCGAAACAATATCCGAAGACCTTGCCGGAATGGCAGATGATGGCGTCCAAGCGCAACCTGGACACGATCGACGCCGCGGTGCGCGAATTCATGGACCGCTATCCGCTGCCGATCTCGGTGGTCGCGCCTTCCTTCGGCGAGCCGGACGAAGGCCCGGCACGCGAACTGAGCCGCAAGTCGAACGCGCACAGCGTGGTCGTCACCACGGTCGGCGGCCCGTACACCGCGCCGGGCTCGTTCCGCGAATTGCTGACCCAGAGCGGGCAGGTGCTCAACTCCTATCTGAACGACGAGCCCGACGCGCTGTGGCAAACCCTGTTCGCCACCTTCGAGCAAAATGCGGACGTGCCGGCCATCGGCGTGGCCGCCAAGGACAGCGCCATGCACCGCGCCCTGAGCTTCAAGCGCAGCGATCCGCCGCGCTACGAGAAACTGGCGGCCGAGCAGGTCTACCGCCCCAAGCAGGCGCGCGTGGTCAGCGACAGCTTTGCCATGCTGGTGCTGGCGCAGCGCGCGCGCGTGGAGCGCCTGCGTCCGTTCGCCCCGTTCGTGACCGATACCATGGTGGTCAAGAATCGCGGCGGCCGTTTTTCGCGCAACTGGTCGGAGTTTGCCGGCTGGAAGAAAAATCCGCCCACGCCGTTTGTCCCGACCCCATTCCTGGCCAAGCCCTGGACCGCCTTCCAGGTCGCGCAGTTCGACCACCTGGAACACTTCGGCACGGTGCACCGCCCGCTGGTGGTGTCCTACCTCGACGACGCCGGCAAGCCGGTCAAGGCGCTTGAAAAAGCCGCGCGCATGCAAAGCGCCCTGCGCGCCGCGCTGGCCCCGCTGGGCGGCAAGCCGCCGGCGCGCATTTTCTACGACTACGGCAGCGTCTGGGACGACCGCCGCAGCGGCGAGCGCTTCGTGCCGCTGGTGCAGGGCCTGCACGCCATCGATGACGACATCGACCTGCTCGACCCCAAGCGCGGCTTCGACCTGGCGCGCATCCTGGGCGACACCGGCGCCGCCAGCGCGTTTGTGGGCGTGGCGCTGGCCTCGATGGCGGGACGCCAGAGCGGCGGCGCCACCCTGGTGGCCAACCTGCGCCGCAACGATGGCGCCACCTTGCTGCTGGTCACGCCGCCATCGGCCGAACAGATGACAAACGACGCGGCCGTCAAGCGCCCGTACTTCCCGTCCACCGCCGGCGTGAAGGATACCTTCTGATGGAGCGTCCTGTTTGCTGCGAAGGCGACATGACCACCCACGGCGGCAAGGTCATCAAGGCCAGCGGCAGCTTTACCATCGACGGTCGGCGCGTGGCCCGCGTGGGCGACCTGGTCAGCTGCCCGCTGCACGGCGTCAACCCGATCATCGAGGGCGATGGCGCGACCCTGGACGAAGCGATCCCGCTTACCTTGCACGGCCACAAGAGCGCCTGCACCAGCATGGTCATCTGCACCGTGAACGCCATCGTCGATGCCTGAGCCACTCACCCCGGAACCGTCCCATGTCCACCAACAGCACTGAAACCTACCAGCAGGACGACCTGGGCGGCGTGCTAGCCAGCCCGTCCGGCGCCGAGCACCTGGCCCCGCTGCGCCCCGAACCACTGGCGGTGGTGGTGGTCGCCGCCGAGGCGCCCAGGCCCGCCAGCGGCGCCGGCGTGCCGCCAGCGGCGCCCGAACCGGCGGGGCGGGTGCTGCAAGTCGTGGTCGGCGCCACTGTGCTCGGCTGCGCCGCCGCCGGCCTGTTTGCCTGGCTTCGCTGAGCCGGTCACCGCGCCTGGGCCTGGCGGCGTCACACGCCCGTAGTTCCCTTTTGCCAAAGGCGTGAAAGACAGCGCCCGGACTACATCGCCCGGAACAGGTGCACGAAGGCGCGGCTGACCGGCAGTTCACGCTGGCAGCCGCGCATGCGCACGAACAGGCGCCCGCCCTCGTCGCGCCGGGTGCCGTCCAAAAACGCCAGGTTGATCAGGGTGGAACGGTGCACCTGCCAGAACTGCTCCGGGTCCAGCTGCGCCGCCAGCTCGGTGAGCGGGGTGCGGATCAGGTGTTCGCCGGTGGCCGTGCTCACCACCGTATATTTGTCGTCGGCGTGGAAGAACAGCACGTTCTCCACCGCGACCTGGAACGTCAGCTCGCCTTGCCCGGCCCGGATATAGCGCAGGCGCGGCTGCGTGGGAAGCGCCAGCAAGCGCCCCAGCGCCAGCGCCAGGCGCGCATCGGCCTGCACCGGCGCGCAGGCGGCCTTGATGCGCTCCAGGGTGCGCGCCAGGCGCTCCAGCTTGACCGGCTTGAGCACGTAATCGAGCGCGGCGTGCTCGAAGGCCTCGACCGCATGGCTGTCGTAGGCGGTCACGAAGACCACCCTGGTCGGCCCTTCGATGCCCTGCGCCACCTCCAGCCCGGTCAGCCCCGGCATCTGGATGTCGAGGAAAGCCAGCTCCGGCTGCAAGGTGGCAATCGCGTGCGCCGCCTCGACGCCGTTCCCGGCCAGGCACACGATCTCGAGCTCCGGCCACAGCGTGGCCAGCTGTTGTTGCAGGAAACGCGCCAGGTGCGGCTCGTCGTCGGCGATCAGGGCGCGCATCGGGGAAAGCAAGAGAATGTCATGCCGCCATTGTAGTGCGCCCGCCGGCGCCGGCGCCAGCGCCTTGAGACCAATCGACGCCGGCTGCGACCGGCTGCAGTTGGTCCGCGCGCATGTCGATTCGTCGGCGCGCTTGTCGATCCGTCGCGGCGGGCATGTGCGCCCGGGCGCCGCCTGCCATCCTGCGTGCATCTCAACCAACCCGCAGGCACGCCATGTTCAAGCAATCCACCTTGACTGTTTCCCTCCTCCTTCTCGCCAACGCCGCCATGGCGGCGCCGATCGAACCGCAGATGGTCACGATCAAGGCCGGCGAGTTTGTGATGGGCAGCGCGCGCGCCGCCAATACGCAACCGGCGCACAGCGTCACGCTCAAGGCGTTCAGGATCGGCAAGTACGAAGTGAGCGCCGCCGAATTCCAGCGTTTCGTCGAGGCGACCGGCTACAAGGCGCCGCGCATGTGCCTGCAAATGGCGTCGAAGCGCTGGTTCACCAGCGTGCCCAACGAGTTCGTCGACGCCGCCACCCTGCAGTCGCTCAGCAAGTTCGAACCGGCCACCTGCATCGGCTGGAACGGCGCCCAGGCCTACGTCGCCTGGCTGGCCAAGGAGACCGGCAAACCATACCGCCTGCCGAGCGAAGCGGAATGGGAGTACGCCAGCCGCGCCGGCGGCACCGCGCGCTACTTTTTCGGCAACGAGGAAACCGCCGCCTGCCGCTACGCCAACCTGGCCGACCGCTCGGCCGAGGCGGCCATCCGGCGCGACTTCGACGGCCTGGAATCGCGCGAGCACGTGGGCGTGATGCCGTGCGACGACAAGTCCGGCTACGCCAGCATCGTCGGGATGTACGAAGCGAACGCCTTCGGTTTGCACGATACCTTGGGCAATATCGCCGAATATGTCCAGGATTGCGAGCACGAGAGCTATGCCGGCGCGCCCGCCGACGGCAGCGCCTGGGTCGACGCGACCTGCAAGGCGCGCGTGGTGCGCGGCGGCAGCTGGCACTGGCGCGGCTTTCACGCCAGCCACCGGGGCGCCATGCCGGTCGATTTTATCGGTGCGCTGGAAGGCTTCCGGGTGGCGCAGGATATCGGCGCTGCGGCCAGCGCCGACGCCGCACCCTCCTCCTTCGACCTGGAGCTGGCCGAGGCGCAAAAGAGCGAGCGCGCGCGCCGCGCCGCGCTGGCCGCGATCGCGCGTCCGAAAGGCTGAGCCGGCGAAGCTGCTACACTCTTTTCCCCATGGATATCCGCCCCACCGTCAAGCAAGCCTTGCGCAGTTTTCTGATCCTGAAAAAGCGCCGCGAGGAGCCGTGGTGGGCACGCCTGCTGGTCGCCATCGGACTCGCATTCGCGGTGACGCTGGTGCTGATGCTGGTGTCGGTGCTCCTGATGGCGAAGGCCGAGCTGGCTTGGTGGACCAGCTCGCTGACCAACAACCTCCTGTTCGGCGCCTGCGCCGCCGCCAGCATGCTGCTGCTCATGCGCGTCGGCGAATGGCTGCTGCCGGCTGCGTGGATCGACGCCCTGTTCGCCATGCAGGGCTGGCGCCCGCTCGCCGTCATGAGCGCGATCCTGTTCGCCGGCGCCGCGCTCGGCGTGCGGGCCGGCTATGCCGTGCTGGGGCAGGTGTACGCGGTCAACTTCTGGCACAAGCTGGCGGGCGCGCCCATGGTCCAGCTCAAGTTCGCCATTTTCGCGGCGCTGATCCTGGCCGCCAACTGGGTCTGGTGGCAATTCCGCGCCAAGGAAAAGGCGCTGGCGCAGCAAGCCGCCGAATCGCAGTTACGCATGTTGCAGGCGCAGATCGAGCCGCACTTCCTGTTCAATACCTTAGCCAATGTGCAGAGCCTGATCGCCACCGATGCGGCGCGCGCGCAACTGATGCTCGAATCGTTCACCGACTACCTGCGCGCCAGCCTCGGGCAGATGCGCGCGACCGACAGCAGTCTTGGCGCCGAGCTGGAAACGGCCCACAACTACCTGCTGCTGATGCAGATCCGGATGGGCAGCCGCCTGGCGTTTTCCATCGACGCCAGCGAGGCCGTACGACAGGCGCTGATGCCGCCCCTGCTGTTGCAGCCGCTGGTCGAAAACGCCGTGCAACATGGCGTCGGCCCAAGGCTCGAAGGCGGCCACGTGCGCATCAGCGCGCTGGTGCGCCATGGCGTGCTGGAAATCGTGGTTGACGACGATGGCGTCGGCCTCGGCCTAGGGCAGGCGCGCCGCAGCACCGGCAACGGCGTGGCGCTGATCAATATCCGCGCGCGCCTGGAGACCGGTTTCGGCGAGCGCGCCGCGCTGCTCATCGCACCGCTGGCGCAAGGAACGCGGGCGACGCTGAGCATGCCGTTCCGGCCGGCGTTCCCGCAACCGGCTTAGCGCACCTGTGCTTCGCGCCCCGCGGCGCCCTATTGTTCGGGAAAGGGAGGAACGCTTTTCTCCTCCCCAGGCTTGAGTCCCCCGACATGCTCACCTATTTTTACATGCATCGGATCGCCAGGCTGATAGGTGAATCGGGCATGACCGACACTCCCTTCCGTTTCAGCTCGTAAATTCAATACAATGGAGCGATCGTCCAGCATTCTCGCTGTGCCAATGGCTTGTGCGGATGGCTTTGCTACCGTCGCCGTTCTTTGTGGATGTTCAAGCGGACGCGCACGCTCCCCACAGCCTGACATCGTCTGGAGAGCGCACAGTGCAAGCAACGTTGGCACTATCAAGATTTTCATGGACCTTTCCTTGGTGGGCGCACGGACAGCATTCCCGTTGCGCAATCATACCGGTGACCCGTTTCATGCGGCATCCTGCGCTTGCCATGCCGGGGACATTGTTCCAGGTATCCCCTCCAAATGGCGAAGATATCGCTCTTGCCGTTGCGGTCGATCGTGGCCGGTCTGGAAATACGCCACCATGCGCGCCAGTTCGCGCGCCTGGCCCCGCATCGCGCCCGACGCCGCCGCTGCCTCATCCACCAGGCTGGCGTTCTGCTGGGTCACGCCATCCAGCGCCCGGATCGCGCTGCTGACCTGGCCGATGCTGTGCTCCTGCCCGCTGGTGGCCATGCTGATCGCGCCCATGATCGTGGTCACCTTCTGCACCCGCAGCATGATCTCGTCCATGGTCGCGCCCGCCGCTTGCGCCAGCGCGCTGCCGTTGGCGATCTTGGCCGACGAATTGCCCAGCAAGGCATGGATATCGCGCGCCGCCGCCGCCGAACGCTGCGCCAGGCTGCGCACTTCGGCCGCCACCACCGCAAAGCCCCGGCCCTGCTCGCCCGCGCGCGCCGCCTCCACCGCCGCGTTGAGCGCCAGGATATTGGTCTGGAACGCGATGGCGTCGATCACGCTGGTGATGTCGGCAATTTTCTTGCCGAAGTCGTTGATGTGCGTCATCGTGTGCATGACTTCCGCCACCACCCGGCTGCCCTCGCGCGCCACGCTCGACGCCGACTCCGCCAATTCGTTGGCCAGGCGCGCGTTGGCGCTGTTCTGGCGCACGGCGTCGGTCAGGGTTTCCATCGACGAGGCGGTTTCTTCCAGCGCGGCCGCCTGCTGCTCGGTGCGCCCCGACAATTCGAAATTGCCTTCCGCAATCTCGCGCGACGCCAGGTCGATCGCCAGCGCTCCCTCATGGACCTTGCCGACCGTGCTGGCCAGCCGCGCCGACATATCGGAAAGGGCGGTGAACAGCTGGCCGATTTCGTCGGCGCGCGCGTGCTCGATCGACATGCGCAGGTCGCCTTGCGCCACGCGCTCGGCCAGCCCGACCGCGCGTTTCAGGGGCGTGACGATGCCGCGCGTAAGCATCGCCGACAGCAGGGCCGCCACGGCCAGCGCGGCCAGCCCCAGCCCGATCAGCAGGTTGCGGCTGTGGCGGAACTGAACCGCCGAGGCCGCCGCCAGGGCCTGCGATTGCGCGCTCTGGTGCCGCAAGGCCACTTCCATCGCCGCCACGTAGGCTTTGAATGTCGATTCGAGCGTGGTCGCGGCCAGTTCGGCGACATCTTGCGTGCGCCCGATTTCCTTGAGCCGCAACACCTCTGCCCGCACCACCCCGTAGGCTTGCTTGCGCTGCAGCACGGTGTGCCACAACGGGCGCTCTTCCACGCCGGGCGACAAGGCCGCCAGGCGCTGTTCGGTCTGGCGCAGCGCGGTTTCGCCGGCGTCGAGCTGGGCCTGGAAATAATCGGCCACTTCCAGGCTGTCGCTGCGCGCAATGGCCGAGGTGCGCGCGCCGTTCAGGCGCGCCGTCGCCAGTTGCTCGGACAGCGCCTGCTGCCTGGCCAGATGGACTTGCACCAAGCTCGTCATGGCCCGTTCGGCGCCATGCTGGCGCCACAGCGAAGCGCCGGTCATGCCGGCCATGATCAGCAACACGAGGGAAAACGATCCGAGCACGCGCGTGCCGGTGGAAAAATGGGGAATCTTCATGGACGTCTCACACAACATGCGAATTTGCCCAGGCATCATGCACGCCCACTATGACAGGATAATTACCTATTAGAAATTAATGTGACCGCAAAGATATCATTTACGCGTCCGTCGCCATGCTGCCGGCGCCGCGCCGTACGTTGTCGCCCGACTTTTGTGTCGAATTGTTTCTGCTGACGCTGTGGACACGTTGACCGCGATCTGGAGGGCATTGCCGACATCGCGCGGAAACACCAAAACGGTCTAATGAGTCCTCGTCGACGCGGCAAGCCACCCTGGCCTGGCGCGCAACGGCGAACTCACAGGAGAAACACCATGCACGCCATCCAACACCACCTCCGTCCATCGTTGGCACGCAATGCCGCCTGCGCCATGCTCATGGCGGCGGCGGGCCTGCTGTCGGCGGCGGCGGGCGCACAGCAGTTCGACGCCAAAGGCATCGCCCGCACCGAATCGGTCCGCCACGACTTCGAAGGCAACCGCGAGGCGATCCAGGTGCGCGTCGATTTCGCACCGGGCGCGTCGTTCCCGAAACACGTGCACCCCGGCGTGGAAATCGCCTACGTCCTCGCCGGCACGGTCGAATATGAAATGAACGGAAAAACCATCCGCCTGCAGGCCGGCGAGTCCCTGTACATTCCGGCGGGCGCCGCGCACTCGGCAAAGAATGTCTCGACCGGCAACAGCGCGGAACTGGCGACCTACCTGGTTGAAAAGAACAAACCCATCGTCGTCCTGGAAAAATGAGATTGTTTGAGGGAGCCACCATGAACCGCTATTCCATCGCCGCACTCGGATGCGTCGCCGTACTCGGCGTGGCCGCCTTGTCGATGCCGTCCGGCAGCCGCGCCGCCACGCCTTACCGCAGCAGCTTGCCGGTGCAGGCGGCCATGCCAGGTTTCGACGGCGCGACCACCTGGTTCAACAGCGCGCCGCTGACGCCCGCGCAACTGCGCGGCAAGGTGGTGCTGGTCGATTTCTGGACCTATTCCTGCATCAACTGTATCCGCACGGTGCCGTATGTGCGCGCCTGGGCCGACAAGTATCGCGCCCACGGCCTGACGGTGGTCGGGGTGCATTCGCCCGAGTTCAGGTTCGAAAAAGACCTGACTAACGTGAGCGCCGCCGTCAGCCGCTTCAAGATCGATTTTCCGGTGGCGGTGGACAGCGACCATCGCATCTGGCAGGCATGGGGCAACAACGCCTGGCCCGCGTGGTATCTGGTCGACGCCAACGGCAAGATCCGCTACCGCCAGGTAGGCGAAGGCGGCTACGACAAGCTGGAACGGGCGATGCAGTCGCTGCTGGCCGAAGCGCGCGGCGGCCCGGTCGACGCTACCCTGGTCGATCCGGCGGGAGCGGCGGAACAGATGGCGCCAGACCTGCGCCAGCTCGATTCGGCCGAAACCTACGTCGGCTATCGCCAGGCCAGTGGGTTCAACTCGCCCGAAGGCGTGCGGCGCGACGTGGCGCACCAGTACTCGGCGGGCCAGCTTGGCCTGAACCAATGGGCCCTGTCCGGACGCTGGACCGTGAACGCCGAATCGGCCAGGGCCGAACTGGCTGGCGGCGCCATCGCGCACCAGTTCCGGGCGCGCGACCTGCACCTGGTGATGGGGCCCGGCCAAGCCGGGCGCACCGTGCGCATCAAGGTCAGCGTCGATGGCCGCGCACCGGGTGCGGACCACGGCGCCGACATCGACGCCGATGGCAACGGCGTCGTTACGGCCACCCGCCTGTATCAGCTGGTCCGGCAGTCGGGTTCTGCCCTGCAGCGGCGCGTCGAGATCCGTTTTCTCGACAGCGGGGCCGAGGTCTACGCGTTCACTTTCGGCTGATCGGCGGGCGCCACGGCGCGCACCACCAGCCGCGCTTCCAGCCCGCCATCGGGCCGGTTGTGCAGGGTCAGGCCGCCACCAAGCGTGAGCGCCAACTGGCGCGCAATCGCCAGCCCCAGGCCGGTGCCGCCGGTGTCGCGGTTGCGCGAGCTCTCGAGCCGGTAGAACGGCTCGAAGACCTGTTCCAGCGCCGCCTCGGGAATGCCCGGCCCCCGGTCGAGCACCCGGATCGTGATGACGCCTTGCGCCGGGCGCTCCATCGTGATGTTCACCTCGCCTGCGTACTTCAAGCCGTTGTCGACCAGGTTGGTGACCACGCGGCGCAGGGCGCCCGCACGCGTGACGAACGGTATGACTTCAGGCGCCCCGCCCTGGCGCTCGAAAGCCACGCCGGCGCCGCTGTCGCGGTAGTCGAGCGCCATGGCGTCGAGCAGGTCGTCGGGGTCGATCGCGCGCGCCGGTTCCAGCTGGCCGTGCATCGCGCGCGCGTAGCCGATCCCTTGCCTTGCCAGGTCTTCGAGCTGCCGCAGATCGTCGATCAGGCGTTGCTGTTGCGGCGATTCGTCCATCAGGTCGACGCGCAAGCGCATGCGCGTGATCGGCGTCTGCAAGTCGTGCGAGATCGCCGCCAGGATGCGCAGCCGTTCATCGACATAGGCGGCAATGCGCTGCTGCATGGCGTTGAAGGCGCGCGCGGCGGCCGCCACTTCGGACGGGCCTTGTTCGGGCATGCGCACCGGGCGCAGGCCTGGCCCGAGCGCGTCGGCGGCGTCGGCCAGCGTGCGCAAGGGCTGGATCGCCAGCCGTACCGCCAGCCAGCAGGCCAGCGCCACCAGCGCCAGCTGCCCCGCCAGCATGTAGGGCAGCCGCTCCGACAAAGGCAGGCCGCGGCGCGGGCGAAAGTCGACCGTCAGCGGCTGCCCGTCCGCCAGCGTCACATGTACCTGGAAGCGTTCGGCGTCGCCGGCGACCGCGTGCGCGCTGAAGGCATGGCCGGGCGTGAGCGCGCGCGTGACCGACGCCAGCACGCGCATCGAGTGCGGCGCCGTCACCGGCGGGCCGGCCTGGCCGGCGCCAAGCGCATACCGGTAGCCGCCGCGTTCGAGACGTGGCAGCCAGGCCGCGCGCTCGTCGTGCGGCAAGCGCTCGAGCAGGGCCACGGCGGTGCGCAGGTCGACTTCGACATAATCGATCATTGCGCCCATGCTCGCGTCGTTACGTTCGTCGATGGTCAGCATCGCGGAGAGAAACTGGGCCGCTGCCAGTCCCGCCAGCAAAATGATCGACAGGCGCGCGAACAGGCTGGCCGGGGCCAGGGCGCGCAGCAGCGCGGCGATGCGTTTCACGCCGTTCCCGCCAGTGGCGTGACCGGGCATGACAGCACATACCCTTCGCTGCGCAGCGTCTTGATGTAGCGCGGCTCGCGCGGGTCGTCGCGCAGGCGCTGGCGCAGGCGGCTGACCAGGATGTCGATGGATCGATCGAACGCCTGCGCATCGTGGCCATGGGTCAGTTCCAGCAATTGATCGCGCGTCAGCACCCGTTGCGGATGGTCGAGGAAGACCCGCAGCAGCCGGTATTCGGCGCTGCTCAGTGCGACCGCGACATCGTCCTCGGCCAGCAGATGGCGCGCCACCAGGTCGAGCCGCCATGCGCCGAAGCCGATCAGGGATGCCGTTTCGGTGGCCTGCATGTTCGGCGGAAGCATGCGCGTGCGGCGCAGCACCGCGCGGATGCGCGCCAGCAGCTCGCGCGCCGCGAACGGCTTGGACATGTAATCGTCGGCGCCCAGTTCCAGGCCGACGATGCGATCGGTTTCATCGTCGCGCGCGGTGAGCATCAGGATCGGAATGGCGCGGTGCTTGCCGGAGCGGATCTCGCGGCACAGGGCCAGACCGTCGTCGCCGGGGAGCATGAGGTCGAGCACGATCACGTCGGGCGTGGCCCGTTGCAGCGCCGAGCGCATCGCGCGGCCGTCTTCGGCCGCCGTGCAGCGCAGGCCCTGTTTTTCGAGGTAGGCCGTCACCAGCTCGCGAATGTCACGGTCGTCATCGACGATCAGCACATGATCGATTTCTGCCACTGCTTTACTCCTCCCGCGCGCATGCGAATCCAAGTCCGAATAGTATCAGTATCCAGACCGGCAATTTCAGGCCAACGGTTCCCGCTTGCCGCGCGCGGCGTACCAGTGGAAACAGGCGCTTGCGCTGCCATTCCAGCCCGCATACCGGGGTCAGCGCGCTTTCTTGTACACGCCTTCCGACAGGGCTGATTCCTCATCGGCGACCACCAGGCCTTCCGCGCCGGCCTTCAGTTCCATCGAGATGAAGGCGGTCATGGCCGCAATCGGATTGGTCAGCCGAAAAGCGGCAATGCGGGCGCTGGCGCGCTCGGGCGGCATCGACAGCCATTGCCACGCTTCCTCGGTACCACTGCGACGCAGGCCGGTACGCGCCCAGACTTCGCCTTCCGCCATGCTCACGATGGCCTGGCCGTTGGCGGGATTGGTGTCGACGATCACCCCCTTGCCCGAGGCAGCTTCAAAGCGGACCTCGATGTTCTTCAAATAGATATCCGCAGTGCAACATACCGCGACCCATTGGCCAGGCTCGGGCTCCTGCCTGGGCGTGAACTCGTTGTCGGTTTCCAGACGGAACACCATTGGTTCTTCCACCGGGGTCAACACCAGCAAATCGTCCTTGATTTCCCACACACCCTCGTTGCCATCGTCTTGCGCGCCATAGGTGAGCAGGAACTGGAATTTGCCGTTCTTGCCAAGCCATAATTCCGAACCGACCTCCATGACACCTTGCAGGAAATAATTCCCCGGCAAGTCGTCGAGATCGAACTTCAGCGCGGACGAGTTGGGCTTGTCGGCGCCCGCAACGGAGCTTGGCAGTTCAGGGGTCTCGGACATGACAATCTTTGCATTTTGGTTACATGAACCATATTTTACATGACGCGCATATGTCCTCAGCCGATGCGGCGAAGGCCAAGGCCATCGCCGCGCTTCGTCAACAGCGCGACACGATCCATGGCGTCCTCACAATGACACCATCAATGACGCCGGCGGCGCACGGGTGTCACTGCGCTTTTTTATAGACGCCCTGCGACAGGCCCGATGCCTCATCGGGAATCAAGCCATCCTTGCCAGCGGTCAATTCCATTGATTTGAACGCGGTCATGGCCGAGATCTGGTTGGTCAACCGAAAACCGGCGATGCGGGTGCTGGCGCGGGCGGGAGGCACCGCCACCCATTGCCACGCATCCTGGCTGCCACGGCGACGCAGGCCGGTACGGGACCAGACCTCGCTGGCCGGCATCGTCACGATCGCCTGCCCGTTTTTGGGATCGGTGCCGCTCACCGTTGCGCTCTTGCCCGACTGGGCTTCGAATGTGAGCTCGACATCCTTCACATAAAAATCGTCGGCGCGGACCACCGCGACCCAAGTGCCGGCCTGCGGCTCTTTCTCTGGCTTGAAGTCGGTTTCTTTCTCCAGGCGAAACAGCATCGGCCCCGGTACCGACGTCAATACCACGCGCTCGTTCTTGATTTCCCACACGCCCTCGGTTCCCTGGTCGAGGTTGCCATAGGCGAGCATGTACTGAAATTTTCCATTTTTGCCGAGCCATATCTCGGAACCAACTTCCATGACGCCTTTCAGGAAGTAATTGCCGGGCAAGCTATCTTTATCGAGTGCTTGAGCGGACGAGTTCAGGCAGGCGGTGGCCAGGACGAGGGCGGAAAAGAGTGGAAGTTTACGCATGGCAATGGTTTCATTGTAATGACAGGAAGCCCATTTTACGCCAGTGGCATGCCGCGATCCGGCAATCAAGGTTTGTGGACGCCATCCTTGTCGTGCTGTGCGCTCTCGACCTTGCGCAGCTCGGCGGCGCGGTCCTTGTCCTGGTCGGCGTTGGCAAAATCGTCGTTCAGCGGCAGCTCCACTTCCAGCCGGCGCACCTGGGCCAGCTTCAGCACGCCGCGTTCCAGCCCCGTGCCGAGCACATGTCCGCCGAAGGTCAGGTCGTCCGAGATGAAGTGCCAGTGGTAGCCCGGCACGCTGATGCCCTTGCTCAGGCTGGGACTGCGGATGCCGACCAGGGTGCCCGCCACCGCCTCGCGCGTGAACACGCTCTGCGTCTTCGACACCTCGGCCAGCGGCCGGTACGGCCTTCCCTGCGCGGGAATGGCGCGCGTGAAGATGCCGGTAAAGCGGCCCTTGACCTCGACCGCGTAAAACATGTTCTTGTTGCTTAGCTGCTGGTCGGCCAGCGCTTCGATGGCCGGCAGGCTGGCGGCCGGCCCCAGCTCCACGGTTTTGGTGGGCACGAACGGCAGCACGTAGGCCAGCGGCGTGCGCTCGGTCGGCGCCGCGATGCGCACCGAGCCGTCGGCGCGCACGTGATAGAACTTGCCATCGTGGACCACCATTTCGCCATCGAGGCCGTTATAGGTGCCGATCCCGAAATTGCCCTTGGCGCCCAGTTGCGCGACGCTCAGCTGGCCCTCGTACACACCGGCCAGCAGCGCGTCGATGGTCGAGTACACGTACAGGGCCGGTTCCTGCGCGGCGCAGGCCAGGCTGGCCGTACCCAGCACCAGGGCGGCGACCCAGCGGCGGCGTAAAGGGGCGACATGCATGGCAAACTCCGTTGTCGATGAGGGCCGGCTGGCGCTCCTGCCTATATTAGATTCCGGCCGGCCCAAGGAAGCAAGCATCGGCGCCGGCCGCCATGCCAGCCGCATGCCGGCGTGCCCGCTTCACAACACTTTGCGAGCGCGCAGGTAGCGCCGCAGCGCTTCGCTCGGGGTCTTGAGCGCGGCGGCGCAGCGCCCGGCGTCGCCGCCGTGGGTGGCCAGCGCCGCGTCGATCTCGGCCGGCGCAATCTGGCCGACCTGGCGGATCGCCGGATGCGCCTCCATCAGCTTGTACATCGTCGGGCGCGACACGCCCAGCGCCAGCGCCGCATTGCGGATCAGCCAACCGTTCGCCTCGAGCGCGTCGAGCACCGCCTGTGGCCCCAGCTTGGCCGGCCGGGTGCGCGCCGGCCGGCTGGCCGCGCCCGGCGCCAGCGCGTCGAAATCGAGCGCCTGGCCGGCCTGCGCGGCGCTCATGGCGCGCTGCACCACGCTGCCGAGCTGGCGCACATTGCCGGGCCAGTCGTAGTTGCACAGCTGGCTCATGAACGCGACCGGCAGCTCGGGCGCGCTGCCGGTGCGCGCGCTCCAGGCCTGCATGCAGTGCAGCGCCAGCACGCCGATGTCGCAGCGCCGCGCGCGCAGGGGCGGCAGGTGCACCACCAGCGCTTCCAGGCGGCGCAGCAAGGCCTGGTTGAAGCTGCCGTCGTGCAGGTCATGGTCGCTGGCGCCGATCAGGCGCGCCCTGGCCGCCTCCTTGAGGCGCGCGCCGGACGGGCGGTACTCGCCCGTCTGCAGCACGCGCCGCAGCATCGCCTGCACCACCGGCGGCGCAAAGCCGACTTTGTCGAGAAACACGACGCCGTCGCCAGCCTGCGCAAATGCCCCGGTGCCGGCGCCGAACAGATCGGACTCCGCCCGCGACTCGCCGGCGCTGGCCATGTTCACCGCCACCATCGGGCTGCGGCAGCGCGCGCTGGCCTGGTGGATCGCCTGCGCGGCCAGCTCCTTGCCGCTGCCGGCTTCACCGAGCAGCAGCACCGGCAGCTCGGTCGCGGCCACCTGGCGGATCAGCTCACGCACGCGGATCGCGGCGCTACTGACCCCGCGCACCGATGCGATGGCGCTTGGCTGCGGCAGGCGGTCCATCCAGTGCACGCACAGCAGCACCACGCCACCGAGGCCGATCACCAGGCCGGCATCGACCTGTTCGGGCGTGCAGCGCGTTTCGGGCGCGGCCAGCATGGCGCCGTTCAGCTCCACCCGCATGCGGCTTTGCGGCAGCAGCAGGCTCACGCCATCGTCGCGATGGCGGCGCAGGCGCAGCGAATCGCGCGCGATGCGGCGGTGATCGAGCGGCGCGCGCTCGCCGGCCAGGGCGCCGAACAGCGGCGCGAAGCGGTTCACCGCAATGTCGGCGCCGCTGTTCGGCGCCCTGGGCGCGATGAACTGCTCGCCGATGCGCTCGCGCTCGGGATGCCACAGGATGGTCAGCGCCAGCATCTGCGCGGCGCGCCCGGACGGCAGTGGGACCGGCGAGGCCAGGGTGTTTTCGGCGTCGAGCAGGGAAAAGGGTGCGTGCATGTCAGTCCTGCGCCAGCAGGCGGTAGCCGACGCCGGTTTCGGTCAGCAGGTAGCGCGGCTGCGCCGGATCGTCTTCGAGCTTGTGGCGCAGGTGGCCCATGTAGATGCGCAGGTAGTGGCCATCCTCGGCGTGCGACGGTCCCCACACCTCGCGCAGCAGCTGCGGATTGGTGACCACGCGCCCGGCATTGGCCACGATCACCGACAGCAGGCGAAATTCGGTCGGGGTCAGGTGCACATGCTGGCCGCCCTTGCTGATGCGGCGCGCCTGCAAGTCCACGCTGACGTCGCCGAAGCGCACCAGCGCGGCCGGAGCGGCGCCCGGCTGGCGCTGGCGGCGCAAGGTGGCGCGCACGCGCGCCTGCAGTTCGCCCACGCCGAACGGCTTGGTCAGGTAATCGTCGGCGCCGGCGTCGAGCGCGCGGATCTTGTCGGCCTCGCCCACCCGCGCCGACAGCACGATCACCGGCACCGACGACCAGGTGCGCAGGTCGGCGATGAAGGCGATGCCGTCGCCGTCGGGCAGGCCCAGGTCGAGCACCACCAGCTCTGGCGTGCGGGTGCCGGCGTCGATCAGGCCGCGCTGCATGGTGGCCGCTTCGAACACCACCCAGCCCTCGTCCTCGAGCGCGGCGCGCACGAAGCGGCGAATCTGCGGCTCGTCTTCGACCAGCAGGGCGGTGGGGGCGGGATCAGTCATCGGGCAAGTCAAGGCTTTCTGGTTCGGGGCCGGGAGGTGGAGTCCCGAGCGGCAATGTAAAGACAAGCGAGGCGCCGCCGGTGGGCGACGCGCCAGCCTCGATTTTACCGCCATGTGCCTCAATGATCGCGCGGCAGATCGCCAGACCCAGGCCAACGCCCGGTTTGGCCGACTCGCGCTCGCCGCGCGCGAACTTGTCGAACAGGGTCTCGGCGCGGCCGGCCGGAAAACCAGGGCCGTTATCGTGGACGCTCATTTGCAGCATTGCGCCATGGCGCGCGCCGCCGATCACGATGGTCGAACCGGGCGGCGTGTACTTGGCCGCGTTCTCCAGCAGGTTGTACAAGACCCGCTCGATCAGCACCGCGTCGAAGCGCACCAGCGGCAGGCCGGGCGCCAGTTCGGTGCGCACGATATGCGCGCGCAGCGGCGCGGCGCAGGCGCGCAATGCGCTGCCGACCACTTCTTCGAGCGGCTGCCACTGCATGTTGAAGGTGACCTGGCCGCTCTGGATGCGCGCCATCTCCAGCAGGTTGCTCACCAGGGCGCTCATGCGCAGCGCTTCCTCGTGCAGGATGTCGGCCATCTCGCGCTGCGGCGCGGCCAGCGCGGGCGTGGAGGCGGCCAGCGATTCCGACAGGCCGACCAACAGGGTCAGTGGCGTGCGCAGGTCGTGCGAGAGCGCCGCCAGCAGGGAATTGCGCAGGCGTTCGGATTCCATGTTCACCAGCGCGTCCTGCGCCACCTCGATGTAATGCACCCGCTCGAGCGCGATGGCGGCCAGCGCGGCGAAAGTGTCGAGCTGCTTGCGCTGCTCGGGAATGAGCATCCAGCGCTGTTGTTCGGGTGCGATGGCCAGCACCCCGCGCGTGCGCATCGGGGCGACCAGCGGCAGGTAGAACAGGGGGCTGGCCGGCAAGGTGCCGGTGCCCAGGCCCGCGCTTTGCGCATGGTCGAACGCCCATTGGGCCACGCCCAGGTCGGCGCTGGCGCCCGGGGGCGCCAGCAGGCGGCCGTCGGCGTCGGGCACCAGCAGGGTGGCGCTGGCGCGGAAGGTGCGGGCGATGGCGTCCCTGGTGGTGTCGACAATCTGTTCGGTCTGGAGCGCGCCGGAGAGCTCGCGCGCAAATTCGTACAGCGCGCGCGAGCGGCGCTCGCGGTGCGCCGCCACGCGCGCCTGGAAGCGCAGGCCGGCCGTCAGGTGGCCGGTGATCAGGCCTACCGCCAGCATCACGCCGAAGGTGATCAGGTATTCCAGGTCCGAGACGTTGAACGTGAAGCGCGGCGAGACGAAGAAAAAATCGAAGAAGGCGACCGAAAGGCAGGTGCACAGCACCGACGGCCCGCGCCCGAAGCGCACCGCCACCAGCAGCACCACCAGCAGGAACAGCATGGCGATGTTGGCCAGGTCGACGTAGCCGACCAGGGGCGAGAGCAGCAGCGCGGCAGCCAGGCTGGCCGCGCCCGACCAGGCGTAGGCCCGGGCGCGCCGTTTGCCGCTGTCGATGGCGAGGATGACGGTGTTCGTTTCCGGCGCCATCGGGGCCGGGCGTGGCTTGCCGCCGCCGACTTCGATCAGGTCGATGTCCGGTGCGGCGCTGGCGATGCGGGCGCGATGCGGGCGGCGCCATGGCCACGAGCGGTGCGCGCGCGCCAGCACCACCTTCGACATATTGTGGTCGCGCGCATACTCGACGATGGCGGCGGCAATGTCGCGCCCCGCCAGCACCGCCGTGGTGGCGCCCAGCTCCTGCGCCAGGCGCAGCGTTTTCAGGGTCAGTTCGCGGCGCGGTGCCGGCTTGCGTTGCAGGGCCGGCGTTTCGACGTACACGGCGTGCCAGTCGGCGCCCAGCTGGCCGGCCAGGCGCGCAGTGCTGCGCACCACATGCTCGGCGTCGGCGCGCGGTCCCACGCAGGCCAGCAGCGCGCCGCCGGTCTTCCAGACGGTGTCGATCGACTTTTCGATGCGGTAGGCGCGCACGTCGTCCTCGACGCGGTCGGCGGTGCGGCGCAGGGCCAGCTCGCGCAGGGCGATCAAGTTCCCTTTGCGGAAGAAGTTTTTCGAGGCGCGTTCGGCTTGTTCCGGCTGATACACCTTGCCGCTGCGCAGGCGCGCCAGCAGTTCGTCGGCCGGCAGGTCGACCAGCACCACTTCGTCGGCGCGGTCGAACACGGTGTCGGGCACGGTTTCGGCCACGCGCACGCCGGTGATGCCGCCAACCACGTCGTTCAGGCTGTCCAGGTGCTGCACGTTGACGGTGGTGAAGACGTCGATGCCGGCCGCCAGCAGCTCCTCCACATCCTGCCAGCGCTTGGGGTGGCGCGAGCCGGGGGCGTTGGAGTGGGCCAGCTCGTCGACCAGGATCAGGGACGGGGCGGCGGCCAGGGCGCGATCGAGGTCGAATTCGTGCAGGGTTTTGCCACGGTGGTACAGCGTGCTCGGTTCGAGGCGGTCAAGGCCGTCGAGCAGGGCGGCGGTGTCGGCGCGGCCGTGGGTTTCGAGCACGCCGACCAGCACAGCGAGGCCGTCGGCGTGCAGCTTGCGCGCGGCGGCCAGCATGGCGTAGGTTTTGCCGACGCCGGCCGAGGCGCCGAAGTAGATGCGCAGCTTGCCGCGCGCCGCCTTGCGTTCCTCGGTCTGGACCTGGGCCAGCAGGGCGTCGGGGTCGGGGCGTTGCGGGTCGGTTGGGGACATGGCCACCTTTGTTACGAACGTTACCGAGTATACGCCGCATCCAGCGCCAGGTTCAACGCCAGCACATTGATCCGCGCCTCGCCGAACACGCCCAGCACCGGCGTGATCGCCTTTTCCTTGATGATCGCCTCGACCCGCTCGCGCGGGATCTTGCGCGCGCGCGCCACCCGGCCCGCCTGATACTGCGCCGCCGCCAGGCTGATCTCCGGATCGAGCCCGCTGGCCGATGCCGTCACCAGGTCCACCGGCACCAAGGCCGTGTTGCCCGGGTCAAGCGCCCGCAGCGCGGCCACCCTGCCCTTGACCGCCTCCACCAGCGCCGGATTGAGCGGCCCCAGGTTCGAGCCCGAACTGCCGCCCGCGTTGTTGGCCATCGGCCCGGTCGCCGACGGCCGGCCCCAAAAATACCCCGGCGCCGAAAACGACTGCCCGATCAGGCTTGAGCCGACCGTCTTGCCGTCGCGCGTGAGCAAACTGCCGCGCACCTGGTCCGGAAAAGCGACGTACCCGATCCCGGTCACCGCCAGCGGATAGAGCACGCCCACGGCCAGGGTCAGTGCGCCAAAGAGCATGATGGCGGGGCGAAAAGTGGTTTGCATGGAGTGTCCTTTCTAGACCAGGTGAAGCGCCGACAGCAGCATGTCGATCAGCTTGATGCCGATGAACGGCAGCACAATGCCACCCCCACCGTAAATGAGGATGTTCCGGCGCAGCAGGGCCGCCGCGCCTATCGCCCGGTACTTCACGCCCTTGAGCGCCAGCGGAATGAGCACCACGATAATGAGCGCATTGAAAATCACGGCCGACATGATGGCCGAATCGGGACTTGCCAGGCGCATCACGTCCAGGCTTTTGAGCTGCGGGTAAGTGCCCACAAAGGCGGCCGGAATGATGGCGAAGTACTTGGCGATGTCGTTGGCGATCGAGAACGTGGTGAGCGAGCCGCGCGTCATCAGCATCTGCTTGCCGATTTCGACGATTTCGAGCAGCTTGGTCGGATTCGAATCCAGGTCGACCATGTTGCCCGCTTCCTTGGCCGCCTGCGTGCCCGAGTTCATGGCCACCGCCACGTCGGCCTGGGCCAGCGCCGGCGCGTCGTTGGTGCCGTCGCCGGTCATCGCCACCAGCCGGCCCTCCGCCTGGTAGCTGCGAATGAGTTTGAGCTTGTCTTCGGGCGTGGCCTCGGCCAGGAAGTCGTCCACGCCCGCTTCGGCGGCAATCGCGGCGGCGGTGAGCCTGTTGTCGCCGGTGATCATCACCGTCTTGATGCCCATCCGGCGCAGTTCCGCAAAACGCTCGCGGATGCCGCCCTTGACGATATCCTTCAACTCCACCACGCCCATGACGCGGCCATCATCGACCACCACCAGCGGCGTGCTGCCACGGCGCGACACGTCGTCGACCGTGCGCGCAACTTCAAGCGGATACGGCAGCCCGAGCGCCTCCACATGCTTTTTCACCGAATCGGCCGCGCCCTTGCGCACCTGGCGCGCGCCCACATCCACGCCGCTCATGCGCGTGTTGGCGCTGAACGCGATGAAGCTGGCCCGCAGGCTGGCCATGTCGCGCTCGCGGATGTTGAAGCGCTGCTTGGCCAGCACCACGATCGAGCGCCCTTCCGGGGTTTCGTCGGCCAGCGAGGCCAGTTGCGCCACGTCGGCCAGTTCCTGCTCGCTCACGCCCGGCGCCGGGAAGAAGCCGGCGGCCTGGCGGTTACCGAGCGTGATGGTGCCGGTTTTGTCCAGCAGCAGCACGTCGACGTCGCCGGCCGCTTCCACCGCGCGGCCCGAGGTGGCAATGACATTGGCGCCCATCATGCGGCTCATGCCGGCCACGCCGATGGACGAGAGCAGCGCGCCGATGGTGGTCGGGATCAGGCACACCAGCAATGCGATCAGCACCGTGACGCTGACCGGCTTGCCCGCACCGGCCGCCGCCACGCCAAACAGCGAAAACGGCAGCAGGGTCACGGTGACCACCAAAAACACGATGGTCAGGGCCACCAGCAAGATGGTGAGCGCGATTTCGTTGGGCGTTTTCTGGCGCTTGGCGCCTTCGACCATCGAGATCATGCGGTCCAGGAAGGTCTCGCCGGGATTGACCGACACGCGCACCACCAGCCAGTCCGACAGCACGCGGGTGCCGCCGGTGACGGCCGAAAAGTCGCCGCCCGACTCGCGGATGACCGGCGCCGATTCGCCCGTGATGGCGCTCTCGTCGACCGAGGCCACGCCTTCGATGACTTCACCGTCGATGGGAATCACATCGCCCGCTTCGACCAGGATGGTATTGCCCTTGCGCAGATCGGCGCCGGGAATGGGCAACCAGGTGGTGCCGTATTTGGGCGTGGCCAACTGCTTGGCGCTGACGCTTTGCTTGAGCCCGCGCAGGGACGCGGCCTGCGCCTTGCTGCGCCCTTCGGCCAACGCTTCGGCGAAGTTCGCGAACAGCACGGTGAACCACAGCCAGACGCTGATGGCCAGAATGAAGCCGCTGTCGGCGTCGCCCTTGCCGGCGACGGCCTGGAAGTACATCAGGGTGGTAAGAATACTGCCGACGTAGACGACGAACATGACGGGGCTGCGCAGTTGCGTGCGCGGTCCCAGCTTCATGACGGCGTCGACGATGGCGGGGCCAATCAGCGCCGGATCGAACAGCGTGAGTGTCTTGCGGGTGGTCGCTGCCGGTGGCAGCGGAAGTGCTTGCGACATCATATGCTCCGCATGAAGTTATTTGGAATAGAGCTGCAAATGCTCGACAACGGGGCCGAGCGCCAGCGCCGGTACGTAATTGAGCACGCCGACCAGCGTCACCACGCCGACCAGGAGGCCGATGAAGATGGGGCCGTGCGTGGGCATGGTGCCGGCGTTCTCTTTCAGGCGCGGCTTGGCGGCCAGCGCGCCGGCGATCGCCAGCACCGGCACGATCACGGCAAAGCGTCCGAACCACATGGCAATGGCCAGCATGGTGTTGTAGAACGGCGTATTGGCCGACAAGCCCGCAAAGGCGCTGCCGTTGTTGTTGGCCGCCGAGCTGAAGGCGTACAGGATCTCCGAGAAGCCATGCGCGCCGGGGTTGGCGATGCCCGCCTTGCCCACGTCGAGCATCACCGCCAGCGCGGTCCCGCCGAGCACCAGCAGCGGGGTGACCAGGATCGCGATCGAAGTCATTTTCATTTCGTACGAACCGATCTTCTTGCCCAGGTATTCCGGGGTGCGGCCGATCATCAGGCCGGCGATGAAGACCGCCATGATGGCGAACACCAGCATCCCGTACAGGCCCGAGCCGACCCCGCCGAACACCACTTCGCCCAACTGCATGAGCAGCATCGGCACCATGCCGCCGAGGGGCGTGAAGGAGTCGTGCATGGCGTTGACCGCGCCGCACGAAGCGGCGGTGGTCACGGCGGCGAACAGGGTCGAGGCGGCGATGCCGAAACGCGCTTCCTTGCCTTCCATGTTGCCGCCGGCCTGCAGGGCGCTCGCGCCCTGGTCCACGCCCAGCGCCGCCAGTTGCGGATGCACGGCTTGTTCGGCGCTCATCACCACGCTGGCGGCGACGACAAACATCAGGCTCATGGCGCCCAGGATGGCCCAGCCCTGGCGCGCATCACCGACCATGCGCCCGAAAGCGAAGCACAGCGCGGCGGGAATGAGGAAAATCGCCAGCATCTGCGCAAAGTTCGACAGCGCGCTCGGGTTTTCGTACGGGTGGGCCGAGTTGGCGTTGAAAAAGCCGCCGCCGTTGGTGCCAAGCAGCTTGATCGCTTCCTGCGAGGCGACCGGGCCCATGGCGATGGTCTGGGTGGTGGCGACTTTGGCTTCGGTTACTGCCTGCCCATCGGCGCCCGGCGTGGTTAGCGAATACGCGACCGGCTCGATCAACTGCACTTCTTGGTAGCTGTTGAAGTTCTGGACCACGCCCTGCCCCATCAGGAACACGGCGAACAGCAGCGACAAGGGCAGCAGCACGTACAAGATGGAACGGGTGATGTCGGCCCAGAAGTTACCGATCGACGCCGCCGAGCGCGCGCTGAAACCGCGGATCAGCGCAAAGGCGACCGCGATGCCGGTGGCGGCGGAAAAGAAGTTCTGGCCGGCCAGCGCGACCATCTGGGTGAAGTAGCTCATGGTCTGCTCGCCGCCGTAGCCTTGCCAGTTGGTGTTGGCCACGAAGCTGACGGCGGTGTTGAACGAGGAATCGGGGCTGACGTTCCCCAGCGCCTGCGGATTGAGCGGCAAGAACGCCTGCAGGCGCTGCACCCCGTACACGAACAGCGCACCGAGTCCGTTAAAGACCAGCAGCGCGGTGGCATACGCTTTCCAGCCCATGCCGGTGTCGGGCGATACGGCACCCAAGCGGTACAGCAGCCGTTCGAGCGGCGCCAGCCAGCCCAAGCCGGGCACGGCGCCGCCAGCGCCGACCTTGGCCAGCAAGCGGCCCAGCGGCCAGGCCAGCGCCAGCAGCACGGCCAGAAAGGCGCCCAGCAGCGCCATCGATTGCATGGTCATCACAGGTCCTCCGCGTTCAGCAGCGCATGGACCAGGTAGGCCAGCAGGCCGGCGGCCACGACGCCGGCGATGTAGATGGGTTCCATTATTTCTTGTCCCCCAGGGTGGCGCAGCCGGCTGCAAAAGCGCGGCAGAGGCCGAAAAAGAGCAGGAGCGCTCCGATAAAAATCAGGTCCATATCACCCTCGAACGAGTTGGTTTTGTTATTGATGAGCGTATCGGCAAGCGTCTAAAAACGGTGTAAAGAGTTGCCGCGCCGGTGTAAACAAAGCGTAAACGCCGCCATTAAAAGGTCTTGCTTACGGTCAGTTGCAGCGCCGTTTTGCCGAGGAACTTGCCGTTGGCGGGCGAGGCGTAGGCGGCCTTGCTTGCGTTGGTGCCGATGACGGCCAAGGCCACGCTGGCCACGCCAAAGTCGCGCGTCACGCCGATTTTGTAGTCGGTATAGCTGGCGGCGCTGTTGTGGGCCACGCGCTGGCGTCCGGCGTGCAGATTGAGCACGACGCCGTTGCCGAGATCCGGATTGGCGGCCAGATCGAGGTAACCACTGTGCTTGCTGCCGACATAGCCGAACAGGTTGGTCAGCGCGTGCGAATACTTGATCAGGGCGACGCCGTACGAGAGCTGGCCGTAGACCTCGGTGGTGTTGGCGTTGGCAAAGCCCGCCACATGGCCGAGTTTGTTCGATGGGTAGGCGTAGGCAAGCACGCCGGCGTCGTAGCCGATGCCGCCGGCCAGATCGCCGCGTTTGCCGCTGTAGACGTCGATTTCGACCTTGCCGTCGCCGCCGGCATCATTGGTCCACTTGATGGTCGAGGCCCATACGCCGGCGTACCAGCCGGATGGCTTGTGCAGCAGGTCGGCGCCGCCCTGCAAGGCCGGCTGGAGGCGGGTTTGCGAGATGCCGCGATAGCGGTAGTCGCTGGTGGCGGCGGCGTTGACACTGACATCGGTCGCGGCCTGTGCGGAGAACGACAACAGGGCGGCTGCGAACATGGCGATCTTCATGGTGCTTCTTTCTTGGCTGTGGTGAGGAGTGGAGACACAGCAAATGGTATCGACGTGGCCGTAAAGAATTTCTAAAGAGTTGGCACGCTGTCGTAAAGGAAATGTAAAAATGCAGCCGTTGATGAAGCGGAGAGTAGCGATGGAAATGCATGAGACGGCGACGATGCGCAGCGCGTCGATGGACGATGTGGAGACACTGGCGGCGATCGAAGAAGCCAGCTTCAGCGGCGACCGGGTGAGCCGGCGCAGTTTTCGGCATCTTCTGTCGCGGGGAAAATCGCTCACGCTGATCGATACCTTGGCGGGAGAAACGCGCGGCTACCTGACCTTGCTGTTTCGCGCGAAGACGGCGCGGGCGCGGGTGTACACCATTGCGACGGCGGCGGCCTGGAAGGGCCGCGGGGTGGCGGCGGGACTGGTGCGCGCGGCGGAACAGGCGGCGCGGGCGCGCGGGTGTACGGCGGTGTATCTGGAAGTGCGCAAGGATAACGTGGCGTCGATCGGGCTGTTTACAACGAGCGGATATCGGGTATTCGGGGAATACGAAGCGTATTACGAAGATGGGATGGATGCATGGCGGATGGAGAAAGCACTTGTTGAATGAAGCGGGGGAAACAGGCGAATGAGCGTGGCCCAGGAGCTTATTTATCCATTCACATTGACAATCAGATAAGCTGGGTGGCTGTTCCGTATAATCCCATGTGTAAGTGCCGGAATTTTGCGCCGGCATACCTGATTTCAAGTGAGTTGTTAACCCTGGAGTGTTTATGTTGAAGAATAAAATCCGTATTTGCCTGACTGTGATCTGCCTGGCCAGCGTGACCGCATGCGGTTCGGTAAAAGGCTTGTCCGACTTTGGCGCGATGAAGACGGGCACGCAAATTTCGGCGGCACAAATGGCAAGCGTCATTGACAAGAAAAGCACCCAAGCCGATGTGATCGCCGTCGTCGGCCAGCCAAACCGGAAAACGGAAGCCGGCGGCAATACCGTCTGGTATTACGATTTCACCCAGATCGGGCAAGCAATTATCGGCAAAAACATCAGCGAGACCACCGCTTTCGAATTCAACAAAAAAGGCGTGGTCGTCACGCATTACAAAACAGGCGGTCAAGGCGGCACGTCGAGTAATCCGCTGCTGAAAGCGGCCGGCCAGTAACACCGGTGTCAAAACCGGTGTCAGGTCTGACAATCGGACACGAGCTCATCTGTTATGGAACTCAATCGGACCTCCACGGTACAGTCCGTGTCCGAATGTCAGACCTGACACCGCAGGAGTAGTGAACTATATATTTTGAGGATGCGATGGCGGCACAGCTGGACACATTAATCTGCCAGGGATGCGGCGCACGCCTGAGTTACGCGGCCGGCTTGCAAGCCTTGCAATGCGATTACTGCGACGCGGTCACGCCGATTGCGCATGCCGCGCCAACAGCCGGCACGGCGGCCCAGCGGATCATTCCGCTGTCGGTCGAAGAAAACGCGCTCGCGTTCGGGGTGCTGCGGCACCTGGCGGCGAACGATCTTGTGCCGGATGACATGGTCGAGCGCGCCGTGCTGACCGTAAATTGTTTTTACATGCCCTGCTTTGCCTTCACCGTCTCGTACAGTGCCTCGTGGACAGCCTCGTTCGGCTACAACCGGACCGAAATGTATACCGACCATGTGCTGCGCCACGTGGATGGCCAATCGCGGCGGGTGCCGGTTACGAAGTCACGCACCGTCGTCGACTGGCGCCCGGTCAACGGCCAGGACGCCAACAAGTTTCTCATGCTTGCCTACGCCGGCAGCGGCCTGGCGCCGGCCGCCTTGCCCTTGCTTGACCGCTTGCAAAACATGATATTGGCAAGGCCTTTCGACGCCGCCTTTGCCAGTGGCGTCGAAACCCAGCCCTACGCCCTGCCCCAACACATCGCCTATTCGATGCACGCCGAGGCGCGCGTCGCCAGTGTGGTCGAAACATGCGTCAAGGGCCACGCACAAGGCGAGCAGCAACGCGACTGGCACTGGAACGCCAGCACCAGCTGGGAGGCATCGGCAGTGTATGTTCCCGTAGGCCATGTCGTGATCGCGTATGGCGGCAAACAATACAATGCCTGGGTCGACGGCACCTTCGACGCCAATCTGGTGACGGACGCGCTGCCAGCCAATCTGGACAAAGGCAAGCACGCGCTTCGCGGCATGATCGCGCCACTGCTTGCCACGGGGGCGCTGATGTTATCAGGCATGGCGTCCACCAGCTTCTTTTATGAAATGCAGGCCGAACGGGTAGCGGCGGTCGGCGTGCTGTGGGGTCTGTCCATCTGGCGCGATAAGCGGCGCGCCAAGCGTTCGCGCCAGTCGCGCCAGGCGGCCCTGGCCAAGCGCGCGCGGCACTACGCCCAGCCGGCGCCCACGCCGGCGCCGGAACTGGCGTCCGCAGGCAGCGGGCCGGACCTGGTGTCGCTGGCCATGTCGTTGGTGTCGGCGGTCATCGTTGGCGTGTTGCTTTACAAGCTAGTCAACGACCCGCAAGCGCCGCCAAAGGCTGTAGCGGCCGCGGCGGCTGTGACGGCGCCGGCGGCGGACGCAGCGGCCGTCGCCCCCGCCGGCGTGTACGTCAACATGCCTGTCAAGCCAGTCCAGCCGCTCTCCCCCATGCTGGTCGCCGTCAATGCGCGCGACTGGGCCACGGTGCGTACCCTGACGGAACAAGCCAGGCCGCAGGAGCCGGTGTCGGAGACCGCCAGGAAAGCATCGGCAGGACTCTTGCAGCAAGGCGCCAAAGAATTGCTCGACAAGAACTATAAGGCCGCGATCGTCGCACTCGGCATTGCGGTCGATGCCGACGGCGCCAACCTCGCTGCCCGCAGCGCGCTCGGCGCCGCTCTCATCGGCGCTGGCGACCATGAGCGTGCACGCATGGTGCTCGCCAAACTGCTTGAGGCTGCGCCCGACCACGTGGAAGGCTGGAGAAACATGGCCGAAGCGGCCGCGCTGGCCGACCAGCCGGCCGAGGCCGACGCCAGCCTGCGCATGCTGCTGCACTTGAGCAAGGACCGCAAGCGCACCACGGATGCGCTGAAAAAGCGCGCCGCCGCAGGCGAACCGGACCAGTTCAGCGAGGCTGTGGCAAGGGTGCTCAAGCCGGCCGCCAAAAAAAGAGTCAAGTAATCCGCTTCAGTGACCGGGATATCCGGCGATGCTGACCGGTGCACTTGCGAGAAAGGCACGAACCGACGCCCATGAGAGGCGCATTGAACCGATCATTTTTCGACGAGCGAACAAAATGCGAGCACAAATCATCGGGTTAAGTCACACCAATGCGCTGCGGGGCGCGCTGAAAAACACACGGCGTGCGTTCCAGGCGGAATTCGATATTATTCATATGTTGAAAGCAGTGCCGGACAAGCAGTTCCTGCACACGGACGGCGCGGCAACATACATCAACCCGACCTTGCGCGAGCGGCTTGCAAAGGCAGATGGCGGGAACACGGCGATCTTCTCGATGGTCGGGGGGAATGCCCATAATTTCATGGGACTGTTTCAACATCGCGTTCCGTACGATATCGTTTTACCCGAGCAAACCGATCTTCCTTTCGACCCCGGCGCCGAGCTCGTGCCTTACGATTATGTCGCCAAGGTATTGCTTGGATTGGTCGTCCGCGACCTGGAATTCCTGAACGCCTTGCGCCGCGCCATGCCGGTTCCGATATATCATCTGGAGAGTCCTCCGCCAGTGTTCGATAACGATTTCTGCAAGCAAAACCTGCCGCCGGTTTTTCTTACCAAACAGTATGCGACGATGAACATTGCCGCACCATTTTTTCGATACAAATTGTGGCGTTTGCACAGCCGGATTGTTCGCCAGGAATGCGAACGCATCGGGATCGGCTTCATTCCCTGTCCAGGCGATTCCATCGATGACAGCGGATTTTTGCGCCGCGCGTATTACATCGATCCATTGCACGGTAACGACGGCTATGGCGCCCTGATACTCGACCAGATCACCGCCCTCGTCCAAAACAACTGAAGGCACGACCATGCCCCAGCACCCCTATCAGGATATCCCGGCAACGTCGCACTGGCGCAAGGCATTCGACGGCATGGCGCCCAACCAGATAGAGCTGGTCGGTGATTTCAAATTCAAATTATCCAGGCACGACAAGGTCGCGACCGCCGGCAGCTGTTTTGCCCAGCATATCGCGCGCCATCTTGGCCGCGACGGGTTCAATTTTTTTGTAACGGAACCCGGACATGCGATCGGGTCGCCGGACATCAAGAAAGCGCATCATTACGGCATTTTCTCCGCGCGTTACGGCAACGTCTACACCGCGCGCCAGTTACTGCAATTATTCGACAGGGCGTACGGCAGCTTCTCGCCGACCGAAGACTGCTGGCTCAACGCGAGCGGCAGGCCGATCGACCCGTACCGGCCATCGATCGAGCCGGGCGGTTTTTCCAGCAAAGAAGAGCTGCTGAGGGACAGGGTCCAGCATCTGCGCGCGGTACGGACGATGTTCGAGCACCTCGACGTGTTCATCTTCACGCTCGGCCTGACCGAACACTGGCGCTCGGCCATCGATGGCAGCGTCTTCCCGGTGTGTCCCGGCGTTGCCGGTGGCGAGTTCTCGCCTGACAAACATGTCTTCCATAACTCATCCGTCAATGAGGTCATCGCGGAGTTGCGGGAGTTTCAAGACAAGCTGGGCCAGGTCAACCCGGGCGCGAAAATCATTTTTACCGTGTCCCCGGTGCCCTTGATGGCGACAATGGAACCACGCCATGTCCTGGTGTCGACCGTGGCGTCCAAGTCGATATTGCGCGTCGCCGCCGACCAGCTCGAACGTGAATTCAGCCATATTGCTTACTTCCCCTCGTACGAAATCGTCACCTCGCCTTTCTCGAAGGGGAGCTATTTCGGACCCGATCTGCGCTCGGTGACCGAGGCCGGCGTCGAACATGTGATGCGGACCTTCCTTGCGCACGCCACCGAAGGTGGCACGGGCGGTCACGCGCCGCCGGCGGCGCCCGGCAGCGGGCGCGAACAGGCCACCTTCGACGCACAAGCGCATGCCATCGTGAACGTCATGTGCGACGAAGATCTTCTATGAATACCAAGCCGGCGCCCGGACGGCGCCTGTCAAACGCCTCAGCCGAGCGACAAGTCGTCGAGGATAGGGCAGTCCGGCCGCTCGTCGCCATGGCAGGCGCCGGCCAGCTTTTCCAGGGTGCGCTTCATGGCTTCCATCTCGCCGATTTTGCGGTCGAGCTCGGCGATATGCTGCCTGGCCATCGCGCGCACATCCTTGCTGGCCCGCTGCTTGTCTTGCCACAGGGCCAACAAGGTCTTGATCTGCTCCAGCGAAAAGCCCAGCGCGCGGCTGCGGTGGATGAACTGCAGCACTTGCACATCGCGCGGGCCATACACGCGATAGCCGGCATCGGTGCGCTGCGCCTCGCCGATCAGCCCGATCGATTCGTAGTGCCGGATCATCTTGGCCGACACGCCCGAGGCCTTGGCCGTGTCGCCGATATTCATCGTCGTCATGCCGTTCCTCCCGCTACCCAGCGCTTGAGCAGCAGCGCATTGCTGACCACCGATACGCTGGAAAATGCCATCGCCGCCCCCGCAATCATCGGGTTGAGCAAGCCGAACGCGGCCAGTGGCACCCCGATCACGTTGAACACGAACGCCCAGAACAGGTTCTGGCGAATCTTGCCGTAGGTGCGGCGCGAGATGTCGATGGCGTCGACCAGCAGGCGCGGGTCGCCCCGCATCAAGGTCACGCCGGCCGTGTGCATCGCCACGTCGGTGCCGCTGCCCATGGCCACGCCGATATCGGCCGCCGCCAGGGCCGGCGCATCGTTGATGCCGTCGCCCACCATCGCCACCCGCTCGCCGCTGGCGCGTAATGCCGCGATGATCGCCGCCTTGCCCTCGGGAAGCATCTGCGCGTGCACCTCGTCGATGCCGAGCTGGTCCGCGATGTGGCGCGCGCTGCCGGGGTTGTCGCCGCTCAGCATCACGGTGCGGATGCCGGCCGCGTGCAGCCGCTCAATCGCTTGCCGGCTCTCCGGCTTGAGTGCGTCTCCAAAAGCGAGCATGCCGAGCAGGCGCCCGCCCTCGGCCAGCCACGAGACCGTCTCGCCGGCCTGCTCGCGCGCCTGCCCTTGCGCGGCCAGCGCGGCGAGGTCGACGCCATGCTGGCGCATCAGTGCGGCGTTACCCAGCAGCAGCTCGCGGCCACCCACCGTGGCGCTCACGCCCAGCCCGGCCAATGCACGGGTGCCGCCAGCCGGGGCCGGCGTGATGCCCGCCGCCCCCGCCGCGTCCCCCACCGCGCGCGCCAGCGGATGCTCGCTGCCCTGCTGCACGGCGGCCGCCAGCGCCAGCAAGGCGTGTGCGCCGCCCGGTGCCTCCATGGACACGGCAACATGCGCGGTCAGGCGCGGCTTGCCGGCGGTTAAGGTGCCAGTCTTGTCGAACGCCACCACGGTGACGCCGTGCAAGAGTTCGAGCGCTTCGGCGTCCTTGATCAGGATGCCGTATCTGGCGGCCACGCCGGTGCCGGCCATGATCGCCGTGGGCGTCGCCAGCCCCAGCGCGCACGGGCAGGCGATGACCAGCACCGCCACCGCGTTGAGCAGCGCCGCGCTCCAGTCGCCGTTGGCCAGCCACCAGCCGACGAAAGTTACGACGGCGATGAGCACGATCGCCGGCACGAACACGGCGCTGACCTTGTCCACCAGGCGCTGGATCGGCGCCTTGCCCGCCTGCGCATCCTCGACCGCGCGGATGATGTGCGCCAGCACGGTTTCGGCGCCGATGGCGCTGGCCCGGGCCAGCAGCAAGCCTTCGCCATTGACCGCCCCGCCGATCACGCGCGCGCCCACGGTTTTGCTCACCGGCAGGCTTTCGCCGGTCAGCATCGATTCGTCGACGTGGCTGGCGCCGTCGATGACCTCGCCATCCATCGGGATACGCTCGCCGGGGCGGATCACGACCTCGTCGCCGACCTTCAGTTTAGTGATTGGAATGTCGGTCTCCACGCCGTTGCGGCGCACGCGCGCCGTTTCCGGGCGCAGCGACTGCAGCGCGCGGATCGCTTCGGTGGTCTGGCGCTTGGCGCGCGTTTCCAGCCATTTTCCCAGGCGCACCAGGGTGATCACCACGGCGGATGCTTCGAAATACAGGTGCGCGCCGTGATGCTGCTGGCCGAACCACTGGTACAGGCTCAGGCCGTAGGCGGCCGAGGTGCCGAGCGCGACCAGCAAGTCCATGTTGCCGCTTCTGGCCAGCAGCGCTTTCCAGGCGGAACGGTAAAAGCGCGCGCCGATCCAGAACTGCACCGGCGTGGCCAGCAGCCATTGGACCCAGGCGGGCAGCATCGCGTCGATGCCCACAAGCGCCAGCAACATGGGCGCCAGCAAGGGAATGGTGAGGGCGGCGGCGATGGCGATCTCGGCCGGTTCGGACAAGCCACGCGGCGGCGCCACGGGCGTGGCCACCTCGGCAGGCGCGCTGGCCGAGTAGCCGGCGCGCTCGACCGCCGCGATCAGTTGGGCCGGATCGAGCGGTGCGCCGGTAATCAATACTTTCTCGGTGGCCAAGTTGACGGTGGCGCCCTGCACGCCGGGGACCGCGCGCAAGGCTTTTTCGACCCGTCCGGCGCACGAGGCGCACGTCATGCCGCCTACCTCGAGCGTGGTTTCGGCGGCGTCCTGCGTGTTTTGCATTGCAGTGGTAGTCATTTCAAGCTCCTGTTACATTCGCATGCCACCATCATTAAGCTTCCCATTATAGTAAGGTCAAGCGAAAAAACCGCTTGACCTTACTACCGTGGGAACGTCGACAATGGCTCTATTCCATTCACCAACAGGAGTTTCGCCATGATCAAACTGAGCATTCCCGAGATGAGCTGCGGCCATTGCGCCGGCGTCATCAACAAGACCGTCAAGGAGCTCGACCAGGATGCCATCGTCACGTTCGACATGCCTGCGCGCACCATTGAGCTGGACACGACGGCGGCGCAGGATGAGGTGCTCGCCAGCCTGGCCGAGGCCGGCTATCCCGCTAGCGCCGCTTGATCCGCACGGCGCGGCTCCGATTTTCCATGTGCTAGACTTTGTCCATGAAGTGCTTCCGAACATTGCTGGTGTGGCTGATGCTGCTTGCGATTCCCTTGCAGGGTTTCGCGGCGGCATCGTCAGCGCTGTGCGCAGCGGCGAATGCGCCGCTCGCCAGCCATGCCGTCGCCAGCATGGACGAAGGCCACTGCGACAAGGCGGATAGCGCCGCGCCGGACAGCCCCGCCAAGTGCAGCAACTGCGCCTTCTGCTGCGTGGGCATGGCCATCGCCCCGGCATTTCCCGCGCCGGGTGCCGCGCCGCCACTCGCCTCCGAATTGATTGCCTACGCCGCCATGCACGTGACGGCGCATATCCCCGGCGGCCTGGAACGTCCTCCTCACTCCCCGATCGCCTGAATGCCCTTGGTCCGTCCACGGACCAGCGTCTTTTAACCAACACGATTGAGGTTGTCATGAATTCCCCTCGCCTGATATGGGCGCTGCTGCTCGCCGCCGCCACGCCGCCGGCGCTGGCGCAAGCGCCGGCCGCGTCACCCGCCTACGACTCGGCCTTTGCCGGGTACCGCGCCTACCGGGAGCCGCAAGCGGCATCCTGGAAGGACACCAACGAACAACTGCTCAAGCGGTCCGGCCAGATGGGCCAGATGGGCCACATGAACCACGACATGGGCGCCGCCAAAAAACCGGATGCGCCCAAGCTTGACGATCCTCATGCCGGCCACGATATGAGCGGCATGAAAAAGAGCGCGCAGCCGGCCAAGGCCGATCCGCACCAGAACCACCAACACAAGGAATGACGATGCGACGACTATCGACTCCGCTGCGCCGCATCGCGCTCGCCACCCTCTGCGCCTTCGCCGCCGGCTGCGCATCCTTCTCGCCCGACGGCGGCTACGCCGAGGTGCGCCAGCTCGCGCAACAGCGCGGCGGCAACGCCATTCCCGCCAGCGCGCCCGGCGCCAGCTCCGCCAATGTCGCGCAGCAGGTCGCCGCCTTGCTGTCCAAACCCTTGTCGGCCGACGACGCGGTCACCATCGCCCTGCTCAATAACCGTGGCCTGCAAGCGGACTACGCGGAACTGGGCATCGCCGAAGCGGACCTGGTGCAGGCCGGCCGCATCGCCAATCCGGTGCTCAGTTTCGGCCGCATGAAGCGCCACGAAGGCGTCGAGATCGAGCGCAAGCTGATGCTGCCCGTGATCGGCCTGTTGACCATGCCGGTCGCCACCCGCCTGGAACGGCGCCGTTACGAACAGGCGCAAATGCGCGCCGCCGGCGACGTGCTGCGCACCGCCGACGCCACCCGGCGCGCCTGGTACGGTGCGGTCGCCGCCCAGCAAAGCGCCGTGTACATGGAACAGGTAAAAAACGCCGCCGAAGCGAGCGCCGAACTGGCGCGCCGCATGGCGGTGGCCGGCAACTGGAGCAAACTGCAGCATGCGCGCGAACAGGCGTTTTATGCCGATTCGGTGGCGGGCCTGGCGCGCGCGCGCCAGGCCCGCACCCTGGAACGCGAACAGCTCACGCGCCTGCTGGGCGTATCAAGCTCCAGCGCCTTCACCCTGCCCGAGCGCCTGCCCGACCTGCCGGCGGCCGCGCGCGACGTGCTTGACGCCGAAGCCCAGGCCATGAGCAACCGGCTCGACCTGCTGATGGCGCAAAAGGAGTTGGCCGGGCTGGCGTCGTCGCTGGGCCTCACGCGCGCCACCCGCTTCGTCAACCTGCTCGACCTGAGCTACCTGCGCAACACCGGCGAGACCGGCGAGCGCGCCACCGGCTACGAAATCGAACTGCAGATTCCCCTGTTCGACTGGGGCGGCGCCCGGGTGGCCAAGGCCGAGGCGATGTACATGCAGGCCGTGCACCGCGCCGCCGGACTTGCCGTCGACGCCCGCTCGCAGGTACGCGAAAGCTACAGCGCCTACCGCACCGCCTACGACCTGGCGCGCCACTACCGCGACGAAGTGGTGCCGCTCAAAAAACGCATCGCCGACGAACAGCTGCTGCGCTACAACGGCATGCTGATCAGCGTCTTCGAACTGCTGGCCGACGCGCGCGAGCAGGTCGTTGCCGTCAACGCCGCCATCGAAGCGCAGCGCGACTACTGGATCGCCGACGCCGCGCTGCAGGCCGCCCTGACCGGCGCCGGCGACGCCGCCACCCCACGCGCCGGCAGCGCAGCGCCTGGCGCCGCACCGGCCCAACATTGAAAGGACATGCAACATGGTCTCACGTAGAAATTTCTTCACTGGCGCGGGCGCACTGGCGGTCAGCACGGCGCTGGTCTCGCGCGCCGGCGCCGCCTCGCTGCCGGAAGCGGTCATCATGGACAAGGCGGCCACCCAGCCGCCCCTGACGCCGCCCAACGGCCGCCCGTACAATCCGGTGGTCACCCTCAACGGCTGGACCTTGCCTTGGCGGATGAAGGACGGCGTCAAGGAATTCCACCTCGTGGCCGAGCCGGTGGTGCGCGAAATCGCACCCGGCATGAAGGCCAACCTGTGGGGTTACAACGGCCAGTCGCCGGGCCCGACCATCGAAGTGGTGGAAGGCGACCGGGTACGCATTTTCGTCACCAACAAACTGCCCGAGCACACCAGCGTACACTGGCACGGCCAGCGCCTGCCGAACGGGATGGACGGCGTAACCGGCCTGACCCAGCCCGGCATCGATCCGGGCAAGACCTTCGTCTACGAATTCGTGGCCAAGCGTCCCGGCACCTTCATGTACCACCCGCACGCCGACGAAATGACGCAGATGGCGATGGGGATGATGGGCTTCTGGATCACCCACCCCAAGGACCACAACTTCATGCGGGTCGACCGCGACTTCTGCTTTTTGCTCAATGCGTACGACATCGACCCGGGCAGCTATACGCCCAAGGTCAACACGATGCTCGACTTTAACCTGTGGACCTTCAACAGCCGCGCCTTTCCCGGCATCGACCCGATGGTCATTGCGCAGAATGACAAGGTGCGCATCCGGGTCGGCAACCTGACCATGACCAATCACCCGATCCACATGCACGGCCATGAATTCACGGTCACCGGCACCGATGGCGGCTGGACGCCGCCGGCGGCGCGCTGGCCGGAAGTGACGACCGATATCGCGGTCGGCCAGATGCGCGCCATCGAGTTCGTCGCCAGCGAACCGGGGGACTGGGCCTTCCACTGCCACAAATCACACCACACCATGAACGCCATGGGCCACGACGTGCCGACCCTGATCGGGGTCGACCAGCGCGAGGTGCTCGGCAAGATCAACAAGCTGGTGCCGGGCTACATGATCATGGGCGACAAGGGCATGGCCGACATGGGCGAGATGGAGATGCCGCTGCCGGACAACACGCTGCCGATGATGACCGGCAGCGGTCCGTTCGGCGGCATCGGCATGGGCGGCATGTTCACCACGATGAAGGTGCGCAAGGGCCTCGCGCGCGGCGACTACAAGGACCCGGGCTGGTACCAGCATCCCGCCGGCACGCTGGCCTACGAATGGAAGGAAGGCGGGATCGCCAGGCCGGAAGCGGTGCGCGCGCCGGACGCCGGCAAGATGGCGGCAAAACCGGGCGAAAAGGTGCTGCAAGTGACCAAACCGGGCAAAAATCATGCACACTGACGCTTTTTTCAACCATTGAAAGAAGCTGATGCGCCAATTCGTTCTGCTTGCCGTCCTCGGACTGGCATCGCTGCATGCCCGCGCGGCGACGCCCGGCGAAACGCTGGCGGCCTTCCACGCCGCCCTGCACGCGGGCGACGAGGCGCGCGCGATGAAGCTGCTCAGCCCCGAAGCCGTCATTTACGAGGCCGGCCACGTGGAGCGTTCACGCAGCGAATATGCGGACCATCACCTGGCGGACGATATTGCGTTCGCCAGGGCCACCACGCGCAGGGTATTGCGGCACAAGGAGCGGATCGACGGCGACATCGCCATCATCCTCGACGAGACCGAGAGCAAAGGCACTTTCAAGGGCAAGACCATCAATGCGGTGGGCACCGAGACCGCCATCCTGGAAAAGAAGGGCGACGGCTGGGTAGTGCTGCATTTTCACTGGTCCTCGCGCAAGGCCAAGTAGTTCAGCGCGCGCCACATATGAACCTTCGACAGATAGCGCTCACCGAGCGCGATGGCGTACGGCTCCACGCCGAAGACGGCGAAGCCGAGCCGCTGGTACAGGCTGCGGGCAGCCGCGTTCTCTTCGGTGACGGTCAGCTGGATGATTTTTGCGTGCGGACGCGATGCGGCAACGTTCAGGGTGGCGTTGAGCAGTTGCGCGCCCAGGCCCGCACGGCGGCAGCGCGGCGTGATGTACATACCGAACAAGGTGACTTTGTGGCGCCCTTTTTCGCGCGCTTCGAACGACAGGCCGGCGGTGCCGGCGAGCGCGCCGCCATCATCGAACGCGCCGAGCACGATCTCGTTCGATGCCGGATCGGGATTGAGGCGCGCTTCCCACCACGACGCAGGGCGCGTCGCGCGTTCCGCGGCGCTGGAGGTGTAGGCGTCGGGATGCAGCGCGAGCGCTTCGAGCGTGATCGCGCGGTACGCGGCGGCGTGCGTTGGATTGAGGCGTTCGAATTTCATGCCCCTATCTTAGCGAAAAACCGGGCCCGCAGGCCCGGAATTCATGCGCGAAACGCGGTTTCGGGCATGCCCTGCACACCCGGGTACACCAGCAGCACCGTGCCGGACCCGCTGTCCTCGGGTTTGCGGCCGGCCGCGATCGAGGTGACCAGCAAGGTATCCATCCCGGCGCCGCCAAAGCTGCACATCGAGGGTTTGAGCAGCGGCAGGTCGATGGTGCGATCGAGCGTGCCCTCGGGCGTGAAGCGCAGCAGGCAGCCGCCGTCGTTCCCGCAAATCCAGTAGCAGCCGTCGACATCGACCGCCGCGCCGTCGGGACGGCCACGGTGCGCCGTCATGTCGACGAACACGCGCCGGTTGCTGGGCGTGCCGCTGTCGGTGTCATAGTCGAAGGCCCAGATCTGCTGGCGCGAGACGTGCGAGTCGGACAAATACATGGTGCGCCCGCTTGGTGAAAAACCGAGGCCGTTCTGCACCACCAGGTTCGACACCAGCGGCGCCGAGATGCCCTGCTCGCGCGTGTAGCGGTACAAGCGGCCGTCGGCGTGCAGCTCGGGGCTGTCGAGGCGCATGGTGCCGCTCCAGAAGCGCCCCTGGCGGTCGCAACGCCCGTCGTTAAAGCGCATGCCCGGTGTGAGTTCGGGCGGCGCGGCCAGCAGCGCGGCGTGTACGTGTTCGTCCTCGCCCAGCGTGAGCTGGAACACGCCGCTCTCCATCCCGGCGATCAGGGCGCCGCTGTCGGTGAGCGCAATGCAAGCCGGCATTTCGGCGCTGAGCCAGGAGCGCTGCGCGCCGCTGGCCGGATCGAAGCGCCAGATGCGCCGACCGAGAATATCGACCCAGTACCAGGCGCCCTCGCGCGCGTTCCACAGCGGGCTTTCGCCCACCGCGCAGGTGATGTCCGGGACTGTTTCGATCATCGCTTGCTTGCTCATATTGCCCTTACAGATTGTGATGCCGTCCACTAAAGCCCTTATTGCCATTGCGGTCAAGACCGTCTTTCCCGCGCAGGCGGGAATCCAATGCACCCTTGCGACGCGTAGATGCCTTGGATTCCCGCCTGCGCGGGAAAGACGGATCATAAAACAGTGGCCTTCTTACAGATCGGTGATTTCGCGGTAGCGTGGCACCAATGTTTTCATCATCGTCCATGCCGCCAGGTAGGCCAGCGCGCAGATCGAAAACATGATCATGTAGCCGGTGCTGATCTGGCCCATGCCGCCATAGTAATCGAACAGCCAGCCACCGAGCTTGGTCAACAAAACGCCGCCCATGCCGCCGAACATGCCGCCGATGCCGACCACCGAACCGACGCTATGTTTCGGGAACATGTCTGACACGGTGGTGAAGATGTTGGCCGACCAGGCCTGGTGCGCGGAGGCGCCGATCCCGATCAGGATCACCGGTACCCAGAAGCTGATGTAGCCGAACGGCTGCGCCAGCAGCACCACCAGCGGAATGAAGGCGATGCACAGCATGGCCTTCATGCGGCCGTCGTAGGGATTGTCGCCGCGGTTGATGAAGTAGGTCGGGAACCAGCCGCCGCCGATACTGCCGACCATGGTCATGCTGTACAAAACGGCCAGCGGCACGATGATGTCGGTGCCTTTGAGGCCATAGGTCGCGGCCAGGTACTTGGGCAGCCAGAAAAGGAAGAACCACCAGACGCCATCGGTCATGAATTTGCCGAGCGCGAAGGCCCAGGTCTGGCGATAGCCGAGCAGCTTGAACCACGAGGTTTTCGGCTTGGCCACACCCGGAACCGGCTCCGGCGCCACCGCGCAGTCGCTGTTGATGTAATCGAGTTCCGCCTTGCCCATGCGCTTTTGCGCGGCCGGGGTTTCGTAGAACACCATCCACAGGACCATCCAGAAAAAGCCGATGGCGCCGATGATGATGAAGGCCATCTGCCAGCCCCACGCGGCGGCGATCACCGGCACCGTCAGCGGCGCCAGGATCGCGCCGACGTTGGCGCCGGAGTTGAAGATGCCGGTGGCGAACGAGCGTTCTTTCTTGGGGAAGTATTCGGCGGTGGCCTTGATGGCGGCGGGGAAGTTACCCGCTTCGCCCAGCGCCAGCACCGCGCGCGACATCATGAAGCCGGCGATCGACACCGGCACGACGGTCATGCCAAGGCTGGTCAGGATGCCGTTGACGCCCTCGCCGACGCCGATGGCAAAGGCGTGCATGATCGCGCCGAGCGACCAGATGGTAATGGCCAGCACGAAGGCGCGCTTGGTGCCGAGTTTGTCGATCACGCGGCCGGCAAACAGCATCGAGAACGCGTACACAAACTGGAAGGCCGCCGTGATGTTGGCGTAATCGGTATTGGACCAGCCGAATTCCTTGGACAGGTCGGTGGCTAACAGGCTCAGGACCTGGCGGTCGAGGTAATTGATGGTGGTGGCGAAAAACAGGAGGGCGCAGATGGTCCACCGGTATTTGCCTATGACTTGCTGGTTCATCGGTCGCTTCTTTATGGTTGTTTTTAGAAACAGCACCGCCGGAAGGTGTCTCCACACCCATGCTCCGGCGGCGCAACCAGCTTTTACTGCGGGACTTGCATGCCTCCGTCGACAAGGCGGGTCAGGCCCAGTGGATTATTGTCGGCCAGTGCCTCCGGAAGCAAGTCCGCCGGCACGTTCTGGTAGCACACCGGGCGCAGGAAGCGGTCGATGGCGGATGCGCCGACCGAGGTGCTGCGGCTGTCCGAGGTGGCCGGGAACGGGCCGCCGTGAACCATCGCATGGGCCACTTCGACGCCGGTTGGATAGCCGTTGAACAGGATGCGGCCCGCTTTGCGTTCCAGGACCGGCAGCAGCGCCGCGGCATGCAGGCGGTCGGCCGCCAGCGCGTGCACGGTGGCGGTCAGCTGGCCTTCGAGGTGTTCGGCGACCTGCTGCATTTGGTCGGCGTCGCGGCAGCGCACCAGCAGGGCGCACGGCCCGAAGATTTCGGACTCCAGCGCGGGAGTGGCCAGGTAGGTGGCCGCTTCGCACAGGTACAGCGAGGCGCGCGCCGCGCAGCCGGCGCCGTCCGCCTTGCCCTGGGCGACCAGGGCCACGCCGTCGATGCCGGAGAGCTGTTCCACGCCGCCCACGTAGGCCTTGTGGATGCCGGGGGTGAGCATGGTGCCGGCGCCCTTGGCTTGCAGCGCGGTCGCCGCCGCGTCGACGAACTGGTCGAAGTGGTCGCCTTTGAGGCCCATGACCAGGCCCGGGTTGGTGCAGAACTGGCCCACGCCCAGGGTCAGCGAATCGACGAAGCCTTGCGCCACGGCGGCGCGGTCGCTTGACAAGGCCGCCGGCAGCAGGAACACCGGATTGATGCTGCTCATTTCCGCGTACACGGGAATCGGTTCGGCGCGCAAGGCCGCGGTGCGCATCAGCGCCAGGCCGCCCTGGCGCGAGCCGGTAAAGCCAACCGCCTTGATGGCCGGATGGTCGACCAGGCGCTGGCCGATCTGGCGGCCTTCGCCGAACAGCATCGAGAACACGCCTTCGGGCAGTTGGCAAGCGGCCACCGCTTGTTGAATGACCTTGCCAACCAGTTCCGAGGTGCCGAGGTGGGCGCCATGCGCCTTGACCACGACCGGGCAGCCGGCGGCCAGCGCGGAGGCGGTGTCGCCGCCGCCGACCGAGAAGGCCAGCGGGAAGTTACTGGCGCCGAACACGGCGACCGGTCCCAGGGGGATCTTGCGCAGGCGCAGATCGGGACGCGGCGGCACCCGCTCCGGCAGGGCCGAATCGATGGTGGCGTCGATGAAGTAGCCGTCGCGCGCGACCTTGGCGAACAGGCGCAGTTGGTTGACGGTGCGGCCACGCTCCCCTTCCAGGCGCGCGGTCGGCAGGCCGGTTTCCAGCGCGGCGCGTTCGATCAAGGTGGGGCCGAGATTGAGGATGCCTTCGGCGATGGTCTCCAAAAAGACCGCGCGCTGTTCGGGCGTGGTGTTGCGGTAGGCGTCGAAGGCGCTTTGCGCCAGGGCGCAGGCGGCATCGACGTCGGCGTCGGTGGCCAGGCCGAAGTCCGGCCCCATCGTGTCGTTGCGGGACGGGTCGATCGCGCGCACCACGCCGGCCGTGCCGCGCAGGGTGCGTTGGCCGATGACCATTTCTCCATTGATTTGCATATGCTGTTCCTCGGTCGGGATTATTGGGCGCCCTGGGCGCTGATCAGTTTGAGCAGCATCGCGTCTTCTTCAGCCGTCATGTCGGTCAATGGCGCGCGTACCGGGCCGGCCGAGTGGCCTACCAGGCGCGCGCCGGCCTTGACGATGCTCACTGCGTAGCCGGCCTTGCGGTTGCGGATCTCGAGGTAAGGCAGGAAGAACTGGTCGAGCAGGCGGTTGGTGGTCGCATGGTCGTCGGCGGCGACGGCGTGGTAGAAGCCCATCGCCATTTTCGGCATGAAGTTGAACACGGCCGACGAGTACACCGGGGTGCCCAGCGCCTTGTAGGCGGCGGCATAGACTTCGGCGGTCGGCAGGCCGCCCAGGTAGCTGAAGCGCTCGCCCATGCGGCGCCAGATCTGCACCATCAGTTCGATGTCGCCGATGCCGTCCTTGAAGCCGATCAGGTTAGGGCAGCGCGCGGCCAGTTTTTCGAGCGAGTCGGCGGTGAGGCGGCACTGGCCGCGGTTGTAGACGACGACGCCGAACTTGACCGATGCGCAAACTGCTTCGACGTGGGCGATCAGGCCGTCCTGGCTCGCTTCGGTCAGGTAGTGCGGCAGCAGCAGGATGCCGTGCGCGCCAAGGCGCTCGGCTTCCTGGGCCAGGGCGATCGCGGTGCGGGTCGGGCCGCCGGCGCCGGCCAGGATCGGCACCTTGCCACGGCAGGTGTCGACCGCGGTGCGGATCACGTCCGAGTATTCGCTTGGGGTCAGGGAGAAGAACTCACCGGTGCCGCCGGCCGCGAACAAGGCGCTGGCGCCGTACGGAGCGAGCCAGTCGAGACGGTCGGCGTAGGTGCGCGCGTTGAAATTGCCCTGCTCGTCAAAGTCGGTCAGCGGGAACGACAGCAGGCCGGACGAGAGGATTTGTTTGAGTTCTTGCGGATTCATGGGGTCTCCAGATGGTAGGCGGGTTGTTTGGCGCTAGTGATACGTCATCGTACAACTAGTCTCCGACATAAGCAAGCACAACGTTGAGACGGATGAGGGCGCCGCCGGCGCGGGGCCGTTGGCGCAAAACAGGGAGGGCGAAGCGAACAGCGGCGGGAGCGCCGGCGGGCGCGCTCCCCTATGCGGGATGGGTGGACGGACGGGCGATCAGGCCCCGTTCGACTCCAGTTGCTGCTGCGCCTGGCGCAGGCGTTCGCGGCTGTTGCTCAGGTGGGTGCGCATGGCGGCGCGCGCCGCCTCCGGGTCCTTGCGCAGGATCGCGTTGAAGATGTCTTCGTGCTCGCGGTTGACCCGTTCCAGGTAGGCGGCCGGATCGTCGTGTCCCAGTTGCGGCATGTTGATGCGCGCACGCGGGATGATGGTGGTGCCCAGCTGGCTCAGGATATCGACGAAATAGCGGTTGCCGGTGGCCTGCGCGATCAACAGGTGGAACTGCACATCGGCGTCAACGGCGGGGCTTCCGCGCGCCACGCTGCGCTGCATGGCGCCCAGCACCTTGGCCAGTTCGGCCACCTGCGCCTCGCTGCGGCGCGCCGCCGCCAGCCAGGCCGCTTCGGCTTCCATGCTGATGCGCAGTTCCAGCATCGCCAGCACATCCATGACGGTGACGATGCTCTCGGCGTTGATCGCCAGGCCCGCGTTGCTGCGTTCGATGACGAAGGTGCCGATGCCGTGCCGGGTCTGGGCCCAGCCGGCCGCCTGCAGGTGCGAAATGGCTTCGCGCACCACGGTGCGGCTCACGCCGTGCTGCTCCATGATGGCCGATTCGGTGGGCAGCTTGTCGCCGGGCTTGAGCACGCCCTGCTGGATGCTGCCCGTGATGTGTTCGACCACGCCTTGGGCAAGGGTGCGGTGTTTCTTGCGGGGTGGCGGCAGCGCCTGGGCAGTAGGGGAAGGTGTCATGCACATATTATACAACCCGAATAGTTGTACGACATCTTATGATTGGATGGGGTGTATACTTGGGCGACCTAGAATCACCCACAGAAATGAGATGGCATGAATTGCCGTGACAATTGCGGCGCCTGCTGCACCGCCCCTTCGATCACCAGTCCGATTCCCGGCATGCCGCATGGCAAAGCCGCAGGCGAGCGCTGCATCCAGCTCGGGCTTGATAACCGCTGCCTGATTTTCGGCAAGCCGGAACGGCCGGCGTTTTGCGGCGGGCTGCAGCCATCGCAAGAGATGTGCGGGAGCAGCCGGGAACATGCGATGCAGTGGCTGGGGGAGTTGGAGCGGGCGACCGCGCCGCGCATTTGACCGGTGCGCGTTCGCCTTGCGCTCCAATATGCACTGTGGGAGAATCGATTCATGTCTAAGCCGACCGTCAAAGCCAAGCCAGCCAGCCCACGGCCTGTCAGCGTCAACAAGCAAGCTCCCAGGACGAATGGGCACGCCACACAACAACAGCAATTCTCCGCTGCTGTGGGCGACATCGCCAAGCGATATGGCGTAAAAGTCGCGTCGGTACCGGCGCCCGTGAACAATCCTTATGCCATGTCTCCTGAACAAGCTGTCAAGGTCGCATTGCAGGCCGGTATTATTACTCGCTCCGGCAAGTTGACACGCACGTTCAAGTGAGCGCCGGCCCCTCTTTGATCGTGTATCACGGCTGTGATGTCACAACGCGCGACGACTTGGTCAGTGGTCGAGTAAAACATCTAACCCACAGCAATAATCAGTACGATTGGCTAGGTCCGGGAGCCTATTTTTTTGAACGCGATATTGAACGCGCCTTTTTGTTTGCCCAAGCATCGCATCGCAATCCGGCAAAGCGTTACACAGCTAAACCAATCGCTACGCCCGCCGTCGTGGGCGCGGTTCTGCAGGTGCAAAATTGGCTCGATATGACAACGCAAGCAGGCATCAAGGAGTTCAGTCTGGCATATCATGCCTTTGCTGACGGCCTGAGTGCGGCGGGGAAGCCTGTTCCAGTCAACAGGCCGGCCGATCATACGGACACCGACGTCATTTACCGGGCTTTGGATAACGCAGTCTTTACCTGGATGCACAAGGCTCGGGAATCTCACACACCACCGCTTGCATTGTTCCAGGCAGTGCGTGCGGCCTTTTATCAAGGAGAGCGGGTTGCTCCCACCTCTGAATTCCACGTCAACACGCATATTCAGATTGATCTTCGCGACAATGACTGCATCGTCGGCTGGTTTCTTCCCGCCGGAGCGGAGTTGCTATCGGAACTTCGGTATGACGAAGCAAAAGCCAGGTTGACTGATGCAGTCACCAAAAACAAAAAGCCACGCGTTCGAGTCAAGGTCTAAGTAAGTGCGCATAAATTCTTGCGATTTCTAGCTTCCATAAGCGGCGCCTTGCCACGTTGCCCACCGCTAGCAGTGCTCGCACTGCGTCGCGGCGTGCGCCTTGCAAGGCATCCGCTTCTGTTCGCTATAAATCACAATAATTTCTGCACACTTACTTAGCAGCCCGACTTCACCACATGGGACAGTGCGCGCCAGACCATCTGGTCGCAACGAAAAACACCGCGCCCGGCTTGAAGGTCACTTGACGATGAGCCCTGCAGTGAACGGCATCCGCACACGTACTGGACGCCGCCCCCACCCTGCTTCAACGCGCCACGCATAACTGGTCTGCACGCTGGCCACCCTGTTTAGTAAACCCCATGAAACTCCCTCCCGTTTCCGGGAATTGTTTGACCCTCCGTTTTTTCGAATGCAATACTCGATTCAGTCGATTCGTCCATACACGCAAGGCTGCATCGCTTGCCACGGCTGGCGGGTCACCACGGTGTTGCATATAAGCGCAAAGCGGGCTCCCGCAAGCCGCGCGCACATATTCCAAACGGAAATCAGGAGACAAGATGCGATTCACAACGACACGGACTCTGACGAGTCTGGCGGTCCCCAGCGCGTTCGGCTGTGCGGTCCTGCCAGCACAAGTTCGAACTGGCCAGCGGTTACCGGATCACGCCATACCTGAAGGTCAATTGGCGCGACAAGGCGTACTTTGACCTGCGCAATTCCGGGTTCGCGCACATCGGCCGCTATCAGAAGGCGTATGCGATGGGCGACGCGTCGGTGCGGCTCGATGCGCCGAACGACAAATGGCATGCCGAGGCGTTCGTGCGCAACGTCGCCAACAGCCACGCCAAGACCAGCGGCGACTCGGTGTTCGGTGGGTTCATGCAGGCGAGCTTTGTCGAGCCGCGCATGTTCGGTGTGCGCGTGGGCGTCAATTACTGATCCGTTTTACCTGGGTGGCTTGGGCCGGCGCACTGCGGACAATCTGCGGTTCACCGGCTCTCTTTTTTATTCCCAGCCGGTGACCGCGCGCAGTTGGGGCACCAGTTCGCGCGCCATCGCCGCGTGCTGCGCTTTTGTGGGGTGCGCGTCGGTCAGGTCGCCGGGATGATGCAGCAATGCCGCCGCATGCACGCGCGCGCTACCCATGCGGTCGATCGTCTCGGCGATATAGCTGCTCAAGGCAGCCTTGCGCTCGCCATCGAGAACGGCGCCTTCGGTCAGCACGATCTGCGCATGCGGATGATTGCGCAGCAAGGTGCGCAGCAGGCCCTCGTAGGCCTTGACGTACGCCGCGCGCTCTGGAATGCCGGTGCTGAAGTCATTGGTGCCGATCGCGCTGACGATCAGGCCGGGATCGTAGCCGGCGTGGTCCCAGCGCACCGCCTGGCCTTCGCTGGCTATGGCCAGCTCGTAGAAATCGGGAAGATTGTCGTCCCCGGTGCGGCCGTTCCAGCTGCGCACCAGTCCCCGCCCGCCGTGGCAGACCAGGTGAACCTGGGCGCCGAGCGCCTGCGCCGCCAGCATGCCGTAGGAGGCGCGCGGGTTCCACCACGATGAATCCTTTTCCCCGCCTTTCACCCGGTCGATCGCTTCGCCGCAAGTGACCGAGTCGCCAAGAACGAGCATCTTGCGCTCCGGGAGCGCCGGCGCGGCAAGCAGTGCGCCGTCGGTGACAAAGCGGGCCAGCGTGACGACGCCATGCCAGCTTTCGGACCGGTGCAGGATGTCGACGCGGTGAACGCCAGCCTGGCGCGCGTTCACTAAACTGATCGTCCGGGGCCTTGCGGACAAGCCGATGATGCGCGCCGCGCCACCGTCCACAGTCACTTCAATATGACTGCGCTCGCCGCTGGCGACGGCGTCGAGCGACAGCGCCCTGCCCTCGAACGCCAGCGACAGCCGCACCCCGGGATACGCGAAGCGCAGGCTGCCGTCGGCCTGCGCCACGGTCCTGCCCATGCGCGCGATGCGCGGGTCGTCCGCGCGCACGGTCGGCTCGGCCCAGGCGGGGCCACAAGCGAACATCAGTGCCACCGCCAGCGCGTTGCGGCACATGACTTACTTCATCAGCTTTTTCACATCGGGCAGCATGACGTCGGCCCAGATGGCGTAGCCTTTTTGCGTCAGGTGAAGATGGTCGCCCATGATGTCGGCGCCGATGCTGCCGTCAGGCCGCACGAAAGAGGCGCCGTAGTCGCGGAAAACCACATGGCGGCCGTCGTCCATGGTCGCCACCATCTTGTTGAGCGCAACGACATTCTGGCGCCGCTCGCTGCTGGCCAATTCACCGGTCGGCAATATGGCATTGAGCAGGATGCGCGCGTCCGGATACTGCTTGCGCAAGGCCGCGACCACCGCCTTGACGCCCGCGAAAACCTGGTCCGGCTTTTCGTCGCACAGCCCGAAGTTGTTCACGCCGATCAGCAGCACGATCGCCTTGGGCGACAGCCTGGCCATGCGCTTGTCCTGCAGGCGCCACAACACATTGCCGGTGTTGTCGCCGCCGATGCCGAAATTGCCCGCCTTGTACGCGCCGAAATTGGCGTCCCAGATAGCGCGCGGCCAGCCTTCGGTGATCGAGTCGCCCAGGAACATCAAGTCCACATTGCCCTTGTCGGCCAGCGCCAGCTGGTCGTCGTGCATGCGCTGCCAGCGTTCGATGGTCATCCACGGATACGCCTGGGTACGCGGCTTGATGTTGACGGCGCAGGTTTGCACGGCGTCCGCCTGGGAGTGCGCAGGGCCGCCGCACAGGACCCCGGCCAGCAGGATCGGAAGAAGTCGCAGGTTCATGGTCGGTCACTTTACTTTCAGGTGCAGCATCGCCACGCTGTGCGACGCAATGGTGAGGTCGAGGTTTTTGCCGGTGTCGCCGGTCTTGCCGCTCCAGGCGTCGCTCCAGCGGTAGGCGGTCTTGTTGATATCGAGTTCGCGCTTGCTCAGGTCATCGCTGATCCTGTGCTTTTTCCAGTCCACCTTGTAGTTGATCGGACCCGGCCCGCGATTGAGGATCATCAGCGCCCATTCATCGTTGGCGAGCGGTTTGGCCCACAGCTCCAGCGTCCCTTCCGACATGAACTTCCACGCCTGCACGCCCAGTTTGTCCTGGTTGATGGCGATCACGTCCTTGTTGGTCAGGATCTTGCGGGTCGACTCCGGCATCGAGCGCAGGTCGTTGCCGGAGATGAGCGGCGACGCCATCATGGCCCAGATCGAGAAGTGGGCGCGGTCTTCATCCTCGCTCATGCCCATGCCGACTTCCATCATGTCCATGTCGTTCCAGTGCCCCGGACCGGCGTGCTTGCGCAGGCCGGCCTGCTTGTCGAGGATGCGCAGCACGCCGAAGGCGGACCAGGAGCCGTGATTGATCTCGCAATCCCAGCACGGATAGATGTCGCCGGTGGTGCGCCATGAATGGCCGATGTCGCCGCCCCACTCCCACGGCTTGTTGTCGCCCCATTCGCACATGCTGAACAACATGCGCCGCCCCGCGCTGCGGATGGCGTCGCGCATGGTGGTGTAGGCCGCCGCCGCGTTCAGGCCCTTGGTATCGCACCAGTCGTACTTGACGTAGTCGATACCCCAGTTGGCGTAGCTGATCGCATCCTGGTATTCATGGCCACGGCTGCCCGGCCGGCCGCCGCAGGTGGTGGCGCCGGCGTCGGAATAGATGCCCAGCTTGAGGCCTTTCGCGTGCACGTAGTCGGCCAGCGCCTTCATCCCCGACGGGAAGCGCACCGGGTCGGGCTCGATGTTGCCGTTCTTGTCACGCTTGCCATGCCAGCAGTCGTCGATGTTGACGTACTCGTAGCCGGCGTCCTTCATGCCGATCCTGACCATGGCGTCGGCCGTTTCGCGGATCAGTTTTTCATCGATATTGCAGGCGAATTTATTCCAGCTGTTCCAGCCCATTTGCGGCGTCGCCGCCAGGGTGTCGAACTTTTGCGCCGATGCGCGCGCGCCCGGCAGCAGTGCTGCCGCCATCAACAGCGTCGTTGCGATTTTCATCGTCGTCCCGTCGGCTCGTTTTACTTCTGGAGGGCGCGCAGTTTGCCCGCGTGCTCTTTGATCAGCGCCAGCGAGCTGGCATCGGAGTCGAACACCGAGTACAGGCCCTGCTCTTCCTGCGGCGGATCGCCCATGAAGTCATTGCCCTGCTTCCACCAGTAGTCGGCGTTGGCGGCGCGCCCGGCGCCGCCCCAGGCCCAGAAGTTCCAGCCCGCGATCGGGTCGCCATTGGCAGCGCGGCGCTGGACCAATTCAAAAATCTCGCCATAGAAGCGGTCGCGGATGCTGGTGCCGGCCTTGATGTCGAACGAGGCGCCGTCGCGGTCCAGGCCGAATTCTTCCAGCACGATCGGCTTGCCGAGCGTCTTGGCTATGTCGATGTGCGAGTTCAGGTAATCGCGGCTTTTGGCAATTGCCCCGTCCCAGCTCTCGACCGGCTTCTTGGAATCGAACCAGCCCCAGTTCTTTGGCCACAGGTGGTACGTGAGGTAGTCGATATGCTTCGTCGAATGCGAGGCCATGAACAGTTTCGCATCCTGCGCCGATCCGGCCAGGCCTTCGCTGCCGCTGCTCACAAGATGGTTCTTGTCCAGTTCATGGATGTACTGCGCGGTCTCGGCGATCCACGTGGTGTAAATCGCCTTTTCCTTGTCGCCGGCCTTGCCGTTGCCGGGCCGCGGCTCGTTCGCCAGTTGCCACGACATGATGACCGGATCGTCGCGGTAAGGCTTGCCGTTAATGGTGTTGACGCGCTGGACGATCTTTTTGATCGTGCCGCGATACTCCTTCTGCGCATCCTTGTTGGCATAGAAGCGCGCGGTCTTGGCCATGTAGTCGTCGTAATCGCGGGTTACGTTCGGGTCGAGCGCCGGCGTGCCTTCAAACCAGTTCAGGTACTGCGTCATCCCGCCCGACCACTGCCAGAAGTTGTTCAGGTAAAGCACCACGGTCATGTCGCGCTTGCCCAGTTCATCGACCAGGAAGTCCAGGCCCGCCAGCAGGTCTTCGTCGTACTTGCCCGGGCCGTTGGTGGTGGCCGGGCGCACGGCGCTGCTCATCTCGGTCTTTTCGGAGACGGCCAGCACGCGCACGTTGTTGATGCCGAGCGCCTTCATGGCGTCGAGCTCCTTGCGCAGGCGCGCGCGCTCGCCCACGCCGGAGGGCGAGCCCAGATAGCCGCCGTACCAGAAATTGGCGCCGGCGATGTAATACGTTTTGCCCTTGCGCGCGAAGTGCGTCTTCTTGACCGACACGAATTCGCTCTTGCCCGCCGCGCTCACCGGCGCCGCCTGCGCCGCGCCACCGACCATGCCCGCCATTGCCAATGCCGCAACCACTTGGTTCATCTTGATCATCGCTTTCTACCTTTTCACGTTTGAAGGAAGTGCTTTGCCATGAAGGTCCAACGTGCGCGCCGGCAGGTCGACCGTGATGCTGCTTTCACCGGTGCCGGCGGCATCCTGCGCCAGTATCAGCTTGTATTTGCCCCTGGCGATGCGCCAGGTCTTGGACGGGCCATCGAGCACGGCCAGCATGCGCGGCTCCACCGTCAGGGTCACGTCGCGGCTTTCGCCCGGTTGCAGGTCGACCTTGTCCCAACCGGCCAGGCGCTTGGGCGCTTCCCAGCGAGCCCCGAGCGGAGCCACGTACAGCTGCGCCACGTCCTTGCCGGCCACCTTGCCCGTGTTACTGACCTTGAAGCGCACCTGCAGCTGGCCGTTCTTGTACTCGCCCGCCAGGGCGGAATAGGCAAACTGCGTGTACGACAAGCCATGCCCGAACGGGAACAGCGGCTTGTGCTTTTTGAGGTCGAACCACTTGTAGCCAACCGCCGCGCCTTCGTGATAATCGACCTTGAACTGCATTTGCGGCCTGGCCGGGTCGCCATCGAGCACGGGACGCGGCAGTTGGGCCAGCGATTGCGGAAAGGTGGCCGGCAAGTGCCCGGACGGATTGACATCGCCGAACAGCACGCGCGCGATCGCCTCGCCGCCGCGCGTGCCCGGATACCAGGCTTGCAGCACGGCCGCCGTCTTGTCCAGCCACGGCATCAGCACCGGGCCGCCCGTCTCGAGCACGACCACGGTGCGCGGATTGGCGCTGGCGACGGCGTTAATCAATGCATCCTGCCGGTCCGGCAGCGACAGGTCGGGCGCGTCGTTGGCTTCGCCGATCCAGTGGGTGCCGAACACGATGACCGCGTCCGCCGTGGCGGCCAGCTGCGCCGCCCTGGCAGGATCGGCGCCGCTATCAAAAACGACCCTGGCGCCGGGCGCCAGTTTGCCGATTTCGGTCACCGGCGCGGATGGGTGGTACACCACGGGACCGGGCCAGCTGGCCGGCAGCAAGCCCTTGACGGCGCTGCCGCCGATCGGATACACCTGCGACGAGCCACCGCCGGAGAGCACGCCCTGGTCGGCGTAGCCGCCGATCACTGCAATCGTTTTCACGTCTTTGCGCAAAGGGAGCACCTGAGCGGCGTTCTTGAGCAGGACCATGCCTTCTTCGGCGTCGAGCCGGCTGACCAGCCCATGGGCGGCGAAGTCAATCGCGCCGTCCGGCTTGACCGGATGATCGACCACGCCCTTGTCGAACATGGCGAACAGGATGCGGTACACCATATTGTCGAAGCGCGCCTGCGACACGGACCCGGTCTTGACCGCTTCTTCGAGCGCGCCCGCAAAGTACGGCGACTTGTCGAATTCGGAACCGGACTGCTGGTCCAGCCCATTGTTGGCCGATGCCACGGTGCTGTGCACCGCGCCCCAGTCGGACATCACATAGCCCTTGAAGCCCCAGTCCTGCTTGAGCACTTCGTTAAGAAGCCACGCGTTCTCGCACGCGTACGGACCGTTGACGCGGTTGTAGGCGCACATGACCGAGCCCGGGTCGCCCTGTTCGATCACCAGCTGCATGGCGAGCAGGTCGCTGGTACGCGCCGCCACATTGCCGATGCGCGCATCGAGTTCGTTGCGGCCGGTTTCCTGGTTGTTCAGCGCATAGTGCTTGACGGTCGAAATCACATGATTGGACTGGATGCCCTTGACCGCCTGCCCCACCATGATCCCGGCCAACAGAGGGTCTTCGCCGGCGTATTCGAAATTGCGGCCGTTGCGCGGATCGCGCATCAGGTTCACGCCGCCGGCCAGCATCACGTTAAAGCCCGAGGCGCGCGCCTCGAGACCGATCATCGCGCCACCCTGGTAAGCCAGCCTGGGGTTCCAGGTGGCCGCCGTGGCAAGGCCGGACGGCAGCGAGGTGCGCTCGCGTGGATTGGCGCTGGCCTGCGAGGCCACGCCGAGGCCGGCGTCGGTCTCGAACAGCGCCGGCAGGCCAAGGCGCGCAACGCCGGGAATGTAGCCGGCCGACGACGGCAGGGCGGCGGCGATCTTAACGGTTTTCTTGGGCGCGAAGTCGGCGCCGAAGTAGCCGTACACCCATTGCAGCTTTTCTTCCTGCGTCATTTCCTTGAGCGCCAGCGTGGCGCGCTGGCCGGCGGAAAGCGCCGGGTCCAGCCAGGGCTTCGGGCTATCGGCCGCGCCGGCCAACAGCGGCAGCGCGGCCGCAATCGCCACGGCCAGGGCGTGTTTGGTCAGGGTGTTCATCGTGCGTGTCTCCTGTTTGTATTTACCCGCTCGGCGCCTGGAAAGGGTCGCCGGCCGGTTTATATGGATGAGACGAGTGTGCATGCGCAGCCTCGGCCGGTCAAACAAAAAATGGCACTTTCGACCATGTTTAGCCATGATCACTAAACACGCGCGCGGCCATGCGCGGGGCATGGCGGCCTTAGTAGCAGCAGGCAGCGCCCTGTTTAGTAAAACCGGGCTAAACTGTTTGCAAACCGGACCAATCGTTTGACCATGGGCTAATCGATATGCAAGACTCTCAGCATAAAAAGGCATCTGCCACTGGAGAACCTTGTGAACCTTCCGCGCGCCCCGCAGGCCCCGTTCCGATGAGCGCCGCCAGCCCATCGAACGTCACCATCCGCGACATCGCCAAATTCGCCGGCGTCTCGGCGGGGACCATTTCGCGCGCACTCAAGAACGAGCCGGGACTGACCGAAACCACGCGCCAGATGGTGCTCTCGGCCGCCCATGAACTGGGCTACGATTTTGCCAACCTGCGGCGCAAGCGCATGCGGCGCCTGACTTTTTTACTGCACCGCCAGCACAACACGGCGGCCAGCAGTCCGTTCTATTCGCCGGTGCTGCACGGCGCCGAGGAAGCCTGCCGCAAGCAGGGCATCGTGCTCTCGTTCATGGCGGTCGGCCCGGCCGACGGCGTGACCGAACAGTTGCGCATGCACGCGCCGGACGCGGTGGTGTGCGCCGGCTTCTTCGAGCCGGAGCTGCTGGGCGCCCTGCGCGCGAGCGGCAAGCCGCTGGTCCTGATCGACATGAAGCTGCGCGGTTACAGCTCGGTCAATCCCGACAATTTCATGGGCGGCTACCTGGCCACCAAACACCTGATCGGCCTGGGGCGCACGCGGATCGGCATGATTTCGGGTTCGCTCGGCCACTACAGCGTGCGCGAACGGAACAAGGGCTATCGCCAGGCGCTGTTCGAGTCGGGCATGCTGGCCGACCCGCGCCTGGAAGCGAGCCTGGCGGACGGCGTCGACCTCGAAACCGGCGCCTGCGAAGCGATGCAGTCGCTGCTGGCCCTGCCCAACCCGCCCGACGCGGTGTTCTGCTACAACGACAGCGCCGCCCTGGTGGCCATGCGCTGCTGCCTGGCGGCCGGCCTGACGGTGCCGCACGATGTATCGATCGTCGGCTTCGACGACATCTCCAGCGCGGTGCTCGGGCACCGGCCCCTGACCACCCTGCGCATCGACAAGAAGCAGCTCGGTGCGATGGGCGTCGAACTGCTGCTGCGCGACCATCAGGAACCGCCCGTGGAGCAGGTCGCGCCGGTGGAGCTGATCGTGCGCGCCAGCACCGTGTGCGACGACTTCGGACCGCACAAATAGAGCGAATTTCCCTCACCGACTGAACACGCGATGCGCAAGCGCGGCCGTCCGGCCCGCGTCCGCACGCAGTTTTTTTCACCCTTTTTTGACAACGAGACTTGACGATGGCCCCCGATTTTCATTCACGCGACACCCTGCTCGAGCACATTCGCCACACCAAGCGCTTTTACGATCCGCGCTGCGTCGATCCGAGCGGCGGCTTTTATCACTTCTACAAGGACGACGGCACCGTCTACGACACCCACACGCGCCACCTGGTCAGCAGCACACGCTTCATCTTCAATTATGCGATGGCGTTCCGCCAGTTCGCCGACCCGGCCGACCAGCAGCGCCTCCTGCACGGCCTGGACTTCCTGCGCGCGGCGCACCGCAACCCGGCCACCGGCGGCTACGCCTGGACCTTGAACTGGGCCGACGGCAAGGGCGAGGTCATGGACGGCACCAACCACTGCTACGGCCTGGCCTTCGTGCTGCTGGCGTATGCGCACGCGCTGATGGCCGGGGTGGAAGAAGCACGCGCGCATATCGGCGAGACCTTCGCGCTGATGGAGCGCCGCTTCTGGGAGCCGCGGCATGGCCTGTACGCCGACGAAGCGAGCGCCGACTGGTCGGAGCTCGCCCCGTATCGCGGCCAGAACGCCAACATGCACGCCTGCGAAGCCCTGATCAGCGCTTTTGAAGCGACTGGCGAGAAGGTCTACCTGCACCGTGCCGAAACGCTGGCCCACAACATCACCATGCGCCAGGCAGCGCTGTGCGAAAACACCGTGTGGGAACATTACAAGCAAGACTGGTCGGTCGACATGGACTACAACCGCCACGACAGCACCAACATCTTCCGCCCGTGGGGATTCCAGCCGGGCCACCTGACCGAGTGGAGCAAGCTGCTGCTGATCCTCGAACGCCACCAGGCGCACCTGGCGGGCGATTGCGCCTGGCTGCTGCCGCGCGCGTGCGCCCTGTTTTTGCAGGCGATGGATAAAGCCTGGGATGCGCAGCACGGCGGCGTCTATTACGGCTTCGCGCCCGACGACAGCATCTGCGACGGCCACAAATACTTCTGGGTGCAGGCCGAGAGCCTGGCCGCGGCCGCGCTGCTGGGCGCGCGCACGGGCCAGGCGCAGTACTGGGACTGGTACCAGCGCATCTGGGAATACAGCTGGACGCACTTTGTCGACCACCGGCACGGCGCGTGGTACCGTATTCTCAGCCCGTCCAACGGCAAGCTGACCGACGAAAAAAGCCCGGCCGGCAAGGTCGACTATCACACCATGGGCGCCTGTTACGAAGTGCTCAATGTACTGAAGGACTGACATGAACGCACCGACATTCCCGCTGTTTGTGGCCGCCGGCGAAGCGCTGACCGACATGATCGCCGAACCGGGCCAGCAACAGTGGCGCAGCCAGGTGGGCGGCTCGACCTGGAACGTGGCGCGCGTGATGGCGCGCCTGGGCGTGCCGAGCGCTTTCGCCGGCGCGGTCAGCTGCGACGTGTTCGGCGACCAGTTGTGGGACGCCAGCGTGGCCGCCGGGCTCGATATGCGCTTCGTGCAGCGCGAGGCGCGCTCGCCGCTGCTGGCGATCGTCTGGCAAACCGACCCGCCCAGCTACTTTTTCGTCGGCGACGACAGCGCCGACCTGCACTTCGACGCCGCGCGCCTGCCCGACGGCTGGCGCGCGCATTGCAAGTGGGTGCATTTCGGCGGCATCAGCCTGGCGCGCGAGCCGCTGGCGGGCAAGCTGCTGGCATTGGCCGCCTCGCTCAAGGCCGATGGCGTCAAGATCAGCTACGACCCGAACTTCCGGGCGCTGATGGACCAGCGCTACGACGCCACCTTGCAGCGCATGACGGCGCTGGCCGATGTGATCAAGGTGTCGGACGAAGACCTGGCCGGGCTGTTTCGCAGCGCCGACCTGGAAAGCGCATTCGCCACCCTGCGCGGCTGGAACCCGGGCGCCACCTACCTGTACACGCGCGGCGCGCAAGGCGCATCGCTGCATATCGGCGCCGATGCCTGGCACGCCGCCCCGCCACCCATCACGGTGGTCGACAGCGTGGGCGCGGGCGACGCCAGCATCGGCGCGCTGGCCTGGAGCTTGCTGCACCAGCCGCAGCGCGCGCCGCACGAGCACCTGCGCTTCGCGGTGGCCGCCGGCGCGGCGGCGTGCCAGGCCGCTGGCGCCACCCCGCCTTCGCTGCAAGCGATCGAAGGCTTGTTGCAGCGCCAGGCGCCAGCGGGGCGGTCCGCGCTACAATGACCGACCGGTTCCCCAGAAAGCACCGCATGCCCGTCAACTACGCCAGAAGGCTTACCGCGCCAGCCCGCTCCAGCGACGCCAATGCCCACCTGGGTTACATGCTGGCGTTCGTGGCCGGCGCCATCAACGCCGGCGGCTTCCTGGCGGTGCAGCGCTACACCTCGCACATGACCGGCGTGGTGTCGGCCATGGCCGACGACCTGGTGCTGGGCGCGCACGCGCTGGTGCTGACCGGCTTGGGCATGCTGCTCGCGTTCATGGCCGGCGCGGCCTGCACCGCGATCATGGTCCACTACGGCCGGCGGCGCGCGCTGCACAGCGTGTATGCGCTGCCCCTGATGCTCGAAGCGCTGCTGCTGCTTTGCTTCGGCCTGCTCGGTGCGCGCCTGGCCCCGGCCGGCGAGCTGCCGATGTCGGCAACCGTCATGCTGCTCAGTTTTATCATGGGATTGCAGAACGCCCTGATCACCAAACTCTCGCATGCCGAGATCCGCACCACGCACATTACCGGCATCGTCACCGACATTGGCATCGAGTTGGGCAAGATGATGTACTGGAACCGCGCGGCGCTGGCGCCGGTCCAGGCCAACCGCCAGCGCCTGGCGGTGCTGGCCATGCTGGCCTCCTGTTTTTTTGTCGGCGGCATCGCAGGCGCCTTCGGCTTCAGCCATCTGGGCTACGTGGCCACCGTGCCGCTCGCGCTCGCCCTGATGACCCTGGCGATCATGCCGCTGCTGGACGACGTTAAGAATATTGCAACAAGAAAACAATAGCGCCCATCCGCCACGAAAAACAGCGCCGCACTTGCGACTGGATCAGAAGCCGGAGGCGTGCTCGTGGTAAGCTTCGACCCCGCACCGTGCCGTCTTCCGGTTCGACTTCCCCGATAACAATACAAACTGCTTAATGGACATAACTCTCGCTCTCGCGCTCAAGGCCATCATCATGGGCCTGGTGGAAGGATTCACCGAATTCCTGCCGATTTCCTCGACCGGCCACCTGATCCTGGCGGGCAGCCTGCTCGACTTCACCGACGAGAAAGCGAAAGTGTTCGAGATCGTGATCCAGGCCGGCGCCATCATGGCGGTATGCTGGGAATACCGCGCGCGCATCGCGTCGGTAATGCGCGGCTTGACGAGCGACCCGAAGGCGCAGAAGTTCATGCTCAACCTGATCGTCGCCTTCCTGCCGCTCGCGGTGCTGGGTCTTTTGCTGGGCAAGATGATCAAGTCGGCCCTGTTCAAGCCGGTGCCGGTGGCGCTGGCTTTCATCATCGGCGGCATCATCATTTTGTGGGTGGAGCGCCGCAACAAGCTCAATCCCCCGGTGGTGCGGGTCGAAACGGTGGACGACATGACCTTGCTCGACGCCTTCAAGGTCGGCTGCGCCCAAGCCATGGCGCTCATTCCCGGCACCAGCCGCTCGGGCGCGACCATCATCGGTGCGATGATGTTCGGCCTGCCGCGCAAGGCCGCCACCGAATTCTCGTTCTTCCTTGCGATCCCGACCCTGCTGCTGGCGACCGTCTACTCGCTGGTCAAGGAACGCGCCCTGTTGTCGTCGGCCGACCTGCCGATGTTCGGCATCGGCTCGATCGCGGCGTTTATCTCGGCCTTCCTGTGCGTGCGCTGGCTGCTGCGCTACATCAGCACCCATGACTTCACCGTGTTCGCCTGGTACCGCATCGTGTTCGGCATCGTGGTGCTGGCCAGCTCGCACTACGGATGGGTCGTTTGGGCGGAATAATGGACGCCGACCTCTCAGCGCGCGCGCTCGAACAGCTGCAGACGGTCTTCGGCTACCCGGCGTTTCGCGGGCAGCAGAAGGAAATCGTCGAACACGTCGCCAGCGGCGGCGACGCGCTGGTGCTCATGCCGACCGGCGGCGGCAAGTCGCTGTGCTACCAGATTCCGGCGCTGCTGCGCGACGGCGTCGGCGTGGTGGTCTCGCCCCTGATCGCCTTGATGCAGGACCAGGTCGACGCCCTGGCCGAAGTCGGCGTGCGCGCCGCGTTCTTGAATTCGACCCAGACCTACGAAGAATCGATGCGCATCGAACGCCTGGTGCGCACCGGCGAGATCGACCTGGTCTACGTGGCGCCCGAGCGCCTGATGACGCAGCGCTGCCTGGACCTGTTCCAGGCGTCGAAAATCGCGCTGTTTGCGATCGACGAGGCGCACTGCGTGTCGCAGTGGGGGCATGACTTCCGGCCCGAATACATCAAGCTGTCGATCCTGCACGAGCAGTTCCCGGACGTGCCGCGCATAGCGCTTACCGCCACCGCCGACCAGCAGACCCGCGCCGAAATCGCGCTGCGCCTGCAACTGGGCGATGCGCGCCAGTTCGTGTCCTCGTTCGACCGCCCGAACATCCGCTACCAGATCGTCGAGAAGGCCAACGGGCGCAAGCAACTGCTCGACTTCATCACCACCGAACATGGCAGCGACGCCGGCATCGTGTACTGCCTGTCGCGTAAAAAGGTCGAAGAAACCGCCGACTTCCTGAACGAAAACGGCATCCGCGCCCTGCCTTACCACGCCGGCATGGACTACCCCAAGCGCAGCGCCAACCAGGCGCGTTTTTTGCGTGAAGAGAGCATCGTGATGGTCGCCACCATCGCCTTCGGCATGGGCATCGACAAGCCGGACGTGCGTTTTGTCTGCCACCTCGATCTGCCGAAAAGCATCGAGGGCTACTACCAGGAGACCGGGCGCGGGGGCCGCGACGGCATGCCGGCCAGCGCCTGGATGGCCTATGGCCTGCAGGACGTGGTGCTGCAGCGGCGCATGATCGACGAGTCGGAAGCCGACGAAACGTTCAAGCGCGTGCTGTCGATGAAGCTCGACGCCATGCTGGGACTGTGCGAAACGCTCAGTTGCCGGCGGGTGCGCCTGCTCGAATACTTCGGCGAGCAATCGACCCCGTGCGGCAATTGCGATACCTGCCTGATTCCGCCGGTGTCGTTCGACGGCACGGTGCCGGTGCAAAAACTGCTGTCGGCGATTTACCGGGTCGACCAGCGCTTTGCGGCCGGCCATGTGATCGACGTGCTGCGCGGGGTCGAAACGGACCGCATCAAGCAGTGGCACCACGATTCGCTGTCGGTGTACGGCATCGGCAGCGAACGCACGGAAGCGGAGTGGCGCGCCATCTTGCGCCAGGCGATTGCGCTCGGGCTGATCACGGTCGACCATGAAGTTTACAGTTCGCTCAAGCTGACCGACGCCGCGCGCCCGGTGCTCAAGGGCGGGCAAAAGGTGCAGCTGCGCCAGTATCAAAAACCGGTCAAGCAGAAGCGCGCGGCGGGCGTGTCGTCCAAGGCGCACGTGGAGATGGAGCTGTCCAAGTCGGAACAGGCGATTTTCGAGAAGCTGCGCTGGTGGCGCATGGAGACCGCGCGCGCCCACAACGTGCCGGCCTATGTGATCTTTGTCGACGCCACCCTGCGCGAAATCGCCAAGGCCAAGCCGACCTCGCTGCAGGAGCTGCGCGGCGTGACCGGCGTGGGCGAGAAGAAGCTGGTCTCCTATGGCGACGAGATTGTCGCCATCATCATGGAAATGAGCTAGGGAAGACAAAAATCACAGTTATTTATGGGCGGGTACTTAACGCTTAATCCAACAGCGCCTGGCGGAAGCGCCCGGGCGGCGCGCCCACCGCTTTGCTGAAGCGATGGCTGAAGTGACTCAGGTCGGCGTAGCCGCAGGCGGCGGCAACCTGCTGCAAGGGCAGCTTGCCGGCCTTGAGCAAGGCGCGCGCGCGTTCGATGCGGCGCTGCGCCACCCAGCTTGACGGCGGCATCCCGAACGAGACGCGGAACATGCGCGCCAGGTGAAACTCCGACATGCAGGCCAGCTGCGCCAGTTCGCCCAGGGTGATCGATTGGGCCAGGTGCTGCTCGATGTAGTCGGCCAGGCGACGCCGCACCAGCGGCGCCAGGCCGCCGCGCAGGCGCAGGTCGCGCCGCACGATGGCTTGCGAGCGAAGCAGTTCGCTCAAGGCTTCGTGGGTGATCTCGTTGGCGCGCAGCAGATCGTCGGGCGCCGCCCACGATTGCGTGAGCAGCGCTTCGCACAGCTGCACGATGCGCGGGTTTTCAAAGTAGGTACGGTCGGCCAGGGTCAGTTCGCGCGGTTCGCGATCGAGTTCCACCACGGCGCGCCGGGTGAAATGCTCGGGCATGAAGTAGACATGCAGCATGCGCACATGGCCGCGCACCACCCATTGCGACTCGTGCCAGTCGGGCATGGAACAGAGTTGCTGCGGCGCCCCGTAACGGCCCGGCACGCCGGCGCGCTCGGTGCGGTAACCGCCGCCGAGGTAACACGACAGGGTGTGGTGGCCGGGCTGCACGTAGCTGGTGAGCTCTTCCTCGGTGTCGCGCTGCCAGATTGCCGTTGCCATGCCGTCGCCCAGCCACGCGAAGCGTTCGAGCGTGGCATTGGTGCCGCTCATGGTGTTGAAGACGGCGTGCGAAATGAGCGATGGTCGTGAGTGCATGCTGAAAAGTCTAGCATGGCAAGCGCGCCGCTGCCGTCGGACGGCGCAAAGTGCGCAAGATCAGACAAGCCGCGCCCACCACGCCGGGGCAAGATGGCGTCATGAATATCTTCCTCTACTTTCTCACGGTCCTGATCTGGGGCACCACCTGGATCGCCATCACCTTTCAACTCGGCGTGGTGCCGGCCCCGGTGTCGATCGCCTACCGCTTCTGGATCGCCAGCGCGGTGCTGATGCTGTTTTTGATCGCCACGCGCAAACCCGTCTGGCCGCCGCGCAGCGCCTGGCGCTATCTGCTGGCGCAGGGCATCGTGCTGTTCTGCTGTAATTTCCTATGCCTCTACTACGCGAGCAAGTGGGTGCCGAGCGGCTTGGTGGCGGTGGTGTTTTCGACGGCGCCGATCTGGAACGCCATCAACGGCCGTATCTTCATGGGGCGCCCGATCCGGCGCCAGGTGATCGGCGGCGCCTTGCTGGGCCTGGGCGGCATCGCCCTGCTGTTCCTGCCGCAGATGCACGGCCACTGGAACGACAGTGGCATGCTGTTCGGCCTCGGTCTCGCGCTACTGGGCACCTTGTGCTTCTCGACCGGGAACCTGCTGTCGTCGCGCATGCAGGCGCTTGGCCTGACGCCCTGGCTGACCAATACCTGGGCCATGCTGATCGGCGCCACCATCCTCGGCGCCGGCGCGTGGCTCTTGAAAATGCCCTTTGCGATCGAACCGGGCCTGCGCTACGCGGCCTCGCTGCTGTACCTGGCCATTCCCGGTTCGGTGGTGGGATTTACCGCCTATCTGCTGCTGGTCGGGCGCATCGGCCCGGACCGCGCGGCGTATTCCACCGTGCTGTTTCCGGTGGTGGCGCTGAGCGTGTCCACCGTCCTGGAAGGCTACCAGTGGAGCGCCCTCGCCGTTGGCGGCCTGCTGCTGGTCCTGGGCGGGAACCTGATGGCCTTCATGCAGCCTGGCGCGCGCCGATCCAGGTCGCCCGGTGCCACAACTGCTCCAGCGGCCCCTGCGCGTGGCGCCTGAGCCACCACGCGCAGAAGGCGCACTGCAGCGCCGCCAGCACAGCGCCGATCAACAGGCACACGGTGGCGCCGGTGACCTGGTACAGGCCCAGGCCGAAGCCATAGTAGATAAAGGAACCGATGATCGACTGCGTGAAGTAGCTGGTCAGGCTCATACGTCCCAACGGGGCCAGTAAGCGCAGCGCCCGGGTCAGCGCACCGCCCTGGTACAGCAGGACAAAGCACGCCACCAGCACCAGCATGAAGGCGAAGTTGGACCACGAGGCCACCATGACGCCCAGCGGGCGGCGCACGGCGGTGCTGGCGACCCAGTCGGGCAGCAGCATGCGGATGGAATACAGCGGCAGGAACAGCAAGGTGGCAACAAGCAGGGTGCGGCGCCAGAAACGCATGCTGTGGGCGCCGGCCTCGAACAGGCCACGCCGTCCGGCCAGCATGCCAAGCATGAACAGCGACAGGATCTGGAAGACGCGGCCATTTTCCCAGCTCCACAGAATCACCCCCAGCTTGCCATTGGTCAGATTGCCGGCCCAGACGCGCAGCAGCGAGTCGCCCGTCAGGTACGCATTCATGCGCCCGAAATACTGCCACGAGTCCGGGTCGCCGATGATCGCATCCGGCTGGCGCAGGGCGTCGACCAGCACCAGCCATTCGTACGGCTGCAGCATGAGGATGGCGGCCAGCGCCAGCAGGGCCCAATCGCGCAGGCGCGCGACCGGCAGCAGGCACAGGCCGATGACGGCATAGATGGTGAGGATGTCGCCGTGATAGAACATCGAGTTGAGCATGCCGAAGCCGAACAGGATCAGCAGGCGCCAGCCGTAACGGGTGCGAAAGTCCTCGCCGCGCTCCTTGCGCGCCTGCGACTGCAGGTGGAAGGTAAGGCCGAACAGCAGCGCGAAGATGGCGTACGATTTTCCGCCGAAGAGGAAGAAGGCGACCTCCCAGACGACGTTGTCGAGGGCGGCCAGCCAGGGTGGCAAGCCGGGTACGACGTAGTACAGGTCGAAGTGCTCGATGTTATGGAGCAGCATGATCGACACGATGGCGAAGCCACGCAATGCGTCGACCACGTCCAGGCGGGGGGCTTGTGAACCCATCGTATTGACTCCTTGTGAAGAAGCGTACCAAGATTGTGTATTCTAGTTGGAAACGCTACCACTCTGGAGAAAAAAACGTGGCGATGCAGCCAGCATGGCCGCATCGCCACCATCGGGTCTATTTTTTGGTAAACACCAGGTCCCAGACGCCGTGACCGAGCTTGATGCCGCGGTTTTCGAACTTGGTCAGGGGACGGTAGGCCGGTTGCGGCGCATAGCCTTCGGCCGTGTTTTGCAGCAGCGGTTCGGCGCCCAGCACCTCGAGCATCTGGACCGCGTAGTCTTCCCAGTCGGTGGCGCAGTGCAGGTAGCCGCCCGGTGCGAGGCGCTCGGCCAGCAGCTTGACGAACGGCGGCTGCAGCAGGCGGCGCTTGTTGTGGCGCGCCTTGTGCCACGGGTCCGGAAAGAACACGTGCACGCCGGCCAGCGAGCCGGCCGGGATCATCTGGTTGAGCACTTCGACCGCATCGTGCTGGATCAGGCGCAGGTTGCTCAAACCCTGTTCGCCGATCTGCTTGAGCAGGCTGCCCACGCCGGGCGTGTGCACTTCGACGCCGATGAAGTCCTTCTCCGGCATGCCTTTGGCGATGTGCGAGGTGGTGTCGCCCATGCCGAAGCCGATTTCGAGGATCACCGGCGCTGTGCGGCCGAAGGCTTGTTCGAAGTCGAGCGGTGTTTTTGCATACTCGACCAGGAACTTCGGTCCCAGCTCTTCGAGCGCGCGCGCCTGGGCGATCGACAGGCGACCGGCGCGTGTGACGAAGCTGCGGATGCGATGTTCGGTCGGGTCGTACAACATCGGGCGGTTCGGGGTATCTGCGGACATGGGGATGGAGGTAGAAGAAAAGGCCGGACGACATTATATCGTACCGGCCGTCGCTACAGGCAGCCGGTCAGCAGCGCTTCGAGCTGGGCCTCGTAGCGCAGGTGCATGGGCAGGTCGCGCGCAATCGCCAGGATTTTCTCGCCATCGCTGGCGTCCGGCGCCAGGGTGCGCGCGGCAAAGACCGGGCGCTCGGGTGCGGCCTTGATGCACGGCGTGTACACCGGCACGCGCACTTCGCGCAGCGCCGGCGGCGCGCTGGCGCAGGCGGCCAGCAGTGCGCCCGCCATCAGCAGCGTGATCGCTTTCATCGGATCGACTCCAGGATCAGGTTCACGGCCGGCATGGCCTCTGTACAGGTGGCGGCCTTCACGCCCGCGACCCTGGCCAGCGCAAGGTCGAAGCGGCGTGCGTTGGCCGCCGCCTGCTGGCGCGCCAACTCCCCGCGCTGTTCGGCAAGGGCGGTGGCCAGGCCGGCGGCGGCGACGGCGGCGTTCTGCGCGTCGAGCGCGCCGCGCAGTTGCGCAACCAGCGTGTGCTGCACGCGCAGCTCGGCCTGGGCCTGGTCGCGCGCACTGGCGGCCAGCCACCAGGCAGTGGTCCCTGCCGACAGGGTCACCAGCAGAGCAGCCAGCAGGACGGCGCTGGCGAGCTTCCAGACGCTGCCGCCGGCCAGGCTGGCAAAGGCGCTCATGCCAGCACCTTGAGCGCGCGCGCTGTCAGCGCAAGGCGTTCGACCAGGCCATTGGCGCCGCCATTGATGCGGCGCGTGAGTTTGACGAACTCGCGTGCGTCGGCGAGGGCATTGAGTCCGTTCGCATGCCAGAACCAGCCGGCCGAACGGCACGCGTTGGCCGGTTGCTCGAGCAGTTCCGGATGGGCGATCAGGTCCATGCCGAGCGCCTTGCCACACGCGCTGTAGTTGCTGCGCCCGGTAAGCTGGATCAATCCGCGTCCACGAAAGCGAACGCCGTCGCCCTCCACCACGTTGCCAAGATCGCGCCGGCCCTCGTAGGCGGCGCCGTTGGCCAGCTCGCGCACGTACAGCAGCTGGCCGGACTCATGGCCCACCTGCGCCAGGAAAGCCGCCTGGCGCACCGGCGTGTCGATGTCGAATTCGGCCATCGCAGCGTTCAGGCCGGGGAGGAACATGCCGGCTTTGGCGCGCGCGAACGGCATGATGCTGCGCAGTTCTTCAAGCGTCATGCGGTTCTCCGCGGCGGTTGCCGGCGACGTACAGCGCAATGCCGACCGCGAACAGGCATTCGAAAATGTCGCGCGCAACCACGCACGAGGCCACCCCGGCGGCGCTGCCGGCCACCAGTGCGATGTGGGCGTAGCGCACGCCAGGCGGGGTGCGCTTATCCATTTTATTGAGGGCCAGGGTACTGACATAGGCGACGTACAGGCCGGCCAGCGCCTGGATGAGTGAAACGATCGGCATGCGCTTATTCCTTCGGGTCATTGTGTTCCGACAGCCATGGCAGCTTGATGTCGCGCAGGCGGTCGATCAGGGAAAACAGGACGGGCACCGCGCGCATCGCCGCCAGGCCGGAAAAGAACGCGATTGCGCGGTCGAGTTCTTGCGGCAGGCCGAGGTAATGCAGTATCAGCGGCGTTGCCATCACCGACACGACCGTGCCGACGGTGATGGCGGTCAGCGCCTGGGGGCGCGTCATTTCTTTTGCATAGCTGAGCGAGACTGCGGCGCCGATGAAGGAAAAAATCAGCACGCTGTATTTGATGCCCACGACGCTGTCGCCAGTCGGATCGATTTGCATGGATGCCTCCCATAAAAAGAACCCGCCGAAGCGGGTTGGGTGGGTTACTGATAATAACTAAGACTGACCCATCCGCCAGGTGGAATCGTGAGCGGATAGGGAGAGCCGGGAACGACCACAATATCGGGGTACGCGCTGGCGCTGGCCGGGCCTCCCACGCCGCCAGGAAATGTGTACCCGAAAGCGCTGGTCGGCCAGCCGTTGGTGGCAGCAACCACATAGGTGAAGCCGACCGAGGCGCTGGCACTGTTCTGGATCGGCCCCGACGTCGGAAACGAGCCTTCATACAAGATGCCGGCCGAACCCATGATGAAATTAGCTAAAGGCACCAAGGTGTCGGTGCGTTGGTACTTCTCGCCAAAACTCGGGTGAGAATACTGAATAAACTCGGTCCGGAAAAAACCCGCCGCGCCGCCGTTGTTGTTCAGGCGCGCCGCAACGCCCATTTCCGTCACTCCCCGGATACCCGCCCAGCCGTAGTTGCCAAGCTGAAGGCCTTCCGGAAACTGCCCGTCATTAATGTAAGTCACCGTGGTGCAGTTCAGCGCGCCGTTGGCGTACGACTGGGGCGCCCCCCCCGACCCCTGACCGCTGAGCGACACGCGGGTGGTGGTAGCCGGGCAGGTCCACGTGGTGTTCGAGTAGAACATCAGGTTCACCAGCTGGCGCGAACTGCTCATGCCCCTGCGGAAAAGTAGCATGCTCATCAGCGCATCACCTTTCCGAAGATAGTGACCCCGCCATCGACCGTCCACAGCAAGATCCAGTCGGCGACGGTGGTGCTTGCCAGCATCGTCACCGGCACCGCGCCCAGGGTGGTGGCATGCGATCCATCCGACTTGATCCACTTGATATTGGCCGGATTCCAGCGTCCCGACAGCGCGTAGCCTTCGATCAGCAGTTCGCCCAGCTGCCCGGCCTGCGGCCAGTTGATGATGTTGAGCACGTTGGCACCGGCCACCGGCGCCCAGCGCTGCACCTGGCCGTTGCGGAAGTCCAGGGTGTTGACCGTGCCGGCGTCGTAGCGCACCACGCGCGCCGCCACCGCGCTGCCGTCGGCCCGGGTGATGGTGGCGCGGAAGGTAGTGGTGGTCAGCGCCAGCACCTGCACTTCGTCGCCCGCCGCCAGCACGTTCGAGCCGCCCTTGATCACCAGATTGGCGTCGCCCTGGATCGGCGTGTTGCCCGATGCGATGAAACGGCGCGTGGCCCCGGCCTGCGGCGCCGGCGGAAAGCCGGTAATGGCGTCGGTGGTGGTCAGCACCACCGTGTTGCCGCCCGCCGCCCAGATGTCGGGCTTGGCCGAGGACACCATGTCGGCGCCGCGCTTTTCGTTGATGGCGTCGGTCGCATTGCCAGCCAACACGCTGCTACCGGCCGGACCGGCCGCGCCGGCCACCGAAATATTCCAGTTCGATACCGTGCCGACCCCGCTGAACGAGGTAATGTTCAGCACCAGGGTGGTCCCGGCATAGCTGACCACGGTGCCGAACATGCGCGCATTCGGATCGCTGGCCGACACCGCGACCATCGGCACGTTGACACGGAACTGCTTGGCCGCCTGGGTCTCGAAGATCCGATTGCCATTGCCGATCGACAGCGGCGACACGCTGGTACTGGTGAGCTGGGTGCCGTTGGCCGTTTCGGCCGCCGCCGTCGCCAACCCCGCCGATTCGGCCGAGACCCTGGCCGACTCTTTCGACGCCAATGCCGATTTATCGGCCGCCGCGGCGCTGGTCAGGGCCTCGGCGGCGTTATGCTCGACGTTGGCGGCCACCGCGACGAACTGCGGCACGCCGGCGATGATCCAGCGCACGAAGGCGTCCAGGCGGCTGGAAAAGGTCGCGCGGTCGCCGCGCTGGATGAACGGGACCGGGCCCGGGGTCATTGGAGGTGGAATTTCGATTGCCATTAGATAAATCCTTTCACTTCGAGGTTAACAGTACAGAGGTCGGGGCCGTCGAACGAGAGCGTCGGCGTGCCCAGTCCGAACACCCGCAGGGGTGAGTAATCGACCAGGTCGGTGGCGATCCACACACAGGGAACCGCCTGCAGTTCCTTGAGCGTGGCGTAGACCGCCGCCGCGTCGCTGATGCCGAGCTTGGCCACCAGGCTCATGTCGGTGGTATTGGCGCCCAGTTCGATGGTGGTGCGGCCGAATTTGTCGACATCGACATAGCTGAAGGTCTGCGGCGTGACCTTGGCGCCGTACTCGGTCAGCCCGAGCGGGCGCATGTCGCCCAGGGCGATCAGGCCGCACTTCACCGGACCGGTCACCTTGCTCAAGGTGATCGTCACCTGGGCATCGTTGTAGGCTTCCAGGCCGGTGCCGACAAAATCGGTCTGCGGCTTGAAACGGTCGAAGCACCACTCGTAATAATCGGGCGGGTCCGATCCTTCCAGGTCGTCCGAATAGGTGTAGACGGCCTTGCCGCCAGGAGAATCGAGCACCGTGATGTCGACCCGGTCGGCATCGAGCCCGAACATGGCGATGGCGTTGAAGGCGCCCACCCGCAAGGTCACGCTCAAGGGCGAGGCAACCGTGCACTGGGTCGACACGTAGCCGTCGAACATCGCCCACAGATTGGTCGGGCCCTGGTCGACCCACCACGGCACCGCGCCGAACTGGTTGATCAGCAGGGTCGGATCGTGGCCGCTGTTGGGCGACGCCGAGACGCTCTCGTAAATCCGGTGGGTGACGGTGCTGATGCACCGCTCGCCCAGCGCGTAGGCCTTGTTCGGGAGATAGGCGCCATAATCGTTCTCGAGCACCGAGGTGCTCACGATCATGGCGCCGGTGACCTTGACGGGCACCAGGACACTGCAGGGTTGGCTCATGCGATTGCTTTCGTTCGAAGGTTATTGCCGCCGGAGCTGACGTTGTTGAACTGCTTGGCCAACTGATCGCTGCTGCCGGCCGTCTTGCCCGTGTTGGACGAGATCTCGATCAGTGCTTCGGCCTGCGACTGCACCACCATGCGCAGTTCGCGAATTTCGCCGGCCAGGTCGCCGCTGCTGGCGTTGACCAGCAAGGAGCGCGTTTGCCCGGCGTTGTAAATGCGCGCCGGACCGGTCGCTTCGAGTTCCGGACCGTTCTCGCCCACCAGGCGCACGCCGCCCTCGAACTGGCCGCCGTCGGCATAGCCCGGCACACCGTGATCGCGCAGGAACTTCGCCAGCGTGCCGTTCTCGCGCGCCTGCAGTTCCGGCAAGGCCGCTTTCCTGAACTCCAGCTCCTCGACCGCATCGACCGAAGCGCCGAAGGCGTTCTTCCAGAACGTCAGCCCGGCTGTCTCGCCGCGGCGATGCAGTATGTTTTCGTACAGCTGGTCGACCGTCAGCAGCGTTGGCGCGGCCCCGACCGATGTGACCGGCGCGGCGCCGACCGAGGTCAGCGGCGGCGCGCCGCCCCCGATGGCGCTGGACGGAATGCCGTGATCGCTCAGGAATTGCTGCCAGGTGCCTTTCTGCTTGGCGTCGAGTTCGGGCTTGGCCGCGTTGGTGAAATCGGCCACTTCGTTGTCGTCGATCGATTCGCCGAAAGCCTTCTTCCAGAAGTCCAGCCCACCCTGCTCGCCCTTGCGGCCGAGGATCTGTTCGTACAGACCCTCGACGGTGCGCGGGCTTTGGGTGGTCTTGACCACGGTCAGCGCCGTGCCGAATTGCTTGAGCGCCTCGGTGACGGACAGGATCCCGGTGTTCAGGCCCAGGGCGGCGTCGAGTTGCAACTTGGCGCTGTCGATGATCAGCTGCTGCTTGGCCATCGCAGCTTCGTGCTGCTCCTTGAGCAGGCGCAGTTCCGCTGCGGTACCGCCCTCGATGGCGCTGACGGAGCGGTTGATGGCCGCCACGGTCAGCTCCGCCACATCGATCTCGGCCTTCGCGTTCGCTTGCAAGGCGGCAATGGTATTGCCGGTGCGTGCCTGGTCGCGCGCCCATTCCTCGAAAGTCCGGAACAGTTGCTGCGATGGCTTGGCGATGGTTGCCAGCGCGTCGTCCAGGCCCTTGATATCGGCCGTGCCGCCGCCACGCGTGGTGGCCGCTGCGCGCGCCAGCAACTCCTGGGCCGACCTGCGCTGGGCCCCGTCGAACGCTTTCGATTCGATCACGGTCGAGGCCAGCGCCGTGTTGAGTTTCTCGAACACGGCGCGCACCGCGTCGGCGCGCTGGGTGATGCCGTCGATCGCTATCTTGGCGTCGTCGGCGCGTTTCTGGATCGCCGTGACGTTGGTCTGGTACGCCGTTTCCAGATCGGCCTTATCCTGCTCGACCGCCGTTTTCACGTTGTTAAAGGCGGTATTCGCGCCGGTGACGGCATTCGTTGCCGCCAGAGCCTGGTCCTGCAAGGCGTTGCGATGCTTGACCAGGGCGACGGTGGATGCGTCAAGTCCCACCAGCTCGGTTTCCCGGGTGGCCTTGAGCGCACCGATCTTGTTGCCCGTCAATTCCATGATCTGGATGTCGATGGTGCGGTTCTTGGCCAGCAAGGCGTCGGCCTTTTCCTTGGCGACCTTGGCGTCGGCAGCCGCCTTGGCAGTGGCGACCAGCTGTTCCTTTTCCAGGTACAGCGCCAGGGTGGTCTTGTCGAGGAGTTTGATTTCCTCTTCACGCTGCTTCTCGGTCGTCATGGCGGCCCACTTCAATGCCGCAATCTGCTCCCTGAGCGGCTTGTTGGCCTTGGCCGCCTGCAGTTCGTCGAAGTCGGCCCAATTGCTCTTGTCATATCCATTTTTCTCCTTCGTGAGCTTGTCCGGGTCGGTCATGTTCAGCTCGGCGATCTGCCCCTTCAGCGTCTTGCCTTCCGCCAAAATATCGGCGGCCGACTTGGATGTGACCGCGACCGCTTCCATTGCCGGCACCACCGCCGCAAACGCCGCTTGCAGCGCCATCAGGCCGGTGTACGTTTCGGCACCGGTCGCGGTGGCCAGCGCGCCGCTGGCGGAGAAGCTCTGCACGGCAGCCTTGAACTGGTCGCGCGTCTGGACGCCTTCGAAGCCGAGGCGCTTCAGCTCGGCCGTCACATATTCCTGCACCGGCGCCAGGCGTTCGGCTTCGGTCAGGAAATTCTCGGCGAAGCCCTTGGTCTGCTCGGTCAGCTTGTCCAGCCCGCCGGCGAGCAGGAGCAGGTCTTCGCGCGCCCGCAGACTTGGCACGCCCACCGCGCCGAAGGTCATGCCGATCGACTTCAGGTTGGCGTCGAGCGCGCTGTAGTTCGACGCCAGGCGGATCACCGTTTCGGCGTAGCCTTCGCCCACCTGGCGGAAACCCGTCATGTCGGGAAACACCTTCTGCGCCATGTCGTCCATGGTCTTCGACAGGACCGCATTGAGCGCTTCGGTCAGCGCCGTGCCGGTCAAGCCTTTCAGCGAGATGCTGCTGACCTCGATCGTCATGGCGTCCAGCGTGTTCTTGACGTGGTCAGCGCCCACGCCGAGGCCGATGGCTGCGTGGTTCAATACGCCTTCGATATTCGTGAAGACCTTGCCGAACTGATCCGACAGTTCGTCGTTCAAGCCTTCTACCTTGACGTTGTTGGTGGTTTTTTTCTTGGCGCCGAAGAAGCTCGACTTGGTCGTATCCACGCTGGCGTACTGGCTGAAGCCTTCGCCAGCCTGCAGCGAGCGCACGTTGCCGCCGAACTGAATGCCGGCGTCGACGATCGTCTGCTTGGTCTTGCCCCACAGGTTATTGATAAAGCCGGCGACCTTGCCGCCAAAGCCTGGGAGCAGCGCTTTCGTGACGCTGGTCATCACGCCCGAAATCGCGTCGGTCGGCTTGCCGATGTCCAACTGGCCGGTCGTGATGCCCATATTGGTGCCGTTGACAACGCCGGGCGTGCGCACCAGGATATTGGTCAAGCCGCCCAGCGACGCCTCGATGGCGCGCAGCGACGCGAGCATGCCGCGGTTGAGCGGGATCAGGCTGTCCGAACTGCCCTTGAGCAGTTCGAGCGAGCGCCCGATCGAGTCCGACTTGGCATTCTCGTCGCCGAATACGCCACCGGTGCCTTGGGTCTTTTGCATCTCGGCGGCGGTCTTGCCGCCGCCGCCGCCCTTGCCACCGCCTGCCACGGCAAAGCCGAGTGCGGCCATGGCGGCCACCATCGCCGCCATCCTGGCCCAGGCGGTGTACGGATCGCCCTGGGCCTGGCCGGCCACGCCGGCGGCCGCCGCCGCGGTGCCCTTGGTGACCGATGCCGCCACGTCGGGCGCGACGCTGGCCACGGTGGCAGCGGTTTCGGTGGCCTTGCTGCTCACGAACAGGCCGGTGAAGGCCTGCAGCAAGCCGCTCTTGGTCAGCATCGACTGGATCGCCATGGCTTTTTCGATGGCGCGGAAACCTTTCTCCGCGATTTCGAGCGATTTATAGCCGGTCGAACCCTCCTTGAAGAAGCCTTTCGCGGCCCCGGCCATGTCGCCGTAGGAGCCGATGCGGTCCTTGGTTTCCTTGATATTGATCTCGCGCGTGACGGCGGCCAGCTTGGTCGCGTCGTTCGCATATTTGGCGTTGGCGCTCTTGCGCGCCTCGGCGACCTTTTCTTCGCGCTCGCCGTATTCGCCCATGACATCCATCAGCTTGCCGATCGATTCGCCGGTGCTGCCGAAGGCATCCTTGAGCACCTCGGCGTAGCCTTTCGCCTTGCCCGGATCGAGGAACTTGTCGAGTTCTTCGCCGGCCTTCTTGAGCGCGTCCATGCCCTCGATCTCCACGCGCAGCTTGGTCTTTTGCTCCGTCAGCTTCAGGGTTTCCTGGATCGCTGCGGTTTCCTCCGGCGTCGCGCCGTCCGCCAGCTTCTTCTTCAGCTTTCCCGTCTCGAGTTCTTCAACTTCCTTGCCGGACTTGCCGTGCACTTCTTTCTGGCGCTCCAGGGCGGCGACCTCTTCCTTCATTTTCGTGGCGCCATCCGTGTACACCTTGAGCGACGCGGCCGCGTCTTCCTGGCGCTTCTTCTCGGCCTTGCTGGCCTCCTCGTTGGCGGCCGTCTCCTTTTTGATCGCCGCCGCCAGTTCCAGGATGCGCTGGCGCTGCGACTCCTGCGGCGCCTTGGCCGCTTCGCGTTCGGCCGTGCTCTGTTTGACCGCCGCTGCCGACAGCCCGATTTCGCTCCGCTCCTTCTCCAGGGACTTAATATAGTTATCGGTGTCCTTGTTCGCGCTGGCACGGTTTTCCTCGGCCTTCTTCTTGGCCGCTTCGCGCTCTTTCTGTTCGCGCAACAATTCATCCTTCAAGCCGATTTTCTTGGGATCTTCTTTCGGTTTCTCGGGCGCATCGGGGGAGAACACCTTCTCCATCCGGCCGAACGTGGCGCTCATGCTGTCGATCTTGTCCTGGCGGATGTCGGCGTTCATGGCCGTAATCTGCGCGTAGGTCTGCTTGGCCGAAGCCAGGGCGCCACTCCAGTCGCGGTTCATGAGTTTGCCGATCGCCTCGCCATAGCCGCCGATGCCGACCGCGATCTCCGCCATCATCCCGCCGATCGTCTTGCCAACCTGAGAGAAGACTTCGCCCACCATGAGGGCTACGGCAAACAGCGATTTCAGGAAACCGCCAAGCACATGCGCTGCAAAGCCGAGCAGTTCGCTGCTCTTCATCGTCTCCAGGAACACGTCCGACAGATTGGTCAGGGTCGGCAGCAAGTCGGCGGCGATCCGGGTGGCCATCCCCGTGGCGCCGAGCTTGATCAGGTCGAGCTGGCTGTTGAACTTGCCGGCGCTCTCGGCCGTTTCGTCGCTGATCGTCAGGCCCAGGTCGCGCGCGTTCTCTTCCATCTCTTTCAGGCCCTTGGCGCCGTCATTGAGCATTGGAATCAGGGCATCGCCACCTTCGCCAAAAATCTTGATAGCCAGCGCGCTCTTCTGGGCGCCGTCCTTCATGCCCTTGAACGCTTCGGCCACCGAATAGAGCACGTCCTTGCTCTTGGCGAAGCCGACACCGACCGTCTCGGTCTTGATTTTCAGTGCGCCAAGGCCGCTATTGCCTTCAGCGATGCCTATGGCGAGCTTGGCCATCGACTTCTCGAACACCGTGCCGCTGGCGCCGCCCTGGGTGAATGCCAGTTGCAAACCGGCGACGTCCTTGGTGGCGATGCCCGTCTTCTTGGCCAGCGCGCCGACGGCATCGGCGGCATCGATGCCGCCCTTGATCCAGGCAGGAAAATCCATCACCATGTTCTTGGCATAGCCGACCAGCGCGCTATTGGCGGCCGCCATCGCCTTGCTCATGGCGCTTGCCGCCTGTCCGCCCGCCGCAGCCACGCCGCTGGCCGCGTTCGTGGTCAGCGTGGTCAGTGCGCTGGCGGCGGTGGCGACCACGCCATTGAGGTTATTGACGGCGTCACCGACCGTGGTCGAAATATTGCCCAGCGCGGCAACGATCTTCTTTTGCATGTCATCGACGGAAGTCCTGACCAGGACGTCGACATCCTGCATAAAGCGCTGCAGCTGCGCAATATCAGCGCGCAGCCGGGTTTCCATGTCTCCAGCGATCATGTGCGGTCCAATCTATGTTGTGGTTACTGTGTTTTGTTTGATACATCGATCGCGATGTGGTCGAACATGGCCAGCATGTCCAGTTCCCAGCGCGTAAAACGGACGCCATAGACGTCCTGGTAAGCGGCGATTTCCTGCGTACTGATGCGTTCCACGCCGTTCATCGACGGCGCCCTGACGAGGCGCGTAAACGCCTCCCAGACCGGCAAACCCAGGCGCGGCCACTCGATCAGCAGCCGCGCGTCGCGCTTGCCGGTGTTGGCTGCCAGCCTGAGCAAATGGGTGCGCAGGCTGGCGCCGTCGCCTTGCCGCGCCGACAGTTCATACTCGGCGCGGCAGCACTCCGCTAGGCTTTCGCGGAGTCTTTGATAAAAAGCTCAGTCTTGCGCAGGCCGGCCAGCGCCTGGGCACGCACCCATTGCTTTTTCGGATCGGTGAACAGCTTGCGCGCGGCGTCGGCCGTGAACGGCACCGGCGCGCCGCCCTGCGACAGGTTCCAGCCCAGGGTGGACGCGACCAGGTAGTCGGTCTCTTCTTCGATGTCGTCGACCGGATCGGTGCTCGGCATCTTGCCGGTCTGCGAATACTCGGAGCGCAGCTTGCGGGTGCGCGCCAGGTCGATGCGCTTGCGCGCCTGGTGTTCCGGGCTGGCCAGTTCGATGTAAGCCGAGCTCGGCTCGTTGGTCTTCGGATTGAGCAGCACCAGGCGGCCGGCCACGATGTCTTCGTAGTCGTCCAGGTCCAGGTTGTTGATCAGTTTGAAGGTGAGGTCGCTGACGTTGTTGTCGATGGTGTTCATGTGGTTTTTCTTTCGCGAGTAAATGAGGGAATGACAAAGAGAACTGCAATGTGCCCGTGCCGGAACGCCGCGCCCGCGAAAGGCGACAGCGGTCCGGCCGGTGCTGGTGATGCGGCGCCGGGCAATCCCGGCGCCGCGTTGTTGCGTGAAGAACCGGGGCCGCTTACGCTGCCGAGTCCTGGATGGCGATGGTGGTCAGGTCGGTCGCCAGGTTCACACCGCCGGCGTTGTTGAGCAGCGCCTGGAACGGGAAGGTCTGGATGATGGCTTTTTCGCCGTCGTCCTTGGACGCGCCGCCGATCTTGATGCGCGGGATGCTGAAAGCGATGAACTCGGCCGCGCCGGTGTTATCCGACGTGAATACCGCGTACAGGCTGATTTCGCTTTCGTTGTAGAAAGCGTCGCGCAGCGCCGTCGAGTCGAACGTGGCCGTGATCTGACCGGTGACGATCACGCGCCCCGCGGCCTGGAACGTGACCGTGTTCGAGCCGACCGTCGGCTCGCCGCTCTGGGCGGCGGCGATGTCGACGCTCAGGCCGGTCACGTTGGCGACCGTCATGCCACCCACGCGCAACACGCCGTTGACCGACGCCATGGTGCTGGTGGCCGTGACCGGGCTCGGGTTGGTGAAGTACTGGCCGACATTGGTGACCGCGTTCTGGCCCTGGAATTCCACGTTGCAGGTGGCCATGCCGGTTGGCGGCAGCGAGAAGCCGATTTTCGACACCTTGCAGCCGGTGAACACTTCGCTGGTCGGCACTTCCGGATACCAGTGCTCGATCGAATACGACTTGTCGCTGTGGCCTGTTTGCGGGATCAGGGATTTCTTGCCCCACACCGTCACATTGGCCGACGCGATCGGGCCTTCCGACGCCAGGGCGGTGCCGTTGAGCACCAGGCAGGTCAGTACCAGCGCGCTGACGTTGGTGACCAGGATGTTCTTGTTCAGGTTGGCAGCGTTGAAGGCGCCGACCGTGAGGCGAATGACGTCGCCGATCTTGATGCCCTCAAGCAGGAACGAGCCGGCCGCGCGGGTGATGCTGTAGGCGCCGGGAACGCCTGAAATGGTGATGGTGGCGCCGATGATGGCGGGGGTGGCCGTGAAAGGCTTCTTCAGGGCCGCAGCCATGAAGTCCGCATAGGTCTTGGCCGACAGCTCGCCGCTGATCGCGCCGCCGACCTTGCGCTGGCCATGACGGAAGTCGCTCATCTGGAAGTCGGTGCGGATCTCGTTGGACTGGTAGGTGTCCTTGGTCATGTCCAGCGACGAGGTGACGCGGCGCACGGCTTGCGATGCGGCCGCGGCCGGCTGCACGCCGTAGGTGAGTTCTTCTTTGTAGCTGACTTGTTTGTAAATGCCGCTTGCAGTGCCCATGTTAATTCCTTTAGACGAAAAAAAACCGCAAGCGAATGCTTTGCGGTTGTGGTTGGATGATTCTGATCCTGCTGTGATGGTGCGGGATTGCACCTTGGTGTCGATTGACCGGGTTGTCCAGGCCGGTGCTGTTTGCACGCCCCAATGCAAAAAGCCCGCTAGGTTAGTAGCGGGCTTTTCTTTGGACGAGCGAACCCGACCTGAGCCTCTATTATATCAAAACAAAATGCCCGTGCAAATGTTTTTGCGAAGTTTCACGCGCAATTGCGCACGCGCTTCGGCGGCCACGTCCACCAGCGACGCGTTCGGAAACGCCCACACCGTGGCCAGGCTGCAGGCGCGGTAGATGGCCCACACGTGGATGCGCTCGAGGCTGCCGATCATGGCGTCGGTGGCTTCGGCTATTTTGATGTCGCTGGCCTGCTGCGCTTCGTACAGGTCGACGCCGTGGCCGTCGCCGTCGCCACGCAGGCCGCGCATGGTGCGCGTGCCCAGGTCGCGGTCGGCGTCGCCGGCCATCCAGCGCTTCCACAGTTCGAGGCACAGGTTGACCGGATCGTCGGCCAGCCGCTCGTGCGCCAGCCGGCCTGGCGCATCGTGTGCGCCGCACGCGCGCAGCGTCGGCGCCGGCGGCGACGCGGTCGCTACCGGTGCCGGCGCCCGGGTCAGCACGCGTGCGCGCGCCGGTACGGCCGCTTCGGCGCGCAGCTTGCCTGCATTGCCTGCATTGCGTGCGCTGCCCGCGTCGTTGCCGCGCCATGCCATGGTCAGTGTGTCCATCATGTTTGCTCCCTCGGTGATGCAGTTGGTGTTCATATGTCGATTCCCCATAAGTGGTCATTAGAGGGGTTGGTTGAACCCTCTTGATTGCATGTGTAAAAGAGGTGGTTTCCCGCCCCCTGAGCAAAACAGACAAAAACTGCTATCGCACGTAGCCGCTTCACGGGTGGTCAATCCCGCCAAGGTGCAGCCCTCACCTCCCCTCGGTCCGCTTGTCGGGCACACTCTTGTCGAATGCGACCTGCAAGCGGGCCAGTTTTTTCAACACTCACCGCTGTTCGCTCCGGACCGTGCTCGCGGTCCTCGGCAAGGCCCCCTCGCGCCTTGTTTTTGTCTTGCCTGGTGTATGGCAGGCGGCCAGTCTTTGCGCGGTGTGGGCCGATACAGGCCCGTGCACGTTTTTCAGGGTGTCGTCCGCTCCACCCGGCGTCCTACATGGGACGCACCAGGCGCGCTTGGCGCATGACCTTGTGTTTGATCTCGGCGAATACGCCGGCTTGCATCTGCAAGATGCCACGCCCATGGCGCAGGCCGGGCCGCAGTGCGGCGGCGCGCGCTTCCAGCTGCGCCGACAGGAAATCGTTCCAGTCGCTGCCGGCGCACTCGGGATAGGCCACGCCCACGCCGAGCAGGGCCGCCGCTTCGCGCGCGTACTCCAGGCCCGGATTGCGGCCGATGCGCGCCGCGGTTTCCCAGTCGTTGTCGGCACACACCACGGCCAGCCCGGCGGGCCGGCGCGCGCTGGCGACGACCGGCAGGTTGCCGGCGTTGAATGCGACCACCACGCGGCACGCGGGCACGGCGTGAAAGATGGTCAGCCCGGTGGCGAAGCCTTCGGCAAAGGCCGTGAGGGTCGCGCCGGGACGCTCGATGACGTAACAGGCGCCGCGCGTGGTGGCGCCCGGATGAAAGCGCTTTTCGCCGTCCGGCGCAATACGCTGCAGGCTCAGGATGGCGCCGTCGCACAGCATCGGCACCACCAGCGCACCGGCCGCGTCGACCCGCAGGCCGTGGCAGCCGGCCACGCCGAAGCCTTTGCCGGCCAGGTAGGGATGTTCGTTGCGCAGCGGCGCGCACTGCGCGTAGCGGCTGCGCGCACTCAAGGTGGCCGCGGCCAGCGCGGCGCGCCGTTCGGCCTGGCGGCGCGCGATCAGGGCGCGCTCGAGCGGCGCCGCCAGCGCACCGGCGCGGCCGGCGCGCCACATCAGCGGCTCGGCATGGACCGCGTAGTCCTGGCACCAGCCGACCTGGCCGTCGTCGGCCAGCTTGATGCTGCCGTTCTTCTTGCGCGGGTGGTTCTCGGTGCGGCAGCGCTGCCATTTGCCCGGCGTGAGGTAGTCCGGCGCGATGATGCCGTGCGCGCCGATGAATGCAAGGAAGCCGCTCATGCCTGCCTCCCCTTGGCAAAGGCGATGGCGCGCGAACGCACCCATCCCAGCATGGCCGCCGTGGGCGCGCGCGGGGCCGGCGCCGGCTCGTCCGGCCAGGCGCCGTACTTCTCCCTGAACTTGTTGGCGGCCCAGCCGTGCGCGTAGCCGCGTTCGTGCGCGATCGCCAGCAGCTGGGCGTGGAAGTCGGCCCTATCGGCCGTGCCGGAGGGCGCGGCGGCGGCCACTTCGTGCAGCGCGCCCTCGGCGTGCTGGGTCAGGGTGCGCGTGTCGTGCATTTTTCCGCACACCGGACAGGCCGGCAGCGCATCGTGCACATGGGCGCATGCCGGACACGTCATCGGCAAGCGCACGGCAGGCGCACGGCCGGCGCGCGCGCGCCGTTCGGCGTCGTCCAGCGCGCTGGCGCCGTGTTCGAGGAAGTCGTGCATGGCGCTCCAGAAGCGCAGGCAGTTGCCGCTATGATCGAGCACGATGCATTCGCGCTTGCCCGCATGGCTGCGCAAGCCGCGCCCGAGAATCTGCATGTGCTCGGCCAGGCTCGACTTGAGCGGACGCGCCATGATGATCACCTCGACATCGCTGACGTCGAATCCCTTGCTCAGCGCACTGACGCTGATCAGGCCGCGCAGGTAGCTGTCCGGCTTGCGAAATTCGGCAATCGCCGCGGCGCGCGCTTCGTCGCCGCTGCGGTAGGTCACCAGGTCGCACAGGACACCGGCGGCGGCGAACTGGCGCTGCATCTCTTCGCAGTGGCGCACGTTGCAGCCGAAGGCGATGAATTTTTTACCGGCGCCGTGACGCAGGTACTCCTCGACGCAGTCACCGATGATGGGCATGGCGCGCTCGGCGGCGGCATCGTCGCTCCACTCGCCGGCCACGGTCTTGACGCCGCTCATATCGGGCTCGCTGGCGGCGAAGACGCGGAACGGCACCAGGAATTGTTCGCGGATCAGGGTGTTGGTGGTGGCGACGGTGACGATGCGGTCGTAGAAGCGCCCCAGCCCCTTGGTGATGGGCGTGGCGGTCAGGCCGATGCACACGGTGGCGCGCGCGCTGATGCGTTCGGTGACGGTCTTTTGCAGGGCATGGCATTCATCGACGATGATCAGGTCGGCCTGGGGCCAGCCGCGCCGCGCCAGCGTTTGCACGCTGGCCACCTGGATCGGCTCCCACGGGCGATAGCGCCAGTGCTGCCCCTGCAGCACGCCGTGCTCGATGGCATAGCGGTCGAGCGTGGCGCTGGTCTGGTCGATCAGGGCGATGCGGTCGGCGACAAAGATGGCGCGCCGGCCCTTGGCGCGGCACTCGGCCATCATGTGCGCGGCGATCACGGTCTTGCCGCCACCGGTGGGAATCGACAGGATCAGGTTGCGCGCACCGTCACGAATATGCGCGCGCAAACCGTCCTCGGACTGGCGCTGGTAATCGCGCAGTTCAATAGCGTGCATGGACGGCCTCCTTGAGCGCGCAGACAGCCGGCACGATCGCGGCGTTGGCCTCGACGCCAAGCAGCGCGCGCACGCGTTCGAGCAAGCGGGCGTAGCGCCGCGCCTTGCTGTCGGCGTCGTTGCAGGTAGTGTTCAGCTGCGCCAGGCGGCCGGACAACTGGTCGAAGCGCAGCGACCAGGCCGCGACCTGCTGCGCAAGGTCGGACGTGCTCAGCTCAAGCACCAGCGCGCCGAGGCGGCGGATTTCCTTGTCGGCCGCTTCGAGCTCGATCAGCAGGTCGGGGCGCGCGCCATGCGCGGCTGTGCCGCTCGAATCAGGCTGCGCTGCCGATGGCGATGGCGGCGCGGCGAGGCGTTCATGCGCGGCGGGCAAGCTCAATTCGCCGCGTCCCACCATTTTGGCCAGCTCGGGCGCGGCGCGCGCGACCTTGTCGGCCATCTTCTGGGTGCGGATGCTGGCGCCGGCGCGCGCGGCGCGCTCGGCCACGGTGTCAAGGTGCAGCCTTGCACCCTGCCCCGCCGTGCGGTCGCCGCCGCTGCGCTGGGCCTGGCTCCAGTCCTGCGCGCTGGCGACGATGGCGGCCTGCTGCCCGGGCGACAGATGGCGCCGGTGCAGATTGGCCGACAGCACATACGCGGCCGCGCCGATGCCGTCCAGTTCAATGAAGCGGGGCGCGGTGCCGATGTCGAGACAGGCGCGGTAGCGGTTGCCGCCGTCGAGGATCGCGCCTTGGTGCAGCACGATCGGCTGGCGCAGGCCATGGGCGGCGATGTCGCGTTTGAGCGCATCGAACTGGCTGCCCGAGAGGCGCGGAAACAGGGTGCATAGCGGGTGCAGTTCGTACACCGGCGCAGGCTGCGAGGAGGCGCTGCCGGTGGGGTGCGGACGTGACTGTCCCGCACCGGCGGACAAGCCGCTGGCGTGATGGGTGTTGCTCATGTTTGCCTCAGGTCAGTTCATCGATCCGCTTGTGCGGGCATGAGGACATTTCAGCGCGTGGAGCGCGCAGATCGCGTGGAAAGTGGCGATTTTGCATTCCGCCTGACCGTTCAGGATACGGTTGACGGTCGGCTGGGTTGTTCCCAGGGCCGTGGCAATGCGCATTTCCGTCCACCCGGTAGCGTCTTTGATTTCCCGTAACAGGGTGGAGATATCTTTATCCATATACACATTCTATACGCAATCGAATAGATGTGCAATCCACTCTCGTATTTTTCTGGTCATTTCTATCCGCACGTGTATAATCGCCTCCATGACTATCTCAGACCGACTCACACAAGCGATGGAAGAAGCCGGGTTCCAGTCGCAAAGCGCGCTCTCGCGCGCCTCCGGCGTCCCGCAGCCGACCATTAACCGTATCCTCAACCGCAGCGGCGCGCGCGGTCCCGAGGCCGCCACCCTGGCCGCCCTGGCGAGCGCGTGCAATGTGGCCTTCGAGTGGCTGCACGAAGGCACCGGGCCGATGGCGCGCCGTGGTGCAGATGGGGCAGATGGCGCCAGCCTGGCGCGCATGCAGCCCGTCGTGGTTCCGGAAGACGGCGATCCGCGCTTCGTCAAGATCAAGATGGTGACCTTGCGCCTGTCGGCCGGCATCAGCGGTTTCCAGGCCGACCCCGAGCACGACGCCGGGGCCACCTTGCCGCTCGACGCCGGCTGGGTCGGACGCAACCACTATGTGGCCGAGCGCCTGGTGGCCACGCGGGTCAAGGGCGAGAGCATGGAGCCGACCTTGTATGACGGCGATATCATCGTCATCAACACGGCCGATAACCGGCCGGCCGACGGCGCTGTGTTCGCGGTCAACTACGAAGGCGAGGCCGTGGTAAAGAGGCTCTCGCGCGACGCCGGCGACTGGTGGCTGGAGTCCGACAATTCCGACAAGCGCAAGTACCATCGCAAGGTGTGCCGCGGCAGCGACTGCATTATCGTGGGGCGCGTGGTGCGCAAGGAAAGCGACCGTATCTGATGCGCGTGCGCGCCGGGCCGATGAAGTCGGCCTGCATCACGGTGGGCGGCCTGGTGCTGGCGATCGTGCTGGTCGACTCCATCGACACGCTGCCCGAACGCGGGCCGGCGCTGCTGGTACGGCTGCAGCCGTATTTCCCGGCATTGCCGATCATGCTGGTGTCGATTGAAGACAACGGTTTTCGCTCTTTCGCCACGTTCCAGACCAGCGAATTGCTGGCGCTGGTGCAGCTGGAGCATGTGGCATTTGTCGAGATCGATCTCGATGCAACATCCGCGGATACCGGTCAATTGCCGTTCTAGCTCACCTGGAATCGGGTCCGACAGGTTCGCGTACCGTCCCGCGTCGGGCCCCTCCGCCATGATTATTGCTTATCTGCACGTTATAATGCATAAAGTCAGCATCATCTTTACATCATCTCCTTACCAGCACTGCGCTCATCCCCATGATCTTCAATCTCGAAGCCGCTGTCGTGCTCGGAATAATCGCCGCCTTGTTCTATGGTTTTTGCGCGCTTTTCCCGACATTTTCCTACGTTGGCACGCCCTTTGTCCTGGCAGCGCTTACGCTCGGCATTGGCGGCGGGGCCGAGTTTTTTTTAGCAATGCAGCCAAGAATCGGACTGGTCATGCCGGTATGGTGGGTGGGCGTGGGTTTGTTTGCGTTCAACATCATGATTTTCTGGGGCCCGCTCCCCTTTTATGCGCTGCTGACCACTACCGCGCTGCTTTTTTACTGGCGCCGCGTGTCGGTTGAAAAAATGAGGTGGCTCGCGGCCCAGCGAGCGCTGCGCGACTACGAGGCCGACGACAAGCTCCCTTTGCAGGAACGCGGCCAACTGATACGCAGCGCGCTCTTCTGTACCACATGGACAAGGACCCGTCCGGAACACATGCTTCATAATCAAAACGCGATGACGTATTTGCTCAGGGATCTGGGAGAGTGGCTCACGGCAGACGAGCGTTCGACCATCAACGCGATGCTGGCCGAATTGACATCGCGCTATCGCCAGCGATACGTCAGGCAGGTGAGCGAGTTCCTGGAGCACAAAGGCGAACGCCATGGCATCGGGCAGTTTCGCGCCAGCTGAGCAGACAGGCTGATATGGGGACAGGTGGACAGGTGCGCCACATGTTCATTGACTGGAGCGGGTGCAGGCCGGTTGCCGTTATTGCGCTGTGGCGGGCGTCTTGCCGGCAGCGGCGTCGGCTTTGATGCGGCGCAACGATGCCAGGATCTGCTCCACGCTCTGGCCGCTCGGATACGCCATCACGTGCCCTTTGCCGTTTGGATCAAGAAAATGCACTCCGGCGACGCCAATTTGCGGTTGCCGGTCGCAGCTACTTTCGTAGGCAGGCACGCTGTCGAGTTGCGGCCCTTTGAAATGCTCCAGAACCTTGACGGTGACGCGCTCGCCGTTGGGGGAGTGCACCAATTCGCCGCCCTCTGCGTACACCACATGGGCGGCGATGTTGTAGAGCTGCTCGACAGTGTAAGGCGTAAATTTCCCTGCCGGCGTGCATGCCGTGGCAGTGGCGGGAAAGCACATCAGTGCCGCGAGCCACAGCGACATACTGGAGATTGTCTTCATGCTGACCTTAAGATAGGGATTCACTGATGGGCGTCGAGGATGCGCAGCGCATCCTTTGGCATGTCGCCGTTCGCCAGGCGCTTGCTCAGCATGCGCATTGGATGCACGCGCCCGCCCTCGACGTAGCCGACGATCAGCCATTCTGCACCAGCCTCGACCGAGAAATCAAACACACCATCGCAGCTTGAACCCGTTGGCTTTTCAACGTACCCGCTTCCGGACACGAATTTCCTGGGCGTTCCGCGCCACCAGTGCGTCGTTTCGAACTCCATTTGTTGATCAACAAGCAGCAAAGGCGATGCTGGCAGCGATACGACCGACGTTACTTTTCCAAGGAACACGACTTGCTTGGGATCTTTTTTGGCCAAAAATGCTTTGAGGTCGTACGCTTCCTCAGCAAGTTTGCATGCATGGGCAGGAATAGCTGCGCTGAAGAGTATCAGGCTAAGGGCGGCGTAGAGCAATATCGCAAAGGGGTGCATGGATCCTTTCGTTCGCATGAACGGAAACCAGATTCTAGCCATGCCAAGTGGAATCGTATGCCGTCAGGACAGACGATTCGGTACTGAGGTCACTGGAGCGGGTGAAGGGAATCGAACCCTCGTCGTAAGCTTGGGAAGCTTCTGCTCTACCATTGAGCTACACCCGCGACACCTGCATTCTACGCGGGTTCTAGCGTGTTTGACAAATTTCAGACACCGTATCTGTGATGGAAAATGGGAATGGCTACCTCGCGCTCGCTGTGATGGCTTCGACAGTACGCTTGCTGCGTAGGTCCTGGGGATCACACGGATGTGACCACATTCCTGTAGCCCGGTCGATGACCATCACGTATACTGTCATGTTGTGCTGAGGCTGGCCCAGCCTTGGCAGGCGTACTCAACATGGTCAAGTCGTGCGCTCGCCAACAAGCTTGCGAAAAATTACATTAGGGCAATCGAGTTAGCATGAAATTGATGAAGCAAGATCAACAGTTTGCGTTGGATTTTCCGCGCGATGAAATAGAAGCCCGTCACACGACACACAGCGGCGGTAAGGGCGAACCCTTTCACGATTGGTACCCATATCTCGAGGGCTTCTCCTCCGAATTCGTGAAACACATGCTGACGCAGTATATTCCCGGAGCACGTCGCATCATCGAGCCATTTGCCGGAACGGGAACAGCGCCAATTGTACTTGCAGGCCTCGGAATCGACTGCGGCTATTGCGAAGTAAATCCGGCGATGCGACTCGTCATTTCTGCCAAAATGGCAGTTGGTAACTTGCCCCGGACAGAAAGGATAGCGGTTCGATCTCGGTTGTTGGCTCTTAGCGATTCAATAGCGGAAAAAATTGCCGCAGCTCCATCTGATGAATTATTACTAAAAGACTACCAAAATAACTTTGGCTCTAGCATATTCTTTGATGAAGGTACCTTTCGTTCACTGCTTGCAATCAGAACCGTCAACGACCAGATAGGCAAGCAAGATCCTTTGTTGGGAATGCTTTTAAGCGTCTCCGTGATGTCGAAGATTGTCATCTGCTCGTTGCTAAAGCGGGCAGGCGATGTCCGGTATAAAACTGAGAAGGAGCTTGCCAAAGGGATCCCCGACCTTGTAGCAGAGGTCGGAAAACATCTGATAGTGATTGCAAATGACTGCCTGGCGTCGCCCGACCTTGTTGGATCAATTAAATTACTAACGTCAAATGCCAAAGAGTTGGGTATGTGTCCGGATTTTCTAGCGGATGGCGTCATAACGAGCCCGCCATATCTCAATGGCACAAATTATTTTCGCAATACAAAACTAGAGCTGTGGTACGGTCGTTTTTTAGGTGAGAAAAATGCATTGCGCAGTTTCCGAAACTTAGCGATAACTTCTGGAATAAACGATGTCGCGAAGACACAGGGTCGCGTCCATGTGAACGAGACAGTGCGCGAACTCGTTGCCAAACTTGAAGAAAATGCGTATGACATGCGAATCCCGAGAATGGTTGCAGGCTACTTTGAAGATATGCAAGTTGTCCTTAAATCGTTATCGAAAAATTGCCGATTAAATGGAGTTCTCTGCATCGATATTGGCGACAGCCGATACGGTGGCGTTCACGTACCAACACACGAAATACTTGCAGCAATCGGGGAAGACATTGGCTTGCAGCATGTCGAAACTATACGATTACGCACGCGTACTTCGAAGGATCAAACGAAACTTTCGCAGTCGCTTATTGTCCTCAGGAAGATAAAGAACTAATGCGCATTTGGAACGAATTTAAAGACGCAATGCCACACCAAGCATTGCCTTATTCTAAGCGAAACTGGGGCAGCCCACTTCATTCCGTTTGCTCCTACCAAGCAAAAATGAAGCCTGCATTGGCTCACCATCTTGTTGGCGCATTTTCAAAGGAAAACGACGTTATTTTGGATCCGTTTAGCGGCTCCGGCACGATCCCCTTTGAGGCTTCCCTAATGGGGCGTGTAGGCTTGGGATTGGATATTGCGCTCCTAGGAGTTGCATTATCGAACGCGAAATTGATGCGTCCCGATGCTGAAAAAGTCAAATATCTCTTGGATGAACTTGCGAAGTGGATCAAGACAGTACCGCCGTCGCAAAAGACCTTAGATGATGCCGGCACAGTGCAGTTTAACGGCAAGCTCTCTGAATATTTTCATCCTGAAACGTATATGGAAGTATTGAGCGCCCGAGAATTTTTCGCCAAGAACAAGGCAGATACAGCGGAATGGCACCTTGTGATGTCATGCATGCTGCATATCCTCCACGGGAATAGGCCGTACGCGCTCAGTCGAAATAGCCATCCCATTACGCCCTACGCCCCAACTGGCGAATATATCTATAAATCGGTTGTTGAGAAACTTTCCACAAAAGTAAATAAGAGTCTTGCCGTCGAAATTCCAAGCAACTTCAAACCGGGCCGATGCTATCAAGCAGATATTTGTGAGCCATGGCCTGAGCAGATTACTCAAGTCGATGCGATAATCACTTCCCCCCCGTTTTTTGACTCTACGCGCTTTTACATGACCAACTGGATGCGCTATTGGTTTTGTGGTTGGGCTAGATCCGATTTCGATACGGAATCGCAGAACTTTGTTGAAGTAACTCAGAAAAAGAATTTGTCCATTTACTTGACAATTTTCGATCAATTCAGCAAGCATCTAAAAGATGATGGACTTGTTGTTCTCCATTTGGGATTCAGTAAAAAATGCGATATGGCGACCGAACTAGCATTGCTTGCAGAAGATAAGTTTTCCATTCTTGATCGCTACACTGAATCCGTCGACCATTGTGAAAGTCATGGCATTAGGGATAAAGGCAGCGTAACAGGGCATCAATACCTTGTTCTAAAAAAGAAATAGATATTTTATGCCCTGACCAGTTTAGCCTATCTCTGGTTTGACAGCCGGCGCTCGTATTCGGCACGGAGATCGATGGGTGCTCCGGAGGGGCATCGATCAAGGGTTTTCTGGAGCGCCTTGACCACTAACTCAGCGGCAACCTTTCCGTCACGTTCTTTAGTCATGACTTCGCAAGTTAAGAATTCCGAAAAGAACCATTCCAAGTTAGCTATAAGCTCGTTAACCACGACCATATTCGGCGCCGGTGTTTCCAGTTCCACAAGGGGAATTCCTGTAATTTTGCTAAGTATTTCCAACGCTGGCTTCTCATAAAAGTCAGAGGGAAATTTGTCGCTTTTCGAACTATTACAAGGTCCGCAAAGCGCCGTTGCAGTTTCGTCTAGCGGCCACAGCAAAGCAAGTGGGCGAGTGTGGTCCAGATGCATATCATTCACGCGAGGCAGGTCGTCCCCGCAGCTAAAACACTTTTTCTCAAACTTATTCCAGATGTAATCGGCCAATTCTCTGCCGTTTTTTTCCTTGTATGCAAGCTGCTTGCTCTCCTGAAACAACTCTGCAATAAGCAACTCAAAAAATCTCCGGCGGGCGCCGTCTTCCTTCATCTGTGCGGCAGTTCGTTGCCTGTTATGCATCCAATTGACACAGTACTTCTTACAATACCTGCATTCGAGCTGGAATCCGTACTCCAGCTGAATTGCTTCTCCGGTTTTAATATGACGCGGGGCGCCAAAAAGAGGATGTTTGCAAGGTCGGTTAGCGACGCAGTGATTGGAGAAGCTTAGTGTGGCCCTTTCATTCTGGAAATTTACCGGCAGGAATCGTCCGCACCGATTGCAGGACTTCACAGTGATCGGTTCCCCATCGCTCAAATCCAGGGCGGTGTCTTGACTTAAATGGAGCGAAACTGCACCTTCCTGCTCCCAAAGGTGCGCCTCAGGGGAAAGATCGTGCATCCTCTGGAGATAACTGCCTCCATCGCATTCAACAAATCCGCTACCCGAAAAGCAACCTGGATTCCGAACGATTCCACAGGCAAAATTCCAGACCGTGAACGTTGTGTTAGACCTCGCTTTCACAGCGAGCGTTGCAACGCAGGCTGCGCCTGAACCCTGCCACATACTACCCATTTTGGACCAGTCGGGCGCACGTGGCGGTGAAAGCGTAAATTTTGGAAAAGGACTGTCAATTGTTACATCTACGTCACCTGTGGCCAAAAACCAACCACCAAAAGCGATCCACTGACCTTGTACGTGGGGCGGGATTTCGAATTGAAAGCATAATTCAACACCTGCGACGAGGCTATATTGCTTAGATTGGCGTTCGTCCCATTGGCCACCAGTAGAGGTCCCATGTGAAGTTACCCCAGCTGATCGGGTAGTCGGTCGTCGAATCCCAGAGTAAGCGGTTTTGCCAGGCAGTTTCCCGGAAAATGTCATTGTTGTGGCCCAGAAGTAGTGTGGCAACAATGTTGACATAGGTAAATTTTTCCTGCCACCTTTTTCGGACGTAGGGAACCCGGCTGCGAAGCAAGGGGTTCCGTGGCCAAGCGCATCCACACCGGAGGCGCTATTTACAAATAACACTTGCCGCAAGCAAAGCGAACATATAGAATGCGGCTTCGCGCTAGACGTGGTGACAAACGTCATGTGCATCCCTGGTAGTGGGGCGCTTAGCTCAGTTGGTAGAGCGGAGCCCTTACAAGGCTTAGGTCGGGAGTTCGAGCCTCTCAGCGCCCACCAGCATTACCAAGGATTGGTTTTGAGATCAGTTTTACCGATCAAAGCAATATGGAGTGGTAGTTCAGTTGGTTAGAATACCGGCCTGTCACGTCGGGGGTCGCGGGTTCGAGTCCCGTCCGCTCCGCCAACATCGAAGGGCCCGAAATTTTTCGGGCCCTTTTTCTATTGCGGTGAGTAGTTCGCAATGGCCATGCAGAGTTGCCCAGAGCACAAAAAAAGGAGCTACAATTTCTCGTAGCTCCTCATAGAGGCATTATGATGCACATTCGTGGTAGGCCGTGCGGGATTCGAACCTGCGACCAACGGATTAAAAGTCCGCTGCTCTACCAGCTGAGCTAACACTCCTCTGCGGATCCCGGCGTTCTGCGCCTCGCGCAACATATCTTTGGCCGCAACATATAAGGGGATATGTGTTTGATAACATATCCCCTTCAGCGAAAGCCTCTTCAAAACGCTCAAGTACCGCCCAGCCTACCCGCAGGGTTCATTTGAAAGCCTCATGGCCGCAAGGCAGTGGGTCGGCACGTTCGTGCGCTGGTACAACGAGGAACACCGTCACAGCGCTATCCAATTCGTTACGCCGGCACAGCGTCACTCGGGCCTGGACGGCGCGCTGCTACGCAAACGCGCCGAGGTCTATGAAGCGGCCAAGGCCGCGCGCCCGGAGCGCTGGAGTGGCGATACGCGAAGCTGGGCGCCAGTTACGACCGTACACCTCAATCTCGAAAAAAGTGTCACGGAAGCCGTCACCAAAAAGGAGAAAAATCAAGCACTCAAAAAAGCAGCGTAAAAATCGTATTTAGGCGACAACTAGCGTGCAAATTTCCGATATCACGGCTCGTCCCTTTCAAGAACTTAGCCACATCCTTTTTGAACTCTCCCAGCAGCGCCAAAGGGACATGCGCCGGCCCGACCTCAACATGATCAATGAGATCGCTTACTGAAAAACAAAGCTGGTCAACTGGGTTCACGGCTTGCAAATATAGAAATATTTTGTCGGTAGGGCGCTGTTACCTATCCTATGCTAAAACGCCTCTTTCCTCAGCAGGTCCATTCACCTCAATGCCAGAGGCCTGCTACAGACCGTCTGTGGTATACATGGAATGTGTCCCATCGTGCATCAACGAGCAATGCAACAAACGAGGAACGCGCCAGCCTGCCGGCGCTGCAACTGCCACGCAACTGCCAAATGAGGATGGAAAACGATAACTTTTTGAGGTGGTGCGGCTGGCGGGGATCGAACCCACAACCCTTGGCTTCGGAGGCCAATACTCTATCCATTGAGCTACAGCCGCATTCCTGGTCCGATTCGGACGCTTGAACGACCTGAACGGTCGCAGGCATTATAAGCTCCCCGCCGCCCCGCACCCAAGGGTTTTCGATCCATTCGCCATCTTGCCCCCTGATCCCGGCCCCGCCAGGCCCGTCCCGCCCGGCACCGGGCGGTTTTCGACACTTGCAGCGTGTCACTGCAACTATCCGGTGGAGGCCTGCGACTTTGTCGCACCACAAACGAGCGCCGATCACATGCATAGACAATGGGCCGCCGGGCTACCGTCCTGGCCTTGCGAAGGAGCGCGACATGAACAGACGCTTTGTAATATTTCTCGACACATCCCTGTGGATCAGCGCCCTGATGGCGCTCGTCTATCACGAGCGCTTCCTCATGTTCGTCGACTACGACGCCATGCGGGTGCGCTCGCACATCGACCAGGCATTCTATTTCCTCACCGGCCTCGGGCACGAATCCTTCGCCGTGTTTTTCGTGATCAACGGCATCTTCGTCGGCCTGTTCTTGCGCCACATGCCGACCGCGCAGGGCGATCGTGCGCTGCTCGCGCGCTGGTGGCGCTCGCACCTGGCGCTGGTGCCGGTGCTGGCCCTGGGCGGCCTGCTCGACCTGGCCGGCGTGCATTTTTTCAACGGCTCGGGCTTGTACTCCGACTTTCCCGCCTTTAGCACCGTCACCCTCAGCTGGTCCGCTTTTTACAGCAATCTGTTCATGCTGCAACCGGCCCTGGCGCCTACCTTCGGCAGCAACGGCATGCTGTATCTGTACGCCTACCTGTGGTGGTCCTGCTGCCTGCTGCTTGTGCTGCGGCGCGCATGGCGCAGCCACGCGCCGTGGCCCCTGGCGGGCGGCGCGGCGATGCTGCTGGGCCTGGTGATCTGGATGCCGCCGACGTTCTGGCCCTGGCTGACGGTCTGGCTGCTCGGCGTGGCGGTCGGCCTGCGCGGGCCGTGGCCCCGGCCCCTGCTCCACCCGCTGGCGGCCTGGGGCTTGCTGGCGGCGGCGATCTTGTTTTCGCGCCTGGCCGGCGCCCGCACCGACCTCTTGCCGGCTCCCTGGGGGCAACTGCTGATGCTCTGGAAGTACGTGATCGTCGGCTTGGGATTTGCCGCCGTCGCCAGCGTGCTCTACCGCAGCCCGATGGTGCCGGCGGCGCGCGGCGCGGCGCCCTCCTTCTTCGCCAGGCTGAACCGCCATCTGGCCGACAGCGCCAGCGTGGCCTTCCTGTTTCATTTTCCTTTGATGATGCTGCTCACAGCGATAGGCGCCGACCTGTTCGGCCACCGCCTGATGCAACAGCCGGGACCGCTGTGTTATGCGCTGGTGGGCGCCATCGTGATGGCCTGTTATGCGGCAAGCCATGCGCTGGTGCGCTGCATCGGCGCCCGCGTGGGCGGCTTGCGGCCGATGGTGTGAGGCCCCGTGTCGCTATCGGCGCGCCCTCATGGCACTGGCGCCGGCGCCGCCAGTTCGCGCGCCTGGCGAAAGCCGTCGACCAGCACGCCGAAGGCTTGCACCTTCATGTCCTCGCCCGGCACGCGCAGGATGTAGGACGGGTGGTAGACCACCACCACCCAGCGCCCCTCGTGCAGGAAGGGCTTGCCCAGCACCTCCTTGAGCGTGGCGTGCGGATTGCCCGTCACCGCCTTGAGCGCGGTGCTGCCCAGGGCGACGACGACCTCGGGCTGGACCTGCGCGAGCTCGCTGCCCAGCCAGTAAGCGCAGGCGTCCACCTCGCGCTGGGCCGGGGTCTTGTGCATGCGCCGCTTGCCGCGCGGTTCCCACTTGAAATGTTTGACGGCATTGGTGAGGTAGATCGTGCGCCGGTCCAGCTCGGCCTTGGCCATGGCCCGGTCCAGCAGTTGCCCGGCCGGACCGACGAAGGGCAGCCCGGCCAGGTCTTCCTGGTCGCCCGGCTGTTCGCCCACCAGCATGATGCGTGCCTCGACCGGGCCGACGCCACCGACCGCCTGGGTCGCGTGCTGCCACAGCTCGCAACGGCGGCACTGGTCGAGCGTGCTGGGCGCGTCGCGCTGCGGCTGGGCCTTGTCGGCACTGATGGGAATGACGGTGCCGCCACGCTGCCCCACGCTGTGGGTCTGCCCCACCCTGCGCGCGCCGGCTGCCGCCTGCGACACCATCTCGGGCACCAGCGCGCCTTCGGGCAGGTTTTTCCAGAAGCGCGTGGGGATGTGTCCGTGCATCAGGTCGGCATTCAGGCGCGCCGGGTTGAAGATGCTGCGGTAATAGGTGAGCCATAAAGCTTCGCCGGCGTCGTCGATGTCTTCCGGGCCGCGCATCAGCGGGCCGGTGCTGTGCAGGGTGGCGCCGTCCCACAGCACGCTGGCCTCGGGCGTGGCGATCATCCACGTGACCTTGCCCATGCGGCTGGCGAAGTGGCGCGCCACCTGCGGCAGCACATCGTGGGCCGGCTCGAACCAGGCCACGAAACGGGGCGGACCGGCGTCTTCGCGGCGCTCGCGAAAACGGATATAGGCATGCATGTCATGTTCCTCGCGGTGCACCGCCTTGGCCATGGCGTGCAGGCGGGCGCCGTCTTCGTCGGCGGCCGAGAGCACGTCTTTTTCGCCCTGCTGCCAGCGCCACAGCACCAGGTACAAAAACGCCCAGCGGTTCGGCACGCGGCAGCAAGCCGCGCTTTGCAGCATGTCCATCAACTGGCGCGGTATGCGCATGGTGGACTTGCTGTGAGGTTGGACCGCATCCGTGGCCGGCGGTTCCGCGCCCTGCGAAAACAAGTCGCCGTCATCCTTGTGCGAAATCCATTGCACCGCATGGGGCGGCACTTTGTGCGCCAGCAAGTCGCGCGCGGCGTGGCGCCACTGCTCGAAGGAGTGGACCAGCACCGGTCGCCCGGCCGCAGCCGACGCGGCCGCGCTTACGCCGCCTGCAGTTCCGCCCATAAATCCAGCTGCCGTGGTGAGTGCTCGGCCATTGAGCGGCGCAACACCTCGGACGCGGTGGTGTCCGAGGCCGGCCGGTAGTCGGCCGTGACGATGAACGGGGCGATCTTTTTCATGCTGCAACGCAGGCGGGTCAGGTCGGCGTAGCGGATGCGGCGCAGGCGGCGCAGTTCCACCAGCCGTTTGGCGTTGCGCAGGCCGATCCCTGGCACGCGCGCGATCATCGTTTCTTCAGCCATGTTGAGGTCCATCGGAAAATGCTCGCGGTGCGCCAGCGCCCAGGCCAGCTTGGGATCGATGTCGAGCGCCAGGTTGCCGGCCGCCGGCAACAGTTCGGCCGCGTTGAAACCGTAGCTGCGCATGAGAAAGTCGGCCTGGTACAAGCGGTGCTCGCGCTGCATGGGCGGGGGCGCCGCCGGCACCGAGTCGGGGCTTTGCGGGATCGGGCTGAAGGCCGAATAGTAGACGCGCTTGAGCTTGTAGCTGCCGTACAGGGTTTCGGCGGTGTTAAGAATGGTCTGGTCGTCGCTGGCGTCGGCGCCGACGATCATCTGGGTGCTCTGCCCGGCCGGCGCGAACCTGGGCGCGCGCGGCTCCTGCGCCTTTTCGTCGAGCTTGCGGCGGATCGAGCCCATCGCCAGCTTGATGGTGTGCACGCTTTTTTCGGGCGCCAGGCGCGTGATGCTGCCCTCGGTCGGCAGTTCGATGTTGACGCTGAGCCGGTCGGCATACTTGCCGGCGGCGGCGATCAGGGCGGCGTCGGCATCGGGAATGGTCTTGAGGTGGATGTAGCCACGGAAATTGTGGACTTCACGCAACTGCCGCGCGATGGCCACCAATTGCTCCATGGTGTAGTCGGCCGACTGGATGATGCCGGAACTGAGGAACAAGCCATCGATATAGTTGCGCAGGTAAAAGTCGACCGTCAGCTTGACCACTTCAGCGACCGAAAACCGCGCGCGCGGCACGTTGGAGGTGCGCCGGTTGACGCAATACTGGCAGTCGTAGACGCAGAAATTGGTCAGCAGGATCTTGAGCAGGGACACGCAGCGCCCGTCCGGCGTATAGCTGTGGCAAATACCCATGCCGTTGGTGGCGCCGATGCCGTCCTTGCCCTCGGACGAGCGCTTGGGCGCGCCGCTGCTGGCGCAGGAGGCGTCGTATTTGGCCGCGTCGGCGAGGATTTCGAGCTTGTCGGTCAGTTCCATGGGCTTGGCGCTCAACTGTATATATATACAGTATGGTACACCATTCCCATGGACGGGGGCACGCGCGCGGCGCGCCTGTGCGGGATTGCTACGCGCGCTTGGCCTGCGGCAAGGTGGCGCGGCAGGCCGCCAGTTGGACTTCCTGTTCCCGCAGCACTTCCAGGAAGCTGCCTAGCGAAACCGGATGGTGGAACAGGTAGCCCTGCATGGTCAGGCAACCGTTCGACTTAAGGTAGCGCGCCTGCACCTCGGTTTCCACCCCTTCGGCGATCAAATGCAGGCCCAAGCCGCGCGCGATCGAAATGATCGCCAGGATGACCGGATAATGCCCCTGCTCGTCGTGGATTTCCTTCACAAACGACTGGTCGATCTTGATCGTGTGGATCGGGAAGCGGTGCAGGTAGGACAGCGAGGAGTAACCGGTGCCGAAATCGTCGATCGCCACCGATACGCCCAGCTGGCACAGCTTGTTCAACTGCTCGATCGCGTACTGCGGATTGCGGATGCAGATGTTTTCGGTGATTTCGACTTCGATCTGGGCCGGCGAAATCCCGTAGCGCAGCAGCGCGCCGCGCATCTTCTCGAAAAAGTCGCCGCGGTCGAGGTATTGCGGCGACAAATTGAGCGACAGGCGAATCGCTTCGCCGCCGTTCTCGTTCCAGACCAGCATGTCGCGGCACAGGGCGCCCAGCATCCAGTCCGAAATCGGCAGCATCAGGCCATTGTCTTCGGCGAACGGCAGGAACTCGTTGGCGGTCAACAGGCCGCGCTGCGGATGGTTCCAGCGCATCAGCCCTTCGGCGCCGATGATGCGGCCGGTGATCACGTCGATCTGCGGCTGGTAGTACATTTCCAGCTCGTTCTGCTCGAGCGCCTTGCGCAGGCTCTGTTCGAGCGCGATCTTCTGGTGCGACACGTCGAGCATCGAGTTGTGATAAAAACTCTGGCCGTTCTTGCCCAGCGCCTTGACCTGGTACATCGCGATGTCGGCATGGCGCAGCAGCTCGTCGATCGACTCGCCGTCGCCCGGATAAATCGCAATGCCGATGCTGGCCGAAATGTGCACCTGGTGCCCATCGAGGTCGAACGGCAGGTGCAGGCAGGCCAGGAATTGCTCGGCGATCGCTTTTGCTTCGGCGCGTCCGGCCAGTTCCGGCAGCACGATGGTAAATTCGTCGCCGCCCTGGCGCGCCAGGGTGTCTCCGTCGCGCAGGCATTGCTTCAGGCGCAGCGCGACCTGCTGCAGCAGCTCGTCGCCCTTGACGTGGCCGAGCGTGTCGTTCACCAGCTTGAAGCGATCGAGGTCGATGAACATCACGGCCAGCTCGGTCAGTTTGCGCTTGGCCTGGATGATGGCCAGCCCGAGGCGGTCCTTGAACAGCATGCGGTTCGGCAGGTCGGTCAGGATGTCGTGGTAAGCCTGGTACGAGATGACTTCTTCGGCGCGCTTGCGGTCGGTGATATCGCGCGCCACGCCGTAGGTGCCGTAGAACTCGAGCTTCCTGACGTCGTTATCCGGCACATGCATGCCCATCGAATTGAGCGAGATGGTCATCAGGGTGGTGTTGAACTGGCGGTCCTGGCCGGCGCGCGCATGGCACTTCAGGCGCAGTTCGACGTTGCGCGAGGCCCGTTCGTCGACGCGGCGCTCGTTGAAGGCGTAGCGCGCGCGTTCGAGGTCTTCATCGTGCACCAGGATCGTGTAGTGCTGGCCGATCAGGTCTTCGCGCGCAAAGCCGAGCAACTGGAAGGCGCGGTCGTTGATGAAGGTGAAGCGCCCCTCGTGATTGAGGGTGTAGATGATGTCGGGCGAACTGTCGACCAGGTAGCGGTACAGCTTTTCGGAGTTTTCCAGCTGCGAGGCGATGCGCTCGTTGTCCAGCGCCAGGCTGCGCTGCTGGAGCGCGTTGCCGACCGTCTTGAGCATCTCTTCGCGGCTGTAGGGCTTGCGCAGGTAATCGTAGGCGCCGCGCTTGAGGGCGCCGATGGCCGCCTCGATGCCGACGTCGCCGCTCATCACGATCACGTCGGCGTCGATCTCGCGCTCGTTGATGAAGTCCATGATCTCATGGCCGCTCATGTCGGGCAGGCGCAGGTCGAGCAGCACCAGGTCGAAGCGGCGCGCGCTCAGTTGCGCCAGCGCCTCGGCGCCGCTCCTGGCGGTCACCAGCTCGAAACCGCGGTCGCGCAGCAGCTCGTGCAGTGCCGACAGCAGGCGCGGCTCGTCGTCGATCAGCAGGATGCGCGGCTGCGCCTGGGCATCGGCCTCGCTGATAGAAGCATCGGTCTGCGACAGCGCGCTGGCGGGATTGTCGTTCATTGGAACCTTAAACGGAATCCATCGTCCGCACCCGCAACGCGCACTTGCCCCGCAGGTGCGGGAAACAGGGGCGCCGGGGCGTGCCCGGGCCGCTTGCGAAGATCGTTGTCCGAATGCTGCATGGTGTCGAAAACTGCCGCCAAATGGTCGATGGTTGGAGGTGGCGCGCAACGCGATGCGACCACGACGAAAAATCAAATACGCCTGTCGCGCGCGGGATTTGGGCAGCGTGTCAGGTTTTAAAAACGGCTATCTTAGCATATATGCACGAATGTTGACCCGAGGAACGTTACTCAAAGCAAAACTTTTTATTGTCAAGTGGCGCCGCGCGTCACGATTCCAGGGCCGCCGGACGCCTGCGGTGATACATGCGCGAGGCCACCCACAAGCCGAGCGCGCACAAGGCGAAACCGACCTGGCCCATGGCCAGCCACAGCATCGAGTGCGACAGGAACGGCGCGATCACGCCCGCCACCAGTGCGCCCAGCAGGGTGACGGCGAACGACTGGCACGAGGCGACCGTGCCGCGGATATGCGGGAACAGGTCGAGCGCGAGCAGGGTGGCGCCGGGCGCGATCAGCGACATGCCGAAGGTGTAGAAAAACATCGGCGCCACGCTCCACGGCAGCGCCGGTGTAAAGACGCTGTGATACAACAGATTGGCGCTGGCGGCCGTGAGCAGGAAGCCGAAACCGATGCCGATCTGGCGCGCGAAGCTCATTTTGCCGGCGATGCGGTTGGCCGTGAGCGCGCCCAGGAAGATGCCGGCCACCGAGGGAATGAACAGCCATCCGAATTGGTCGGGACCCAGGCGCAGGTGCATTGGCAGCGCCACCGGCGCGGCCGAGATGTACAAGAACAGGCCGGCGAAGTTGAGGGCCACGATGCCGGCCTTCATGTGGAACAGGGGCGAGCTGAAAATGGCGCTGTAGTTCTGCCACAGGTAGCGCGGATTGAAGGCCTGGCGTTTGTCAGGCGGCAGCGTTTCGGGCAGGCGCCGGTAGCAGTACACGAACAGGATCACGCTGTAGGCCAGCAGCACCAGGAAGATGGTGCGCCAGTCGGAATAGGTAACGATCCAGCCGCCCAGGATGGGCGCAATGGCCGGCGCGATCGTGAAAATCATCGTCACCAGGGAGAGCAGGCGCGCCGCCGGCGCATCGTCGTACAGGTCGCGGATGATGGCGCGTCCCACCACCACCCCGGCCCCGGCGGAGACGCCCTGCATGATCCGGAAGATCCACAGGTAGTGCACCGAATGCGAGGCGGCGCAGCCGAAGGTGCCGATGGCGAACACCACCAGCGCGCACAGCACCACGTTGCGGCGCCCGAAGGCGTCGGCCAGCGCGCCATGCCACAGCACCATGCCGGCAAAAGCGAGCATGTAGGCGGTCAGGGTTTGCTGGACTTCGATCGGGGTCGCGCCCAGCGACGCCTGGATGTTGGGGAAGGCCGGCAGGTAGGCGTCGATCGAGAACGGTCCCAACATCGACAGCCCGGCCAGCAGGGTCGCCAGGCCCACCATCCCGGGAACCGCGCGCCGCGTCACGGGCGGCAGCGGCACCGGCGTGACGGGGTCCGGCGGCAGGTTGGGCGGCGGACTGGGGAACATGCTTACTCCGGTTTTGGCTTGGCTTCTTCGCGCCGGTTGTAGCCTGCCACCATGTCGAACCTGAACAGGCGGCATTCGAGGGCGCCGTTGAAGAATGGCGTCTTGCGCGCTTCTTTCAGGCGCAGGAGCTTCGGCAAGGTCAGGTCGGCGGTGAACAGGAACACGGTCCAGCCGGCGAAGCGCTGCTTGAGCGTGGTGCCCAGCGCCGAGTAGAATGCGACCGACATGTCGTCGGCCGGGATGGTGCTGTCGCCGCGCACGCCGATCCGCTCGCCGTACGGCGGGTTGGTCAAGAGGATGCCCGGCTGCTCGGTCGGCGCCTTCACTTCCTGGGCCTCGATCTGCTTGAGCGGCACGTCGAACATGATGCCGGCGATTTTCAGGTTATGGCGCGTCATGGCGACCATGTCGCCCGAGATGTCGCTGCCGAAGATGGTTGGCTCGCTTGGCAGCGGTAGCGGCTTGATCGCGTTCTTCATGTCCTGCCACGGGGCGGCCACGAAGTTATGGAATTTCTCGAACGCGAAACTGCGGCGCGCGCCAGGCGGAATACCCTGCACCATCTGGGCCGCTTCGATCAGGATGGTGCCCGAGCCGCACATCGGGTCGAACAGCACCGTGCCCGGCTTCCAGCCGGAGACGCGCAGCATGCCGGCGGCGAGGTTCTCGCGCAGCGGCGCGTCGCCGGTTTCTTCACGCCAGCCGCGCTTGAACAGGGCTTCGCCGGAGGTGTCCAGGTAGACCGTGAAGTTGCGGTTGTCGAGAAATCCGACGATGCGCATGTCCGGCTCGCGCGTGTTGACCGACGGGCGCTTGTCGAACTGGTCGCGGAAGCGGTCGCAGATGGCGTCCTTGATCTTGAGCGTGGTGAATTCCAGGCTGCGCAGGGGCGACTTGACGGCGGTGACGTCGACGCGGATGGTGTGGTCGACCCCGAACCAGTCTTCCCAGGGCTGGGCCAGGACCAGGTCGTAGATGTCGTTCTCGTTGGCGTAGCTGGCGTGCGCCATGCGCATCAGCACGCGCGAGGCGATGCGCGAGTGCAGGTTGATGCGGTAAGCGTCAGTCTGGTCGCCCGAGCAGTGCACGCCGCCAGGAACCTGGTTGTGCACTTTCATGGTGGTGCTGGTCAGGGCGATTTCGCCCAGTTCTTCGGCAAGCGCCGCTTCCATGCCGCGTGGGCATGGGCAGAAAAATGATGGCATGTGGTGAACCCTTTGTCCGTTGTGAAAAATCGTTTGTTGCTAATACCGGTGTAGCTGTTTGAGCCACTATCCTTCGTCTTTCCCGCGAAGGCGGGAATCCATAGCACATGTGCTTAGCGGAGGTGCTATGGATTCCCGCCTTCGCGGGAACGACGGGACTCTGCAGCCGACCTCTAAAGATTGCGTTTCAAGTGCTAAGAGAGCGCCCGCTCAACAAAATCGAGCCGGTCCTGTCCCCAGAACCCCTCCCCGTCAACCACGTACCACGGCACCCCGAATACGCTGGCGGCCATGGCTTCATCGGTGTTGCGGTCGTACTGTTCCTGCACGCCGGCCGTGGCCGACGACTTGACCAGCATCTTCCCATCGAGCCCGCAGGCGCTGGCGACCTGCGCCAGCGTGTCTTCGTCCGAGATATTCCTGTCCTCGGCCCACAGCGCGCGCATGATCGCGCCGGTCAGTCCCAGCGCCGCCTCGGCGCCCAGGCTGGTGCGCGCGGCGATGATCAAACGCGCCGCCGCATCGGGCGGCACCGGGAAAAACGTCGGATGCGCAATCAGCGGCAAGCCCAGATGCTTCGACCAGCGCGCCAGTTCCTGCAGGCGGTAGGCCTGGCGCTGCGGCGCACGCTTGGCCAGCGGCAGCCCGCCCGACACGCTGAACACCTTGCCCAGGTCGAAAGGCTTGATGTCGATCAGCGCCCCGCGCGCCTGCGCCATGGCGACAAAGCGCTCGTGTCCCAGATACGCCCACGGCGACTGCGGCGCGAAAAAATACTGAACCGTTTTACTCATGAAGCCCCCGTCAGAAGGGTTTGACCACGACCAGGATCACGATGGCGGTCAGCAGCAGCACCGGCACCTCGTTGAAATAGCGGAACCACACATGGCTGCGTTTATTGACACCGTTCTCGAATTTTTTCAGGAGCGAGCCGCAGGCGTGGTGGTAACCGATCACCAGCAACACCAGCGTCAGCTTGGCATGCATCCAGCCGCCTTTGAAGCCATATCCGAGCCACAGCCAGACCCCCAGCAGCACCGCCGGCACCGCCAGCATGGTGGTAAAGCGCAGCAGCTTGCGCGCCATCAGCAGCAAGCGCGCGGTGGCCACCGTTTCGGTTTCCTGCGCCAGGTTGACGAAAATGCGCGGCAGGTAAAACAGCCCGGCAAACCACGAGGCGATGAAGACGATGTGAAACGCTTTAATCCAGAGCATGGCAATCCAAAGTAGTTAAGGGCGCACTTCGCCGTGGCCGAACACCACGTACTTGAGCGACGTCAGGCCTTCCAGCCCGACCGGGCCGCGCGCGTGCAGCTTGTCGTTGGAAATGCCGATTTCGGCGCCCAGGCCATACTCGAAACCGTCGGCAAAACGGGTCGAGGCGTTCACCATCACCGAGGCCGAATCGACTTCGCGCAGGAAGCGCAGCGCGTCGCTGTAGTCTTCGGTGATGATCGCTTCGGTGTGCTTCGACGAATAGGTGTTGATATGGTCGATCGCCGCATCCAGGCCGTCCACCAGCTTGATCGACAGGACCGGCGCCAGGTATTCGGTGGACCAGTCTTCTTCCACGGCCGCCACCAGGTGCGGGTAACCCGCCAGCAGCGCGAACGATTCGGGATCGGCGCGCAGTTCGACTTCCTTGCCCGCGTACAGCGCCGCCAGGCGTGGCAGCACGGTGGGCGCGATGGCGCGCGCGATGAGCAGGGTTTCCATGGTGTTGCAGGTGCCGTAGCGGTGGCACTTGGCGTTAAACGCGATCGCCACCGCTTTTTCCAGGTCGGCCTTGGTATCGATGTAGACGTGGCAGATGCCGTCCAGGTGCTTGATCATCGGGACCGTGGCTTCGGCGATCAGGCGCGCGATCAGGCTTTTGCCGCCGCGCGGCACGATCACGTCCACATACTCGGGCATGGTGATCAGCGCGCCGACGGCGGCGCGGTCGGTGGTGTCGACGATCTGCACGCCGTCGGCCGGCAAGCCGGCGCCGGCCAGGCCCTCGGCCACGATTTTGGCCAGCGCGCGGTTGCAGTTGATCGCTTCGGAGCCGCCGCGCAGGATGGTCGCGTTGCCGCTCTTGATGCACAGCCCCGCCGCGTCGACCGTGACGTTGGGGCGCGCTTCGTAGATGATGCCGATCACGCCCAGCGGCACGCGCATCTGGCCCACCTGGATGCCGCTCGGGCGGAACTTCATGTTCGAGATTTCGCCAATCGGGTCGGTCAGCGAGACGATCTGGCGCAAGCCTTCGACCATGGTGTCGATGGCCTTGTCCGACAGCTGCAGGCGGTCCAGCATGGCCGGCGCCAGGCCGGCGGCGGCGGCGCCATCGAGGTCGAGCTGATTGGCGGCGCGCAGCAGCGCGCTGTCGCGCACGATGGCGTCGGCGATCAGCAGCAATGCGCGGTTGCGCGTGGCGCTGTCGGACCTTGCCATCGCGCGCGAAGCGGCGCGGGCGCGCTGGCCGACCTGTTGCATGTATTCGGTAATGTTCATTATCTCGTCTACGTAGGTGAAGCGCATCGATCGCGCCGGCACCATGGTAGCGTGCCGCTGCGTTCTATCCGCGCGTTACTTTCAAGGCCAGCTGCAGCATCGCATCCCAGGCGTCGCCGGCGAAGCCTTTGGCGCGCAGGCCCTTGATCATTTTGTCGACCTGCGCGGCGTCGCGCATCGCGCCTTCCAGGATTGGCAACGAGATGCGGCGCAGCGCAGGTTCCATCATGCGTTCACGCGGACCCCAGATGCGGTGTTCCTTGAGCAGCACGCCGAGCGGCCGTCCCTGCGCCATCCCGGATTTCAATTTTAACAGCGTACGGATTTCTTCGGCGACCGCCCATAAAACCAGCGGCAGCGCCTCGCCTTCGCCTTTCAGGCCTTCGAGCATGCGCACCAGGCGGGCGCAATCGCCCGCCAGCATGGCCTCGGACAGCTTGAACACATCATAGCGCGCCACGTTGAGCACCGCGTCGTGCACCTGCTCGAAGGTCAGCTTGCCGGGGTCATGCAGCAGCGCGAGCTTTTGAATCTCCTGGTGCGCCGCCAGCAGGTTGCCTTCGACCCGGTCGGCGATGAAGTCGAGCGACTGGCGGTCGGCGGAGAGGCCGTGCGCGGCCAGGCGCGTGCCGATCCAGCCGGGCAGCTGGGGGCGTTCGATTGAGGGAATTTCGATGTACACGGCGGCCTGCTGCAGCGCGCCCACCCAGGCCGCCTTGGCGGTCTGCCAATCGAGCTTGGGCAGGGTGATCAGCGTGAGGTTGTCGGGACTGAGATCCTTGGCGTAGCTTTGCAGCGCCGCCCCGCCATCCTTGCCCGGTTTGCCGGTCGGGATGCGCAGTTCGATCAGCTTCTTGTCGCCGAACAGCGACAAGGCCTGGTTGGCGGCCAGCAGCTCGCCCCATTTGAAGGTGCGCTCCACCGTCAGCACGTCGCGTTCGGAGTAACCGTTGGCGCGCGCGGCGCGGCGGATCTTGTCGGCCGCCTCCAGCGCCAGCAGATGCTCGTCGCTGGCGATCACGTACAGCGGCGCGATCGTCTTGGCCAGGTGCCCTTCGAGCGCGTCAATCCTCAGCTGCATCGCATGCTCATGTCGGCTTGACCGCCACCAGGCGGCGCAGGATCTGCTGAACCAGGTCGGTCTGCATGTCGCGGTACAGCAGCACTTCTTCCGATTCCTTGCCCAGTACCTGGCTCTCGTCGAAGGTGATCGAGCGCTTGAGCGAGATTTCGGTGGCCGGCAGCAGTTCCGCGCCCTTGTTGTCGCGCAGGCGGAATACCAGCGTATAGGTCAGCAGGTATTCGCGCACGCGGCCCTGGGCGTTGAGCGAGAGGATCTGCTTGCCGCGCGTCTCGGACAGCACGTCGAACAGGGTCTCGGCCTTGGACGCATCGGCGAGCACCTTCACGTCGTCGCCGCCGCGCAGGTTGCGCCGCAACTCGGTGCCGAGGGCCGACGTTTCGGGGAAGGCCAGGTAGATGCTGTGGAACGGCATCTTGAACTGGCCGTTCGAGCCGCGCAGCTGGAAGCCGCACGCGGACAGGCTTGCGAGCAGCACCAGCGCACATGTGGCGCGCAGCACGGTGGCGGAGCGAAGGATGGTCATCGCTTACACCACGATGCTGATCAATTTGCCGGGCACCACGATCACCTTTTTCGGCGGCGTCTCGATGTACTTCTGCACCGCTTCGCAGGCCAGCGCCATCGCTTCGATGGAGGCCTTGTCGGCATCCTTGGCGACCTTGATCGAGCCGCGCAGCTTGCCGTTCACCTGGATCATCATCTCGATCTCAGCCTGTTCCAGCGCGGCCGGATCGACCTGCGGCCACTGCACGTTGAGGATGTCGCCATGGACCTTGGCGTAGCCCAGTTCTTCCCACAGCACGTGGGTGATGTGCGGCGCGACCGGGTTGAGCACGCGCAGGAAGATCGACAGGCCTTCGGCGATGACCGCGTCGGTGGCCGCGCCGTCTTCCAGCTTGGCCGATTCCATCGTGTTGAGCATCTTCATGCAGGCCGAAACGACCGTGTTGTACTGGATGCGTTTCAGGTCGTAGTCGGCCTGCTGCAGGATCTTGTGCAGTTCACGGCGCAGCGTCTTGTGCGCTTCGCCGCCGTCGACCTTGTCGGTCGCGGCCAGGCTTGAAGCGATGCGCGGCGATTGCGCGTACGCATACGCCCACACGCGGCGCAGGAAGCGGCTGGCGCCTTCGACGCCGCTGTCGGACCACTCGAGCGTCTGCTCCGGCGGCGAGGCGAACATGGTGAACAGGCGCGCGGTGTCGGCGCCGTACTGGCCGATCTGGGCTTGCGGGTCGATGCCGTTGTTCTTCGACTTCGACATCTTTTCAGTGCCGCCGATGATCACCGGCTGGCCGTCGCTCTTGAGCGTGGCGCCTTGCGGACGACCCTTGTCGTCCAGGGCCAGGTCGATATCGGCCGGGTTGAACCAGACGTACTTGCCCGGCTGCGGTTCGCGGTAGTAGGTTTCGTTGAGCACCATGCCTTGCGTGAGCAGGTTGACGAACGGCTCGTCGAACTTGACCAGGCCGAGTTCGCGCATGATCTTGGTCCAGAAGCGCGCGTACAGCAGGTGCATGACGGCGTGTTCGATGCCGCCGATGTACTGGTCCATCGGCATCCAGTAATCGTTGCGCGCGTCGACCATGGCGTCGGTGCTGCCCGGCGAGGTATAGCGCATGTAGTACCACGACGAATCGACGAAGGTGTCCATCGTGTCGGTCTCGCGGCGCGCCGGTTTGCCGCACTGCGGGCAGTCGCACTTGAGGAAAGCCTCGTGCTTGTTGAGCGGGTTGCCGCTGCCGTCCGGGACGCAGTCCTCGGGCAGCACCACCGGCAGGTCTTTTTCGGGCACCGGCACCACGCCGCAATCGGCGCAGTGGATCATCGGGATCGGGGTGCCCCAGTAGCGCTGGCGCGAAATGCCCCAGTCGCGCAGGCGGAAGGTGATCTTCTTGTCGCCCAGGCCGGCCGTGGCCAGGTCGCCAGCGACTGCATTGACGGCGGCGATGTGATCGAGGCCGTCGTATTTGCCGGAGTTGATGGAAACGCCGCTCTCCTTGTCGCCGTACCATTCCTGCCAGGCATCGAGCGAATATTCCTTGCCTTCGACCGCGACCACTTGCTTGATCGGCAGATTGTATTTTTTGGCGAACGCAAAATCGCGCTCGTCGTGCGCGGGCACGCCCATCACGGCGCCGTCGCCGTAGGTGATCAACACGTAGTTGCCGACCCAGACTTCGACTTGCTCATTGGTGACCGGATGGGTGACGAACAGGCCAGTCGGCATGCCCTTCTTCTCCATCGTCGCCATGTCGGCTTCGATCACGCTACCGAGCTTGCACTCGGCGATGAAGGCCGCCAGTTCCGGATTGGTTTGCGCGGCATGCTGCGCCAGCGCGTGTTCCGGCGCCACGGCGCAGAAGGTCACGCCCATGATGGTGTCGGCGCGGGTGGTGAAGACGTACATCTTGCCGTCGTCGATCAATTCACCGGCGGCGTTGGCGATGGTGTGCGGGAAAGCGAAGCGCACGCCGACCGACTTGCCGATCCAGTTGGCCTGCATGACGCGCACGCGTTCCGGCCAGCCTGGCAGCTTGTTGTCGACATAGTCGAGCAGTTCGTCGGCGTAGTCGGTGATGCGGGCGTAGTACATCGGGATTTCGCGCTTTTCGATCGGCGCGCCGGAACGCCAGCCCTTGCCGTCGACGACCTGCTCGTTGGCCAGCACGGTCTGGTCGATCGGATCCCAGTTCACGGTGCCGGTCTTTTTGTAGATGATGCCTTTTTCGAGCATCTTGAGGAACATCCACTGGTTCCACTTGTAGTACTCGGGCTTGCACGCGGTCATTTCGCGCGACCAGTCGATCGCCAGGCCCATCGACTCCATCTGCTCGCGCATGTGGGCGATGTTGGAGTAGGTCCATTGCGCCGGCGGCACGTTGTTTTGCATGGCCGCGTTCTCGGCCGGCATGCCGAAGGCATCCCAACCCATCGGCATGAGCACGTTGTAGCCGCTCATGCGCAGGTAGCGGTACATCACATCATTGATCGTATAGTTGCGCACGTGGCCCATGTGCAGCTTGCCCGACGGGTAAGGCAGCATGGAGCAAGCGTAGTACTTGCCTTTCGGGAAACGCGGGTCGTTCTCGACGGCCTTGTAGGCGTCGATGGCCTTCCAGTGGGCTTGGGCGGCTTGTTCTACGTCGGCGGGACTATATTTATCTTGCATGATGTGTGCGGCCAAGCGGGCGCGGCCAAAAGTAATATGAACCGATCATTATACTGGCACATCCCGTATCCGGGCACGGCCGGGGGCACGGGGCGAAAATTCGCTGAACTATGGGGCGGGCTTGCTGTCCAAACAACATGACAAGCAAATTCGACGCGTTAGCCTACACGAAGCGGCTGGAAGATGCCGGCGTGCCCAGGGACCAGGCAGAGGTGCATGCAACGGCACTGACTGAGGTCGTTGGCGAGTTCGCGTGCCGGCAGGATTTGTTGCGGCTGGAGAGCAGCCTGCGGCATGAAATTGAAGAGAGCGAGAAGCGGCTGGTTTTGCAACTCAATCTTTTTAAAACCGAGCTGATTGCAAAAATCGACCATTTGGGCGCAAAAATTGATCGCGTGGACGCAAAGGTCGATCGCGTGGATGCAAAGGTCGATCGCGTGGATGCAAAGGTCGATCGCATGGATGCAAAGGTCGATCATGTGGACGCAAAGGTCGATCGCTTGGATGCGAAGGTCGATCACGTGGACGCAAAGGTCGATCACGTGGATGCAAAGGTCGATCGCGTGGATGCAAAAATCGATAACGTGGATGCAAAAGTCGACTCGTTGAGACGCGAATTCGAGGCACGCTTCAAAGCGATCGAACACGATCTGACCGTTAACCGCTGGTTGTCCGGCCTGATCATTTCGCTGAACATCGCCATGGCGATCAAGATTTTCTTTCCCTGAAAGCAGGATCAATCGCGGCGCATGGCGGTGCCTCTGAACCATCTGGATTTTTTCTGAGCTAAGTAAGCCTTACCGGAAACTGCCATCATGACGATCAAATTCGACGCAATAGCGTATGCACAGCAGTTGGAATCGGGCGGTGTACCAAGGAGCCAGGCAGATGTACATGCGAAAGCACTGACTGCGGTAGTGAGCGAGGTTGTGTCGGAAGCCGACCTTTTGCAAACCAAAAACGACTTGCAGCGTGATCTTCGGCATGCCGAAGATCGGCTCACGTCGCGGATCGATTCGACCAAGACCGAGCTTGGCGCCAAAGTCGACACCTTCAGAGGCGAATTCAACACCAAAATCAGCCTGCTCGACGGAAAATCAGAGAGGATACGTACCGATGCGAGTGCCGAATTTGGTCAACTTCACGGGAAAATCGACATGGTCAAGACTGAGCTGAGTGCCGAAATCAAGCGACTCGACGGGAAAATCGACAAGGTCAAGACTGAGCTGAGTGCCGAAATCAAGCAACTCGACGGGAAAATCGACAAGGTCAGGACTGACCTTGAAGCCAAAATCGATCGGCTGAGCGCAAGCGTGGACTCGATCAAGAACGAACTTGCCCAATACAGGTGGGTAAGCGCGCTGTTTTTCAGCCTGATTATTCCGATATTCCTGAAAACTTTCTGGCCCGGATTGCTGGCCTGAACGCCGCCGTTGCACGGTAAAATACCCGCCTGTCCACTCGCCCAGCCATCTTGATGGTCCTCTACCAGGAACACCCGCCCCAGCCCGCGCTGGCGCCCTATCTGGCTTGCCTGTGGACCTGCCAGGTGCTGCCCGGCGCCTCCCCCGTCACGCACCGGGTGCTGCCGGACAACTGCATGGACATCCTGTGGCAGGATGTGGCCGCGCTGAGCCGGGTATCGGGCATGATGAGCACGGTCATCCACGTGCCCGTGCACCAGCCTGTGCGCACCATCGCGGCGCGCTTCAAAGCGGGCGCCGCCGCGCACTTTTTCGCCATGCCGCTGCACGAACTGGCCGACCAGCATCCTTCCCTGGATGACCTGTGGGACGGTGCCGCAGCGCGCCAGTTCACCGATGCATTGTGGTCGCGCACCTTATCGGACAGCGAGGCCGTCGCCACCGTCGAAGGCCTGCTGCTGCAACGCCTGCGCGGCACTGCCACCGACATCAAGCCGGGCCTGGCCGATGCGGCCGTGAGCGCCATCGAGCGCACCCACGGTTCCCTGCGCATCGAGACCCTGGCCGCGCAGCTGGGCGTGTCGCGCCAGCACCTGTCCAGCCAGTTTCGCGCCAGGGTTGGCCTGGGCGCCAAGCAGTTCGCGCGCGTGTGCCGCTTTCGCCAGGCCAGCGCACGCATCCGCGCCGCCAGCGACCCCACGCAGCTCGACTGGTCCAGCCTCGCGCTCGAGCTGGGCTACTACGACCAGCCGCACCTGATCCACGAATTCCGCCAATTGTCGGGCAGCACGCCGGAATCGTTTGCCGCGCGGGCCTGACCGTGCATATCGTCCCGGCAGCGTCTGCACGTCGCGAATAGTCGCTGGCAACCTTAGATCATCCAGCAGCAGAACCCCTCATTGTCGATTTCACGGAGCAAGGCAGATATTCTACCGATGTCATCGGCGGAAATGTCGACGGCGCCCGTCAGCGGTTTATGAAGCATGCAAACGTTTTTCTGAATGCGTTCATACGATTCTTCAGGAAGCCGAGCTTGCTCAGCGAACTGAAGCAGCAGAGCCAGGCGAACCTCGTTCTGCGAATGCCATCGGCTTAGCTGATCACTTGAAAAAGACAGCATAGTGTTTAGTTCATTCTGCAATTTTTCGATGAGAAAGCAGGCATTGATGAGGCTCTTGCTCTCTGGAGAGTTATCTAACATAATTTTTGACATTCAAAAACGGCTTGTAATCAAGCTGGCGCAATCGACCAGCCGAAAGCAGACCTGAGCTGACCGCCTTACATTTTTACAATACAAGCGGCGCGCGCCGTGGCAGGATGCTGCTTTGCACTCACAGGAGACAATCATGATCAACGGAATGCGCACAGTCTGCTACCCGGTCCAGGATATGGATGCGGCCAAGAAATGGTTCACCGAGGTGTTCCGCACCGCGCCCTACTTCGATGAGCCGTTCTACATCGGCTTCGAGATCGGCGGCTTCGAACTGGGGCTGCACCCGGGGGAACCCGGCATGCCCGGCTGCGTGGCCTACTGGGGCGTGGACGATATCGAGGCGGAAGTCGAACGCATCACCGGCCTGGGCGCGAGCATCCACTCGGCCATCCAGGAGGTGGGCGAGTCGATCAAGGTGGTCGAGTTGAAGGATCCGTTCGGCAATACCTTGGGACTGATCTACAATCCGCATTTCGACCTCAAGAAGGTCCGCTGAGCGCCAGCCGGATCAGGCGCGCGGGCACTTGCTGCCCGCGCGCCCTACGCAAAACCACCAGGCTGCTCAGCGCAACACCAGCGCCAGCGCCGGCTTCTCGCCGTAATCCTCATAGCGCTCGTTGATGCCGGCGATGCAGAACGTCATCTCGTCGAGCAAGTCGGGCACGCGCTCGCGCATCGATGCCGCATCCTTGACGACAATCTCCAGCACCTCGTTCGGTTTCAGCCGGAAGCGGGTCATGCCGTCTTCGTCGCGCAGGTAGCTCAGGCAATCGACCCAGGCATCCATCGTGTTGGCGTAATACTCGGGAAACCCGAACGCCGCGCGGCTTTCGGAATGAAAGGTATCCCAGCCGAGGATCGAGGCGCCATTCAGTTCGGCACTGGCCATATTATTTCTCCTTGTGTGGATCGGTCACGAAGCCCAGTTTGCCGAGACCTCGGGACTGCGCCGCCGCCATGACCTGGGCCACGGCTTCGTAACGGGTGTTTTTGTCTGCGCGCAGCTGTAATTCGGGCTGCGGCGCCTGGCGCGCCGCTTGGGTCAGGCGCGCGTCGAGCCCGGCCGCATCGACCCGCTCCTCATTCCAGTACAGCACGCCTTCGGCATCGATGGCAATGGTCACCGTGTGCGGCTGCAACTGCACCGCGCCAGCCTGCGCGCGTGGCAAGTCGAGCTTGACCGCATGCGTGAACATCGGCGCGGTCATGATGAAGATGACGAGCAGCACCAGCATCACGTCGACCATCGGGGTCACGTTAATATCGCTCATCATCGATTGCTGGCGCGATGGATTGAAGCTGCCGAATGCCATGCCGCTCCCCTTATCTGCCGAAGTAGGAATGCAAATCGTGGGCAAAGCCGTCGAGCTCGGCCAACGTGAGCCGGTTCAGGCGGTTCAAGCCGTTATACGCCAGCACGGCGGGAATAGCCACCACCAGCCCGAAGCCAGTCATGATCAAGGCTTCGCCGACCGGTCCGGCGATCTTGTCGATCTGCACGCTGCCGGCGGCGGACACATTCGACAGCGCATGATAAATCCCCCACACCGTGCCCAGCAGGCCCACAAACGGCGCGGTCGCGCCGATCGAGGCCAGCACGGTCAGTCCGCTTTCGATGCGATGGGTGGCGCGCGTGATTTCCTGGCGCAGCACGCGGATGATTTGTTCATCCTTGCTCATTGCGCCGGCCAGGGTGGCGGCGCCGCCGGCGTGGGCCAGGCCTTGCGCCGGCAGCGGCAGATAAATGCGCTCGCGGTCGGCCAGGGCCAGCAGCGCGATGCCGTCCTGCAGCGTGGGGGCGCTCCAGAAGGCGTCCAAGGCTGGCGCCGCGCGCCGCACGCGCCAGCTGCTGAAGGCTTTGGACAGGATGAAAAACCAGCTCACCAGCGACATCAGCATCAGCACGTACGCCACCGCGTGGCTGAGCGCGTCGCCCTGTTCCCAGTAGCGCGCGATGCTGAAATGATTGACCGGTGGCATGGCGCCTAGTCTTTAAGCGCCAGCACGTCCTGCATGTCGTACAAACCGGTCGCCTTGTCGGCCAGGAAGCGGCAGGCGCGCAGGGCGCCGCTGGCGTAGCTGGCGCGGCTGCTCGACTTGTGGCTGATTTCGATGCGCTCGCCGGTGCCGGCAAACAACACCGTATGGTCGCCGATGATGTCGCCGCCGCGGATGGTGGCAAAGCCGATGGTCGACGGATCGCGTTCGCCGGTGACGCCTTCGCGTCCGTAGACGGCGCATTCCTTCAGGTCGCGCCCGAGCGCGTCGGCGATGACTTCGCCCATCTTGAGCGCGGTGCCGGACGGCGCATCGACCTTGTGGCGGTGGTGCGCTTCGATGATTTCGATGTCGTAGCCCTCGGACATGCTCTTGGCGGCCAGTTCGAGCAGCTTGAGGGTGACGTTCACACCCACGCTCATGTTGGGCGCGAACATGATTGCGGTTTTTTCGGCGGCGGCGGCAATCGCGGCCTTGCCGGCATCGTCGAAACCGGTGGTGCCGATGATCAGCTTGATGCCGTGCTCGGCGCAATACGCAAGGTGCTTGAGCGTGCCTTCGGGGCGGGTGAAGTCGATCAGGAAATCGGCGCCAGACAGGCCGGCGCCCAGGTCCGCTTCGATCGTCACCCCGGGAGCCGGGCCGACCAGTTGGCCGATGGCGGGCGAGCCGGCCAGGCCGAGCGCGCCGGCCAGCACGGCGTCCGGCGCCGCGGCGAGCGCGTCCACCAGCATCCGTCCCATGCGCCCGTCGGCGCCCGCTACTGCAATTTTCATCTGATTCATTGTGCCGACCCTCGTGCTACCGGTGCGCTGGTATGGAATGACTTATTTAGTGATCTTGATCGAGGCCGAACCGGCTTCTTCCCGCTTCGGCGCTTGCTTGGAGGCCACCTTGGACGGACCGGCGATGCGCGCGATGTATTCCTTCTCGGTCGGCAGGTTGCCGCCGTCGAATTTCTCGACCTTGTTATCCTTGAAGTAGACCGTGACCCGGCTGCTGGTCAGCTCGCCATCGCCACGCGCCAGGTAGAACGGAAAGTCCCAGCGGTCGGCGTGGAAGATATCGGTCAGCAGCGGCGTGCCGAGAAGAAACTTGACCTGCTCGCGGGTCTGGCCGACCTTGAGTTGGGTCAGCATTTCTTGGGAGATGAAGTTACCTTGCTGAATGTCGGGACGATACGGCGAGAAGATCCACAGGAACTTTTGCAGCTTGCTGGCCTGCACGGTCTGGGCGCCGGCGTCGGGCGAGGCGCTGACCGGGACCACGGGATCCTTGGCGCCACCGAACATGGTGCAGCCGGACAGGCTCAGGACGGCCCCGGCCAAGGTCGCCACCAGGGGCGCGCGCAGGCTAAAACGGGGCAAAACGGCAGTATCGACAGGCATAGATGACCTCAAATCGTTGTACGGAAGCCTAGGCACCTCCGTCTAAAACGCTATATGATAAAGCACTACGCCAATATACGAGTAACAAACATGAGTAACAATCCCAGCGACCTCAAAGCCAGCGGCCTGAAAGCCACCCTGCCCCGCCTGAAAATCCTCGAGATTTTCCAGAACAGCGAGGTGCGCCACCTGACTGCGGAAGATGTTTACAAGATTTTGTTGACCGATAATATGGATGTCGGCCTGGCCACCGTGTATCGCGTACTGACCCAGTTCGAGCAAGCGGGCCTGCTCAACCGCAACCATTTCGAAACAGGCAAGGCGATTTTCGAGCTCAACGCCGGCTCCCACCACGACCACCTGGTGTGCCTCGACTGCGGCAGGGTGGAAGAGTTCTACGACGACGAGATCGAATCGCGCCAGCACAAGGTGGCGGTCGAGCGCGGCTTCAAGATTGCCGAACACGCGCTGGCAATCTACGGCAACTGCGTCAAGCCAGCCTGCCCCCACAAAACCTGAGGGGGGATCTCGACCAAGCTACTGCTACGCGAGGCTCACGAGTGGCTGAGCGCGTTCGAAAGCAGCTTGGCGGTGATATCGACGATCGGAATGACGCGCTCGTACGCCATGCGGGTCGGCCCGATCACGCCCAGGGTGCCGACGATCTTGCCGTTGACCTCGTAGGGCGCGGTCACCACGCTCATTTCATCCATCGGCACCAGGTTCGACTCGCCGCCGATAAAGATCTGCACCCCGGTCGCCTTGCTCGACACATCGAGCAACTGCATCAGCCCGGTCTTTTGCTCGAACATGTCGAACATCTGGCGCAGCGAGCTCATGTTGGACGACAGGTCCGACACGCTCAGCAGGTTGCGCTCGCCGGAAATGACCATGTCATCCGACTGGTCGGTCATCGCCTCGCTGCCGGCTTCGACCGCTGCCTGCATCAGGCTGCCCATATCGTCGCGCAACTGGCGCAGTTCCTTGGTCAGGCGGGTGCGCACGTCGTCGAACGACAGGCCGCCGTAATTCTGGTTGATGTAATTGGCCGAGCGCACCAGCTGCGCCGGCGTGTAGTCGGCTTCGGTCAACAGCAGGCGGTTCTGCACGTCGCCGCGCGGGTCGACAATGACGAGCAGGATGCGCTTTTCGGACAGGCGCAAGAATTCGATCTGCTGGAACACCGATTCGCGCCGCGGACTGAGCACCACGCCGGCGAACTGCGACAGCGACGACAGCATCTGCGCCGCATTGGCGATCATCTTTTGCGGCTGCTGGGCCGGCAGGCGCAGGCGCGCGTCGACCGCATGCTCGTCGATGTGTTGCACAGTCAGCAAGGTATCGACAAAGATGCGGTAGCCGCGCGGAGTCGGAATACGGCCGGCCGAGGTGTGCGGGCTGGCCACATAGCCGAGCTCTTCCAGGTCGGCCATGATGTTGCGGATGGTGGCGGGCGAGAGGTCGAGTCCGGAGATTTTCGACAGCGCGCGCGATCCGACCGGCTGGCCGTCGGCGATATACCGTTCGACCAGGGCTTTGAGCAGCGTTTGCGCGCGGGTATCGAGTTGCATGATTCTAGGTGAGGGGCGGTAAGGACAAAAACAAGGCCAAGCACAAGTGCTGATCCGCTTATTATGCACGTTCGCCAGCGTGGCGGGGCTTTATGTGGCCGGCGCGCCGCGTGCGCCGCATTCGGCGCCTCAGTCGTGCTCGCGCTTGAGCCAGTCGAGCAGCTCATCGAAACTGCGGCAAATGGCGTCCGGCGCCACGCCGTGTTCGAGGTGGCGCTCGCTGCCGGTACGGTTGAGCCAGACCGCGCGCAGGCCGGCGCGCTGGGCGCCCTGCACGTCGAGCAGCACATCGTCGCCCACGTACACCGCGTCGGCCGGGTCGACCCCGAGCTCGGCGCAGGCGGCCAGGAAAATGGCGGCGTCGGGCTTGGCGCGGCCGAACTGGCTGGCCGCCACCGACACCTTGAAATGGTGCGACAGGCCGATCGCCTGCAGGTCGGCATTGCCATTGGTAACCGAGCCGAGCATGCTGCGGCCTTTCAGGCGCAAGAGGCCGGGCACCACGTCGTCGTAGGGGATGACGGCGTTGCGCGCGGCATAGAAATGGACCATGGCCTGCTCGACCTTGGCCCCGTCTTCGCCGGCCGCTTCGAAGGCCGACAGCAGGCCGGCGCGGCGCAAGGCGCCCAGGTCGAGTTCGAATTCGGGCTGCTGCGCCAGCAAGGCCAGGCGCGCCTGGCGCAGGGCGTCGATGGTGAAGCGCTCGGCCACCCGGGGCGCGTTGCTGTGCAGCCAGGCGTGCAGGGTTTGCTCCGCTTGCAGGATGACCGGGGCGATCGGCCACAGCGTATCGTCCAGGTCGAACAGGATGGCTTTGGGCCAGGTGCGGCGTGGCGTGGTCGGCATGGTCTTCTCGGTAGTTGGTCCGCTTCCAGCATAGCGAGGCACAGCCTGAAAATCAACCGGACTGTCGGGCGCGCGCACCAGGACGGGAGCGCCACGGCGCCGGCATGACACCCCGATACAAGGCAATGAGCCGCGGCGTTGACAAATGCTCTAAAATGACGCCCATATCAGGCTGTCCGTCGGCGGCCCAGCCTCCCCACCTTACCCGCATTCGTTTTGGAGAAAGTATGAAAAATCTGTACCTGCGTTCCGCCGTGGCACTTGCGTGCGCGCTCAGCCTGGCCGCTTGCGGCGGCGACGATGATGGCACCATGCAATTGAGGGGCGTCGTCGAAGGCGTCACCATCGACGGCCTGGTGCTGCAGAACAAGGGCGGAGCGGAACTGAAGGTCGAGCCGTTCGCGAGCAGCTTCGTGTTCCCGAACCTGATCGCCGTCAATACCGAATACGACATTACCTTCAAATCGATTCCCTCGAACGCCACCTGCAAGATGATCAACGGCAAGGGCAAGTCAAGCAACTACGGCATCGGCCAGATCGGCGTGAGCTGCACCCTGAAACCGCACGATGTCAAAGGCAAGATCGTTGGCCTGACCACCGAGCCGCTGGTGATCATCAACGGCACCCATCGCCTGAACATTCGCGCCAACCAGACCACATTCAACCTGCGGGTCGATCCCATCGATGAAAAGAAACCCGTACCCATGCCTGGCCAGGTCGGCGAAACCCAGGCGTATGGCTTGAGCGTGCTGCAGCAGCCGCCCGGCCTGACCTGCCGCATCGACAACGCGATCGGCATCATGGGCAAGACCGACGTCGACAATATCCTCATCACCTGCAACTGATCCCGGCCGCCGCCCCCGAGCGGGCGGCGCCATATTCTCTGGAGAATTTCATGAAGTCATCCGTCCTGCGCCATTCGCTGCTGCTGACCCTCGCCCTGGGCCTGGCCGCGTGCGGCGGCAAAGCGACCTTTCCTGTCGAAGGAAAAATCGTCAATCTGAAGCACTCTGGCCTGGTCCTGAGCAATATCGGCATGAACGACCTGCCGGTCGATGCCAAGGCCACCAGCTTCCGCTTTCCTAACACCATCGAATACGGCGTGCAGTACGACGTGAAGGTGAAAACCAGCGCGCTGCACCAGGACTGCACCCCGGACAACAACAAGGACACCGCCGGGCGCCAGGCTGCCATCAACGTCACCATTACTTGCAGGGACTACACCTATCTGATCGGCGGCAACGTCAAGATCGTCGGTGCCGATGGCGGGGCCAAGCCGTATGTCGGCGAAAACCTGGTGCTGATCAACGGCAGCAGCGACAGGATCAACGTCGCCAAGGATGCGCAAACGTATAAATTCGGCGGTGCGATCGCCTTCGGCACCAGCTACGGCGTGTCGGTCCTGCAACAGCCGGACGGCGGCAAGCTGGTCTGCTCGGTGGACCGTGGCATCGGCGAAATGGGCGATGCCGAGGTGACCAACGTCAACGTGCTGTGCCGCGAAAAGTAAGGCGATCGAGGGCTTGTGAAGGTGATATTTGCAAAAGGCATAACTGATATTCCAAAGATAAATTGGCCTGATATGCTGTAGCGCAGCATAATTGCACCTGTCTCCTCCAACTCTCCTCAAAAAGAATTGGATTTCAAGCCCGCTTCACAGCGGGCTTTTTTTTGTCCCGGTTTTCGTTCCAGCCTGCGTTCCGGCGCAGTTCAGCGCACGGCGCTCTTGCGCAGGGCTGGCACATAAAAGCCAGCCACGGTGTCGATCAACTGGTCCGGCCGGCCCCCGGCCAGGTTGGTCAGGATGATGACCGCCAGGTCGTCGTCGGGATACACATAAAAAGCCGAACGTCCACCGCCGTTGCCGGCCACTGCGCGCTGCACCCCGGGGCCGCGGCGGATCGCCGGCCAGCCCAAGGCCCACGGCGCCGGGCGGCCGTCGGCAAAGGTCGATGGCGTCCACATCGCCGCCAGGCTGGCCGGCGTGAGCAGACGCCCTTGCTGGAGGGCCACGATCCACTTGCCCAGCTCGGTCGCGGTGGTATTCATGCCGGCGCCGGTGCGCATGGCCGGGGGAAATTCCTCCACCACATTACGCAGCACACCGCCCGCGAAGCGGTAGGAATTGGCCTTGCCCATGATGATGTCGCCGGTGTCGCCAAAACTGCTGTTGGGCATGCCCACCACCTCGAACTGCCCGCCCCGGATGAATTCCACAAAAGGCTTGCCGCTGAGGCGGTCGATGATTTTCCCCAGCAGCACATAATTGGTCTGGTTATAGCTGAAACGCTGGCCGGGTGAAAACTGCGGCGGCATGCCCAGCGCGGTTTTCCACGCTCCGTCCATGCCGCCCGGCAGCAAGTCGCCCTGCGCATCGAGAACGTCGGGCAGCCCGGACGTATGGTTGAGCAACTGGGCGACGCTCACGCCCCGCCACGACGCCGGCAAGCCGTCCAGATAGCGCGAGACCGGCGCATCGAGCGCCAACTTGCCCTGCTCGACCAGCTGCATGATGGCCACGCCGGTAAACGATTTGGTCGCGGAATTGATCGAAAACACGGTGCCCTCGCCCACCGGCACCTTGTGCTGGAGATTGGCCACCCCGAACGCGCCCGACAGCACCACTTTCCCATGCCGGATCACAAGGATCTGCATGCCCGGAATGCGGCGCTCCTGCATTTCGGCGCGAATATATTCCAGGACCGCCTCGTTGGCCGCGCTCTCGGCCGCCGGCACGGTCCCGGCGGCAGGCGCCGCCAGCACGACCGCACCGGGCAGGCTGGCAGTCAAGGTGGCGAGCAGAAAACACAATGTGCGTGGAAATTTCATCGAATGATGTTCCTCATGGTAGGGGCGAACCGGTCGGCAAGCGCCACCCCATCATGGCATGAAAATGGGCAATGTTGGCTATTTGGAAATGATATTTCCGAATGGACCGCACAGGTGATGGATAGCTTGTCATCTTCCTGTCATCTTGCCGTCACGGCACGGTCATCTGGGCTGGCTAGAATCCGGCTTGCTAAATCCAACCCCCAGCCATAGGACCTTCATGAACAAGCCAAACGATCTGGTCAGCTCCATCGATCCAGATGACATCGACTGCAATGATTCGCCGAACGAACACTTCAACACGGTGCTGAACGCCCGCCTGAGCCGCCGCAGCCTGCTGCGCGGCGGCATGGCCTCGGCCGCCACGGCGATTTTTGGCGCAGTCGGTCTGTCGGCCTGCAGCAGCGACGACCCGGCGCCTGTCACGCCGACGCCAACGCCGACCCCGCCGCCGGTCCCGGCTGAAAAACTGCTGGCCTTCACGGCCGTGCCGAAAAGCCTGGCCGACATGGTCAGCGTCCCGGCCGGCTACACCGCCTCGGTCATCTATGCGCTGGGCGACCCGCTCAACGGCACCACCCCCGCCTACAAAAACGACGGCACCGACAACAACTTCGACACCCGCGCCGGCGACCATCACGACGGCATGGAGTTCTACGGCCTGTCGGCCACCGGCAGCGCCACCACCACCAGCTCCGACCGCGGCCTGCTGGCCGTGAACCACGAAGCGACCACGGATTCGAAACTGTCGTCCTTCTTCCTGCACGCCAATGGCGGCGTGACCACCCTGCCGCGCCCTGCGTCGGAAGTGGACAAGGAAGTGGCGATCCACGGCGTGAGCGTGGTCGAAGTCAAGAAGACCGGCGCCGCCTGGGCCTACGTCAAGGAGTCCTCCTTCAACCACCGCATTACCCCGCTGACCGACATCGAACTGTCCGGTCCCGCGCGCGGCAATGCCCTGCTCAAGACCAAATACTCGCCGACCGCCACCAAGACGCGCGGCACCCTGAACAACTGCGGCACCGGCAAGTCGCCATGGGGCTCGTTCCTGACCGGTGAAGAAAACTGGTCCGGCTACTTCGTGCGCGGCGCCGCCGACGACGCCGCCCGTGCCGGCGACAAGAGCATCGCTTCGCTCAAGCGCTACGGCCGCAACCAGGGCGCCACCTCGCGCCACGGCTGGGAAAGCGCCGGCACCGACGACAAATACGCACGTTGGGACATCAGCAAAAAAGGCGCGTCGACGGATGGCAGCGACGACTACCGCAACGAAATGAACGGCATGGGCTACATCGTCGAAATGGACCCGTACGACAAGTCCAAGTCGGCCAAGAAGCGCACGGCCCTGGGCCGCTACGCCCACGAAAGCGCCGCCTTCGGCAACCCGGTCGTCGGCCAGCAGCTGGCCGTCTACATGGGCGACGATTCGCGCAACGAGTACATCTACAAATTCGTCTCGAGCGCCGTCTGGGCCGCCGCCGACGCCACCGCCACGGACCGCATGGCCACGGGCGACAAATACCTCGACAGCGGCAAGCTGTATGTCGCCAAGATCAACGCCGACGGCACTGGCCAGTGGATCGAGCTGGCCATGTCGAACGCCGCCATTGCCGCGTACAGCGCGTACAAGTTCGCCGACCAGGCCGACATTGCGGTCAACGCCCGCCTGGCCGCCGATGCGGTGGGCGCGACCAAGATGGACCGTCCGGAATGGTGCTCGGTCAATCCGGCCAACGGCGAGATTTACTACTCGCTGACCAACAACTCGAACCGCGCGGTCGACCCGACCTCGTCGCAACTGGCGCCGGACAGCGCCAACCCGCGCGCCTACACCGACATGAAAGGCAGCTCGGCCCAAAGCGGTAACCCGAACGGCCATATCCTGCGCATGAAAGAAGGCGCCGGCGCCTCGGCAGCCACCAGCTTTACGTGGGATGTGTACCTGTTCGGCGCCGAAGCGGGCGCCGCCGGCGGCTTCGTGAACCTGTCGAACCTGACCGCGGACCAGGATTTCTCGAGCCCGGACGGCCTGGCATTCAGCCCGTACACCGGCATCTGCTGGATCCAGACCGACGATGGCGCCTACACCGACGTCACCAACTGCATGATGCTGGCCGCAGTGCCGGGCACGGTCGGCGACGGCGCCAAGGTCACCCTGAACCATCCGAAAGCGGCCGGCGGCACCCTGGCGGTCGATACGTATGTGGGCAAGAAGCCGACAGCGGACACGCTCAAGCGCTTCCTGGTCGGGCCGGCGGGTTCGGAAATCACGGGTATCTGCGAAACGCCGGATGGCAAGTCGATGTTCATCAACATCCAGCACCCGGGCGAAAACACGGCGCAGGCGAATCTGGCCGATCCGTCGAAGTACACCAGCCAGTGGCCAAGCAACGCCGGCTACGGCCCGGGCAAGCGCCCGCGTTCGGCGACCATTGTGATTACCAAGAATGATGGCGGCCGGATCGGGACGTAAGGAGCGATTTGGAAGGTGGGCGGGCCTGATCAGGCCTCGTTCCCACCGTCCCCAAAACCGTCATTCCCGCGAAGGCGGGAATCCAAGGCACCGTCGCTAAGCGTAGAGGCCTTGGATTCCCGCCTGCGCGGGAATGACGGTTTTTAGGTTTTCAGCCCACCCACAATCCGCAGCACCTCGGCACGCGCATCGGTCCATCCCGACGCGGCCAGCTTCGGCCCGCACTCGGCGCACGCCTCGAACGGATTGCACCCGTGTTCCAGCGCCACATAGCGCGCTCCCACGACCTGCTTGCCCACATACGAATCGATCCTGCCGGCCGGCGCACCGGACGGATTGGCAGCCGCCGGCGACGGCGCCACGCCCTTGAGCACCCAGCGCTGGAACGGCGCCACATCGACCCCGTCGGGCACATACCACAGCTTGCTATCCTTGTTCCAGCGCGCCCCCAGGGCCTTGGCCTCGTCTTTTTCGGCGTACGGGACTTTGAGCATGATCATGAGGGCACTCCTGTCAGGCCGGCTGCTTGAGTAAATTCGACAGCGCCACATACTGCGCCAGGCCGACCGTCTCAGGACGCATCGACGGGTCGATTCCGGCTTCGACCAGCTGCGCTTCGGTACACATCCCCGCCATGCAGTTGCGGATCACCTTGCGGCGCTGCGAGAACGCCTTCATCACCACCGCCTCCAGGGTCGGGCCGTCGCACGCCAGTTTGCGTTCGGCCGGCACCGGCACCATGCGCACGATGGCCGACTCCACCTGTGGCGGCGGGTCGAACGCGGTCGGCGGCACGATGAACATGAGCGACATGTCGTAACGCCACTGCAGCATCACCGACAAGCGTCCGTACGTCTTGCTGCCGGGCGCGGCCACCATGCGCTCGACGACTTCTTTTTGCAGCATGAAATGCTGGTCTTCGATCAGGTGCGCGAAGTCGGCCAGGTGGAACAGCAGCGGGCTCGAAATGTTGTACGGCAGGTTGCCGACCACGCGCAGCTTCTGCCCTTCCGGCACCGGAATGAGGCCGTAGTCGAACTTGAGCGCGTCGCCCGAATGAATGGTCAGCTTCTCGCGCGGGAAGTTGTTTTCCAGGCGCGCGACCAGGTCGCGGTCCAGTTCCACCACATGCATGTGGTCGAGGCGCTTGAGCAGCAGCGCCGTCATGGCGGCCAGGCCCGGCCCGATTTCGACCATCGCCTGGCCCTTCTCGGGGCCGATGGCGTCGATGATGTTATCGAGGACGAGTTTGTCGGTCAAAAAATTCTGGCCGAAGCGCTTGCGGGCGACGTGTTTCATATTCTTCTTCTCAATGCGGTTCTAAGGGTGCAATCTACAGCTGTGATGCGCGCTGTGCGTCCACCATCTGCAATGCGGTGCGGATGGCTTGTTCCATGCTGCCGCAGTCGGCTTGTCCCAGCCCGGCGCAAGCCAGGTCGAGCGCGGTGCCATGGTCGACCGAGGTGCGGATCAGCGGCAGGCCGAGGGTGATGTTCACGCCGCGCCCGAAGGTGGCGTATTTGAGCACCGGCAAGCCCTGGTCGTGGTACATGGCCAGCACGCAGTCGGCGTCCATCAGGTACTTGGGCTGGAACAGCGTATCGGCCGGATACGGGCCGCGCGCGTCGATGCCGCGTGCGCGCGCCGCTTCCAGCGCCGGCGTGATGGTGTCGATTTCCTCGCGTCCCAGGTAGCCGTTCTCGCCCGCGTGCGGATTGAGGCCGGTGACCAGGATGCGCGGGGCGGCAATGCCGAACTTGTTTTTCAGGTCGTGGTGAATGATGTCGATCACCCGCCCCAAACCGTCGCGCGTGATCGCCGCCGAGACATCCTTGAGCGGCAAATGGGTGGTGGCCAGCGCCACCCGCAGCGCAACATTGTCCGGCGTGTCAGGTGCGGTAGCCGACGCGGTTTCACCGGCCAGCATCATCACCACCTGCGCGGTGGCGGTCTTTTCGGCCAGGTATTCGGTGTGGCCCGAAAAAGCCACGCCGGCGTCGTTGATGGTGCTCTTTTGCAGCGGCGCGGTGACCATGGCGTCGAACCAGCCGGCGCGCGCGCCTTCGACCGCCAGGTCGAGCGTGGCCAGCACCGCGCGGCCGTTGGCCGGATCCAGGACGCCCGGCACCACGTGGGCGCCGAGCGGCACGTCGATGACGCAAATGCGCGATGGGCCGAACTGCGGCAGGCCGCCGTTGCGCAGCGCCTGCACCGACAAGGCGGCCAGTTGGATATCGGGGTCGATCAGGCTGGCGGTGAGCGCCAGGAAGGCGGCGTCGCCGAGCAGCACGCAGTTGACCTGCGCGCGCATGGCCCAGGCGGCGCGGATCGAGATTTCCGGCCCGATCCCGGCCGGTTCGCCCGTGGTGATGGCGATCGCCGGCCGTGTGCTTGCCTGACGCATGCGCTTACTTGTTCTCGTCGCGGAATTCGACGTAGGCGCGGTCGCGCACCTGGCGTGCCCAGTCTTCGGTCGCTTCTTCGAGCTTGCGGTCGCGGATCACCTGGCGCGCAGCCATGCGCACCCGTTCCTTGTTCTGGTCATCGCTCTTGCGCTCCATGACTTCGATCAGGTGAAAGCCGTACGGGGTTTCGACGACGTCGCTCAGTTCACCCGGTTTCAGGGTGGCCATCACGGTTTCGAATTCCGGCACGGTGTCGCCCGGGTACAGCCAACCGAGGTCGCCACCCTTGCTGGCCGAACCGTCGTTGGAGAACAGGCGCGCCAGTTCTTCGAACTTGGCAGCCTTGTTGTCGAGGCGTTCCTTCAATTCGGTCAGCTTGCGCTTGGCGTCGGCCGCCGTCATGGTCGGGCTGACCTTGAGCAGGATGTGGCGCGCGCGCGTCTGCTGCACCGCCGCCGGCGCGCTGGCGTCGGCCAGGTTGCGCTTGTCGACCATTTTCAGGATGTGGAAACCGGTGGTGCTTTTCAGGACCGGCGTGACCTGGCCAGGTTTCAGTTTGCCGAGCGCGTCGGAAAACAGCGGCGGCAGGCGATCGAGCGCGCGCCAGCCGATTTCGCCACCCTTGAGCGCATCGCTCGAATCGGAGTAGGTGGCGGCGATCTTGGCGAAGTCGCCACCGGTGCGCAGCTGGCGCATCACGTCGTCGGCGCGCGCGCGGCGTGCGGCGATCTGCTCGGGCGAGGCGTTTTCGGGAATGCGCACCATGATCTGCGCCAGGTTCATCTCGACCTTGTCGGCGGCGGCGGCTTTTTCGGCGGCCAGGTAGGTGTCGACTTCGGCGTCGGAAATCTGGATCTTGTTGTCGACTTCATGCTCGCGCAGGCGCTGCATCATGATTTCGCTGCGGATCTCTTCGCGGAAGGCGGCAAACGTGGTGCCGCTCTTTTCCATCTGGTTGCGCATCTCCTGCACCGACAGCTTCTGCTGCTCGGCGATGCGGCCGATGGCGCGATCGAGCATGGTGTCGTCGACCCGCACGCCCATCTCCTTGGCCAGCTGCATCTGGGCGCGTTCGACGATCATGCGTTCGATGACCTGGCGCTGCAGGTCGGCCGCCTCGGGCACGGGTGCGTTTTGCGACTTCATCGCGCCTTCGACGGCGCGCACGCGGGCGGTGATTTCGTTGCGGGTGATGACTTCATCGTTGACCACCACGGCGATCGAATCGATGACGTTGGCCGAGGCCGACGCCGGCGGCAAAAAGCCGCTCGACGGCTTGGCCGCGGCCGCTGCCGGCTTGGCCGGCGTGGCTTGGGCAGCCACCTGGCCGGCGGTCAGGGCGCACAGCAAGGCGGCGGCGATCTTGAGTTGGTGCATACGGATATTGCGCATAATCTGGGAAGCACTCATATTCAGTTAAATGAAAAAATCCGACGTCCCGCTTAGCGGCCCGAGCCCTGGTTCAGCCTCGTATAGCCTGGAACGCTCTTGTAAAACGATTCGAGCGGGCTGCCGAAACCGAGCTTGGACAAGCCGTTCAGTTCCAGTTGGAAGAAGATCGGCGTCGAGGTGTTGCGCGTGGTGGTCACGAAACGCTGCCCACCCATGCGGAACACCCAGCAGTCGGCCTGGTATTCGAGACCGACGAGGCTCTCGACGACTTTATGTTCCAGTACCGAATACGTGACCCGGCCCACGCCATACCAGCGTTTCGACAGCGGCCACTGGGAAGATACCATCGCATTCTTGACGACGTCGCGCAAATAGCGGTACTCGGCGTTGATCACCTTCTTCTCGCCCGGCTGCCATTGCACGCCATAGTTCTGCGTCACCACGCTGCTGGCGCTGGCATTGTATTGCACGGCGCTGTCGAAGCTCCATTTGTCCGAAATACGACCCGACGCGGCCAGCAGGACGTCGGAGCGGTTTTCGGTGCGCGGCGTGTTGGCCAGCTGGACGCGCTGCTCGTTGAGGTAAAAGCGCTGCCCCAGCACCAGGCGCAGGCGCTCGGCGCCGTTGGTCTCCAAAAAGCGCGAGACCAGGGCCGCCGTCACCTGATTGGCGTCCGACACGCGGTCGTTGCCGATGAAGCGGTTTTCGTTGAAGATCTGGGCTAGGTTAAACGTCGCCTCAAACGTGTCGAAGTTGGGGAACTTGCTCTGGTCCTTGTACGGCGTGTAGACGTAGAACAGGCGCGGCTCCAGCGTCTGGGTCATCTTGCGCCCGGTCAGCTTGGCGTCGCGCTCGAACACCAGCCCGCTGTCGAGCGAAAAGGTGGGCAAGGAGCGCGTGAGCGTGCGCGGAGCGTCGGCCTTGGTTTTTTCGAGCTCGTAGGCGCTGGCGTGCAGCATCAGCTTGGGCGTGACGAAATAGCCGGGACGCACGATCGGATAACTGAGCTGCGAGACCACCACCGCCCGGTTGCCGGTCGGCAGGTCGGGATGCGAGAAGCGCGTCATTTCCGAGTCGACCGCCCAGTCGAAGCCCTTGACGTCGTAGCGGCCGGCGTGGAACAGCAGTTCCGGTAAGCGGTCGTAGGGGCGCGGCACGGTGCGGCTCGGATCGGTCACCGAGACCGGGTCCTGCAGCACCTGGTAGCTCTGCACGCGCGCCGAGGCGCTCCAGAACTGGGTACGGTAGTCGGTGCGGATTTCGCGCACCAGCTGGCGTTCCGCGCTGGTCGAGATCGACTGCGAGAAGTCGCTCGGATAATTATCGTCCGACGCCGCCTTCAGGTTCCAGCCATACGACCAGCCGGGCGCGACGCCCTGGGTGTGCTGCGAATCGAAGCGCCAGCGGTCGGTCTTGGTGATCTTGTCGTTGAGCAAGACTTCGGCGTGGGTCTTGCCCTCGTAGCCGCCGTAGTCGTTTTCGCCGATATAGCGTCCGGTCGCGCCCATCTGCAGGCCACGATCGAGCATCCAGCGCGGATACACGGTCAGGTCGCGGTTCGGCGCGATGTTGAAATAATAAGGTTGCAGGATTTCGGCCCGGCCCTTGGAGCGGAAACCGATGGTCGGCGGCAGCCAGCCCGAGCGGCGCGCGCCCGACAGCGAGAACGACAGCGCCGGCGCGCCGATGATCGGCACGCCCTTGAAATAGATCACCGTCTTGCCGGCCACGCCCACATCGCGCCCGGCGTCCAGGCGCAGGGTGTTCGATTTCAGGTACCAGTCCGGCAGCAAGCCTTCGCAGGTGGTATAGGTGCCGTCGCTGACGATGGCCTCGTCTTCGCTGATGAAGTCGACGCGCCTGGCCGAGCCCTGCGCGTTGTTGACCTCCATGCGGTACTCGGGATGGAGCACCCAGCCCTTGCCCGAAGACAGGTTCAGCTGCAACTCCTCGCCCTTGTAGGTATCGCCGAAGCGTTCCATCCAGACATTGCCGTTCGCGGTGACTTCATTCTCGACGTTCTTGAAGCAGGCGCGGTCGGCTTTCATCCGGGTTTGTCCCCGGCTCAGCTCAACTTTGCGCTCAAGAATGAGTTCGCGTTCGGGGCGGCCGGAGATTTCTTCCGCGCGCACGGTGACGGGCAGGTTGGGATCTTCGGTACGTTCGCGCTTTTGGACGGTTTGGGCGTGCAGCGGCACCGCGGTGGCGGTGACGAGCGCCGTCAGGGCATAGGCCCAACGCTGCGAGGGGGGAGCTGCCGGTTTTTTCAAGCTCATGAAATGACGTGTGCAAACACCATGGCAGGCGATTTTTTGAGGTTAATCCCTTATTATATGGGAATCTTCACCTTCAATCGGATTCTCAGGCTGCAACATGTCCTCATCGCTCCCCACCACCCCCGCAACATCGTCGGACACCCGCCTGACGCAGCTCACCACCTGGCTCGCCACGCTCGGCCTGGTCCAGGTCGAATCACGCCGTCCGGCCTCGGCCGACGCGAGCTTCCGCCGCTACTTCCGGCTCGACGTCGCCCCTGAACTGCGCGCCAAACTGGGCCAGACCCTGATCGCCATGGATGCCCCGCCCGAGCGCGAAAACGTGCCGGCCTATATTCATGTGCAAGGCTTGCTGCTGGCCGCCGGCGTGACCGTGCCCGCCATCGTGGCGCAGGACGTGGCCAACGGCTTTTTGCTGCTGTCGGACCTGGGCAGCACCACCTATCTGCAACGGCTCGACGTCGACAACGCGCCCAACATGTACTCGGACGCGGTCGACGCGCTGGTCAAGTTCCAGCTCGCCAGCGAGCCGGGCGTGCTGCCCGAGTACGACCGCGCCTTCATCGAACGCGAGCTGAACCTGTTCCCGGAATGGTTCGTCGGCAAGCACCTGGGCGTGACCATGACCGACGTCCAGAGCGCCACCCTGGCCAAGGTGTTCGACGCGATCATCGCCAACAACCTGGCCCAGCAGCAAGTCTTCATGCACCGCGATTTCCATTCGCGCAACCTGATGTTCATGGACCAGGGCAACCCGGGCGTGCTCGACTTCCAGGATGCCGTGTTCGGCCCGGTCACCTACGACCTGGCCTCGCTGCTGCGCGACGCCTACGTGCAGTGGGACGAAGAAATCGTGCTCGACTGGGTGGTACGCTACTGGCAGCGCGCCAAGGCGGTCGGGCTGCCGGTCAATCCGGACATCGACGCGTTCTACCAGGACTTCGAATTCATGGCCTTGCAGCGGCACCTGAAAATCCTCGGCCTCTTCTGCCGCCTGAACTACCGCGACGGCAAGAGCGCGTACCTGGGCGACCTGCCGACCGTGATCGACTACGTGCGCAAGACCTGCAACCGCTACATCGTCCTCAAGCCGCTGGCGCGCCTGCTCGACGCCTTCGAAGACAAGGTGCCGCAAGTGGGCTACACCTTCTGATGGGGAGCCAATCATGAAAGCGATGATCCTGGCCGCCGGCCGCGGCGAACGCATGCGCCCATTGACCGACGACTGCCCCAAGCCGCTGCTGAAGGTGCGCGGGCGGGCGCTGATCGTCTGGCACATCCTGAACCTGGTGCGCGCCGGGATCACCGAGATCGTCATCAACCACGCCTACATGGGCGAGGCGATCGAGCGTGAACTGGGCGACGGCGGCAAATACGGCGCGCGCATCGTCTACTCGCCCGAAACGGTGGCGCTGGAAACGGCCGGCGGCATCGCCAACGCGCTGCACCTGCTGGGCGACGAACCGTTTTTGGTGCTCTCGGCCGACATCTACTGCCCGTACTTCGATTTTGCCCAGGTCACCGACGTGCTGGTCGACGAAGACATGTGGGGCAATCCCTACCCGCCCGAGAAGCGCGACGCCTGCTGGATCTACCTGACCCCGAACCCCTTCCATAATCCCGAGGGCGACTTCGGGCTGACCATGTACCAGGTGGCCAACGACGGCGAGCCGAAGTGGAATTTTTCGAACATCGGGGTGTACCGGCCGGAGATGTTCAAGGCCATCGTCCCGGGCACGCATGCGCGCCTGGGCGCCCTGATCCGCCAGTACGCGGACCTGGGCCAGGTGGGCGGCGAAATCTACGAGGGCGACTGGGTCAACGTCGGCACCGTGGCGCAGCTGGAAGAACTGAACGCGCCGCTGGGCACGCGCAAGGCGCAATCATGAGCGGCGCGCCTTGCCACACAAGTACGCCGTTCGCGGCCCGGCGCGCGCGCCTGTGCGCGGCCATGCAGCCGGGCGCCGTGGCCATTTTGCCGACCGCGCCCGAAGTGCAGCGCAACAGCGACAGCGACTACCCGTACCGCCACGACAGCTATTTTTACTACCTGACCGGTTTTACCGAACCGGACAGCGTGCTGGTCCTGGTGGCCGCCCACGCCGACAAGCCGGCGCAGGCGATCCTGTTCTGCCGCCAGAAGAACGTGGAGCGCGAGATCTGGGACGGCTTTCGCCACGGTCCCGACGGCGCGCGCATCGCCTTTGGATTCGACGCCGCCTTTCCGATCGACGAACTCGATAGCGAAATGGCCAGGCTGCTGGCCAACGCCCCGGCCGCGTATTACGCGCTCGGGCACAGCGCGGCGCTCGACATGCAAATGAAGAACTGGCTGCTGGCGGTGCGGCGCCAGGCGCGCGGCGGCGTCACCGCGCCGGCGGTGGCGCACGACCTGTTGGCGATGCTCGACGAGATGCGCCTGTTCAAGGACGACGCCGAGCAAGCCGTGATGCTGCGCGCGGCGACCATCTCGGGCATCGCGCATGCACGCGCGATGAGGGCGTCGAAGCCGGGCATGTTCGAATACGAAATCGAGGCCGAACTGCTGCACGAGTTCCGCCGCAACGGCGCCCAGTATCCGGCCTACACGCCGATCGTGGCCTCTGGCGCGAACGCCTGCGTACTGCACTACAACGCCAACAACGCCCAAACGCGCGACGGCGACCTGGTGCTGATCGACGCCGGCTGTGAGCTCGACAGCTACGCCGCCGACATCACCCGCACCTACCCGGTCAACGGCCGCTTCAGCGGGCCGCAGCGCACGCTCTACGAGCTGGTGCTGGCCGCGCAGACCGCCGCGCTGGACGTGGTGCGGCCAGGCCAAAAATACAGCGACATCCACGACGCCGCCACGCGCGTGCTGGCGCAGGGCATGCTCGACCTGGGATTGCTGGCGAAGGACAAATTCGGCGGCGTCGACGACGTCATCGCCGAACGCGCGCACCAGCAGTTCTACATGCACGGCACCGGCCACTGGCTGGGCCTGGACGTGCACGACGCCGGCGCCTACCGCGACCTCACGCTCGACGACAAGCCATCGCGCCCGCTGCAGCCCGGCATGGTGCTGACGGTCGAACCGGGCATCTACGTGCGTCCCGCCGAGGGCGTGCCGGAACAGTTCTGGCACATCGGCATCCGCATCGAAGACGACGTGCTGGTCATGCCGGCCACGCAAGGCGGCCACACCATCCTGAGCGCAGCGGCGCCCAAGCTGGCCGACGATATCGAACAACTGATGCGCCCCTGATGGATACAACACTTACCAAGTTTGACGTGGCAATCTGCGGCGCCGGGCCGGTTGGCATGGCGCTGGCCGCCCTGCTGGCGCGGCGCGGCATGGACAGCACGCGCATCGGCCTGATCGACGCCAAGGCGCTCGGCGTGGCGCTCTCCGACCCGCGCTCGATCGCGCTGTCGTACGGCAGCCGCATGCTGCTCGAAGAAATCGGCGCCTGGCCGCTGCCTTCGACGGCCATCCACCAGGTGCACGTGTCGCGGCGCGGGCAGTTCGGACGCAGCATGATCGACCGCGGCGAGCACGGCGTCGAGGCGCTCGGTTACGTGGCGCGTTACGGCGACCTGGTGGCGGCGCTGTCGGGGGCGTGCGAGCGCGCCGGGGTGGCGGTGCTGCGGCCTGCGCGCGTGGCCGGGCATGCGGAGCATGCGGAGAACGTCGCGCTCACGCTCGACGATGGGCGCGCACTGCGGGCGGCGGTGGTGGTGCGGGCCGAAGGCGGCGTGTTCGGCGAACAGGATGCCCGCTCGCGCACGCACGATTACCGGCAGACGGCGCTCATTGCGCGCGTGAGCACCAGCGCGCCGCTTGCGCATCGGGCGTACGAGCGCTTTACCGAAGAAGGGCCGCTGGCCATGCTGCCACAGGACGGTCCGGACGGCCATCAATATGCGCTGGTATGGTGCGTGCGGCCGGAGCGCGCGCAAGCGCTGCTGGCGCTGGACGACGCGCGCTTCCTGGCGCAGCTGGGCGAGGCGTTCGGGCAGCGTTTGGGACGGATGACCGGGACCAGCGCGCGCGTTGCGTATCCGCTTGGCCTGAATGCCGATCCGGGTGCGACCGGGCGCACGGTGGCGATCGGGAATGCGGCGCAAACCTTGCATCCGGTGGCCGGGCAGGGGTTGAACCTGGGGCTGCGCGACGCGGCGGTGCTGGCGCGCTTGCTGGCGCGCGAGGCCGGTCCGGCGGCGCTGAGCGCGTTTGCGCGGGAGCGCCGGACGGACCGCAAGCTGGTGGTGGAGCTGACCGACACCATGGCGCGCGCGTTCGCGCATCAGGGGCCGGGGCAAGCTTTGCTGGGGTTGTCGCTGGGACTACTCGATACCTTCAACCCGGCCAAGAATTTGCTGGGGGAGTGGATGATGTTCGGACGGCGGTGAGCCGATAGTCTGATCGTTTACCTGTAGCCCGTCGTTCCCGCGAAGGCGGGAACCCCATTCTGGGCGGCAGCCTCAGACGACTCGACGAACTTGGGTTCCCGCCTTCGCGGGAACGACGATCAGAACTCTTCCCAATCCTCCGTCGGCGCGGTGCTGGACAACTGCTTCTTCAGCGGCGCGCGCGCCACCGCTTTCGGCGCCGGCCTGGCCGCCACCTGCCGCGGCGCCGCCGCTACCACACCCGCACTCAACTTGAACACGCTGACCACCTCGGCCAGCTGGCGCGCCTGGTCCTGCATCGCTTCCGACGCCGCCGCCGCTTCTTCCACCAGCGCCGCGTTCTGCTGCGTCACCTGGTCCATCTGCGTGACCGCCTGGTTAATCTGATCGATCCCCAGGGTCTGCTCCTGGGTGGCCGCCGCAATGTCGCCCATGATGTCGGTCACGCGGCGGATGCTCTGGACGATATCGTCCATCGTGCTGCCCGCCTCGTTCACGAGTTTACTGCCCGCTTCGACCTGCTCGACCGAACTGCCGATCAGGCCCTTGATTTCCTTGGCTGCCTGCGCCGAGCGCTGCGCCAGGTTGCGCACTTCGCTCGCCACCACCGCAAACCCGCGTCCCTGCTCGCCCGCGCGCGCCGCTTCCACCGCCGCGTTCAGGGCCAAAATATTGGTCTGGAACGCGATCCCGTCGATCACGCCGATGATGTCGACGATCTTGTTGCTGGCCTCGTTGATGCGCCCCATCGTATCGACCACATTGCCGATCACGTTGCCGCCCTTGGTGGCCACGTTCGACGCCGTCTCGGCCAAGGTGCTGGCCTGGCGCGCGTTGTCGGCGCTCGCCTTGACGGTGGAGGTCAGTTGCTCCATCGACGACGCGGTTTCCTCCAGCGAGCTGGCCTGCTCCTCGGTGCGGCTCGACAGATCCTGGTTGCCGGCCGCGATTTCGGAAGACGCCACCGAAATCGTATCGGTGCCGCTACGCACCCGGCGCACCACTTCCACCAGGCTGTCGTTCATCTTTTGCAGCGCCGCCAGCAACTGGCCGATTTCATCGTTCGATTCGATCTTGACGGTGTCGGTCAGGTTACCGCCGGCGATGTTGTTGGCGAAGCGCAGCGCCTCGGCGATCGAGCGCGAGATGCCGCGAATGAGCGCGGCACCCATCATCAGGCCCAGCGCGATGCTGAGCACAATCAGGCCGATGGCCAGCGCACGCGCCGTCTCGAAGCGCGCCGTAGCCTGCTCGTACTCGGACTTGCCGACGGTAAGCTGGTAGTTGACCAGGTTGCGCATATTGTCGCGCACCGGCTGGAAGTTCTGAGTGAGCGCACCTTGCACCAGCGCGACGGCGCCCGGCACGTCCTTGGCCTTGAACGCCGCCAGCGTCGGCTTGATCCCCTGCGTCACAAAGGTTTCCCTGCTGGCCGCGAATTTGCCGGCGAGGGTCTTCTCTTCATCCGTCAGATAGGTTTCCATGTACTTGCCCCAGAGCGCCGTATTGCTCTGTACACGCTGCTCGACATCGCTACTGACCTCGGGCAGCTTGGCCGGGTCGCCGCTGACCGCCAACGCCAGCGTGTTCTGGTTTTGCTGGATCTGCGTGAGCACTTCGGCCAGCATGCCCACCGCCACCAGGCGGTCCTCGTACACCGTTTTGAGCGAGGCGTTGGTCACGCTCAGGTTGCGCAAGCCGATCAACCCGACCGCCAGCGAAATGGCGCTGATGACCCCGATGACAAAAATGAGCCGTGCCTTGATCGTCACGTTCTTAAACATGGTCGTTGACCTTTCAGTTGTCGGTTGCCGGGCCGGTTGCACATGGCGTGATGCGACATGAGAAATACTATCTCCTAAGAAATATACCGAACTTACCCGGTGAGTTAAATGGCGCAATATCAACATAGGACAAATTCAGCGCGTCTTGTGTTTGTGATGCGACAAGCGGAACAGCAATGTTGTGTGCTTGTATTCATTGCTGTCGCCAAGGGTCAAGCTGCGCGAAATCCCGGCAATTTTTCATGATATTCAGAAACTTATATGCTAAGGTCGGTACAGTCCCCCGTCCCTGCGGCTCCGATCATGCTCGACACCCTGCCCTGCACTCTCTCCCTGCGCCTGCTCGAAAACGCGCTCGACGCCATCGTCGTCATCGATGAAGACGGCGCCATTCGCTACCAGAACGGCGCGATGCAGACCTTGTCGGGTTACGCGCCGGGCGAGGCGCTGGGACAGCCGCTGACCGGCCTGCTGCCGGCCAACCTGGCGGGCCAGCACGAGCGCTACGTGCGCGCTTACCTGGACAGCTGCAAGGAGTCGACGGTGCTCGGGCAGGTGCGCGAATTCGCGATCCGGCACCGCACCGGCGAGATGGTCCCGATCGCAATGAAGGCGATCGACCTCGGCGTCCACGAGGGCAAGCGTTACTTCGGCGCCTTTCTCGAAGACTTGCGCGCGCGCCGCCACATGGAGGCCGAGCGCGATGCGCTGCTGGCGCGACTGGAAAAGCAGGCGCTGAGCGATGCGCTGACCGGCCTGCCGAACCGGCGCGCCTTCGACGCCGAAGCGCTGCTCACCTGCGCACGGGCCGCCCGCAGCGGCGCGCTGACCTGCGTCGGCATCGCCGATATCGATTTCTTCAAGAAGATCAACGACCAGTATGGCCACGCCGCCGGCGACACGGTGCTCGTTGCGGTGGCGGGCCTGATCGGCATGGCCTCGCGCGCCACCGACTTTGTCGCGCGCACCGGCGGAGAGGAATTCTGCCTGCTGTTTCCGGGGCTGGACGGCGCTACCGCCAACGTGGTGGCGGACCGCATTCGCGGGGCGGTGGAAAACGGCGCCATCGTCACGCCGCAGGGCGAGCAGGTGCGCGTGACGATCAGCATCGGGCTGGCGCAGCTGGCGCCGGGGATGCCGTTCAACGAGGCGCTCACGCGCGCGGACGCGGCGCTGTACGAGGCAAAGAACGCGGGCCGCAATCGGGTGCGCGGCGGCTGAGGCATCGCCTCGTTCCCTGCGGAGCTGCATGGCCCGCAATGCCCCTGTTTGAGTGGTAAGCAACAAAAAACATTATTGTACAAACTCTGAAATGATACAAAATCAGGCATTCTCACAGGCCCGATGCCTGGGCCGATCGCTGCCGCGCAGCTGACAATCAAAGGAAATCCGGGATGAACATACCAAAATCGTTAGCAACAAAAGCGCTCATCCCTTTGTTAGCTGGACTTTTACTGCTGCAAGGATGCGCCGCGACATTGAACGACAAGGGGATCGGCTATTCGACGCACAACATTGGACTGACTTGCTACAGTGGCGTCACCAACGCCTGGCTGAAATATGCGGGCCTGATCAGCGAGCTGTGCGTCACCCAGGTCGCGCGCGAAAAACTGGCGTCCGACGTCAACCGGGTTCCCGGCTCGACAGCGGGTTACTACAAGGCGTTCACCGGGCTGATGGAAATGAAGTGGCGCGCGCGCGACGGCACGCAGTTGAGCCACACCGTGGACCTCAACAAGGAAGTTCCCGATCCCCGCATTCCGTACGCCCACCCGGAACGGGTGTACGCCAAGGCGCCATTCCTGGGTAATCCCACCATCGTCGTCGAGTACGATGACCGCACCGCCAATGTGTACGTCGCGGCCACCTTGCAGGTACGTTCTCTCGATCCCTCAAAGGGGCAGCTCGAGCATGTCGATACCTACACGCTGATCTATACCCGCACGCTGTAGGGGGCCTCGAAAAACCGGCGCGAGCGGCGAGAGAACGCGCCAGCCGCGACCTTGCAAGTATCCGACTGAACGTGTACCACTCGCTACGGTTTTTTCAAGGTCCGCTGGCACCTGAACGGCGACCCCGGGCCCGCCGCGGCAACTCAGTGCCGTATCCTGGTGCTGAGTTGCACACCGTCACGCAAACAGCGGAGCGTTGTCCCTATTGCCGGACGGCCTGCTGCGGCAAAGTGTCTCGTTTCGCTGTCTTGTTCTGTCTCGTTTTGTCTCGTTTTGTCTCATTTGGCCAGCGGCTCGGGGGCTCGGTTCAAACGAGACAAAACGAGACAAAAAGAGACAAGAATAGACACCCAAACGAGACACTTTGCCGCAGCAGGCCTGCCGGCAACAGGTACAACACGCACTCATTTAGTTCCCTGCTTGCATGCACGCGGCGAGGGCAAGACGAGCGCCGACGCGGAGGATGCCGCCGAAGCGTCTTTGCCCGATCAAAAAATTTTCAAATTATTTTTCGGCGCATTGGGCAAAAAACCGTCTTTTTCAAGGCCTTGAAAACTGTCGCATCCGCCTTTAGATTGGATTCAACGGATGCTCCACGGAGGTCCGTCAACCTATCGCTTAACTTCTAAAAGGATATTTATCATGCGCACATTCGACCTTGCTCCCCTGTATCGTTCCGCTATCGGCTTCGACCGCCTGGCCAACCTGCTGGAATCGCAGCGCGCCGACGCACAGCCCAGCTATCCACCGTACAACATTGAACTGGTCAGCGACGACAAGTACCGCATCGTGATGGCGCTGGCCGGTTTCGACCGTTCGGAAGTCGAGATCATCACCGAGCGCGACAGCCTGCACATCACCGGACGCAAGCAGAAAGAGGACACGCAGCCTACCTACCTGCACCGCGGCATCGCGGCACGCGATTTCGAGCAGCGCTTCCAGCTGGCGAACCACGTCAAGGTCACCACGGCCTCGTTCGACAACGGCATGCTGACCATCGAACTGGTGCGTGAAGTGCCCGAGGCCCTCAAGCCGCGCCGTATCCTCATCGACGGCGGCGACAACGTGCAGGTGCTGGAACAGCGCCAGGCCGCCTGATCGGGGCCTGCCAGCCCCATAAAAAAACGCCGCCCTATGTTACCGGGCGGCGTTTTTTTGCTGCTGATTGCTTGCCGCTGATGCCTAGTCGACCGCCTTGACCATCGCCTCGATCACCTTCTTGGCGTCGCCGAACACCATCATCGTGTTGGCCTGGTAGAACAAGTCGTTATCGAGCCCCGCATAGCCGGACGCCATCGAACGCTTGTTGACGATGATGCTCTTGGCCTTGTACGCCTCCAGGATCGGCATGCCGGCGATCGGCGACTTGGGATCCTTGGCCGCCGGGTTGACCACGTCGTTCGCGCCCAGCACCAGCACCACGTCGGTCTGGCCGAATTCGCCGTTGATGTCTTCCATCTCGAACACCTGGTCGTACGGCACCTCGGCTTCGGCCAGCAGCACGTTCATGTGGCCCGGCATGCGTCCCGCCACCGGGTGGATCGCGTACTTGACGATCACGCCCTTGTGGGTGAGTTTTTCGACCAGTTCCTTGAGCGAGTGCTGGGCGCGCGCCACGGCCAGGCCGTAGCCCGGCACGATGATCACGGTTTCGGCATTGCTCATGATGAAGGCCGCGTCGTCGGCGGAACCCGACTTGACCGGACGCTGTTCCTGCGCACCGCCAACAGCGGCGGCCGCCGGGTCACCCCCGAAGCCGCCCAGGATCACGTTGAAGAACGAGCGGTTCATCGCCTTGCACATGATGTACGACAGGATCGCGCCGGACGAACCGACCAGCGAACCGGCGATGATCAGCATCGAGTTATTGAGCGAAAAACCAATGCCCGCCGCCGCCCAGCCGGAATAGCTGTTCAACATCGACACCACCACCGGCATGTCGGCCCCGCCGATCGGAATGATGATCAACACGCCGAGAATGAACGCCAGCACCGCCATGATGATGAACGGGGTCCAGGCCGGCTCCACGCCAGGGGCGAAGCAGAACACCAGGCCGAGCGCGACCAGTGCGACCGCGATGCCCAGGTTGAGCATGTGCTGGCCCGGAAAGCTGACCGGCGCGCCCTGGAACAGGCGGAACTTGTATTTGCCCGACAGCTTGCCGAAGGCGATCACGGAACCCGAAAAGGTCACCGCGCCGACAAAGGTGCCGATGAACAGTTCCAGGCGGTTCCCGAACGGCAGCGCCACGCCCTGCGTCGTGATCTGGAACACCCACGGTTCGGCCACCACGGCGATCGCGATGCAGACCGCGGCCAGGCCGATCAGCGAGTGCATCGCCGCCACCAGTTCCGGCATCTTGGTCATCTCGACCTTTTTGGCGGCAAAGGCGCCGATGCCGCCGCCCACCACCACGCCGATCAGCACCAGCGTGAAGCCGAGGCCCCCGGTGGTGGCCGCTTGCGACTGCAGCTTGAAGATCAGCGCCACGGTGGTGATGGTGGCAATGGCCATGCCGCTCATGCCGAAAGCGTTACCGGTACGCGCGGTGGCCGGCGACGACAAGCCCTTGAGCGCCTGGATGAAGCACACCGACGCGATCAGGTAGAACATCGTCACCAGGTTCATGCTGATGTAGCTCATGCGTGCTCCCCCGCCTTGGCTGCTGGCGCGGCCTTCGGTTCCTTCTTGCGGAACATCTCGAGCATGCGCTGGGTGACCATGAAGCCGCCGAACACATTGACCGCCGCCAGCGCCACCGCCAGGGTGCCGGACACCTGGCCGACGATGCCGCTGGTAAGACCGGCGGCCAGCATGGCGCCGACGATGATGATCGCCGAGATGGCGTTGGTGACCGCCATCAGGGGCGTGTGCAGTGCGGGTGTGACGGTCCAGACGACGTGGTAGCCGACGTAAATGGCCAGCACGAAGATGATGAGATTGATGATGGTGTGACTGACTTCCATGTTGCCTCCCTCTTGACGTTGATGTGACAACGGGCCGCGGCCCGTCCTGCCTTGCTTGTGTGATCGTTGCTGTATCGGTGTGGCGCCCCGCGTTCTACTTGCGCAGTACCTCGCCGTCGGCGCACACCAGGGTGGCCTTGAGGATCTCGTCTTCGCGGTCGATCACCAGCTGTTCATCCTTGTCGATGACCAGCTTGAGGAAATCGAGCACATTGCGCGCATACAGGGCCGAGGCGTCGGCCGCCACCAGGGTCGCCAGGTCCGGCTCGCCGATGATGTGCACGCCGTATTTGGTGACCGTTTTATTCAGTTCCGACAGCGGGCAGTTGCCGCCTTGCGAGACAGCCAGGTCGACGATCACGGAGCCGGGCTTCATGGCCTTGACCGTTTCTTCGGAAATGAGCACCGGCGCGGCGCGGCCGGGAATCAAGGCGGTGGTGATGATGATGTCGGCCAGCTTGGCGCGTTCGTGAACCAGTTCGCCCTGGCGCCGCATCCAGTCGGCCGGCATCGAGCGCGCATAGCCGCCCGAACCCTTGGCGATTTCCTTCTCCTCGTCGGTGAGGTAGGGCACGTCGATGAACTTGGCGCCGAGCGACTCGACCTGCTCCTTGACGGGCGGGCGCACGTCGGACGCTTCGATCACCGCGCCCAGGCGCTTGGCGGTGGCGATGGCCTGCAGGCCGGCCACGCCCACGCCCATGATCAGCACGCGCGCCGCTTTCACGGTGCCGGCGGCGGTCATCAGCATCGGCATGAAGCGCTGGTAGGTGTTAGCGGCCATCATCACGGCCTTGTAGCCGGCGATGTTGGCCTGCGACGAAAGCACGTCCATCGACTGCGCACGCGTGATGCGCGGCACCGCTTCGAGCGCAAAGGCGCGCAGGCGGGCGGCCGCCATGGCGGCGATATTGTCGGTGTCGAAAGGGTTGAGCATGCCGATCAACACGGCATCGGCTTGCATGAGAGGGCGTTCATCTGCGTTCGGTGCGCGTACCTTGAGCACCACGTCGCAGCCAAACGCATCAAGCGCGCTGCCGATAGTCGCGCCGGCGGCGGCATACGCTTCATCGGTAACGGATGCCATCAGGCCGGCGCCCGCCTGGACTACCACCTGGTGCTTGGCGGCGAGCTTCTTGACCGTTTCGGGAGTTGCTGCAACACGGGTTTCACCCGACCGCGTTTCGGCCGGTATGCCTATTCTCATGACGCCTCCATAGAATTAATAAACTGCTCACGATAGTACACGCAAACCCAAAAATAGCACGACCATCCGTTTTTTCTAGATGAAGTCTTCCACATCCAAACCGGTTGCACTGCGCAATGCGCAAAATCCAGCGTTTTCTTGTATCAGATCAATACCCGCATCCGTGTTTCAGGCTTGTGTTCGATGCCGGATCGGCAACCGATGCTGCATGAAGGTAAAATGATGGCTCATTTTGAAGGACACGCATGCCGCATATCTGGAAACCCTCCGTTACCGTTGCCGCCATCATCGAGCGTGATGGCAAGTTCCTCCTGATTGAAGAAGAGACCAGCGAAGGCATCCGCCTGAACCAGCCGGCGGGCCACCTCGACCCGCTCGAAACACTGGCCCAGGCGGTGGTGCGCGAGGTGCTGGAAGAGACGGCGTACGACTTCATGCCCGAGGCGCTGGTGGGCGTGTACATGTCGCGCTACACCTCCAAGCGGCGCGGCACCGACGTGACTTACCTGCGCTTCACCTTTTGCGGCCAGGCCGGGCAAGAGCATGACCAGCCGCTCGACGACGGCATCATCCGCACCTTGTGGATGACGCGCGACGAAATGGCCGCTTGCCAGGAGCGCCACCGCAGCCCGCTGATGCTGCAGTGCGTGGACGACTACCTCGGTGGCCGCCGCATGCCACTGGAAATGCTGCACACCCACGCCTCGGTGTTCGAGGGTGGATTAACGTAAGGGGATCTCGAAAAACCGTAGCGAGCGGCGCAAGTTTCGTCCGAGAAGCGCAGCCGTACGAAGGTACGGTGAGCATCGCAGAACGAAAATTGCGTCGCGCAGTAGGTTTTTCGAGGTCCCCGTAAGACGGATGTATTTAGACGGATTAATGCAATGGCAAACGCAGGGAAAAAGCAGAAAGTCGTGATCGGCATGTCGGGCGGCGTCGATTCCTCGGTCGCGGCGTGGATGCTCAAGGAGCAGGGCTACGACGTGGTCGGCCTGTTCATGAAAAACTGGGAAGACGACGACGATTCCGAATACTGCTCGACGCGCCAGGACTGGATCGACGCGGCCAGCGTGGCCGACGTGGTGGGCGTCGACATCGAGGCGGTCAATTTCGCGGCCGAATACAAGGACCGCGTGTTCGCCGACTTCCTGCGCGAATACCAGGCCGGGCGCACCCCGAATCCGGATGTGCTGTGCAACGCCGAGATCAAGTTCAAGGCCTTCCTCGACCATGCGATGCACCTGGGCGCGGACCTGATCGCCACCGGCCACTATGCGCGCGTGCGCGAAAACGCCGGCAGCTTCGAGCTGCTCAAGGCCTTCGATCACACCAAGGACCAGAGCTATTTCTTGCACCGCCTGAACCAGGCGCAGTTGTCGCGCACCCTGTTCCCGCTCGGTGAAATCCCGAAGACGGAAGTGCGCAAGATCGCCGAAAAGCTGGCGCTGCCGAACGCCGCCAAGAAGGATTCGACCGGCATCTGCTTCATCGGCGAGCGGCCTTTCCGCGACTTTTTGAACCGCTACCTGTCGTACAAGCCGGGGCCGATGAAGACCGACGACGGCACCGTGGTGGGCGAGCATGTGGGGCTGTCGTTCTACACCTTGGGCCAGCGCAAGGGCATCGGGGTGGGCGGCATGAAGAAGTACAAGAACGACGACGGCTCGAGCGACGCCTGGTACGTGGCGCGCAAGGATATCGAGAACAACACCCTGTACATCGTGCAGGGGCATAACCACCCGTGGCTGTTGTCCGGCACCCTGCACGCCGACCAGGCCAGCTGGGTGGCGGGCAAGGCCCCCGAGGCGCGCGCCATGTCGGCCAAGACGCGCTACCGCCAGGCCGACGTGCCGTGCGTGCTCACGCCGGACGGCATGGGCAATTTCGGCCTCGGGTTCACCGATCCGCAGTGGGCGGTCACGCCGGGGCAGTCGGCCGTGCTGTATGACGGCGACGTGTGCCTGGGCGGCGGGATTATCGCGGGGTCGACCGCCGGGTAAGCCGCGTGCCGTCGTTCACGCCGGCAGCACGGTCGCCGGATCGCGCTGGTCCCAGTCGACGCTGACCGGATTGAAGCCCTCGATGTAAGTGTCCGCCACATCGTAGTAGGGGGTCCCGCTCCAGCGCCGCGCGGCCTTGGCGTGGAAGGCACGCGCCTGTTCGAGGTCGCCGCGCCGGAAGCATAACTGGCCCATCAGCCAGTTGGGCTGGGGCTCACCCTGGTCGAATCGCAGCGACTGCTCCAGATCGCGCTGCGCTGCCGCCATGTCGCCCTGCGCGATGCAGGTCTCGGCGCGGATCCAGTAACCCTCGGTCAGCAGTTTATCTTCCCATCCCGAGACGCGCGTAAAGTCGATCGATTGCGTCGACAGATCGTATGCGAGCTCCAGCCAGCCAAAGCGCAAGGCTATGCGGGCGGCCATATTCAGCGCATCGTTCACCAGGCCGGTTTGCTCCGGCGGGAAGCGCTTGCTCGCTTCCAGGTATACATCGTAGGCCTGCGCGTGGGCGCTCACCGCGCACAATGTTCCAGCCATGCCCATATAGGCAGGGTAGAAATCGGGCCAGATGGTGGCCGCCTGTTTGTAGTAAAAATAGCCCAGCCGGTAATCGCCCTTGTTGATCGCCGCGATGGCCGCGTCGAGTGCCTCATCGCAGCGCACATCGAAACCGGAGCGATAGATGCTCTCGCCGGCGGCCAGGGCGCGGATGATGGCGCCGCTGTCCAAGACGTCTTCCTCACTGTACTCGCACGTAAACGGGGTCAGGAAGCGCCTGTCGACACGGTGGACGATCTCTTTGTGCGCATAACAGCGGTTCGGCAGTTTGCTGCCCCACCACTCGAAGCCCAGGACGAACATCACTGCATCCGGATTAAGATCGATGGTGTCCGGTTTGTAGTTCCATAAAAAGAGCAAAGGTGTATCGATGCGGGTGGCGGGCAAGGTACGCATCCAGCCCTCGTCGCTGGCGCTGACGAACACGCAATCCCTGGCATACACGCGCCCGTGCACGGAATAGCTTGCCCAGCTTGTGTCGATTCCCAGCCAGTTGCAATGGAGGTCGCCTTTGACGACAAACAAAGCGTACGCCGAACCGTCGACCTGCGCATGACCGTCAACGGCAATGCGCAGCATTCTGTCGTTTTGTAATGTCGCGTCCATTTCCTGGAGCTGCTCGCGCGAGATGCTGACGTCGCCCTTGATGACGATGAATTCGAGGTCATCGACATCACCGTCATAAAATTCGCTCTCGTCGTCCTCGTATGCCTCTTCAGCGAGGGGGAAGATGGCAAAAAATTCGTCCGCGTTCAGGCGCGGCAGGTCGGACCAGTTGGTCAGCTTCGGATACATGGCACTCATTCCGGCTGCGGCGCCTTCTGTTTCTTGATCACCGCCAGCACCGTATTCCTGATCGTGTTGAGCACCGCGTCGGCCTTGAACGGCTTGACGATAAACCCCTGCACCCCGCGCGCCACCGCCGCCTGCACGGTGGGCGCGTCGAGCGTGCCCGAGACCATGAAAATCAGCGTCTTGGGGTGGTGCGCGCGGATCTGCTCGACGATCTCGCCGCCATCCTCGACCTGCTCCAACGCCACGCACACGATCTGGGGATGGTACTTCTGCACCATCAGGTAACCCTTGAGCCCCGTATGCGTGTCGCCGACCACGTTGTAGCCGCCCTCCGTCAACACGCTGTTCAACAAGCCGCGCGAAATCGCATTTCCATCGACGATCACTGCTTTTAACATCGCGTCGTATCCTTTTTTGGTCAGAACGTTTCGAATGCCAGCATGTTCCAGGTCACGCCCAGGCGCACGTCGGTCTTCAGTTGCACCAGTTGGCGCGACAAATACAACACCTCGCGTTCGGCGCGCAGGCGCTCGCCCACCGGCGTCTTGAGAATGCCGGCGCCGGCCATCACCGCGTCCAGGTTGCCGTACGCGTTAAGCAGCTTGGCCGCCGTCTTCATGCCGACCTTGGACACGCCCGGCACGCCGTCGGTCACGTCGCCCATCAGCGCCAGCAAGTCCACCAGCAGCTCGGGCGCCACGCCGAACTTGTTGCGCACCCAGGCGTCATCATGCCATTCGCCCTTGAAATGGTCCCACACCAGCGCCCCGTGCGCAATCAGGCCGTGCAAGTCCTTGTCGGTGGACGCCACAATCGCTTCGCCGCGCCCTTCGGCCAGCCAGCGCAGCACCCCGGTGCCGATCACATCGTCGGCTTCGACGCCGGGCAGCATGAGCACGTGCAGGCCCTCGCCCGCCAGCTTCGCATGAAACCCGGGAAGCGCGTCGCGCAGGAAGGATGGCATGGGCGCGCGCTGCTCGCGGTAGCGCGGATACAGTGCGTGGCGCCAGGTCGGCCCGCCATGGTCGAAAGCGGCCAGCACGTGGGTCGGCCCGTGCGCGCCCAACAGCTTGCGGAACGACGAGAGCGCGTGACGCAGCGCGATGTCGGCCTTCTCGGCCGAATCGGGTTCGGGACTGGCCTCGTACACGCGCCGTACGATATTGAGCCCGTCGATGGCCAGCAGCTTGCCCACGGCCTTACTTGAGCAGTTCGTACAGGCCGCCGCGTTCCAGCGCGCGCTGGTAGGCGGGACGGGCGTGGATGCGGTTCAGGAAGTCCATCAGCTTCGGATACTTGTCGCCCAGGCCGCCGCGCGAGGCGGCAGCTTCCAGCACGAAGCTGACCTGGATGTCGGCGCCGCTGAACTCCGGGCCGGCAAACCAGTTCGAGGTAGCCAGTTCGGCTTCGAGGTAGGCCAGGTGCTGCGCGATCTGCGGCAGGATGTAGGTGCCCTTGACCTTTTGCGCGATGGCGCGCGCGATCGGCTTGGCGAAGAACGGCATCGGGCTCGTTTCGACGCGGTCGAACACGAGCTTCATCAACAACGGCGTCATGGCCGAGCCTTCGGCGTAGTGCATGAAGTAGGTGTAGCGCAGCTTGTCCGGGGTGCCGGCGGGCGGGACGAATTTGCCGTTGCCGTAGCGTTCGAGCAGGTAGTCGATGATGGCGCCCGATTCGGCCACCGTGTTGCCGTCGTCGGTGATGACCGGCGACTTGCCCAGCGGGTGCACCGCGCGCAGTTCGGGCGGCGCGAGCATGGTTTTGGGGTCGCGCTGGTACTTCTTGATCTCGTACGCCAGTCCCAATTCCTCCAGCAGCCACAAAATACGCTGGGAGCGCGAATTATTCAAATGGTGGACAATGATCATTGGGTTCTTTCGCCGGTGTTGAATCGGCGCTAGCTTAGCATTGTTACAGCCTATTGACCACGGAGTCCCCATGAGCTTTGTCTCGCCGCGCTACCTGCCTTTCCTGATTTCCCTGCTCGTCTTCGGATGGTCGGCCATCCTTGCGTTCAGGGGCGATGGCCCCGGATGGTGGCTGGCGGTCCTCAGCGGGGCCTTGAGCGCGCTCGGCGTGGCCGACCTGGCCCAGACCCGGCGCGCGCTGCGCCGCAATTACCCGATCCTGGCGCACTTCCGCTTTTTCTTCGAGTCGATCCGCCCCGAGATCCGCCAGTACTTCCTGGAAGACGATACCGAGGCCAAGCCGTTCTCGCGCAACCAGCGCAGCATCGTCTACCAGCGCGCCAAGATGGAAACCGACAAGCGCCCGTTCGGCACCCAGCTCGATGTCTACGAAGCCGGCTACGAGTGGATCAACCACTCGATGGCGCCGGCGCCCATGGGCGACCATAACTTTCGCATCGAGATCGGCAACCACCCATCGTGCCCGCGCGCGCAGCCCTATACAGCCAGCGTGTTTAACATCTCGGCCATGAGTTTCGGCTCGCTCTCGGCCAACGCCATCCTGGCCCTGAACGGCGGCGCGCGCCTGGGCGGCTTCATGCACGACACCGGCGAAGGCAGCATCAGTCGCTATCACCGCCAGCACGGCGGCGACCTGGTGTGGGAAATCGGCTCGGGCTACTTCGGCTGCCGCAACCCGGACGGCAGCTTCTCGGAAGCGAACTTCGCCGCCAACGCCACGCAGCCGCAGGTGAAGATGATCGAACTCAAACTGTCGCAGGGCGCCAAGCCCGGCCAGGGCGGCATCCTGCCGGGCGCCAAGGTGACCATCGAAATCGCCGCCGCGCGTGGCGTCACGGTGGGCGTCGATTGCCTGTCGCCGGCCAGCCATTCGGCCTTTTCGACCCCGATCGAGATGCTGCATTTTATCGAGCGCCTGCGCACCCTCTCGGGCGGCAAGCCGACCGGCTTCAAGCTGGCGATCGGCCACCCGTGGGAGTTCTTCGGCATCGTCAAGGCCATGCTGGCGACCGGCATCGTGCCCGACTTTATCGTGGTCGATGGCGGCGAAGGCGGCACCGGCGCGGCCCCCGTCGAATTTTCGGACCATGTCGGCACGCCCTTGCAGGAAGCGCTGGTGCTGGTGCATAACACCCTGGTCGGCGCGCGCCTGCGCGAGAAGATCAAGATCGGCGCCTCGGGCAAGATCATCACCGCGTTCGATATCGCGCGCACCATCGCGCTCGGCGCCGACTGGTGCAATTCGGCGCGCGGCTTCATGTTCGCGCTCGGCTGCGTGCAGTCGCAGAGCTGCCACACCGACCGCTGCCCGACCGGCGTGGCGACCCAGGACGAGCAGCGCCAGAAAGCGCTCGACGTGCCCGACAAAACCGCGCGCGTGGCCAACTTCCACCAGAGTACGATGAAAGCGCTGGCGCACCTGATCGCCGCCGCCGGGCTGACCCATCCCGACCAGTTGAATCCCCATCACCTGGTGCGGCGCGTCTCGCCCAACCAGGTCAAGCAGGTCTCGACCCTGATTCCCTACCTCTCCGAAGGCGAACTGCTCGACCCGGACCAGATCGAGCGCCTGCCGCCCGTGTTCGGGCTGTACTGGCCGATTGCGCAAGCCGAATCGTTCCAGCCGCTGGCGTGACGCCACCCGGCCGGGGCAGCGAGGATACAGGTTTTATCCGGCCCAAAAAGCGCGGTTTGTCACAACGGCCATCAATTTTTCATTCGCTGTCAATTTGCGCCAATGCGGATTGCATAGGCGCGCATGGTTAGGTACTATCAAGCAATATTGCAATAATGAATTGCTGTAACGACAAGACCATCCTGGAGATAATGCATGCCGCGCCAACGCACCATCCGCCTGTCCGCCCTTTCAATGATCCTGTTGGCCGGCTCCCCGCTGGGGGCCGCGCAGACCGCGCCGATGGCGCCGGACATCGTCGCCACCCCGTTCGAACTGCCCGATCACGGCGCCGACTACGTCAAGCGCATCGTCATGATTCCGATGCGCGACGGCGTCAGGCTGCACACCGTGATCACCATTCCCAAGGGCGCCACGCGCGCGCCGATGATCCTCTCGCGCACGCCCTACAACGCGGCCAAGCGCAGCGAGCGCAATGTGAGCCCGCACATGGCCTCGATGCTGGCCGAAGGCGACGACGGCTATGTGGCCAACGGCTACATCCGCGTGTACCAGGATGTGCGCGGCAAGTACGGCTCCGAAGGCGAGTACGTGATGACGCGCCCCTTGCGCGACCCGCTCAACACCAGCGCCGTCGACCATGCCACCGACGCCTGGGACACGATCGACTGGCTGGTCAAGAATATCGCGCAAAGTAACGGCAAGGTCGGCATGGTGGGCTCCTCGTACGAGGGTTTCACGGTGCTCATGGCGCTGGCCGATCCGCACCCGGCGCTCAAGGCCGCGGTGCCGATGAGCGCCATGGTGGACGGCTGGCGCGGCGACGACTGGTTCCACAACGGCGCCTTCCGCGTCAATAACCTGTCGTACATCGCCGGCCAGACCGCCGCGCGCGGCAATGGGCCGAACATCGCCACCGGCGTCTACGACGACTACGAATTCGCGCTGCGCGCCGGTTCCGCGTCCGACTACGCCAAGCGCTTCGGCATCGACCAGCTGACCTTTACCAAAAAGATCTTCGAACACCCGGCCTACGACAGCTTCTGGCAGAACCAGGCGCTCGACCGCGTGCTCGGCGCCCGACCGCTCAAGGTGCCGACCATGCACGTGGTGGGGCGCTGGGACCAGGAAGACATCTACGGCCCGTACGCCGCCTACGCCGCCACCGAAAAACTCGACACCACCAACACCATGAACCACCTGGTGGTCGGCCCGTGGCGTCACAGCGGGGTCAATTACGACGGCTCGACCCTGGGCGCGATCCGCTTCACCGGCGACACCGCCGCCGAATTCCGGCGCGAAGTGATGCTGCCCTTCTTTAACCAGTACCTGCAGGACGGCGCGCCCAGGGCCGACACGCCGCCGGTGCTGTCGTACCGCACCGGCGCGAACAAGTGGCAGCGCCTCGACAAGTGGCCGCTGACCGACGTCATGCAGCCGCTGTACCTGAAAGCCGGCGCGCGCCTGGACTTCGACAAGCCGGCCGCCGGCGCCGCCAATGCGCAGGCCGACGACTACGTCTCCGACCCGGCCAAGCCGGTGCCTTTCATCGCGCGCCCGGTGCGCATGTTCGACGGCGCGGTCTGGAAGCCGTGGCTGGCCAGCGACCAGCGCGCATTCTCCGACCGCCCGGACGTGCTGGCCTACGTGAGCGACAAGCTCGAGGCGCCCTTGCAGATCTCGGGCCAGGCGATGGTCAACCTGTTCGCCTCGACCACCGGCAGCGACGCCGACTGGGTTGTGAAACTGATCGATGTGTACCCGGACGAAGTGGCCTCGCAGCCGGAACTGGGCGGCTACCAGCTGGGCATCGCGATGGATATCTTCCGCGGGCGCTATCGCACGGGCCTGGACAAGCCGGCCGCGATCGTGCCGAACAAGGTGGAGCGCTACCGCTTCGCCCTGCCGAACGCGGACCACGTGTTCCTCAAGGGCCACCGGATCATGGTGCAGGTGCAGTCAAGCTGGTTCCCGCTGTACGACCGCAATCCGCAAACCTTCGTACCGAACATTTTCTTCGCCAGGCCGGGCGACTACCGCAAGGCCACGCACAAGGTATTCCACGCGCCGGGCATGGAAAGCGCGGTCGAACTGCCAGTGGTGCCGGTCGCGAAATGATTCAAGGCCCGGCCAGCGGGCAGCGCCGATATTGTGTATAAGGGAGTTCCTTTGGTCTGCGTTAACAGGTGTCTCTTGCGAAATCGATCCGGCACGGTATTGCTCACTGTTTGTTTCTGGCTGGGCGCTTGTTTCGGCCTGGGCGGCTGCGCGCTGGTCAAGCTCAAGGAAGAATCGGCCACCTTCTATTCATCGACCGTGCTGGCCGGGTACGTGACAGGCGCCCAGGCCTGGGACGGGCAGGTGGTCGTCGCCGCCGGCACCATGCGGGACGGACGGATCGACATCGCGCACTACACCGTCCTGCACGAAGCGGGCGGCTATGAACTGATCGTACCCAAGGGCGAATACACGCTGTTTGCCTTCGGCGACGCCAACGGCAACCTGACGCTCGACGCCGGCGAACCGGTCGGCCATTACGCGTCGGCGCCGGTGCGCGCCAGCGGCAGCGGTTCGCTGGTCAGCCTCGATGTGGTGATCTCGGCCACGCCGCAAAGCGCCATCCCGCCCGGCACCTCGGTGGCCGCGCGTTTGCCGGCAAAAACCCACAGCACCCAGGTCGGCGCGCTCATGGCGCTCGACGACCCGCTGTTTTCGGCCCAGGCCGGGCAGCGCGGCTACTGGGCGCCGGTCGATTTTTTCAGGGAGGTGGGCGGCAATATCTACTTCCTGGAAGCGTACGATCCGCGCAAGACGCCGGTGCTGTTCGTGCACGGCGCGGCCGGCTCGCCCCAGGACTGGCGCTACTTTATCGCGCACCTGGACCGCAGCCGCTACCAGCCGTGGATCTTCTACTACCCGTCCGGGTCATCGCTCGATTCGATGTCTTACCTGCTGTACTGGAAGCTGAGCAATCTGCAGCGGCGCTACCACTACGACAAGCTGTACCTCACCGCGCACAGCATGGGCGGGCTGGTGGTGCGCTCGTTCCTGGCCGACTACGGCGACCAGTTTCCGGCCGCGACCCTGTTCGTGACCCTGTCCACGCCGTGGGGCGGCGATGCGCTGGCCGACCAGGGCATCGCCTATTCGCCGGCGGTGGTCCCGTCATGGCGCGACGTGCGGGCCGGCGGGCGCTTCGTGCAAACGCTGTTCCGCAAGCCGCTTCCGCGCGAGATCGATTACTACCTGATGTTCGGCCATGGCGGCCGTTACAGCCTGCTGCGCCCCGCCAGCAACGACGGCGTCATCACCCTGGCCAGCCAGTTGCGCGCCGACGCCCAGTCCGAGGCCAGGCGCGTGTTCGGCTACGACGCGGGCCACGTCGGCATCCTGTCCTCGCCCGAGGTGTTCGCGCAGTACGCGGCGCTGCTCAAGGCGGCCGACCAGCGCGACAGCGACGCCCCGGCGGCGGGCAAGGGCAAGCTGCGCGTGAGGTTCTCCGCGCGGAGCGACGCCACGCCGGCGTCGGCGCCGGTGCTGGTGCTGCAACCGGTCGACACTACGCGCGAGCGCATCGTGGTGCCGGTCGGCGCGCGCGACAGCGGGCGCGAACTCGGCCCCTTCCCGCCCGGCGCCTACCATGTGAGCCTGCTGGCGCGCGGATTCAAGACCACGCCGGCCGCCGTGCAGGCGGACATCGGCCCCGGCTTTGTCCCCGAGCTGGCCTTCGCGCTCGCGCCGCAAGGCACCTTGTCGGGCTACATCGGGGCCGAGGTCACGCCCACCGACAACCCGGCCGGCAGCCTGCGCGCCGACCGGAGCGACATCGTCATCGAGTCCATCGTGCTGGCCAACGCCAGCGAGCGGCGCGAGATCCGGCCTGCCGCCGACACCAGCGACCGCACCCTGGAAGCCTACCAGGCCGGCCAGGACTATCTGTTCAAGACGTTTTTTTCCTTCGTCGGCCTGGCTCAAGGAAGCTACGAACTGACCATCAACGTGGCCGGCTATGCGCCGTACCGGCACACCTACCGCGTGGTGCCCGGACAGCCCGGCTACCTGACGGCGATCGACCTGAGCGCCCCCAGGTAGCCAACATGCGCGCAGGAAAATAACTTCTGCCAGTATTTATTGCCTTGTTACAATTGATAAATACAGACAGAAAAGGTTATCACATGCCCACAGCTTCCGGCGAGCGCCGCAGCATCCTCCTCAGCCTGGCCGTGGTGGCCGCCGGCGTCGCCGCGGCGCTGTACCACTTCCCGCGCCAGCCAGCCTATGCCGCCGAAGCCCGGCAGCGCGAGCGGTTGGCCCAGGCGCCGCGGGTGGAGGTGATCGTCGACGGCGAACACATGGTCCACGGCATGGCCGTCGACGCGCGCGGCACGCTCTATATCACCACCATCGGAGAAGACGATGTGTACGCCCTGAGCAAACCCGGACAGCGCGTCAGGTTCACCGACCAGGATGAGCAGGAAAGCAATCCGTCGCGGCACAGGAGCCTGGAATCGCCGTCCACGCTGACGGCTGACGCAATGGGAAACCTGTATGCGCTCGATGCCAGCGGCCCCCGCTTCGGCTGCTTTGCCTCGGCGCGCGTCAAACGCATCGCTGCCGATGGCAAGGTCAGCGCGCTGGCCCACGCCGACACCGCCATGGCGCCGCGCAACATAGGCGGTGGCATGATGCCGATTGCCGTGGACAAGACGGGCGCGCTGTACATGCTGACGCAGGACGGTCCGTACAAAGTCTCGGGCGCGGGAAAATTGTTCCCCCAGCCGGTGCCGGAAGGCGAGGCCGACTACGCCTTCCCGCCGCAGGAGGGCGTCCTGGCCGCGCATCCCGACGGCGGTGTGGTCGTGGCGAGCCCCGGCCACGGGGTTTACCGCCTCCTGCCCGACGGCCGCGCCGCCCGGCTGGAAACGCGCGGCGGCGATTGTTCGCTCGATGTACCGATTGCCCCCGTGGCACAGGACGACAGCACATGCAGGACCGGCCCGCACAGCGGTTGCACGGAACGCACCACAGCGCCAAAAGCGCCGAGATGCAAGATCGACGCGCTCGCTGTCGATGCGGGCGGCCGTATTTTTCTGTCGGACGATGGGCGTATCCTGCAAGTCGATACGGATGGCGCGATCAGTACGTTTTTCGATCCCGCCAAAGGCCCGCCGATCCCGCTCAAGAACCCGGTTCAGGATTACCCGCTCACCCTGATGGCGCTCGGCCCGCATGGCGAAGTGTACTGGGCCCGCTTTGCGACCTTGTACAAGATTACGCCGTGGAGCCGCCTGCGCCGGCGGTAAAACCGGGAACTTACTTGAGGTGCAGCTCGATCACGCGCTGCTTGTTGTTGCCCGACGGCGTATCGGCGCCGATTCGCGGCGCCGCCGGCCCATCCTCGCAGGTGCCGCAACTGCTGCACCCGCTGCCGCAACCCGACGAGGCCTTGTTCTGGCCGAACAGCTTGTTGCGCAAGCTTGTCGGCAGATACTTCGAGGCCGCGTACCACGCGGCCACGGCGACGATCAGTCCCACGATCAGATAGTCAAGCATCTCAGGCTCCCATCGCGATGGCGACGCGGTAAGTGATGAACGAGGCGGTGTAAGCCAGCGCGAACATGTAGCCGGCCATGATGAAGGCGTAACGCGCGCTGCCCGTCTCCCTGCGCACCACCGACAGGGTGGCGATGCACTGCGGCGCGAACACATACCAGGCCAGCAAGGACAGCGCGGTCGGCATCGACCACGATTGCGAAATGAGGGGAGCGAGCGTGGTGGCCAGTTCGTCGCCGGTCTGCGAGAGCGCATACACGGTGCCGAGCGCGCCCACGGCCACTTCGCGCGCGGCCATGCCCGGCACCAGCGCGATGCAGATCTGCCAGCCGAAGCCGATCGGTTCGAACACCACGGCCAGCGCGCGGCCCAGCATGCCGGCGATGCTGTAATAGATCGGCGGGTGGGTGGCGCCTTCCGGCGCGCCCGGGAAACTCGACAAGAACCACAGCAGCACCATCAGCGCCAGGATCACGGTACCGACCCGCACCAGGAAGATCTTGGCGCGCTCCCACAGGCCCATCGCCAGGTTGCGCAGGTGCGGCCAGTGGTAGCTTGGCAGTTCCAGCATCAGCGGCTGGTGGCTGTTGGCGCCCATGAAGCGCTTGATCACCCAGGCCACCGCCATGGCGCTGAAAATGCCGGCGAAGTACAGGATGAACAGCACCAGGCCCTGCAGGTTGATCCAGCCGTCGGCGACATCGCGGTTGGGAATGAAGGCGGCGATGATCAGCGCGTACACCGGCAGGCGCGCCGAGCAGGTCATCAAAGGCGCGATCATGATCGTCACCAGGCGGTCGCGCGGATTCTGGATGGTGCGCGCGGCCATCACGCCGGGAATGGCGCAGGCAAAGCTCGACAGCAGCGGAATGAAGGCGCGTCCCGACAGGCCGACCCCGCCCATGATGCGATCTAACAGGAAGGCGGCGCGCGGCAGGTAACCGCAGTCTTCCAGCACCAGGATGAAGAAGAACAAAATCAGGATCTGCGGCAGGAACACCAGCACGCTGCCGACGCCGCCGAGGATGCCCTCGACCAGCAGGCTGCGCAGCACGCCCTCGCCCATCATGCCGCCGACCCAGGCGCCGATGGCTTCGACCCCGCCGCTGATCATTTCCATCGGCAGCGCGGCCCAGCTGAACACGGCCTGGAACACCAGGAACATGAGAGCGGCCAGGATGACCGGGCCGGCCAGCGGGTGCAGCACCACGTCGTCGATTTTTTCCGACAGGTTGCCGGTGTCGTTGGCGAAGCTGACGGCCGCGTCCAGGATGCGGCGCACTTCGCGCTGGGTTTCTTCGACCGGCACGGCGTCGATGGCCGCCAGCGGCGCGGCCTTGACGGCGCCACTGCCGCGCACAGGATCGGGCATCAGGTCGAGCGCCTTGAGCAGGGCGACTTCGCCGCCGCTCTGCACGGCCACCGTTTCGACCACGGGCATGCCCAGCTCCTGCGCCAGTCTGGCGCTGTCGATCTTGATGCCGCGCTTGTTGGCCACGTCGACCATGTTCAGCGCCAGCACCATCGGCAGGCCGAGGCGCTTGACTTCGAGGACCAGGCGCAGGTTCAGGCGCAGATTGGTGGCGTTGACCACACAGACGATGGCGTCGGGCGCCTGTTCGCCGGCGCGCAGGCCACCCACGACGTCGCGCGTGATCGCTTCGTCGGGCGTGGTGGCCGACAGGCTGTACGCGCCCGGCAGGTCCAGCACTTTATAGGCGCGCCCCATGGGCGAGGTAAAACTGCCTTCCTTGCGCTCGATGGTCACGCCGGCGTAGTTGGCGACCTTCTGGCGCGCCCCGGTGAGCCGGTTGAACAGGGCCGTCTTGCCGCAGTTCGGATTGCCCAACAGCGCAATGAGCGGCGTGCGCGTCACTGCCTGGACTTGTGGTTCTACAGCACCCATTTTCTGCTTCCGTTGTTTCCGTCGTGTTTTCGTTTAATCCGGTTTGACCGACACCAGCGACGCCTCGAAGCGGCGCAGCGCGAAGGTGGAGTCGCCCACCTTGACCGCGACCGGATCGCCGCCCGGCAGGCGCTTGAGCATGCGGATCGATTCGCCCGGCACGAAGCCGAGCTCCATCAGGCGGCGCGTGACATCCACGCCGGCACCCGCGTCCGCCGCGCAGGGCGCGATATGGATCACAGTGCCGCTCTGGCCGGGGACGAGGGCATCGAGCGTGATCAGGGTGGGGGCAAGAGTCATATTGTCAGTTCACTAAGATAAGTGGAATTCGCGCTACATCGTGTTGGATACTAGCATCATAAACGTAAATGCGAACTATTTCTATTTGGAGTTGGGCCTTTTTTGCGTAAACCACTTGCAATCGATCTGGAGTTGCGACAGAATACAAATCTTAATGATAATGATTCTCATTATGGTGAAAGCGGCAATTTTGCCCGCCGACCCTGATGAAAGGAAGGTGCTTCGATGATCGTCTGTGTTTGCAATAACATTTCCGACCGCGAAATTCGTCAGGCGGTCGATCTCGGCTTGTCGTCGATGGCCGAGCTGCGCCGCGACCTGGGCGTGGGTACCTGCTGCGGCAAATGCGCCAGTTGCGCCAAGCAAGTCCTGAACCAGCACCTTGAGAGCAAAACCATCCACGCCACCGAGTTGTCGTTCCGCTCGGCGCAAACAGCCTGAGTCCACGATGAGCGCAATGACCTTTTCCACCGACCCCGGCATGGGCGATCCCACTGCCGTGGTGGCGAAGCTGCGCGCCAAGTTCGGCCCCTTCGCGGTCGTCATCGCCATTCACGGCGCACTGTTCTACCTGATTTCGAGCGGCCTGCTGCACCGCATGGCCGAAGTGGCGCTGCCGCAGGCGATCATGGTCAGCTTCGTGGCCCCGCCGCCGCCGCCCAAGCCGGCCACCCCGAGCGCGCCGAAAATCGTTTCCGTGGCCACGCTGCGCCCGCCCCCGCGGGTGGTGGTGCCGCCCACGCCGATCGTGCAGGCGCCGCTCCAGAACACCATTACCGCCTCGCCCCCGTCGGCGCCGGTGGTGAGCGAAGCGCCGGCCGCCCCGGTGGTCGTGGCCGCGCCGCCGGCGCCGCCGGCGACCGGTCCCAAGACCATCAGCTCGGGCGTGGAATACATCCAGGCGCCGCAGCCGGTGTACCCGACCATGTCCAAGCGCATGGGCGAGCAGGGCAAGGTCGTGCTGCTGATTCTGGTCAATGAAAAAGGCATGCCCGACCAGGTCAAGGTGCAGTCCTCGTCCGGTTCGTCGCGCCTCGACGAAGCCGGGCGCCAGGCGGCCCTGCGCGCGGTATTCAAGCCGCACGTGGAAGATGGCCACCCGGTGCCGGTGTATGTGATCGTTCCGCTGACCTTCCAGCTCGCCAGCTGATCGGTTTCGGAGCAACAAAAAGACGGCCCCGGAGGCCGTCTTTCCTCGTTAACGCCTGTTTTTTGCTATCATGGAGAAACTCTCCATCACTAAAGAAAGCCTCCCATGAAGGGCGACAAGAATGTCATCCGGCTGCTCAATGCGCAGCTGACCAATGAGCTCTCCGCGATCAACCAGTATTTCCTGCATGCGCGCATGTACCGTCACTGGGGCCTGGAGAAGCTGGCCAAGAAAGAATACGAAGAATCGATCGGCGAAATGAAGCATGCCGACAAACTGATCGACCGCATCCTGATGCTCGACGGCTTGCCGAACCTGCAAGCGCTGCACAAGCTGCTGATCGGCGAATCGACCCAGGAAATGATCGAATGCGACCTGAAACTTGAGCAAGCCGCGCATGCGACGGTCAAGGAAGGCATCGCCGCCGCCGAGCTGGCAGCCGATTACGTCACCCGCGATTTGTTTTTGATGATCCTGGAAGACACCGAGGAACACATCGACTGGCTGGAAACGCAGCTGGACCTGATCGTCAAGGTCGGGATTCAGAATTACCTGCAGAGCCAGATGGGCGAGCACGCTTAATCAGATATCGCGTTAGCTTCAAAAACCGTCGGCATATACCGCTGACTGCAAAACCGTCGCCCCCGCGCCAAGGCGGCCCTCGGCGGGGGCCCAAGTCTTCCGCTCAGTCACTGGCTGCGGAATGAACTTGGGCCCCCGCCTGCGAGGCTGTCTCAAAACGTAAAATCACCGCTAGGCGGTAGACTCTTATCCGTCGTTCCCGCGCAGGCGGGAATCCCATTCCGTGGCGTAGCAGCGAACTTGGATTCCCGCCTGCGCGGGAATGACGGTGCTGGAGGCGGTGGTAGTCGTTGAACGCTTCCCTTTTAAGACAGCCTCCTGCGCGGGGCGACGGTGGTTTAGCCACTGCGCCAGCGCGCCACCCATTTGTCGTAAAAGCCGAGGCTCCTCGGTATCGCCCCCGGAATCGCGCACACCGCGCCGGCGAATTCATTGGCGCGCGCCAGGGTCGTTTCCAGCGCCCAGCCGCGCACGCGGCCGAGCAGGAACAGCGCCGAAAACGCATCCCCCGCCCCCACCGAATCGATCACGAACGGCGGCAGCGGATTGTCGCGATGGACGATCACCGCGCCATCGGCGCCGAAGTACACCGAACCGCGATGACCCAGGGTCACGATCAGCGCTTCCAGTCCAAACATCTGCACCAGCACCGCGCACGCCGCGCGCACCTCGTCGCCATCGAGCGGCGGCGCGCTCGGATGGATATCCACATACCACGCGAACAGCGACTGCAATTCTTCCTCGTTGACCTTGACGATATCGGCCGCGTGCAGGGAGTGGAACACGCAGCGCTCGTCGAACTGGCCTTCGCGCAGGTTCAGGTCGAGGTAGCGCGTGGCGTTGCTGGCGTCGAGCAGCGCGTACAGGGTGTCGCGCGAACGCGGGCAGCGCTGCGCCAGGGTGCCGAAATAGATCGCCGACGCCGCCACCGATTCCAGCGCCCCCAGGGCTTGCTCGGGATTGATGTAATCGTACGCCTGGCCCGGCAGGATCACGAAACGGTGGCCGCGCACGTTGCGCTCGGCCACCACGCGCCCGGTTTCTTCGATCGGATCGAACTGCAAACCGGCGTCGGACATGGCGAAGCGCTCGAATTCGGCGCGCACGATGGCGCCGTTCCTGTCGTCGCCGATGCGGGTGATCGCCAGTTGCGGCGACATGAAGGCCGCCAGGTGGCGCGCCACGTTGAACGGCGCGCCGCCTACCGCCTGCTCGCTGAGGAAGTCGTCGACCAGCGCCTCGCCATACACTACGGTTGTCATCTTCTTCGTTCCTTGCGCGTTGCGGCGCCGGCAACGCCTAGGGCTTGGCGCCGGCGAGCGCGGATGGCGCGGGCGGCACACCGGCGCGCCCCGCCCGATCGACCTTCACGCGCAGCACAGCCGCCGCCGCGCACAGCATGAGGGCGCCGGCCAGCATTATAACGTTCTCGGGATTGCCGCCAAGCCAACTGCGGTAGTACAGCGGCAGCGTGACAATCTGGATGATCATCGGGATCACGATGAACATGTTAAAGATGCCCATGTAGACGCCGGTGCGCTCGGGCGGAATGCTCCCGGCCAGCATGATGTACGGGTTGCCCATGATACTGGCCCAGGCCAGGCCAATGCCCACCATCGGTATCAACAGCAGCGCCGGCGACCGGATCTGGGGAATCGCCAGCATGCCGATCCCGGCCAGCGCCAGGCACACGCAATGCGTAGCCTTCGGTCCGTAGCGGCGCGTGTACGGCACCAGCGCGAAGGCGCCGATAAAGGCAACGAAGTTATAGAACGCGCCGACCTTGCCATTGAGTAGCCCGGCGTCGCGAAAGCCCTGCGAGGCCGGGTCGGTGGTGCCGTAGAGGGTGGTGGCCAGCGACAGCGTGATGTATTGCCAGTAGCAGAACATGGCGTACCACTGGAACAGCTTGACCAGCGCCAGCTGCTTCATCGTCGGCGGCATCTCGCGCATCGCGCTGCCGATCTCGCGCAGGGTGTGCATGAAGCCACGCGGCCGGTCGCGCAGCGCCATCACCTCGCGCGCGCTCAAGGGATGCTCCCCGGTGGTCTTGACCGTCCACAGCACCGACGCGATCGAAAACACCGCGCCGATCAAGAACGCGGCAATGACGATGTGCGGGATCTGGCTGGCATTGACGGCATCCTTGTTCATCCCCGCCAGCACCAGCAGCGACGGCGTGAGGTAGGCCAGGGTCTGCCCCAGTCCCGTGAACGCGCTCTGGGTCATGAAGCCCAGCGAATGCTGGGCGGGATCGAGCTTGTCGCTCACAAAAGCGCGGTACGGTTCCATCGTCACATTGTTGGCCGCGTCGAGAATCCACAGCAGGCTGGCGGCCATCCACAGGGTGGGACTGAACGGCATGCACAGCAGGCCGATACTGCACAGGATCGCGCCGAGCAGGAAGTACGGCGTGCGCCGCCCCCAGCGCGTGACGGTGCGGTCGCTCATGGCGCCCACGATGGGCTGGACGATCAGCCCCGTCACCGGGCCGGCCAGCCACAGATAGGGCAGGCTGGCCTCGTCGGCGCCGAGGTAGTTGTAGATCGGGCTCATGCTGCTTTGCTGCAGGCCGAAGCTGAACTGGATGCCGAAGAATCCGACATTCATGTTCACGATCTGCCAGAACGACAAGGTGGGTTTGGTGGTCGACATGGCGCTCTTTCGTGGGGTCAGTCGGAGAGCCAGCGCGCGACGTAGGGCGCGTAAAAGGCGCGTTCGGCCGGCACCGCGCCGGCAATGGCGCAGACGGCGCCGGCAAACTCGTTGGCGCGCGCCAGGGTGAGCTCGAGCGGCCAGCCACGCTCGCGCCCCAGCAAGAAGAGCGCGGAAAAGGCGTCGCCGGCGCCGACCGTGTCGACCATGCGCGCCGGCTTGACGGTATCGGCATGGACCACGGTGGCGCCGTCGGCGCCGAAGTACACCGAGCCGCGCGGCCCGAGCGTGACGATCAGGGCGTCGAGCGCGAAGATGCGGATCAAGGCCGCGCAGGCGCCGCGCACGCCGCTGCCGCCCATGTCGCCGGTGTCCTGGCGTGTGTGGGTGTACCAGCCGAACAGGTCCCGCAGTTCCTCTTCATTGACCTTGACGATGTCGGCCTCGTGCAGCGACTCGAACACGCAGCGCTCGCTGACCTGGCCTTCGCGCACATTCAGGTCCAGGTAGCGCACTGCGTCGCAGGAGCGCAACAGCGCGCGCAGCGCCGCGCGCGAGGTCGGGTGGCGCTGCGCCAGCGTGCCGAAATACACGGTCGATGGCGTGCATGCTGCGGCCGCGGCCAGCGCGGCGGCGCTGTCGATGCGGTCATAGGCCTGGTCGGGCAGGATGGTGAAGCGATGACCGTGCTCGCCGAGTTCGACCAGCACGCGTCCGGTCGGCTCGGTGGGGTCGTGCTGCAAACCCTGCTGCGCCAGGCCGAAACGTTCGAATTGCGCGCGCAGCAGCGCGCCGGCCTGGTCGTTGCCGATCCGCGTGATCATCAAGGGCGCGCTGCCGAATGCCGCCAGGTGGCGCGCCACGTTGAAGGGCGCGCCGCCCACCACCTGCTCGCTAACGAAATCGTCCACCAGCGCCTCCCCGAACAGCACGATCGATCCTGTCGCCATCTGCATGTCCGCCGCCCTCATTGAACTTGATCCATCGTTAAAAATCATACTACGCTCAACGCTCCAGCCACAGCATGTCCCAGGGCGCCAGCGCGATCACGTCGCCCGCGCCCGGCCACTGCCCCGCGCCGATATCGGACAGGCGCAGCGAGAGCGGCTGCGCCGAAAAATTCGACAGGCTCAGAAAACGCTCACCGCGCGCCAGCGCCAGCAAGGCGGGGTAGGGCGTCTCGAGCAGCGCGCGCGGCGCATCGGCGGCCAGCACCGGCAGGCTGCGCCGCCGTTCAAGCAGCGCGCGCAAGGCGCCAAACACACGCCCGGCTGGCGTCGATGGATCGTGGCGCTGCGCGTAACGCAGCTGGTCGAACGGTGCGCGCTGCACCCAGCGCGTGTCGCGCGCGCGCTCGGCATCGTCGAGATACGCGTAATCGTTTTCCATGCCCAGTTCATCGCCCATGTACAGCATCGGCATGCCGCCGAAGACCAGCGCCAGGCCATGCAGCAGCATCAGGCGGCGCAGCGCGCATGCCTCCTGCTGCGGGCCGCGGGCCGTCTCCAGGCCCGCCAGCGCGGCGGCGCTGCCATTGGTGCCATGCACGGCGCGCCCGGCGCTGGTCTGGAACGCCACGCCGGCCGCGAAGCTGGCGCTGTCGCCGCCCCCGTAAAAATCGGCGATCGCGGCCAGCCGCCGCGGTGACTCGGCCTCCGCGCGCAGCACGTTCCAGCCGATGTCGTCGTGGCAGCGCACATAGGTCAGCCAGCTGGCGGCCGGCGGCAGTGCCGGCGTGGCGGCGGCGACAGCGCGCAGCAGGCCGGCGTCCTGCTCGGCCAGCGCGGCCCAGCCGGCCGCCATCAAGGTGCTGTGGTAGGCCAGGTGGCATTCGCGCGCCGCGCCGCCGGCGTCGCCGAAGTAGGCGGGCAGTTCGCGCGTGGGTACGATGGCTTCGGCCTTGAGCAGCACCCCGGGCGCCGCGATCTCCACGATCGCGCGCAGCACCTGCAGCAGTTCGTGCGCCTCCGGCTGGTTCATGCAGTCGCTGCCCTCGCGCTTCCACAGGAAGGCGGTCGAATCGAGCCGGAACACTTCCACGCCACGGTTGGCAAGGCCCAGCAGGCTGCGCACCATCGCCGCCAGCACGTGTGGATTGGCGTAGTTCAGGTCCCACTGGAAGGGATAGAAGGTGGTCCAGACCCAAGCCTGCATCGGATCGACCCAGGTGAAGTTGCCGGGCGCCGTCTCGGGGAAAATCTGGCCTACCGTCTGTTCGTAGCGGTCCGGCTGTTCGCGCCCGGGGAAAACATGGAAGTAGTCGCGCAACGCCGCGTCGCCATCCTTGGCGCCAAGCGCCCAGGCGTGATCGTCGGCCACGTGATTGAGCACAAGGTCGCAGCACAGGCTGATGCCGGCGCCGCGCAGCGCCGCCGTCAGGTCCAGCAGGTCGGCCGCGCTGCCGAGGGCCGGATCGACCTCGTCGAAGCTGGCCACGGCAAAGCCGCCGTCGCTGTCGCCGGCGCGCGGGCGCAGGAACGGCAGCAGGTGCAGGTAAGTCACACCCATCTCGCGCAGGTGGGCGATGCGGCCGATGACGCCGCGCAGGCTGCCGCCGAACTGCTGCACGTAGGCGCTGTAGCCGAGCATGTGCTCGCTGGTGAACCAGGCGGGATCGGCGGCGCGCCGGGCATCTTGCGCCAGCAGTTCCGGCGAACGCGCGCCGTGCAGCGCGCCAACGGCGCCCATCAGGTCCGCGTACCACGCGTGAAAATCGGCGCGATGGCCGTACAGCCGCTGCAGGCGGTCCAGCAGTACCGGTTCGTGCCGGGCGTAGCGCTGCGCCGCCTGCTCGCGCAGGTGAAGAGGCAGCGCGTCGAGCATGCGCTGCTGCGGTGAGAAAGTGGTCATGGTGGCCAAAAAAAGGCCGCGGCCGGCGCAGGGTGGACGCGCCGGCCGCGGCGGGGCTTAGAATGCGTACCTGATGCTGGCCTTGATCGCACGGCCGCTGATCGAACGGGCGGCATGGCCGTCGCTTTCGACTTCGGTGTAGCCGATCTTGTTGAACAGGTTGTTCGCGCTCAACGCGAGCTGGGTACGCTCGCCCAACTGGTAATTGAAAAAGCCATGCACGACCGCATAGGCCGGCATGATGATCGTGTGCGCGTCGTCGGCCCACGATTTTCCGGTGCCGATCGCGCTCACGCCGAAGCTGGCGTCCCCAATGACGTAGCTCGGCGTGAGCTGGTACACCACCTTGGCCTGGCGCCGCGGCGTATTGCCGATGACGGCTTCGGCGCCGGGCGCGGTGGCGGTGATCCTGGCATGGGTCCAGGTCAGGCCGCCGGCCACGCGCAGCGCGCCGCCGTTGTAGGCCGCTTCCAGCTCGACGCCCTTGGCGTCGTAGCTGTTGGCGGTGCTGCGCTGCGTCGTCGCCTCGTAATTCGATTCGCGCGTCCTGGCCTGGAACACGGTGGCGAAGGTACTGATGCCGCCCTTGCGCCATTTGACGCCGCCTTCGAGCTGCTTGACCGTGTTGATGCTGACCGGCGCGCTGCCGTCCAGCGGAGAGCCGAACAGGATGCGGTCCGCATTGAAGGCGACGCCGTCGCTGGCGCGCGCGAACACCGCCAGGCCGGTGCCCAGCTTGTAGTTGCCGCCCACCGAATACGAGGTGCGCGCAAGGTCATAGTCGACCCGCTGCGCCGTCACCGGATCGTAGCGCGTGGCGCCGGTGGCGATGTTGGCGCTGCCGCTGGCGCTTTGCATGTCGCGCCGCAGGCTGGCATCGACATTCAATGCGCCGCGCTCGACACCCAGGTTCACGTAAGGAGAGCGCAGCTTGTATTGCATGTCGACCGCGCGCGAACAGCAGGCGCCGAACGCCGGTCCGACCAGGCCCGGGGTGGCGCTGGCGGTGCCCAGCAGCGCCGGCTGGTCGCCGCTGGCCTGCATCAGGTACTCGTTGAAGTTCCAGGTCAGCCCGAGGTTTTGCACGGACAGGTACAGGCCGCCCGTGGCGGTCAGCCTGGTGCCCTGGTCCAGGGTAAAGGTCTTCGACAGCCGGGTGTCGTTGAACACGGCGCCGGCGTCGTCGATCGAGGTATTGAATACCACTGCGGAAAAGGCGCGGCCGCTGTAGGCCTTGCCGGCGTTCGGCCCGGTGGCGAAAGTGTAGTCGCCAATGCTGCCGTTGTTGCCCGCGAAGACGCCGATAAAGCGGCCCGTGTTATCCGACCAGCGCAGGTTTTCGCTCAGGCTCCAGGCGTCGCCCAGGGTGAAGCGCGCTTCCAGGCCGATGGCGGTGCTCTTGACGGCCAGGCCATCGTTCACATCGCTGGCGACCTTGCCGTTATCCTTGGCGAGCGTGACGTCGCGCACCCAGTGCGGCGAATAGAAGCTCACCTCGCGCGGATCGATGCCGGGGATCTCGGAGATGACCTTGTTGCTCACCTGGACCGGCACAGGCAGGCCGGCCGGCGTTTTGTCATTGACGTGCTTGAACGACAAGCGGATGAAGCCATGCTCGAGTTCATGGGTGACATTGGCGCGGATCTGGCCACCCTGTTCGGTGTGCATGCCGGTCTTGCGGATGCCTTCGCCGTACCGGTAAAAGCCGCCCACGAAGAAGCGCGTCTTGTCCGACAAGGGCGCGCCGTAGTCGAAGTCGACCCGCGTGGTGTCGTAATCGAGGCCCTTGGTCAGGCCGACGCTGCCGCCCTTCTCCACCCCGGTCTTGCTGATGAAGTTGATGATGCCGCCCGGCGCGTTGCTGGCCAGGGTCGATGCGGAACCGCCGCGCACCACTTCCAGGTGATCGAGGCCGCCGTCGATCTTGACGTAGCTGTCGGGCGTGATGAAGTTGAAGTCGCCCGATTGCAGCACCGGCAGGCCGTCTTCCTGGATCTGCACGTAGCGCGCGCCGCCGGCCGACACCGGCACGCCGCGCATCGAGATGTTGGCATTGCCTTCGCCCCCGGATGACTCCGAGCGCACGCCAGGGATAGCGCGCAGCACGTCGGCCGCGCTGGTGGGCGCGGTCTTGAGGACGGCGTCGAGCTCCATGGTGCTGACCGAGACGCTCGACTTCATTTTCGACGCGCCGCCGCTGGTGCCGGTGACGACGACGCGCTCCATGTTCAGGCCATCGGTGGCGAGCGCCTCGGTGGACGGGGTTTGCTGGGCGGCGGCGCCGATGTGAAGCACCGCGATGGACACGGCCGCAGCCATGCGGGTGGTCTGGAATGTCATAGTCTCCTCCGGTAGGGGATGCGCCGTAGACCGGCGCTTATTGGTGTGTGCGAGCAGATTATGACTCATGCAATTTTTTAATGCAATCGATTGCATTTTCTTTCAATACAAAGAAATGAGGCGTTTTTTCCACAACATAGCGGATTAATGCAACCGATTACATCTTCGTCGGACAGGCGCTGCAAGGAAAATACAAATGGAAGATCAGGCGGACGTCGCGCGGACGATCAGCTCGGTCGGCAATTGCAAGGAGCCGGCCGGCTTGCTGTCGATGATCGCCAGCAGCGCCCCCACCAAGGCCTGTCCGGCGGCGCGGATCGGCTGGCGGATCGTGGTCAGCGGCGGATGGAAGTAAGTCGACAGTTCGATGTCGTCATAACCGACCACGGCGACATCACCGGGCACCTGCTTGCCGAGCGCGCGCAGGGTGTTAATCGCGGTCATCGCCAGCAAGTCGCTGCAGGCAAACGCCGCATCGTAGGGCACGGCGCGGCGCTCGATCTCGCGCACCGCCTGGTCGCCGCCCTCGGGCAGGAACGACACCGACACCCGCAGTTGCGGGTCAAGCGGCAAGCCATGCCTGGCCAGCGCGTTGCAATAGCCGCTGTAGCGCTGCGCGACTTCAGGCAGGTTGATATCGCCAAAAAACGCGATGCGCCTGCGCCCCGCCGCGATCAAGTGTTCGGTGGCCAGCATGCCGCCGCTGACGTTGTCGCCGCCGACGGTGGTGTAGAGCTGCTGCGGCAGCTGCGCGCCCCACACGACGATCGGCACGTGGCGCGCCGCCAGCCCGTTGAGCTGGTCGTGATGGCGCCACTGGCCGATCAGGATCAGGCCGATCACGCGCCCGGTATCGAAAGGCATGGCGGCCGCGTCGAGCTGCTCGGCGTCCACGCGCGAGAGCAGCATGTCGAAACCGCGCTCGGTCAGCGCATCGGCCAGGCTGCCGAGCATGCTCAGGAAAAACGGATCGGACAAATGCTGGCGCGTCGTCGAATCGTAGGGAACCACCACGCCGATCGTGCGGTTCTGCTTGAGCCGCAGGTTCTGCGCGCCGATATTGATGGTGTACTTGAGGGAACTGGCCAGCTCCAGGATGCGGGTGCGGGTTTCCTCGTTGACCAGCGGGCTGCGGTTCAACGCGCGCGAGACGGTCGCTTTCGACACGCCGGCAAGGCGCGCGATGTCGGCCATCTGCAAACGCTTTTGTGCGGCGCTGCCTGCAGCGTGATCCGGTGGAGAAGTACCCATTGCCCCGCAGTGCGCGTTTAGAACGGCACCGTGTCTTTGAACGACTGGCGCTCGGAGAGCTTGTCGAACAGCTTGGCCAGGTTCGGGTAGTCGGTGCGCCAGTCGATCTCGGGGAAGCGGAAGGCGATCCAGCCGAGCGCGCAGCCGACGGCGACGTCGGCCAGGGTGTAATGGTTGCCCTTGCAGAAAGGCGACTCGCCCAGGTTGGTCGAGAGCATCGCCAGGCCGGCATGCACCTTGCCCATCTGGCGTTCGATCCAGGCCGCGCTCTGCTGCTCTTCCGGGCGCAGGGTTTTTTCCAGGCGCACCAGTACGGCGGCATCGAGCACGCCGTCGGCCAGCGCTTCCCAGACCTTGATGTCGGAGCGGTCGCGCCCGTTCGGCGGGAGCAGCTTGCAGACCGGCGTGAGGGTGTCGATGTACTCGACAATGACGCGCGAATCGTACATCGAGCTGCCGTCTTCCATGATCAGGCACGGCACCTTGCCCAGCGGATTGGACAGATGAATCCGGGTTTCGGCCGTCCAGACGTTCTCGAGCTCGAAATCATAGTCGAGCTTTTTCTCGGCCATGACGACACGAACCTTGCGGACAAACGGACTGGCGGTGGAACCGATGAGTTTCATAGATGCTTAGAGTGAACGATTGGCTGACAGTATAGCATCGCGCCCGCCCTGCGATGGCCTCGAAACCGGCCCGGCAACATGCCAGCAACACCGGCTTGACAAGGCCGCCAGTGGTAAAATGGCGCTCTTTGCTGCAATGCACACCACTCCTCTACTCCGCCATAAGCGCCCTCTCCCATGACCTCTACCGCTCCTTACTCCACGCTGTCGGCCCTGTCCCCGCTGGACGGCCGCTACGCCGCCAAGACCGACAAACTGCGCCCGATCCTGTCCGAAGCCGGCTTCATGCACCACCGCGTCAAGGTGGAAATTTCTTGGTTGCAAGCACTGTCGCAAGCGGGCTTCGCCGAACTCAAGCCGTTCTCGGCCGAAGCGACGGCCTTGCTCGACAAGCTGGCCAGCGATTTCAGCGAAGCCGACGCGGCCGCCATCAAGAAAGAGGAAGCGGTCACCAACCATGACGTCAAGGCGGTCGAGTACTGGCTCAAGGCACAGGTCAAGGACGTGCCGGAACTGGTCGCGGCGACCGAGTTCATCCACTTTGCCTGCACCTCGGAAGATATCAACAACACCTCGCACGGGATGATGCTCAAGGCCGCGCGCGACGGCGTGATGCTGCCGGCGCTGCAGGGCCTGATCGCCAGGCTGACCCAGATCGCGCATGCCAATGCCGAGCTGCCGATGCTTTCGCGCACGCACGGGCAGACGGCCAGCCCGACCACCCTGGGCAAGGAAATGGCGAACGTCGTCGCACGCCTGAAACGCGCAGTGCAGCGCATCGCCGACGTGGAAATCCTGGGCAAGATGAACGGCGCGGTCGGCAATTACAATGCCCACCTGGCGGCCTATCCTGATTTTGACTGGGAAACTTTCTCGAAGAACGTGATCGAGCAGCGCCTCGGCCTGACCTTCAACCCGTACACCATCCAGATCGAGCCGCACGACTACATGGCCGAGCTGTTCGACGCGATCGCGCGCACCAACACCATCTTGCTGGACCTGAACCGCGATATCTGGGCCTACATTTCGCTCGGTTACTTCAAGCAAACCACCAAGGCTGGCGAGATCGGTTCGTCGACCATGCCGCACAAGGTCAACCCGATCGACTTCGAAAATTCCGAAGGCAACCTGGGCCTGGCCAATGCCGTGCTCAAGCACATGGCGGAAAAGCTGCCGGTCTCGCGCATGCAGCGCGACCTGACCGACTCGACCGTGCTGCGCAATATCGGCGTCGGTTTCGGCTACGCCCTGCTGGCCTACGACAGCTGCCTGCGCGGCCTGAACAAGCTGGAAGTGAACGCGGCGCGCCTGGAGCAGGACCTGGACGCGAACTGGGAAGTGCTGGCCGAGCCGGTGCAGACCGTGATGCGTCGCTATGGCATCGAAAACCCGTACGAGCAGCTCAAGGAACTGACGCGCGGCAAGGGCATTTCGAAAGTGGCGCTGCGTGAATTCGTGCTGACCCTGGCGATTCCGCAAGACGCCAAGGACTTGCTGCTGGCGATGACGCCGTCGAACTACGTGGGCATTGCCGCCAAGCTGGCCAAGGCCATTTAAGCGCCGCGTTTCACGCCAAGTTGCAAAACGGGCCTGCGGGCCCGTTTTACATTCACTTACGACTGATACGGGTTTCCGTCTATCTGGCGGAGCTTCCCTGCGTTAATCTTTTACTCAAGATCAAACGAACAGGAGCACTATCATGGAACAGGTCAACACTCTCTCGCGTATTCATCCATTAATGGCGGCAGCGGCGCTGTCGGTCATCGCGGTCAGCGTGGCGGGCACGGCGGCAATCACCGGCCTGCTTCCAAGCTCCAAGGCCGACAGCAGCGTGGCGACGGCGCCGCAAGCACTGGTCGCTCCGCAAGCGCTGGCCGCGCCGGTCGCACCAGCGGTGCTGGTGGCCCAGCCGGCGCCGACCGCGCAGCAACTGGCCGATGCGCAAATGCTGGTAGCGAAATATTCGCCGCCGGCCGCACAGGCGCAGCCTGAACCGGAGCGGGTGTACCAGAAACCGGCCGTGAAGAAAGTGGTGCACCGCGCGCCGCAGCACACCCGCGTCGCCCAGCGCCAGGAGCCGAGCTACCGCGCCCAGCCGGCCTATCGCGAACCGGTCCAGCAAGCCAGCGGCCCTAACTACGTGGGCATCGGCACCGGCGCGGTCATTGGCGGCCTGCTCGGTAACCAGATTGGCGGCGGCAAAGGCAAGAAAATTGCCACGGTAGCCGGTGTGATCGGCGGCGGCTTCCTGGGCAACGAAATCGCCAACCGTAACAAGTAATCCGGCGGCGCCTCAAGCGTCTCCAGCCGGTGTCAGCAGAAGCCGGTGTCTGTCAAGCCGGTGTCCAAGCCGGTGTCAGGTCTCTTAAGCAAACACCATAAGGACAGCGGTTTTCATATCTGCCAGTTATATAAGGTGCTTGCTTCGGCGCGATTTTCGGCGCACCCCGCCGATTACTGCGCTGACATTCGGACACGACCTCGGCTGTAAAAGCGGCACTTACAGCTTAGCTCGTGTCCGAATGTCAGACCTGACACCGGGGGCGGACACCCGTTATTCATTCTGCGCGTCCGCGCCGATGGCCCGGTCGAGTAATTTGCGCAGCATATTTTTTGCCGCGCTGTTCTCCCTGGCGCCGTAGTGCTGATGTTCCAGAAGCAACCCGCTCCACGCCGACAGAAATTCCGCATCGCGCGCCAACACGTGCTTCGACCCGGCCCAGCGCACCTCGCATGCGGCAATTTTCTGCGCCACCACATGGCTCTCTTTCCAGCACGCTTCGCACAGCACGCGCCGCACAGCGATGTGGGTCTTCTTGACTTCGTACGCGATTTTCTGCTCGGCCGCCGTGAACACGACATCCTTGCGGCAGGTATGGCAACGGTAAGCCCGATCGGTATAGTGCGTGCGAAACGACGCCGCCACCGATCCCTGGCTTTTTTCCGACCACTGGCGCGGAACGGCCGGCGCGGTGGCCAGCGGCGACGCCACTTTTTTCTTCTTCAATGCATCCACACCAGCTTGACCGCGATTTCGCGCGGCACTTCGCTGCGCGTGGCCAGCGGCCCGTATTCGGCATGCGCGCCGTTCAGGTTATTCCCCGACACCGACAGCGTCAGATCGGGCCACACGCGCCAGGCCAGGCGGGCGTCGAGCGCGCGGTAGCCGGGCACCTTGTCGCTGTCGAGCCGCGCCACCTTGCGCACCGCCACTTCCAGTTCCTTGTCGCCCGGCAAGGTGAAGGTCGATCGCAGCTGCGCCGTGTGCGACGGGTCGCGTCCGCTGGTGCGCGGCGCGGGCGCGTCGTTGCTGCCCGCCTTGAGGGCAAAGCGCTGGTGCAGCGCCAGCCAGCCGGCATTCAAGCGCCACCAGGGCGTGGCCTGGTAGCTGCCCCACATCTCGATGCCGCTCGACTTGCCTTCCATTTTGCTGTCGAAGGTCAAAAAACCGCCGGCCACGTTGTATTCCTGGGTACGCAAATAGTCGTAGCGGTTGTGAAACACGGTGGCCGAGTACGACAGCTGCGCCAGCGGCTGGCCGCGATAGCCGAGCTCGAACACCTTGGCCACTTCGGAACGCACCTGCGGCCCGCCGCGCAGGAGATACGGGGGCTTGCCGGGAACAAAGGTGTCGGCGTCGAGCCGCGATGGCGCGCGCACCGTGCGCGAGACGCCGCTCCACAGCGCATGCTGCGGTGCTACCTGCCACGCCAGGCGCATGCTGGGCAAAAACTCGACGCCGGTGTAATCATTGTGCTCGACCCGCGCGCCGAGGACCAGGCGCAGGTTCTCGCGCAAGGCAAGCTCATCCTGCGCGAACAGGCTGTACCAGTCCTGCTCGACCTTGGCCGGCAAGAAGGCGACCGTTGCGCTATTGGTCACCGCATCCCAGGTGTGGCGCACATTGGCGCCCCACACCAGTTGCCCGAGACTGCCGGCGGGCAAACTGTGCTGGAATTGCAGGTCGGCCACCTGGATGCGCTCGGCATAGGTCGGCGGCACGTCGCGCTCGCTGTGGTCGATGTAGCCTTGCAGCGTCAGGCTGCCGCCACGGGCCAGCGCATGGGTCCAGTGCGCCGTCAGGCTGGCGCCGGACGAGCCGATCGCACCCAGGTCGAGTTTGCCGCCGGTGGAGATCGAGCCCGGTTCGGGCTGGTCGAGTACGCCCCGATAGGCGTTGCCGACCACGCTGAACAGGTCGGCGCCGCCGCCCCAGTCGCGCCGCATCCCGGCCTGCCACTGGTGGCGCGCATCGTTGACGGGCGCGCCGCTGGCCAGCTCGGTATGGCGCTCGTTGAGATAGCTGGCCTGCACCCGCCAGTCGCCCGCGCCCTGGCGCACCGCCACATGATTGCCGCGCTGGCCGGCGCGCAGCACCACCAGGCTGCCCCGGGTGGCGCTGGCGGCACGCGTGCTGATGTTGATAACGCCGTTGACGGCATTGACACCCCACAAAGTGCCGCCGGGCCCGCTGATGACTTCGATCCGCTCGATGTCTTCGAGCATGACTTGCTGGGCGTCCCAGGTCACGCCGGAAAAGAAGGGCGAGTACACCGAGCGCCCGTCGATCAGCACCAGCAACTTGTTGGGAACGGTGTTGCGGCTGGTATTCAAACCGCGCGCGCTGATGGCGTAACCGTAGCCGCTGGTTTGCGCCACTTGCAGGTTGGGCGCCAGGCGCAACGCTTCGGGCAAGGTGGCCACGCCGGAGCGGCGGATATCGTCGGCCGTGATCACGAACACGGAAGCGGCCGCGGCGGCCAGGCGTTCCGGCTTTTTCGACACCGACGTCACCTCGATATTGGCCAGTTCCTCGATCGACATGTCGGCCATGGCCTTGGCCGCGACAGCCGACAACTGCGCGGCCGCGGGCAGGGCCAGCAACAGCGGAGCAAGGGCGATCCAGCGCAACGGTGTCATCTTCATGGCATTCCAGGCTAATCAATGCAGCGGCCATTCCCATGCTCAATGAATGAACTGGGCCTCAAGCAATTTTACAATACGGATACGTCTGCGCAAGGCGCGCACTATGGTAATCTGCCCTTCGCAAGCGACAATGCTGTTTATTTGGTATATTAGTCCTAATGAGTACTATTTCCAGGAGCAGGTCCATGCAGGAACGCTATACCATCACCGCGATCGTTTTCCACTGGCTCATCGCCGTGCTGATCGTGGGCGCCTTCATCATGGGCCTGGTGATGACCGATATTCCCGGCATCACGCCCACCAAACTCAAATACTATTCCTGGCATAAATGGGCCGGCGTGACGGTGCTGGCGCTGGCCGCCCTGCGCCTGCTGTGGCGCCTGACCCACGCCGCCCCGCCCTATGCGGCCGCCATGCCGGCCTGGCAAAAAGGCGCGGCGCACGGCCTGCACGGCATGCTGTACCTGCTGATGTTCGCGGTGCCGCTGTCGGGCTACTTCTACACCTTGTCGGCCGGTATTCCCGTGGTGTACTTCGGCCTGTTCCAGTTGCCGGTCATCATCGCTGCCGATCCCGACCTCAAGCCGGTCCTGAAAGCCGTCCACTACTGGCTCAACATGGGCCTGGCCGGCGCCGTCGCCCTGCACCTGGCGGCCGCCCTGAAACACCAGTTCATCGACCGCGACGGCGTGCTCAAGCGCATGCTGCCGTAGTCACCCTATCGATTCCAAGGAGATTGTATGAAGTTTACCAATGGCACTTTGCTTGCCTCCCTGCTGGCCGTGGCGGTTGTCGCCGTCGCCGCCCCGCTGAAGACCGATGCGGGCAAGAGCATGGTGTCGGCCTCGTTCAAGCAGATGAACGTGCCGGTCGAAGCGAAGTTTACCAAGTTTGCGGCCAGCATCGATTACGACGCGGCCAAGCCGGACGCCGCCAAGGCCACGGTCGAGATCGACACGGCCAGCCTGGACCTGGGCGATCCGCTGATGAACAAGGAAGTGGCCAAGAAGGATTGGTTCAATTCCACACAGTTTCCCAAAGCGACGTTTGTCTCTTCGGGAATCAAGGCTGCCGGCCCGGGCAAGATGACGGTTACCGGCAAGCTGTCGATCAAGGGCAAGACCACCGATGTCAGCTTTCCGCTGACCGTGAAAAGCGAGGCCGGCAAGCACACCTTCGATGGCGCGCTGCCCATCAAACGCCTCACTTACAACATTGGCGATGGCGAGTGGAAAGACACGAGCATGGTCGCCGATGAAGTCATCATCAAATTCCGCGTCAGCGCGGCGCAGTAAACCGCAGTACCGTCACGCATTGAGAAGCACTTAATTCAAACGACACTTCAACGTACATCAAGGGACACCACATGAAAATCAAGCACCTGATCATCGCCATGGCCGCCGCCGCCACCGCCACCGCCAGCTTCGCCGCCGATACCTACAAGATCGACCCGACCCACACCTTCCCGAGCTTCGAAGCCGATCACATGGGTATCTCCATCCTGCGCGGCAAGTTCACCAGGACCGAAGGCACCGTCGTGCTCGACCGCGCTGCCAAAACCGGCTCGATCGACATCACCATCGATGCCGATTCGCTCGATTTCGGTAACGAAAAACTGAACAAGCACGCCAAGAATGAAGACATGTTCGACGTCGCCAAGTTCAAGGACGTGACCTACAAGTCGAAATCGATCACCTTCAAGGGCGACGTGCCGGTATCGGCCGAAGGCACCCTGACCTTGCACGGCGTGAGCAAACCGGTGACGCTGACCATCAACAAGTTCAAGTGCATCATCCACCCGATGCACAAGAAAGAAGTCTGCGGCGCCGATGCATCGGCTCAATTCCTGCGCACCGATTTCGGCATCAGCTACGCCGTGCCGCCGTTCGCACCGGAAGTCAAACTGGCTATCCAGGTCGAAGCGGTCAAGAACTAAGCACGCTGCTTGCGGCACATGTGAAAAAGCCTCGCTTCCTGTATGGGAAGCGAGGCTTTTTTACGTGCTTACCAGCTTGAGACGCCCGGATTAACGGCCATCGCGGTCGAAGTCGCCCGGCATGGCGCGCTCGACTTTATCCCACGCTGCGCGGGTAGCCGACTTGGCTTGCTGCCAGTTCAGGCGCGACTTGCCTTTGACGGTATCCCACTCGTCCGACAGGTTGTTCTCTACCGAATCGAAGCTGGTGCCGGCATAACGGCCGCGGCTGTTGTAGCCGAGTTCGTACGCAGGACCGTAGTCGTCGTAGGTGTAGCCTGGCGAATAGTAAGGAGCGGTCTGGTACGAGCTGCGCCAGTAGGCTGCTTCTTCTTCCGGATTGACCAGTTGGCCAGCTGCTTTACCGGCCATGCCGCCCGCCAGTGCGCCGATCGCAGCGCCCGCTGCCATGCCGACCGGGCCACCGACCGCACCAGCGGCTGCGCCCATCGCTGCGCCGCTACCGGCGCCCATGCCCTTGGCAAAGTGATGCTCATGCAAGTCATCGCCCGCTTTCGGGTTGATCACTTCGGCTGCGCCCTTGCCAGCCAGGCCGCCGGCGATACCGCCGATGGCGGCGCCAGCGGCCATGCCGATCGGGCCGGCTGCTGCACCGATGCCGGCGCCGGTGAGTGCGCCAGCGCCAGCGCCAACGCCGGTACCAATGATGTGCTCACCTTTGTTTTCAGTCCAGCTGCGCTCGATGTGGGTCGCGTCGTCATCGTTACGTGGGTTCACGCCCATCAGGATGCCGCCGTTCTTGATGCCTTCTTCGTAGTGCACGACGCGCTCTTCAGGGATGCCCGCGCCAATCAGTGCGCCGACCAGGCCGCCGGCGATACCGCCAGCGCCAGCACCGGCCAATGCCGCTGCGATAGGACCGGCGACGACCAGGCCAATGCCAGGCAGGACCAGGGTGGTGCCGACGGCGGCGATGCCAGCCAGTACAGCGCCGATGGTGCCGCCGATGCCGGCGCCAACGCCCGCGCCTTCAGCCGCTTTGCTGCCGAGTTCAGTATCGGTATCGTTGAAATAGGTTTTGCGGGTGTCATCCGACATCATCAAGGTGACGTCGTCCTTGCTGTAGCCGCGGTCGGAGAGGGAGTTGTAAGCCCGCTCTGCACTGTCGCGATCACGGAACAGGCCGGTGACCATACGGGAATCTTTTTGGGTCGTGGTGTCGTAATTGCTCATTTCAATTTCCTTTCGAATTTTTGATGTGCGGGGCTCGCATGCAAACCTGGAAATCAATGCCAGTGACGAAACGATAAGCCCGCTTGAACAATGCTTCCGTACGTTGCCGCACTCAACAACGGTGTTTCCAAATGGCATGGAAAATGCGCTGCCGCGGCTTGTGGGTGGTTGGCGACGTGCGCGTGGCGGCGCGCTGAAAGTAGGCATGGCGACGGCGACGTCATCCCCTATACAGCACTGTTATTCCCGCACGCCGCCGCCGTTATCCCCGCCGCACGCCACCGCCGTCATCCCCGCGCAGGCGGGGATCCAAGGCTGTCGTTCGCCCGTAACTACGGCACTACCTTGGGTCCCCGCCTGCGCGGGGACGACGGTGGTGGTAGCGCATGGGCGGCGGCGGCGCGGGGACGCCGGTGGTGGTGGCGCGGGGACGCCAGTGGTGATGCATGGGCGGCGTTGGAAGACGGCGCATTGCGCAGCATGCATTTTCACAACGTCCCCACCCAAAAAGATGTTGAATCGTCCATTACGTTCGTTGCCGCACCGACCGTGCCAATGGCCCCGATTATTCTTTTTCCATGGCCCGGCGATTGCACGTGGCCGGGTAAATCACTTAACCAACTGGAGGAATCAACATGTTATTCATCATCTGGATCATCGTCGGCGGTATCTTGGGTTGGCTCGCAAGCATGGTCATGAAAACGGACGCGCAACAAGGCATCATCCTGAACGTGATCGTCGGCATCATCGGCGCGGCCCTGGGCGGCTGGCTGCTCGCCCCATTGTTCGGCACCGGCACCATCAATTACGATGACTTCAGCGTCTCGTCGCTGCTCGTGTCCTTCCTGGGCGCCGTGATCCTGCTGGCCATCGTCAACCTGCTGCGTCGCGGTAAAGTACGCTAAATGCAGTCCTCCCCATGACCAACGCCTGCGGGCGTTGGTTTTTTTTTGCCTGGATATCCCGATGACCAAAAAACCCCTCTACGTAGCATTGATCAGCTGTGCGCTTACCTTGCTGGGAGTGTTTTTGGTTTTCAATTTCATGCCGAGCGAGAAAAAGATCGAGCGGCAACTGCATCGCCTGTACGACACCGACGACCCGCAATTCCGGCGCTCCATGGGCGTGCTGCTGGGTCCCCCCATTCTCGAAGGTAACCAGGTCGAGGTCTTGCTCAACGGCGACCAGATCTTCCCGTCCATGCTCAAGGCCATCCGCGAAGCCAAGCACACGATCACCCTGGAAACGTATATTTACTGGTCCGAATCGATCGGCAAGGAATTTTCCGACGCCCTGATCGAACGCGCGCGCGCCGGCGTCAAGGTCCACGTCATGCTCGACTTTGTCGGCAGCATGAAAATGGACAACGCCGCCATGGACCAGATGAAACAGGCCGGCATCCAGCTGCAGCGCTACCACAAGCCGGTCTGGTGGAAATTCACGCGCCTGAACAACCGTACCCACCGCAAGGTGCTGGTGGTGGACGGCCACATCGGCTTTACCGGCGGGGTCGGCATCGCCGACCAGTGGCGCGGCGCCGGCCAGGACAAGAAGCACTGGCGCGACACCCACTTCCGGGTCGAAGGCCCGGTGGTCGGGCAAATGCAGGCGGTGTTCGCCGACAACTGGACCAAGGCCACCGGCACCGTCCTCGATGGCCCGAATTACTTTCCTCCACTCAAACCCGTGGGCGGCCACGCGGCCCAGATGTTCAGCAGTTCGCCCAGCGGCGGCAGCGAAAGCATGCTGCTGATGTACCTGATGGCGATCACCTCGGCGCGCGACACCATCCACCTGTCGAGTTCGTATTTCGTGCCGGACGAGCTGACCATCAATGCCCTGGTCGCGGCCGCCAAGCGCGGGGTCAAGGTGAAAATCATCACGCCCGGCGACGACATCGATTCGGACGTGGTGCGCATCGCCTCGCGCGAGCGCTGGGGCGCGCTGCTCGAAGCCGGTGTCGACATCGCCGAGTACCAGCCGACCATGTTCCACGTCAAGGCGCTGGTGGTCGATACCCTGATGGTGTCGGTCGGCTCGACCAACTTCGACAACCGCTCGTTCAGCCTGAACGACGAGGCCAACCTGAACATCATCGACCACGCCTTCGCGGCCGAACAGGTAGCCATCTTCGAGAAGGACTGGAAACTGTCGCGCCCGATTACCCTGCAGGCATGGCAGCAGCGTTCGTGGACCGAAAAAGTGGCGGGCGAAGTGGCCTCGCTGGTGGGCGGGCAGTTGTAAGGGGAGGCGCATAGCGGAGGATGGCGCGGACGGCGCGGACGGCGGTCAATCAAAATTTGATTGACTATTATTTTGGCGATACGGATACTCTAGGGCGCTCAGCGAGCCAAGCCTGTTCCGATTGACCAAAAAGAGACGAAATGCGAATGAAAAAGACCTTCCTAACGCTAGCCATCCTCAGCACCGTTGCACAAGCCGACGAAGGCATGTGGATGCCGCAGCAGCTGCCACAAGTAGCCAAGCAACTCAAGGCCGCCGGCCTCAAGCTCGATCCGGCCAACCTGACCAAGCTCACCGAATTTCCGATGAATGCGATCGTCAGCCTGGGAGGCTGCTCCGCATCGTTCGTCTCGCCGCAGGGCCTGGTAGCGACCAACCACCACTGCGTGTACAACAGCGTGGCGGTCAACTCGACCCCTGAGCGCGACCTGCTGGCCAACGGCTTCCTGGCCAAGACCCATGCGGAAGAACTGCCGGCCGCGCCGGGCAGCCACATCTTCGTCACCAAGGACGTCGCCAACGTCAGCGACAAGATCATCAGCCCTGAGGTCGCCAAGCTGGCCGGCAAGGCGCGCGTCGACGCGATGGAAAAGAACATGAAGTCGATGGTTGCCGAGTGCGAAAAAGACGCCGGCCACCGTTGCACCGTGTCCAGCTACTACGGCGGACTCGAGTTTTACCTGATCAAGCAGCTCGACATTCGCGACGTGCGCCTGGTGCACGCGCCACCGGCCGGCGTGGGCAAGTTCGGCGGCGACACCGACAACTGGATGTGGCCGCGCCACACCGGCGATTACGGCTTTTACCGCGCCTACGTGAGCAAGGACGGCAAGTCCGCCGCCTACGCCAAGGACAACGTGCCGTACGTGCCGCAAACGCACCTGAAGATCGCCCGCGAAGGCGTCAAGGAAGGCGACTTCATCATGGCGCTCGGCTATCCGGGCCGCACCAGCCGTCACCGCCTGCCGTCGGAAGTGGTGGCTGCCTTCGATTGGGACTATCCGACCTTCGTGAGAGTATCGGCTGAAACGCTGGCCATTATCGCGCGCGAGACCAAGACCAATGAAGACGCCAAGCTGAAATACGCCGGCCAGGTCGCCAACGTCAACAACTACTACAAGAACCGCAAGGGCATGATGAACAGCTACGAAGGTAGCGACATTTTGGCCCGCAAGACGCGCGAACATGCTGATATGAAAGCCTGGGTGAATGCCAACCCGGCGCGCCAGAAAGAATACGCGGCCGACATCGAACAGGTCGAGAAGCTCATTGCCCAGCGCGACGCCGAAACCAAGCGCAACTTCTTGCTGCCGCGCGCCACGCCGCAACTGCTGACCGTGGCACGCCGCCTGTACCGCCTGTCGAACGAAAGCACCAAGCCGAACGCCGAGCGCAAAACGGGCTACCAGGAACGCGACCTGCCGACCTTGACCGCGAGCGTGGCGGCAGTCGAGCGCAGCTACGACGAAAAAGTCGACAAGGCGCTGGTCCTGAACTTCCTGAAGCAATATGCGGCCCAGCCGAAAGCCGAGCGCAACGCCAGCTTCGACGCCGCTGTCGGCGTCAACGACGGCATGAGCGAAGCCCAGCTCCAAGCCGTGCTCGACACCATGTATGCCGGCTCCAAGCTCGGCGCCAAGGAAGAGCGCGCAGCCTGGGTCGGCAAGACCCCGGCCGACTTCAAAGCCAGCAACGACAGCTTCATCAAGGCTGCGGTAGCCATGTACGACGCCGGCATGAAGCGCGAAGCCGAAGAAGAAGAGCTGGCAGGCAAGATCCAGCAAGCCTACGCCACCTACATGAAGGCCAAGATCGCCTACATGACCAGCAAGGGCCAGCCGGTCTATCCTGACGCCAACGGCACCCTGCGCGTCACCTTCGGCAAGATTGCCGGCCGCGACCATGGAGCCGACGGCACCGGATCGTGGTCCGCCTTCACGACCGTCAAGGGCGTGGTAGCGAAAGCGACCGGCGAAGGCGAGTTCAACGCCCCTGCGGCGCAACTGGCGGCGATCCAGGCCAAGGATTTCGGCAAATATGTCGATCCGAAGCTCAAGACCGTGCCGGTGAACTACCTGGCGACGTTGGACATCACGGGTGGCAACTCCGGTTCGGCGGCGCTGAACAGCAAGGCCGAGTTCATCGGCTTGGCGTTCGACGGCACCCTGGACTCGATCATTTCCGACTGGGACTTCAACAAAGCCAACACGCGCGACATCCAGGTCGACGTGCGCTACATGCTGTGGAACATGAAGCATGTCGACAAAGCCGACAACCTGCTCAAAGAAATGAACGTGGAATAAGCTGAGGCGGGGCTATCGGCCCGCCCATCTCCGATGCCTGCCTCCTCCGGGACGCAGGCATTTTTTTCGTCCATCGCTGGCGGGCGGCGTGAACAACACGCCAAGCGATGACAAAATTCTACAATTTTTTAATACCAATCTACGACCAGTAGAGTTACTATAGATTCCAATCTAAGACCACATTCCCCAACCGGGGTCAGAGCTTTAACTTGAAACAGTTGCAAAACAGCTAGTTACAAAACCGGAGTCAGACCCCGATTCGTTCCAAAACCGTGCAAAACCGGGGTCAGGCCCCAATGCAGTTCTGCCATTTCCGCGTAGACGGGAATGACGAGGCGGCGGGGACCGATCGACAACGCGTTTGTTGCTAATTAAAGCTCTGACCCCGGTTGTAGGGTTTTAGAACTCAGCCGTAGGAATGTCGGAAAATTTTTTCAGGTGGAAAACATGTTCGAGAAACGCACACATCTGCTCTACTTTTCCCTGTTTTTCATCCTCTACGAGCTGACCGTCTATTTGTCGAACGATATGATCATGCCGGCCATGCCGCAGGTCGTGCGCGAGTTCCAGGCGTCGAACCGGCATATCGGACTGTCGCTGAGCCTGTTCATCCTCGGCGGCAGCATGCTGCAGATCTTTCTCGGCCCGATCGCCGAGCGCGTCGGCAAGCGCAAGGTCATGCTGGCCGGCGTGGCGCTGTACCTGGTGGCGACCTTGCTGGTGCCGTTCTCGGCCACCATCGGCCAGTTCCTCACCGCCCGCTTCTTCCAGGGCATGGGCTCTTGCTTCATTTTCATCGGCTACGCCGCCATCCACGAACTGTTCAACGATGCCGACGCCGTCAAGCTGACCGCCATGCTGTCCAATACCACCGTCTTCGCGCCGCTGATCGGCCCGGTGGTCGGCAGCGCCGTGATCAGCATGTTTCCGTGGCAATCGATTTTCGGGATCGGTTTTGTGCTCGGCTGTATCGCCTGGCTCGGCCTGTTTACATTCATGCCGCGCACGGAAACGCTCAAACCGCCCGCCGACCTGGCCGCCATCCGCGCCAGTTACCTGGCCATCGTGCGGAATAAAAAATTCATGTCCGGGATCCTGATCGCGGCCTTGGCGATTACGCCGCTGACGGCCTGGATCGGCTTGTCGCCGCTCATCATCATGGAACACATGGGCCAGTCCTATGGCACCTATATCCTGTACCAGCTGGTGATTTTCTCCGGATTTATCCTCAGCACCATGGCGATTCAACAACTCGGCGACGGCTTTTCGCTCACCCGCCTGATTCGCCAGGGCGCGGCACTGGCCGTGGTCGGCATGCTGGGCGCCGGGCTGGTGTACCGGCACGGGCATTTGTTCATTGTCTGCATGTTTATCTTCTCGGCCGGCTTCGGCCTGTTTAACGGCGCCCTGATCCGCCTGTCGCTGACCGCCACCGGCGTGTCGATGAACCTCACCTCGTCCGCCATGAGCCTGCTGTATTGCGTGTATATCGCCGCCGGCGTCGAGATCTACAACCTGGTGGGCGCGTATTTTGACTATTCGCTGGCGTCGTATGCGCTGTTCAACGTGCCATTGGGCGTGGTGCTCGGCATCTGCCTGATGCGCTTTGCCAGGAACCACGATGGACAAGAGCCGGCCCTGGCGCAATCGCCCCAGGCCGAATAAGCAATCGGATACGGAACGGAGGCAGCATGCATGTCGATCTGGCGTATGAAGTGCTGATCAAGGATCTGAAAGCCGAATTCCTTGCGTATAAACAGTGGGAAGCGTTCTGCCGGCAGGATGCGCATGGCGGCGCCGACGCCCGGGCGCGCCTGCACGCGGCGCAGTCGTCCTACCACGTCCACCTGCGCGAATTACGGCGCCTGGTGCGCCGCCATGGCAGCGACTTCGATGCGCGCAGGGCTTCGTCGCTGCTGGCCATTCCCACCCAGCCGCTCGCGCCGGGCGAGTTGATCATGCACCGGATCTGGCTGGGCGGGGCGCTGCCGGCCATGGCGCGCGAATCGGTACGCCAGTGGGATTGCGCACTCGACGCCATCGGCGCGCCGGACAGCGGGCCATACCGCCTGGCGCTGTGGGTCTGGAATGGCGCGCAATTGCGCAACGATCCGTGCTTTCACCCGGCACCGGGCGCGCACCATGCGATCGGCACGTATCTTTGCGGCACGCGCCTGCTCACCGTCCATGCGCTCGACGCCCTGGCGCGCGAATGCGGCCCAGGCATCGCCGCCTTGCTGGCGCAATTGCACCGCCAGCGCTATTTCGTGAACCTGGCCGATTATTTCAGGCTGCTGATCCTGCACCGCTGCGGCGGCATCTATCTCGATGCGGACACCATGCCGTACCGTCCCGCCACGGTGTTCCTGTGCAAGCCGGAAGTGCCCGATTACGTCAGCTTCGCGGTGAACCGGGAGAGCAACCGTCTCGACGCCAGTTTCGTCTGCTGGATGAATCTGTTCAACGATGAAAACGGCATGCTGGTCGCGCGCAAGGCCAATCCGGCCATCGCGCAACTGATCGCGCGGATCGATGCGAATCTGGACGCGATGGGCCCAGCCGTGCCCGAGAAGGACAAGCCGCACGGCGCAGGCTACGCCGCCACCCTGCACCAGGCCACCTACGGCGCCTGGCACGACACCATCGGGCGCTCGCTGGCGGGCTACCACGACCTGGTGGCGCGCCACGGCGTGCTGCATGACGATGCGCCGGAAACCATCGTCAGCGGCCTGCACGGCATGCGCCTGCGCGTCGACGCCCTCACGCACCAGCCGGCGCCGCTCACGCCGTCGGAACAGGCCGGCTACGACAGTTGCATCGCCGCGCTCGATCAACGCGGCTGGCGCCTGGACGACATTGGCCAGCTCGCCGAGGTGGCCGTGGTCTTGTCCAGCACCGAAGTGCCGCGCATGGCGTACGCCTCGCAACTGCGCGCAGCGGCGCCGGGCTGCCACTATTATTCGTTCCTGTCGCAAGACCGGCAACTGGACCGGGTCAACGATCTGTTCGGCGCCTATCTGATGGCCATCAATGCCGAGCGCATCCGGCGCGGGAACTTCTGGCACACGACACACGGCCACGCCATGCCGGACCAGCGCAGCTATGCCAAGGTCCATGCCAACCTCACCACGCGACTGCGCGGCGCCCATGCCAACGAACGCTGAACCCTACGCTTTCCTGCCCGGTGCGCAGATCGGCGAGGCGCAGCGCGACCGCATGGCGGCGCTGCTGTTCGCCACCAGCTATCTCGAATACTGCTCGTTCGGCAATCGCCTGCGCCTGCCCCTGGTCGCTTTGCAGCGGCGCCAGAATATCGATCCGTATATCGCCCATGCGCGTGGCCTGTTCGATGGCGCCGGCTGCTTCAGCGGCTTTTACACGGCCGCCACCATCGCCGAATTCGCCCGGGTGAACGCAGTGTCGTATTACCGCGACGAGATGCGCGCCATGGACGCCGCCTACGACGCCTTTATCGCCCTGCACGCGCGCGCTGACGACCTGTTCGTGGCCAGCCTGGCGGTCGAGGAGCGCTGTCGCGGGCGCGGCCTGCTGAACCTGATGCTGGCCGATATCGAGGCCCTGGCGCGCGGCAAGGGCAGCGCGCGCATCGTGCTCACGGTGTGGGAAAACAGCGCCGCCTTTAGCATTTACCTGCACAAGGGATGGCGCTCGTGCGCGGTGTTCGATTACGCGGCCGAGCTGTTTTTCGACCGCCTGCATTTCATGGAACTGGTACTACCTGGAGGATCGCAATGAACGCCAATATCGAGGCCATCGGCAAGCATAGCGTCGGCACGCGCAATCAATCGACACGGGCGAGCGCCACGGCGCGCCTGAACGACCGTTCCAACGGCGCGCCGCTGCGCGTGCTGTCGGAAACCGATTGGGACTTCTGGATACAAAACGGCTATATCGTCATTCCCGACGCGGTCGGTCCGGATCAACTGGCGCGCCTGGAACAGCTGATCTGGGAATTCGAGGAACTCGATCCGCACGACCCGGGCACCTGGTATCCGCCCGAAAAATCGCGCCTGAGAAAAACAGAGCTGAGCTTCAACGCGGGGATGATAGAGTTATACAACCACCAGTATCTGTGGGATACGCGCCAGATGCCGCGGGTGCACGACGCTTTTACCGATATCTGGGGCACGCGCAAGCTGTGGGTGTCGATCGACCGCATCAACCTGAACCTGCCGCCCGAGCCGGGATTCGCATTCAAGAGCTTCATGCACTGGGATTACGACCCCGAGAGCGCGCCGCCAAATGTGCAGGGCGTGCTGTCGATCGGCGACCAGACCGATATCGAGGTGGGCGGCTTTGTCTGCGTGCCGTCGCTGTTCCGCGATTTCGACGCCTGGCGCCGCACCCAGCCGGCCGATTGGGACTGGTACCGGCCGGATGTCTCGGCCTTGCCGCACGTGCCGGTATTGTTGAAAAAGGGCGATCTGCTCATTTTTAACAGCCGCCTGTGCCACGGCATCCGCCAGAATGTCTCGGCCGGCAAGGTGAGGATGGCGCAGTATATTTCGATGATGCCGGCGCAGGAGCATGACGAGGCGTTGAAACAATGGCGCATCCGCTCCTGGCGCGAGCGCGAAGCGCCGGCCGGATACAGCCTGCACGGCGATCCGCGCAAATGGGAACAAACAAAATACCCGCGGGCGCAATTATCCGCGCTGGGCGAACAACTGCTGGGCCTGCGGCCATGGCAGGATAGGGACTAGAACTTTTTTACGGATAGCGAGGATTTTCAAGATGCAAGCGACTATGCAGCACAACATCGGGCAGTTATTCATGGTCGGCTTCGACGCCCTGGAGCCGAACGAGCATATTATCGGCCTGATCCGGGAGCGTCGCATCGGCGGCGTGATCCTGTTCCGGCGCAACGTCCACACGCCGGCGCAAGTGTCCAGGCTGTGCCAGAGGCTGCAAGAGATTAACGCCGAAGTGAGCGACCAGCCCTTGCTGATCGCGCTCGACCAGGAAGGCGGCATGGTGATGCGCATCGAACAGGGCGTCACGCCCATTCCCGCCGCCATGGCTTTTCAGGCGGCCGGATCGGTGGACGACTGCCGGCAAGTGAACTTCATCAATGGCGACGAGATGCGCCAGATCGGCATCAACATGCTGCTCGCGCCCGTGCTCGATGTGAACAACAACCGCCTGAACCCGATCATCGGCGTGCGCGCCTACGGCGAAGATGCCGACACCGTGGTGCGCTACGGCATGGCGGCCTTGCGCGGGCAGCAAGAAGCGGGCGTGATCGTCACCGCCAAGCATTTCCCCGGCCATGGCGACACGGCGGTCGACTCGCATTATTCCATGGCGCTGGTGCCGCACGACCTGGAGCGCCTGCGCGCGGTCGAGCTGGCGCCGTTCCGCGCCGCCATCGCCGGCGGCGTGGACGCCATCATGACGGCGCACGTGGCGTTTCCCGCGATCGAACCCGATCCGGCGGTGCCGGCCACCTTGTCCCGGGCCGTGCTGACCGGGCTGTTGCGCGAGGAAATGGCTTACCAGGGCGCGATCATTTCGGATTGCCTGGAAATGGGCGCGATCGCCGACGGCGTGGGCGTGGCGGCGGGCGCGGTGGCGACCTTGCAGGCGGGCTGCGACATCGTGCTGATTTCGCACCGCGAAGAACAGCAGCGCGCGGCGTTGGCGGCCGTGTCGGCGGCCGTGGCGCAGGGGACGATCGCCGCGCAGCGGATCGAGGAAGCGCTGGCGCGCGTGCGCCGCCTGAAGCAGGCGCGCGCGGTGGGCGGCTGGCGCGAGCGCGCCGCTATCCCAGGCGGCCTGATGACGGCCGAGTCGATGACGCTGGCGAAAAAAGTGCAGAAAGCGGCACTGCTGGTGCAGGGCGATTTCCGCCCGCTCGACCCGGCCTTGCCGGTGCGCCTGATCACGGTCGAGGTGCGCTCGCGCAGCGAAGTCGATGAAGTGGCGAACGGGCGCAACAACGAAGCACGCAGCTCGATGCTGCCGGCGCTGCGCCAGGCCGGGCTCGACGTGACGGAATATGCGATCTCGGCCGAGGCGTCCGATGCCGAAGTGGCGGCGGCGATCGCCTTTGCCGACGGCGCGCAGCAGATTGTGGTGCAGACCTATAACGCGATGCTGGTCGAAAACCAGCGCCGCCTGCTGGCGGCCATGCCGGCGGACAAGCTGTGGGTCGTCGCCGGCCGCCTGCCGTACGACCTCGACCTGGCGCCGCAGGCGCAAGGCCGCCTGGCCGCCTTCGGTTGCCGTCCGGCCGCGCTGGAACCGGTGGTCGAACGCCTCACCCAGGCGGCATAGTCCCCGGCCGCCCGGCGCGCCGGGCGACCGTAACGGATCGATGAGCGATGGCGGATTTGGCGTAACTGCGCCATTGCCTGTCGCATTCCAACAAGACGCTGTACATACCGGCCCGGTACATTGGCTGCTCCATCCCACGGAGGAGCCACCATGCCGGACCGCAGCAAGCGTCGTCATCTTATGGCAGCACCGGGCAGCCTGGCCACAGGCGCCAGCCGCGCCGACGCCAACCGCTGCCGCTTCGTCCCGGGCAGCCGCGCCGGGCATTACGAAAGCTACTTCCTGCGCGCCAACGAGGCCGGCCGCGCGCGCGCCTTCTGGATTCGCTACACCTTCTTCAGCCCGGCCGGCCAGCCGCAGCTGGCGCTCGGCGAAGTCTGGGCGGTGTGGTTCGACGGCGAACAGCGCCGCATCGTGGCGCTCAAAAACCAGTTCGCGCTGGCGGACTGCCTCATCGGGGCGGGCGCGCCGGATCTGCTGATCGGCCATGCGCACCTGAGCGCCAGTTGCCTGGCCGGCAGCGCCAGCGGGCCTGGTCACAGCATCGCCTGGGCGCTCGGCTACGACGCGCCGCATCCGCCGCTGCTGCTGCTGCCGGCGTCGCTGTATGGCGGACGCTTTCCGCAAGCGAAGGCGCTGGTGGGAGCGCCGGGCGCGCTGTTTTCGGGCCAGCTCGACATCGATGGCGAGACCGTGGCGGTGGACCAATGGCGCGGCAGCCAGAACCACAACTGGGGCAGCCGCCACACCGATACCTATGCCTGGGGCCAGGTGGCCGGCTTCGACGATGCGCCCGAGGTGTTCCTGGAATGCTCGACGGCGCGCCTGAGATGGGGTCCGCTCCGGTCACCGCAGATGAGCCTGGTGGTGCTGCGCATCGGCACCCTGGCATTGTCGCTCAACAGCATTACGCAAGCGCTGCGCACGCGCGCCCGGATTGCCGGTTTTACCTGGGACCTCGATGCCCGCGCCGACGGCGTGCGCGTCGAGATCCGCATCGATGCGCCGCGCGAGGCGTTTGCCGGTTTGCATTATCCGAATCCGCCCGGCGGCATCAAGACTTGCCTCAATTCCAAGCTGGCCTCGTGCAGCATGACCGTCACCCTGCGCGACGAGCCGCCGCGCAGGTATAGCTCGCGCCACGGCGCCGCCTTCGAAATCCTCACCGACCGCACCGACCACGGCGTGGCCATCCTCGCCTGACACGAAAGCATCCATGATCCCGACCCCACGCCGGCAATTGGCCGCCCTGCTGCTCCTGGCAAGCATCCTGTGCCACGCGCAGGCGACGCCGCCAGCGCTTGACGCCGCGCCGGTGGCGCACATCAACGGCGCGCCCGTGCACGCGCTCACCTTGCGCGCGCTGCTGCACCAGGCCCGCGACCAGCCGGGCCACCCATCCGCCGACGCGGTGCTGGCCGAGATCGTCGCCGACCGCCTGCAAGCGCGCTGGGCGCGCGAGCGTTTCAGCGCGGCGCAGTTGTACCCCGCCGGCACGGTCGGTTTCGCGCCGGGCGTGGGCGTCGACGAGCGCCTGGGTGGCTTGCTGCGCAGCATGCACGCCAGCGAGCTGGACGCGGCCTTGCGCGCCCTGCCCGGCGCGATCGAGGCCATCTACCCGCTGGCGCCGGCGACGCTCGAGCGCCTGTTCGGTGCGCCCGGCGCACTGCGGCTGGGCTACGACTTCACGCCCGACCAAGCCGCGCTGGCGGCCCGCACGCCGCTGCTGCGCTATCGCCTGGGCAAGACAGAGCCGGTCATCCTGAGCGTGCTGGACGTGTTCGAGCGCCAGAACGTGCAGGGGCGCATGGAATTTTTCAATCGCAGGATGGATTTCATCGCCCATCAGGCGCGCCTGCGGGTGGCCGGCCTGTTCGTGCTCGACTGGGCCAGCCGTCGCTTCGGCGCGGCCGCCGTGGCCGACCTGCGCCAGGCGCTCGATGAGCAGGAGGCGGTGCGCGGCGCCCTGCGCCTGTACGGGCTGGCCGAGGGCGCAGAGGCGCACAGCCCGCTGCAGGCGGCGCTGGCGCGGCAGGTCACGCAGGCCGACGTCAACGCCTTCTACAGCGCGCACAAGGACCAGTTCCGGCGCACCGACAAGGTGCGGGCGCGCCACATCCGGGTCGCCAGCGAAGCGCTGGCGAAACACATCGCTGCCGAGGTGGCGGCCGGCCAGGACTTCGCCCTGCTGGCGCGGCGCCACTCGCTGGCGCCGAACGGGAAGCGTGGCGGCGACCTGGGCTGGGTGAGACAGACCGCCGTGCCCGGCTGGCTCGCGGCGCTGGCACTGCAGCAACCGGCCGGCCAGGTATCGACCCCGTTCCGCGCGCCGGTCGGGCCGTCCGCGCCGGCCACGTGGGACATCGTGCTGGTCGCACAGCGGATCGACGGCTTTTACCCGCCCGGTTCGGAAACCGTGCGCTACATGGCGCGCAAGGCCATCGCCCATGAGCGCGCCCGCGCCGAATTCACCGACGCCCGCATTGCCCTGGTGCGCGCCGCCAAAGTCGACATGCCGTCCAGGCTGCCCGGCGCCACGGGGGCGCCATGAAAGCGGCGCTGATGACGCTCGCTGGCGCGCTGACGGTGGCGGGCGCGCTCTGGCTGGGGTGGCCGCAGGCGCAGGATGCTCCCGTTCCCGCCAGCGCCAGCGCCGCCCCGGGCGCGCCCGCCGCCGGCCGTCCCTGGCTGGACGCCTGGCCCCCGGCCAGGCAGGCCACGCCCGCCGGCAACGCGCCGCTGGCGGCCGCGCACAGCCTGGCGCAGACGCGCCTGCACGGCGACCCGGAAGCGCCGCCCATCGCGCGGGAAAGCGCCACGCGGGAGAGCGCCGCGCCGGCGCGTCCCACGGCGGCCGAACTGGCCGACCCGCAGGCTTACCAGGCGTTCGAGGCGCGCCAGAACGCGCAGGTGCTGGCCGCTTACATCAAGGCCGTGGACGACGAGCTGCCGCGCCTGCGTGACGACATCGCGCGCGGGCGCGCCATGGGCATCGCCGCCGACAAAGTCGCCAGGGCGGAAGAGAAGGCACGTGGACTCGAAAACATGCGCGCGCAGCTGATCAAAGATCATCCCGCGCTGGGGAGATGAACGCGGCCGCACGCGGTCGTGGCAATGCAGCAAGCCGGCCGGGCATCGCGTCCGTGATGCCCGCAATTACTACCAACAAGATGGAGACCAGATGAAGGCACTATTCAAGCTTGCCCCCGTGGCACTCGCCCTGCTCGCATGCCTGCCGGCCAGGGCGTGGAACACCGAAACCCACCGCCGCATCGTGCTCGACGCCGTCGAGTTCATGAAAACGCACCCCAACCAGACCCGCTACGCGAGCCTGCTGGCGGGCGTGACGCGGGCCGGCTACTCGATGGAGCAGTTCGCCGCCGCGATCGGCCAGGGCGCGCACGATGTCGATTACTTCGAAGACACCTATATCTGCGGCGCCGCCACCGGCAATTGCCAGGGCGCGCCCTTGTGGGGACTCGGCTCGGGCCTGGCGCGCTACACCTCGTTCTGGCACTTCCAGAACCACACCGCCGGCGCCGACGTGCACGGCAACGATTTCGGCGGCTACCACTACGCAAAACTCGGCAATCCGGGCGACATCGACAAGCTGGCCGCCACCTGGCTGGTGGGCGATTACCTGGACGATGGCGCCGGCGGCCTGGGGGGCTGGTTCGGCGACGCCAGCAAGTACAACAGCTACGGCGTGACCGAAGCGCGCTACCGCCAGGGCGGTTACTCGACGGCCAGCATGTACCAGGATTACCAGCACTTCCCGTTCCAGCCGATCGACAACCTGGCGCAACATTTCTGGACGCGCTTCTTGCAGGCGCCGTCGGCGCAATCGCTCGGCTTTGTGCTGCACGCGACCGACCTGCTGCAGCCGCACCATACATTCAACGTACTCGGTCACAACCATTCCGGCTGGGAAAGCTGGGTCGAGGATTACTACGACAGCGAAAAGCTGGGAGACGCGGCGCTGGTGCTGGCCGCGCTCAACGATTTTGCCCCGCTGGCCGACGGCGCGACCGACATCCGGCCGCTGCTCACGCAGGGCGGTACCTATTCCTACAAATATGGGGGAGCGGTGCTGTCGTCGCACGACCACGCGGTGCGGCGCGGCGTGGCCAAAAAGATGGTCCCGCACGCGATCGCCATGGTGGTGCGCGTGCTGGACCGGGCCGCCGTGCGGCTGGGCCAGTAGCAGCGCAGCGGGAGTCGTCGCGCAGGCCCGCGCCGTGGGCCCGGGCGTCCCTTTATCGCTAGCGCCGCTGCGAGAGTGTGTACTGCAACTGCCTGCCGTTTTTCGCAGTCACACTCACGATCTGCTTCGCATCACTCGCAGGAAGCGTCTCAACGCGCGGCGCGCTGAGTTCTGAAAAAACGGAAGAAAAATTCTTATTGTCAGACAAAAGCAATACGCCGTTCTTCACTTTCCAATAGAAGATCGGGCCTGCTAACACTTCCTTGGTACCGATCGTGGCGATGACATAGCCATCGGCATGGAACCGCAAATCCTCGATCCGCACCGGATCGATCAGTTCCAGTCTTTTCCCTGGAAGATTAACCTTACCCCAATCGGTGTCTTGAAATTTGTCGTCGGCCATGTTCAATCGGTTCACTCCGTCATCAGCAAGCTCGGCCATTTTACTGTTGATGGCCGGCGGGGCATCCGTATGCCCGGTGCGGGAGCACGCCTGAAGAAGCACCGACAGCGACGCCGCGATGAGCAAGCGCATCGTTACTCCAGGCATGACGGCTCCGCTCAAGCAGCGCTGCTGTTCAGGCGCGAATGGCGGATGCTGTAGCCAAAGTAGGTCAGCACCGCCACGCACATCCAGATCGCAAACACGGTAAAGGTGGTCTTGGACAAGTCTTTCATGATGTACAGGCAGGCGCAGATGCTCAGGCCCGGCACCACGTACGGGCCGAACGGCACGCGGAAGCCCTTGACCAGCGATTCGCCCATCTTCTTGCGCATCACCGGCACCGCCACCGACACCACGATGAACGCCGTCAGGGTGCCCATGCTGACCATGTCCCACAGGTAGGTCGAGTCCACGAATCCGGCCACCAGTCCCACCACCAGGCACACGATCAGGGTATTGCTGACCGGCGACTGGGTGCGCGGGCTCACTTTCTGGAACGTTGGCGGAATCAGGCCATCCTTGCTGATCGCGTACAGGATCCGGGTCTGCCCATAAATCGTCACCAGGGTCACGCTGAACACCGAAATGACGGCGCCGGCCGACAGCACCAGCGCCGGCCAGGCCTTGCCGGTCACATTCTGCAAAATCACCGCCAGGCCCGCTTCCTGGCCTTCGAACATCCGGGCCGGCTGGGCGCCGAGGGCGGCGACCGCGACCAGCATGTAGAACACCGTCACGATGACAAGCGCGGCCAGGATGCCGATCGGCACGTTGCGGGTCGGGTTGCGCACTTCTTCGCCGGCGGTGGCGACCGTGTCCAGGCCGATGAACGAGAAGAACACCGTGCCCGCCGCCGCCGTCACGCCGGTCATGCCGGCAAAGCCCTTGCTGTTGTCGGTATTGAAGAACGGCGTGAAGTTGTTGATGTCGAAGCCGGAAAACGCAATCACCACGAAAAACACCAGGATCGCCAGCTTGACCAGCACCATGATGGCATTGGTGGTGGCCGATTCCTTGGTGCCGCGAATGAGCATCACGCAGCACATGATCACCAGAAAGATCGGCGGCAGGTTGATGTGCCCGGCGCGGATTTCCATCCCATGCTCACCCGAGACGATCATGGGCGTGCGCAGCATTTCGGGGATCTGCCAGCCAACGGCATTGGTGAGGAAGTTATTCAGGTAGGCCGACCAGCCGATCGCGGTGGCGCTGGCGGCCAGGCCGTATTCGAGCAGCAGGCAGGCGGCCATGATGAAGGCGGCGAACTCGCCCACGGTGGCGTAGGCGAAGGAGTAGGACGAGCCCGACGCCGGGATGCGGAACGACAATTCGGCGTAGCACAGCGCGGTCAGGCCGGCGGTCAGCGCGGCCAGCAGGAACGAGAGCACGACCGAGGGACCGGCCTTGGGCACCGCCTCGACCATGGTGAAAAAGATGCCGGTCCCGATGGTGGCGCCCACGCCGATCATGGTCAGCGGGAACAATCCCATGGTGCGCGCCAGGCCGGTTCCTGCATGCCCGGGAGGGGGGTTGGTCGTGCTACCGGCAGGTTTGATGCGGAACAGCTTCTGGCCCAGAGTTTGATTCACGGATTCGTCCCTTTTGTCGCGCTAGATGAATGGCAGCAGCGATTATAGGGGCTATTGCCATTTACTTATACACATCTTTCGCGCGCGGAAAGTGGCCGTGCCGGACTGATAACGCACGGCCCGCCGCATCACTTGCTGAGATCGACTTTATCCTTGCTCTTGCCACGGAAAAAGTTCACGAGCGCGCCGCCGGCGGCCAGAAAGCCGATGATGATCAGCTTCTTGAAAGCGAGCAGCAAGGCGAACAGCTTGCCGAACAAGCCCATTTTCGCGGCGACACCACCGGCGACCAGCGCCGCCAGGCCGTATTCGGCGGCCTTGTCGGTGCTCGGGTTGTAGTCCGCATAGCGGTTACCGGGCGTGAAGTCGCTGAAAGCGGTGACCTTGCGCATTTCCTGACGGATATTGGCGATCTGGTCCATGCTTGCCACGGCGTTCAGCACCAGCACGCCCTGGCGCCCGAGCACGCGGATGTTGTAGTTCAGGCTATGCTCGGTTTCACCGACGACCGCCAGTTCCTTGGCCCATAACAGCTTGTGGGTGGCTTTTTCGTAACTCGGCTTTTCGGCCCAGCCGACCAGGCTCATGGCCGCGTAGCCCTGCGATTTGCGCTCGCTGTTCTGTTCGGCCACCGATTCCTGCATGTCCTTGAGCAGTTCATCGTACTTGATGGTGTCGGCGTCGCTGTCCTTGACGTGGCCGTCGGCTTCGTAAGTAATGATCACGCCCCAGCCATCCTTGCTCATCACGCCGCTGGCCGGCACGATCATGCCCAGCGATTCGTTGCCAGGCGGATTGCCCCAGCCTTCGACCAGCAGCCGTTCGGCGTCTTGCGGGCTGAGGTAGCGGAAGGTGTCGGGCAGGTTCAGGGTGGCCATGCCGCCCGGCAAGTTGATTTTGCCGCTTTGCATCTTGAGCGAGGCTTCCAGCTGCTCGCTGCTGTGCTCTTGCTTGTCGCCGCCGGCTTGGGCATGGGCGCCGGTCATGCAGCCGAGGGCCAGCAAGAACACGGCCAGGGATAGGTGTTTGAACATCGCATTCTCGTATTTACAGGGGAGCCGGCTATTTTACGTGGGAATGATTGTTAACAAAATAATTATTTCGCAAATACAACACTAGCCATTTAAAGATGCATTTCAGATGCACCTTTGCTAGAATGAATCTGTTCTCACCGGAGTGTTCCATGCATCTGACCCGTTTTACCGATATGGGCCTGCGCGTCCTGATTTACCTGGCGCGCGCCGGCGAGCGACGCGTGCCGGTCACGGTGGCGGAAGTGGCGGCGCAGTTCGCATTGCCGGTCAACCACCTGGTCAAGGTGGTCGGTCACCTGGCGCGTGCGGGCTGGGTGTGCGCCACCCGCGGGCGCAACGGCGGGCTGCGCCTGGCCGCCGATGCCGCCACGCTCTCGGTCGGCGCGGTGCTGCGCGAGCTCGAAGGCGATAGCGAGCTGGTCGACTGCGAAGGCACAGGCTGCCGCCTGAGCGGCGACTGCCAGTTGCGCGCCGCCCTGCGCAGCGGCATGGACGCGTTTTACGGGGCCATGGACAAAGTCACCCTGGCCCATATTACGCATGGCAACACCGGCGAGAAAATCGTGCGCATGCACAGGATGTTCCTCGACCAGGACAGGGCCGCCTGACACACAGCCATCGGATGGGCGCGTTGGCACGTGCCTTTTTTACGACGTTAAAGTTGCATCTTAAATGCAACAAATTGAAAGGTTTTCCATGATTTCTGCCGCTTCCCGCCCCTACATCGACGCCAGCGTTCCCGTCCTGCGCGAACACGGCGTGGCGATTACCACCACGTTTTATCGCAATATGTTCGCAGAGCATCCCGAGCTGAGCAACCTATTTAATATGGGCAACCAGGCGAATGGCGCCCAACAGCAGTCGCTCGCCTCGGCCGTGTTTGCCTACGCCGCCAACATCGGCGACCCGGGCGCGCTGGCGCCGGTGATCGAACGCATCGTGCACAAGCATGTATCGGTCGGCATTCGCGAAGAACACTATCCGATCGTCGGGCGCCACCTGCTCGGTGCCATCGCCAGCACCCTGGGCGAGGCCGCCACGGCGCCGCTGCTGGCCGCCTGGGACGAAGCGTATCGCTCGCTGGCCACGCTGTTTATCGAGGCCGAGCGCGCCATGTACGCCGACGCCTGCATCACTCCGGGCCAGCGCCGCGCCCTGCGCGTGACCGAGCTGACGCAGGAAAGCGCGGACGTGGTCGCGATCCGCCTGGCGCCCGAGGATGGCGCGCCGCTGGCGCAAGGCAAGGCTGGCCAGTACCTGAGCGTGCAGGTCGATTTTGCCGATGGCCGGCGCCAGATCCGCCAGTACAGCCTGTCCGACACCAGCACGCCGGGCAGCGTGCGCATCTCGGTCAAGCGCGAGCCGGCCGGCGCCACCACCCCGGCGGGGGAAGTATCGAACTGGATTCACGACAATGTGCGCGTGGGCAGCGTGCTGCAGGTATCGCCGCCGTTCGGCGATTTTGCACCGGACACCGAATCGGAAGAACCGGTGGTGCTGCTGTCGGCCGGGATCGGCATCACGCCGATGATCGCGGCCTTGAAGCGCATCGCCCAGGTCCATCCGCAGCGCCGGGTGATCTTCGCCCACGCCGCCCGCAATGCGCAGCATCACGCGCACCAGCTTGACGTGCTTGCCGCGCGCAGCATCATGCCGAACCTGCAAGTGTTCACGTTCTACGAAGAAGTGAGCGCTCACGACAGCGGCGTCCTGCCGGGATGGATGGAGGTGGCGCGCCTGCCGGCCTGGCCGCGCACCGAGACCAACGTCTACCTGTGCGGACCGCTGCCCTTCATGCAGGCGCAATGGCTGGCGCTGGTCGGCGCCGGCGTGCCGGTCACGCGCCTGCACCGCGAAGTGTTCGGGCCGGACATGCTGGATCATCTGTTGTAGGCACGCGCAAACGTGGGCAGTTACAAAAAAAACACTGCCCACACGCAATATAGGAATTATGATAACGGAATGTGCAGGCAAGCTTGCCTTTCCACCCGCTTCTTTCCTATATTGAAAAAAATGATGACACAGAAATATCGCCTGACAAGCGCCGCCGCCCTGCTGGTTTCCCTGTCGCTGGCCGGCGGCAGCGCGTTCGCTGCGCCAAGCCTCGGCGTCGGTGCTGCCATTGGTAACCCCAGCATGACCGTCATCGACCTGACTCCGGACGACGGACAGGCCGCAGGCTATCGCTTTCACGACACTGCGTCGTCCCGGCTCGATGCGAGTATCACTGCCCCTGCGGCGTCGTGGAAGCAGACCGAGAGCGCCTCGAGCGCCACGTTCGAACTCATCGGAGCGACGGCGCTCTACGGTAGCTCGACCTCCGTCAGCAGCTCAGGCTTGTGGGGCAACTTGCGCACGGATATTCAACTCGACGACAGCGTCGGCAATCGCGGCGCTGGCTCCGGCAACGTTACCCAAACGATGAATGTGCTGGTCGCCGCACACACGCAGCTGGTGTTCTCGGCCTACGGCGAGGTATCGATCAACAATAGCGCGGGCGCCTCCCTCGGCAACGCCGTCGCGACAGTCTATTTCGGCGGGGAATACTGGGTCCGCGGCATGCAGCAAGGCGCCGGCTGGAATGATAGCGGCGTACGCGGCGAGACGTTCTCCATGTCGTACGTCAACAACACCAACACCGAGCAGTACGTCTACCTGTACATGAATACCCTCACCCGGGCGGTGTACCAGGCCTCGTCGCCCGTGCCTGAACCGGCGACCTACGCCATGTTCGGGCTGGGCGCCCTGATGGTCGGTGCGCTGGCACGCCGCCAGCGCCGCCAGCAACGCGCGCCCTGATCGGCTGCCGCGAACGCGCTATGCCGGTTGACGCATCACCGCGATGGCGCACGGGCGCGCGGGCTGCCCTGGCAGCGTTGCTGGCCGTCGTGCCGGCAAGCGCGCTCGCCGCGCCGCGCTTCGGGGACTTTCCCGTCCCTGCCATCCACCACGGCGCCACCGCCCGCCCGCTGCTGGCCGATGCGCACAGCCGCAACTACGCCACCCGCCTGCGCCGCGCCACCGCCGGCAAGGCCGACTTCGCGGGCCGCTACGTGCTGGCCACCTGGGGCTGCGGCGCCTCGTGCATCATGTCCGCCGCCATCGACGCCAGGACCGGCGCGGTCAGCTGGCTGCCGTTTACCGTGTGCTGCTGGGATGCGGACGTCGATGCCCCGCTTGAATACAAACTGGACAGCCGCCTGCTCATCGTGCACGGCGCCCGTGACGAACAAGGCGGCGGCACGCACTACTACCAGTTCGACGGCAAGCGCTTTGCCGAAATCCCCACGCCATAAGCGTCAGCGTGGTGCTCAACGGCACAAGGCCGGCACCGTGGGAGCCAGGTGCTAGCGCTGCCCGAGCGTGGTCGGCCCGAAGTAAGGGCGAAGGAATAAGTTGCAGCTTAAGGGACGGCCATAAAATAAATACTGCCCCTATTGCAACATGGGAATTATGATAACGAGAACGAGCAGGCATTCTGCCTTCCCGACTTTAACTTTCCTAAACTGCATACCATGACACGACACCATCGCCTGACTGCTGCCGCCCTGTTTGTTTCCCTGTCGCTGGCTGGCGCCAGCGCGCTCGCGGCAAAGAACATCAGCGTCGGCGCTTCCATCAGCAACGCCAGCATGACAGTCATCGACCTGACCCCGAACGATGGCATGAGCGCCAGCTACCGCTTCGACGGCGCTGGCTCTTCCTACGTGGAAGCGAACCTGACCGCCCCTGCAACTTCATGGAGCGGGTCGACGCACGACAAGGATGACATTGTCCTGGCCCTCGGCGCGACGCTGGCGCATGGCAGCTCGAGCGTGGCCAGCACCTCCACCGGCGTGGGCGAGGTACGTATCGAGACGCGGCTGCAAAACACGGCCGGCACAGGCGCACGGGCGAATGGCTATATCGCCCAGATGGTGCCGGTGTGGCTTGCCCCGCATACCAAGCTGATTTACTCCGGCTATGGCGAAATGGCGATCAGCGATGCGACGCAGTACGGCCCCAACAATTTTCGCGCAAACAGTCACTTGAACATCAACTTCGGCTACCAACCATTCACGCGTGGCATCAACCAGGGCTGGGCGGGCCTGAACGACAGCGGCGTGCGTGGCGAAGCATTCTCTTTGGAGTTCTCCAACGACCAGGATACCGCGATTTCCATCTATTTATCGATGGAGCTTTCCAACTACGCCAGCTATGACGGCCCGTCGCCGTCTGCGGTGCCGGAGCCGGCCGCCTTTGCCATGTTCGGCTTTGGCGCGCTGATCGTCGGCGCTGCCGCGCGGCGTCGCCGCCGCGTGAGTAGTGCCGCCGCGTAGCGGCCAAAAAATGCGCTAGCGCTGGCCCAGCGTGGTCGGCCCGAACAAGTCCTTGTACTCGCGCGGCTGCGAGCGCCAGTACTGGGGCGGCGCGTCCACCTGGGCGCCCAGTTGCGCGGCCGCGTGCCACGGCCAGCGCGGATCGAACAGCATCGCGCGCGCCAGCGCCACCACGTCGGCGTCGCCGCGCGCGACAATCTCTTCGGCCTGGCGCGCCTCGGTGATCATGCCCACGCCGATGGTCGGCATGCCGGTTTCCGCGCGGATGCGGGCGGCAAAGCCGATCTGGTACGACGGCCCCACCGGGATTTTTTGCGCCGGCGAGATGCCCCCGCTCGACACGTGAATGAAGTCGGCGCCGGCGGCGCTCAGTTCCTGCGAAAAACGCACGCTCTGCTCGATATCCCAACCGCCCTCGACCCAGTCGGTGGCCGAAATACGCACGCCGACGGCCATCGTCGGCGGCACCGCCGCGCGCACGGCCGCGAACACGTCCAGCGGAAAGCGCATGCGGTTTTCCAGCGCGCCGCCATACTGGTCGCTGCGCTGGTTCGACAGTGGCGATAAGAACTGATGCAGCAAATAGCCATGCGCGGCGTGCAGCTCGATCGCGTCCAACCCGAGCGCGTGGCTGCGCTGCGCGGCCGCCACGAACGCGTCGCGCACGCGCGCCAGGCCCTCGTCGTCGAGCGCCAGCGGCACCGTTTCGCCGTCCGCATGCGGCAGCGCCGACGGCGCCACGGTCTGCCAGCCGCCATCGTCGATGGCGATATTGGCGCCGCCGTCCCACGGCACCTGGCTCGATGCCTTGCGCCCCGCGTGGGCGAGCTGGATCGCCAGGCGGATCGGCGCGTGACGGCGCATGGCGGCCACGATCGGCGCCAGTGCGGCGGCATGCTCATCCGACCAGATGCCCAGGTCTTTGGGAGAAATACGTCCTTCGGGCGAGACGGCGCTCGCCTCGAGGAACAGGATGGCCGCCCCGGACAAAGCCAGGTGGCCCAGATGGATCATGTGCCAGTCGCTGGCGATGCCCTCGTCGGCGGAGTACTGGCACATCGGCGCGATCGCGATGCGGTTGGCCAGTGTGACTGGCCCCATGCTGAAAGGTGTGAAGAGAGTGCTCATGGATTGCCTCGATGCGCGTGTAAAAAACGGTACGGGGCGTGCCACGGGCATCCCGGCTAACGCGTCCGCACCACCATCAATCCGGCGCGCAGACCGACGCGCACATCCGGGTTCGGGAATACTACCAGTTCCTCCGGATGTCTGACGGCGTACATGATATCGCCATCGGTGGCGATCACCTGGCCCTGGCTTAACGCGGTGAAGTTCTGCGTAGTGCGGTCGAACGTCATGTGAAACGCGTCGCTGTGCTTGATGATTTCCTGCGCCACCGCGAACACGTGCGGTTCGACTTTCGGTGCGGCCGGCTTGGCGCCGCGCAGCAGGTCGTCGAGCGCGGTGCCGACGTCGGCAAACAAACCCAGGTCGTTCTGGCCCAGCGTGCCGACCCGGCCCAGTTCCACGGTGCTGGCCGCCGCCCCGTGAAACTCGGCCGAATAGTAGCTGTAGGTTCCCGCCGACTGCGGATTCATGACGATGGCGCCAATGGCGGCCTGGCCCAGCCAGGCGATCAGCGCGCACTTGCCCTCTTCCGCAATCAGGTCCGGCACGATCGCGAAGGTCGGGTACAGCGACGGGCGGATGGCCGTGTGCAGGTCGAGGTGCCAGCGATCCGGCCCGGCGCCGGAGAAAAAGTCTACGGTGGCGGCGATCATGGTGTCGGCCCGCGCCGCTTCCGCCGCGCTGGCGAGGCTACCTCGAACCGGACGGAACATCCGGTTCAGGTCCGCATCGATGAAGCGCTTGCCGGCCGCGATGGCGTCGATATTGCCGACGCAGACCATCAGGTCCACCGCCAGCGCGTCCGGTCCCTGCGAGAGGGCGTCGAGCACGTAGGCCAGCACCTCGATCGGGCCGGTTTCGTCGCCATGCACGCCGACCGAGACGATCACGCTGGCGCAGGCGGGCGCCCGGCCGGACTTGATCGTCACGATGCCGGGCGCCGGCTGCGCGACCGAGAAGCCGGCGTCGATGAAGCGCTTGGCCAGCACGCCAAAGTCGGCGCCGGCCAGCGCGCGCACGGCGGCCGGAAGCGCTTGCGCGCCCCCGTTTGCCGTTGGTGCAACGTAGGCGCTCATTTACGCCGCCACCGGCGCCGCGTTGGTCGCCTCGGACAAGGCCCACACGTCCAGCATCGCCTGTTCCAGGTCAAGCGCCGGCGCGTAGCCCGACAAGCCCATGGTGTTGGTCACCACTTCAACCGCTTCCAGGGTGTCGCTGCCGTTGCTGGAACGGGCCAGCACCTGCTGCAGCAGGCGTTGCTGGGTGCGGCGCAGCGCCTGCATCGCGTAATTGCGCAGCTGCTCTTGCGATTTGCTGTGCGGCGCGAGCTTGAGGCCACGTTCGAGCGTATCGATGCCGGCCTGGCCGCGCAGCGCCATCCCCACCTGCAAGAATTGCGCGAGGCTCATGCCCGCGGGACGGTTGACCGACACCGCCGCGAACAGGAAGGTCGCTACCGCTTCGATCGCGTCGACCGCTTTCCAGGCTTGCGTGAACGACGCAGGCAGGGAAACGAAAGCGTCGGCATCGGCCGTTGCCGGCATCAGCTGCTTGAGCATTTCCGGCTGCGAGAACAGGCGCGAAAGTTCTTCCATGCCGCCCGCACCGCTTGGAACCGACAGCACGCCTTCGACGATCGCCTTGAACAGCACGCGGGTGCGCGCATCGACCTTGATCGACACGGCGCGCGGCACCGTCAGTGCATCGGCGTCGAGCGCGCCGAAAATCGGCGCCAGGTGCAGCGCGGACCACGACTGGCCCCAGGCCTTGACGACCTCGGTCTCGTCGATCTGGTGCGCGCTGGCGAGCTCGCGGATCATCAACGGGCCGCAGCGGTTGACCGATTCATTGGCCAGTACGGTGGCCAGGATGGCGTTGGCCAGCGGGTGCGCCAGCGCGTTGCGGGTGGCGACCAGTTGCGCCGGGAAGTAAGGCTTGAGCACCGACTCGGCCCAGCTTTCGTCCGTCAGCGGCAGCGCGGCCAGCAGGCGCTTGAAGCGGTTCTTGACGTTGGCGATCACCACCGCCAGTTCCGGCGCGGTCAAACCCGCGCCCAAGGTCTTGCGGCGCTGCAGTTCGGCGTCGGTCGGCAGCTGTTCCAGTTCGCGCGAGAGCGCACCCTCGGCTTCCAGGCTGGTGATCAGCGCGGCGTAAGCATCCACCACAGCAGGATCGAGCTGGGCCTGCACTTCGCGCACCAGCAGGTGGGTTTGCAGGGTGTTGTCGCGCAGGACCAGGTGTTCGATATCGCTCGTCATCTCGTTCAGGATGCGGTTGCGGTCCGCTTCGGGCAGTTCACCGGCATTGACTTCGGTGTCGAGCCAGATCTTGACGTTCACTTCATGGTCCGAGCAATCCACGCCGGCCGAATTATCGATCGCATCGGTGAAGATGCGGCCACCGGCGAGGGCGAATTCGATACGGCCGTTCTGGGTTGCGCCCAGGTTGCCGCCTTCGGACACTACCTTGCAGCGCAACTGGCTGCCGTCGACGCGGATATTGTCGTTGGCGCGGTCCTTGACCTGCGCGTGGGTTTCGGTCGAGGCCTTGATGTAGGTACCGATGCCGCCGTTGTAGAACAGGTCCACGGGAGCGAGCAGGATGCGGTGCATCAGTTCTTCAGGCGGCAGCACGGTCTCGGCGATATCGAGCGCGGCGCGCACTTGCGGCGAAATCTCGATCGAACGGGCGCTGCGCGGGAACACGCCGCCGCCAGCCGAGATCAGGTCCTTGTTGTAGTCTTCCCACGACGAACGTGGCAGCGCGAACATGCGCTCGCGTTCGGCGAACGAGGTGACCACGTCCGGCGTCGGGTCGAGGAAGATGTGGCGATGGTCGAACGCGGCCAGCACCTTCAGTTGGCGCGACAGCAGCACGCCGTTGCCGAACACGTCGCCCGACATGTCGCCCACGCCGACCATGGTGATCGGGGTGGTGTTCATGTCGTGGTCCATCTCGTAGAAGTGGCGCTTGACCGCTTCGAACGCGCCCTTGGCGGTGATGCCCATCTTCTTGTGGTCGTAACCGTTCGAGCCGCCCGAGGCAAAGGCGTCGCCCAGCCAGAAGCCGCGCTTGACTGCAATGCTGTTGGCGATATCGGAGAAGGTTGCGGTGCCCTTGTCGGCGGCCACCACCAGGTACGGATCGTCCTGGTCGTAGCGTACCGTGTCGCTTGGCGGCACGATGACGCCGCGCACGCGGTTGTCGGTCACTTCCAGCAGGCTGGAAATGAACAGGCGGTAGACTGCTTCGCCTTCGGCGGCGATGGTTTCACGCACGGCGTCCTTCGGCATCTGCTTGCAGACAAAACCGCCCTTGGAGCCGGCCGGCACGATGACCGCGTTCTTGACCATCTGCGCCTTGACCAGGCCCAGGACTTCGGTGCGGTAGTCTTCCATGCGGTCCGACCAGCGCAAGCCGCCACGGGCCACAGGGCCGCCGCGCAGGTGCACGCCTTCGAAGCGGCGCGAGAATACATAGATCTCGCGGTACGGACGTGGTTCCGGCACCAGCGCCAGGCTGCTGGTGTCGAACTTGAAGATGATCTTGTCGCCTTGCTGGTCGTTCTGGAAGTAGTTGGTACGCACGGTGGCCAGGATCAGGTCGACCAGGGCGGCGACGATTTCCTCGGTGTCGGCGTGGTTGACGGTGGCCAGGCTGGTCTTGATGGCGGCAATGCGCGCGGCCGCGGCCAGGCGCTGTTCTTCCGGCACCGACGGATCGAAGCGCTGCACGAACCCTTCGACCAGTTCCTTGACCAGCACCGGCTGGCGGCGCAGGGTGTCGGCCATGTAGCGCACCGAGAATTTGCTGCCGGTCTGGCGCCAGTAGCTGATGTAGGCGCGGATCAGCTGCACTTCGCGCATGCGCAAGCCGCCTTCGATCACCAGGCCGTTCATGCGGCCGTCTTCGGCTTCGTTGTTAAACAGCGAGGCAAACAGTTCCTGCGCCACGGTCACGACGTTCGGCTTGGCCAACTTGGCCGCGCTTTCGGCGTCCACCGCCAGGCTGGTGACGAAATGGCGGCTGCCGTCGGCAACGGCAATCGCGTAGGTCTGTTCGCGGTCGATCGCAACGCCGGCGTTGTGCAGCGCCGGCAGGATGCGCGAGAGCGACGGCACGCCGTCGACCGAGTACAGGCGGATGGTGGCGCTGCCGGCGTCGTCCAGTTCCACGCGCACCGACACACGGCCGGCATGGCCGTTGTGCAGGATCGCGTTCAGGTCGCGCAAGGCGACCGCCGGCGCGGTGGCGCTGACGTAGTTGACCGGCAAGGTCGAGCACAGTTTGCGCAGGGTGCCGCGGGTCTGTACATCGAACACGTTGTCGGTCAGGGCGGCGAACTTGTCGTGCCAGCCGTCGAGCACCGCCAGGAGCGGCTGCTGGATATCGGTTTCGAGGTCGAGCGGGTTGCGCGCGGCGTGGGCGATCAGGTACACGCGGGCCAGCGGACCGTCGGCCACCAGGGTTTGCGAACGCACGTCGGTCGCGCCCGAGCTTTCCTTGAGCGCGTGGGCCAGGCTGGCCGCCACGCTGGCGCTGTAACGCTCGCGCGGCATGTAGACCAGTACATTCAAGTGGCGCGCGTAGACATCGCGCCGTGCAAAGACCTTGGCGCGCGGCTGCTTGTACAGCGAAACGACCGAGCTGCACACCTGCGAGAGCCATTCGGCGTCCGCTTCCACCGTTTCGGTGCGCGGCAGCGACTCGAGGATTTCGAGGAATTTCTCGGCGCGGAAGCCTTCCTGGCGCACGCCGGCCAGGCTCAGGACCTTGGCCACGCGGCCGCGCGCGAACGGCAGGCGCGCCAGCGGGGTGGCGGTGGCGGCGCGGGTGAACAGGCCGACGAAGCAGTGCTCGCCGCGGATATTGCCTTGTGCATCGGTATCGCGCACGCCGATGAAGTCGAGCGGCTGGTCGCGGTGCAAGGTGCCTTCGACGTCGGCCTTGACGATCGACAGCGCGTCGGGGCGCTTGGACAAGGTGTCGAAGTCGCCCGGGATGTTGGCCAGGCAGGTGCCGTAGACCGGATGCGAGGTATCTTGCAGCACGCCGATGCGGCTCGGGATATCGCGTTCGAGTTCGCGCTCGCCGGCCTTGACGACGTAATAGGCGTAGCCGAACGGCTCGAAGCCTTCGTTCTTGGCCCACTCCAGAAAGGCTGCGACTTCCTGGCCTTCGGTGCCGTTGGCGGCGGCGGCGGCGGCGACGGCGGTGAGGCGGTCGCCCATGGCCACGGAATCGCGCCGCACCACGGCGGCGTCGCGCGCGACCATGTGCAGCCTGGCGACCAGCGCGGCCAGTTCGTCGGCGCCCAGATCTTCGGCCAGCAGGCACAGGACCACGGATTCGAGCGGTGCGCCGGCTTCGCCGACGGCGAGCGCGGTGCCGCTGGCGTCACGGCGCACAGCCAGCACGGCATTCATGACGCCATTGACGGCCACGCGCTGCTTGCGCATCGCCATGACGATGGAGTCGACCAGGTAAGGCATGTCATCGTTGATGACCAGGAGGGCGGTCGCTTGCGCGCCGCGCCCGTCGGAGTAGCGCAGCTGCGCAATCTGGCAGCCGGGCGCGGTACGCCGCGCCGCTTGCGTAAAGCCGTCGCGCAGGACCGGCGCCAGGCTCTCCGGCGACGTGCCCGCAAGGTCTTCGTCGTCGAGCGAACCGAGCCAGGCGCTGATCAGGGCCGTCACCTGGCCGTCATCGGCAGGCTGGCTCGCAGTGATCAGGTCGAGCGTCTGTTTACGCAAATCTTGTGGCATCTGTTTCATCTTTGCTTCTCCGTTGCTTGGTTTGTATTCCATCGTTCCGGCGCCAGCTTGTGACGGCGCTTTCGCGATTTGCAGGCAGGCGGGTTTTACCCGCCCAAATAAGGGGCACCGTCCGGCTGGCGGTATTCTACGTCAGGTCATACAGGCCGGGCAGTCCCAGGATGCGGCTCAATTCCTCCAGCGCGGCGCTGCATTCGAGCGCCAGCTGGGGGTCGGCCAGGTCTTTCGGTTCGAGGCGGTCGCGGTAGTATTTACCGACCCAGTCGACCAGGGTGTGGTACAGGGCGTCGGTCATGATCACGCCCTGGTGCATGGCCGCGATTTCCGCGTCGGTGAGCACCACGCGCAGGCGCAGGCAGGCAGGCCCGCCGCCGTTGCGCATGCTTTGGCGCAGGTCGAAATGAATCAGCTCGTCGACCGGGCCGCCGCTGGCGACCAGTTCTTCGAGGTAGCGCGCCACGGCGCGGTTTTCCTGGCTTTCCTGGGGAATGACCAGCGCCATCGCGCCATCGGGCTTGGTGAGCAGCTGGCTGTTGAACAGGTAGCTGGCCACCGCGTCGCCCACCGCCACCACCTGGGTATCGACGCGGATCGCGGTCAGTTCGGTTTCAACGCCGGCCAGGGCATTCCTCAGCCCGTTCAGTACCGCCCCTTCGTCGTGGAAGGCTTGCTCGTGATAGAACAGCACATTGCCGTTACCGACCGCGATGACGTCGTTGTGAAACACGCCCTGGTCGATCACGTCCGGATTTTGCGAGGCGAACACGGTGCGTGCCGAGTCCAGCCCGTGCAGGCGCGCGATGGCTTGCGACGCCTCCAGGCTCTGGCGGGCCGGGTACTTTTTAGGCGCCGGCGCGGACGGATCGAATTCGACCCGGCCGTAGGTGAAAAACTCGACGCCCTTGCCACCGTGGGTGGCGGAAAAGCGCGTGTGGTTGGCCGCGCCTTCGTCGCCAAAGGCCGACGTTGGCGGCAGCGCCTCGTGCACCGCGAAATGACGCTCGTCCGAGAACAGCGCGCGCAGGGTGCGGGTCGACTGCAGGTGCTCTTCCGAGCGGTGCAGCTTGTTATTCAGGTTGGCGGCGGTGAAGTGCGCGCGGCCGTCGAAGGTGTCGGCCGACGGGCTGACCGTGGCCGCGTTGGCGGTCCACATGGGGGACGCCGAATAGGCGCACGCCAGGATGACGGGCGCCTCGCGGTAGGCGCGCGCCAGCACGTCGGCATCGGTCCCGGTAAAGCCGATGCGGCGCAGCAGGCGGAAATTGGGACGCGCCTGCGGCGGCATGACCGCCTGCGCGAAGCCGCGCGCGGCCAGCTCGCGCATCTTGGCCAGGCCCTGCAGGGCCGCTTCGCGCGGGTTCGACGCGCTCTTCACATTGCTGAAAGAGGCGACGTTGCCGAACGACAGGCCGGCGTAGTTGTGGCTCGGGCCGACCAGGCCATCGAAGTTAAATTCGCGTGCGCTCATGGCCGGTCCTGGAAGCTCAAGCCGGGCGAGAGCTTGGCCGGCAGTTCAAGTTCGCTCGTTTCGATCGAGGCGACCGGGTACGCGCAATAATCGGCCGCGTAGTAGGCGCTCGGGCGATGGTTGCCCGACTTGCCCACGCCGCCGAACGGCGCGCTGCTGGCAGCTCCCGTGGTCGGGCGGTTCCAGTTGACGATGCCGGCGCGGGCCTGCACCGAGAACTGCTTCCACAGCGCTTCGTCGTTCGACAGCAGCGCGGCGGCCAGACCGAATTCGGTGGCGTTGGCAACCTTGACGGCGCTGGCGAAATCCTTGACGCGGACGACCTGCAACAGCGGGCCAAACCACTCTTCGTCCGCAATGCCGATGGCGTTGGTGACGTCGACGATGCCGGCCGTGACAAAACCGGCGTTCGGATCGAGCTGCTTCATTTGCAGGAGTACCGTGCCGCCCTTGGCGGCCATGTCGGCCTGCGCCTGCACCAGGCGCGCGGCGACCGCGCTCGAGACCACAGGGCCCATGAACGGCTGCGGTTCGGCGTTGGAGGCGCCCACGGTGAGGGTAGATGCCACTTCGACCAGGCGCTTGACGAAAGCTTCGCCGGCCGGACTGTCCTGCACCACCAGGCGGCGCGCGCAGGTGCAGCGCTGGCCGGCCGAGATGAACGCCGACATGACCGCGTGATGCACGGCGGCGTCGACATCCTTGACGTCCCACACCACCAGCGGATTGTTCCCGCCCATTTCCAGCGCCAGCATCTTGCCCGGCTGGCCGCCGAACTGCTTGTGCAGGGCGACGCCGGTCTGGCAAGAGCCGGTAAACAGCACGCCATCGAGGCCCGCATCCTGGCCCAGTGCCACGCCGGTATTGCGCCCGCCGTTGACCAGGTTGATCACGCCAGCCGGCAAGCCGGCCTGCTGCCACAGCTGCACGGTCTTGATGGCCGTGCGCGGGGCGTATTCGCTTGGTTTAAACACTACCGTGTTACCGGCGATGAGGGCCGGGACGATATGCCCGTTGGGCAGGTGGCCGGGGAAGTTGTACGGTCCGAACACGCCGAACACGCCGTGCGGACGGTGGCGCAGCACGGCATTGCCGTCGGCGACCTTGGCCGCCACTTCGCCGGTGCGCGCGCCGTAGGCCTGCACCGAAATATCGACCTTGTTGGCCATGGTCGCCACTTCCGTGCGCGCTTCCCACAATGGTTTGCCGACTTCTTCGGAGATGGTCTGCGCCAGCTCTTCGGCATTGGCCTTGAGCAGGTCGCGGAAACGCCCGCATAGGGCGATGCGATCGTCGAGCGGGGTCAATGCCCACGCATCGAAGGCCGTGCGCGCGGACTGCACCGCGCGTGCCACGTCGTCGGCGGTCGACTCCAGGCTGGCCCAGGTCTGTTTGCCGGTGGACGGATCGATGGTGACAAGTTCGGCGCCGCTGCCGGCGAGCCATTCGCCGTTGACGAAGTTACTTGCGATGTTACTCACTACCTTGCTGGCATCAGACATGGACATTCTTCCTTACATTGAGTGACAGCGTGCGAACCGTGTCGCCGCCTTGGCAATGCAGCAGCGCCTGTTCGTCCGGCGTCAGGGCGAGCTTGCCCGAGACCGGATTGGCGTGTGCGACGATCATGCGAAAATCATTGAGCTTCGTGTTCGATACCAGCAGCGGATCGGTATCCGTCGGCGTGGCGCTTTCATCGACCGTGGCCACCGTGCTGTCGCGCATGGCGCGCAGTTCCGACACGCGCGCCTGCAACACCGGGCCGGCGTCGAAAATATCGACATAGCCTTCGAAGTGCATGCCTTCCTGCTCGAGCAGGCGGCGCGCGGGCGCGGTCGACAGATGCACCTTGCCGATCACTTCCTGCGCGTCTTCCGGCAGGTAAGCGACGTACAACGGCTGGCGCGGCATCAGCTCGGCGATGAAGGACTTCTTGCCCATCGCCGTCAGGTGGTCGACGTGGTTGAAATCCATCTTGAAGAAATGGCGGCCCAGGCCTTCGTAAAACGGCGAGCTGCCGTCATCAAGCTGGTAGCCGCGCATCTCGGCGATCAGCTTGGCCGTGAACAGGTGCGGGAACTGGGCGATGAACAGGAAGCGGCTTTTCGAGAGCCACTTGCCATTGTTCCCGCTGCGGTAATCCGGATGCAGGAACAGCGAACACAATTCGGTGGCGCCGGTCAGGTCGTTCGACAGGTACAGGGTGTCCATGCGCGTAAACACATCGAGCTCGCGGCTCGAATGGACCAGGGTGCCGATGCGGTAGTTATAGAACGGCTCGTCCAGCCCCACCGCTCCCTTGATCGCGCACACGCCGGCCAGGCGCCCGCTGGTGGTGTCTTCCATGACGAACATGTAGTCGCGCTGTTCGGGCGGGATGGTCTCGGCAAACGAGGCCACCGCCACCGAAATGCGGTCGCCCAGCATCTTGCGGTCCGGCTTGAGCGTCGTCATGCCGCTGCCGACCTGGTGCGCCAGTTCGATCAGGGCATCCAGATCGGACGCGTGAATTGCGCGTACAACTAGCATAGGGTTCTCTTTCAGATTCTGACGCAAATGACGTTATCGCCCGGGGCCACCATCAGCGCATCCTGCGCGTCCTGCGGCAGGAACACGATGTCGTATCCTTCGGCGGACGGGCACGAGACGGTGATGGCGCGGAAGTTCTGCTCATTGCTGGCGGCGACCGCGTAGGTCACCGGCAGCTCGGACGACATGCCCGCATCGAACGGCGCCACGCGGCGCAGCATCGAACCGGCAAAGGTGCGCAGCGCGTTCTTATGCGCTTGCAGGATCGGGCCGCCATCGAAAATGTCGACATAGTCGTCGGCCTCGAAACCTTCTTCGGTGAGCAGGTTGAACGCGAGTTCGCCGTCGCCATGGATCTGGCCCATGGCCGCCTGGGCGTCGCCCGGCAGCAGCGGCACATATACCGGATAGTGCGGCATCAGTTCGACGATCAGGGTACGGTTACGGGCGCCGCCGATGACCCGTTCGGCCTCGAGGAAATCCATCTTGAAAAATTTGCGGCCGAGCGCTTCCCAGAACGGCGACTGGCCGTTCTTGTCGGTGACGCCGGCCAGCGGCACGAAGAAGCGGTCGCCGAAGCGGTGCGGGGCGAGCACCGCGAACAACAGGCGCGCGCGCGACAGCAGGGCCGCTTCCAGCCCGGCGGTGCTGCGGTTGCTCACGTAAAAGCCGGACAGCTGGGAGTAAGCGGTCAGCTCCGAGCAGAGCGTGAGCGCATGCACGCTGTGACTGATATTGAGGTCGCGCGAGACCTGCTGGATCACATCGTTACGGAATGAAAAATAGGTGCCGTTGGAACCGGCCGACGCGAAGATGGCGGCGGTGCCGACGATGGCGCGGGTGGCCTGCTGTTCGAGCACGAAGAGATACGACTCCTCGCTCGGGATGTCGACATGGGCGGCGAACGAGGCGATCGAACGCTCGACCGAAGCGGCGATTTTTTCGCGCGTCTTCGGCAGGGTATGCACGCCCGGCATCGTCACTGCTGCCAACGTTTCGAGGGCGTCGATATCCGACAGTTCAACCGGACGGACAACAAACATGTGATTTCCCTTTATAGGCAAAGCGTGCCGCGGCCGGCCGCGGCGAGTGCCGCGCCGGCCGTCTGTAACTGATTACTTGGCGGGAGCCGCGTTCAGCATGCCGTCGACGGCGGCGCGCAGGATGCGGTCGGCTTCGTCGATCTGTTCGTCGGTGACGATCAGCGCGGGCGCGAAGCGCACCACGTCGGTGCCGGCGATGAGCAGCATCAGGCCGAGTGCTTCGGCGGCCTTGGTGATGTCCTTGGCGCGGCCCTTGAACGGTTCCGCCACCGGCAGGCCGATCAGCAGGCCGCTGCCGCGCACTTCACCGAACACTTGCGGGTAGTCGGCGGCGAGTTTGCGCAAGTTGGCGAAGATTTTTTCCGACGCCTGTTTCACGCGCGCCAAAAAGGCCGGCTGGTTGATCGTGTCGAGCACGTTCAACGCCACGGTGGCCGCCAGCGGATTACCGCCGTAGGTGGTGCCGTGCGAGCCGACGCCGAAGTGCGCCGCAATCTCGTTGGTGGTCAGCATGGCGCCGATCGGGTAGCCGTTGCCGAGCGCCTTGGCGCTGGTCAGGATATCGGGCGTGACGCCCTTGTCCATGTACGCGTACAGCGCGCCGGTGCGGCCCACGCCCGATTGCACTTCGTCGAAAATGAGCAGCGCGCCGGTTTGGTCGCACAGTTCGCGCAGCGCTTTCAGGTAAGCCGGATCGCCCGGAATGACGCCGCCTTCGCCCTGGATCGGCTCGACGATGACCGCGCACACGTCGTCGCCGATGGCGGCGCGGGCCGCTGCGATATCGTTGTACGGAATATGGTCGATCTCTTGCGGCAGCGGCTCGAACCCTTCGGTGTACTTCGGCTGGCCGCCGACCGACACGGTAAACAGCGTGCGGCCGTGGAACGACGACAGGCACGAGATGATGCGCGACTTGTGCGGGCCGAATTTGGTGTGGGCGTACTTACGCGCCAGCTTCAGGGCGCCTTCGTTCGCTTCCGCGCCGGAGTTGCAGAAGAAGGCGCGGTCGGCGAAGGTGGCTTCGGTCAGGGCCAGGGCCAGGCGCAGGACCGGCTCGTTGGTGTAGCCGTTGCCGAGGTGCCAGACGTTGTTCAGCTGAGCGGTCAGGGCGGCGACCAGGGTCGGATTGCAATGGCCGAGGCTCGACACGGCGATGCCGGAAGTGAAATCGAGGTAATGCTTGCCGTTCTGGTCCCACAGGTCGAGGCCGGCGGCGCGCACGGGCACCATGGCGGCGGGCGCGTAGGTTGGGACGAGGACGTCGTCGAAGGTTTGTCTGGTCACCGGCCGCGTGGTTGCACCCGTTTCAAGCTTTGCGTTCATGGCATTCCTCATCCAATGTTAGTAGGCGTCCCCGGGCGAAACCGCTGGGCACGTCGAACTATTATAAGAAGAGCAGCCCCAAACATCTTTTGAATACGCGACAAGCATTTTCATTTTTGCTCGCCGCCAAAACGTACAAAACCCACAAGCGCCGCCCCCACCGGGGGTCTGACCTCTGATTCGAAACATTTCCTAACCGGGGTCTGACCTCTGATTCGAAACTAATTGCCAACAACGCTACAAAGGCGCGTCTGACGAGCCTCGAAGGGCCTCACGTATCAAACTACGCCCCTGACATCGTTGCCGCACCTTGAAGCTCAGCCCCGTGCCAGGAAATGTTTCGAATCAGAGGTCAGACCCCGGTTGTAGGGGGTGCGCCGGCGGGTTGGCGAATTCAAGTGGGTGGGGCGGCGAGTTTGCGCTGGCGTTCTTCGCGCGGGGTGTTGCCGAACAAGGCGCCAAACGCGGTCGAGAAGTGCGAGCCGCTCGAAAAACCGCACATCAGCCCGACCTGCACAATGGAATAATGCGTGTCGAGCAGCAACTGGCGCGCGCGCTGCAGCCGCAATTCCAGGTAGTAGCGCGATGGCAGGCTGCCCAGGTATTGCTTGAACAAGCGCTCCAGCTGGCGCCGGGAGATGCCGACCAGGTTGGCGATGTCGTCCGTCGACAGCGGCTCTTCGATGTTCGCTTCCATTAAGGTCACCGCTTCGGTCAGCTTCGGTTGCAGCGCGCCGAAGCGGGCTTGCAAGGCCACCCGCTGCCGCTCTTCCTTGCCGCGCACCCGGTCGATGCACAGCGTTTCCTTGATGCGCGCCTGGACCCCCGCCCCGAAGATGATCTCGACCAGGTTCAGCGCAAAGTCGATGCTGGCCGCGCCACCGCAGCAGGTGAGCCGGTTGTCGTCGATTTCGAACAGGTTCGGCGTAAACATGGCGCGGTCGGCCACCGTGTCGACCTCGGCATACAAGGCCCATGGCAGCGCCGTGCGCACGCCGTTGAGCACGCCAGCGTCGGCCAGCCACAACACGCCCGCGCCGACCCCGCCCCAGAACGGTGCGGCGCGGCAGCGCTCGATCAGGATGCGGCTGTTGGCCGGTTTCAGCGAGGCTTGCGCTTCGTCGGCCACCAGCAGCACCAGGTGCCAGTGGCGCTGGGCGTCGGCGGCGAATTTGTCGGGACTGCGCACGTCCACGTGCAAGCGCTCGGGACCGAGGATCTTGGCGGCCAGGCGCAACGGCTGGAACAGGCCGGCCCAGGTCAGCGCATCAGGCTCGCCGGCGTTGATGAGGAGCACGCGCAGCGGTGTTTCTTGCGCCAGGCGGGCGAGTTTAGTAAGTGGCATCGGACGGGCATGGGTGCGTCATGACAAGGGGTCCGGCGCCCGCGAGGCGCCATCGGATTTCATTGGCTGACTATCATACCGGAGATCAACCATCCTGCCCGGACCAGGCTGCCGCCGGCACGCTGTCGCAAATCAGCATCAACAGCACGCGCGGCGCGGCGCACAGGCCACACCAGCGAGCGCGCCGCCGTCAAACCGGGCGCAGCCAGCTATAATCACGGCCTATGGGGGAACGATATTTAAGGAGTGTGCGCTTGCTGTCCGAGTGCCTGCAAAGCTTCGAGCGCTTTTCGGGCGAGTCGGTGCGCCAGTGCGGCTTGACGCATGCCCAGTTCGATATCATCGCCACGCTCGGCAATACGCAGGGCATGACGTACAAGGAACTGGGCGAGAAAACCTTGATCACCAAGGGCACGCTGACCGGCGTGATCGACCGCCTGGAACAGAAGGGCCTGGTTGTGCGCGAACGCAGCTGCGACGACAAGCGCTCGTTCTACGTGCGCCTGACCGCCTGCGGCGAGGGCGTGTTCCAGGAAGTCTTTCCCAAGGTCATCGCGCATGGCAGGCAACTGTTTTCATCGTTGTCGGACAGCGATTTCGATGACATCGACGCCAGCTTGCGCAAACTGAAACAAGTCATCGCCGACCATGCCGTTTGCCCCACATCACAACAACACAAGGAAGAAGATTGAAAACCACCCTGCTCGAAGGCAAAAAGCCCGCTCACTTTGACAAACACATCATCGGCAACCTGCTGCTCAACGTCGCCACGCCGGACGAAGTGCGCCAGGAAAAAATGTTGATCGGCGTGCGTAACGAAGCCGGGGAAATCTATCGCCTCATCGGCGCAACCAAGCTCAACAGTTTCATGAACGCCGTCGAGGAATTGTTCGACCTGGGCCTGGTCGATGAGCTGGAAGATACCGAAGCGACCCAGGACGGCTGCGACGCCATTTTCAGCGAGCCCTGAACGCCAGCCCGGCCGTGAGCCCGGGGTGAGCGTGCTGGACGAGGCGCTCCCCGGCGTCCGATCAGATAAATGCTTTAAAGCACGTTTTTACGACAAACACGGCTGGGTTATCGGAGTATAATTTTTTCATGGACAGACTCGAAGCGTACAAGAGCATTGCTGCTCAAGCAAGCCGGGGGGAACTGAGTTTCCCGACCAATGTCGACGCCACGCTGAAGTTGCAGCGCGCATTGAACGATCCCGACTGTCATGCCGACGTGGCGGCCCGCCTGGTGCAGGCCGAGCCGCTGCTGGCCGCGCGCACCGTGGCGATCGCCAATTCGGTCGCGTACAACCGATCCGGCAACGAAGTGACCAACGTGCGCACCGCGGTGCAGCGGGTGGGGTTTCGCACCCTTAACGCGCTGGGCGCGGCGGTCATCGTGCGCCAGTTGGACAGCAAGATCACCCAGCCAGCCCTGCGCGCCAAGGCCAATCAATTGTGGCAGCACTCGGCCCACGTGGCGGCGCTGTCGCAGGTGATCGCGCGGCGCGTGGCCAACCTGGACCCGGAAACGGCGATGTTCGCCGGCATCGTGCACGAGGTGGGCGGTTTTTACATGCTCTCGCGCGCGGATGAGTTTCCGGGCCTGTTCGAAGGCGAGCCGGACGACTGGATCGAACATGGCGAACAGATCATCGGCCGCTGCGTCCTGCAACGGCTGGCCGTGCCGGCGCCCGTCATGGCGGCCATCGAGGCGCTCTGGGTCGGCATGCGCGCCTTGCCGCCCGAAACCCTGGGCGACACCCTGCTGCTGGCCAACGACCTGGCGCCGGTCCCGTCGCCCCTGTACGAGCGCGCCGCCGCTACCTCGCGCCAGGCGGCGGCCACCATCGACTTCGTCATCGGCGATGGCACCCTCAACAGCATCCTGGAAGAATCGGCCGCCGAAGTGAGCAGCCTGACCTCGGCCCTGATGTAATGCCCCGGCGCGGCGTCCTGCCGCGCCCGCCCCTTCCCTTTGGATGTGACACCGCTTTTCGCCAGGGCAAAAAAATGCCCGCTGTATTAAAGCGGGCGAAGTCCAAAACTAGGGATGTCCTGAAAGAGACAGTTCCACTATAGTCCGCCGCTCGCCCCAGCTCTGTGCGGGAACACACACAAGTAGTTAATTCCCTCAGGCAACTTGAGATGTATTGACGGAAAGCATGCCGCACGGGGTAAAATCCGGCAAAAGTTTTCAAAAAATTATCGGAGTCGGCCAAGCGCATGAGCAAAACAAGCACGATCAAGAGCCGCGCCAGCGGCAAAGCCACGCTGGCGTCGGTGGCGGCGCGCGCCGGGGTGTCGGCGATGACGGCTTCGCGCGCACTGAACCAGCCGAAGCGGGTATCGGACGCCGTGCGCGCGCGGGTCGGGCTCGCCGTTGCCGAACTCGGCTACGTGCCGAACCGCGCCGCGCGCGCCCTGGCGTCGGCGCAGTCGAACGTGATCGTGGTGCTGGTGCCGTCGCTGTCGAATGCGGTGTTCACGGCCGTGCTGGAGGGGATCGAGGATGCGATCGGCTCCGGCAATTACCAGCTATTGATCGGCAACACCCGCTATTCGGATGCCGAGGAAGAAAAGCTGCTCGGTATTTATCTGCAATCGAATCCGGATGGCATTTTGCTCTCGAGCCTGAGCCAGAGTGCGCGGGTGACCCGGATGCTGGCGGCGTCCAACGTGCCGCTGGTGTCGATGATGGACCTGGGAAGCGCGCCGGGCCAGTTGTCGGTGGGGTTTTCGCAGTTCGATGCGGGCCGGGCGATGACGCGCTACCTGATCGACAAAGGCCACACGCGCATCGGTTTCATCGGCGCCCAGTTGGACGAGCGCACCCTGCGCCGTGCCGACGGCTACCGCAAGGCCATGGGCGAGGCGGGCCTGCTTGATGCGCGCCTGGAGCTGATGGTGGGCGAGCCGTCGACCATCGCGCTGGGGGCGCAACTGGTGGAACGCATGCTGGCGCAGGCGCCGGACTGCGACGCGGTTTTCTGCTGCAATGACGACCTGGCGCATGGCGCGATTTACCACTGCCAGCGGCGCGGTATCAAGGTGCCGGAGCAGCTGGCGGTATGCGGGTTTAACGACTTGCCGGCGTCGGCCTGGATGACGCCATCGGTGACCACGATCGCCACGCCGCGCTACCGGATCGGGTTCGAGGCGGCCAGCCTGCTGCTGGCGGTGATCAAGGGCGAGGCGCCGCCGGCGGCGCAGATCGACCTGGGATTTACGCTGATGGCGCGCGAGAGCGCGTAATTCCATCTACGGCACGAATACATCGAGTCGGTAGTGCGCCCCCGCCACGATGCCCGTCATGCGCGCCTGCGGCAAGAACTTTCCCTCATGCCTGACCATCACGCTCTTCACATCAGCGCGCTCGATATGCACCTGGAAGCGCGCCCCGCGAAACTCGCGCTCCACATCCATGCGCTGCCAGGCGGCCGGCATCTGCGGGTTGATCGTCAAGCCGTCCGCATCGCCCCTCAGGCCGCACAAGCCTTCGACGATGCAGCGGTACATCCATGACACGGTCCCGGTATTGAACAACTGGCTCGACCTGCCCGCCGTCCTCGGATACTCACGGTGCGCACCCCGGTAGTAATTGGGAATGAACACCGGCAGCTGCCCGCGCCGCAGGTAGTCGGCGTCGCCAGGCCCCGGAATCATCTGGCGCAGCAGCATGTGCGCGCGCTCGGTCTCGCCGATGCCGTACAAACTGAAAATGTAGAAAATCGCCGCGTGGTTGTACACCGCGCCATTTTCCGCCGAGCCGGGATGCTTCTGCGTCACGCGTCCGACGTCGTCGCGCATGGCGCTGTACGGCGGCGCGAACATGGTCACGCCGTAGGGCGAATACAGCTGGCGCTCGACTTCGGCCAGCATGCGCGCCGTCTGCGCGCCGTCCGCCGCCCCGCCCAGGATAGCCCACGCCTGCGGATTGAGGTAGATGCGCCCTTCGGAATCCGTGCTCACGCCGAACTTCACGCCGTCATCCGTGATGCCGCGCGCGAACCAGGCGCCATCCCACAGATGCGCGTTGGCCGCCGCATTCATGGCGGCCGCGCCATCGCGAAAGTGCCGCGCCCGCGCAGCGTCCCCGCGCTGTTCGCACACGCCAGCCCACAGCGTGAGCGCATACGCCGCCGCCACCGTCAGCCAGCCGGACACGCCGCGGCCCTTGTAGCCGACCATGTTCATCGGATCGCACCAGTCGCCCTGGGCGATGAACGACAGAGCCCGATGGTCGCGTTCGGCCAGCAGCCAGTCCATGGCGCGGCCGACGCGCGCGAACGCGCTTTCGCTGCGGCCCTGCGCATCGACCACCGCTTCATCGAGCATGGCCATGTCGGCCGTCTCGTCGAGGTAAGCCTGCAGGCACACCGGCAGCCACACGCAATGATCGGTGTGCGGCACCTGGTTGATGTATTTGAGCTGCGCGCCGGCCGCCAGCAAGATCCCGTCGGGCATGGCGCCGGACGCTTCCTGCTGGCTGAGCGCATGCAAAAAGGCCGCGCGCATCACCGACGGGCGCACGAAGCTCATGCCCATATTGTCCTGCAGGTAGTTGCGCGTCTGCGGATCGGTGGTGAGACGATTCACGTCGCCATGGTAGAACACCTGGCGCGGCAGCCAGTGGTTGACGAAGTTGTCAAACTCCTTGTCGGGCGTGGAGATGCGCGCGCAACCGCGTCCGCCGGCCACGTAGGCCTCGGCCTGGGCGGCGGCCCGCGCGAAGCCGTCTTCGCTCAGCCAGGCGCTGCGCAGGGCCGCGACCTCGGCGTCGTCGAACGCGGGGCCGAACAGGAAGCGCTGGCCGCTGGCCGCGCCGGCCTCCAGCGCCAGCCGGTACTGCACCACCGCCGCCGGCGTCTCGTAGCGCGCGTCGCCACAGGCCAGCGCCGCGCCTTGCAGGGCCGACGGATTGTGCAGGCCGCCCTCCCCTTCAAAGGCGGCCTGGTTGGCCTCCCACGAATCGGGCGCCTGCTCGCACAGGAAGAAGGTCTTGTCTTTCAAGTCCTTGTTCTTGAAGTAGTCGGCCACTTTCTGATACGGCGTGACGCTGCTGGCGACGATGCCGCCCAAGTCGGCGCGGTACTCGGCCGACTGGTTCATCCACGACATGTACCCGATCGGGAAGTACGGCGTGACGCTGATCCGGCGCGGGCGGCCGGACAAATTGGTCACGCGCAGCGACCACAGTTCGACCACCTCGTCCGGCGGCAGGCAAAGGCGCAGCTCGATGCCGATGCCCAGGTGCTCGATGCGCCAGGCCAAGTCGCTCTGGCCGACCGAGAAGGCAAAGCGGTCCACCGGCGCGCGTACCGGCTCGTAGGGCGCCGAGAACAGCTCGCCCGTGTCGTCATCCTTCACATAAAAGAAGCGCCCCGGATGGTGCGCAAAATAGGCCTGTTCCGGCTGCATGAAGGACGTCGCTTCCATGTTTGGCGCGTGCGCGTATTTGGCCGGTTCGGGCTGCATGAACTGGGCCACCGCGTAGCCGCGGCAGGTCACCTGGATCATCATCTTGCGGTTCCACAGGAAGCCGGCGGCGTGCGGCATCGCGGTCGGGCTGCTCAATTCGTAGCGGGCGCCGTCGTCGGTGGGGCGTAACATAAAACGTCTCCAGAAATGGCGTTACAGCGGCGCCTTGCGCGCCGCCAGGTCGGCCTGGACCTGGCGCAGTCTGGCGCTGTCGAGGTTATAGAAAAACATGACCGCCACCGCGAGCAGGGCGAACATGGCGGGAATGATGGACATCAGCCAGACGATGCCGGCCTGCGAGCCGCTCGACTGCGCCGCGTTGGGCACGTAGCCGAGCTTTGTGAAGACCGTGCCGATGACGGCCACCGCCAGCGCTGTGCCGAGTTTTTGCGAGAACGTGGCGGCGGCGAAGGTCATCGCGGTGGCGCGGCGGCCGTTGCGCCATTCGTTGTAGTCGGCGCTGTCGGCATACATTGAGAACGCCAGCGGCGACTTCGGTCCCAGCACCAGGCCGAGGGCGATCTGGAGCGCGTACATGGCCGTGATCTGTTCGGGGCCGACGAAGAAAAACGCCGCCGACAGCAGCGCGGTGAGCGACATCAGCACCATCATCAGGGTCTTCTTGTCGATAAAGCGCGTCAGCACGGGCGTGAGCGCGGCGCCGGCGGCCGCCGCCGCCATGTAGGCCGGCAGGAAGGACGCCAGCAGGTCGGGCCGGCCCACCACATACTTGAAGTAATAGGCGGCCGTGGTGGTGCGCAGGGTGATCGACACCATGATGATCAGCGCCAGGAAGAACAGCACCATCCACGGACGGTTACCGGCCAGGTCGCCAATGTCGTCGCGCACGCGGGTCCGCTGGCGCGGCGGCGGCGCGATACGTTCGCGCGTGTTGTAAAAGGTAGCCGCGAACAGCAGCGACGCAAGCACGCCCCACACCAGCATGGTCAATTGCCAGCCGCGCCGGGTCGCGTCGATTCCTTCCCCGCCGCCCAGGAACAGCACCATGGCGGGCGTGGCGGCGGTGACCAGCAGGCTGCCGGCGAAGGCGAAGATAAAGCGCAGGCCGTTGATGGTGGAGCGTTCCTGCGGCTCGGCCGACATCACGCCGGACAAGGCGTTGTAGGGGATGTTGATGCAGGTGTAGCAGACCATCATGAGCAGATAGGTGCCGTAGGCCCAGGCCAGCTTGCCGCTCTGGTCGAGGTCCGGGGTGGTGTAGGTGAGCACACCGGCGCCAGCCAGCGGCAGCGCCATCCAGACCAGGTAGGGGCGGAACTTGCCGAAGCGGGTGCTGGTGCGGTCGGCCACGGCGCCGATCAGCGGATCGGTGAAGGCGTTGACGATCTTAATGACGAACATCATCGACGCGGCGGCGGCGGCGGAGATGCCGTACACGTCCGTGTAGAACATCATCAGGAAGGTCGCGATATTGGCCCAATAAAAATTGAAGCCCATATCGGCGAGGCCGTAACTGATTTTTTCACGCCACGGCAGCGGTGTTGCAATCAACGGGGGCTCTCCTCGGCGGACGCCAATGTTAGCGCTAACATCGGATGCCTCGAGTATGCCTATCCCGTCCACGCGTGTCAATCAAGAAAAACCGGGGTCAGAGCTTTAACTTGAAACATTTCTAATTAGTGCTCTGACCCCGGTTGTAGGCGCAGTCGCGGGTTTTGCAGATTTATCCGACTTCGCTGTTTTTCCATGGCTTGATCTGGCAGGTAGTGGCGTAACCAGGGTCAGAGCTTCGTAACCGGGGTCAGAGCTTTAACTTGAAACATTTCTAATTAATGCTCTGACCCCGATTGTAGGCGTAGTCGCGGGGTGTGCAGGTTTATGCGGGACCGCTGTTTTTCCAGAGGTCGAGCTGGCGCAGGCGGTCGAACCAGCGCATCAGGTTGGCGAACTCGCCCAGCGGCAGCTTGGCCCGTTCCAGATACATCAGCGGCGTCACGACGCCGATATCGGCCAGGCTGAGCGCGTCGCCCACCAGCCAGTCGCGCTGCGCCAGATGGCCGTCGAGCACGGCGCCGAGCTGGCGCAGTTCGCCTTCGGCGCGTGCGACCATGGCCGGGTCGGCCTCGCCCATGCCAATCATGGCCTTCCATATGTGTTCGAACGACAGGATGCTGATCGTCTCGGCAAAATGCTGGCTGCCCCAGAACAGCCAGCGGTTCACATCGGCCCGCACCCGCGCATCCTGCGGATAGAGTTGCTGGCCGGGGGTGATGTCGCACAGGTATTGCATGATCGCGCACGATTCCGACAGCAGGAAGTCGCCGTCCTCGAGCAACGGCACTTTGCCATTGGCGTTGATTTCGCGCAGGCGCGCGCGGTCGCTGTCGCTCCCCAGGTCGACATTGACGATGTCCAGCGGCAGGCCAAGCTGCTCGGCGACCATCAGTACGCGGCGGCCGTTCGATGACAGGTGGTTGTGGTACAGGCGCATGGCGCAGCTCCGTGAAAAGTTGTTGGAGCGGCCATGATAGGGGCGGTGTGCGTCAGTTTCTGTCAGGAGTCGTCGTCAAGGTTTAACTCTTCGCGCCAGCGCTTGAGCAGGTCGCGCCGGTGGGCCGGATAGCGCTCGCCGCTGGCCACGGCGGTGGCGATGCGGTCGATGCGGAAGTGGCGGTTGGCGCCGCGCAGCTCGCACCAGGCGGCCAGCACGCGCGCGCCTTCGAAGAACGCCAGCGCGAACGGCCACACGGTGCGCTCGCTCGCCACTCCCGCGGCGTCGCGGTAGCCGATGCGCAGCTTGTGCTGGTCGCGGATCGCTTCGCGCGCGGGCCGCACGAACACGGTGGTGTCGGGCGCGCCGGGACCGACCGGCACCCACAGGCTGGTCTCGGCGATGCAGTCGCGCAGGTCTTTCGGGGTGGCCGTGGCGATCTTGGCCAGCGCGTTCGACGCCGCTTCGGCCAGCGCGTCGTCGCCCTGGCGCCGCACCCAGCGCGCACCGAGCACCAGCGCTTCGAGTTCGTCGGTCGAGAACATCAGCGGCGGCAAGAACAGCCCGGCGCGCATCATGTACCCGACGCCCGCTTCGCCTTCGACCGGGGCGCCCAGTTCGCACAAGGTCTGGATGTCGCGGTAGATGGTGCGTTCGGACACGCCGAGGCGCTCGGCCAGCACGGCGGCGGTGACGGGACGGCGGTGCCCGCGCAGGGCGTCGAGCAGCAGGAACAGGCGGTTGGTGCGGCTCATGGCGGCGCGCGGTCGTCAAGCATCATGGGTCGGCAGGCGGCAGGTATGAAAAATGCCGCGCGGCGTGAGCCGGGCGGCATTGTCGAAGCAGGCGAAAAGGCGCTTAAACGACGGCGCCGTCGGTTTCGTCCTTTTCCTTGATCGGTTTGATCAGGTCTTCACGTTTCACGCCCAGCCACATGGCAATGGCGGCGGCCACGAACACCGACGAGTAGATGCCGAACAAAATACCGATGGTCAGCGCCACGGCGAAGTAGTGCAGGGTCGCGCCGCCCAGCAGCAGCATCGACAGCACCATCATCTGGGTACAGCCGTGGGTGATGATGGTACGCGAGATGGTGCTGGTAATCGCATTGTCGATGACTTCTTCGACGCTGGCCTTGCGCTGCTTGCGGAAGTTTTCGCGGATCCGGTCGAAAATAACCACCGATTCGTTGACCGAGTAACCGAGCACCGCCAGCACGCCGGCCAGCACCGCCAGCGAGAACTCCCACTGGAAGAAGGCGAAGAAGCCGAGGATGATGACCACGTCGTGCAAGTTGGCGATGATGGCCGAGACGGCGTACTTCCACTCGAAGCGAATCGCCAGGTAGATCACCACGAACAGCACCACCATGAGCAGGGCGCTGACGCCGTTGTGGGCCAGTTCGTCGCCCACCTGCGGGCCGACGAATTCGACCTTCCGGAGACTGAGCACGTCGGCGCCGGCCGGGGAATGGCAGACATCCTTGGCCACGCTCTGGCCCTTGACCACGGTGTCGATCCGGGTGACGGCGCCGCCTTCGGATGCGCACAGCGCGGCGAACACCTTCTGCGAACCGGTCGAGCCGGTCACCGTCTCGATGATCGGCAGGCGCAGCATGACGTCCTGCGCGGTGCCGAAGCTGGACACTTCAGGCTGCTCGTAACCGAGCTTGATCAGGTCGGTGCGGATCTTCTCCTGGTTGGCGGCGGCCGGGTATTTGAGCTCCATCACGGTGCCGCCCTTGAATTCGACCGACAGGTGCAGGCCCCTGGAGAACAGGAAAAACACGGCCGCCACGAAGGTCAGCGCCGAAATCACGTTGAAAATCAACGCATGGCGCATGAAGGGAATATCTTTCTTGATGCGGAAAAATTCCATCTTGAGTCCTGTTGTAGTAAGTGCTTATGATTTCGTGACCGACAGGCCAGGAGTCCAGACGGTACCGATCGAGACTTTGTTCAGCTTTTTCTTGCGGCCGTACCAGAGGTTGACCACGCCGCGCGAGACGAACACGGACGAGAACATCGAGGTCAGGATACCCAGGCAGTGGACCACGGCGAAACCGCGCACCGGACCGGAACCGAACACCAGCAAGGCGATACCGACGATCAGGGTGGTCACGTTGGAGTCCAGGATGGTGGCCCAGGCGCGGTCGAAACCGGCGGCGATCGCCTTCTGCGGCGATTCGCCGGCGCGCAGCTCTTCGCGGATACGTTCGTTAATGAGCACGTTGGCGTCAATCGCCATACCCAGCGCCAGCGCGATCGCGGCGATGCCAGGCAGGGTCAGGGTGACCTGCATCCACGACAGCAGCGCCAGCAGGAACAGCAGGTTCGAAGCCAGCGCGACGACGCTGAAGGCGCCGAACATGTGGTAGTAGATGATCATGAAAATGGCGATCGCGGCGAAGCCGTACACGGTCGAGTACAGGCCTTTGGTGATGTTCTCGGCGCCCAGTTGCGGGCCGATGACCCTTTCTTCGATGATTTCCATCGGCGCCGACAAGGCGCCCGAGCGCAGCAGCAGCGCCAGTTCGTTGGCTTTTTGCGGGGTGCCCATGCCGGTGATCTGGAAGCGGCTGCCCAGTTCACTGTTGATGACCGGCGCCGACAGCACGTTGTACTTGCCTTTTTCTTTGAGCAGGATGGCCATGCGCTTGCCGATGCGCTCGCGCGTGGCGATGCGCATCTTGCTGCCGCCATTGCCGTTCAGGTCCAGGCTCACCGCCGGCTGGTTGTTCTGGTCCATGGTGCCGATGGCGCTGGAGATGTATTCGCCGGTCAGGATGATGTCTTTCAAGAGCACGATCGGCTGGCCGCGCTCGTCGGTGAACAGTTCCGACGTGAGCGGAATGTTGGCGGCCGATTCCATGCCCGGCACCACGGTATCGTCGACCATGCGCATTTCGAGCGTGGCGGTGCGGCCGATGATGTCCTTGGCGCGCGCCACGTCCTGCACGCCGGGCAGCTGCACCACGATGCGGTCGCGGCCCTGCTGCTGGATGATCGGCTCGGACACGCCCAGTTCATTGACCCGCTTCGACAGGGTCAGGATGTTTTGCTTGACGCCTTCTTCGATGGTGCGCTGCAGCGCTTCCGGCTTGAGCGCGACGATCAGTTTCAGGCCGTTGGCGTCGGAAGCGTCGGTCAACAGCAGGTCGGCCGACTCCGCGCCGATGATCGAGCGTGCCTTGGCGCGCCGGGCGGCATCGTCAAAACGCACTTCGATGGTCTGGCCGACGCGGTCGATGCCGCTATGGCGCGCCTCGTCCTTGTTGTCCTTGCTGACCAGCTGGCTGCGCACGCTCTGCTGGATGCCCTTGATCTTGGTTTCGGTGGTCGCGGCCACGTCCACCTGCATCAGGAAGTGCACGCCGCCGCGCAAGTCCAGGCCCAGGTTCATCGGCAAGGCGCGCAGCGCCTGCATCCAGTGCGGCGTGTTCTTCACCAGGTTGACGGTGACGATGTAATCCGGTTCGGCAGGGTTGCGGTTCAGGGCGCGTTCGAGCGCCAGCTTGGCCTTGAACTGGGCGTCGGTGGTGGCGAAACGCGCACGCACGGACGTGCTGTTTTCATTCCCGTCCAGGCTCACACCATCGTGCGCGATGCCGGCCGCCTTGAGGGCCGCTTCCACCTGTTCGCTCGTACTGTTGGTGATCTTGAGGATCGAACTGCCGGTCGTCACCTGGAGCGCAGGCGATTCGACGAAGTAGTTGGGCGCCGTGTACAAGGCGCCCAGCAACAGCGCAATGACGATGAGAATGTATTTCCAGACGGGATAGCGATTCATAGTGTTCCAGCGTTCAATGTTGAGCAGTCAGGCGGCGCGCGGCCGCGCGTCGGGCTTACAGGGACTTCAGCGTGTCTTTCGGCAGCAGCGTGGTGATCGAACTTTTCTGCACAACGATATGGGTATTGTTGGCGATCTCGATGGTGATGTAGCTCTCGTTGACCTTGACGACTTTGCCGAGGATGCCGCCGGCGGTGACGACTTCATCGCCCTTGGACAGGGCGTCCATCATCGATTTCTGCTCTTTGGCGCGTTTTTGCTGGGGGCGGATCATCAGGAAATACATGACCACGAACATCAGGATCAGGGGCAGGAAGGTGCTCATGTTACCCATCAAACTGGTATCGGCGGCAGCGGGAGCAGCTTGCGCATAAGCGTTGGAAATAAACACGGGAGACTCCGATATTGAGGTTAGTTTCGTTAAAAAATCAGCGCTGTATTCTAGCACCGCATGCTCGCGACAAGCCAATCTGGCCTATGTGGCTGCCAACTTCGTTTTTGCAAGCGGGTGAAAGTTATATAATTTTCAACAATCCCCGGCCGCGTTTCTGATCTTCTACAATCAGTGGCGCCGTTTTTGCCCATCATCCTCGTCATTCCCGCGCAGGCGGGAATCCAATTCCGTTGAGCCGACTTTAGCTACGGTACGATCTTGGATTCCCGCCTGCGCGGGAATGACGGTTTTGCAACAAATCAGACACCGCGGGCGCGGCCGGCGTTGAATTCGAGGCGGAAGGCGTGGAAACGGTCGGCGTCGATCGCGTCGCGCATCTCGCTCATCAGCTTGAGGTAGTAGTGCAGGTTGTGGATCGTGTTCAGGCGCGCCCCCAGGATCTCTTTCGAGCGGTGCAGGTGATGTAAATACGCGCGCGAGAAGTTCTTGCAGCAGTAGCAGTCGCAGCTCTCGTCGAGCGGCCCCTGGTCGTCCTTGTAGCGCGCGTTCTTGATCTTCACATCCCCGAAACGCGTAAACAGCCAGCCATTGCGGGCATTCCGGGTCGGCATGACGCAGTCGAACATGTCGATCCCGTTGGCCACGCCGGCCACCAGGTCTTCCGGCGTGCCGACGCCCATCAGATAGTGCGGCTTGTTGGCCGGCAGGCGCGGGCCGACGTGTTCCAGCATGCGCATCATGTCTTCCTTCGGCTCGCCCACCGACAACCCGCCAATCGCAATGCCCGGAAAATTGATCTCTTCGAGCCCCGCCAGCGACTCATCGCGCAGGTTTTCGAACATGCCGCCCTGGACGATGCCGAACAGCGCGTTGGGATTTTCGCCCTGCGTGAATTCGTTCATCGAGCGCTGGGCCCAGCGCAGCGACATGCGCATCGATTGCGCCGCCTCCACCGAGGTGGCCGGACGGCCGTCGATTTCGTACGGGGTGCATTCGTCGAACTGCATGACGATGTCGGAGTTGAGCGCGCGCTGGATCTGCATCGATATCTCGGGCGACAAAAACAGCTTGCTGCCGTCGATGGGCGACGAGAACTTGACGCCCTCCTCGGTGATCTTGCGCATCGCGCCGAGCGAAAACACTTGGAAGCCGCCGGAGTCGGTCAGGATCGGCTTGTCCCAGCCCATGAAGCCGTGCAGGCCGCCGAATTTGTTGAGTACTTCGGTGCCCGGGCGCAGCCACAGGTGGAAGGTATTGCCCAAAATGATCTGCGAGCCGACCTCCTTGAGTTCGACCGGCGACATCGCCTTGACCGAGCCGTAGGTCCCGACCGGCATGAAGATCGGGGTTTCGATGACGCCGTGATTGAGCGTGAGGCGGCCGCGCCGCGCGTGCGACAGGCCGCTGGTGTCGGTCTTGAGAAGTTGGAAGTCGAGCATAGGATGTGGGATCTACTTGTTGTCGGTCGTGAGCAGCATGGCGTCGCCATAGCTGAAGAAGCGGTACTCGCTGGCGATGGCGTGCGCATAGGCGGCGCGGATGGCGTCATACCCGGCAAAGGCCGACACCAGCATCAGCAGGGTCGACTTGGGCAGGTGGAAGTTGGTGATCAGGCGCGTCACCGTCTTAAAGGTGTAGCCGGGCGTGATGAACAGGGCCGTGTCGGCGCTGCCGGCCACCAGTTGGCCCGACTGTGAGGCCGATTCGAGCGCGCGCAGGCTGGTGGTGCCGACAGCGACGATGGCGCGCCCGGCCGCTTTGGCGGCGCGCACGGCGTCCACGGTTTCCTGCGGCACGGTGTACCACTCGGTGTGCATCTTGTGCTCGGCCAGCGCTTCGACCCGCACCGGCTGGAAGGTGCCGGCGCCCACGTGCAGGGTCACGTAGGCGAAATTGACGCCCTTCGCGCTCAAGGCGGCCAGCAGCGCTTCGTCGAAGTGCAGGCCGGCCGTGGGCGCGGCCACCGCGCCCGGCTCGCGCGAGTACACGGTCTGGTAGCGCGTTTCGTCGAATTCGTCGGCGTCGTGTTCAATATAGGGCGGCAGCGGCAAGCGCCCGTGCGCTTCGATCAGTTCGAACACGTCGCCATCGAACACGAGGGTGAAGAATTCGCCGGCGCGCTCGCCCGCGGTGACGTCGAAGGCGTCGGCCAGGCGGATCCGGTTGCCGGGCTTGGGCGACTTGGAGGCGCGCACCTGGGCCAGCACGGTGCGGCTGTCGAGGATGCGCTCGACCAGCACCTCGACGTTGCCGCCGGTTTCCTTGACGCCGAAAAAGCGCGCCTTGAGCACGCGCGTGTCATTCATCACCAAGAGGTCGCCGGGGGCGAGCAGGTCGACGATGTCGGCGAACTGGCGGTCGACCAGGGCCGTCCCGTCCAGGTGCAACAGGCGGGAGGCGCTGCGGTTTGGCAGCGGCGTTTGCGCGATGCGCTCGGCGGGCAGGTCGAAATCGAAGTCGGAGAGCGAGTACATTCTGCTAATTTTGTAAAAAAGAGGGTCAAGAGCCGTACAATAAGGGCTCACGCGTGCAGGGCAACCCTCTATTTTACCCCCTTACGCACTGAAGTTGCTTCAATATGCCGCCGACCAAACCGAAAACACCACCGAAAACCAACGAAAGCAAGCTCGCCAAGCTGGGCCTGCACACCGACATGGACCTGGTGCTGCACCTGCCCATGCGCTACGAGGACGAAACCGTCGTGGTGTCGATCCGCGAAGCGTGCCTGCGCGGCGGCCATGTGTCGCAGGTCGAGGGCATCGTGACGAAAAACGAGATCAGCTTCCGTCCAAGGCGCCAGCTGCTCGTCACCATCGCCGACGAGAGCGGCGACCTGCTGCTGCGTTTCATGAATTTTTACGGCAGCCAGGTCAAGCAACTGGCCGAGGGCACGCGCGTGCGCGCCCGGGCGGAACTCAAGCATGGCTTCTTCGGGGCCGAGATGGTGCATCCATCGTACAAGGTGATTAACGAAGGCGCGCCGCTGCCGACCGTGCTCACGCCCGTGTATCCGTCCGGCGAAGGCTTGTCGCAGGCGATCTTGCGGCGCGCGATCGCCGACGCGATGAAGCGCATCGACTGGCGCGACACCCTGCCGCCGGCCCTGCGCGAAGAAATGAACCTGACCGATTTCGAGCCGTCGGTGCGCCTGCTGCACTATCCGCCGCAGGAAATCGACGCCCATTCGCTGGTCGAGCGCTCGCACCCGGCCTGGATCCGCATGAAATTCGACGAACTGCTGGCGCAGCAGCTCTCGCTCAAACGCGCGCAGCGGGCGCGCCGGGTCAAGGGTGCGCCGGTACTGAAGGCCGTCGGCGCGCTGTCGGAAGCGTTCCTGGGGCAGCTGCCGTTCAAGCTGACCGGCGCGCAGCAGCGCGTGCTCAAGGAAATCCGGGCCGACCTGAAAAACGGCTATCCGATGCAGCGCCTGCTGCAGGGGGACGTCGGCAGCGGCAAGACAGTGGTGGCGGCGCTGGCCGCCGCGCAGGCCATCGACAGCGGCTACCAGGCGGCCCTGATGGCGCCGACCGAAATTTTGGCCGACCAGCACTTCCGCAAGATCGCCGGCTGGATGGAGCCGCTCGGGGTGAAGGTGGCGTGGCTGACCGGCAGCCTGAAAAAGAAGGACAAGCTGGCCGCCACCGCCATGGTGGAGTCGGGCGAGGCGCAGCTGGTGATCGGCACGCACGCGCTGATCCAGGACACGGTGCAGTTTGCGAAACTGGGGCTGGTGATCGTCGACGAACAGCACCGTTTCGGCGTGGGCCAGCGCCTGACCCTGCGCAACAAGGGCAGCAACGGCAAGACGCCGCACCAGTTGATGATGTCGGCCACGCCGATTCCGCGCACCCTGGCGATGACCTATTACGCCGACCTGGAAGTGTCGATCATCGATGAACTGCCGCCGGGGCGCAGCCCGATCGTCACGCGCGCGATCGACCAGAACCGGCGCGACGAAGTCATCGAGCGGGTGCACGCGGCGGCGCTGGAGGGGCGCCAGATTTACTGGGTTTGTCCCTTGATCGAGGAGTCGGAGGCGCTGCAGTTGCAGACCGCCACCGATACGCACGCGATGCTGGCCGAGGCCCTGCCCGACTTGCAGGTGGGGCTGGTGCACGGGCGCCTCAAGGCGGCCGAAAAGCAGGAGGTGATGGATGCCTTCACCGCGAACGAGGTGCAGGTGCTGGTGGCCACCACCGTGATCGAGGTGGGGGTGGATGTGCCGAATGCGTCGCTGATGGTGATCGAGCACGCGGAACGCTTCGGCTTGTCGCAGCTGCACCAGTTGCGGGGACGGGTGGGACGCGGCTCGGCGGCCAGCGTGTGCCTGCTGCTATATCAGAGCCCGCTGGGGCCGATCGCCAAGCAGCGCTTGATGACCATGCGCGAGACCACCGATGGATTCGAGATTGCGCGCAGGGACCTGGAAATTCGCGGGCCGGGCGAGTTTTTAGGGGCGCGCCAGTCGGGCCAGGCGATGCTCAGGTTCGCCGACCTGGAGACCGACCAGTGGCTGGTGGAACAGGCGCGCGACGTGGCGCACAACCTGATTCACGAGGCGGTCGATGATGTGGTGGAAGCGCATCTGGCGCGCTGGCTGGGGGGCAAGGAGGAGTTTTTGAAGGTGTAGCCCGTCGTTCCCGCGAAGGCGGGAACCCAAGTCTGTTTCGTAGCCACAGGCGGCTATAACAACTTGGGTTCCCGCCGAGTGCCGCCTTGGCGCGGGAACGACGAGACAGTGGCGGGAACGACGAATCAGGCGTCCGAAGGATAGCGCAACCCAATCTGCCCGCGCATCGTATCGAGCACGCCCATCAGATGGAGCGTCTCGTCGAGCGGCATGCCCGGGCTTTCCAGCAGCCCCTCTTTAAGACAGCGCCCCACTTCCATCGCCTCGTGAACATAGCCGTTGCCCAGGTACGGGGTGTCAATCGTGCGCGCGCCGTCCGCCGTGGTCACGGTCACCGACTGCGCCCGGTGGAACATGGTATTCATGCGCACCTGCCCCAGGCTGCCGGACACGGTCAGCTCCGCCGGTGTCCTGGCCCTGAGCGAACAACTGCACACCGACATGCCGCCACCTTCGTGCCGCATGGTGAAGCCGGTCTGGATATCGACCCCGGTCTCGCCCATCAGCGCCATGGCGCGCACCTCGGCCACGGGCCCCAGCAGCGCGGCCGCAATCGAGAGCGGATAAATGCCCAAATCGAGCAGCCCGCCGCCGCCCAGCGCCGGATCATTCAGGCGGTGCAGCGGGTCCTGCGTGCCCGCGAAACCAAAATCGGCCGTCACCTGGTGCACCGTGCCGATCTCGCCGGACGCGATGATGCGCCGCACTTCGGCCAGCGCCGGCATGAAGCGCGTCCACATCGCCTCCATCAGGAACAGCTTCTTCTCGCGCGCCAGCGCCACGATGTGTTCCGCTTCGCCCAAGTTCATGGTGAAGGGCTTTTCGCACAGCACGCCCTTGCCGCCATTGAGAGCCATGACGGCATTATCGACGTGCATTGGGTGCGGGGTGCCGATGTAGACCACATCGATGTCCGCCGCGTCGGCCAGCGCTTGGTACGAGCCGTAGCTGGCAAGCGCGCCAAATTCGGCGCCGAAGGCTTGCGCACTTTCCAGGCTGCGCGACGCCACGCCGGCCAGCAGCGCGCCCGGCGTGTCGCGCAAGGCCGTCGCAAACGCGCGCGCGATCTTGCCCGTGCCCAGAATTCCCCAACGTACCGCTTCAGTCATGTGTTCTCCTCAAACGGCCCGCTTGGGCCGAAATACCGTGGTGTCGGCGTAAAACGCGTGGTCCTGCCCTTCCCACCAACCGGGCACGCCAAGCACCGGCAAGGGAGTAAAGCAGGCAGTGCTCAATCCTTGGTCCGCCAGTTCGGCGGCGACCCGGCCGTCGATCCAGGCGCGCCGTTGGTCGTGCGACAGCGCGAAGTACTCGTCGCCGACCACCACCACGCGCGTGTGCGCGGTGATCGCCTTGCGCGGCGCGACCAATTTTTCCATCAGCGCGTGGCCGAACAGCCAGACTTCGGCGTCCGGCCCAAAAGCGTCACGCCGTTCGTATAGTGCCTCAATCCAGCCGTGCGCGCGCAGGGCGGCCACCAGGCGCTCGCCCTCGCCGCCGGCGCGCACCACCAGCAGCGCCGAGTTTTCGTCGAAAATGGTGGCGCCGTCGCGCGCCGCGCCACGCGACTTGCCCACCCCGGCCAGCGCGATCTGCGCCGCCTGCAGGGCGTTCAATTGCTGCTTGATGCGCGGGAAGGTCAGCCACACAAGGCCATTGAAGAAGTCGTGCAGGTTCTCGCGCGTGGGCACGCAGCCGGTGGCGCCAATGAATTCTTCGTAGGCGCGCCCGTCCGGCAACTGGTCCTGCGGCACGAAGCGCAGCGGCAGGCCGCGCTGGTTGACCAGCGCCAGCGGCGCGGCAGCCGCGTTCAGGGCCTCGGCCACGCTGCCGACGTCAAGACCCAGGCGCGCAAACGCGGGGCGCACCGCGTCGTACCACGGGCGCGCCCAGTCAATCTGCGACAGCATCGCTTACAGCAGCTTCCAGTTAATCTGCTCGCCGGCGTTGAGCGGCGCCAGGGTGGAGTCGGCCATCGGCACGGTCTGCGGCAAGGTCCAGGCTTCGCGCTTGAGCGTGACCTGTTCGGTGTTGCGCGGCAGGTCGTAGAAATCCGGGCCGTGGAAGCTGGAAAAGGCTTCGAGCTTGTCGAGCGCACCGGCGCGTTCGAACGCTTCGGTGTACATCTCCATCGCGTGCAGCGCGGTGTAGCAGCCGGCGCAGCCGCACGAAGTCTCTTTGGCGCCCACCGCGTGCGGGGCCGAATCGGTGCCCAGGAAAAAGCGCTCGTCGCCGCTGGTGGCCGCCGTCATCAAGGCCAGGCGGTGTTCTTCGCGCTTGAGCACCGGCAGGCAGTAGTAATGCGGTCGAATGCCGCCCTTGAAGATCTCGTTGCGGTTGTACAGCAGGTGGTGCGCGGTGATGGTGGCGGCGATCGGGCCGTCGGCTTCGGCCACGTACTGCGCCGCGTCCTTGGTGGTGATGTGCTCGAAGACGATTTTCAGCTCGGGCATGTCGCGCCGCAGCGGACGCATGACGCGCTCGATGAAGACTGCCTCGCGGTCGAACAGGTCGATCTCCTGGTCGGTCACTTCGCCGTGCACCAAAAAGGGCATGCCGACTTCCTGCATCACTTCGAGCGTCTTGTAGCAGCGCGCCAGGTCGGTCACGCCGGCGTCGGAATTGGTGGTGGCGCCGGCCGGGTAGAGCTTGACGGCGTGGACAAAGCCGCTGTCCTGGGCGCGCCGGATTTCGTCCGGGTCGGTGTTGTCGGTCAGGTAGAGCGTCATCAGCGGCTCGAAACGCATGCCGGCCGGCAGCGCGGCCAGGATGCGCTCGCGGTAAGCCTGGGCCATGGCGGTGGTGGTGACCGGGGGTTTGAGGTTGGGCATGACGATGGCGCGCGCGAACTGGCGCGCGCTGTGCGGCAGCACGCTGGCCAGGGCGGCGCCGTCGCGCAGGTGCAGGTGCCAGTCGTCGGGGCGGGTGATGGTCAGGCTCTGGGGGGTATCGATGGTGGACATGGCGGCTTTCGGAAAACGGATGCGGTATTTTAACCTCCGAAGGCGACCAATCGCTCGTGATTCCTCTAAGAAACATGACGCACGTTTGAACCTGCTGCTTGCATTCGCCTCGGGAGCTTGAGATATTGGCGTTTCAAACGCGACGCATGGAGTCCACCTTGAAAACCGCCAACTTCCCTTCTCTTCGAGTCACACCAGAAGTGAGCAACGCCGCCGGAAGCGCACTGGAAAGTGGCGCATCCCTGTCCTGCTCTGGCGCGGAATCGGTGCGGCGACAGATCCGGCAGCGCCGCGCCCAGCGCCGCTTTATCGAACGCGGCTTGGCCTCGCGCGACTCGGCACTGCAAAGCGGCGACTATTACACCACCGGCGATATACTGCGCGATCTCGATGGCATACTTGCGCAAGTTGACGCGAGGTTGACCCGCTAGGCTGCCGCGCTTAGTGAATGATCCGGGCCAAAAACTCGCGCGCCCGCTCGGAGCGCGGCGCCGTGAAGAATTCCTGGGTCGGGCTGTCTTCGACGATGCGGCCGTGGTCCATGAACAAAATGCGCCCGGCGACCTTGCGCGCAAAGCCCATTTCGTGGGTGACGACCATCATCGTCATGCCTTCCTGCGCCAGGCCGACCATCACATCGAGCACTTCGTTGATCATTTCCGGGTCGAGCGCGGAGGTGGGCTCGTCGAACAGCATGGCGATCGGGTCCATCGACAGTGCGCGCGCGATCGCCACGCGCTGCTGCTGCCCGCCCGATAACTGGCTGGGGTATTTATCCTGCTGCGCCAGGAGGCCCACCCGGTCCAGGTACTGCAAGCCCTTGGCGGTGGCTTCTTCCAGGCTGCGCCCGAGCACCCGGGTCTGGCCGAGCGTCAGGTTTTCGCGTACCGACAGGTGCGGGAACAGCTCGAAATTCTGGAACACCATGCCGATGCGCGCGCGCAGGGCCGACAGGTCGGTCTTTTTGTCGCCCACCGAGACGCCGTCGACCCGTACTTCGCCTTGCTGAAACGGTTCGAGCCCGTTGACGGTCTTGATCAGGGTCGACTTGCCGGAGCCGGACGGACCGCAGATAACCACCACGTCGCCCTTGCCCACCTCGGTCGTGCAGTCGGCCAGCACCTGGAACTGGCCATACCACTTACTGACATTTTTTAGTTCGATCATGTTGTTTTTCGTCTGTTCTGATAGAGAAGGTGCGAGCTTGACAGCACCTGCGGCCCCTAGGATACTGCGGAACTTGCCAAGAAAATCATCACATAACTGGCTGGTTCGCTCACAAAATAACGCTATTTTGCCCGAGAATGCAGGGAAACCGGCTTTCCGCTGTCCCTGACGCCACCGAATCGACCCAAATACAGGACGCACAGCCCATGAACCAGAAAAACCGCCTCACCCTCTACATCCTTCTGGCCCTCGTGCTCGGGGTGGTGCTCGGGTATGCCATCAATGTCAGCGCGCCGAACCCGGCCGCCTTCGCCGAATACATGTCGCTGGTAACCACGCTGTTCCTGCGCCTGATTAAAATGATCATCGCGCCGCTGGTGTTTTCGACCCTGGTGGTCGGCATCGCCAAGATGGGCGACGCCAAGGAAGTCGGCCGCATCGGCGCCAAGGCGCTGGGCTGGTTCGTGCTGGCCTCGATCATGTCGCTTTCGCTCGGCCTGATCCTGGTCAACCTGTTCCGCCCCGGCGACGCCATGGTGGCTCACCTGCCGCCGGCCGGCGCGGTGTCGGGCATCGTCACCAGCAGCCTGACGCTGAAGGAATTCGTCACCCACCTGGTGCCGTCGTCGATCGTGGACGGCATGGCCAAGAACGAAATCCTGCAGATCGTGATCTTCTCGCTGTTCTTCGGCACCGCCGCCGCGGCGGTCGGCGCGCGCGCCAATCCGATGATCGAAGCCATCGACGGCGTTGCCCACGTCATGCTCAAGGTGACCGGCTATGTGATGAACCTGGCCCCGATCGCGGTGCTGGCGGCGGTTTCGGGCATCATCGCCAAGAGCGGCATCGGCATCCTGTCGACCTACGGCATTTTCATGGGCGAGTTCTACATCGCCATCGGCGTGTTGTGGGTGGCGCTGACGATTGCCGGCTTCCTGTTCCTGGGACCGCGCGTGTTTGCGCTGCTTCGCGAAGTGCGCGAGCCGACCATCCTGGCATTTTCCACCGCGTCGTCGGAAGCGGCGTTTCCAAAAACGCTGGAAGGCCTGGAGCGCTTCGGTGTGCGCAACCGTATCGCCGCGTTTGTGCTGCCGATCGGTTATTCGTTCAACCTCGATGGCTCGATGATGTACTGTACCTTCGCCACCGTATTCATCGCCCAGGCTTATGGCATCGAGATGTCGCTGTCGACCCAGCTGACCATGATGCTGGTGCTGATGCTCACCTCCAAGGGCATGGCCGGCGTGCCGCGCGCCTCGCTGGTGGTGATCGCCGCCACCCTGGGCCAGTTCAACATTCCTGAAGCAGGCCTGCTGCTGCTGCTCGGTATCGACCACTTCCTCGACATGGCGCGTTCGGCCACCAACGTGATCGGCAATGCCATCGCCACGGCGGTCGTGGCCAAGTGGGAGGGTGAATTGAGCGACCCTGGCGCGGTCGAACCGGCTACTTCGCCGCTCAAATAAATACACGCATGCCCGGGGGCGGAAAAGCACAGCTTTTCCGCCCTTTGCTTTTGGGCCTTGGCCGCACTTCTGCATATCGAATTCATGTATGCTCTTTTGCCATCATTTTTCTCGGGAGACCCGCAATGCTCAAGCTGTCCGCCATCGGTATTTTGCTCGCTTGCGGTAGTGCGCAAGCCGCCACCCAGACCGTCGATTGCGGACGCCTGCTCGATGTCAAAACCGGCGCCTGGCGCGACAAGGTGAGCATCGTCATCGAGGATGGCGTCATCAAGTCGGTCGGGCCGATGAGCGCGGGCGCGGGCGCGGGCGCGAACGCGGACGCTAACCCGACAGCGGGCCGCGTCGACCTGTCGGCCCACTCCTGCCTGCCCGGCCTGATCGACATGCACGTGCACCTGACCGGCGAAACCCAGAAGCAGGCCGACGCCCTGCGCGACGCCATCAGCCTCAATCCCGCCGACCATGCCTACCGCTCCGTCGTCTTCGCCGAACGCACCCTCAAAGCCGGTTTTACCACCGTGCGCGACCTGGGCGCGAGCGATGGCCTGAACGTCTCGCTCAAGCGCGCCATTGCGGCCGGCAGCATTCCCGGCCCGCGCATGTTCACGTCGGGGAAATCGATCGCGACCACCGGCGGGCACGCCGATCCGACCAATAATTTTTCGCAGCGCTTGAGCCATGCACTGGGCACGCCGGGACCGAACGAAGGCGTGGTCAATAGCGCCGAAGGCGCGCGCGAAGCGGTGCGTGCCCGCTACAAGGAAGGCGCGGACCTGATCAAGGTCACCGCCACCGGCGGTGTGTTGAGCCAGGCCCGCAACGGCCAGAACGCCCAGTACACCGAGGACGAGCTGCGCGCCATCGTCAGCACCGCCAAAGATTACGGCTTCCGGGTCGCGGCACACGCGCACGGCACCGAAGGCATCAAGCGCGCGCTGCGCGCCGGGATCGACTCGATCGAACACGGCACCATCATGGACGACGACACCATCGCCCTGTTCAAGAAGCACGGCGCCTGGTATGTGCCGACCATGTCGGCCGGCCGCTACGTGGCCGACAAGGCCAGGGACCCGGATTACTATTCGCCGCTGGTGCGCCCGAAAGCGGCCGCCATCGGCCCGCAGATCCAGGCCACCTTCGCGCGCGCCTACAAGGCCGGCGTGAAGATCGCCTTCGGCACCGATGCCGGCGTGTTCCCGCACGGCGAGAACGCGAAGGAATTCGCCTACATGGTCGAAGCGGGCATGGCGCCGCTCGAAGCGATCCGCGCGGCCACCCTGAACGCCGCCGCCCTGCTCGACCAAGGCACCCGCCTCGGTTCCGTGGAACCGGGCTATGCGGCCGACATCATCGCCGTTGCCGGCGACCCGCTGCGCGACATCGCGCTCCTGCAGCAGGTGCGCTTTGTGATGAAAGACGGCGTCGTCTACAAACAACCATAAACATCAATCCAAGGAGAACCCATGTTGTATCAAAAAACCACCCGATCGATGATCGCCCTGTTCGCCATGCTGGTGGCGGTGAGCAGTGCGGTGCAGGCCGAAAGCGCCGCGCCCAAGCTGGCCAACGTGACCATCCTGGCCACCGGCGGCACCATCGCCGGCACCGGCGCGAGCAGCACCACCACGGTCGGCTACACAGCCGCCACGGTGGGCGTGCAAAACCTGATCAAGGCGGTGCCGGAACTGTCCAAGGTGGCCAACGTCACCGGCGAGCAGGTGTTCCAGATCGCCAGCGAGAACATGAGCAACGAGCATTGGCTCACGCTGGCCAAGCGCGTCAACGTGCTGCTGGCGCAGAACAACGTCGATGGCGTCGTCATCACGCACGGCACCGACACGCTGGAAGAAACCGCGTACTTCCTCAACCTGGTGGTCAAGAGCCGCAAACCGGTGGTGCTGGTCGGGGCGATGCGTCCATCGACCGCGCTGTCGGCCGACGGCCCGATCAACCTGTATAACTCGGTGATGCTGGCCGCCAGCCCGGAAGCGGTCGGCAAGGGCGTGCTGGTGGCGATGAACGACCAGATCCAGTCCGCGCGCGATGTCACCAAGGTCAATACCTCGACCCTGGACTCTTTCCGCACGCCGGAACTGGGCCTGCTCGGCTACATCCAGGGCAGCAAGCCTTTCTTCTATCGCCAGTCGGTGCGCAAGCACACGACCGAGACCGAGTTCGATATCGGCGCGCTGACGTCGCTGCCGCAGGTCGACATCGTGTACGGTTATGCGAACATGAATCCGGTGGCGGTGGACGCCTTTATGGCGGCCGGCGCGAAGGGCATCATCCACGCTGGCGTGGGCGACGGCAGCCTGGCCGGCAAAGTGGTGCCGTCGTTGAAAGCGGCGCGCGCCAAGGGCGCGATCATCGTGCGCGCCAGCCGCGTGGGACAGGGCATTTTGGCGCGCAACGGCGAAGCCAATGACGATCAGCTGGACTTCGTGGCCGCCGATACGCTCAATGCGCAAAAGGCGCGCATCCTGCTGATGCTGGCGCTGACCAAAACCAACAGCACCAAGGAAATCCAGCGCATGTTCTACACCTACTAACTGGTTCAAGGGTGGGCACGACGTGCCCACCTGGTTATTCCACGTCGAGCGGCGACTCCGCCTCTTCCTCTTCCTGCTTGGCCTGCTGCCGTTCCCACATCTGGGCGTACAAGCCGTTCGCCGCCAACAGCGCATAATGCGTTCCCCGTTCCACGATGCGTCCGTGATCGAGCACCAGAATCTGCTCGGCGTCGGCCACCGTCGAGAGGCGGTGCGCGATCACCAGGGTGGTGCGGTTCTTTGCGATTTCCTTCAACTGCGCCTGGATCGCCTGTTCGGCCTTGGAGTCGAGGGCGGAGGTGGCTTCGTCGAAAATCAAAATCGCCGGGTCCTTGAGCAGGGTGCGCGCAATGGCCACGCGCTGCTTTTCGCCGCCCGACAGTTTGAGTCCCCGTTCGCCCACCATGGTGGCGTAACCGTCCGGCAGCGATTCGATGAAGTCGTGGATGGAGGCGGCGCGCGCGGCGGCGACGATGTCGTCCTTGCTCGCTCCCGGCTTGCCGTAGGCGATGTTGTATTCGATGGTGTCGTTGAACAGCACCGTATCCTGCGGCACGATGCCGATCGCCCGGCGCAGCGACTCCTGGGTGACGTTGCGCAGGTCCTGGCCGTCGATGGTAATCGCACCGCTGTTGACGTCATAAAAGCGGAACAACAGGCGCGACAAGGTCGACTTGCCGGAGCCGCTGTGGCCCACCACGGCGGTGGTGGTGCCGGCCGCAATCGTGAAATCGACGTCGAACAAAATCTGGCGCTTCGATTCGTAGCTGAAGTTCACGTTCGAGAACGCGACCTGGGCGCCGTGGGTGACGAGCGCTTTGGCGTCCTTGCTGTCGGCCACTTCGCGGTTCTGGTCCAGCAGCGAGAACAGGCGCTCCATGTCGGCCAGGCTTTGCTTGATTTCGCGGTAGATCACGCCCAGGAAGTTGAGCGGGATGTAGAGCTGGATCATGAAGGAGTTCACCAGCACCAGGTCGCCCAGGGTCATGGTGCCGGCGATCACGCCTTCGGTCGCGCGCCACAGAATCAGGGTGACGGCGGTGGCGATGATCAGCGATTGCCCGGTGTTCAGGACCGACAGCGAGGTCTGTGACTTGACGCCGGCGTTCTCGTAGTTTTTCAAGCCTTCGTCGTAGCGCGCCGCTTCGTAGTCTTCGTTGCCGAAGTATTTGACGGTTTCGTAGTTGATCAGCGAGTCGATGGCCTTGGTGTTGGCCTTGGAATCGAGGTCGTTCATGGTGCGCCGGAAGTGGGTGCGCCAGTCGGTCACGATGACGGTAAACGCAATGTAGGTCACCAGCGCCACGCCGGTAATGGCGCTGAACCAGATGTCGTAGTGGGTGACCAGATAGCCCAGCACCAGCGTAATCTCGACCAGGGTCGGCAAGATGTTAAACAGGGTGTACGAGATGAGCGAGCTGACGCCGCGCGTGCCGCGCTCGATATCGCGCGTCATGCCGCCGGTCTGGCGGTTCAGGTGAAAGCGCAGCGACAGCGCGTGCAGGTGGCGGAACACGCGCAGCGCGATGGTGCGCACGGCGCGTTGCGTCACGCGCGCGAACAAGAATTCGCGCAGCTCGGTGAAGACCGTGGTCGACAGGCGCAGCAGGCCGTAGGCGACCAGCGCGCCGAGCGGCAGCACCAGCAGCGCCTTCGGGTTCGATGGATTGATGGTCAGCTGGTCGATCAGGTTTTTCATCACCAGCGGCACGCCAACGTTGGCCAGCTTGGCCGCGATCAGGCAGCCCAGCGCCGCCATGACGCGCCATTTGTATACCCACAGGTAGGGAATCAGGGTCTTCAAGGTGCCCCAGTCGCTGCGGGGCGGGGCGTTCGGGTCGACGGGAGGCGGAGGGGAAGAATTACGGCGCATGGCGGAGCTCGGGGATTTGTGGTTCAATTCCGGTCGATTGTAGCCTTTCAAGAGATTTTACGATGACCACGCCAGAAAACGCCGTACCTGCTCCTGCCTCCGCTCCCGCCCCCCGAGGACTCCCAGCCGGCAAAATGCCCGAGCTGCGGGTCATGCCCGCGCCGTCCGACGCTAACGTCTACGGCGATGTGTTCGGCGGCTGGATCATGGCGCAGGTCGATATCGCCGGCTCGCTGCCGGCCACCCGGCGCGCCAACGGGCGCGTGGCCACCGTCGCGGTGAACTCGTTCGTCTTCAAAAACCCAGTGTTCGTCGGCGATCTGCTGTCTTTTTATGCCGATATCACCAAGGTGGGGAATACCTCGATCACGGTTTACGTGGAAGTCTACGCCGAGCGTAACCGCCTGCAGGCCAACACCGTCAAGGTGACCGAGGCCACCTTGACCTATGTCGCCACGGGCGACGACCGCAAGCCGCGCAAGGTGCCGGCGCTCGATGAGTTGATCTTCCCGCAAGACCGTTAAGTGGACCGGCCGCGCCGCCACTTCCTCCGGTACGCGGCGCTGGCCGCCGGCGGCATCGCCCTTCCGGGTGCCCACGCGCGCGCGCCCGGCACGGATTATCCTTTCAGCCTGGGGGTGGCCTCCGGCTCTCCCCTGCCCGACTCGGTGGTGCTGTGGACGCGCATCCTGAACGATCCCTTGAACGCCGCGGCCACGCCGCCGGTCGCCTTTTCGGTGCGCTGGGAAGTGGCGCACGACCAGGCGTTCACCCGCATCGCGGCCAGGGGCACGACCAGCGCGCTGCCGGCGCTGGCGCACAGCGTGCATGTGGACGTGCGCGGACTGGAACCGGCGCGCTGGTACTGGTATCGCTTCATGCTGGGCGACGCGGTCAGCCCGGCCGGACGCACGCGCACCGCGCCGGCGACAGATTCCATGCCGGCCGCGCTCAAGCTGGCGGTGGCCTCGTGCCAGCACTGGGAATTCGGCAGCTACGCCGCGCACCGCCACATCGCCGCCGCCGCGCCCGACCTGGTGGCGTTTTTGGGCGACTATATATATGAGTGGGGGCCGTACCAGTTGGCGCACCCTGCTTCGGCCGTGCGCACGGCCGAATCGTTTTCGCTGGCCGAGTACCGCGCGCGCTACGCCCAGTACAAGAGCGACCCCGATTTGCAGGGTGCGCACCTGGCGGCGCCGTGGATCGTGACCTGGGACGACCACGAGGTGGCCAACGATTACGCGGGCGAGCGCGACGAACGGCTCGATGCCGGCTTTGCGCTGCGGCGCGCGGCGGCGTACCAGGCGTTTTATGAGCATATGCCGCTGCGGCTGGTGCTGGCGCGGCCGGGCGACTACGCCGGCATGCGCATGTACCAGCGCTACGACTGGGGACGGCTGGCGCGCTTTCATGTGCTCGACGACCGCCAGTACCGCGCCACGCATGCTTGCGCGCCGGCGCGACGGGGCGGTTCGAGCTCGGTCACGCGCGCCTGCGCGGCGCTGCGCGACCCGGGCCGCTCGATGCTGGGGCGCGCGCAGGAGACGTGGCTGGCCGAGGGGTTCACTTCGTCGAAGGCGCGCTGGAACCTGATCGCGCAGCAAACGCCGATGGCGCAATCGAGCCAGGTGCCGGTGCTCAAGCCCACCGACGGGCGCTTCTGGAATGATGGGTGGGATGGCTATCCGGTGGCGCGCCAGCGGCTGTTCGAGGCGCTGGGCAAGAGCGGCGCGGCCAATCCGGTGGTGCTGGCGGGCGATGTGCACACGTTTTATGCGTCGGACTTGCTGGGTGACTTCAACCGGCCGTCGTCCAAGCGCAATCCGGTCATTGCGACCGAGTTTTGCGGGACCTCGGTGACGTCGGGCTCACGGCCGCAGGCGCGCACCTTGCAGTATCTGGAGATGAACCCGCATACCAAATACGGGCGCAGCGACAAGCGCGGGTTCATGCTGATGGATGTGACGCCTGACAAGACCACGACGGTGTTCGTCGGGCTGGACGATGTGCGCAATGCGCAGTCGGGCAAGGCGACGCTGGCGAGCTTTGAAGTGGCCAACGGTAAAGCGGGAGCGCGCCAAGTCTAGCAGACTGCCGGACTTGGGATCGTCGGCTGCTAGCGGCTCCCGCCGGGATCAAGCCGTGACGACCGGCGCCGGGTCGCGCAGTTCGCGGCGCAGGATCTTGCCGACGTTGGTTTTCGGAAGATCGGTGCGGAACTCGATGTACTTCGGCTTTTTGTAGGCCGTGAGCTGCTCCTTGCAGAATTCGAGCAGGTCTTCCGCCGTCAGGTTCGGGTCCTTGCGAACCACGAACAGCTTGACCGCTTCGCCCGAATTATGGTCCGGCACGCCGATGCACGCGCATTCGAGCACGCCCGGATGCGACGAGATCACGCTCTCGATTTCGTTCGGATAGACGTTAAAGCCCGAGACCAGAATCATGTCTTTCTTGCGGTCGACGATCTTGGTGTACCCACGTTCATCCATGATGCCGATGTCGCCGGTCTTGAAGAAACCGTCGGCGGTCATCGACTTGGCGGTTTCGTCGTCGCGCTTCCAGTAGCCGGCCATGACCTGCGGGCCGCGGATGCCGATTTCGCCGCGCTCGCCGAGCGGCACGTGATTGCCGTTGTCGTCGAGGATGGCGATGTCGGTGGACGGATACGGCAGGCCGATCGAGCCGGTGAATTCCTTGATGTCGCAGCGGTTGGCGGTGGCCACCGGGGACGTTTCGGACATGCCGTAGCCTTCGATGATCGGGGTGCCGGTCAGCTTGAGCCAGCGGTCCGCCACCGACTGCTGCACCGACATGCCGCCGCCGTTGCACACCTTGTAGCTGGAAAAATCGAGCTTGGCGAATTCGGCGTTGTTGAGCAGGCCGTTGTACAGGGTATTAACCGCCGGGAACACGTTGATGCGGTATTTGCTCAACTCCTTGACGAAGCCCGGCATGTCGCGCGGGTTCGGAATGAGCAGGTTCATGCCGCCCAGGCGGGTGGACATGAGCGAGCACACGGTGAGCGAGTAGATATGGTACAGCGGCAGCGCGCACACGAATTGCAGTTGCTGGTTCTTGGGCAGGGTGTCGAGGGTCGGCTGCAGCCAGGCTTCGTTCTGCAGCACGTTGGCGATCACGTTCTTGTGCAGCAGGACCGCGCCCTTGGACACGCCGGTGGTGCCGCCGGTGTACTGCAAGAAGGCGATGTCGTCGTGGCCGAGCGTGGCCGGCGTGAGCGTCAGGCGCGCGCCTTCAGCGAGCACCTTGTTGAACGGAACCGCGTCCGGCAGCGAAAACGCCGGCACCATTTTTTTGACCTTGCGCACCACCAGGTTGACGATCATGCCTTTCAGGGGACCGAGCAGGTCGCCCATGGTGGCCATGATGACGTGCTTGACCTGGGTCTTGGCCAGCACTTCCTGCACCGTGTGGGCAAAGTTTTCCAGCACCACGATGGCTTCGGCGCCCGAGTCGATCATCTGGTGCTGCAGCTCGCGCGGGGTGTAGAGCGGGTTGACGTTGACGATCACGTAGCCGGCGCGCAGCACGGCGGCCATGGCCACCGGATATTGCAGCACATTGGGCAGCATGATGGCCACGCGCGCGCCGGGTTTCAGGCCGCGGCTTTGCAGCCAGGCGCCCATCTGCGCCGACATGCGGTCCAGTTCCGCGTAGGTGATGGACTTGTCCATGCAAACGTAGGCCTTGCGGTCGGCGTACTTGCGGAACGCTTCTTCCAGCAGGTGGGTGAGCGAGCGGTATTGCGTGTAATCGATTTCCGCAGGCACGCCTTCCTGGTACGACTTAAGCCAAAACTTGTCCATCTATGCCTCGTCTGTTATCTATGACTGTGAATGCAAAAGACCGCCCGCAGGCGGTCGTGCCGCTTAAATCAGCGAATGCGTTGTTACCTGATGCGATACGGCCGGCAGCGCTTACGCCGCCGGCTTTTCGTCGCGCAGCACGCGGCGCAGGATCTTGCCGACGTTGGTTTTCGGGAGCTCGCTGCGGAATTCGATGTACTTCGGCTTTTTATAGCCGGTAAATTCCTGCTTGCAGTAAGCCATCAATTGTTCGACCGTCAGGGTCGGGTCTTTACGCACCACGAACACCTTGACCGCTTCGCCCGAATGCTCGTCCGGCACGCCGACGCAGGCGCATTCGAGCACGCCCGGGTGCTTGGCGATGACTTCTTCGAGTTCGTTCGGGTACACGTTAAAGCCGGAAACCAGGATCATATCCTTTTTACGGTCCACGATTTTTACGAAGCCGTGCTCGTCCATGATGCCGACGTCGCCCGATTTGAAGAAGCCGTCGGCCGTCATGACCTTGGCCGTTTCGTCCGGACGGTTCCAGTAGCCGGCCATGACCTGCGGGCCGCGGATCGCGATTTCGCCCGACTGGCCCAGCGCCACCGGCTTGCCGTCGTCGTCGAGGATCGCAACGTCGGTCGACGGCACCGGCATGCCGATGTGGCCCGTGAATTCGGTCAGGTCGGAACGGTTGCAGGTGGCCACCGGCGACGTTTCGGACAGGCCGTAGCCTTCGATGATGCAGGTGCCGGTCGCCTTTTTCCATTTGTCGTTGACGGCCTGCTGGGTCGCCATGCCGCCGCCGTTGGAAATCTTCAGGCCCGAGAAATCGACCTTGGCGAAATCGGGATGGTTGAGCAGCGCGTTATACAGGGTATTGACCGCCGGCAGCATGTTGATCTTGTATTTGCACAGTTCCTTGATAAAGCCGCCGATATCGCGCGGATTGGGAATCATGATATTCAGGGCGCCCACGCGCATGCCCCACATGGCGCAGCAGGTCAGTGCAAAGATATGGTACAGCGGCAGCGCGCACACGATCACCACCTGCTCGACCACGGGCGCCTTGATCAGCGCCGGCTGCGACCAGGCTTCGCTTTGCAGGACGTTGGCGATCACGTTGCGGTGGGTCAGCGTCGCACCTTTCGATACGCCCGTGGTGCCGCCCGTGTACTGCAGGAAGGCGACATCGGTGGCGCTCGCCTTGACCGGGTTAAACGTCATCTTTTCGCCCTGCGCCAGCACGTCCTTGAAGCGCACGGCGTTGGGCAGCGAAAAGGCGGGCACCATTTTCTTGACGTTGCGCACGACAAAATTGACGATCGCGCCTTTGAGGCCACCGAGCAGCTCGCCCATGCTGGCCACCACGATGTGCTTGACCGGCGTTTTGGCGAGGACTTGTTCGAGGGTGTGGGCAAAATTTTCCAGGACGATAATCGCTTCGCTGCCGGAATCGGTGAGCTGGTGCTCCAGTTCGCGCGGCGTATACAGCGGGTTGACGTTGACCACGGTGTAGCCGGCGCGCAGGATGGCGGCGATGGCGATCGGATATTGCAGCACATTGGGCATCATCACGGCCACGCGCGCGCCCTTGGAAAGGCCGCGGCTCTGGAGCCAGGCCGCCATGCGTTTCGAATACTGGTCGAGCTCGGCATAGGTGAGGAATTTGTCCATGCAGACGTAGGCGTTGCGGGTCGCAAATTTCTTGAAGGACTCTTCGAGCAATTGCACCAGCGAGCCGTACTGGTCGGGATCGATCTCCGCAGGGACGTTCGCGGGATAGGATTTCAGCCAAATCTTGTCCATATGTGCCTCAGTCTCAATATTATCGTTATGTGGGTTCGGCGCACATTGCCGACCAGTATTTTTTGCACTCAAGAAAATAAACCGAGCGTGCGCTTTATTACGCTGTCTGTGATGCTATCGGGCGATGCGCTTCGATGCAAGCGCTTTTGCTGGTATTTCAGACAGGCTTGATGCACGCACCTTTTGGTGCGGTGCCGCAACACCCATTGGTATGGCGAAAAATTGCCGGCGTTTGTTCAGGCGCCGGCCAGCGCTTTCAGGCGGCGGTGGCGCTCGTCGCGGTCGAGTTCGGCCAAGGCCTTGGCGGCGGCGTAGAAACGCGGAAAAGTTTTTTCGCGCGCCAGCAGGGCGCGGAAGGCCGGGATGAAATCGTTGTAGGTGGCGATCGAGGCCAGGTGGGCGTTCGAGAGCGGCTCGGCGAAAAAGCGGTCGTAGCCGGCATAACCGCCCCAGCTCGCCTTGAGCAGCTGGTAATCGTCCTGCAACTTCTGGAACAGGCGGGCTTTGCTGGCGCGTTTTTCGGCCACGCTGGCTTTGGACGCGTAGGCTTTGTCGAGCGCATCGCGGCAGCCCAGCAGCAGGGAGAGGAATTGTTTCTTGCGCGCCGAGATGGCGAGGTAGTTCGCGCGCATGGTTTCGTTACCGTAACCGCTGAGCCAGCGTTCGACGCCGGCCTCTTCCACCGCGCTGGCGAAGGATTCGTTAAATTGCGAGTCGCCCGCCACGTAGACCACCTGGTGCGACAACTCGTGGAATATCAGGCGCGCCAGTTCGGCGTCGGGATAGTGGATGAAGGTGGAAATGAGCGGATCGTTGAACCAGCCCAGGGTGGAATACGCCGGCACGCCGCCGACCGAGACATCGTTGCCTTCCTCGCGCAGCACACGCGCGTACTCGGTGGCGTCTTCCTTGCTGTAGTAGCCGCGGTAGGTGACGCAGCCGGCCACCGGGAAGCACCACTGGATCGGTTTCAAGGACAGTTCCGGCGCGGCCACCACGTTCCACAGCACAAACGGCCGGCTCAGGGCCGCGTAATTCTTGTAGCTGTTGTTGTCGGGCAGGCCCAGTTCCTTGACGGCGAAGGTGCGGATCTGGCGCGCCGTGGCCAGGCGCACGCGCAGCTTGGCGTCGGTGGCCTGGTCGTTCAGCCAGTCGTCGATGGAGCGCGCGTCGGACAGCAGGGTCAGCTGGCCCTGGGCCGCCTGGCGGTAATAATTCAGGCTGGAACAACTTGCCAGCAGCAATGCCGCCGTGCCTGCCATCAGGCCGTTGCGGGCCCGTCTGCTGAGTTTCATCGCGCACCCCCTTTGGGTTTTACACCTTTTCCACCTGCACCAGCGTATCGTAAAAGGTCGGCGCGCGGCCCATGTCGGTCAGGCGCTGGCTGGTCACTTCATTGGCGTTCTTGCCGTCGCTGGCGAGTTTCTTCCACCATACCGACAGGCCCACCACCAGCCCGGCGCGCGCTTTCGGCGTGACCCGCGCCTTGGCGACAAAGGCGCCGCGGTCGTTGAAAATGCGCACCATCTGGCCATGCTCGATGCCGCGCGCGGCGCTGTCGTCGGGATGGATGTCGAGATGCGGTTCGCCTTCGGTCGCGCGCAGGCTGGTCACGTTGACAAACGTCGAGTTCAGGAAATTGCGCGCCGGCGGGGAAATCATGGCCAGCGGATATGTTGCCGCCAGCACCGGGTTGCTCGCCACCGATTCGTAGGGCGGAATATGCGCCGGCAGCGGGTCGAGGCCGTCGGCGAGCATGCTGGCCGAATAGAATTCGCACTTGCCCGATGGCGTGGGGAAACCGCCTTCGGCAAAGGGCGCGGCCGGCATCGCCAGTTTTTGCCAGCCCTTGCGCTTGAGCGATTCCCAGTCGAAATGAATCGCGCGCGGATGGCTGGCATCGAACGATTGCGCGGCCAGTTGGTCGTCGGTTTCCTGGAAGCACGGGTCGTCGAAACCCATGCGCGCGGCCAGCAAGCGGAAGATTTCCGTGTTGGGCTTGGCTTCGCCCAGCGGCGCGATGGCGGCATTGTTGGCCATCATGTACAGGTGGCCATAGGTGCTGTGGGCGTCCACGTGTTCCAGCTGGGTGGTGGCGGGAAGCAAGATGTCGGCATAGTCGGCGCTGTCGGTCTGGAAATGTTCGAGCACGACGGTAAACAGGTCGTCGCGCGCAAAGCCGCGCATGACCTTGTCGGAATCGGGGGCGATCGCCAGCGGGTTGGCGTTGTAGACGATCACGGCCTCGATCTTGGGGCCGAATTCGCTTGATGTGTCGCGCAGCAAATCGTCGCCGATGGTGGTCATGTTGATGGTGCGTACCGGCTGCTTGAGCAAGTCCGGGCGCTGCAGCTTTTGCTTGTTGACCGGGAACGAGCCCGACAACGACAACTGGACCCCACCGGCCGCATGGCGCCAGGCGCCGACCAGGGCCGGCAGGCAGGTGATGTTGCGCACAGCCATGCCGCCGCCGCGTACGCGTTGCACGCCGTAATTGGTGCGGATCGCCACCGGTTCGCCGCGCCGGGACGTCTCGCCGTATTCGCGCGCCAGGTTTTCGACTTCCTCGGGCGTAATGCCGCAGGTGTCGGCGACGCGCTGCGGCGGCCATTCGGCGGCGCGTTCTTTCAGTTGCTCGTAGCCCAGGGTATAGCGGGCGATGTAATCGTCGTCGACCAGATTGTCGCGGATCAGCACATGCATGAGGCCCAGCGCCAGCGCGGCATCCGTGCCGGGCAGCAGGGCAATGTGCTGGTGGCATTTTTCGGCCGTCAGGGAGCGATACGGGTCGATCGCGATCAGGCGCGCGCCCTTGCGCTTGGCTTCCTGCGCGCGCATCCAGAAATGCAGGTTGGAGGCGATCGGGTTGCCACCCCAGATGATGATCAGTTTGGCATCCTGGAACTGCTCGACATCGGTGCCGATGGTGGCGCCAATCGTGTATTTATAGCCGGTAAAGCCGGCCGTGGCGCAGATGGTGCGGTCAAGCAGGGATGCGCCGAGATGGTGGAAAAAGCGCGCCGACATCGAATCGCCCTGCACCAGGCCCATGGTGCCGGCGTAACTGTACGGCAGGATCGCTTGCGGGGCGCGCGCGGCGATTTCTGTTAACCGGCTGGCAATGGTCTCGATCGCTTCGTCCCAGCTGATGCGCTCGAACTTGCCCTCGCCCTTGTTGCCGATCCTGCGCATGGGATGCAGCAGGCGCTCGGCGTGGTAGGTGCGTTCGGCATAGCGCGAGACCTTGGTGCACAGCACGCCGGCCGTGGTCGGATGGTCGGGGTCGCCTTTGACTTCGGTGGCGACGCCGTCTTCCACGGTGATGAGCAGGGCGCAGGTATCGGGACAGTCGTGCGGGCAGGTGGCCCTCACTTGGGTGGTGGTCATTGCAAGATCCAGGGAAACAGGTGTTGAAACCCTTACTTTATACGATTCCGGGACTGTTGTTGAAAAGCAGGTCCGGTCTGCCAGCCTGATGCCCAGAAGGACTACAAAACTGCCACAAATGGGTTAACATTCCAGCATGAGTGGAGAATGATATGAACCTTGTTGAACCGATTATCGCCTTCCAGGGTGCGCTGGAGCAGATCCGGCGCGACCTGCACGCGCACCCGGAATTGTGTTACGAAGAAGTCCGCACCGCCGACGTGGTCGCGGCCCGCCTGACCGAATGGGGCATCCCCATCGTGCGCGGCCTGGGCCTGACGGGCGTGGTGGGCATCATCCGGAACGGCACCTCCACGCGCGCGATCGGATTGCGGGCCGACATGGATGCCTTGCCGATGCAAGAAATCAACAGCTTCGAGCATGCCTCTCGCCATCCGGGCAAGATGCACGCCTGCGGCCACGACGGCCATACGGCCATGCTGCTGGGCGCGGCGCATCATTTGGCGAAACACCGCAATTTCGACGGCACCGTGTACCTGATTTTCCAGCCGGCCGAAGAAGGCGGCGCTGGCGCGCGGCGCATGATGCAAGACGGCCTGTTCGAGCAGTTTCCGATGGATGCCGTGTACGGCATGCACAACTGGCCGGGCATGCCGATGGGCACTTTCGGCGTGGTGGCGGGGCCGATGATGGCGTCCAGTAACGAGTTCCGCGTGGTGGTCAAGGGCAAGGGTTGCCATGCGGCCCAGCCGCATCGCGGGGTCGACCCGGTCATGGTGGCGGTGCAGATCGCCCAGGCGTGGCAGACAATCATGTCGCGCGAGAAAAGTCCGCTCGATACGGCGGTGTTGTCGATTACGCAAATTCACGCGGGCAGCGCCACCAATGTGATTCCCGACGAAGCGGTGCTGATCGGCACCGTGCGCACCTTCACCACGCCGGTGCTGGACCTGATCGAGCAACGCATGGGCGAGATGGCGCAGCATTGCGCGGCGGGTTTCAATGCCACGGTCGACTTCCAGTTCAAGCGCAACTATCCACCGCTGGTCAATCATGCGCGCGAAACGGCCTTTGCGGTCGAGGCGATGACGGCCGTGGTGGGGCATGACATGGTCAATGCGAATACCGAGCCGACCATGGGGGCGGAGGATTTCGCCTTCATGCTGCAGGAAAAGCCGGGGTGCTATGTGTTCATCGGCAATGGCGAAGGCGACCATCGCGCCGGCGGTCACGGGCTGGGGCCATGCCAGTTGCACAACGCCAGCTACGATTTCAACGATAACTTGTTGCCGATCGGCGCCAGCTACTGGGTGCGGCTGGCCGAAATGCAGCTGGCGCCGGCTAAAGACTAGCAGCCTGTCGGACTTGGGGAGTCGAAGCGAAAAAATAGCTGGGCGAGGCCAGATTTTGACGATTTCGCAGTGCCAATAGCGAGCTATTGGCCGAGAAAGCGGCGAAATATGGACCGTCCCAGGTA
>NZ_VUYU01000079.1 GCF_011682065.1 Massilia rubra | reverse complement strand
ACCAGAAGTAGGTAGCTTAACCGCAAGGGGGGCGCTTACCACGGTAGGATTCGTGACTGGGGTGAAGTCGTAACAAGGTAGCCGTATCGGAAGGTGCGGCTGGATCACCTCCTTTCTAGAGTTGCACCGGCTATAGAGCCAATTTATTAAGCGTCCACTCTTATCGACTGTTGAATTTAGAAGAAACAGTAGCAGTGTCCAAGTCGGGGCTGTAGCTCAGCTGGTTAGAGCACCGTGTTGATAACGCGGGGGTCGTTGGTTCGAGTCCAACCAGCCCTACCAGTATGTCTTTAGATATACCTTGGGGGATTAGCTCAGCTGGGAGAGCACCTGCTTTGCAAGCAGGGGGTCGTCGGTTCGATCCCGTCATCCTCCACCACTCTACTTAACTCTTGAAAGTACAAACGTAAATCAGCGCAACGGCGCCTGGGTTTAGGTTTGATCTTTCAGGGATTAAAAGCTGTTTCGTTCTTTAACAATCTGGAAGAAGTAAAGTTTTAATCGAATCGTCGACAGACGGTTCGATGGGTAGTGATTGTATGTATCAAAACAAAGCAACAACGCTGTACTTTCTTATCTCTGTAACGCTCTTTGATCTTCGGATCAGAGGCTAACGTTATAGGGACAAGCGAATAAGTGCACATGGTGGATGCCTTGGCGATTACAGGCGACGAAGGACGTAGTAGCTTGCGATAAGCTGCGGGGAGCTAGCAAACAAGCTTTGATCCGCAGATTTCCGAATGGGGAAACCCGGCCTTTACAGGTCATTGCATACTGAATACATAGGTATGCAAAGCGAACGCGGCGAACTGAAACATCTAAGTAGCTGCAGGAAAATAAATCAACCGAGATTCCCAAAGTAGTGGCGAGCGAAATGGGATGAGCCTG
>NZ_VUYU01000078.1 GCF_011682065.1 Massilia rubra | reverse complement strand
TTAATTGTTAAAGAACGTATTCGGTATTTCTATCTTGCCGCATGGTACGAAGCGTTGTGTTCGTTGCAGCAGAGAGGTGAGATTATGCAGCGTTTCGCGTTTCTCGTCAACCTCTTTTTGTTACTTCGTTTCTTTCGAAACGCCCCTGGACTGTCCTGCAACTACTTGATTTCGCTAGCGCTTCAGCGGGGAGGCGAACTATAGCAAAGGCGCTGCTCACTAGCAAGGAATTTGTTGGACTTCCTGCTGAAATGGCATTTAAGTCTGCAATAATGGACATCTTGCTACTTGTTTTCCAGAAAGACTCACATGAAACGACCTTACTTCTTCGCTCTGCTGCTTGCTCTACCTCAGGTAGTACTTGCCACCACGATTTCTGGAAAACTGATTGGGGGCGGCGGTAGCGACAACAACGGTGTGACTATCCGCACTGCCGATGGCAAGGAAGTCAGCGCCTATTGCGTGACGGATGTATGCCACCAATTCCTGGAGGAGGACAACGACGGCTACGGGGGACATTCTTTGAAGAAAAAATTCAAAGGAACTAAGGTGATATTGGAGTACAAGATTGAACGCAACCGTGACCGCATCGCCGGCCCTCACCCAGATGACCGTGTCGAAATTGTGAAGCAGCTGACCATCGTGAAATAGGCTGGTGCTCATGCCCTGTCGCCAGGGCATCCCAGCTCACCTGGCGATCGCCCAACAAAAACGCGGACGAAAAAAAACCCCGGTTTGCACTAAGCGCGATCTTGAGCGCGCTTAGGCTTACCGGGGTCTTTCTCTTATAACTAGCCTGACGATGACCTACTTTCACACTGGTTGCAGCACTATCATCGGCGTAAAATCGTTTCACGGTCCTGTTCGGGATGGGAAGGGGTGGTACCGATTT
>NZ_VUYU01000077.1 GCF_011682065.1 Massilia rubra | reverse complement strand
ACATTTGATAATTTAAGTATTCAACGTCGCTTACGCTTCGTTGGCACCTTCATCAAACGCCCACACTTATCGACTGTTAATTGTTAAAGAAAGTATTCGGTATTTCTGTCTTGCCGCATGGTACGAAGCGTTGTGTTCGTTGCAGCAGAGAGGTGAGATTATGCAGCGTTTCGCGTTTCTCGTCAACCTCTTTTTGTTACTTCGTTTCTTTCGAAACGCCCCTAGACTGTCCTGCAACTACTTGATTTCGCTAGCGCTTCAGCGGGGAGGCGAACTATAGCAAAGGCGCTGCTCACTAGCAAGGAATTTGTAGGACCAGATGCCGAAATCGCGTTTCAGTCTGCAATAATGGACATCTTGATACTAGTTGCTAGAAAGAATGACATGAAACGACCTTATCTCTTCGCTGTGCTGCTTGTCCTGCCCCAGGTAGTTCTTGCCACGACCATTTCCGGAAAACTGATCGGTGGCGGCGGTAGCGACAACAACGGTGTGATTATCCGCACCGCCGATGGCAAGGAGGTCAGCGCCTATTGCGTGACGGATGTATGCAACCAATTCCTGGAGGAGGACAACGACGGCTACGGGGGACATTCTTTGAAGAAAAAATTCAAAGGAACTAAGGTGATATTGGAGTACAAAATTGAACGCAACCGTGACCGCATCGCCGGCCCTCATCGAGATGACCGTGTTGAAATTGTGAAGCAGCTGACGATCGTGAAATAGGCTCATGCCATGTCGCCAGGAGCTCATGGGTTACCTGGCGGCATTCCAACGAAAACGCGGACGAAAAAAAACCCCGCATTTCTGCGGGGCTTTCTTCTTATAACTAGCCTGACGATGACCTACTTTCACACTGGTTGCAGCACTATCATCGGCGTAAAATCGTTTCACGGTCCTGTTCGGGATGGGAAGGGGTGGTACCGATTTACTATGGTCATCA
>NZ_VUYU01000076.1 GCF_011682065.1 Massilia rubra | reverse complement strand
AGGTCATTGCATACTGAATACATAGGTATGCAAAGCGAACGCGGCGAACTGAAACATCTAAGTAGCTGCAGGAAAATAAATCAACCGAGATTCCCAAAGTAGTGGCGAGCGAAATGGGATGAGCCTGCACGTTTTAGCATGACGCATAGTAGAACGGATTGGAAACTCCGGCCATAGAGGGTGATAGCCCCTTATACGAAATGCGATGTGTGGAACTAAGCGTGCGACAAGTAGGGCGGGACACGAGAAATCCTGTCTGAATATGGGGGGACCATCCTCCAAGGCTAAATACTCGTAATCGACCGATAGTGAACCAGTACCGTGAGGGAAAGGCGAAAAGAACCCCGGAAGGGGAGTGAAATAGATCCTGAAACCGTGTGCATACAAACAGTAGGAGCGGACTTGTTCCGTGACTGCGTACCTTTTGTATAATGGGTCAGCGACTTACATTCAGTGGCAAGGTTAACCGTATAGGGAAGCCGTAGAGAAATCGAGTCCGAATAGGGCGACAGTCGCTGGGTGTAGACCCGAAACCAAGTGATCTACTCATGGCCAGGATGAAGGTGCGGTAACACGCCCTGGAGGTCCGAACCCACTAATGTTGAAAAATTAGGGGATGAGCTGTGGGTAGGGGTGAAAGGCTAAACAAACTTGGAAATAGCTGGTTCTCTCCGAAAACTATTTAGGTAGTGCCTCAAGTATCACCATCGGGGGTAGAGCACTGTTATGGCTAGGGGTTCATTGCGAATTACCAAACCATTGCAAACTCCGAATACCGATGAGTGCGAGCTTGGGAGACAGACGTCGGGTGCTAACGTCCGGCGTCAAGAGGGAAACAACCCAGACCGCCAGCTAAGGTCCCAAAGATTGGCTAAGTGGAAAACGAAGTGGGAAGGCTAAAACAGTCAGGATGTTGGCTTAGAAGCAGCCATCATTTAAAGAAAGCGTAATAGCTCACTGATCGAGTCGTCCTGCGCGGAAGATGTAACGGGGCTAAGCCAGTCACCGAAGCTGCGGATAT
>NZ_VUYU01000075.1 GCF_011682065.1 Massilia rubra | reverse complement strand
TTTCGGTCGAGCCGATGGCGATCGCGTTGGTCCCGCTCTGCACTTCCGACACCACCCGCGTGAGCGAGTCGTTCATCGCGTGCAGGGCGCGCATCAGGTCACCGATTTCGTCGCGCGAGGCGGGGCCAAATTGCGTGGTCAGGTCGCCGCTGGCGACCGTGCCGGCCACCGCCACGGCAGCCTTCAGCGGCACGGTGATCGAGCGCGTGATCAGGAAGGCGCATACGGCCCCGGTCAGCACGGCCAGGGTGCCGAGCACCAGCAGCAGCTCGATGGTGCGGGTGTTGGCCTTGTCGATGGAAAGTGCGGTGTCGTCGATGGCTTTGCGCTGCAGCGCCAGCATGTCCTGGATGCCGCGCTCGTAGGCTGCGGCCGATGGCGTAAAGGTACTGTTGAACAGCTGCTCGGTGGCGGCCGGGTCGCCCGCCTTCTTGGAAGCCATCACCTGTTCCTTGGCGACCTGGAAGGTGGCGCGCAGGGCCTGGATCGACTTCATCATGGCTTTTTCTTCATCGCTGGTGAGCAGCGGTTCGATTTGCTTGATCAGCGCCGTGCTGCGCTTGACCCCTTCGCTGACGGTGCCGGCGAAGGTGGCCGAGAGGGTGTCGTCGGTGCTGCGCGCGATCAGGGCGGTGCGCCCGACCGCCGCAAACACCATCACGTACCAGTCCGACACCAGGCGCTCCTTGCTCAAAGGCTGGGCCATCATCAGTTCCGTCGCGCGCGCATTGTCGCGCGCCGCAATAATGGCGTAGGCCGTGGAGACAATGGACAGAACCAGGACGATCGCAAAAGCGATCGCAAGGCGTGAACCGATGCGGACGTTGGGGAACATGGTGTTTTTCCTGACAGGTGTGGATATGAATAATGCCGATCGGCAATTATCCTCTTGTTGCTGTCAATACGACCACGATTATTGTTCCTGCGAAGCAATTCCAAGCCGTATTGTTGTTTCCACTCAACATTAAAGTATGTTCATGGCCTCAATCATGCGCGCGGGTCACGCCGCCAGTTTCAGGCGTGTGTTGGCGGGCGCATGGCGCAGGTGTCGCGCTGATGGCGTGGCCGCCAGCTTGAAGCCGCCGGCCACCTCGGCCAGGCGCGCCGCCTGTTCTTCCAGGCTGCCGGCCGCCGCCGCCGCTTCCTCCACCAGCGCCGCGTTCTGCTGCGTCACCTGGTCCATCTGCGCAATCGCCTCGTTGACCTGGT
>NZ_VUYU01000074.1 GCF_011682065.1 Massilia rubra | reverse complement strand
GCGCGAACAGGGTGCGCAGCGGCAGCTCGGCCCCCATGCGCTGGCGCACCCGCGAGGCCAGTTGCACCGCCAGCAGCGAGTGCCCGCCCAGGTCGAAGAAATGGTCTTCGCGGCCGACCCGCTCAACTCCCAGCAATTCTTGCCAGATGGCCGCCAGCGCTTGTTCGGTGGCCCCTTGCGGCGCCGCGTAACGCGCCAGCGCCAGTGCCGCGCCATCCGGCGCCGGCAATGCCTTGCGGTCCAGCTTGCCGTTCGGCGTGAGCGGCAGCGCCGCCAGCGTCACGAACGCGCCCGGCACCATGTACTCGGGCAGGTAGGCCAGCAAAGCCTGGCGCAGCGCGCCCGGCTCGAGCGCGGCCGGGTCGCCTTCCGGCCTGGCCGTCAGGTACGCGACCAGGCGCGATTCGCCTTGGCCCTCCCCTTGCGCCAGCGCCACCACCACCGCTTCGCGCACGCCCGCGCACGCCAACAGGCGCGCCTCGATTTCGCCGAGCTCAATGCGGAAGCCGCGCAGCTTGACCTGGAAATCATTGCGGCCAAGATATTCCAGTTGACCGTCGTCCAGCCAGCACCCCACGTCGCCCGTCTTGTACATGCGCGCATCGGGATCAGGACTGAACGGATCGGCCACGAAGCGCTCGGCCGTCAACTCCGGCCGGTTCAGGTAGCCACGTGCGACACCAATGCCGCCAATATACAATTCCCCGCGCACGCCAAGCGGCACCGGCTGCAAATGCCGGTCCAGCACATACATGCTGGTATTCCAGATCGGTCGTCCTATCGGGACGATGCCGGCATGGGCGGTAGCGCTGCAACGCCAGTAAGTGACGTCGATGGCAGCTTCGGTCGGTCCGTACAGATTGTGCAGGCGCACCTGTGGCAGCACGCTGTGCGACATGCACTGCAGTGCGTGGGGCAAGGCTTCGCCACTGCACAAGATATCGCGCAGGCGCGACGTCTTGAGCGGGGCGGCCTGGTCCAGGAACACTTGCAGCATCGATGGCACAAAGTGGAGGACGGTGATGTCTTGTTCGGCGATCAGCTCGACCAGGTAGGCCGCGTTGCCTTGTTGCCCAGGCCGTGCCAGCACCAGCGTGGCGCCAGCGAGCAAGGGCAGGAAAAACTCCCATACCGAGACATCGAACCCGAATGGCGTTTTTTGCAATATCTTGTCGTCCGGCCCAATCGCGTATTCCTCGCGTGCCCAGAGCAAGCGGTTAACCACGCTGCGGTGCTCGTTCATGGCGCCTTTGGGTCTCCCCGTCGATCCCGAGGTATAGATCACGTAGGCCAGGTGCCGGGCATGGAGTGCCGGCAGCACAGGGTTGCCCAGCGCTTGAGCGCACAGAACCGGCTGTATGGCATCCAGGCACACCAGGGCCGTGCCGAGCAGATCGGAAGAGCAC
>NZ_VUYU01000073.1 GCF_011682065.1 Massilia rubra | reverse complement strand
CAGGCGCGGCCAAGGAAATCAAGGGCTTGATCGGCGACTCGGTGGCGCAGGTCAGCAACGGCACGCGCCTGGTGCAGGAAGCCGGCACCACCATCGGCGAAGTGGTCGACAGCGTGGCGCGCGTGACCGACATCATGTCCGAGATTACGGCCGCCAGTAACGAACAGCGCGTCGGCATCGACCAGGTCAACGAGGCGATTGCACAGATGGACCAGGTGACGCAGCAGAACGCGGCGCTGGTGGAGGAAGCGGCGGCGGCGGCCGGCAGCCTGGAAGAACAGGCGGCACGCCTGGCCGACGTGGCTGCCGGCTTCAAGCTGGGGGCCTCGACAGCGGCGCAGCGCCCGCGCCAAGCGGCAGCGATACGGCCGTTGAAACTGGCGGCCTGAGAGGCAAGCCATTGTGCGAATGCATATCAAAAGCGATACAGACGATGATATGGCGACAAGTATATTGACTGAAAGTCAGCAAAACCCCACTCAGGAATCGCACGCTCGTGCATTTTTCGTTGCCGCAAAACAACATGATGGAATCGAATTAGCTATTTAAAAACGTTAGCTGGAAGTCTTTCTTGCAGAAGAGGATAATTGCCGCTCGGAATTATTAACTTCTCAACTGTCAGGAAAACACCATGTTCCCCAACGTACGCATCGGGTCCCGTCTCGCGATCGGTTTCGCCATCGTTCTGGTCCTGTCCATCGTTTCCACCGGCTACGCCATGCTCGCCGCGCGCACCAATGCCGGCGCCACGGAACGCATGATGGCGCAGCCCCTGGCCAAGGAACGCATGATGTCGGACTGGTACGTGATGACTTACTCGGCCGTCGTGCGCACCTCGCTGATCGCGCGCAGCAGCGACGAAACCTTGTCGACCACGTTCGCCGTGGCGATCGCCGACAGCGTCAAGCGCAGCACGGAAATCATGAAGCAGATGGAGCCGCTGCTGGACACGGACGACGAAAAGGCGACCATGAAGGCGATCCAGGCCAATCGCGCCGTCTATCAAAAGGCCAAGGAAAGCGTCATGGCCGCAAAAAAGGCCGGCGACAGCGCCACCACCGAACAGGTTTTCAACGCCACCTTCCTGCCGGCCGCCAGCGCGTACCAGAACAGCATCCAGGCCATGCTCGCCATGCAGCGCAAGGAGATCGACAATACCGCCCTGCTGATCGAACAAGCCAACAGCCGCACCATCCGGTTGCTGTTCGTGCTCGGCGCCCTGGCGGTGCTGACCGGCGCCGTATGCGCCTTCCTGATTACGCGCTCGATCATCGTGCCGCTGCGCGCCGCGCTGGCGGTGGCCGGCACGGTCGCCAGCGGCGACCTGACCACGCAATTCGGCCCCGCCTCGCGCGACGAAATCGGTGACCTGATGCGCGCCCTGCACGCGATGAACGACTCGCTCACGCGGGTGGTGTCGGAAGTGCAGAGCGGGACCAACGCGATCGCCATCGGCTCGACCGAAATCGCCG
>NZ_VUYU01000072.1 GCF_011682065.1 Massilia rubra | reverse complement strand
GCATTCCCTTATACATAAGTCCGTCAGCCCAAGCCATCGCGTAGGGCGCGCAGTGTTTCTGCCGAGGCGTGCACTTGATTTAGCCCTTTCCAAATCGTCTTGACGCCGGGCTCACCGTCGCCGGCACGGGCGAGGAAGCCGCCGATTTTAGCGATCAGGCGCACGACGTCATTCAAGGTTGGTGGCGTGGCCGGCATTTTTAGTTTGTTCAGCAAGTGCGCACCGCGAATCTCTTCAGGGTCGAAGAACAAGGCCGCATCAAGATCAGGGCAGTTTCGGCCTTTGCGCATCAAGTAGGCCACGCGCCATGCGACCACCATGAACAAGGCCAACGCCCGCTCCAGGCGGTCAATTGCGGCTAACTGCAATTTTTCAACTTCGCAGCCATTCTTGAGTACGTTGAAATAGACTTCAATTTCCCAGCGCGCGCGGTACCAGTCGATCAGTTCGCTGGCTTGCTCCAGCGTATCAGCTACGCGATTGGTCAACAGTCGCCATTCCACCGGTTTCACGCCAGCTGGCGCATCCGTTTCTCGCGCTACGATGCACGTCGCCTCGATGTGACCTTTCTTTCCGTCGCCGATCAGTACAGGCCGCGCCCACAATTGTTGGCGCACTTCGCGTGCTGCCTGCTTCTCGCGTCCGCCCATGGTGAAACGAATTTCACCTAACGGTGCCTCCCCTGTGGTCGCGGCCCAAAGCTTGGTTGCCTCATCGTCAGCCAGGCAACGGTCATGCTGGGCGCGCACCAGCCAATCGGCGGGCGTGCCCAAGTCGCGCGCAACGCGCATCATTTCGACCATGTCCGCTTCCCGGTCGCCGACATATACCAGCCGCGTACCTGGCAGTTGCGCAGCTTGCTCGGCGATGCGTTCATAGCCTTCGACCCAGCGGCGGCTCTCTTTCATACCAGGACGCACGCCATCTTTTCCACGCTTTTCGCGTGCCCACATCCAGGCGTCAAGCATGCCAAGCGGCTCGCGCCCAGGCGTGACCGCATAGGTTGGATGCAAGTACATGCCCCGCTGTGCTTCGTAGCTCAACGGCCCCAGTCCTGCGATCTCCTGGCCGTTGAAGTCCAGCTCGGTTGTGTCCTGAATGCACAGCACGACTGCGTGCGCCCTCATTCGCTCCTGGGTGCGCGCCCAATGTGGCGTCAGGATACCTTCCCAGGTCACCTCAGGATTCGAAAGAAAACGATACGCTGCGCAAGTCTCGCTCCAGCTGTCGCATGCCTCAGGGATACTGGCCGTCGGCTTGGCTGCAAAAGTGTCCATCAATGTTCTCGCCCTCTTGTTGAGGCGCGCATCGCCAAGAGCCAGACCCGCAAATTCCTCTTCCGTCCACCGCTGTGCTACCTTGTCCAATGCGCCGCCCAAAAGGCAAGAGTAAACGCGATCTCGGCAAAGTTTACAAGCCCCTCTGCAACTCATTGAATGTAAAAGACTTTATTGGGTCCTGGCGACTTATGTATAAGGGCATGGGTT
>NZ_VUYU01000071.1 GCF_011682065.1 Massilia rubra | reverse complement strand
TACCCGATTGAACGGGACATCGAATGGAGCGGTATGCGGTTGAAGGTTGGCGGGTTGGTGGTCAGTTCTCGGCAGACCGGACGTGGCTTACTCAGGACGAGTTGATGGACCTGGCCGGTGTCGACAGGTACAGTCGTTCGGTCAAGGTCTGGAGCAGATGTTTGGCCGGACAGGCGCTCGGAAGGTGAAGGACAATCTTGTTCTTGTATTGCCTGACCTGCACGGCGATTTTGAACAGTTTGGCAATGACCGTCGATGGCTGCGCCTGCGACAGCGCGGTATGCCGCAGCCCTTCGGTACGCAGTTGCTGATGCAGGATGTAGGCCGCCGCGTGCAGCAACAAGCGCATGCAATTGGCGAGAAAGCTGGTGCAGGAAGTACGGTCGGCGGCGAGGTCATCCTTGAGATGCTTGATGTAATTTTCGGCCTGACCTCGCGCGCAATAAATATCCTCGTACAACATGCCGGCATCGAGTCCTGGCAGCGAGGTCACGATGAAGCGCGTGTTCTCGCCAAGCGCCATGACCTCGGCCTTGAGCAGCACGCGCCAGGCCTTCGGCCACGAGCGCGCCTTGTAAGTAAATTCATCGAACAGACGCACCGCATTGGGCACCAGGTCCTGCGATTGCGCAGCCACCCACCGGTCGATGGCGCGAAGTCTGGTCGGCTCGGCCATCGCAAGGAGCTTGGGGTTGCAGGCGAAACCAAAAATGAAGTCCATGTTCGACATCCCATCGATCAGGCTCATTAATTCAGGGCCACTGAAGTGTCCGTCGCCACGTACGAGAATATGCGTATCGGGGAAGTGCTGACGAATCCGCTTCAGGACGCGCCGCATGATCATCGCGTTCTCTTCGCCAAATGGTCGCCTTCCGGGGCGCAGCACCGCCGCGATCAAGCCGCCCGACTGACCGTCGAAAATCATCAGCGGCAAATAGCAGGTCGAACCATAGTGGTGGTTGTAGAACGCCAGCGGCTGCTGGCCGTAGCACGCATCCTCGGAGTGATCCAGGTCGAGAATCAAGCTCTTTGGCGGACCGGCGAAGCTGGCAATGAACTGTTCGACCAGGGCCTCGCTGACGCGATAAATATCCTGGCGGCTTGCGGCGTGTTCGAAGCGCGAGATCGTCGCTCCCGATGCCAGCGCGGCGGCGGCATCAAACGGCAAACGGGCCGCGCCAAGTTTGAACATCGGGTCGTGGCGCAGGCTGTTCGCGTCGTTGCCGTCCTCGTAGCCGCAGCCGATTTGGTAGATGCGCTGGGTCAGAAGATCGTGATGGGAATGAGTGACGTAGCTCTGATGGCGACGGTCCGGCAAAGCCGCCGCGAGGCGCTTGGTCAGACCGATCTGCAGGTCGACACCGCGCAGCAGAACCGGACCGAGATCGGACGACAAACCGCCACCGGCGAAATCGGCGCGAACACTGTGAGCGGGAATGGATGCAAAACGGAGCTGCTCTGAGGTAGAATTCATGTCGGGCAAGGTGGCGTTTTTGTTGATAACTGTGTTTCTAGATAACTCACATTTTATCAATCACTTACGGCATTCTTGCCCCTTTTTATGCAAAATTCAGGCTAG
>NZ_VUYU01000070.1 GCF_011682065.1 Massilia rubra | reverse complement strand
TGTCAGTATTTTGAGTGAGCGATCTGTCCGCAAGGACATTAAACAGAGATTGAACTGAAGAGTTTGATCCTGGCTCAGATTGAACGCTGGCGGCATGCCTTACACATGCAAGTCGAACGGCAGCGCGGGGCAACCTGGCGGCGAGTGGCGAACGGGTGAGTAATATATCGGAACGTACCCTGGAGTGGGGGATAACGTAGCGAAAGTTACGCTAATACCGCATACGATCTAAGGATGAAAGTGGGGGCTTCGCAAGAACCTCATGCTCCTGGAGCGGCCGATATCTGATTAGCTAGTTGGTGGGGTAAAGGCCTACCAAGGCATCGATCAGTAGCTGGTCTGAGAGGACGACCAGCCACACTGGAACTGAGACACGGTCCAGACTCCTACGGGAGGCAGCAGTGGGGAATTTTGGACAATGGGCGAAAGCCTGATCCAGCAATGCCGCGTGAGTGAAGAAGGCCTTCGGGTTGTAAAGCTCTTTTGTCAGGGAAGAAACGGTGAGGGCTAATATCCCTTGCTAATGACGGTACCTGAAGAATAAGCACCGGCTAACTACGTGCCAGCAGCCGCGGTAATACGTAGGGTGCAAGCGTTAATCGGAATTACTGGGCGTAAAGCGTGCGCAGGCGGTTTTGTAAGTCTGTCGTGAAATCCCCGGGCTCAACCTGGGAATTGCGATGGAGACTGCAAGGCTAGAATCTGGCAGAGGGGGGTAGAATTCCACGTGTAGCAGTGAAATGCGTAGAGATGTGGAGGAACACCGATGGCGAAGGCAGCCCCCTGGGTCAAGATTGACGCTCATGCACGAAAGCGTGGGGAGCAAACAGGATTAGATACCCTGGTAGTCCACGCCCTAAACGATGTCTACTAGTTGTCGGGTTTTAATTAACTTGGTAACGCAGCTAACGCGTGAAGTAGACCGCCTGGGGAGTACGGTCGCAAGATTAAAACTCAAAGGAATTGACGGGGACCCGCACAAGCGGTGGATGATGTGGATTAATTCGATGCAACGCGAAAAACCTTACCTACCCTTGACATGTACGGAAGCCACGAGAGATCGAGGTGTGCTCGAAAGAGAACCGTAACACAGGTGCTGCATGGCTGTCGTCAGCTCGTGTCGTGAGATGTTGGGTTAAGTCCCGCAACGAGCGCAACCCTTGTCATTAGTTGCTACGAAAGAGCACTCTAATGAGACTGCCGGTGACAAACCGGAGGAAGGTGGGGATGACGTCAAGTCCTCATGGCCCTTATGGGTAGGGCTTCACACGTCATACAATGGTACATACAGAGGGCCGCCAACCCGCGAGGGGGAGCTAATCCCAGAAAGTGTATCGTAGTCCGGATTGTAGTCTGCAACTCGACTACATGAAGTTGGAATCGCTAGTAATCGCGGATCAGCATGTCGCGGTGAATACGTTCCCGGGTCTTGTACACACCGCCCGTCACACCATGGGAGCGGGTTTTACCAGAAGTAGGTAGCTTAACCGCAAGGGGGGCGCTTACCACGGTAGGATTCGTGACTGGGGTGAAGTCGTAACAAGGTAGCCGTATCGGAAGGTGCGGCTGGATCACCTCCTTTCTAGAGTTGCAC
>NZ_VUYU01000006.1 GCF_011682065.1 Massilia rubra | reverse complement strand
TGCTGACCTTGATCTTGCGTACCAGCTTGTAACGCTTGTCTGCGTTGGCCGATACCTTGTAGCCGAAGTAGGACTTGCCATGCTTCTTGGTCCAGCGCGCGTCCATATCTTTCTGCCGGCGTTTCGCAGGCTTCCAGTCGATTGGCATGGCACCCTCTCCAACGAGCGCCTTTTCCTCTTTGCTCATCGATTGTTTCGGTGTCTGCACGATGCTCGCGTCGACCATCTGACCGCCACGCGCAATGTAGCCATGCCTGGAAAGCTGACGGTTGACGGCGTCAAAGATACTCTCGCTGGCACCGGCCTTGAGCAGGCGCTCCTTGAACGTCCAGATCGTTGTCCGGTCCGGTATCTGACTACTGGAACGCAGTCCAACAAAGCGCTGGAAGCTCAGGCGGTCGAGCAACTGGAATTCCATTTGCTCGTCGCTCAAATTGAATAGCTGCTGGATCAGCAGGACGCGAACCATCAGTTCGGTCGGGAATGGAGGACGCCCGCCGCGCTCGCGGCCGGGACGGGGAGCGGCTTCGTCAACAGCATCGGCAAGCGCGACGAAGTCGACATGCTGCTCCATCACCTTGAGCGCATCACCAAGCTTGTTCAGCTTGGCTTCGCGCTCTTGGTCGGCAAACAGACTCGTCTTGATCATGAAATTAGGTCAGCAACGTGGAGCCGCTATGATGCCACGGCTGCGCCGGTTTTTCGAGGTGCCCCCGCATTCATGAATTTTTCAGGCATTCCAGTCGCTGACGTCGTTCTCGCTAATTGGGCCGGCTTGCGTGCCGGCCTCCGGCTATTGGAAACAACAGTGATCACCTACCGTCACACAGTGTGGGGGGTACCGTCACGCGTGTCCAAGTATCAGAGCAGTTGCATATACGCTTAACGTTTGCATTCCGGGACTGCCTAAGGCAGCCCGATGGAATGATGAGTTAGAGCTCATTTAAACTTGGCAACTTAGGAAGCTTTGGCAGCCCAGGCGAATCCTTTAGATCAATGCTCACTTGGCCGTTTTCATTTGTCTTAATTACGAATTGATCAGGATGCAGCGCAATAACTTTTGCAAATGATTCTGAGACACATAGCGTCTCCATCCTGGAGTTCGCAAGAACCGCATTCCCGTCAACTGCTATTACGGGCTGCTGATGCTCAAGTCCTCCGCTGTTAACACGAACCCCGATAACACCGGAGTTTGAGGTAACAACGGAACCATGCAAGGGAACACTAAATTTTCCACACGGTGGCTCAGTGGCGCATGCTGAAAATAAGGTCACTATCGTGACGCCCATTGCACAAGAACTACTTGGCCGATAGTTCATAGGAGCCATCCGATTTAAGCTTGAATACCCAGCGCTCAGGACTGGCGGCTATTGATTTGACAATCGCCTCATTTAGACAGGCCGTTTTCATAGACCGAGAAATAGAAGCTTTAACCTCCGCAGTAGCCTTGATGGGAATGACTTTTTCATCGACAACATCAAGCTTGAAGCCACCGTCCGGCGTCTCAATCTTCGCCGAGGCATTTCCATCCGATTTGTCTTCACCTATTCCATTCAGAGCGGATGATCCGGGAGGACAAGTCTGCGGTTGCGTCATACTTTGGCAACCGCAGGCTAATGTGACTATTGCGGTCAAGAGACTGATTTTTGTGAAAACGTTCATAGTTAAACCTTTCAAGAAAAGTTTGAAATACGACTTCGCGGAGGGTACTCGAACGATACGTGACAGATAACTAGCTGCCGAACGCGCAGCTTGAAGAAGTCCAGTTGACTGCATTGTTGGACAAATAGCCGTTCATTTCAAACGAACCCAGCGCGTACCGAAACCACATCACCTAAGCAGCAAAGAATAATGAGCCGACCCAAGTTCGTGCACTGCGCGTCCCACTGCCAAAACGGCGACCATCACCACAGGAGGTAAACCGCGCGGGTAAAAGCATCATCGAATCTACGCAACCCGATTTGCCGCCAGCTGAAGCGCCAAGTTCTGAGCTACCGTTCGAACCATACTGACCGCCCGCCGATGTAAAGTGGCCGCTATATGGACGTTTCAAAAACGTTAACATGCCAGATAAGGACAATTTGATCAAGACCAAAGTGGAGCTTTCGGCCCGAGGTGAACATAAAGACCTGACGAGCCACATCATGCCACCAATCAATAAAGTTGCTCGATCAGGTGCGCTGGCGCATTCGCACGATAAGTTACAACATTCAACCCGAAGAGGCTTTTGTCACTGGAATGTGTCGCTTCCGCCATTTCCCGACAGGAGACCGCCCGGAGTTGCGCATGAAGGAAGCCGCAGCGTGCAAACAGCGAGGACAAGGTGGCCTGACTTACGCGGAGTTCACTCGCCACATCGAGCCGATTCCCTGACCTATTCCTGCGGAGGGTTTTTGAGGCGATGCGCGATGAAGAACCAAGTGGTGACGACAAATATAAACACTGGCGCCCAGTCTTGAAGGACCTCCGGCATCCGGTGGCGGTAGTAGGTATGCAGCCAGAGCCAAAAGGCGCTACATTCGACCAGCACCACGACACAGATCACAGCCACATCACGCCAAAATTCGCAGGTAAGGGTCTTCATGGGATCATGGCAAGAGGATGAATGGCGCGAATTTTGCGTCGGAGTAGATACCCAAGAGAGATTGTGCGGTTGCCGCCGCCTTCGCCGGCATTTTCAATTGCGTCGTCAGGGTTACGGTACGCCGTAGCGCCGTTTCCAGGCACACGATCCCTCCATTTCTGGCACATACCACCACACCTCTTTCGGCGTGGATTGCGGGCCGGGTTGTCTGTTCCGTTGTGGGGTTGTGCTTCCGGCTGGAATCCTTCGCGCTGAAGCCGTTCTCGCGTAACCATGCCCTGCATTCATTTCTCCTGTTGATCGCGACCAATTGTGGCAGGAGAATCATGAAGGCTGGAAATGAGAAGGGTTTGATATATATCAATGTTCAAAATCTCAGGTGGAGTATTGCGGTCACTGCCAGCGCTCCACGATCTGCCCGCATGCGCAGGCATCACCGCGCTCGTGCGCGCCGCCGCCGCGTCATGTATGGCATCATTCCTGACGGCACCCCCGCATTGGCGATCCATAGGAATTTCATGACGGCACCATCCACCAAAAAGACGGTGAACCCAGTTTCTGCGACGGGTCGGAGCGACTTCCCGATCATCGTCATCGGTACTTCCGCCGGCGGACAAAGCGCGCTGTGCCTCCTCGTTGCGCAACTGCCGGCGGATTTCCCCGCCGCGATCCTGATCGTCCAACACATGGCGGCGACAAGCTCGAACGAAGCGATGTTGCGCCTGCTCGCCGACAAGGGGAATTTGCCCTGCAAACAAGCGGTACAGCATGGCGTCATCAAGAGCGGCTATGTTTATCTGGCGCAGCCGGATCACCATCTGATGATCTCGCAAGGCAAAACCCTGGCAACCAAAGGCGCGCGCGAAAACCGGGCGCGGCCCGCGATCGATCCCTTGTTCCGTTCCGCCGCCGTCGAATTCGGGAATCGGGTCATCGGTGTCATCCTCACCGGCTATCTCGACGATGGCACGTCCGGCATGGAGGTGATCCGGCGCTGCGGCGGAATCTGCGTCGTCCAGGACCCGGCCGACGCCGCCTATCCGGACATGCCGCAAAATGTGCTCAATCATGTCAAGGTCGATCACTGCGTGCCGCTGGCGGAGATGGGGAGCTTGCTGACCCGGCTCGCGCTGAGCGAGCGGGGAGCTCGAATCGCTGTCCCCGCCGATGTCGCGGTCGAGGCCAAGATCGCCCAGCGCGTTTTGAGCGACCTGGAATCGGTCGATTTCCTTGGCACCCAGGTGCCGTTCAACTGTCCCGGCTGCGGTGGCGTGTTGTGGCAAATGAAGGTGGGAGAGCATCTGCGCTTCCGTTGCCATACCGGTCACGCGTATACGGTGGCAACGCTGCTGGCGGAGCAGACGGCGAAGATGGAGGAAACCCTGTGGGTCGCCCTGCGCATGTTTGAAGAAAACAAGAATCTGCTCGTCAAAATGGGGGCGGAAGGCACCGCCAGCCCATCCTATGCCGAGCGTGTGGAGCAATCGGACATCCATATCCGGCGGATCAAAGCGATGTTGCACTCCAACACGGCCAACACCGATCCTCTTCCGTAGACGCCCAATCGTTGGGTAACACCCGAGCGTCGCTGCACTTTAACCTCCCAGCGTCGCCCCGCCATCGATCCTCAGATCGTGCATGGTGATGTGGCGCGCAGCGTCCGACGCCAGGTACAGCACCGCGTCCGCAATATCCTCGGGCGTTGCGATCCGTTTCAGCGGAATCCCCAGCCGGAACGTCTCCAGCGAGCCTTTGATGACGCCTTGCGAGCCATCGGCCCCATTCCATAACTGGCGCTGCATCTCGGTATCGGTCGATCCCGGCGAGACCACATTGCAGCGAATCCCGTACGGCGCAAGCTCCAGTCCCAGGCAGCGCGTGAACTGCGTGGACGCCGCTTTTGATGCCGCATACGCCCCCATCTGCATGCGCGGCACCGTCGACGCATTCGAGGCCACCGTCACGATGGCGCCGCGCTTGCGCTCCACCATGCCGGCCGCCACCGCGCGGCACAGGCGGAACACGCCGCCGGCGTTGACCGCAAACGTGCGCTCCCAGTCGTCATCGCTGTAGTCCAGGATGGACCCCATGCGCAGGATGCCGGCCACATTGACCAGCACATCGACCTCGCCCAGCTCGCGCCGCACGCGCGCCACCGCCGCGTTCACGGCCGCGCTGTCGGTCACATCGACCGCCATGCCGATGGCCAGGGCGCCGCTGGCGCGCAAGGTGGCCGCCATGTCTTCCACCGCACCGGCCTTGACATCGATGACCGCCACCGCCGCGCCACCGGCGGCCAGTTTGCGCGCCACGGCCGCGCCGATACCCTGCGCCGCACCGCTGACCAGTGCGACCTTGCCTTCGAATTGATTGCCCATCTTGTTCCTTGTTCGATTAGTGAAAACTAGTGAAAACGCCGGACCGGCACCACCACCGGCGCACCGTCGCCGGGCGCGAACAGCACGTCCACCTCCAGTTCATACAACTGGCGCACCAGTCCGGGGGTGACCACGTCGCGCGGCGCACCGGCGGCGACAATGCGGCCATCGCGCATGGCCACCAGGGTGTCGGCATAGCGCGCCGCCGCGGCCAGGTCGTGCAGCACGATGACCACCGCGCGGCCATTCGAGGCCAGCGCGCGCACGCGGTCCAGCACATCGACCTGATGCCCCAGATCGAGCATGCTGGTGGGTTCGTCCAGCAGCAAAATCGGCGTCTCCTGCGCCAGGGTCATGGCCAGCCAGCAGCGCTGGCGCTGCCCGCCGGATAACTGATCGAGCCGGCGCTGCGCCAGCGAGATGACATCGGTGGCCGACATGGCCGCGTTCACCGCCAGTTCATCATCGCGCGACCACTGGCGGAACAAGCCCTGGTGCGGATGGCGGCCAAAGCGAACCAGCCCGCTGACGGTAATGCCCTCGGGCGCCTGCGGCGATTGCGGCAGCATCGCCAGGCTGCGCGCTGCTTGTTGCTGGCGCATCTGCCACAGGTCGTGCGCGCCGAGCGTGATGCTGCCTTGCTGCGGCCGATGCAGGCGCGCCATGCAGCGCAGCAGGGTCGATTTGCCGCAGCCGTTCGGGCCGACGATGGCCGTGACCTTGCCCGGCTCGATCGCCAGGTCGATCCCGTGCAGCACCGCGCGTCCCGGATGGCCGGCATGCAGGTCGCGCACAAGTAATTCTGTCACTTGTTTATCCATTACTGCGTTTCTCCATTGCGCTCGTGAAGGAGCAGGTACAGCAAAAATGGACCGCCGAGCAGGTTGCAGATCACGCCGACCGGCAGTTCGGCGTCGCCCAGGACCACGCGGCCAAGCGTGTCGGCGGCCGCCACCAGCAAAGCGCCGGACAAGGCCGACGCCAGCAGCGCCCCGCGCCCATAGCCGACCAGCCTCTCGCCGATGAACGGTGCGGCCAGCGCCACGAAGGCGATTGGCCCACACACGCCGACCGCCATCCCGGCCAGCAGCACCGCGCACAGCAGCACCTGCCACTGGGTGGCGCGCACCGGCAGGCCAAGGCTGGTTGCGATGTCCGGATCAAAACGCAGCAGCGCCAGGCGGCGGCTGGCCAGCAGCGCCGGCGGCAGCAGCGCGAGCAGGGCGACGGCCAGCGGCAGCGCCGAACCCCAGGTGCGCCCGCTCAGGCTTCCGATGCTCCACGCGTACAGGGCGCTGGCGTGCATCAGCTCCTGCTGCGACAACACCAGTTCGGCGCCAGCGCGCAGCAGGCTGGCAATCGCGATGCCGACCACCAGCAGGCGGTGCCCGCGGCTGTCGAGCGGGCCGCTGGCCAACAGCAGCAGGGCCACCGCGCCCAAGGCGCCGAGCGGTCCCACCCACCACGGCCCGAGCATGCCGGTGGTGCCGGCGATGAGGGCCATGAAGACGCCCAGCATGGCGCCATCGGCCACGCCGAGCATGTCGGGCGAGGCGAGGCGGTTGCGCGTGAGTGTCTGGATCAGGCTCCCGGCAAGACCGAGCGAGGCGCCGGCCAGCACCCCGGTGAGCACGCGCGGCAGGCGAAATTCCAGCACCATCAGGCGGGTGCCACCGGGTGCATCGCCTTCGAAGACGGCGAGTAGCTGCGATGGCATGAGCCACGCCGGGCCGGCCGACAAGGCCACCGCGACCGCCAGCGCAAGCGCCAGCAGCAAGGCGAATGTGGCGTACAGCGAGCGCCTGGCCACCAGCACCGACAGCGCGCCACCACGCAGCATGACGAGGCCTGGTTCGGGCGCCATCATCTAGCGCTCCCGCGCGCCAGCCACACCAGCAGCGGTGCGCCGAGCAGGGCGGTGAGCACGCTGATCGGCGTTTCGAACGGCTGCGCCACCAGGCGCGCCCCCAGGTCGGCGAACAGCAGTACAATCGCGCCGACCCAGGCCGATGCGGCCAGTTGCGCCGCCAGTCCCTGCGCCAGCGCGCGCGCCAGGAAGGGCGCCAGCAAGCCCAGAAAGGCGATCGGCCCGGTCAGGGCGACCGCGCTGCCGGTCAGCAGCGTGGCGGTGACGGCGACGGCGGCGCGCAACATGCGCGGCGAGTGCCCGAGCGAGCGGGCGATGTCGTCGCCGAGCAGCATGGCCGACAGCGGGCGCGCCAGGAACAGCGCGGCCAGCAATCCGAAAATGATGAAGGGCGCGGCCAGCAGGAGCATGCCGCCGTTCGAACCGGCGAGCGAACCGAGAACCCAGAAGCGGTACTGGTCGTAGCCGGACGGTTGGCTGAGCAGCATGGCCGAACTGAGGCCGTGAAAGGTCGCGCCCAGCGCCACGCCGGCCAGCACGAGGCGCAGCGGGCTGCTGGCGCCGCGGCCGGCGTTGGCCACGCCAAGCACGCAGGCGTTGCCGAGCAGGGCGCCGGCGCCTGCCCACAGCAGGTAGGCCAGCCCGGATTCGGCGCCGGCCCAGGTAATGCCGGCCACCACGCCCAGCGCCGCGCCGGCATTCACGCCGAGCAGGCCAGGTTCGGCCAGGCGGTTGCGGGTAACGGTTTGCATCAGCATGCCGGCCACGCCGAGGGCCGCGCCGACCAGCAGCGCGGCCAGCGTGCGTGGGGCGCGCACGTCGCGCACGATCATCTGCAGCGGCGAGTTGTCGCCGCCGGCCAGCACGGCGCGCAGGTCGGCCATGCCGGCGTCGCCGGCGCCGGTCAGCATCGATGCCAGCAGCAATGCCGGCAGGATGGGCGCGAGGAGCGCGATGCGGCCGGCTGGACTCAAGGCGCGGCCAGGGCTTTGTCGACGTCCGCCAGGATCGCCAGGGCGGCCAGCGGGCCGCCGGGACTGGTCCAGAGCGAGCCGTCGACCGCGCGCACCTGGTTACGCTGCGCTGCGCCGAGCTGGCGGAATGGCGGCGACTGGCGCGCCGCCGCCAGGGCGTCGTTGGCCGGCCCGCTGGTGCCCAGGGTGCCGACAAAGATCCAGTCGGCGTCGATGGCCGCCAGCGCTTCCAGGCTCAGTGGACGCGAGTGCGCGGCGCCGGGCTGCATCTGCGCGGCGGGGCGGCGCATCTTGAGGTCGGCCAGCACCAGGCTGGCAAACGAATCGCGCAGCATGTACGACGGGCCTTGCGGATTCCAGCGCACCACGCTCACCGTGGCGTTGGCGCGCTCGCCCAGGCGCTGGCGCAGCGCGCCGGCTTTGGCCAGGTAATCGGCCAGAAAGGCGTCGGCCTCGGGCGACTTGCCCATCACCGTGCCGATGCGGCGAAACGTGGCCTGCCAGTTCTCGCCGGGCTGGTAGGTGACGACGGTGGGGGCGATCTTGGCGAGTTGGGTCAGCAGCTCGGGGTCGCTCATGCCGCCGGCAAGGATCAAGTCGGGTTGCATGCCGACCACCAGGTCGAGCACGGGCGCGGCAAAATTGCCGGCGCTGGGAATCGTGCTTGCTGCGGGGCCGAGGTAGCGCGGCATGGCGGTCTGGCCGCGTCCCTTGGTGGCGCCGGCGGGCTTGATTTTCAGGGCCAGCACGGCGTCCAGATCGAGTTCGGACAGGGCGACCACGCGTTGCGGGCGTTCGGGCACAGTGACGGTGCGGTTGGCGGCATCGACGATGTTGCGCTGGGCTAGCGCCGGCGCGGCGCACAGGGCCATGAGTGCTAACAATGCACAGCGGCGCAGGGGCGAGAATGTGTTCATGATGCGGCTTCTTCCAGTTCATCCATGATGCGGTGGCGTTCGGCGTGGTACGCCTCTTCGGTGTGTTCGTCTTTCCAGTACGGGACCGCGTACATGTCGGTGCGGGCCACGCCGCGCTCGTGCAGCAAAAAGTCGCGCACGGCCAGCAGCTGGTTGCTTTCGCCAGCCAAGGTGACCGACACGCGTCCCGGCGGCCAGGCCAGCGCCTTGACCGCGTCGAGCAGCAAGGTGCTCGCGCCAGCGCGCGCGCCACGGCGCGACAGCCAGTGCACCGTGAACGCGGCCGGGTAGGGCAGCGCCTGGACTTCGGAGTGGTCGGGCACTTCGATCAGCACCGTGCCGCGCGCCTTGCGGGGCACGCCGCGCAGGGCGGCGGCGATTGCGGCCAGCGCGCTCGGGTCGCCGATCATCAGGTGGTAGTCGGCGCCTGGCACGAAGCGCGGCGGGCCACCGGGACCGGCCACGCCGACGGCGTCGCCCGGCTGCGCGTGCACGGCCCAGCGCGAGGCGGGGCCGTCGTCGCCGTGTAGCACCAGGTCTACATCGAGCTCGCCGGCTTCGGCGTCGTAGCGCGCCACGGTGTAGGTGCGGGCGATCGGGCGAATGTCGGCCGGCGGCCACACCGGGCCGTCGGGGCCGAGCGTGGGCAGCACCGGTTCGCGCTGGCCTTCGCGCGCCAGCAGCAGCTTGATGTGGGCGCCGTCGCTGTCCGGCGGGAAGCCGGCCAGCGCGTCGCCGGCCAGCGTAATGCGTCGCATCAGCGGAGTCAGTTGCAAGGTGCGGCGCACGTACAGCATCCTTGGGGGCGTGCGTTTGGGAGTGGTCATCATTTACCTTTCGGGTCAATGCGTTGGGCCAGCACGCGGCCGATGTGCCCGAGGGGCGCCGGCTGGCTCATGGACGAATGGGTGCAATCGACGTCGATCCGTTCGAGCTGGCCGTTCACGTATGGGGTCCAGCCTTTCCAGTCGGGGGCCTCTGGCCCGCGCCGGCTGGCGTGGAAGAACAGCACGTCGCCCTCATAGCGCGGATGGCGCAACTGGCGGTACAGGCGCATCGACAGCAGCGCGGTGGTGGTGATGCGTTCGAGGTGGGCGTCGTCCGCCGTGGCGAGCGAGCTGCCCGGCTGGCGGAACTGCGCCAGCAGCGCCTCGCGCCCGAGCGGCTGGCCGTCGGCGTCGACCGAGGGTGCGCCGATCACGTCGAGCATCGCGATCAGGGCGTCGCGCTCTTCGGCTTCCGGCTTGCCTTCCCAGATATCGCTCGGGTAGGAGTCCATCATCGCCAGCAGCGAGACCGTTTCGCCAGCGGCTTGCAGGCGCGCCGCCAGCGCGTGGGCAAGGCCGCCGCCCGAGGACCAGCCGATCAGGCGGTACGGGCCGTGCGGCTGCGCGCTCCTGACCAGGTCAAGGTAGTCGTCGACCTGCATGTCGATGCCGGTCGGCGCCGCGCCGCTCATGCCGCGCGCCTGCAAACCGTAGATCGGCGTATGCGGCAGGTAGGCGGCCAGTCCCAGGTAGCACCACGACAGGCCTTCGGCCGGGTGCACGCAGAACAGGGCGGGGCCGCTGCCGCGCTGGATGGTCAGCAGCGGGGCGAACTCGCCGCCGGCGGCGGCCGCCGGCGGAGCATGGCCGACGGTGCCGAGCGAGTGCGCCAGCGTGGCCACGGTGCGGTGGCGGAACAGGGCCGATACCGCCACTTCGCGCTTTAGCGCCGCGCCGAGGCGGTTGGCGACCTGGATCGCTTGCAGCGATTTGCCGCCGAGGGCAAAGAAGTCGTCCAGCGGCGTCAAGGCATCCACGCCCAGTACCTCGCGCCAGACGGACATGACCGACTGTTCGAGCGGCGTGGCGCCGATGGCCGTTGGCGCGGCATCGAGCTCCCTGGCGCGCAGCGCGGAGCGATCGATCTTGCCGTTGGCGTTGCGCGGCAGCCGCGCCAGGCTGGCGTAATTGGCGGGTACCGCCGCCGCCGGCAGGCGCTCGGCCAAAAAGGCGCGCAGGGCCGGCGCATTGAGCTTGCCGGCGGTGGCGACAAAGGCGCGCAAGTGCTTGGCGCCGTCGCTTTGCGACTGGCACACCACCGCTGCTTCGCGCACGCCGGGGTATTGCAGCAGGGCCGCTTCGATCTCGGTCGGGTCGATGCGGTGTCCGCTGATCTTGACTTCGTCGTCCAGCCGGCCCAGGTAGCGCAGTTCTCCGTCGTCGCCCAGGATCACGCGGTCGCCGGTGCGGTAGGCGCGGCGCCCGTCCGGCAGGGTGACAAAACGCTGCGCGGTCAATGCGTCGCGGTCGAAGTAGCCGCGCGCGAGAGCGCCGCCGATCAGGCACAGTTCTCCTTCTTCGCCGATACCGACCGGGTGTTCCGTGCAGACAGCGATATCGACACCGGGCAGCGGACGGCCGATCGGCACGGCGTCGCCGTTCCAAACGATGGCGTCGGGGCCGGCCAGTTGGGCGGTGGTGCAGATGACGGTCGCTTCGGTCGGGCCGTAGGTATTGAGCAGCACCAGATGCGGCGGCGCTGCCGTGCGCCAGCGCGCCACCCTTTCGGCCAACGCGGCTTCGCCGCCGATGATGACGAGGCGCAGGCAGTCGGGCAGCTTTGCGTCAACCTGGCCGACGTGGAAGGCGAGTTCGTGCCAGAACGCGGTCGGCAGATCGAGCACGCTGATGCGCAGGCGCGCGCAGGCGTCGACGAAGCGTTCCAGCGATTCGAGCATGGCGTCGTCGCGCAAAATCAGGGTGGCGCCGGCGCCGAACGTGAGGAAAATCTCTTCGACGCTGGCGTCGAAATGCAGCGGTGCGAATTGCAGCACGCGGTCGGCCGCGCTCATCTGGTAGCGCGCGCCGGCGCCGGCGCCGAAGTAGGCCAGCGCGGCGCGCTCGATCATCACGCCGTTCGGCCGGCCGCTGGAACCGGAGGTGTAGATGATGTAGGCGAGGGCGCTGTCGGCAACCGACAGCGGGGCTGGCATCGGTTCGCTGGGTGCGGCTTCGTCGACGCACAGCAGCGGCAGCGCGGTGGGCAGGAGCGGCGCGTATTTGCGCAGGCTGACGACCAGCGTGGGTTTGACGTCTTCCAGCACGGCCGCCACGCGCAGGGCGGGACCGTCCGGGTCGAGCGGCACGTAGCCGCCGCCGGCCCACATAATGGCCAGCATGGCGACGATCGCATCGGGGCTGCGTGGCAGCAGCAGGACCACGCGGCTGTTTTCGGTCACCCCGGCGTCGCGCAGGCGGCCGGCCATGTTGCGGACCGCTGTCAGCAGGTCGCAATAACTGAGTTCGGTGTCGCCGTGAACGAGCGCGGTTTTTTGCGCGTCATGCCGCAGCAGGCAAGCGAGGACCGATACGGGAGCGGCCGGCAAGGGGCCGCCGGACGCCAGGGCCGGTGTTGCGTGCGGCGCTAGTCCGAGGACGTCGGACAGGAGCGCGTCGGGTTGTTCAAGAAGATCGGCCAGCGCTTGCAGCAGCGATGCGTGCAGGGCCCGCAAGGTAGCGTCGTCGTAGGCATCCGGATTGGCTTCGATGTCGATACGGCTGTTCGCGCCCGGCGCGATGGTGATCGACAGGTCTTCCACCGGTCCGGCGGACACCGGGTGCGAGAGCGCCTGCAATGGTCCGAATACGGGCGGGCGGTCGAACGGCATCAGGTTGATCACCGCGCCGAACAGGCGGCGCGCGCCGCCGCTCATGCCCAGGTCGTGCTTCAGGTGTTCGTAGCGGTAGCGCTGGTGCGGACGGATGGCCTTCATCTCGGCGGCCACCGCGCGCGCCAGCTCGGCCAGCGATTGCGACGCCGTCGGCGCCAGGCGCAGGGGCACGATATTCATCGCCATGCAGGGAATCGTCAGCGCCACCGAGCCAAGCCGGCCCATGACGGGCAGGCCCAGGGTCAGCTCGCCCGCCGAAGCGTGGCGGCGCAGCCAGGCGCCGGTGGCGGCGACCAGCACGGCGGCCCAGTCCACGCCGGCGGCGGCGGCCACCGACTGACAGCGTTCGATGGTGCTGGTGGCGATGCCGCCGCGTACACGGCGCACGCCGCGCGCCACGCTGGCCGGCGGCGCCAGCATGGCCGGCGCGCCGGCGTCCATCATGCGCGCCATCCAGAAGTCGCGGTCGCGCGTGTAGGCGGGCGAGGCGAGGTAGGCGGCATCTTCCGCCACCACCGGATCGAGCTTGCCGGCGCGCGCGGGCGCTGCGTCGGTATTGGCGCAGCGGGCCGAATACAGGGCCGCCACGCGTTGCGCCAGCATGGCGTAGGCAAAGCCGTCGAGGGCGATGTGGTGGGCGCGCAGGTACCACAGCGTTTTATCCGGGCCGGTTTGCAGCAGCGCGCTGGCGAACAGCGGGCCGCGCGCCAGGTCGGCCCGCTGTTTCAGGTCGTCCTGCATCCACAGGCGCGCTTCGGCGTCGCTCATGACGTGGCGTGCGAACGGCCAGTCGTCAAGCGGCTCGGGCGTTTGCCAGAGCGTGTCGCCGTCGCTGGCAAAGCGCATGTGCAGGGCGTCGCATTCGCGCACGGCCTGGCGCAGCGCGGCTTCGAACAGGGCGGCGTCCAGCGGGCCGCTCAGTTCGACCGCTTCGGCCGTCCAGTAGGCCGGGCTGGCGGCGTCCAACTGCTGCCCGAGCCAGATGCCGTATTGGGCACTGGTCAGCGCCAGGCGCGCGCCGCTCACCGGTTCACCCGGCGCGCGTCGAGCAGTTCCCACCAGTCGGCCAGGGTCGGGCGCTCGGCCAGTTCGACGAAGCTCGTTTCGATGCCGGCGCGGCGCCAGCGTTCGATCAGGCTCATTAACCTGATCGAGTCGAGGCCGGCGTACAGCAGGTTGTCGTCGGGGAGCAGGTCGGACGCCGGAACGGCCAACAGGTCCGCCACTTCGGCTTGCAGGGCGGTGCGCGTGGCGTGCCAGGTGGCCGCAGGCTTGAGCGCGCCCGTCACGGTCGCCGTGCTGGCGACCACGCCGCAACGCTGCGACACGTAGTGAAGGCCCATCTGGTGTTGTTCGGCTGAGAAGTCGGCCAGCGCATCGCCCACCAGGAAGGGCTGGATGTCGCTCATGAAGGCGTCGGCGGCCGTCATCAGGCAGCCGATGTGGGCGTACACGCCGCACACGATCAATTGGTCGCGGCCCTGTTCGCGCATGCGCGCCAGCAGGTCGCTGCGGAAGAAGGCGCTGTAGCGCCATTTGGTCAGCACCACGTCTTGCGCGCGCGGCGCCAGGCTTGCCACCACCGGTGCGCGTTCGGGGTGCGCGGTCAGGCCCGGCCCCCACCAGTCGGTGAGCAGGCCGCGATCCTGGGCCGATTGTTCGGCCGGCTGCGCGGTGTAGACGACCGGTACGCCGGCGGCGTCGGCAGCGTCGCGCAGTTGCCTGATGTGCGCGATCAGTTCGGGAATCGGCGCGGCGGCGTTGTCGTAGAAGTCGAGGAAGTACTCCTGCATGTCGTGGATCAGCAGCACGGCGCGTTTCGGTTCGGGCATCCAGCTGACGCGGTTGTCCGGCATGGCCGTGGGCATGGGGTAGGAGGCGATTTTCGGGATGGTCATGGTGCTTGCCGATCTTGTGATTGAGTGCCGATCAACTGGGCGATCTGTTCGCGCAGCTGGCGTTTATTGACTTTGCCGACGCCGGTGGTAGGGAAGCGTTCGACGAATTCGATGCGGTCGGGGATTTTGTACTGCGCCACGCCGCGCTCGCGCAGGAAGCGCGTGAGCTCGATGGCCCGCACCGGCGCGCCGCGCGTGACGATGAAGGCGCAACTGCGCTCGCCCAGGTAGGCGTCGGGCATCGACACCAGCGCGGCGTCGTGCACGGCGGGGTGGGCCAGCAGGTGGTTCTCGACTTCTTCGGCCGCGACCTTGTCGCCGCCCCGGTTGATCTGGTCCTTGGCGCGGCCTTCGACCACCAGGTGGCCGGAGGGCAGGCGCATCACCAGGTCGCCGGTGCGGTAAAAACCGTCGCTGGTGAAGGCGCGCTGGTTGTGTTCTTCGGCGCGGTAGTAGCCGCGAATGGTGTACGGGCCGCGCGTGAGCAGGTGGCCGATCTGGCCATCGGGCAGGTCGCGGTCTTCGTCATCGACGATGCGCACTTCATCGGCGGGCGAGATCGGGCGGCCCTGGGTGTTGGCCGTCAGTTCCGGCGTGTCGTCCGGGCGGGTGTAGTTGACCAGGCCTTCGGCCATGCCGAATACCTGTTGCAGGGCGCAGCCGAGCACCGGCTTGACCCGGCAGGCGGCTTCGGCGGACAGGCGCGCGCCGCCCACCTGCAGCAGTTCGAGGCTATCGAGTTTGTAGCGCGTGGCGCCGGCGGCGTCGAGCCAGATCATGGCCAGCGGCGGCACCAGCGCGGTGATGGTCACGCCTTCGGCTTCGATCAGCGGGAAGGCTTCGTCAGGCGAGGGCCGGCGCGCCAGCACCACACAGCCGCCGGCATGGAATACGCCGAAGGAACCGGGCGAACTCATTGGAAAATTGTGCGCCACTGGCAGGGCGCATAAATACACGCTGGTGCGATCGAGTTCGCAGATGTCGGCGCTGGCGCGCACGCTATATAGATAGTCGTCGTGGGTGCGCGGGATCAGCTTGGGCAGGCCGGTGGTGCCGCCGGAGAGCTGCAAAAAGGCCACGTCGCCCGGTTGCGGGCCGGCCATCGGCGCGGGGTCGGCGTAGAGCGAGTCGAAGGCGATGAATTCGGCGGGTTCGCCCAGCACGATCACGCGCGCCAGGTTTGGTACTTCGGCGCGCACTTCGCGCGCCAGGGTGCGGTAGTCGAAGCCGGCGTCGCTGTCGGCGACGATGTAGGCGGCGGCGTCGGTAAAGGCGCACAGGTGGCCGATTTCGTGGCGGCGGTGCGCGGGCAGGGCAAATACGGGCAGCGCGCCGATGCGGAACAGGGCGAAACAGGCGACGAAAAATTCAGCCACGTTGGGCAGCTGCACGACCACGCGGTCGCGCGCGGCGATGCCCAGGCCGGTCAAGCCGGCGGCGAAGCGGTCGGCGCGTGCATCAAGTTCGGCGTAGCTCCAGCGGCGCGCGCCGCACACCAGCGCGGTGCTGTCGGGATGTCGGGCTGCGCGCTCGCGCAGCAGGGAACCGAAGGTTTCACCAGTCCAGTAGCCGGCTTCGCGATAGCGCGCTGCAAAGTCGTCGGGGTATGGGGTGACACCGGGGATGAAACCGGGCAGATAGTCACTACTCATACCGCTTCCTCCAGTACCGCTTCGAGGCCCATCGCGCGCAGCATGGTGCGCAGCTTGCCGGACGTTTCGAGATATTCGAGTTCGGGGTCGGAACCGGCCACGATGCCGGCGCCCGCGTACAGGGTGGCGCTGTGGGCGCGCACGTCGGCGCAGCGCAGCGTCACGGCCCATTCGCCGTCGCCGTTGGCGTCCATCCAGCCCACCAGGCCGGCGAAGAAGCCGCGCTCGAATCCTTCGGCTTCGTTGATGAAGCTGCGCGCGTCCGCGGCCGGGTGGCCGCAGACGGCGGGGGTGGGATGCAGCGCCATGGCCAGCGCGAGCGAGGTCATGCCGGGCTCGTTCAGTTCCGCTGTTACTTCGCTGCCCAGGTGCCACATGGTGGGCGTGGCGATCAGCGAGGGCACGGCCGGCACGGTCACCGAGTGGCAGTAAGGACGCAGCGAGTCGGCCACCATGTCGGCCACCAGCGCATGTTCGTGCAGGTCTTTCTGCGATGCCAGCAGGCCCTGGGCGCGGCGCTGGTCTTCAAGCGGGTCGGCGCTGCGCGGGATCGACCCGGCCAGCGGATGGCAGCGCACGCGGGTGCCGGTACGCGAGAGCAGCAGCTCGGGACTGGCGCCGATCAGCGTGCGGCGCCCGTCATCGTCCGGCGTCAGGTCGATGGCAAAGGTGTAGCCGTGCGCGTTGCGGGCGCCCAGGCGCGCCAGCAGGGCGGCGACATCGATCTCGGTTTCCAGGGTCAGTGAGCGCGACAGGACCACCTTTTCCAGCTGGCCGGCGCGGATGCGTTCGACCGCGCGGGCCACGGCGCCGCGGTATTGGCCCTGGTCGGGCACGGCGGCGATGGTGCGCGGGAAGCGCGCGCGCGCCGCCGGCGCTTGCGGGGTGGCCGCCGGCAGGTTGGCCGGGCCGGTCGCCATCATCACATGTTCGGGAATGAACAGGTGGGCCGGCGCGTCGGCCAGGAACGGCACGGCGCCGATCAGCACCGGCAGCGCTTCGCCGTCGCGGCGCGCGGCGCGCAGCAGGGCGCCGGCGGCATCGGCCAGCGCGGCCCCGGACTGCGGCGCCAGGATGCTGCGCTTGCCGCTGGCCAGCAGTGTGTGGCCGGGCGACGAAAACAGGGTGGCGCCAGCTTCGTAGTGCGCGCACAGGTCGGCCGCGCTGGTGCGGCTCAGGTAGTGGCCGTGCAGTCTGTCATTCATGTTGAAGTTCCTTGCGTTAGGAGGGCAGTCGGAGCGTTTCGCCGGATAGGCGGGACCGAACTATAGATCGGAATGATAATCATTTACAACCTAAATATTAATGCAAATGAGATTGATTCGCATTTAGCGAGTATGGTATGCTTAAGTTTCACACCTGTCAACGATGGCAATTATTTATCCCACTTGAGAAGACCTACCATGCCCGCATTTCACTTCGCCGTTCGCCAGCCGGGCGCGCTTTTGCCCGCCGCGGCGGCCCATGCCGCCCACGCCCCTGCCTGCGGCGAGCGCGCATGAAGCGCGACCTGTCCCCGCTGTCGCACGACACGCCCGGCCCGTTGCCGTCGCCCGCCGAATTGCGCGCGCAACTGCCGCTGTCCGATACCGGCGCGCTGCTCATCGGCGCCGCGCGCCAGAGCGTGCGCGATATTCTCGACCGCCGCGATCCGCGCCTGATGGTGGTGGTCGGCCCCTGTTCGATCCACGACCTGCATGCGGGACGCGATTACGCGCGCCGGCTCAAGGCGCTGGCCGAGGAAGTGGCCGACACGCTGTTCGTGGTCATGCGCGTGTACTTCGAAAAGCCGCGCACGCGGGTCGGCTGGAAAGGGCTGATCAACGATCCGCGCATGGATGGCTCGTTCCGCATCGATGAAGGCCTGGCGCTGGCGCGGCGCTTCCTGATCGAGGTGGCCGAGCTGGGTTTGCCGGCGGCGACCGAGACGCTCGACCCGGTCTCGCCGCATTACGTCGGTGAGTTGATCAGCTGGGCCGCGATCGGCGCGCGCACCACCGAGTCGCAGACGCACCGCGAGATGGCGTCGGGCCTGGGCATGCCGGTGGGCTTCAAGAACGGCACCGACGGCAAGGTCGATACGGCGGTCAACGCGATCGCATCGAGCTCGCACCCGCATGCTTTTTTGGGCATCGACGCCGATGGCCGCGCGGCGGTGATCCGCACGCCGGGCAACCCGTACGGTCACCTGGTACTGCGCGGCGGAGGAGGGCGGCCGAACTACGATGCGGCCAGCGTGGCGCTGGCCGAACAGGCGCTGGACAAGGGCGGCCAGCCGCCCAACATCGTGATCGATTGCGCGCACGATAACTCGAACAAGAACCACACCTTGCAGGCCGGCGTGATGGCCGACGTGGTGCGCCAGCGCCTGGCGGGCAACCGCAGCGTGGCCGGGGTGATGATCGAGAGTTTCATCGAGGCCGGCAACCAGGCCATTCCCGCCGAACTGTCGGCCCTGCGCTATGGCTGCTCGGTGACCGATCCGTGCGTGGACTGGGACGAGACGGTGGCCATGCTGCGCGCCGCGCGCGCGGCCCTGCGCGCGGACGTGGCAGCCCGTCGCGGAGGCGCCGATGTCTAGGCAGTCGCGCGCAATCCTGCTGGTCGCGGCGCTGCAGTTCGTGTACCTGGTCGACTTCATGATGGTGTTGCCGCTCGGGCCCGACCTGGCGCGCGAGCATGGCTTTGCGGTCGATCGCCTGGGCTGGCTGGCGGCGGCCTACACGCTGGCGTCGGCGCTCTCCGGCTTGATCACCTTCCGGCTGCTGGACCGCTTCGACCGTAAACCGGCGCTGCTGCTCACCTTTGGCTTGCTGGCGCTGGCGACCCTGGCGACGACCTTTTGCCACGGCTTGCCGGCGCTGATGGTGGCGCGCGCGCTGACGGGCGCCTTTGGCGGGCCGGCGGTGGCAATCGGCATGGCGATCGTGATCGACATGACGGCGCCCGAGCAGCGCGGCAAGGCGATGGCCAAGGTGATGCTGGGCTTTTCGCTGGCGGCGATTGCCGGCGTGCCGCTCGGCCTCGAGCTGGCGCGCATGGGTGGCTGGCAGGCGCCGTTCTATATGGTGGCGGCGCTGGCGGCGCTGGTGCTGGCGGCGATGGCGGTCCTGCTGCCGGCATTGGAGGGGCACCTGAACGCGCGCGAAAAGGTCTCGGCGCGCATCCTGCTGGCGCGGCCCACGGTGCGCCTGGCGATGCTGCTGCAAGGGGCCAGCGCGTTTTCGGCCTTTTTGGTGATCCCGCATTTTTCGGCCTACTTTTTGCTGAACCTGGGCTTTCCGCGCGCGCAGCTCGGCATGCTGTATTTCGCCGGCGGCGTGGTGGCGCTGATCACGGTGCAGCTGCTCGGCCGCCTGGCCGACCGCGCCGGGCCGGTGCTGGCCGCAGCACTGGCGTCGACCGCCTTCTGCGCCGGCCTGGCGCCGTTTTTCGGCGCGGGCGCCACGCTGCCGATCCTGTTCTTCGTGCTGTTCATGGCCGGCAACGCGGGGCGCAACGTGACCATGGCGGCCACCGTCAGCCAGGTGCCGTCGCCGCACGAGCGGGCCGGCTTCATGTCGCTGCAAAGCCTGGTGCAGGATGTGGCCATCGGCGCGGCCGCGCTGGTGACCAGCTGGCAGCTGGGCGAAGCGGCCGACGGCAGGCTGACCGGCATGGCGCCGGTGGCGGCGTTGGCGGCCGTGATCGCGGTGGGAGTCGCTGCCGGCCTGGCGCGCCTGGCCGGTGCGCGCCGCGCTGTTGCTCTGGAGTGACACTGGAAGGGCTGCAATGTGACAATTTTGAAAAATTATCTTTCAGGATTGCAATTTTTTGCGGGGACTGGTCTTATAATTATCGGCACTATTGATCACGCCAAGAGCCAGATGGAAAACCACCAGTCCTCGCAAATTCGTACCTTGTCCTATGTCGAGAATGAAGACCATCCGGTGTTCGGCACCCTGGTCGAACAGATTCTTCACCTGCTCAATTCGAAGCTCATTTTCAGCGACATCATCATTCACCAGAATAGTCCGCTGATGCTGCGCCAGCCGAAAGGGCTGGTGGCGGTGACCGATTCGCCGATTACCAAGGAGGAGCTGGAAGAGTTCTTCGAAGTGATCGAACCCGATTGGTCCGATCGCATCGCCGTGCGCGCGTTCGACCGTTCGATCGACCTGCATACGGCGCGCATCCGCGCCAACTGTTTTACTTTCCAGGGCAAGAAGCGGCTCGGCTGCGTGGTGCGGCGCTTTCCGCGCGAACCGCTGCCGCTCAATCAACTGGGCCTGCGCGCCGCCGAGCAGGATTTTGCGCTGCTCACCAGCGGCCTGGTACTGATCATCGGCGACACCTGCCAGGGCAAGTCGACTACGATCGCCTCGATGATCGACCAGATCAACAAGACGCGCTCGGGCCACATCATCACCATCGAAGACCCGGTCGAAACCCTGATCCCTCAGCGCAAGTGCATCATCACCCAGCGCGAAGTGGGTTTTGATGGCGACGTGGAGAGCTACTACCTCGGCGCGCTGGACGCGTTGCGCGAGCGGCCGGACGTGATTGTGATCGGCGAGATCCGCGACGCCCAGACCGCCCAGGAAGCGCTGGCGCTGGCCGAATCGGGACCGCTGGTGCTGGCCACCCTGCACGCGCGTTCGACCGAGCTGGGTTTGCAGAAGATGCTGCGCCTGCTGGGCAATTCGGACGCGCAGGCGCAGGCCCTGGCGAGCGCCTTGCGCGGCGTGCTGTGCCAGGCCTTGCTGCCGTCGGTGGGCGGGGAGCGCTATTACCTGGCCACCGAATGTCTCAGTTCGAATCCGGAAGTGGTGCGCTTGATCGAATCGGGCCGGGTGGGCGAAGTGCGCTCGCTGATGGATGGCGGCACCGGCAAGTTCAACGCGGGCTGCCATTCGATGAACACGGCGCTGGTGAACCTGCTGCGCGAGAAGAAGATCAGCGTCGAGGATGCGCGCAATGCGACCACCGACCGGATCGGGTTTGCGGACGCGTGTTATAGCGGGATGCTGGACGCGGCGTAAGCCAGATTTTCGGGCTGGCCACCTTGCGGGCCGGCCAAGAGATTTTGCCGCTGGTCCGGCAAAGTGGGCAGACTTGACGATCGCGAGATGGATTGCGCTTATACCCGTTGACTTTGTGATTGTTCGCCCGACGACAATGAACGCTGTTCCTCGAAGATCACTTCGGACTTTTCTTACGCCGTTAAATGCAGGAGCGGAATGTCATGTCACTTTCTGAAAAATTGTTGGATTTCGCCGCAGAGCTTAGTGGCGCCGCAACGTATGCGCCCGATTCATATCCGGAGTGGGGATATGTTACTTACGAAGGCAATATTTTTGAAATCAAGGCGCTGTGGTCGACAATTCGTCCAGATTTGAAACAAGACCTGGAGAAAACGGAATTTATCGATATTAAGTTGCAAGAGGCGTTTCGAGCGTTTGATATGGGTGACAATGAAGTAGGTAGAGATGCCCTGTGGGATGTTTACAATTCCGGAATCAGAACGCTCTGTTGACAGGGGAAATATTCGCTTCGTCGAGGTGGCGTCAAGTCAAACCGATAGCGAAAATCAGGCGGAGCATGAAGGCATAAAAAGCAAGGGAACGCAGTACGAATGAAAATTTAGAGCTGGAGAACGCCCCATTTAGTCAACATCGACGATAGGGCATCTTGAAGATTGGCATTGCGCGGTGGATGTGGACGGAGGGCCGTTTGTTATCGAAGGCAACGATGCGTCCGGCGCGTATTGCCTCGATGTGCTGGAGGCACGTTTCGACGCCGGCCGGCCGTGACGGAGCAGCTATTAGCGTGCCTCAACAAAGTGGTAAGGACGACCACCGTCAGGTACAATTTTTGTAAACAGTGCAGGTGTAGCGTGGGGGAGTCGGCTATGTTGACGAATGAAAAAAAGCGACAAATTTTCTTCAGATTACGTTTCGAAAATTACCGCCCCAGCCTGCGGCTCGAAGGGCTCGTGCCGCCCCCGGTAGGCGCCAGCCTTCGGTTCGAAAGCCTCGTGTCGTCCCCGGTAAGCGCCGGCCAGCCGGTCGTGGCGCCAGGCGCGGCGCGGTAAGTGCGGCACGGGCGAGGATGCTCGATAGATATTGCTATCCACGTTCAAACTACCGATCAATAAGCTGGATATGACCGATGAACATGCGTTGGAAGTTGCTGAAGTCAAGCTTGCGTTAATTTTTTAAGGGAACGATGGCGATTGCATTCAAACAGGGCAGCGTGATTACGCAGATTGGCCCTGGCGGTGTCTTACACTCGCTGCTGTCCACCGTAGCTGTGCATCTCGAAAACGGGCGCTGGGGCTCCAATTTTCCGTTCATCATGCATGACCTTTACCAAGGCAGCGTGTCCGCCAAAAATGCAGATGCCGCGTATCTGGAAATGCAAAAGATTAAGGCAGGGCTAGCGTCCTTGAGCGCTGCCAATGTGGTGTGGGATATAGAAGACCTTGCCAAAAGACCCCCGTGGGGTAGCGTGGCCGGCCCCCATGTGACATCAATGGCGAACTACTATGTCACGAGTAATGGTTTGAATCTGGTTGACGAGGTCATCGGGAATCTGGAATCACTCAGGGAGTTCGGCGGCACGCTCGATATCATTTCATGCGAGGATGCTCCGCGATTTTAGGTGCCCGTTTGAGCGCGGCCAACCCGGCCAGTCACGGTAACAGGGCGGGCCAGCGCCCACCCTGCAGCATGCCTCAGTCGAGCGGCACGCCCCGATACTTGTTGACCTCCGAGGCCGTCACCGGTGGCGCCTTGTTGCCCCAGCTATTGCGCAGGTAGCTCACCACGGCGGCGACTTCATAATCATCCATCAGGTGGCTGTACGGCGGCATGCCTTTCGGCCGTGGATTGCCGGCCGTGCCCGGCGCAAAGCCACCGTTGAGCACGATGCGGATCGGATTGACGGTTTCTTTCATGGTCAGCGTACGGTTGCCGTCCAGCGGCGGATAGTGCGGCGGCCAGCCTTTGCCGTCGGCGCTGTGGCACGCGATGTAGTTCGCCTCGTTCAGCTTCTTCCCCTGCGCCAGCACCTGGCCGGCCGTGACGGAGCAGCTATTAGCGCGCGTCAACAAAGTGGCACAGAAGACCTTCAGGTACACTCTTTTGTAAGCAGTGCACCTGTAGCGTGGGGGATTCGGCTATGGTGACGAATGAAAAAAAGCGACAAATTTTCTTTAAATTACGTTTCGAAAATTACCGCGCCAGCCTGCGGCTCGAAGGGCTGGTGCCGCCCCCGGTAGGCGCCAGCCTTCGATTCGAAAGCCTCGTGTCGTCCCCGGTAAACGCCGGCCACCCGGTCGTTGAACCAGGCGCGGCGACCGTCAAGAAGCAACATGGCCGGTAAGTACGGCACGGGCGGGGATGGTTGCTATTGCTATCCACATTCGAACGTACTGATCAATAAGCTGGGCATCACCGATGAGCATGCGTTGGAAGTCGCTGAAGTCAAGCTGAGTCACGCCCGCATCGGACAATTCACCCCGGACTTCGACGATTTTTCCCTTGCGGCGCTGCGCGCAATTCACTTCCATCTGTTCCAGGATTTGTACAACAGGGATCGCCGCATACAATTGCCGGCTTGATTTGCTGATCGATCTGCTCAATCGTACGCTTACTCCCATCTGAGCAATGCGCGCCAACGCCCGCACAACGGTTCTCAAGCCCTTGTTTGATCTGGCGCAAACTTCGGCATGCCCTGCGGTCTAGCATAAGGATCGACTTCCCAATTAATGCGCAGCTCGCTTCTGCATGCATGCCGGCGGAGCAGGCGTCCCGCCAGGCCTTCGCGCGCATCCCGGCATGGAATCGAACCGGAGCTGACCATGAAACCGCTGTACGCGCCCCTCCTCGCCGCTTTGATCTTCCCCGCCGCGTTTGCCCAGCACAGCGACTGCCGCCAGTCGTGGATGCCGCCCGACGCGCCCGCCTTTTGCCCGTTCGAGCCGGAACCATCGCTGCCGGAAGCGCGCACCTATCACGCGGTCACGAGTGCCGGAAAGAATGTCTACGTCGCCGGCGGCTACCAGTTCACCGCGTCGACCGGGGTGGTGACCTACTACAACAGTGTGCTGCTGTCGCGGGTCGGGGCCAACGGCCGCCTCGGCGCGTGGAGCGTCGAACCCGCCTTTGCCACGCCGCGCGCGGGGACGGCGCTGGCGCAGGCCGGCAACTGCCTGTTCCTCGGTGGCGGCAGCTCGTCGACGCCGACCTCGCTCAATTACTACGACGATGTCCAGTTCGCGCGCATCCAGGCCAACGGCCGCCTGTCGGCGTGGAGCACCAGCCCGTCGCGCCTGAAAACGCCGCGTTCGAACCACAGCCTGCTGGCCATGTCGGGCGAGCAGGGCACGTTTTTGTACGCGGTGGCGGGGGTGACCCAGACCGGACCGGATACGGTGCACCTGGACAATGTCGAGGTCGCCAAAATTGGCAACGACTGCGCGCTCGGTCCCTGGCAGAGCGCCAACTTCCACATCAAAGGCGGGCGCAGTTCGCCGCAGGCGCTGGCGGTGCGCAAGCACATCGTGACGATCGGCGGCTGGGGCGACCTGGACTTGCATGATGTGTACGACGACGTGCAGGTCACGGCGCCGCGTCCGGACGGCACCCTGGCGCCATGGCAAACGTCGCCCGCGCGCCTGACCTCGGGTTTGTACGGCCACGCCTCGGTGTTCGTGCCGTCGCCGCAAGGGCCGCAGGCGCCGATGCTGCTGACCGTGGGCGGCCAGCCGGGCACCGGGGCCTACGCCAACTGGATCAACTATAACTATGTCCAGCGCAACGAAAGCTTGCCGGACGCACTGGGCCGCTGGCGTATCGCGCCCACCGGCAAGTTGCCCAACGGGCGCGCCGGCCTGGGGGCGGTGGAGGTGGACGGGCGCCTGTTCGTCATCGGCGGCAACGATGCGGCCGGGGTGTATTACCGCGACGTGTTGTCGGCGCGCTTCGATGCGGGACGGCCGTAGAGGTCGGCCTGAATGGGCGTCAATCGAGCGGTACGCCCCGGTACTTGTTGACCTCCGAGGCCGTCACCGGCGGCGCCTTGTTGCTCCAGCTATTGCGCAGGTAGCTCACCACGGCGGCGACTTCATAATCGTCCATCAGGTGGCTGTACGGCGGCATGCCGTACGGCCGTGGATTGCCGGCCGTGCCCGGCGCAAAGCCACCGTTGAGCACGATGCGGATCGGGTTGACCGCTTCCTTCATGGTCAGCGCGCGGTTGCCGTCCAGCGGCGGATAGTGCGGCGGCAAGCCTTTGCCGTCGGCGCCGTGGCACTCGATGCAGTTCGCTTCATATAGTTTCTTGCCCTGCGCCAGCACCGTGATCACGCGCGGATCGTTTGACGCCTCCAGCGCCGGCGCCGGCGTGGCCGGCAGCGACTTCAGGTACACCGCCATCGCCGTCACGTCGTCGGTCTCCAGGTGCTGCAGGCTGCGCTGCACCACTTCGGCCATCGGTCCGAACACGGTGGCGCGCGGCGAGATGCCGGTCTTGAGCAGGTCGACAATGTGCGGCACTTCCCAACTGCCCAGGCCGGCCTCGGCATCGGAGGTGAGCGAGGGCGCGTACCAGCCGATCATCGGAATCAGTCCGCCCGACAAGCCTTCTTCGCTGGCGCCGAAGCTGTTGCGCGTGCTGTGGCAGGCGGCGCAGTGGCCCAGGCCTTCGACCAGGTAGGCGCCGCGGTTCCATTCGGCGTTCTGGGTGCCGACCGGCACGTATTCGCCCGGCTTGAAGTACAGCAGGCGCCAGCCGGCCAGCATGATCTGCTGGTTGTACGGGAACGACAGGCGATGCGGCTGGCTCGGCGCTTTTTGCGCGGGAACACTCTGCATGAAGGCGTACAGGGCATCCGCATCGGCGCGGCTGACCTTAGTGTAGTTGGTGTACGGGAAGGCCGGATATAGCAGGCGGCCGTCACGCGACTTGCCGTTGTGGAGAGCGTTCCAGAAGTCGTCGGCGCTCCAGGCGCCGATGCCGGTCTCGCGGTCGGAGGTGATATTCGGCGCGACCAGGCTGCCGAAGGGCGTCTCGAGCGCGCGCCCGCCGGCGTATTCGGCCCCGCCGCGCACGGTGTGGCAAGCCATGCAGTCGCCAGCCTTGGCCAGGTAGGCGCCGCGGGCGATATTCTGGGCGGTCGGCGCGAAGTCGGCCGGCGATTTGGACGCGATGAAGTCGTTGCGCGGCCAGGCCACGGCGATGGCCACGCCAAGCACGGCGGTGAGCGCCGCGAGGCTGATGAGTAATTTCTTTTTCATGAATCGATTCCTGGCTTAGTCCGGGGCGCTGCCGCACTTGATGGGCAGCGGGCGCGCGATGGCGGCGGCGGGGCGGGCCTCGGGCGCGACCTGCTGGGTGCCGAGCCAGGACGAGACGGCGTTCACGTCTTCCAGGCTGAGGCGTTCGGTGATGACGGCCATGCAGTCGGGCTCGTGGGCGCGGCGGGTCTTGGTGCGCCAGGCGCCGAACTGGGCGTTGATATAGTCGCGCGGCAAGCCGGCCAGGCCGGGAATCGCCGGGCTCACGCCGGTCAGCTTGTCGCCGTGGCAGGCGATGCAGGCCGGCACCTTGATGGCGGCATCGCCTTGCAGGGCCAGTTGGCGGCCGCGCGCGAGCACGGCGGGCGTGGCCTGGGTCGCTTGCGGCGGCGGTGGCGGCAAGTGTTCGGCGGCGAAATGTCCGGCGATCTCGTGCAGGTAAGCGTCGGGCAGGTGATCGACCATGTAGGTCATCAGCGGATACTGGCGGCGGCCTTCGCGGAAATTGAGCAGCTGGTTGTACAGATAGCCGGCTGGCTTGCCGGAAATACGCGGAAAGTATGCGTCGTTGACGTCCTTTTTCGCATGGCAGGAGGCGCAGGCCAGCAGGCGCTGGGCCATGGTGTCCGGCAGCACGGCGGGACGCTCGGCCGCATGCAGCGGGGCCGCGGCGAGCGCGCCGAGCGCAAGCGCGCCAAGCACGAGTGCGCGGGTGAGGGTGTTTCGCATGGATGATTCTCTGATAAGGTGACCGGTGACAGCATCATAGCGCGTCGGGGTAGGGCACGACAGGTGCAGCGCGCGGCGAAAAAGCGGATCAGCCGGAAGACATATCGCAGAGCAGGCCGAGAGCGCCTTGCAAAACCTGTTGACGGTGCTCGATGCGGCGGGTTCCTCGGCCGCCAATGTGCCGCAACTGCGCGTGTACGTGCGCGGCGAACTGGGCGACCATATGGAAATCCTGGCGCCGATGATGAGTAAATACTTCGGCGTATCGCGGCCGGCGCTGACCGGGATCGGCGTTGCCTCGCTGGCGTCGCCGGCAACCTTGATTGAAATTGAAGCGCTGGCAAGGGTATGCGATGAATGGATAGGAGGCAGGGATCGGGAATAGGGGAGCCTGGCGCCTGTTGATGTGCCGGGCTGCGTGAATCGAGCTGTCCAGTCCGCCATTCGGGCTGTATAGTTATAAAAAGTTCATGTATGCACGTTCGCCGGCGACCCTCGCTTGCAGTCCTGGAGATGCGTGTCGACGGATCGTTTCCCGCTGCGCCAACTTTGCCAGGGCGTACCCTTCCCACCGCATTCATGAGGACGAATCTGATGCGAGCTTCCCCGAACGACGCGATATATTCCTATCCACAAGCTCCCCGCGTGACCGCAAGCCGTTGTGCGGTGATGTATGCGATTGTCGCCCTTGGCGGATTGACGGCCCTGCCGGCATGGTCGGCAACGCCCGCAACGCTCATCAGCAGCGCTTCACAACGGTGCCTCGACGTCGACCAGGGTAGCCAGCAACCCCGCACACCGGTCGTCATCTTCGACTGTCACGGCGCCGCCAATCAGAAGTGGGAATTTTCCGCCGCCGGTGAATTGAAAACCTTCGACGGCGCCCGCTGCCTGGACGTGCGCGGTGCAAGCACCCAGCCGCAGGCCATCGTGCAATCGACGACATGCAACGGCGGCGCCAATCAGAAATGGACGCTCAGGCTGGATAAAACCATCGTCAACGCGCAGTCGGGGCTGTGCCTGACCGTGAAGGGCGGCGCCACCGCCAATGGGACCGGGATCGATATGTGGCGCTGCGAAGGCAGTTCCCACCAACAATGGTCAGTCGGTGCAACAACGCCTCCGCCGGCCGACACGCAGGCGCCGACGCCGCCGAACGGCCTGGCCATCGCCGCCCTGGCGTGCCGCTCCGCCACGCTCACCTGGAAGGCATCCACCGATAACGTCGGGGTCGCCTATTACGATATCTATCGCGACGGGCAAGCGCTCGGCACGGTCAACGCCAGCACGCTCACGGCCCAGCTGGTGCTGACGCCGGGAGCGAGCTGGGGCGTGTACGTCAACGCGCGTGATGCGGCGGGCAACGTGTCGCAGGCCAGTACCTCGCTTCCGGTCAAGGTGCCGCAATGCACGGTGGACACCCAGCCGCCATCCGTCCCCACCGATTTGCGGGGAACGGTTGCCGGCACCACCGCCACCTTGAACTGGGCTGCCGCCACCGACAACGTCGCCGTGACCGCCTACGACATCTACCGCAACAACCGCCTTGCCGGCAGCACCAGTTCGCTCGGCTACACCGATGCCGGGCTCGCTGCCAGCACGACGTACCAATATACGCTTGCAGCGCGCGATGCACAGGGCAATGTGTCGCCACGCGGCACGACCTTGTCGCTGACGTCCGGCAGTGCCTGCGCCGACGTCATCTGTTCGGCGGCACAAGTGGCGACCGACACCGATATTCCATGGGGCCTGGCTGCGCTGCCGGACGGAACGGTGCTATACAGCCGCCGCGACGCGCGCGACATCATCTTGCTGAACCCGGTTACCGGCGTGAAGAAGACCGTGGGCGTGATTCCCAACGTGCAAGGCACCGATGGCGAAGGCGGGCTGCTCGGCCTGGCAATACCGCCCGGCTTCCCGGACCAGGATTCCTGGCTATATGTGTATCACACGAGCGCGACGGACAACCGCATCGTGCGCCTGCGTTATCTGAACGGCACGCTCGACATCGCGTCGCTCGAGGTTCTGCTCAAGGGCATCGGTCGTAACAAATACCATAACGGCGGGCGCTTGCGCTTCGGCCCGGACGGCAAACTGTATGCCACCACGGGCGACGCGCAAAACGGCGCGTATGCGCAAGACACCGGCAATCTGGCCGGTAAAGTCCTGCGGCTCAATCCCAACGGCACGCCGCCGGCCGATAATCCGTTCGGAAACTATGTCTGGAGTTACGGTCACCGCAATCCACAGGGACTGGCCTTCGACGCCAGCGGGCGTTTGTGGGAGCAGGAGTTTGGCGATTCGCAGGACGAAACCAACCTGATTGTCAAAGGCGGCAACTACGGCTGGCCGAATTGCGAAGGCGTCACCTCGCGCGCCGGGACTGGCTGTGCAACGGCGGGGTATGTCGCGCCGAAAACGACGTATCGTAATTCGGAAGGATCGTGCAGCGGCATCGCCATCGTCCGCAATGCGCTGTACGTTGCCTGCCTGGCAGGGAAGCGTTTGTATCGCAGCGACATCAGCGGAGACAAGCTGATCAATGCCCGGCAGTTTTTTGTCGGCACCTACGACCGGCTGCGCACGGTGGAACCGACGATTGACGGCAATGTGTGGATGGCCAACAGCGACGCCGCCGGCGACAAGGATAGCGTGCCGAACAATACGAACACGAAGATCTGGAAAGTGATTTTGAAGCCGTAAACCGAAGCGGGCTGCCCTGAGGGGCAGCCCGCTTGCTGGCATGAAGACTTACAGCGCGGCCTTGGCCACCGCCTGGTCCGCCCGCCAGCGACGGTACACGCGCAAGGCCACATGCGCGTCGTCGGCCGCGTACAGGATCTGCTTGTCGCTCAAACGCGCCAGCGACCAGTTGGTGGTGGTGATCTTCTTGGATTTTTGCAGCTTCTGGCCGAAAAAGCGCGCCACCGCCGTTTTCGCGCCAAGGGTATTGCGTTCGCCCTTGCGCAGCGCGGTCGACAGGTCGAGCACGTTGTGGGCGTCGATGCCGAGTTTGCCTTGCAGGCGCAAAATGTCATCCTTCAAACCGAAACCCACCTTCAGGATGGACTTCGATTCGAGCACGGCCTTGAGCACGCTGACGGCGACCTCGGCCGCCGGCCCGGCGCCGATCTGGAACAGGTAGGCGACCTCGTCAGTTGCTAGCTGCACCAGGTGCGGGCCGGTCGACAGTTCTCCCTTGAGGAAGGTCGGCTTCGATTCGGTGTCGAAGCCGAGCACGTCGGTCGAGGAGAGCGCCGCCAGCGCGCCGGCCGCATCCTGTTCGGAGCGGACCATGCGTACGCTGGCCATCGTGATGCCGTCGTAAGGCGGCAACAACGCGTCCGGATCGGTCGTCATCGAGGCCGGGATCAACCGTTGCGCGAGAACTTGGAGGCGAGCTGGAGCAGCTTTTCCTGGCGCAGGCGGTTCGCTTCGTCCGCTTGGGCGGCGTCGCGTTCGGCCTTCTTGCGCTCGGCTTCTTTCTTGAAGCGTTGCTGCAAGGTTTCTTTGGCGTGGGTGCGGTGGATGTCGGTCACTTCCGCGCCGGCTACGCCGTCGAGGTCGTAGCGGACCGTGGCTTTTTCCATCGCGCGCAGGTAGCGCAGGGACCCGGTATGGATGCCCAGCGCGGCGCGCATGGTCTTGCGGTCCAGGCCGGGAACACGCGCCAGCAGTTGCTTGTCGATGCCGATCGCCAGCGGCAGGCAGTCGCGAAAGGCGGGGAACTGTTGTTGCAATTGCTTGAGCAGGGAGCGCGCGCTTTGCGCGGGGGCTGGAGCTGAAGCAGGAGCAGGGGCTGGAGCGGGTGCGGTGACGGGAACGTCCGCGGACTCGGCGGCAAGACTAGTTGTATTCATTGACTTCATTGTAAGAGCTGGAACCGGAAGGATAGCATGCGGCCATAGGCGCGTGCGTGGATTTTATTCGCTGTTGGGCATTGCGCGCATGCGCGGAAGGGCGCGAAATCGTGTATCATGCTCCTCTTGCCCTGCGCGCGGGTTGACGAAGCGCAGAAGGTTCAGTCAGCAGGTAGAAGGCGTCCCGGCACCGGCGGTTATCAGTCAAGATTATATCTTTGGCTTATATCTGGTATTCGATATATCAATTATCGCGATATCTCGCCATGGTGCATAATGGTGATTGTCTCTTCTATTGTTCATCTGAAAATAGATTCAAGCCCGTTTTGCCACGGGCTTTTTTTCGTTCCGCCATGCACAGCGCCATTTTGATCATAGCATACGCACCACAGCACCCCCGCACGGGGTACGCCCACCAGGGCCATCGATGCATCCGGTCGTGCTTGCAATTCGGCTACATCGCCCTTAGCTAGGGCCATCCTGATACACGTTCCATCGAGCGCGGTACGCCGAGCTCGGGTGGATTATTGACTGGAGTTTTAATGAAGAACACCGCGAAGACCTTAACCCTGACCGCCACCAAAGCGCCGCGCAAGAGCAGTGCCCAACTGGCCGTACCGAAAACCGCAACCTCCTACTTCCTCGAAACGGAAGCGGCGGCCAAGGTCACGGTGGTCAAGAAGGGTTCGCGCCTGGCCGCGGTGATGGCCGCGGCCGATCCGGTCGAACTGGTCGAGGTGGGTGCGCCTGCCGAGACCATCGAGCACGCGCTCCAGGAATCGGTCGTTGCCGAGACCATGCTGGCGTCCGCGCCGGCCGCCGACGGCGCCGCCGTGCCGGTGGTGGTGCGCAAGCGCTCCAAGCTGGCCGTGCGTCCCGACCTGGTCGCCGGGGTCGACGCCGACCTGGTGCCGGGCATGAAGGTGGCGCCCAAGGCGCGTACCGCGGTCAAGAAAATGGACCCGGAGCCGACCATGATCCAGACCGCCGGCCAGGCGGTCAGCCAGACCACGGACGCGGCCGCGCTGGCCGCGATCGATACCTCCGGCTACCTGCTGCCATCGGTCAAGGTACCGGGCCGCCGTGGCCGCAAACCGAGCGAATTCACGCCCGAAAACGATGAAGTCGCCGCGCTCAATGCGGTCGAGCGCGCCGAACTGAAAGCGGTCTCGAAAGCCAAGGAACGCAAGGCCAAGGGCGGCGTGAACGGCATGCTGGCCGCCGATCCGAAAGCCTCGGAAGCGGATATGGAACGGCGCCGCCAGCAGATCAAGAACCTGATCAACATGGGCAAGGAGCGCGGCTACCTGACCTACGCCGAGATCAACGATCAACTGCCGGAAAACATCATCGATCCGGAAGCGGTCGAAGGCATCATCGCCACCTTCAACGACATGGGCATCGCGGTCTACGAGCGCGCGCCGGACGCTGAAATGATGCTGCTGACCGATACGGTCGCCACCGCCACCAGCGACGACGAAGTCGAAGCGGCCGCGGCCACGGCGCTGTCGACGGTCGATTCCGACTTCGGCCGCACCACCGATCCGGTCCGCATGTACATGCGCGAAATGGGCGCGGTCGCGCTGCTCACGCGCGAAGGCGAGATCGAAATCGCCAAGCGCATCGAGGGCGGCCTGAAAGACATGGTCCAGGCCATTTCGGCCTGCCCGACCACGATCGCCGAAATCATCGCGCTGTCGCACAAGATCGCCAACGACGACCTCAAGGTCGACGAAGTGGTGGACGGTTTTGTCGATCACAACGAGAGCTCGGCCCCGGCCGCGCCGGTGGTGCACGCCGCCCCGTCGGAAGATGACGAAGAAGAGGAAGAAGAAGTCGAGGAAGAAGACGGCGACGCCAATGGCGGCGCGGCTGGTTTCTCGGCCGAACAGCTGGTCCAGCTGCGCAGGAACGCACTCGACAAGTTCAAGATCATCGAAACCGAATTCGACAAGATGGCCAAGGCCTTCGAGAAGGATGGCTACGGCACCAAGAACTACGTCAAGGCGCAGGAAGTCATTTCGAACGAGCTGCTCGGCATCCGTTTCACCGCCAAGGTCGTCGAAAAGCTGTGCGACACCCTGCGCGGCCAGATGGATGAAGTGCGCCATATCGAAAAAGCCGTGCTGGCGATCTGCGTGGACCGCTGCGGCATGCCGCGCGCCCACTTCATCAAGGTATTCCCGGGCAACGAGACCGACCTGGCCTGGGTCGACCGCGAAGTCGACTGCGCCTATCCGTACAGCGTGGTATTGAGCCGTAACGTGCCTGCGATCAAGGAACTGCAACAGCGCATGATCGACCTGCAAGCCCGCGTGGCCTTGCCGCTGGCCGACCTGCGCAAGATCAACAAGCAGATGGCGGCCGGCGAAAAGCGCGCGCGTCACGCCAAGCGCGAGATGACTGTTGCCAACTTGCGCCTGGTGATTTCGATTGCGAAGAAATACATCAACCGTGGTCTGCAATTCCTCGATCTGATCCAGGAAGGCAATATCGGCCTGTTGAAGGCGGTCGACAAGTTTGAGTATCGTCGCGGCTACAAGTTCTCCACGTATGCGACGTGGTGGATCCGCCAGGCGATCACGCGTTCGATCGCGGACATGGCGCGCACCATCCGGGTGCCGGTGCACATGATCGAAACGATCAACAAGATGAACCGTATTTCGCGCCAGATCATGCAGGAAACCGGCAGCGAGCCGGACCTGGCGACCCTGGCCCTGAAGATGGAAATGCCGGAGAACAAGGTTCGCGAGATCATGAAGATCGCCAAAGAGCCGATTTCGATGGAAACCCCGATGGGCGAGGATGGCGATTCCCAACTGGGCGACTTCATCGAAGACAACGCCACCCTGGCGCCGCTGGACGCCGCATTGCACGCGTCGATGCGCAATGTGATCAAGGAAGTGCTCGATTCGCTGACCCCGCGCGAAGCCAAAGTGTTGCGTATGCGCTACGGTGTCGAGATGTCGAACGACCACACGCTGGAAGAAGTGGGCAAGCAATTCGACGTCACGCGCGAGCGGATTCGCCAGATCGAAGCGAAAGCGATGAGCAAGCTGCGCCAGCCGTCGCGTTCGGACAAGCTCAAGAGCTTCCTGCACAACCATTAAGTAGCGTTGGTCGCGCCGGCCCTGGCTGGCGCGATGGCGAAAAAACCGTGTCCACCCTCGGGTGCGCACGGTTTTTTTACGTCCGCGCCACGGCGGCATCGGTTTTCACGGACGCCCGGCGTGCCGGTGTGGACTTAATGGCAATAAATGTTTCCCAGCGCATTGTTAAAAATGCTATGCTTGAAGGCTATTATTTCATGATTGATTGAGGGAAAAATGCAAATCACATCTCCACGCCGTTTTTCCGGCCGCACCTTGCTGCTCGCTGTCGCCCTGATGGCGGCGCCTGCGGCCGCCTTTGCAGCGAGCATGGCCACGCCCGATCCGGCGCTGGTGGCACGCTATCTCGGCGACACCACGGCAAGGCACGCGAAACTGGCCGAGTGCAAGAAGAAATTCGATCCGGTCGGCTTCATGAGCGATGTGGCGTGTATGAGCGCGGAGCACGCCCACCGTAAAGCGGCGAGCAACAACCTGGCGTCGACCTGCGACGCGACCGATACCTTTGTCTACGCCCCCGCGAAGCTGAAGGGAAAAGAGCGCGAAGACTACTTCATTGCAAATACGCCATCGGAGGCGATCCTGAAGAATTGCAATCTGACCAGGGAAAAATGGCTGAGCGACAGTATGAAAAGAACGCCGAGATAATGGAATCGGAGAAAAACAAGACACCCATCTGATCACCCGAAAAAAATGCGCATCCGGAAGGCCCGGACGCGCAAACAGGGGGTAGTCAATAAACCAGGCCGACCTTGTCGCACCTGCTTTACCGGGGTCCATTGTACATACGTCCACACGCTTGTCTGTTACATTTTGTGTATTGTTGTATCCGCGCTAATCCTCCAGCGCCGCCGCCTCGCTCTCGAGCGGAATCATCATCGCCAGGGTGGTCCCGCCGCCCGGCCGGCTGTCGATCACCATCTGCCCGCCGAACACATCGACCCGTTCGCGGATCCCGCGCAAGCCGAACGAGGCCACCTTGGCGGCGTCGCCCGGCCCCATGCCCACGCCGTTGTCGACGATGGTGATGGTCAGGTATTCGATGCCGATATCGAGCCCGATCTCGACCCGGGTGGCCTTGGCGTGCCGCAAGATGTTGAGCAGGCACTCCTGGATGATGCGGAAAACGACGTCGGTGTGGTGGCTGTCCGGCAGCGGTCCGTCACCCTCGACCACGGTGAGCGAGGTGGCGATGCCGCTGCGCTTTCCGAACTGTTGCACCAGCCACTCGGCGGCCGCCGGCAAGCCTAGTTCCAGGGTGCTCGGATGCAGATCGTTCATGATCGCGCGCACCGAGCGGATGGTCAGGTCGATGGTGTCGAGCACGTCGCCTACCTTGCGCTTGAGCAGCGGATGACGCAGGCTGGCGCGCGCGTGCAGCATTTCCACGTCGATCTTGAGCGCCATCAGGTTCTGCCCCAGCTCGTCATGGATGCCCTTGGCGATGCGCTTGCGCTCGTCTTCCTTGATCGTTTCCAGATGGGAGCTCAACTGGCGCAGCTCGCGGAACGATTCGGCCAGCGCATTCTCGGCCATCTGGCGCTCGGCCACTTCGATGCGCAGCCGGGCGTTGCTGCGCTCGAGCTCGGCCGTGCGCATGCGGATGCGCACTTCCAGGCCGATCTGCACCGCCGCCAGTTCCAGCTCGGCCGCCTTGCGCCCGGTGATATCGGTCAGCATCAGCAAGGTGCCGGCGGCCATGCCATCGTCGCCCAGCATCGGCCGCCCGCTCACGATGGCCCAGCCGATGCTGCCGTCCACCCGGCGGTACGACAGGTCGTGGGTGCAGCCGACATGGGCGGTGTCGGCGCTGGTCATCTCGGTGAGGTCGCGGGGTGGATTTTCGCCCAGAAACTCGTGCATCGGACGCCCCAGCAGGGTGCCGGGCGTGGCGCCGAACATCTGGGCCACGCGGGCGTTGGCGAAGGTGGTGCGGGCCGCGCCGTCGAGCGTCCAGACGCCTTCGTGGGCGGTGTCGATGAAGTGCCGGTAGCGGCTCTGGGCATGGTTGCGCGCGATGGCCAGCGCGCGGATGCGCAGGCTGGCCACCAGCGCGGCGCCGGACAGCGCAATGACGAGGGAGAACAGCCAGCGCGGCAGCGCGTGGGCGTCGCTCACGGCGATCAAGCCCACCAGCGACGCCAGCACCAGCACGATGGCGGCGACGGTCAGGCAAAGCGACTCCACGCTCCACGTTTTCATGCGCACCCCCTCGTGTTTCAGACAGGTTGTTGGTCAGTTCATTCTATGCCAACTTGTTGAGGCCGGTGCAATTTGTACAGGACAACGAATCGCCCGTATGCCGCGTGCATGTAGTGTTGGAGAATTGATTCAATCCACGCCGTGCGGCGCGGCGCAGGGTGGGCGTGGACAAAAAACGGCCATCCGGCGCCAGGCTGGCGGCGGATGGCCGAGGGGACACGCGGGCGGCGCCCGCCGCCGCGCGGGGCCTTAACCCGTGTTGCGCAGGCCGGCGGCCACGCCGTTGATCGACAGGTGGATGCCGCGATGGACCCGCTCGTCGACCTTGCCCGGTTCGCCCGACAGCGCGCGGTGGCGGTGGATCAGCTCGACCTGCAAGTGGTTCAGCGGATCGAGGTAGGCGAAGCGGTTCTGGATCGAGCGCGCCAGCAGCGGATTGCCGGCCAGGCGTTCATGCGCGCCGGTGATCATCTCCAGGCAGCGCAAGGTGGTGCCGTGTTCGGCCGCGATGCGCTTGAAGATGCGCTCGCGCAGTTCGACGTCGGCCACCAGCCCGGCGTAGCGCGAGGCGATCGCCAGGTCGGTCTTGGCCAGCACCATGTCCATGTTCGAGAGCAGGGTGGCAAAAAACGGCCATTCCTTGAACATGGCTTGCAGGGTCGCGATTTTTTCGTCGCGCTCGCCTTCCTCGACCCATTGCGTGATGGCCGAGCCGAAGCCGTACCAGCCCGGCAGCAGCAGGCGGCACTGGCCCCACGAGAAGCCCCACGGAATGGCGCGCAAGTCTTCGATGCGCTTGGTCGACTTGCGCGAGGCCGGACGCGAACCGAGATTGAGTTCGGCGATTTCGGCGATCGGCGTGGCCGAGAAAAAGTAGTCGGTAAACCCCGGCGTTTCGTAGACCAGGTTGCGGTAAGCCTTGTAGGCGCGCCCGGAGAGGTCGGCCATGATGGCTTCGAAGCGGCCCAGTTGCTGCGCCTTGGCGCCTTCGGCCGCATGCGGCATCAGGCTTGCCTCCAGGGTGGCGGCGACCAGCAGTTCCAGGTTGCGGCGGCCGATTTCGGCGTTCGAGAACTTGGAGGCGATGATTTCGCCCTGTTCGGTCAGGCGGATCTGGCCATTGACGGTGCCCGGCGGCTGCGCCAGGATCGCTTCATACGATGGTCCGCCGCCACGGCCGACCGTGCCGCCCCGGCCATGGAACAGGCGCAGCTTGACGCCGGCATCAAGGAACACCTTGACCAGGTGGATCTCGGCCTTGTACAGCTCCCAGTTGGACGTGAGGAAGCCGCCATCCTTGTTCGAGTCCGAGTAGCCGAGCATGACTTCCTGGAGCTGGCCTTGGTGCGCGATCAGTTCCTTGACCAGCGGCAGCGCCATCCACTCGTTCATGATGCCGGCCGCGCGCTGCAGGTCGGGAATGGTTTCGAACAGCGGAATGACCATGGCGTCGAGCTGTTTGTCGCGCGCGCGCAGCAGGCCCGTTTCTTTTTGCAGCAGCAGCACTTCGAGCAGGTCGGACACGGTCTCGGTGTGCGAAATGATGTAGTTGCGGATCGCGCGCTTGCCGTAGCGCTGGCGGATATCTTTCGCCGCGCGCAGGATCGCCAGTTCGGACGCGGTTTCCTCGCTCAGTTCCGCGTACGGCGAATACAGCAGGCGCGGTTGCGCCAGTTCGGCCAGCAGCAGCTGCACCTTTTGTTCTTCGCTCAGTTTGGTGTAGTCGGCTTCGACGCCGGCCCCGGCGAACAGTTCGGCCAGCACGCGTTCGTGCACGTCCGAGGTCTGGCGCATGTCGAGCGAGGCCAGGTGGAAGCCGAAGATGGCGGCGGCGCGCTGCACCGTGGCCAGGCGCGGCTTGACCAGCAGTTGGCCGTGATTGGCGCGCAGCGAATCGGCCAGCACGTCCAGGTCGGCGCAGAAGCCGGCGGCGTCGAGGTAGGGCGCGGCGTGCCCGACTTCGCGGCGCATGATATTGGTCGCGCCCAGCGCACGGGCGGTGGCCGCCAGGCGCGCGTAGATGCCGATCAGGGCGCGCCGGTATGGTTCGTCGCTGCGGTGCGGCGACTGGTCGGGCGAGGCGTCGGCCAGCGCTTGCAGGGCGGGGCTGGCGCCGACCATCAGGGTCGAAATCGACAGCTCGGCGCCGAGCGCGTGCACTTCGTCGAGATAGAAGTCGAGGATGGTGGTGGCCTGGCGCACCAGCGCGTGCTGCATGGTGCCGGCGTTGACGTTCGGGTTGCCATCGCGGTCGCCGCCGATCCAGCTGCCCATCTGGACGTAGGAGTTATCGGTCAGCGCCTGGGCGCCGTCCGGATAGTGGGCGGCGATTTCTTCCTCGATGTCGTCGTACAGGCCGGGCAGCTCGCGCAGGAAGGTGATGCGGTAGTAGGACAGGGCGTTGTCGATTTCATCGGCCACGGTCAGCTTGGAGTAGCGCAGCATGCGCGTTTGCCAGAGCGTGGCGATGCGCGCGTGCAGCAGCGCCATGTTGGCCACCCTTTCGCGCGGCGTGAGCGGCAGGTCGCGTTCGGCCAGCAGGCGCGCGATGTCATGCTCGGCGTCGAGAATGCTCTTGCGCTGCACTTCGGTCGGGTGGGCCGTCAGGACCGGGGCAATCAGGGCGTCGCTGAAAAAGGTGCGCACCGTGTCGCTGGCCACGCCGGCGGCTTTCAGCTTGGACAGCGCGAAGCTCACGCTGCCCTGTTGCGGCGCCGAGCCGGCCAGCAGGTGGGCGCGGCGGCGGCGGATGTGGTGCTGGTCCTCGGCGATGTTGGCCAGGTGCGAAAAATACGAAAACGCGCGCACCACCGAAATGGTTTGCTCGCGCGTGAGCTTGTGCAGCAGGGCGGTCAGGTCCTGGCCGGCCTGGGCGTCGTCTTCGCGCCGGAAGCGCACGGCGGTCTGGCGGATGGTCTCGACGACATCGAAGACCGCTTCGCCTTCCTGGTCGCGCAGCACGTCACCGAGCAGGCGGCCGAGCAGGCGAATATCTTCTTTCAGCGGAGCGTCCTTGTCGAGGAGGGGAGGGTTTTCTTGTGCAGCGGATGAATTTACCATGTTGGACCACAGAGTTAAAGTTGGTGCAAAGGCTTCTGGCCAGGTTCTGCAAAGGGGACGCATGATAAAATTTGTGATCTTATGCATGTGCCGATGACTGCCATAACCGGTTTGAGGTTTTACGACAGTGAAAGAATCCGTTTTGAAAGCAACTGAATTGACTGGTACGCCTTCGCGTCCGCAGCAGCCCTCCAAGCTCATTATCGCTTCGCGCGAAAGCCGGCTCGCCATGTGGCAGGCCGAGCATGTTCGCGCGCAATTATCTTTATTATATCCGCAGTGCAGCATCGAGATTCTCGGAATGACGACCCGCGGCGATCAGATCCTTGACCGTACTTTATCAAAGGTCGGCGGCAAGGGTCTGTTCGTCAAGGAACTCGAGGTGGCCATGGCCGAAGGACGCGCCGACCTGGCCGTGCATTCGCTCAAGGACGTGCCGATGGACTTGCCGGAAGGGTTTGAACTGGCGGCCGTGCTGGAACGGGAAGACCCGCGCGACGCCTTTGTGTCGAACGACTTCGCCAGCCTGGACGAGCTGCCGCCGGGTGCGGTGGTGGGCACCAGCAGCCTGCGCCGGCAGTCGCTGATCGCGGCGCGCTACCCGCACCTGGTGATCAAACCGCTGCGCGGCAACCTCGATACGCGCCTGGGCAAGCTCGATCGCGGCGATTATGCCGCCATCATCCTGGCCGCCGCCGGGCTCAAGCGCCTGGGGCTGCCGCAGCGCATCCGCTCGCTGATGGACCCGGCGCACTCGCTGCCGGCGGCCGGGCAGGGCGCGATGGCGATTGAAATCGTCTCCGGGCGCACCAATGGCATCGACCTGCGCGCAGTGCTCGCGCCCCTGAACCACGTGCCGACGGCGCAGCGGGTGGCGGCCGAGCGCAAGGTGTCGAAGGTGTTCGGCGGCAGTTGCCAGATTCCGCTGGCGGCCTTCGCCACCATCGACGGCGACGTGATGCACCTGCGCGCCATGGTGGCCACGCCGGACGGCAAGCGCAGCGCGCACGCCGAACTGCGCGGCCCGGCCGACGATCCGGAGTTGCTCGGCCAGCAAGTGTCGGACTTGCTCGACACCCAGGACGCGCGCGCCATCCTGGCCGAGTGCAAGGCCGATGCCGCCATGGCGGACGCCGCCGCCGGCGCCGCCGCCACGCCCGCCATCTCCACCGCGCCTGCGGCCGATGCCTGATCCCGTCATCATCACCCGTCCGCTGGCGCAAGCCGGCGCGCTGGCCGAGCAGGTGAGGGCGCTCGGGCGCGAGGCGGTGCTGCTGCCGCTGCTCGACATTTCGGCGCTCGAGGACCAGGGCCCGCTCAAGGCGGCGCTGGCCGGCATGCACGACTGCGCCATGGTGGCCTTTGTGTCGCCCAACGCGATCGATGCGGCGTTCGCCCACATTACCGTGTGGCCGACCTGGGTGACGCTGGCGGTGCTGGGCGAGGGCAGCCGCGCGGCGCTGGAGCGGCATGGCATCAACAACAACACGGCCACCATCGTCAGCCCGCGCGACCCGACCCGCAGCGACTCCGAAAACCTGCTCGAGACGCTCGACCTGGCGGCCCTGGCCGGCCAGAAAGTGCTGATCGTGCGTGGCGAAAGCGGACGCGAGCTGATGGCCGACGGGCTGCGCGCGGCCGGCGTGATCGTCGCCACCGTGCCGGCCTACCGGCGCACCGTGCCGCCCCTGACGGAGGCGCTGGCGCAGCAGTTGCGCACGATTTTGCAGGGCGACAACGACTGGATCATCACCAGTTCCGAAGCCTTGCGCGGGCTGGTGGCGCTGGTGGCGCAGCTGGGCGACCCGGCCCTTGTGGAAAAAATGCAACAACAGCACCTGATCGTGCCGCACGCCCGTATTGCCGAGACGGCAAGCGGGCTGGGCCTGACCAGCTTGACGCTGTGCGGATCAGGCGACGAACGTTTGCTTGCCGCGTTACAATCACGAGCATGAACGAATTGCCTACATTACCTGAACACAACGCAGCGCCCGGCGCTGCACCCCAGCCAGCTCCCGCGGACCAGTACAGTGCGCCGCCTGCGCGCGCCCGCGCCTCCGGTGGCGAGAGCATGAGCGACATCTTGCAGCGTCCGATGACGGTGGTGGTGATCCTGCTGGCGCTGCTGCTGGCCGCGCACGCCTGGTCGACCCGCAGCAATCTGCTCAAGCTGCGCATGGAAATGGCCAACCGCCTGCAAAAGGGCGATGTCGTCAATACCGAAACGAGCGTGCTGGCGCGTACCGTGCAGGACCAGACCAAGGACTTGCAGGCCAAGGTGAGCCTGCTCGAAAACCGCCAGGTCGAAGCCCAGAGCCAGCAACTGGCGCTGGAACAGCTGTACCAGGATTTGTCGAAGAACCGCGACGAATGGGCGCTGGCCGAAATCGAACAGGTGCTCTCGACCGCCAGCCAGCAGTTGCAACTGGCCGGCAATGTGCAGGGCGCGCTGATCGCGCTGCAAAACGCCGACCGTTCGCTGTCGCGCTCGGACAAGCCGCAATTCATCACCATCCGGCGCGCGATCGCCGGCGACATCGACAAGCTCAAGGCCTTGCCGGCGCTGGACCTGACCGGCGTGGCGCTGCGCCTCGACAACGTGATTACGCAAGTCAATACGCTGCCGATGCTGGCCGACGAAAAACCGGCGCTGCCGGCCAAGCCGGTGCGGGCCGACAAGGTAGCCGCCGCGCCGCTGGCAGTCAAAGCGGGCGTGGCCGGCGTTGCGGCCCCGGTCGTGGTCAAGGAATCGATGCTCGACAAGGTCCAGGACGTGTGGCAGAGCTGGACTGGCGAAATGTGGGATGAAATGCGCCAGCTGATCCGCGTGCGCCGCGTCGACACGCCCGCAGCGCTGATGCTCTCGCCGTCGGAAACCTACTTTGTGCGCGAAAACGTCAAGCTGCGCCTGCTCAATGCGCGCATGGCGCTGCTGGCGCGCAATGAAGTGGCTTTCCGCAACGACCTGGTGGCGGCGCAGGATGCGCTGGCCAAGTATTTCGACACGCGCGCCGGCACCACCCAGACCGCGCAAGCGCTGCTGCGCCAGGTCCAGGCCAGCAATCTGGCGATCGAGATGCCGTCCCTGTCCGACAGCCTGAACGCGGTGCGCAACTACAAGGCGAAGCCATAACATGCGCCTTCTTCTCTGGTTAGTCGCGCTGATGGCAGCGGCCATCGGCATTGCCGTGACGGCACGCTTTAATCCGGGCAACGTGGTGTTTTTCTACCCGCCGCACCGGATCGACATGTCGCTCAATTTCTTCGTGGTGGTCGTGGCGCTGCTGTTTTTGGTCGTGTACGCGCTGCTGCGCGCGGCCCGCGCCACCTTCGGCATGCCGGCCCGCGTGGCCGCCTATCGCAAGAGCAAACGCGAACGCGATGGCAACAAGGGCTTGCGCGACGCGCTCAAGGCCCTGTTCGAAGGGCGTTTCGGGCATGCCGAAAAAGCCGCCATGCGCGCCGCCGAACTGCCCGAAAACGCCGGCATCGCCGCCCTGATCGGCGCCCGCGCGGCGCACCGCATGCGCCAGGGCGCGCGGCGCGACAACTGGCTGGCCGGGGTGGCGCACGACAATGCGCTGAAAACCGCGCGCCTGATGACCATGACCGAACTGCTGGTGGACGACCACCAGCCGCAGGCGGCGCTCGACGCCGTGGCCGAACTCAACGCCAGCGGCACGCGCCACATCCACGCGCTGCAATGGTCGATGAAGGCGCACCAGCAAGCGAAAAACTGGCCGGAAGTGCTGCGCCTGGTGCGTTCGCTCGACAAGCACAAGGCGCTGCATCCGGCCTTGTCGGCGCGGCTGCGCGAACTGGCGTACGACGCCTTGCTGTCCGACAGTTCGCACGATGCCGAATCGATCCTGCGCGTGTGGGCGAGCGTGCCGACGGCCGACCGGGTCAAGCCCTACGTGGCGGCGCGGGCGGCGGCGGCCTTGAATGCGCGCGGCTTGCACGACGAAGCGCGCGCCAGCGCCGAAGAAGCGCTGCGCGCCGACTGGGACGACCGCGTGGTGCGGGCATACCGCGAGTCCGCGGCGCAGGCCGGTTCGCCCGCCTTGCTGGCCCAGATCGAGCATTGCGAAACGTGGATGAAACAGCGTCCGACCGACGCCGAGCTGGCGCTGACGCTCGGTTCGCTGTGCCTGAAACAGAAACTGTGGGGCAAGGCGCAGCGTTACCTGGAACAGGCCTTGTCGGACGCGACCGAGCCGCGCATGGTGCGCGAGGCGCACCTGAAGCTGGCGCAGATGCACGAAGCGCTGGGGCAGCGCGAAGAGGCGAATGCGCATTTCAGGCAGTGTGCGCTGGCGAGTATTTTGTAGGCAGTTTAGTCAATACCGCTAACCTGAAAACCGTCGCCCCCGTGCAGGCGGGGGCCTAAGTTCGCCGCTCAGTGATCGACTACGGAGCAAACTTGGGCCCCCGTCTGCACGGGGGCGACGGTTTTGAAGCTGCTGGATGCTTCGTTCGATGTGTGCCCCCACTTGCTGCAATGCACAAGCCCACGTGAAATTTCGTTATAATGTCGGCCACTGACCCCCTCCGCAATCTAAGGATATCCCATGAGTTTGAATAAAGTCTCCTCCGGCCGCGACGTGCCGAACGATTTCAACGTGATCATCGAAATCCCGATGAATGCCGATCCGATCAAGTACGAAGTGGACAAGGAATCGGGCGCGATTTTCGTCGACCGCTTCATGGGCACCGCCATGCACTACCCGTGCAACTACGGCTACGTTCCGAACACCATCGCCGATGATGGCGACCCGTGCGACGTGCTGGTCATCACCCCATTCCCGCTCATTCCTGGCGTCGTGGTGCGTTGCCGCGCCATCGGCGTGCTGAAAATGACCGACGAAGCCGGCGGCGACGCCAAAGTGCTGGCCGTTCCGGTCGATAAGATCCTGCCGATCTACAAGCACTGGCAGAAACCGGAAGACATGAATGAGCTGCGCCTGCAGCAGATCCAGCACTTCTTCGAGCACTACAAAGACCTGGAGCCAGGCAAGTGGGTCAAGATCGAAGGCTGGGGCGGTCCTGACGATGCCAAGGCGGAAATCATGAACGGCATCGCCGCGTACGATAAAGACAAAGCCGACAAGGCGTAAGCCCGCCACCGCCGTTGCCAGTGACAGCGGCGGTATCAGGCAATAGACAACGCGCTCCCCAGGGAGCGCGTTGTGCGTTTACAGCGCCGTGTTACCAACCGATATCTTGTAACAAGGGATAGGTCAGGTCATGCGGCGGAACCACATCGTGCAGCAGGTCGGCGTTGATGGCCGGTTCCATCAGCTGGTTCGGCTTGGTATCGACCGAGTAGTGCGACACCGACGAGCCCGGCGAGTATTCTTCGGGACTGTACATGCGCACGCGCCGCACCCAGTCGGTGCCCGACAGTTTGTCGGGATCGACGCCCAGGCTGGCGATCACGCCGGACGAGGTGCGCGAACGCCGGTGCATGGCCGACTTGAGCCGCTCGCCGGTGGCCTTGTCGATGCGTACAGCCGGAATGCGCACGGCCGGGTCGCTGCCGCCGAGCGGGCTGACCGGATCGCTGGTGTTTTCCATCACCACCATGCCGCGCGCCCCCGCGTTCTGCAAGATGCGCGCCTTGGTCACGAAGGGACAGGCGCCCCGGTCGACCAAGGCGATATTGCCCCTGACGGCCATCGCGTTGGCGGCGCTGAGCGGGGTGCAGGCCAGGCCGCTGCCGTTGCCCTGGTCGATCACCGGCATCAGCTCGCCCATCACGGCGTTTTGCCCCAGTTGCGGGCCAAAGGAGGCGTCGCCCATCGGGTGCTCGCCGCTGGCCGTGCCCGCCGCCATGCCGCTGATGAGCAGTTGGGGTTTGGACGCGAGGACGCGCGCGGCTGCCTTGTAGACGCGCTCGCCGTTCCAGGACAGGGTGGCGCCGCCGATGGCCGACAGGCGCCGTTCTTCATCCTTCATGTTGACCCAGGTTTTGTTGTTGCGGATGTCGACCAGGAAGTGATCCCAGACCGATGGCGTGCCGAGGAAAAACTCGCCGGTGCCCTCGTCGGTGAAGTTCTGGAATCCCAGTCCATGCCCCATTTCGTGCAGCAAGACCGCGACCAGGTCGATCTGCTCGCCCGCCTTGCGGTCCAGCCCGAGGTAAAAGCCGGAACCGGGCAGGCAGTCGGGGAACAGCCCGAGGCGGGAATTGAAGCGCGCGCGAATGTGCGCCTGGCCCGGCGAGGCCAGGTCGTGGCCCGCCAGCTTGCTCGCCAGCGCACCCGGATACCAGGTGTTGGCCATGGGCGCCTTGGGGAAGTCGGAAAACACTTCGGTCGCGCCGGCCGAGCCGAGCACCGCGCCATCGGCGTTGCATTCGAGCGGCTCGAACGAGGCGGCCACCCTGATCGGCACCGGGCTGTTGAGCGTGCGCCCCCAGATGTCGGCCGCGTGCTGGAAGGCGATCAGGCGTTGCGCGCCGAGCGTGCGCCCGCTGTTGCCGCCGACCGGCTCAAGCGGGGTGGGATCGTTGAAGCCGACGTTGGGCGCGTTGCCGTTGACGATGGTGATGGTGCTTGCGGCATGCGCGCCGCCCAGGGTGCAGCAGGCGAGGGCGAGGATGGCGGCGGCCTGCCGCAGGGAGGGGCGCTTATTGCTCATTCTGGCGCTCCCCGGCCGGCGTGGCGGCATCGTGATGGGCGGCATGCGCGGCGTCGTTTTCGCCTTCCACGCAGCGCTGGACCAGCTTGCCGTCCGGCGTGCGCGCGGCCACTGAATACACCACGCCGCGCTGGCCGAGCGGCGCGCTGCGGGTGCCGTCGGCGCGCACGCTGACCTGCGGCTGCGGGAGCGCGACCTGCGGCTGCGGCAGGTTGCCGCGCATGGCGCGCAGCTCGGCGGCGGTGGCCGGACGCAGTTGTCCGGTTTGCTTGTCGCGCACCACGGCCATGCCGGCGGATTGCTCTGCCGCCACGGCAGCCGTCGAGATGACGGCCAGCGCGCAGCAGCTGATCAGGGTTTTACTCAACATATCGGGATTCTCCTGGGTGAGGTCACATTAGCTGCCTGCGGCGAAGCAATACCAGACTGCCCAAGCCGGCCAGCAGCATCAGGTAGGCGCCCGGTTCAGGCACCGTAGTGACTAAGACAGCGTCGATGCCAATATAGTTCGCCGCCGAGGCGTCTCCGATGTAACGAAATGCGAATCGGCCCTGGCCGTTGTAGTCGACGCTGGAAATGACTTGCTGCCAGGCAGTGGGGTAGTCCGAGATGCCGCCCAGCACGCCGAGCACGGTGTCGAAACCGGCGGTGCCGCTGCCGCTGCCGGGGGCAAAGCGTACTTCGAGCGTGTCGCCGAAGCCGGAGGCGCTGGCCGAGCGCGTGAAAAACGAGAGCTCGCTGGGGCCGAGCAGGGTCACGACCGGCGTGATCAGCCAGTTGTCGATGCTGCCCATGCCGTTTTGCGCGCTCAGGAAATTGGCGGCGGCATACGACGACGCCGGGCCGGACGGGGCGGGGAAGACGCCCGCGTTGCCCTGCGACCAGGACAGGCCCGGCGGCACGCTGTTGTTGATCAGTTGCCAGTTGCTGAGGGCGCCGATGTCGTTGAAGTTTTCGTTGAGGACGACGATCGGATCGGCGGCGTGCGACACGGCGGGCAGCACGGCGGCCATGGCGATGGCCGCCGTGGCAATCAGGTGTTGATGGAGTTTCATGGTCGTTCTTTCAGCAGTTGCCAGAAGGATGGCACTTCCACTCGCGCTGGCAGGCGCGAGGCCACGGTTGACTCATCATAGGAGTGGAGGTGGCGCCAGCATTGATGTGCGCTTAATGAACAGACGGGGTTTTCGGGGTGATCCGGGGAACTTCAATGAACAAACGCGACGAAGCTTGATGGCGCGCGTTAGAAGGACGAAAAAGAGGGATGAAAAAAAGCGTCCCTGCCAGCCCAGGGACGCCAAGGAGAGAGCGGGACGATCAGTTGGCGGCGGTTCGCGCGGCAATCTTTCGCAAGCGCAGTTTACCGACGATGCCGATCGGGAAAAAGTAGATCGACAGCACGAACAGCACGCCCAGCCACAGCATCCAGCGGTCCGGATGCAGGGCCTGGGCCAGCAGCGGCACGCCTTCGAGCGCGGCCGAGCCTTGCGCCATCAGCGACTTGAGGTAGTTCTGGGCCAGGATGAACAGGGTGGCGCCCACCACCGCGCCGTACATGGTGCCCATGCCGCCGATGACGACGATCAGCAGGATGTCGGTCATGACTTCGAAGCCGAGCATGGTTTTCGGGCCGACGTAGCGCAGCCACAGTGCCATCAGCGCGCCGGCCAGGGCCGCCACCAGGGCCGCCAGCACATTCGCCCAGATCCGGTACAGCACCGTGCGGTAGCCGAGCGCCTCGGCGCGGAACTCGTTCTCGCGGATCGCTTGCAGCACCCGTCCGAACGGCGAATTGACCACGCGCAGCAGGAACAGGAACAGCAGCAGGCAGCCGCCGAACACGATGTAGTACGTGATCAGCTTGCCGTCGATGGCGCGCCCGAACAGCTCGGCCTCGAACAGGCGAAAGCCCGGCGTGAGCCATTCCGGCACGCTGAAGGTCTTGCCGTCTTCGCCGCCGGTCAGGTCGGACAGTTGCGAGGCCAGCACGGCAAACGAGGCCGCCACCGCGAGCGTGATCATGGCGTAGAAAATGGCGCGCACGCGCAGCGCGAACAGGCCCACCACCAGGGCCAGCGCCAGGGTCAGCAAGAGGGCCAGCGCGACCCCGCCCAGCAGCGCGCCCCAGCCCGGCTCGCCGTGCGACAGTCCCAGCCCGACGCCGTAGGCGCCGATGCCGAAGAACATGGTGTGGGCGAAGGATACGATCCCGGTGTAACCGAGCAGCAAGTCGTAGGAGGCCACCAGCACGATGTAGACGCAGATGGTGGCGGCGGTGTTGAGGGGCCGCGCGCCGCTGGTGATGAAGGGGGCCAGCGCCAGTCCCAGCAGGATCAGCAGCAGGGTGGCGGACAAGGCCCGGCTGCGCGGCAAGTCGCCCGATAGCAATTGATTGAGCATGGCGTGTCCTCAGCGGCGCAGGTTGGAATACAGGCCGGCCGGGCGCCACAGCAGGATGGCGATCATCAGGGCGATGTTCGACACCAGCGCGAATTTGGGCAGCAGGAAGCCGGCATAGTTGGCCACCAGCGCCATCAGGAGCGCGCCGATGAAGCAGCCGCCGACCGAGCCGAGCCCGCCGATGATGACGACGATAAAGATCATCACCATCATTTCGCCGCCCATGGCCGCGTTCAGGGTTTCCTTGTACAGGCCCCAGAGCACGCCGCCCAGGCCGGCCAGCGCCGAGCCGGCGGCGAACACGGCCACGAACAGGCGGCGGATGCGGTAGCCCATGGCTTCGACCATCTCGCGGTTTTCGACGCCGGCGCGGATCAAGAGGCCGATCTTGGTGCGGTTGAGCACGAGGAACATGGCGACGAACACCACCAGGCCGATCACGACCGCCACCAGCCGGTATTTTTCGACCGCCGCGTCGCCCAGCAGCACCGCGCCGCGCAGGCTGGCCGGCAGCGGCAGGGGAATCTGCTCGGCGCCCCAGATCACGCTGATCAGTTGCTCGGCCACGATCATGCCGCCCATGGTGATCAGGATCTGCTTGAGATGCTGGCCATACACGGGCGCGATGATGATGCGCTCGAAGGCCCAGCCGAGCAGCGCGGTGGCGAGCATGGCGAGCGCGATCGCCAGCCCGAGCACGCCCAGGTTGAGCGCCAGCGAATCGACCTCGAGCCAGCCGCGCATGGGAATGAGGACCATGGTGGCGGCGTAGGCGCCGACCGAGACAAAGGCGCCATGGCCGAAGTTGAGCACGTCCATCAGCCCGAACACGAGCGTCAGGCCGCTGGCCATGATGAAGATCATCATGCCCATCGCCAGGCCGGCGATGGTCAGGGTGACCCAGGTGGGAAAGCTGCCCACCAGCGGCAGGGTGAACAGGATCAGCGCCGGCACCAGCAGCAGCGGCGCCAGGTCGCGCCGGGCTGCCGGCAAGGGCGTGTCGTTCGGTGCGGGCGGCGCGGCCGGCAGCGCCGTGGCCGCGCTCACGGGAGGCGATTGGGTGGTCACGTGGGTGGTCTCCGGGTTCATTATTGATGTGCGCTCAGTGACAGCCCGAGCAGGCGTTGCTGCAGCTTGTCGTCCTCGACCAGGGCGCGCATGGCGCCGGCGTGGACCACCTTGCCGTCGTCCATCACCGAGACCGTGTCGCCGAGGTGCTTGACGACGCTGAAGTTTTGCTCGACCAGCAAGATGGTGGTGTCGGTCTGCTTCAGTTCGGCGAAGGCGGCGATCAGGCTCTGGATGATGGCCGGGGCCAAGCCCTTGGTCGGTTCGTCGATCAGCAGCAGCTTGCGCGGTTCGACCATGGCGCGCGCGATCGCCACCATTTGTTTTTGCCCGCCAGACAAATTGCCGGCCGGGTAGTGCCAGAATTTGCGCAAGGCGGGAAAGAAGCCGAAGATCCATTCCACGCGCGCTTCCTGGAGCGGCCCGTTGCGCGCGGCCAGGTACAGGTTTTCGCGCACGGTCAGGTCGGAAAACACGGCCATCGATTCAGGCACGTAGGCAATGCCGAGCTGGGCGATGTCGGGCGTGGCCAGGGCCGCGATGTCGCGCCCCTCGAAGCGCACCGTGCCGGCGGACGCTTTCCATAGCCCCATGATGGTGCGCAGGGTGGTGGTCTTGCCGGCCCCGTTGCGGCCCAGCAGCACCGACAGGCCGCCGCGCGGCACCGTCAGGTCGACCCCTTGCAGGATGTGGTACTCGCCGATGTGGGTGTGGACGGCGCTCAGTTGCAGGATCGGATCATGCATGCTCGGGCGTCCCCTCGGGCGTCCCCAGATAGGCTTCCTGGACGATGGCCGAGGCCATCACCTCGGCCGGATTGCCGTCGGCCACCAGGGCGCCATTGTGCAGGACGATGATGCGGTCGGCCAGCGACCGCACCACGTCCATCTTGTGTTCGACCAGCAAAATGGTCTTGTTGCGTTCGGCCTTGACCTGGTGGATCAGGTCGAGCACGACCGGCACTTCGTCCACGCTCATGCCGGCGGTCGGCTCGTCGAACATCATCACGCCCGGCTCCAGCGCCAGCAGGATCGCCACTTCCAGCTTGCGCTTGTCGCCGTGCGACAGGGCGGCCACGCGCGTGTCGCGCCGGGCGGCCATGGAAACGCGTTCGAGGTAATAGTCGGCGCGCACGATCAGGTCCTGGTGGCTGGACCAGCGCGTCAGCATCGAGCGCACGCCCAGGCCGGCGCCGGAGCGGCTTTGCACCGCCAGGCGCACGTTTTCGGCGACTGTGAGGTGCGGGAACAGGTTGGTCAGCTGGAAGGCGCGCCCGATACCGAGCGCCGTGCGCCTGGCCGCGCCGAAGCGGGTGATGTCGGCGCCGTCGAGCAGGACCGTGCCCGAGGTGGCCGGCAACTGGCCCGACATCAGGTTGAAGTAGGTGGTCTTGCCGGCGCCATTGGGGCCGACGATCACGGTCAGGGTGCCGGGATAAAAATCGGCGCTGACCCGGTCGACCGCCACGTGCCCGCCGAAGCGGATGCTCAGTTCGCGCGTCGACAGCGACGGCATGGCCGCCGGCGTCATCGCTTGTTCCTCACCGGGAGCGGCAGCTCGCTGGCCGGGATTTCGCGCACCAGTTCCAGCAAGTCCCACTCGTTCTTCTGGTCTTTCTTGATCTTGAAGTGGTACATCGACTGCAAGGCCTGGTGGTCTTCCTTGCGGAAGGTCATTTTGCCCTTGGGCGTGTCGAAGTCCATGCCCTCCATGGCCGCGATCAGTTTTTCGGTGTCGCCCGAGTTGGCTTTGGTCAAGGCCGTGACCACCGCGCTGGCCGCCGCAAAGCCGCCGGCGGTAAACATGTCGGGCGGGCCCTTGTGGCGCTTGCTGTGCTCGGCCACGAACCAGTCGTTCATCTTGTTCTTGGGGAAGCCGTGATAGTAGTAGATGGTGCCCTGGGTGCCGGCGAAGTTCTTCCAGGTTTTCATCACCGGCAAGATGTTCCCGCCCGGCGAGAGGATGATGCCGTAGCGCTCGGGCTTCATGTCGGCCAGCTTGTTCATCGGATTCGGGCCGGCCCAGACAATTTGCAGCAGGCGCGGCTCGGGCTTGTTTTTCAGGGCGTCGAAGATGCGCTGGGCCGGCGCCGTGAAGTCGCTGGTGGCTTGCGGCGCGTATTCCTCGTGCACCACCTGGGCCTTGCTGCCGGTGGCGGCCAGCGCTTCGCGGCCGGCCTTGACCGCATCCTTGCCGAAGGCGTAATCCTGGGCCAGGAAGGCCACGCTGCCGGCCTTGAGCGTGCTGGCGGCGGCCAGCGCATCCTGCATCGAACTGCGCGCGGTGCGGAAGATGTAGCGATTCCATTTGTCGCCGGTGATGGCGTCGGCCACGGCCGGCTCGATGATCAGGATCTTCTTGTACTCCTGCGCCACCGGCAGCATGGCGATGGCCGAGCCGGACGAGGTGGTGCCGACCGCAATGTCGGCCTTGTCGTCGCCGTAGGCTTCGGCCAGCAGGGTGCGTCCCAGGTCGGGTTTGCTCTGGTCATCCTTGACGATCACCTTCAGCTTGCGGCCGTTGATTTCCATCTTGCCGCCGGTGAGGTATTCGAGGCCCATCATGAAGCCGGTTTCGGTTTCCTTGGCGTACGATTCGAGGATCCCGGTCTTGCCCGCGATGAGGGCGATTTTCAGGTCGGCCGCGGCCAGCGCGGACGTTGCCAGGGTGCTCGCGAGGGTGGCCAGGACGGCTGCTGCCAGGGTGTTCAGTTTGTACATCGTGTCTCCTCTTGGGATGGCTGTTTTATAGGTATAGGGTGGGCTTGAATCGGTTCAGTCGACCTGCGCCAGGAAGCGTTCGATCGCCTGCCGCGCCGGCGCTTCGGTCAGCATCGGCGCGTGGCCCACTCCGGGCACTTCGGCGTATTGCATGCGTGGCGCGGCGCGCTGCATGTAGCTGGCCTGTTCCGGCTCGACCAGGTCGGACAGGCTGCCGCGCACCAGCAAGGTGGGGCGGTTGCGCGCCAGGCGCCGGAACGCCAGGCGCGAGGTCCACGACGACGGCTTGAGCTTGCCGTTTTGCAGGGGCAGGGCGATGTTCGGGTCGTAGCGCAGCACCAGGTGGCCGGCATCGTTTTCGGAAAAGGCGCGGCGCGCCCACTTGTTCCATTCGCCCATGTCGTTCGATGGAAAGGCCGGCTGGTTGATGTCGCGCATGTACTCGGCCGCCTGTTCCCAATTGAGCATGGTGGCGCCCTTGCCGGCGTAGGTGGCGATGCGCGACAAGCCTTTTTGCGAGATCACCGGGCCGACATCGTTGAGGATGGCGGCGGCGATCAGTTTCAGGCGCCGCAGCGCCAGGGTCATGGTGATGATGCCGCCCATCGAGGTGCCGACGAACACGGCGCGCTCGATGCCCAGGTCGTGCGCCAGCTTGATCACGTCGCCGGCGTAGACGACCGGGTTGTAGTGGGCCGGGTCGGGGTCGCGCGCGGACTGGCCGCGCCCGCGCACGTCGAGCGCCAGCACGCGCCGCCCCAGGCTGGCGATCCACGGCGCCAGCTCGTCGAAGTCGCCCGAGTTGCGCGTGAGCCCGTGGATGCAGATCACGGGCAGGCGCGCGCGGCCGCCGTGGCCGGGGTAGTCGCGCGCGTACAGGGTCAGGCCGTCGTCGCTGAGGTAGCTGACGTCGTTGAATTGCCGGGCCGCCTGCGCTTCGTTGGCGGCCGGGGGGAAGTGGGCGGCGTGGACGCCATCGTGTTCATGCACCTGGACTCCCATGTTCAGAACCGGTATTCGAGGGTGGCCGAGACGGTGCGCGGGGCGCCGTAAAAGGCCGTCAGCACGCCCTCCTTGCCGAGGTTGGGGAAAACGTAGCCGCCGGTGCGATAGCGCTTGTCGCCCAGGTTCTTGCCGTGCAGGCCGGCGCGGATCTTGTTGTCGCTGCTGGTCCACGTCAGGCTCAGGTCGTACAGGGTATAGGCCGGCTGGTCGAGCACCGAGGCGTATTCGAACTGGCTGGTTTCGTCCTTGTAGGCGGCGCTGGCGCTGATGCTGGCGGTGCCGCCGCGCCCCATCATCGGCACGGCGATGTCGTAGGTGGCGCGCAGGTTGGCCGAGTTCTTCGGCGTGTTCTGGAAGTAGCGCTCGCCGGCCACGTTGACCAGGGCCGGCACGCCGCCGACCAGTTGCGAGGTCAGGAACTGGGTGTATTCGGCGTTGATGTGGCTGTACATCCCGGTCACGCTCAGGGAATCGCTCAATTTCGCGCTGGCCTCGATTTCGGCGCCGCGGATCTTGGCCTTGCCGGCGTTGGTGGTCACCCCGGCGAAGCTGTCGGGGCGGCCGTCGTTGTTGGTGTCGACCTCCACCGAGCCGGGAATCTGGACATCCTTGTATTTGCTGTCGAACAGGGCGATATTGGTCAGGATGCGGTTGTTGTTGTACGAGGATTTGAGGCCCAGCTCCAGGGTGTCGATCGTTTCCGGCAGGTAGCCGGCACGCGCGGTGGCGTCGCTGATTTTGGTGCCGACCACGTTCATGCGCGGGTCGAAGCCGCCGCCCTTGAAGCCGCGCGCCCAGCTGGCGTAAATGTTCTGGTTGGCTGCAGCCTTGTAGGCCAAGCCGACTTTTGGGGTGAACTTCTTGTCTTCGCGTTTCAGTTCGCCATGGGTGAAGTCGGTGTCGCTGCGGAACAGCACGGCGTTGGCGTTGCCCATTCCCGGCGAGCCGTTCAGGCCCAGGTAGATCTGGCGCAGGATGCTCGCGTCGCGCTTGTCGACCGTGTAGCGCCCGCCCAGCGAGAAGCTGAGCGCATCGGTGTATTTATAGTTGGCGTCGGCGAAGACGGCCCAGGCCTTGGTATCGATATCGCCCAGCGTGTAGGTGGAGCTGGGGAAGGCGCCGGCCAAGACGGTGTCGAAGACGTTGAAGGCGTTGGCGTCGATGTAGTACACGCCGGCCACGCCCTGGACCTTGTCGCCGGTGTAGGTGAACTGGAATTCCTGGCTGAACTGCTTGTTCTTGTACAGCGCGGGCACTTCGAAGTCGACCATCGACAGCGAGTCGAAGTCGATCGGCGCGTACGACTTGTCGCGGCGCGAGGCGGTAACCGACTTGACGCTCAGTTGCGGGTTGATGGTGTACTCCAGCAGCGCCGACCAGCCGTGCGCGCTGACCTCCTGCTCGTGCCCGAGCGCGCGGTCCAGGTTGGCGCGCGTGTCGTACACGTTCTCCAGGATGGGCGCGCCGCTGGTGCGTCCGACCGTGACGCGGTGGCCGTTGCGCGGGCTCGAATCGTCCTGCGTGGCGTCGCCCGACAAGCGGATGAACAGCTCCGGCGTGGGCGTAAATTCCGCCGACAGGCGGCCGGCGGTCATGTCCTTGTCGTAGTTGTGGGCGCCGGTGAACAGGTTGCGCCCGTAACCGTCGCGCTTGAAGCGAGCCACCGAGCCGCCCACGCGCACCGTCTCCGACAAGGGCGTGCTGGCCGTGAGCACCGCTTCGCGCTGGCTGTAGTCGCCCAGGGTGACGCGCCCGCGAATGTCGGTTCTGGAGCCGAGTTTGCGCGTAACGTACTTGACCGCGCCGCCGATGGTGTTGCGACCATACAAGGTGCCTTGCGGGCCGCGCAGTACTTCGATGCGCTCGACGTCGTAGATGTCGGTCACGGCCGCTTGCGGGCGGGCCAGGTAGATATCGTCGAGGTAGATGCCGACGCCGGCTTCGAAGCCGGCCAGCGGGTCTTGCTGGCCGACGCCGCGGATAAAGGCGGTCAGGGTCGAATTGGTGGCGCGCGAGGCCTTGAGGGTGGTGTTCGGAATCGACAGGGCGAGGGCGGTGATGTCGGGCGTGCCCTGCTTGGAGAGCTGGTCGCCGCCGAACGCGGTGACCGAGACCGGCACGTCCTGCAGGTTTTCGGGGCGGCGCCGCGCGCTGACGGTGACCACGCCGGCGTTCTGGATGGTCTCGGCGGCGGGAGCGCCCGACTCGGTTTGCGCGTGCGCCGGGGCGATCGCGCCGCCGCACAGGGCCAGCACGGCGCAGGCAATGCGATGTAAGGGAAAGTGTCGAATGGTGGTCAAACGCATGGTGTTGTCTCCTGAGATTTTTTTGGACAATGCGGTAAGCCGGAAGCGAAGCCTTGCAGTGTGCCCCCATTCGAATTTGCGCGAAAGATAACGAAACGCCCAAGCACTGTGCAAAAATGCACAGTGGTGGTATTTGCAACTTATCGTTTTCTCACGAGCAGGTTCCGGCGCGAGTTTGCGTTTTATCAATACACAAAAATCAAAAGATTGCGTGTGCGGTGTGCACTGGTGCACAATATTCGTCGTGAATATCCGACATCGATTCCATGAATACCTTGCCTGAATGGACAGACCTGCGATTCTTCCTGGAGCTGGCGCGCGCCGGTACCTTGTCGGGTGCGTCGCGCCGGCTTGCGGTTGAACACACGACCGTGGCGCGCCGCATCGACCGGCTCGAAATCCAGCTCGGCACCACCTTGTTCGACCGCAGCCGCGAGGGCTACGAGCTGACCGAAATGGGCCAGGCCCTGCTGCCGCATGCCGAAGCGATGGAGAGCGCGGCGCTGGCGGCCACCGAGCAGTTGGGCGGCACCGAAGTGGCGGCGCACGGCGTGGTGCGGCTCGGCGTGCCGGAAGTGTTCGGGGTGCGGGTGGTGGCGCCGCTGCTGGTCGGGCTGCTGCAGACCCACCCCGACCTGAGCATCGACCTGCTGGTGCTGCCGCGCTTTGCCAACCTGGCCAACCGCGAGGCGGACCTGGGCGTGATGCTCGATCCGCCCAGCACCGGGCGCTACATGATCACGCGGCTGGCGTCGTTCCGTTTCTATTTGTACGCATCGCCCGAGTATCTGGCGCGCCATCCGCCGATCCGCGAGCACGCCGACCTGGCGCGCCACGACTTTGTCGACTACGTGCAGGACCGGCTGGCCAGCCGCGAACTCAGTTATCTCAACGAATTGGGGTTCACGCCGAGGCGCAGGCTGTGCTGCACCGGGATGACCGCGCAGGTGGAGGCGGCGGCGCTGGGGATGGGGCTGATCATGGCGCCGCCGTATGCGGTGCCGGACGACGGCCGGCTGGTGCCTGTGCTCGACCAGTTTTTCGCCGAGCGCTCGTTCTGGCTGGCCGCGCCGACCGATTTGTACCGCTTGCAGCGGGTCAGGGCGGTGTGGAATTTATTGCGGGAGTATTCGGACCGGCAGCCATCCTTGTTTGTGCATGGGCGGGAGGAGCCGGCGCGTTCGGCGCGGTAGGCCGGTTCTATCAGCCCATGCGAGTGCGAGCGTGGCGGCGTACTGTCGATTGGCGGAGGTCTATCGCGCGCTGCAAGCAGTCGCAGGGCAAATCCGCTGTCTGTCCTGTCAGTCCCCAGCTTCCTTTTGATGTCGTACCGCGAGGATCATTACCAATCCTGGCTCAATCCGGTAGCGCACGACATATCCGCTATCGCCGAAGTCGATTTCCCATTCACGATATGTCTCAATAGTATCGTGGGCAGGCCTGCCCACCTGAGGTTGATGCCCCAGCACCTTGACGGCTTGCCTTATCGCTTTGACTGCGCGCCTTGCCGCGGCAACATTCTTGGCGGCCAAGAAGTTGTACACCCGCTGCATGTCGCGTAAGGCGAGCGGCGACCATATCAGATGTGGCATTCAGGCGGCTCAATCTCGTTGCCGTCCTCAAGACTCTTCAGCCACGCGTCGGCTTCGTCGGCCGTGACATGTAGACCGGTGGCCTGATACTCTTCCCACGCGGTTACCATGTCCTGGCGAAAGGAGTCACGCTTCTCCTCACGAACCACATACTGGGCTACGGCTTCGCGCAGCATCCAATGAGGGGTTCTGCGCCGTGACTCTGCGAGGCGTTCGAGGCGGGCGCGCGTGTCCGGATCGAGTTTGACCGACATGGGCCGGGCAATAGTGGCAGCCATGATGATGCTCCTTCGCGTTAGCAACAGGTATTACCTTATCATACTCCACGCTGAAATTTCGGTCGCAATTGACGCGGGGCGGTTTTTGCCGCGTTCGGTTGGACTGAATACTCATGAAATTTCCTTGCCTCGTGTCTTATTCAGGAGTTTGCTCATTTGCGCTAAGTACCCGCGCAGAAATAAGTGTGAGTTTTTGGCGAACATAGCCGGATGCGATGCAAGGCGCCCTCCGCTCGCAGTGCGAGCACTGCGAGCGGAGGGCAACGCCGCAGCGCGCCGGCTATGGAAGACAAAAATCACAGTTATTTATGGGCGGGTACTTACTATATCAGTGAAATTCCGAGTTGATTTTAAGGCGGGCATTGCCGCCCCGACAGCCTGGTTCCAGAGTTTGGCAAGACCCACATGCCTTATCCCCGCCGTTCCTGCCACTGGCAGAAACGACGGGTTTTTACCACTTACCAAAACGCACCGCTGGCCTCAGGCCTCCGGGCTATCGTCAATCAGCAGCGGCGGCACCAGGATGGTCGGGGCCTGGTCGGCCGGCTGCGACAACTTCGGAAACGCGATGTCGGTGCCGTCATCGAGCACCGTCAGCATGGTCGGCACCCGATACGTCCACGCCGCGCCTTCCGCTGCCCCTTCCATCGGCGTGGTGGCGTTGAGCAGCTGCACTTCGCGGTTCAGGTCAGCCAGCACGCGGTCGGCCGGCACCACGGCGATATCGGCCACGATCCCGGTTTGCAGGTACAGCGCGGCCGCGTCCTCATACCCCCTGCGCACCGGCAGGATCACCGACGCAAAGCCGGCGTTGAGGAAGGCCGTGAACACGCTGTCGCCCTGTTGCTCGAAGCGCGCGGCGGCCCACTGCTGCGCACCCTCGCTCCAGAAGTACGGGAAGAAGCTGTAGGTCATCTGATCCCACTCGAAGGCGTACTCGAAGAAGCGCACTTCGCGCGCGGCCTGCTCCAGCCGCTCCGGCGCGATGGCCGGCGCGCTGCCGGTCACGATGGGCGAGGCCGGCACCGCCTGGCCGCTGCCGCTGCGCACGATTTCCAGCACCGCGCGTTTGAGTTCGGTGCGTTCGATGGTGCGCATCTGTTCTTCGCTGAGCGCGGCGTACGGGCCGTTTTCTTCAGTGCGCGCCGCGAGCAGGGCGCGGTGCTGTTTCAGGTCGCTCTCGTACTGGTCCATGATGATCTGGAGGCATTCCAGCTGCCATTTTTCGACCGCCACTTTGGTGCGCGCCCAGACCAGGTAGAAGTTCACCGTGAACTGGTCGAGCTGGCCCCAGCCGCTGGCGTTGTAGCTGACCGCGCCGCTGTTGGTGCCGATGGCCTGGGCCGCAATCGGCGTGGCGCCGGTCGGGCTGCTCGAAAACAGCCTGGTGCCGACGCTGGCGCTGATGCCGGACTGGTTGTCGACCCCGTACCACGTCATCGACACGCCGGCCGCCGCCGCCGCATAGCCCTGTTCCAGCGCGCGCGGCGAATTGAACGTGCCGCTCAGGGTCGTCGTTCCGCCGCCGCCGCCCGGATAGCTCAGGCTGGCGTATTCGGTAATGGCGGCCGTCGGTGGCGGCGGCAAGGTCACGTTGAAGCGTTCGGCGATGGCCAGCCAGGTGGCGTCGGTGATCTCGGCGGGGCGCACGATCGGCTTGACCGGGGCCGGACCGGCGTGCCCGCCGAAACCCGGTTGCTGGGCCAGCAGGTGGCGGAACATGGCCGCCGGCGCCGGCACCATCACCTCGTACATGGCGCGCGCGCCATAGGTGAACACCTGCGCCTGATACACCTTGTCGACCCAGCGATACTGGGCGCGGATGGTGGCCGCCGGCGCGCTGTGGCGCACCACGTCGCTTTCGTACACTTCGGCGCTGCGGGTGCGGAAGCGCTGGCGTCCGACCCGCTCGCGCACCAGGGCGACGGCGCGCTCGACGATCTCGCGCGACTGGCGCAGGTCGGCGCCGCGCGACTGGTCGCTGCCGTTCGAGTTGTTCATGAAGGTCGAGGCCTGCGCGTTGACGGTGCCGTAGTTGGAGGTCAGGTTGATGCTGGCGTTGCGGTCTTGCTGCTTGCGCGCGGTCTGGAAGGCGTTCTGGCCCATTTCGAAACGCTCGAATCCGGTTTCTTCCTGCGAGACCTCGGCGTCGGCGTCGTTGTAGTTGCCGTCGCTTTCGTCGGCGCGGCTCAGGCGCGAGCGGAAGTGCTCGTGCTCTTCACCTTGCAGGATGTTCTGGATGTTGGCCAGCTCGCCTTTTTCGTAGCCCACCAGCACCTGGCGCACCACGCGCAGGTCGGCCACGCCCACCGGACGAATACCGAATTTCATGCTCGCGGGGGGAGCCGGCTTGGACACCGGCGCGCCGGGAATGAGCTTGGCCAGTTCGGGATTGTCGGCCAAAACGGCTGCGGCGGCCGGGCCGGTGGCGGGCATGGCGGCGGCCGTGGCAACGCCGTCCGCAATGCGATGGCGCACCTCGTCGAGCAGGTCGAAGGTGCTCTGGTTGGTGGTGGGCACCCGGGCGTCGGCCAGCTCCTGCATCAGGTTGGCGTTGTCGGCGCGGAATTGCTCGTCGATATCGGCCGCGGGCTGGGTGCGGAATACTTTTTGCAAGTCCGACGGACCGCCGCTGCCGGGCGTGCCGGGCGCGTGCGTGCCCCCGGCCGCCATCTGGTCGAGCGCGGCGACGAGACGCCGTTCCAGCTGGACCAGTGTGTCGATCTGCTTGAGCAGGTCGGCGAGGATCTTGTCCTGTTCGCCGGCGTCGTCGTCGCCGGCCGCGCTTTGCTGGGCGCTTTGCTGTTCGCGGCGCAGGCGCATCTGTTCTTCGAACGCGGCCGGCAGGGCGAGCGTGGGAGTGAGCGCGGCCTGCACCGATTCCGGCGCCAGGGCCGCCTGGTCGCCGGCCAGGAGTTTTTGCAGCAGGGTGACCTGGCCCAGCAACTGCCGGGCGCGCTGCAACTGGGCGCTGCTGGCTTTGCCGGAGGCGATCCCTTGCAGGTAATATTGCCAGAGGGCGGTTTGCAAGGCGGGGACGTCGCCCACCACGTTTTGGGCGATCGGGAACAGGGTCTCGGCGACCAGGGTCGACTGGCCCTGGCGTGCGGCCTCCAGGTCGGCCGCGATGGCTTCCGGCGTGCGCTTGACCAGCTCGGCCCAGTGCTTGCTCAGGATGTCCAGCTCAGCGGTGAAATCCAGCTCGGCGGCGGTGGCGATCCACGCGGCGACCTGCGATTGGTCCGGCAGTTCGAGCAGTCCCGCTGGCGCCGGCGTCGGGTTGGGGGCCCTGGTCGTGGCGAAGCGAAACAGTTCCTCGGCATTGGCGGTAGCTTGCGTCATGATATCTCCAGGTGATGAAGGTGAAGGGTCATCATCGTCCGGGACGGCGCGCCGGAGTTCCGCCTGCGTCAGTGTTAAAACCGACTTGGCTCAACTCGCGGACTGTTTGGAATGTCGCGATGCAAGTGTTATGGGTTTCCCGGTTCCAGCTGGAACAAGGTTTCGACCGGTACATTCAAAGTGGCCGCCAGTTTCAATGCGAGCACCACCGATGGCACCATGTTGCCGGTTTCGATGGCGTTGATGCTCTTGCGGCTGACGTTGATGCGCTCGGCCAGTCCAGCCTGGGTGAGCTCGTGCATGGCGCGCTGGACCTTGAGCGTGTTGCGCAGTACCGGGACGTCGCTCATGCGTCGGCGCGTCCGATGTAGAGGAAGGCACCGAGAAAAGCGATGGCGCCGGCGAGCATGCTCAGGCAGGCCATGGCGGCCATGTGCAGCATCGTCGCCTGTTGTCCAAGTGTGAACGCGAGCGGGAGTTGAACCAGCAGTACAACGACAAAGCCGACGCGCACGGCACGGGCGATGCTTTGCTGCCTGAATTCGTCCTGGAACAGCGCATTCCACAGCGATTTGCGCGCGGCGCTGCCGCCTGGGTGATGCTGCTTATGCCGAACCCATGCGCAGAACAGGATGATCGCCAGCGGCACCATCGGCGCGGACTGATCCAGGCGGTCGCTCCATGCGCCGAGCGCGCCGAAGGTCGACGCCAGCACGAGCGCGGTCACGAGCAGCAAGGCGGCAAAAATCACTTTCAGCACGCTGCGGCCTTGTCGTGCGCAGTCGTCGATGGTCGGGTTGGTAGCGTGCATGTTTGGCTCCGGATATGGGTTTGCATGAATGAAATGTACCATGAGTCGGACAAAAAGTAACCTATGAGTGACTTTTTTCGCTGATTCGATCTGCTACCGGGTGCGCCGCATGGATATACTTTCGCATCGACGCTGCGTGCAGGCCAGGTCGCGCCGGTGCCTCGACCGGCCGGAAACGGGGCGCATCACACAGCACTCTGAAATTATTTGAACTGCAAGATTCATCCTGACTTGAAAAGGAATACTAGGGGTTTGAGGTGCAACGGAACGGCCAACCGGGTTAAGCAGGATCACTCACTGGTGGCGCCCCGAAGGGGACGTTCAGCAAGCGAGGCCGCCAATGCTACTTCGCCAGCCGTTCTCTGCTGTAGAAATTCATTTTTGTCCTATAGTCCCAATCGTCCCAAGGACAAAGGCCAAAAAGTCCGTTCATCACCTGGGCGAGCAGATGCGCCGTCACGTAGGATTCAGATGAAACTTCGCCCGTATTTAAATTTCGGTACGCTGGTGGTTCCCCTTCCTCTTCAATAAACGACTTTGCTTGCAACCACGGGAGCTCGAAATTGTTTGGCTCTCCTGTATCCGTCGTCTTCTCCATGACATGAACTCGTGAGCGAACAGTTACCCCGTTCTTAAGAATGGCGTAGCCAAACGATCCGCCTGAATCGTAATGACAGAATACGACTACAATTTCTGGCGCTCCAAGTGCCTCAAAAACTGAAGGCTGCAGCGAGTGCCCTTCGAAAAGAATCCTATCCGCAATTTCGCTGTTATAGACGAAGGATGCGCCGTTCTTTGACTCAACGGTCACATTGCCCGGCACACGGATGTCATGCGAATTTTGCATTTCTGGTAGCGGGAAAACGCTATTTCCAAAAACTGTTTGCACCAGATCCAGCTCGCCCAACGTTGATAGGTTAGGCCTAAATGCCAATCCCGCTGTAGATAATCCCAAAAGTAGCTCCTCAAGGCTATTGAAAGCCAACCGCGGCCATCCAAACTCAGATATGCCAGTGACTGGTGACGAAACAGAAAGTCGCCAGACTCGAACTCCGCATTGTCACGCGCTGTGTAGAAAGACTATCTGCCGACACGCCGAAGGGCCGCTTTTGGCCGAGACCGGCCTGTCGCACCAAGATACCAGCTTGCCAGCGAGAAAAATCCCCTCATTGTAACGACAGGCAGCTGCCGCCCCGAAGCAGACGCTGGCGACGTCATCAACGATTCATGAAGCTCTTGGCAGCCGAAAGCTGACGGCTGAAATGACCAAGCCGGTCAGTTCAATTTTGCAGTGCCGATTAGCTGTCACGGTCTCACAAAACAGTTCTGCTTAAGACCGCATAAAAAGTCCAAACGCCGGATTTGATGTGAAGCGCCTCGCCAGGACAGTTGATCAAGCACATTAAGCTGCTCTTCCATAGCTGCCGATTCACAAGGCCCAGGCGCGCCGCAATGAGGTCGAATACTTCATCCGCGTCGCCACTCGTCAAACCACAAACTTCCCCCCTACCGCTGCCCCCGCTTGGTCCGAATCGACTGCCGCCTAATGCCTTAACACCCGCAAGCGCCAAATCCATCGCATCAAAGCGGCCAAAAGTTTCAGGAGTGTGCAGTACAGTAATGGTATTGGATGTGTCTCCAGGGTGGACAAACAAATAGGCGCAAACGCCTATCTGACAGCAGTCGACAAAGGCGCGTTCGAATTCGAAGCGGTCAACTCGGTTTTGGCCTTGCACAGCCCAAGGAATTTCAGCCAGATGCAATGTCGAGAGCCTTACACCGGGCAACGCGATCGTCTTGATGTCGTTCCTGAAAATGCCATCCCAATGCAATTGATATGCATGTTCGTTTTTTTCGAGCTGGGTGAGCCGCTTTCGTAAGTCAATAGTTGCGACTTGATTTTGGATTTCTTCCCAGGTAATCGCTTCGTCGTCGCCAGAAAGGGCAGTGACATATTCCTCGAACACGGTGTAACCCTCGCCAACTTCTAACTCACCGGGCAGGCCTACCTCTAGAGTCAGGAAGCCGCTCCGATACCGCGCATAGACCGGTCTGTCATCGTCGGTCCTTGCGTCAAATTGAGCGGGCGCCCTGGGCGATATTGGTATAACGCTATGAAAATCCATCTGATACCGTCGCGCTTGAATTGAGCCATATAGGACGTGGAGGGAAGAGCTATCGAAGCAAATTCCCCATAATAAAACATCACCTCCCAACGGGAAGATCGTTGGTCTGCCAGTGTCTGCTTCTGGCCGACAGCGGAAGTTGCCTGAGACGATTGTACCGCATAGGTATGCTCCAACCTGACGTCAGGCAGCGCTTTAAACGACGTCAGGATAGGATCGATTTTCGCATTTCCTGACGACCTTGCGGTCGGGCCTATGACCTCAATCTGACAGATCGCTCCTTAACCCGGTTTTACGTTCCGTTGCACCCGGAACCGCTAGTATGGAGATCAATACAATCCATCCATCATCATGGGAAAAGGTTGTTGACGTGGAGTTTGCTGAAATGGATGAAGAAGTAGGCCAGATATTGAAAGCGCTGAGGAGCGGCGAGACGCTCATTGCGCCTGGTGTCGTGATGGTCGACGTCGACGTTGCCGCCGTGTCCTTTAACGGCTCGCATTTCCCCGACCTGGTAGCGTTCGACGTCCGCTTCAAGGACTGCGATTTCACCGGCGCCTCGCTGGAGGGATTGGATGTGAGTGGCGGTGAGGTGCGCAGCTGTGTGTTCCATTCCGCCAATTTGGTAAAGGCGCAGTTTTCTCACTGCTTTTTTGCAGGCGTTGACTTCGCCGGATGCCATCTCGACCGGGCCGAGTTCACCGACGTGGCAATGACGGCGGTGTCATTTGCGCAAGCGAGTCTGGTCGGGGCAACGTTTGACAACTGCGATTTGCGCGGTGTCGACCTTGGTCAGGCTGAACTGAGGGAGACGTACTTTTTTGGCTGTCAGATCGATGCGCGCGTGGCGACCTTGGCCGGCGTGATAGTGAAAGAAGGGCTGGCCTGAGCGACTTGCACACGGACGCGGGTTCGCCGTCGTCCCTGTTCTGGAAGCAAGCGGTTAACATCAAGGATAAGGAAGGCAATGCCATGAAGCTTGAATTGATGCAATACACCTGCAGCACCGGGGCCCATCAATTTGTTGCGCCGGAAATAGCCAGTGGCAGCTACGGCGACTTCCTCCTTCGCAGCGAGGCAAGCGAGGAAATGCGCTTTCTGAACGGCATCGAGGACGCCACCTACAACGAAGTAAACGCGCTGATATTGGAGAATGCACGCGTTCGATCGCTGCCTGCGAACAGTCGCATCGAGGTTCTGTGGAAAATTTACGGTGCCACTGCCTGCGATCCGGATGCGATGGGAAGTCCCTTTCACATCGGGCTCATGCCCACATGTCCTGTCTGCGGAGGACGCGAGATGGCCGCGTGGGATTGTGCGTACCCAGCCCGGCTGGTCGATGTGGATGTGCGCGTCGTGTCGCATCGGGCATGGACCACCCTCGACCCTGAGCAGAAACGACTCAGGGTGGCGGAGCAACTAGCCCGGTCAGGAAACTGAAGCGACATCGTTCCGCCGCGCAGACTTCTGTGCGTGCACTGCCGATTCGTCGCTTTACCGCAATGGCGCCGATCCGTCGCCAGGCGTGCCGAGCGCCTCGGCGGCGTCCACCCTGGTGACAGCGGCGACCGGCGCCACCGGCTTGGCCTTGGGCGGCTGCATCTCGGGCCTGCCGTTTTGTGCCGCAAACGGACCGGTGTTGACGTTGTAGGCGGCGATGGCGGCGGCAATGGCCGGGTCGCGCGCGGCCAGTTGGGCCTGGTCGGGCGCCGGCACGGGCGGCGGCTGCGCGGTGAGGTTCCGGTCCGTGTCCTGGGGCGCGCTTGCAGACTGCGTTGTCGTGGCCGTTCGCACAGCGTCCGCCGGCCGCGCAAACCGATCCGGCGCGACCGGGGCGGTGACGGCTGGATCGGGCGGGTCCGCGCGCAGCTGGGCCGTGGTCCTGTCGGCGTTGAGCTGGCCGGCCCGGCTGGCGTCGCGGCGGGCGATGTCGTCGGCCAGCGCGGCGCGCACGGCGTCGCTGGCGCCGGCGATTTTCTCGTCGAGCTCGCGTGCCACCGCGCGCTCCGCCTGCAACTGTTGTGCAAGGACGCTTGCCTGTTGGGCAACGCCGACAGCGTTGCTTGCCGTGGCGTCGGGTCCGGCGAGCGGGGGCGCCGCCGGCGTGGCGGCCGTGGGGGCTGATTGAATCGGGTCTTGGGTACTCAACGGTGACGCAAGCGGTGAGGCAACCGGCGGCGCTGCCGGCGCGCCTGGCAACGCTGGCGACACGGACACGGGCGCTGCGCCCGGGCGTGCCTCGGCCTGGACGGCGCTGCCGGCGATGGCTTGCAGCTCGGGTGCGTCCGCCGGCGCGGCCACGCGCGCTCCCTGAGGCGGCGCCTCTGCTTGCGGCGAGGCAACCAAGTTCGGCTGAACGGCGACACCGTTTTCGTCGACAAAGTCGGCCAGGGCAACAGGCGCGTCCTCGTCATTGCACAAGGTCTCGTTCACCAGGTTCTGGAGGAACATATTGTCCGTATAGCTGGCCGGCTGGGCAGTCAGATAGCCTGGCGCGGCGGCAATTTCTGGCGGGGCAGCGCCGGGCAGCGGCAAGGCGGCGCCAAACACGCTGTCGTCATCAAGGAAAGAGAGGTTGGCGACCTGCGCCTGGATTTGCGTGCCGACCACGCCCACGAAGGCATCGGCGGCGCGTTCCAGCAGCGCCGAGGTGGCGACCGGGTCGCGGCGAAAGGCCTCTTCCAGCACTGCGTCATCCACCGTCAGCTTGCCGGCGGCGCTGCTGGTCGCCCCCGTAAAGGCCAGGCCGATGGCGGCCAGGCTGGCTTCGGCATCGTCCGGCGCACCGCCAAGTTGCTGGAAAAATTGCGATTGCAGCGATTGGCCATCCAGGGTGTCGGTTGGCAGCCCGTTGCTGTCAACCGCGCTGGTCTGGAGTTCGTCGAAAGCGCCGGCCACGGCCGCCGCCGCGACGGCGGCATCGGCAAAGGCCTTCGAGGCATCGGCGTTGGCAAGGACCGAGGTGTGCAGTTCCAGCGTCTTTTTCTGGAACAGGGAGGCCAGCGACAGGAAGCGTCCCGAGCTCGACAGGTCCACCGTGGTCGGCGCGACGCCAAGGAAACTCAGGTTCTGGGCCTGCTCGGTGGCGACGGTACGGCTGGTCGCGATGGGGGTGACAAGGCCGGCGCCGCTTGCCGCGGGCGCCGTGATCTGGGAGATGTCCATGCTGAACCTTCCGTGTCCGAAATAGCTACACGGTCGATTATGGCCCCTATTTGCCGATGGCACCGCTACATTGATTTACTCGTGACAGCAGACTCACAGCTTGTTGCCATCCAGATCACGGAAATAGGCGCCGTAGTAGCTGGCATGATACTCGGGACGCAGGCCGGGCGCGCCTTCGCAGATGGCGCCGTGGGCGAGGGCGGTGGCGTGGGCGCTGTCGACCGCCGCGCGCGAGGGCGCTAGCAGGGCCGTCATCTGGCCGTTGCCGGCGTCGTGCCGGCCGGCGAACGGGGCGCCGATCAGGAACAGCGGGCGCGGGTGGCCGGGCTTCATCCAGCCGGCCCATGGTGTGGCCGGATCGCTGAACTTGAGCGCCAGGCCCAGTTGCGGCATCAGCGCCGCGTAGAAGTCGAGCGCGCGCGTAAAGTCGGCGACGCCGATGAACACGTGCGAGATCATGCGGGGTCCTTGAAAGGATTGCGGTCGTTCAGTTCATCGATGTATTCGTCGATGCCGCCGCTTTCGCGCTCCAGGAAGCGCTCGATCGCGTCCGAAAACGCCGGGTGCGCCAGCCAATGCGCCGACCAGGTGCGGGTCGGCAGGAAGCCGCGCGCCATTTTGTGCTCGCCCTGGGCGCCGCCTTCGAACACGCCGATGTTTTGCTCGATGCAGAATTCGAGCGGCTGGTAGTAAGCCGTTTCGAAGTGCAGGCAGGGCACGTGTTCGAGTTCGCCCCAGTAGCGGCCGAACAGGGTGTCGGCGCTGTGGATCACCAGCGAGGCGGCGATCGGCCGGCCTTCGCGTTCGGCGATCACCAGCAAAATATTGTCCGGCATGCTGCGCCCGATGCGCTGGAAAAAATCGAGGTTCAGATAAGGCGAGGAACGGTGCGCCGCGTAGGTGCGCTGGTAGCAGCGGTTGAACAGGCGCCAATCTGCGTCCGTCGCATCGGCCCCGCGCACGCGCCGCATCGTCACGCCGGCTTCGCGCACCTTGCGCCGTTCGGCGCGGATGTTCTTGCGCTTCTTTTGCTCCAGCGTGGCCAGGAACGCGTCGAAGTCCGCGTAGCCGGCGTTGAGCCAGTGGAACTGCACGCCGCTGCGCAGCATGAAGCCAGCCGCCTCCAATTGCTTTACCTGGTCGTCCGGCGGGTACAGGATGTGGGTCGAGGAGACGTCGGACGCTTTTTGCGTTGCCACCAGCGCGGCCAGCAGCGCGCCCCTGGCGTCGGCGTCGCGCGCCAGCAGACGCGGCCCGGTCACCGGCGTGAACGGAATCGCCGACAGCAGCTTCGGATAGTAATCGACGCCGTTGCGCTGGTAAGCGTCGGCCCAGGCCCAGTCGAACACATATTCGCCGTAGGAGTGCATCTTGACGTACAGCGGCATGGCGGCGACCAGCTCGGCGCCGTCGTACAGCGTCAGGAACTGGGGCTGCCAGCCGGTGTCGGCGCAGGCGCTGCCCGACTCGTGCAAGGCGTCGAGGAAGGGGAAGGAGAGAAAGGGATTGGCGGCGGCCTGGGATGACGCCAGGGCGTCCCAGGCGCTCTGGCCGATCTCGGAAAGAGAGGATACGATATGCGTGCGATAATTCATTCTTGTCGAATCGGCTATTCCATTATTTTGGCGGGCGACGCCGGCTGTGGTTCGGGTCGGTCCATTGCATTCTACGCAAAAAGACACGAAGCGTTCGGATGCCCTGCCGCGCGCGCCGCCACCCTACGAAAGACACTGCATGCAGAACGACTTCTTCAACCTCTATTCGCACGGTTTCGCCCGGGTCGCGGTGGCCACGCCACGCTGCAAGATCGCCGATCCCGTCTTCAACGCGGCCCAGACCATCGCGCTGGCCGAAGCGGCGGCGCGGCAGGGTGCGGCGCTGGTGGCGTTTCCCGAGCTGGGATTGTCGGCCTACAGCTGCGAGGACCTGTTTCACCAGGCGGCGCTGCTCGACGCCTGCGAAGCGAGCCTGCGCACGGTCGTCGATGCGAGCGCGCAGCTGCCGCTGGCGCTGGTGGTCGGGCTGCCGCTGCGGGTCGGGCATCAGCTGTTCAACTGCGGCGTGGTGGTCGCGGGCGGGAAGATCCTCGGCGCGGTCCCGAAAAGCTATCTGCCGAACTACGGCGAGTTTTACGAGGCGCGCCAGTTCAGCCCCGCCGACAGCGCGCCGTGCGGCCAGATCGAGCTGCTGGGTCAAAGCGTGCCGTTCGGCGCCGGCCTGCTGTTCGAAGTCGAGGGCATCGCGCTGCTGCGCTTTCATGTGGAGATCTGCGAGGATGTGTGGGTGCCGATTCCGCCCTCGTCGTTCGCGGCGCTGGCCGGGGCCACGGTGCTGGTCAACCTGTCGGCGTCGAACGTGTTGGTGGGTAAGAGCGGCTACCGGCACCAACTGGTGTCGCAGCAGTCGGCGCGCTGCCTGGCGGCCTACCTGTACACCTCGGCGGGCAACGGCGAATCGTCGACCGACATGGCGTGGGATGGCCAGACCCTGATCTACGAAAAAGGCGACTTGCTGGCCGAGGCCGAGCGCTTCCAGGACGACTCGCACATCATTTACGGCGATGTGGACCTCGAGCGCCTCTCGCGCGAGCGCATGCACACCACCACGTTCGCGCAGCAGGTGCGGCACCATGCGCAGCAGGTGGCGGCGTTTCGGGTGGTGCGTTTTGCGCTGCCGGGCGCGCCGGGCGGCGGCAAGGCGCTGGCCTTGAACCGCGCAATCGAGCGCTTCCCGTATGTGCCGTCGGACCCGCAGCGGCGCGACGAGCGCTGCACCGAGGTGTATCACATCCAGGTGCAGGCGCTGGTGCAGCGCTTGTCGCAGAGCGGCATGCAGAAGGTGGTCATCGGTGTCTCGGGCGGGCTCGACTCGACCCACGCGCTGCTGGTCTGCGCCAAGGCGATGGACCACCTGAAGCTGCCGCGCACGAATATCCTCGCTTACACCATGCCGGGTTTTGCCACCAGCGACCGGACCCTGCGCCAGGCGCGCGCGCTGATGCAGGCGGTCGGCTGCGAAGCGCACGAGATCGACATTCGTCCGAGTTGCATCCAGATGCTCAAGGATTTGGGCCATCCGTACGCGGCAGGGCAGGAGACGTACGACATCACGTTCGAAAACGTGCAGGCCGGCGAGCGCACCAGCCATCTGTTCCGGCTGGCGAACTTCCATAACGGGATCGTGATCGGCACGGGCGACCTGAGCGAGCTGGCGCTGGGCTGGTGTACCTACGGCGTGGGCGACCATATGTCGCACTACAACGTGAACGCCAGCGTGCCCAAGACCTTGATCAGCCATTTGGTGCGCTGGGTGGCCGAGTCGGGCGTGATCGGGCGCGGCGGCTCGGACGTGCTGCTGCAGGTGCTGGCGACCGAAATCAGCCCCGAACTGGTGCCGGGCAAGGCGGGCGAAGATAAGCCGGCGCAGAGCACGGAAAGTTCGATCGGACCGTACGAGCTGCAGGATTTTAATCTGTACTACATCTTGCGCTATGGTTTTGCGCCGTCGAAAGTGGCGTTCCTGGCGTGGTCGGCCTGGAACGACCGCGAGCAGGGCGCCTGGCCCGATGCGCTGCACGCCAGCCGCAATCAATACGCGCTGGCGGACATCAAAAAGCACCTGGGCACGTTTGTATACCGCTTCTTCAAGATCAGCCAGTTCAAGCGCTCGTGCGTGCCCAACGGGCCGAAGGTCGGCAATGGCGGATCGCTCTCGCCGCGTGGCGACTGGCGCGCCCCGAGCGACGCCGAGGCGGTCGTGTGGCAAGCCGACCTGGCCAGGATTCCGGATGAAGTCGGGAAATAGCACAGTCGGTCGTTTACAATAGCGACAATAGCAATTCCATCGCGTGACAAGCATCTATTTAGGAGTAGCCATGAAACAAATTACTTGTGTGATCAAACCGTTCAAGCTGGACGAAGTGCGCGAAGCGCTGGCCGACGTGAATGTAACGGGACTGACGGTCACCGAAGTCAAGGGTTTCGGCCGCCAGAAGGGCCACACCGAGCTGTACCGTGGCGCCGAATACGTGGTCGATTTCCTGCCGAAGGTCAAGATTGAAGTGGTGGTGGACGACGCCATGGCCGACCAGGTGGTGGACGCCATCATCAAGGCGGCGCGTACCGGCAAGATCGGCGACGGCAAGATTTTCGTGCAGGATGTGGAGCAGGTGATCCGTATCCGCACCGGCGAAACGGGTCCGGAAGCAGTTTAAGTCTGCTCAGCAATTAATCCCCTAACCGGGGACAAGCCAGGCTTGCACGCCAACAGGAATACTCGAAGCCTGTATCAGCGCACGCCCCGGCTCTGGAAAGCGATGTTTGCCGACAATCCGCTACGGTCCGACCTCCATGACGCGGGTCGGCGATGTGCTTTCCCCCTTGCTTGATCGCTTGCTGACAGACTACCGAATCCGGCCTGCGGGGTAGCTGTGATGCAGGTTGGCGAACTGCTCGACACCGGCGCGAGCCACGTCTTGGTGCTGCGCATGCAGCACGCATTGACCTCGGCGCCAGCGCGAGTGTATGCTGCGACTATTGCATCTTGTGCATCTAATGCACGGAGCGACCTGTATCATTAAATAAGGCTAAGCATGACAATTTTCTCAAGTCCCACTGGGGTCAGAGTGCAAACTTCAATCGTGAGGAACCCAATTCCGGGGTCCGAAAGCCGCATTAGCTATGTCGGACTGGATGGCGCCGCTGCCCTCTACCATGGGTACCTCGACTATAAGCTCAATGACAATGCCCTGGAAATTCACACCATGACCGCTTTGCCGCACGGATCGGGCTTGGGGTCCATATTGCTCTATCTTGCTGCGCTGGAGGCGGTGATGAACTGCCTCGGCCGTATCGAGGCACTCAATGTTGCCGCAACCGCCAGAGGGTTCTATCTTGGAGCCGGTATGCATCCAAGCCGCGCCTCACGTGAGATGGTGCAAAATATGGAGCTCAAGAGGAATGAATTTGATATCAAGTTCCACCTTGCGCGCAACGCGGGAACGTGGGATGGGATGGCGCGCCACGTGAAGGACAATGCATTCAAATCGATTGAAAACCGCTGGACTTGAGGCGCGCCTCCTGCGCACCAACGACCGTCTCGCAGCGCGTGCGCGTCGTCAAACTGGTGCCGGCCGGTCAATCGCAGTGCTGTTTCGTCGACACCCGCTAAGCAAGTGCGCATAAATTCTTGTCATGTCCAGCTTCCAGCGGCGGGCGCCTTGCGCCTTGCAAGGCATCCGCTGCTGTTCGCTAAAAATCACAATCACGTTTAGCGCAGCGCTTGAAAGCGTCATCACAAGCGTTAGCCGCACTGACCCGGCCAGAACTATTTGAACGGGAAATTCTACGAGCGCCCCATGCGCATGTCGAATTTCCACGTCAGCAGGCGCAGCCCGCTGATCACCGTGGCGCTCGACCACAAGGCCAGGTCGGGATCGGCCCCGAATTTTTTCATTATCAGATACATCCAACTGCCGATAAACGCGCAAATGGCGTAAGGTTTCCCATCGCGGAACACCATCGGCACCTCGTTACACACAATATCGCGCAGCACGCCGCCGAAGATCCCGGTAATCACGCCCATCATCGAGGCGATGAAAATCGGCATGTGCGCTTCCAGCGCCGAGGCCACCCCGGCAATCGAGAACAATCCCAGCCCCACCGCATCGGCCACCACGATCAGCCGTTCCGACACGATCTGGCGCAAGGTGCGGATCAGCGGCGCGGCCATCAGCGCCAGGACAAAGATGAGAATCGCGTATTCCTGGTGCGTGACCCAGAACAGCGGGCGCCGGTCGAGCAGGATGTCGCGCAGGGTGCCGCCGCCGAACGCGGTGATGAAGGCCACGGTGAACACGCCGACCAGATCCATGCGCTTGCGCCGCGCTTCAATGAAGCCGGAGAAAGCGCCGACCAGGATCGCCATGATTTCGATGAGCGTAATGAGGGTCATGCGGTGCACTGTACTGTGGCGAATATTGCTAGCCTAACATGCGCCCGGCACGATGGACAGTGTAAGAGGTGCGCCCGGGAAAATAGCGGGCGCGAGGGTGGGTCCGATTCAGGTGCCGATGGCCGACTTGAGCAACACAATCAGGGCGCCATGGCTGCGCCCGTCCACATTCGCCGCGCAGAAGGCAATCACTTCATCCTTCTGCTCCAGCCAGCTGTGCACCATGGAGCGCAGCACCGGTTCGCCGCCGGCCGAGCCGAGGCCCTTGCCGTGGATCACGCACACGCAGCGCAGCTTGCGCCGGCCGGCATTATGCAGGAACTCGCCGATGGCGTCGCGCGCGGCATCGCGGCGCAGGCCGTGCAGGTCGAGCTCGTCCTGTACAGGCCAGTAGCCCTTGCGCAGCTTGCGCACCACGTCAGTGCCGATCCCGGCGCGAGAAAAACTCAGGCTGGGATCGTCTTCGAGCAGGTGGTCGACCTCGAACTGGTCCGAGAGCGACTCGCGCAGCACCGCAGCATCATCCTCGGCCTGGCTGCCGAACACCTTGGCCGGCTTGACCTTGAGCTTGATGCCGGGCGGGGCGTTGGGCACGAAGCGGTTCGACTCGGGCAGCTTCTTGACGCCGCCGATGGCGCTGTTGAACAGGTTGGCTTCTTGCGCGGCCACCCGTTCGCGTTCTTCGCGCTCGGCTTTTTCGCGCGCGCGCGCTTCGTCCTTGCCCTTGAGCTGTTCGCGCAAGGATTTCAGATCGGAAAAGTCTTTCATCGGCATTGTTTTCGTTACCTAATTAATCGTTCAGGCTTTCCAGGTAGCGCTGGGCATCGAGCGCCGCCATGCAGCCGGTGCCGGAGCTGGTGATTGCCTGGCGGTAGATGTGATCCTGGACGTCGCCGGCGGCGAACACGCCCGGGATGTTGGTCGCGGTGGCCATGCCTTCGAGACCGGTGCGGGTCTTGATGTAGCCGTTGTGCATGTCGAGCTGGCCTTCGAAGATCGACGTGTTCGGCTTGTGGCCGATCGCCACGAACAGGCCGTGCACCGACAGGGGCGTGATCGCGCCGTCGACGGTCGACTTGATGTTCACGCCGGTCACGCCGCTGTCGTTGCCGACCACTTCTTCCAGGGTGTGGTTGTACTTGATCACGATCTTGCCTTCGGCCGCCTTGGCGTTCAGGCGGTCGATCAGGATCGGTTCGGCGCGGAACTTGTCGCGGCGGTGGATGATCGTGACCTTGTTGGCGATGTTCGACAGGTACAGCGCTTCTTCGACCGCGGTGTTGCCGCCGCCCACGACCGCAACTTCCTGGTTGCGGTAGAAGAAACCGTCGCAGGTGGCGCAGGCCGACACGCCCTTGCCCATGAACGCGGTTTCGGACTCCAGGCCCAGGTACTGGGCGGAGGCGCCGGTGGCGATGATCAGTGCGTCGCAGGTGTACTCATGGCTGTCGCCGATCAAACGCATCGGCTTTTCATTCAACTTTGTCGTGTGAATGTGGTCGAACACGATTTCGGTATTAAAGCGCTCCGCGTGTTGCAGCAGGCGCTGCATGAGGTCCGGGCCTTGCACGCCCATCGGATCGCCGGGCCAGTTTTCGACGTCGGTCGTGGTCATCAGCTGGCCGCCTTGTTCCACGCCGGTGACGAGCATCGGCTGCAGGTTGGCGCGCGCGGCGTAAACGGCCGCGCTGTAGCCGGCTGGGCCGGAGCCGAGAATCAGAACTTTGGCGTGTTTGGTAGTGGTCATGGGGCGGGCTTTAATCGAAATGTGTATGAAGAGAAACTGGGGTCGATTGCGGTCAGATCAAGTGGCGCGGAAATTCAATTGCGCACCCTCGATTATAGTCCATGATGCGCCCTAGCATGAATCATGGGCCCGATGCCCTCTGGATGGCTTAGAATGAGCGCATCGTCAACATCGTCATATATGTCGCCATCATTGCGGCAGCACTGTAAGTAACAAGAATGCCTAAGACAAGCCAATCTCCCAACGCCAGTTACACCCGAAAGCCGGTCACCCGGCAGCCCTTGCCGAACCGCGTGGTGCGCCTGCTGTCCGAGGCGCGCTGGATCGCGCTGGCCGTGGTGTTCCTGTATTTCGTCATGATCCTGCTCACCTATAACAAGGGTGATCCGGGCTGGTCGCACGAGGTGCAGGTATCGCAGGTGAGCAACCTGGGCGGGCGCGCGGGCGCCTACCTGGCCGATCTGCTGCTGTTCATTTTCGGCTTCTCGGCCTGGTGGTGGTGCATCTGTTTCCTGCGCATCCTCTGGAAGGGCTATCGCTCGCTGAATCAAAAGTTTGTGCTGGAAACAGAAGAAGATCCCGAACACCAGCAGGAAGCGACCATCCGCTGGATCGGCTTCGCGGTCTTGTTTGCCGGCAGCCTGGGACTGGAATTTTTGCGCATGTGGTCGCTGTCGGTGCAATTGCCGCGCGCGCCGGGCGGGGTGCTGGGCCAGTTGATCGGGCACGCGGCCCATTCGGCGTTCGGATTCACCGGCGCGACCTTGCTGCTGCTGTTGCTGTTCGGACTGGGCTTCAGCCTGTTCTTCCACGTCTCGTGGATGGGCGTGGCCGAGCGCATCGGCGGCGCGATCGAAAACGCCATCGACTGGTTCCGCCTGCGCTACCAGGACCGCGAAGACCGCAAGCAGGGCGAAGTGGCGGCCGTCAAGCGCGATGAAGTGGTGGTGCACGAGCGCGCCAAGCATGGGGTGGCGGCGCCGGTCCGGATCGAGCCGCAGGTGATGGAAGTGGTCCAGTCCGAACGCGCGCTGAAAGAAAAGCAGTTCGACAAGCCGGTGGAGCAACTGGCGCCGCTGGCGCCACGCCCGCTCGCCGGCAAGGTCGAGAGCCGGCCCGAGCTCAAGATCGAGAAGCCGGCCGAACGCCAGGCTCCGCTGTTCCGCGACTTGCCGGGCGACTCGTCCCTGCCGCCGCTGTCCCTGCTCGACGACGCGCCGGAAGTGCAGGAAACCGTGTCGGTGGAAACGCTGGAATTCACCAGCCGCCTGATCGAAAAGAAACTGTCCGACTTCGGCGTCGATGCCAAGGTGGTGGCCGCGTATCCGGGTCCGGTGGTGACGCGCTACGAAATCGAACCAGCCACGGGCGTGAAGGGCAGCCAGATCGTCGGCCTGGCGCGCGACCTGGCGCGCTCGCTGTCGCTGACCTCGATCCGCGTCGTGGAAACCATTCCCGGCAAGAATTTCATGGCGCTGGAGTTGCCTAATCCAAAGCGCCAGATCGTGCGCCTGACCGAAATCGTCGGCTCCAAGATCTATAACGACAGCACCTCGCAACTGACCGTGGCGCTGGGCAAGGATATTGCCGGCAAGGCTGTCATTGCCGACCTGGCCAAGATGCCGCACTTGCTGGTGGCCGGCACCACCGGTTCGGGTAAATCGGTGGGGATCAATGCGACCATTCTGTCGCTGCTGTACAAGTCCGACCCGGCCGACGTGCGCATGATCCTGATCGATCCGAAGATGCTGGAGATGTCGGTGTACGAAGGCATTCCGCACTTGCTGGCGCCCGTGGTGACCGACATGCGCCAGGCCGGCCATGCGCTGAACTGGGCGGTGAACGAGATGGAGCGCCGCTACAAGCTCATGAGTAAGCTGGGCGTGCGTAACCTGGCCGGCTACAATGCCAAGATCGCCGAGGCGGCCAAGCGCGAGGAACATATTCCGAATCCGTTCAGCATCACGCCCGATTCGCCGGAACCGCTGGAAAAACTGCCGACCATCGTCATCATCATCGACGAGCTGGCCGACCTGATGATGGTCGTCGGCAAAAAGGTCGAGGAATTGATTGCCCGCATCGCGCAAAAGGCCCGTGCGGCCGGCCTGCACCTGATCCTGGCGACGCAGCGGCCGTCGGTGGACGTGATTACCGGCCTGATCAAGGCAAATATTCCGACCCGGATTGCGTTCCAGGTGTCGTCCAAGATCGATTCGCGCACCATTCTCGACCAGATGGGTGCGGAAGCGCTGCTGGGCATGGGCGACATGCTGTACATGCCGCCAGGCACCGGTTTGCCGGTGCGGGTGCACGGCGCGTTTGTGTCCGATGAGGAAGTGCACCGGGTGGTGGCCCACCTCAAGCTGTCGGGCGCGCCGAACTATATTGAAGGCATTCTCGAAGGCGGCACGCTCGAAGGCGAGGGCGGCGCGGAAGGTGGCGCGTCGGGCGAGGCCGGCGGCGAGGCCGATCCGATGTACGACCAGGCGGTGCAGGTGGTGCTCAAGAACCGGCGCGCCTCGATCTCGCTGGTGCAGCGTCACTTGCGCATCGGCTACAACCGCGCGGCACGTTTGCTGGAGCAGATGGAAAACAGCGGGGTGGTCTCGCCGATGCAGTCGAATGGCAACCGCGATATCCTGGTGCCGGCGGCGAGCGCGGAATGACGGATTGCCCGTCGCGCATGCGGGGCAATTGGGGCACGTCTGGCCATTGGCCTGCGCTCCGTCGCCCCCGCGAAGGCGGGGGGCCAAGTTTGTTCGCTTCGTTGCTGACGCAAGCATTAACTTGGACCCCCGCCTTCGCGGGGGCGACGCGTCGGTGGCACGGGACGACGCGTCGGCTGTGAAAGCGACGGCCGCTGTCCACCAACACATCCGCTCAACCGTTACAAGAACAAGGGCGCCCGATACTGAGCGCGCCCGTCATTACATAAGGATACGAATGCGATTTCCATTCAACAAAACCAGCGCCATCCTGGCCCTGAGCCTGGCCTGCGCCGGCATGGCCCACGCCACCGCCCTCGACCAATTCAAATCCTTTGTCGCCGGCACCAAAGCCGCGCGCGGCGAGTTCACCCAGCGCCAGGTCAAGAAGGCCGACGCCGGCAAAGTGGCGGCGCCATCGTCCGGCACCTTTGTGTTCGCCCGTCCCGGCAAGTTCATCTGGACCTACGTCAAACCCTACGAGCAACTGTTGCAGGCCGACGGCGAGCAACTGTATATCTACGACAAAGACCTGAACCAGGTCACCACCAAAAAACTCGGCGACGCGCTCGGTTCGTCGCCGGCCGCCATCTTGTTCGGCAGTAACGACCTGGAAAAGAACTTCACCCTCTCCGAAGCCGGCACGCGCGACGGCCTGGAGTGGCTCAACGCCGCGCCCAAGGGCAAGGATTCGCAATTCGAACAGATCAGCATCGGCCTGCGCAACGGCACGCCCGAAGCGATGGAATTGCGCGACGCCTTCGGCCAGACCTCGGTGCTCGCATTCAAGAAATTCGAGAAAAACCCGCCCTTGACGGCAACCCAGTTCAAATTCGTCATTCCCAAAGGCGCCGACGTCGTCAATAACTGATCCCTCTTCCCGCGTGGAGCTCACTTGAATTCAAGAGCAATCGGTACTGTACTGGCTGTGACTTTGTTTACTGGCGCCACGATGGCTCCCGCCCTGGCGCAGATCCGCGCGCCGTCGCCCCAGGCCGACCGCTTGCCTTCGGCCTGCACCCGGCTCGACTGGCCGCCCGAGGCCAAACGCTACGAGCTCGAGGGCACAACCGTGCTCGACTACCGGATCAAGGAGTGGCGCATCGCCGATGTCAAGGTGCGCAAAGGCAGCGGCTGGCCGATCCTGGACGCCGCCGCGGTGCGTAGCCTGCAAGCGTGCAAGCTGAAAACAGATGCCGCGCAGCCACGCGAGAGCGCCGTGCGGACGGTCGATTACGTCTGGGCCAGCGCCGCCGGACTGTCGGCGCGGCCGCAGCTGCGTCCCGACAGTTGCGCGCCCTCCGCACAGGTGCACGGCTTCGTGCCGCTCGACCGCACACCGACCGCCGCCGATGGCGTGCTGGTGCGCTTCCTGACCAATGGCCGCGGCGAGCCGTTCAATATCCGGCTGGAAGGGCGCGTCACCGACAACGCGCTGGCCGAGCACATCAGGCAGTACGTGCAGGGCTGCCGTTTTGTCGCCGCCAACGTTCCCGGGCCCAAGACCGATGCGGTGTACGGGCGCGTGCTGCTGGCGGCGCCGGGCAAATAAACCGACATGCATATCTGGCAATATTGCTTTCTTCGATATATGATCGTTTGCCGGCCCACTCCGGGCCGGATTATCGGGAGAGCATCATGAAGCACTGGATCAGCCGTTGGTTGATAGGCGTTGCACTACTGCATACTGCGTTTGCGTTTGTCGTCATGGGACCGTACATGCTGGAAATGCTGCGTGGCGGCCTGTTCAACACAGTCAAGAACATGACTTTGGCCGCGACCACCTGGTTCTTCCTGTTCGGCCTCTTGCTGGCGTTGATGGCGGTGCCGCTGCATGCGCTCGAGAAAGCCGGCGTGGCGCTGCCCAAGTCGTTCGGCTGGGGCTTGCTCGGACTGGCCGCGCTGGGCGTGCTGCTGATGCCGGACTCGGGTTTCTGGCTGGTTTTCCCGCCCGCGTTCGCCATTCTACGGCGCAAGACCGAGGTGGGCATGGCTGGCGGCGCCATGCAAAACATCGTCACCGGGCCGGGCGTGCCAAGATAATCGCATCGGACGGGAACTGTCGCGCAGCGCGCGGGTCTTATCTTGAACGCCGATTCGCGACACGCTGCTACACTACGCGCTTCCTATTGATGAAGACTTCGCATGGACGATTTGTTCAAGACCGAACCCGCAGCGCCCCTCGCCGAAGCGCTGCGTCCGGCAACGATTGACGAGGTCATCGGCCAAAGCCATTTGCTGGGCGAGGGCAAGCCCTTGCGCCTGGTATTCAGGTCGGGCAAGCCGCATTCGATGATCCTGTGGGGGCCGCCCGGGGTCGGCAAGACCACCCTGGCGCGCCTGACGGCCAATGCCTTTGGCTGCGAATTCATCGCCTTGTCGGCCGTACTGTCGGGCGTGAAGGATATCCGCGCCGCCATCGAACAGGCCGAGCACCACCTGGCGACCGGCAAGCACACGATTCTGTTCATCGACGAAATCCACCGCTTCAACAAGTCGCAGCAGGATGCCTTGCTGCCTTTTGTCGAGTCCGGCCTGGTGACCTTGATCGGCGCGACCACCGAAAACCCTTCGTTCGAGGTCAATTCGGCGCTGCTCTCGCGTGCCCAGGTGTACGTGCTCAAGGCGCTGACCGACGCCGAGCTGTTGCAGTTGCTTAAGCGCGCCCAGGACAAGGTGCTGGGCCACCTGACGTTCGACGAGGTCGCCATCGCCACCCTGATCGGTTACGCCGATGGCGACGCGCGCCGCTTCCTCAACCTGCTCGAACAAACCAAGACCTCGGCCGCCACCTCGGGCCTGACGCACATCACCGGCGAATTCGTCGACAATGCGCTGACCCTCAATTCGCGCCGCTTCGACAAGGGCGGCGACAATTTCTACGACCAGATTTCGGCGCTGCACAAATCGGTGCGCGGCTCGCATCCGGACGCGGCGCTGTACTGGCTGTGCCGCATGCTCGACGGCGGCGCCGATCCGCAATACCTGCTGCGCCGCATCGTGCGCATGGCGTGGGAAGACATCGGCATCGCCGACCCGCGCGCGATCCAGATCGCCAACGACGCCGCCGCCACCTACGAACGGCTCGGCTCGCCCGAAGGCGAACTGGCGCTCGGCCAGGCCGTCATCTACCTGGCCATCGCGGCCAAGAGCAATGCCGGCTACAACGCCTACAACCGGGCGGTGGCGTTCGTCAAAAAGGACAAGTCGCGCGAGGTGCCGGTCCACCTGCGCAATGCGCCGACCAAGCTGATGAAGGAGCTCGGCTACGGCCACGAGTATCGCTACGCGCATGACGAACCGAACGCCTACGCGGCCGGCGAAACTTACCTGCCCGATGGCATGGTCGAGCCGCGCTGGTACGAGCCGGTACCGCGTGGAATCGAGGCCAAGATCGCCGAAAAACTGGCCTGGCTGCGGGGGCTGGACGCCGACGCCGGCGACTAAGAGTGCCCGACAAACCGGTCACTTATTCTGGGAGCAACAACGGCGTACACTGAGCTATCGCGACCGGCCGCTTTCGGCCAAGAACGAACGGTCACGTAGACATCTATGCTAACTCGTCGCTTTGCGATCTGTAACACGTTGGGAGCACAATCTTTGAATAGTACATGTCTCGTCTTTTTTCGCGATGGTTCATCGTCACTTCTGCGAGCCGAGGAGGAGCTCAGGCGCTACAAATTCGATGTGAGATTTGATGGGACCTCATTGTTCGCGAGTAGGTTTCAGTCGCAGGAGTTTCAGATCACGCTGGCACAACTTCCTCATGTCCTAATTGAGGCACGAAAGATCGCCCAGGGGACGGAATATGCGCAAGCTCTTGGGGAGTGTGGCTCTCGATTTGAAATCAGTATTCCTGATTTGGATGCAGCCCTTAATGAGATCAATTCATTGATTGAGGTCCAAGGTGCATTGCAGGATGCTTCGTCTGGTTACCTGTTCTTACCTTGGAACGAACAAATCATTAAGCCGTGGGACGCGTCTTGACCGATGCTTTTCTAAACCATTTAATCCAGCGGTCGTCTTGCGGCGCCGTAGTACAGTCATGCTGAGGTCGTTTTCACTTACTCGGCAATGTCTGCAATGGGGCGGAAGCTGTCGTACCTGCCCGCGGTCCGCGCGCTAAGATGACGGCCGTATTCGCAAACAGACCGATGTCATGGCCAAACCCTTCTTCCCGAAGACCTTTGGTCGCTTATAGAAGCTCATCTTCCAACTTTCAGTAGATCGCCGAAAGGTGGGCGACCGCGCATCAACGATCGTGCAACCCTGTCGGGAATCCTGTTTGTCCTCAGAACCGGAATACCTTGGGAGTACCTGCCGCGTGAGCTTGGGTGCGGGAGCGGCATGACGTGCTGGCGTCGCCTTCACGAATGGATGCAGGCAGGTGTTTGGCAGAGCGTCCACGAGGCGGTCCTGCGGCGGCTCCGAGAGTATGACCAGATCATGTGGGATCGAGCCTGCATTGACGCAGCCTGCCGGCACCGGCTGGTGGCGAGCATACTGGCCCAAACCCGACTGATCGCGGCAAGCTCGGCTGCAAACACCATTCACTGGTAGATCAGCGTGGACTGCCGCTGGTAGCCCAAATCACAGGCGCGCAGGTGCATGATTCGCGCATGCTCATCCCTCTCCTAGAATCGATTCCGGCTGTTAAAGGGCTATCCGGCCGCGCGCGCAAACGTCCAGGTAAGCTACATGCTGATCGAGCCTACGCTTCAAGAGCACATCGGGCCTGGCTGCGCCGGCGAGGAATCTCAGCACGGATCGCACGCTACGGCGTCGAGTCACGCGAAAGGCTTGGCCGATGGCGTTGGGTCGTTGAACGCACCCTCGGGTGGCTACACCGTTTTCGCAGACTGCGCATCCGTTATGAACGGCGAGCCGACATCCACCAGGCCTTTCTTTCGCTTGCCTGCTCACTCATCTGTTGGAGGTCCGTCGAGAGGTTTTGTTAGGCGCTCTAAGGCACACCCAGCCCGCAACGGCGGGCGTTCTTGCGTGCCGAACACAGCTCGTCGCGGGCTTGCGCATCCTGTCCCGGCATTCCGGCGCTTCATCGCAAGGCGCTGGAAGGGTGGCGGGCGAGTGGGTAAAGTAACACCATACCAACTCGCCCCACCCACTGGAGAAGATCATGAAAGTCCGTAAAAACCTCGAAGCCGTTTTCCTCGCAGCGACCGTCATGGTCACGTTTGCCGCTTACGCCACCGCCGATGTGCCGGTGCGCGCCACGGCCGCGCCGGCCCATGCCGCCGCCGTCGCCGACAGCACCATGACGGTCGTGGTGGTCAGCGCCAAGCGCCTGAGCGCCGCCGAAAAAGCCGCGCAACAGTAAGCAGCAAGCAGTAAGCAGTAAGCGTAAGCACGCGGCCGGCGTCAACTTATTACTGCCATATTTGCATTTTTGCACTATGATAAAAGTCTTATCATAGGAGTCATTAATGCAAACAGTCATGAAATTTTCGCAACGTTCCCTGTTGTGGATGCTGGGCGGCCTGCTTGCCCTCGGCATCGCCGGGTGCAGTTCCGAGCCCAAGGAGCGCGCGGCGTTCATCACCTTCCTGCAAACCCGTATTGTCGACAAGCCCGGCGTGCATGTGCCCAGGCTGACCCCGGAAGAAGAAAAATCGTTTGGCGCCTACAGCAAGCATTTTGCCGTGATCAGCGATTACAACAGAACGATCGATAGCAAGGTCGAGCAGCCCTTGCGCAACGTCACCGGCATGCGCATGCCGCGCACCATCGCCGACCTGCCGGCATGGCGCGAGAATATGGTCACCTTGCGCAAGACCAGCGTGCAAGTGCGCAACACGATCGATACCGAGCAGGCCGCCGCCGGCGCCAAGCGGGTCGCGCTCAAGCAGCCCGACGACCTGCGCATGGTCTTCGACAAGGCCTATGGCCGTATCGTCTCGGACCCGGGCAATGGCGTCAAGGACATGCTGACGGCGCTCGAAAGCATGATCGACAGCGCGGAAAAACTGACGGCTTTCATGGATGCCCACAAAGCACAGATCAGGCTCAACGGTGCCATGGCCGAGGTCGACGATCAAAAAGTGCTGGATGAAATGAATGTGCTCATGAAGGACATGAACGCCGGCAGCGAGAAGGTGGCGCAGGCGCAACGCAAGCTCAACGCCTTGGTCTCCGGCCGCTAAGGCGGGGAGAGCCGCCGCGATGCCGGCCCGGCAAGGTGCCATTGTTCAGGGAATCGGTTAAACTGTTCATTGAACAACCGGCCAGTGCGCGTTGTGCAGGCACGGGCCTGCCGCCCGGCTGCCTCATCAAGTGCATCGCCTTGATTTGAGCGTTGTGAAACCGGCTTCCTCACGAAGCTTTTATTTTGCTTGAACCGCGCGCGGGACCATCCGCACGCGCGGTTCTCAGGGAGAAGCGATTCCGGCGACGGGTCCTTCCGCCCTCCACATACCGGCACTTCCGACAATGATAGACATTCAACTTCTCCGTAAAGATATCGACAACGTCGCCGCCCGCCTGGCGACGCGCAAGTTCCAGCTCGACGTGGCCGGCTTCACCGCTCTCGAAGCCGAACGCAAGGCGATTCAAACGCGTACCGAAGAGCTGCAAAGCAAGCGCAACTCGTTGGCGAAACAGATCGGCATGCTCAAGGGCAAAGGCGAAGACACCTCGGCCGTGATGGCCGAAGCCGCCGGCCTGGGCGATCAGCTCAAGGCTGACGAAAGCGCGCTGATCGACGTGCAAGCGAGGCTGGCCGTGTTCATGGAAGCGGTGCCGAACCTGCCGCACGCCTCCGTGCCCACCGGGGACGATGAAAGTGGCAACGTCGAAGTGCGCAAGGTCGGCACCCCGCCGGTATTCGACTTCGAGGTGCGCGACCACGTCGACGTCGGCAGCGCGCTCGGGCTCGACCTGGTGACGGCCGTCAAACTGACCGGCTCGCGCTTCTCGGTGATGAAGGGCGGCATCGCGCGCCTGCACCGCGCGCTGGCCCAGTACATGCTCGACACCCACACCGGCGAGCACGGCTACACCGAATGCTATACCCCCTACCTGGTCAACGCCGATTCGCTGCGCGGCACCGGCCAGTTGCCCAAATTCGAAGCCGACCTGTTCTCGGTCAAAAAGGGCGGCGCGGAAGGCGAGGGCGAGACCTTCTACCTGATCCCCACCTCGGAAGTATCGCTGACCAACACCGTGCGCGACGAAATCGTTGCCATCGACACCTTGCCGATCAAGATGACAGCGCACACGCCGTGCTTCCGCTCGGAAGCGGGCAGTGCCGGGCGCGACACGCGCGGCATGATCCGCCAGCACCAGTTCGACAAAGTGGAATTGGTGCAGGTGGTCCATCCCGACACCTCGTACGACGTGCTCGAAGAGATGGTCGGGCACGCCGAAGCCATCCTGAAAGGGCTGGGCCTGCCGTACCGCGTGATGTCGCTGTGTACCGGCGACATGGGTTTCGGCGCAACTAAGACCTACGACCTGGAAGTGTGGCTGCCGGCGCAGAACACCTACCGCGAGATTTCGTCGCTGTCGAACTGCGAAGCGTTCCAGGCGCGCCGCATGCAGGCACGCTTCCGCAACGCGGCCGGCAAGCCGGAACTGCTGCACACGCTCAACGGTTCCGGCCTGGCCGTGGGGCGCACTTTGGTGGCGGTGCTGGAAAATTACCAGCAGGCCGATGGCAGCGTGGTCGTGCCGGAAGTGCTGCGTCCGTACATGGGCGGCCTCGCCGCGTTGACGCCCTGAAAATAGCGCTTCCCTTTTTTTGGGAGGGGGGCTATAATTTTGCCTTCTCGCAGCAATGTGAGAAAGGAGAGGTGGCAGAGTGGTCGAATGTACTTGACTCGAAATCAAGCGATGGGGCGACCCATCCGTGGGTTCGAATCCCACCCTCTCCGCCAGGAATAAAGAAGGAATCCCCTACTGCCAGGGGATTTTTTTTGAAGTAAGCAGGAGAGGTGGCAGAGTGGTCGAATGTACTTGACTCGAAATCAAGCGATGGGGCGACCCATCCGTGGGTTCGAATCCCACCCTCTCCGCCAGTATCAGGAAAAACAGCTCCCCAACGGGAGCTTTTTTTTCGTCCGTGCAACCCCGTTTGCGCTCCCGATCCGTTTCACGATGCAGCCGATGACACATTGTCCAGTCGGGTTCCCTCCATCTCAAGAAACGGATTTCCGCATGAAGCACACCATCTCGCTGCAGCGTATCGACATCGCCTCGCCTTGCACGGCCTCATGGGACGACATGCAAGGCGATGAACGCGTGCGTCACTGCAACGACTGCAACAAGAACGTCTTCAATCTGTCGGCCATGCCCGAGGCCGACGCCACCCGGCTGCTGGCGGACAACCATCAAGGCGATCTGTGCGTCCGGTTTTACCAGCGCCAGGACGGCACGGTGATGACCAGCGATTGCGGCGACAGCCAGCGCGCCATGGTGCGCCAGGCGTGGCGGGGCCTGCCGCACATGGCCGGCGCCGCCGCGCTGGCCCTGTCCGCCGCCTTCGCCGCCACCCCAGCCCCCGCTACGGCCGCCGCCGCATCGCCTGCCGCCAAGCCGCCGGCGATGCGGGTGACCATGGGCACGCCACCGGCAACCCGCCCGCCACGCGAGCCGGCGCCGTCCGCAAGCGAGGCGATCGGGCAAGAAGACGCTGCCAGGCCACATCGCGAGCTCACCGGCAGGGTGGCAGTGGCGCATGATCGGGCTGAGCCGGCAGGCAAGGGCGCGCAGCGCAACCATGGCGTCCATTGGGAAGGTGCTCCCCCCGTCGAACCGGTCCAGCCGGCGAAGTAAGGTTTGCGCCGCCCTGTGAGTTTTCATGGACGGGGCATTACGCTTGTCTCAGGAAGCCCGATCAGGGCTGGTCGGATCACTACTATGCTCCTTTGATAACATTCCCGGAGCCGACACCTGCGATGAAAACCATGTTGCTTTTGCTAGCGCTGCTGAGCGCCACGCCGGCCCGTGCGGAAGCGCCGATGAATCAATGGCTGGTGTCTGCGGTCGCGAAAGAAATGGGAAGAACCCCCTCCCAGATCAGGAAAAGCGTCACTGAAAACAATTGCGAAGGGCGGCTCGGCGCAACGGAAGAGTGCTTGTCGGTGAAACTGGCCGCGCGCGAAATCCAGATGCGCACGCAATATGCGCGTGCGCAAAAGCGCCTGCCCGAGGCGCGCGATCGCGACAAGCTGTCCAGGGCGCAGCAGGCGTGGATTATCTTTCGGGGCGCCAGTTGCGAATATGAAGCGACGACCACGGGAGAGGCCCGTTCCTACGGCGTGGAAGAGCGTGCGTGCCAGTCGTCGATGACCGAAACGCGCATCAAGACCTTGCGCGCGTATGCGGAATGTGGGAATGACAACTGCTGATCCGGCAGCGTTGTATACTTGCGCAAGTGAATCATTAAATGAAACAGTCAGGAGTCGTACATGCGTAAATTAGCCACTGTTCGCAAGGTCATCGATATCGCGCCGATTCCGGGCGCCGATGCGATCGAATGCGTCACGGTCGACGGCTGGAAGGTCGTATCGAAGAAGGGCGAATTCCAGATCGGCGGAAACGCCCTGTATCTCGAAGTCGATTCCTGGGTGCCGGAAGCGCTCGCGCCTTTCCTGTGCAAGGACAAGCGCGAGTTCAATGGCGTGTCCGGCGCGCGCTTGCGCACCGTTAAACTGCGCGGACAGATCAGCCAGGGCCTGCTGCTGCCCGTGCCGGAAGGCGCCGCCGAGGGCGACGACCTCAGCGAGATGCTCGGCATTCAAAAGTACGAGCCGCCGATTCCGGCCGATCTGCAGGGGATCGTGAAAGGGCCGTTCCCGTCGTTCGTGCGCAAGACCAATCAGGAGCGCATCCAGAATCTCGTGGCCGAGCTCGAAGAATGGGTGGAGGCCGGCCTGGAGTGGGAAGTGACCGAAAAGCTCGACGGCTCCAGCCTGACCGCGTATCTCTTCCAGGGCGAATTTGGGGTTTGCAGCCGCAATCTCGATTTGCTTGAAACCGAGAATAATTCCTATTGGAAGCTTGCACGCGAGAACAAGCTGGAAGAGTTGCTGCGCGCAAGCGGGCGCAACCTGGCTGTGCAAGGTGAGCTGATCGGGCCTAACGTCCAGGGCAATCCTTACGGCGTTGGCGCGCCGCAACTGCATGTGTTCGACGTCTACGACATCGACCGTGGCGGCTACCTGACGTCGGCCGAACGCATGGCCCTCCTCGACGGCGCCGGCATCTTGCATTGCCCCGTGCTGGGAACGCAACATCTGGCAGGCGCGAGCGTTGCATCGCTGTTGGCCAGCGCCGAAGGCAAGAGTGCGCTCAAGGCCGGCACCGAGCGTGAAGGGTTCGTTTTCAAGTGCCTGAGCGCGGATGTCAGCTTCAAGGCCATCAGCAACAAGTTTTTGCTTGGCGAAAAATAAACTTAACCCCGTTTGCATGACACGGCCGTTTCATTCTGTACCGATGTGAAAAACGCCCATCCGGGCTTCCACGCACTTAACGAAACGGATCCGACCATGAAACCAGCACGCCCCCGGCATCAGCCCATTGCACTGCACCTTGTCGAGATTCCGGTACCTTGTAGCGCATCTTGGGACGAGATGACGGGCGATCATCGCGTCCGTCACTGCAAGGGGTGCGACAAGAACGTCTTCAATCTGTCGGCCATGCCCGCCGTGGAAGGGGCCGCGCTGATCGCGGAGAACGTCAATGGCGATCTGTGCGTGCGCATGGACAAGCGCCAGGACGGCAGCGTGGTCTCCAGCGATAGCGCCGACAGTGTACGCGCCAGCGCGCGCCAGCCATGGCGCCGGCTGCCGGGCCTTGCCGGCGCCGCCGTGCTGGCCTTGTCGGCCGCCGGCTGTTCCACACGCGACGTCCAGCCCGTCACGCCGGTGAGCGCCGGCGCGACGGTCACCCCCGAGCCGCTCACGATGGAGCTGATGGGCGTGCCGCCAGCGACGGAACCTCCTGCCGTTGTTGTTGCGCCAGCGAGTTCGCCCGTCAAGGGCGCACGCCAGTGCGAAAGCGACGCCCGATTACAGCAGCTGATCGGCAAGCCGCAAGCCGGGCATTCGATGCCGACGGTACTGATCGATAGTAAAGGCATCTGCACGCGCTGATCGGCCAGGCGGCCGCTTGCGCTGAGTTTATGCGTTGGTCGGCAGCGATTGCTGCTGCCGTGCGATCAGCGCATGCAGCAGTGCGAACGATAAAACCGAACTCGGATGAATCTTGTGAAACACCTTGCCATCGACATCGATGATGCTCGATTTCTCGGCCCACAAATTGGTGTTGATATTGCTGATGCGGGCGATCTGGATACTTTTCTGTCCGATCTGCAAGCTGTCCGCGCTCAGGATCATGTCGAACGTCGGGAAATCCATATTCCGCGTGGCGACCATGCTTTTCGATTGCGCCACGCTGTCCTCGAAATAGCGGAAGATCACCGCTTGTCCGGCGCGCAGCCGCTGGTGCAAGGCCTCGCCCCGATGCTGGATCTGCAGGCTGTTCAAGCGGTCGCTCAATTCGGCAAAGCGGTGAATGCGGCTGCCGATGAACGTCCACGGCGCACCCGGCGCGGCGCGATAGCCGATACCGCCGTAAAAGAAGCTGTACAGGTCTTCCAGGTCGCGGTACAGGGTGACATTGTCGCCATCGGGACCGCTGGCGTGGATGCCGTTCTCGAACAAGCGGAAGGTCGGCTGCGATGCCGCCAGGCGCCAGAACACAAGCGCGGTCACGACGCCCAGCGCCAGTGAACCGAATCCCACCATGTACAGGAACGACACATCGCCGTTGAGTTGGAAATCGATGCCGATGCGCGTGGTCATCCACAGCACGAACAAGCCGGCCGCGGCGAACAGCGCCGCCATGAACAAGCCGACGCCAAGAAACGAGCGGCTTTTTCCATAGGTGGCAATCAATGGACCGAGCGCCCCGGTGGCGCCGCTTCCCGCATCTGGCTTCTTTTCAGTGGAAATCATTGCTCGCTTTCGTGATCGACGGTGACTGCGCCTGCATCGCGCAGCATGGCAAGGTTAAGAAACTGACAACCGATTCTATCAAACTTCGTTGGCACGGCCCTTGCGCATCTTTTTCAGCCGGCGCGCCTCCTTGCGGCGCCGCGCCTGCATATCGAAGATCATGAAATGCAGCACCTCGCCCGACAGAATCGCCTTCGCATGCATCTTGTGAAAATCCGAGCCATCCTTCTTGCTCCGTATCGTCATGCTGTTTGTCCAGCGGTTGAAGCTGAGCACATCGATGTGCTTGATGTCGATGATTTTCTGGCCGATATGCACCCGCCGTTCATCCATGGTCAGCACGAACGTCGGATATTCCTCGAAATACTTTACGCCATGGCTGACGCTGCGTGCGGCCTTGTCGTCCAGGTAGCGGAACGTGAGCGTTTCTCCGGCGCGCAGCCGGTCGACTAGTTTGGCGGCCCGTTGTTCTCTATGCAGATAGCGCAGGCGGTGAGTCAAGCCACTGCATTGCCGAATGCGTTTGCCGATCAGTATCCAGGGCTGCTGCGGCGTGTTCCGAAAGGCGCAGGTGCCGTCATCAAAGTACAGGATGTCTTCGATATCGCGATACAGGGCGGCGTGCCGCCCGTCGGGGCCGCTGGTGCGAATGCCGCTCTGATACAGCCGGTAGGTCTGCTGTGCCAGCGAAACGCGCCGGATGCCCCAGCCGATGGCAAAGCCCAGGACCACGGCGCCGATTCCCGCCGCCCCGAGCATCCATGCGTTGCCGGCGTACTCATACCTTGCCACGTCCTGCGTGCTGAACCAAAACACGAGCAAGCCGCCCGCTGCCAGCAGCGTGCCGATGGTATTGCCGGTTAAACGGAAAAAATGCTCGTTGCGGTGCGTCGCAAGCAAGGCGCCGAATGCAGCGTCGTCCGATGCTCGTTGTTGTGTCATTACTCGCCTTGTGATCGAATCCGTGAAGATTTTACCAAGCGAACCCGTCCCGCGTGCCAGTCGCATGGCATCGACTATTGCAATATGGCGCTGGCGTCCCATCTATGATCGGAAAGGCATGCTTGAGTATATGCCTGGATGCAAACTATTACTTGAATAACGAGGACGCACAGATGAAAACAGAACAAGCAATCCTGGCCGGCGGGTGTTTTTGGGGCATGCAAGACTTGATCCGCAAGATGCCTGGCGTTCAGTCCACGCGGGTCGGTTACTCGGGCGGCGACGTGCCGAACGCCACCTACCGCAACCATGGCACGCATGCCGAGGCGATCGAAATCACCTTCGATCCCGATGTGATGAGCTACCGCAAGTTGCTGGAATTTTTCTTCCAGATCCACGACCCGTCCACGCCGAATCGCCAGGGCAACGATTCCGGCATGAGCTACCGGTCCGCCATTTACTATGCCAGCGAGGAGCAGAAGGCAACCGCGCTCGACACCATCGCCGACGTCGACGCCTCCGGCATGTGGCCCGGCAAAGTGGTCACCGAGCTGGCGCCGGCCGGACCGTTCTGGAACGCCGAGCCGGAACACCAGGATTACCTGGAGCGCAATCCGGGCGGCTACACCTGCCACTTCGTGCGCAAGGACTGGCGCCTGCCGCAACGCGACCAGAGCGTGGGATAAGCGCTGCCGCAGCCGTCGCCCGATGACGGCTGCGGCGCGCCCTGGCTGCCTTTACTTCAGCAGCACCGCAATATCGAGCACGGCCACGCCGCCGGGGCCGATCACCGAGGTCGCCGGATTGGCCGTGCCGTTGAACGGCGCCGCCGCGCCCGTCGCAACGTCAACCCGGTACAGCGTGGCCGGCCCCGTGCCCGCGCTGCGCAAGGCCGCCAGCACCAGGCCGTTGGCGCCGCCGGCGATATCCATGCCGCCAGCCCCCATCGCATCGACGCCGAGCGCGCCGATATTGGTCAGCGTGCCATCGTTGGGCGGATTTTGCAGCGCCAGGTTGTCGCTGGCGCTGTCGAGCACGAACAGCATGGTCGCCGTGGCGCCGGCAAAGCTGTTGGTGTAGGCGCCGGCCGTGACCACCGGCGCGGCCCCGGCGCGGTTGATGGCGCCGTCGGTCGTGGTCGCGCCCGTGTCGACATTGATGCGCAGGCTCTGGCCGCTGTCAGCGACCACGCGCAGGCGGTCGGCCACCGGGTTGAAGTCGACCGTGAACGCGCTGCCGGATATCGCGCTGAACGGCAGCGTGAGATCGGCCACATCGACGGCCAGGGTCGCCCTGGCCGTCGCCACGCCGGTGTTGGTATCGATGGTGACGATGCGGGCGCTTGAGGTAATCCCGTACAGCATGCCATCCTTCGGCCGGATATCGAAGCCGAGCAGTTTTTCTCCGCTGTTCATGCCCGTGATGGCGACATCGGTATCGAATTTGGCCGGGGTTTGCGGCTTGAACGAGACCAGGTGGGCGCCGTCGGTCAGGCCCAGCACCACTGGCGCCGCCGGCGTGCGCACGGCCAGGCCTTTGACGGTATCGGCCAGGTCGAGCGCGGCCACCAGCGTGGCCGGGTTGGCCGTGGCGGCCAGGTTGATCGCATACAAGCCGGCCTTGCCGCCCACCGTCAGCAGCGCCAGGCCGCGGTTGTTGCGGGCGTCGATGTCGAAGCCGCCCACGGCGCTGGCCGTCACGCCCAGCGCGACCGGTACGCTCAGGACGCCATTGTTGGGCGGGTTCTGGGTGTACAGGGTGCTGCCGGCGGCGTCGATGACGAACAGGGTGGTGCCGCTGGCGCCGGCAAACGCGTTGGTGTACGCGGCCGCCGTGATTTTCGCCGTTGCCGGGCCGCCGTTGATGTTGCCGTCGGTGGTGCTCGCGCCCGAGTCGACGTTGATGCGCAGGTTCTGGCCGGTGTCGCTGACCACGCGCAGACGGTCGGCGACCGGGTTGAAGTCGACCGCGAAGTCGGCGCCGGCCAGGGTCGTGAAGGGCGCGCTGGTGTCGGCCGCGTCCGCTACAAGGGTCGAGCGCAAGCTGGCCGCGCCCGTGCTTGGATTGATCGTGTAAATGCGCCCGCTGCTGCCCACGCCGTACAACTGGCCGTCCAGCGGGCGGAAATCGATGCCGAGCAGGGTCTCGGATGCTTGCAGGCCGGACAGCGCCACATTGGTGCGTACGGTAAGGTCGGCGTTGAGCGAGACAATGCGCCCGCTCGCGGTCAGCATGACCGTGTCGCCCGCCTCGACCACGGGTTGCACCACCACCGGCGGCGGCGCGGCAGGGGAGTCGTCGTCGCTGCCGCAGGCGGCCAGGGTCATGGCGATGGCGGAAGCGAGCAGGAGCTTGCTGAAGGGGACGTTGTGCATGGTGGCCTCGTTTCTTATGAAAAAATCACCCGGGTCGCGGGAGCGCACCACCAGATACGTGACGACTTGCTAATCGGATTCAAATTTCTTCACTTGTTTAACCCCGCCGTCGCGCGCGCGCCGTTTCATTGTGCAGTCGTGCCCGGCATGCTTGGGCGGGCCTTAACTTACTGACAAGAGATGGATTTCAATATGCCCAACTTGAACAACGACGCCAGGGTCATTGCCTTGCATCGCATCACGGTCGCCTCGCCCTGTACCGCGTCCTGGGACGCCATGCAGGGCGACGAGCGGGTGCGCCACTGCGGCGGCTGCAGCAAGCAAGTCTTCAACCTGTCGGCAATGCCCGAAGCCGAAGCTGCCATGCTGGTGGCCGGGCAAGGCGCGGGCGGCTTGTGCGTGCGGTTTTACCGGCGCGCCGATGGCACCGTGATGAGCAGCGATTGCGGCGCGCCGTCGGCCCGTCCGGGTCCCGCATGGCGCGCGTTGCCGGGCCTGGCCACGGCCGCCGTGCTGGCCATGTCCCTGGCCGCCTGCGCGCCGCGCGCACCGGCGCCCGGCGGCATGCCCATCAGCGAGGTCGACGCCATGCCGGCAACGCCGCCGCCATTCGTCATGGGCGAGATCCCGGACCCGGCCGTGCCGCAGGTCGATGTCGTAGCGGAGCCGGATGCGCAGGCTGTGGTGGAATAATCGGGATCGGTTCGCCAGGCCGGCGCAAGCGCCGTCCTGCGATGCGATGCCTGGCCAGGACCGCCGGGCATCGCATCGCAAGAATGACGGATCAGCCTGGCGTGCCGGCTTTGTTGCGGCTGCGCAGGGCGCGCCAGATCGGCACGCCGCCCAGGAGGGCGACCAGCAGCAATGGCCACAGGCCTGCCAGCGCCAGGAACACGTTCAGCGTGCCATCCCAACCGCCGCGCAACTGGTCTTGCAGCCGGCTGGCAAAGCCCGGGCGCAACTGGCGGTACATGCTGTCCACGTCCACGCGTTCGCTTTGCAGCACGCGCGATGGCTGGCGCAGCGTCAGCGCGATCGTACTGAACGCCACCTGGTCCTCGAACACTTTCTTTGCCAGCAGGGCGGCATCGCGCGTGGACTTGGCGTCGCCGCGCATGGCGATCACCTCGGTTCTCTGCATCAACCTGCCGCCGTCGCGGACCGCCTCGCCCAGTTCGGCCTGGGTCTCCTGGCTGCGCATCGCGTCGAGCTGCTGGCGCAGCAGGTCGAATTGGGCATCGTGCGCCGCGTACTTGCGCTCGTCCAAAAACACCACGTGGCCGGCGATGGCGCGCAGGAATTCCTGGGTCTTGGCGCTGGGCACGCGCACCACCAGTTGTCCCTCCACCGTATATTCGTTCAGCTCGATCAATTTGCCGTCCCCGATCGCCTGGCGCTCGGTGCGCGTGCTGCCGGTACTGATCTCGTTCTTGACCACGAAACCGCCATGGCTGGCGACGCTGTCCTCGATGCCGAGCGCGGCAAGATACACATCCTTGACGCGGAAGTTTGCGCTGGCCGTGCGGATGAACTTGCGCTCGCCGTCGTTGTAGGCGGTGGTGCCGCCGCCCAGTTGCTGGGCGGCGCTGGCCATCGTAAGGGGCTTGGGCTGCGCCGGCGTCTCTTCGCTGGCCGCGCTGCGCCTCTCGCTCAGGTTTGGCGCGGCCGCCGGCGCTGCCGCCGCGCGCGCGCTCGCCTTTTCGGCCGGGGGTGGCGCTGCCGGCGCTTGCAAACTTGCAATATCGACCGTCTCGACGGCGGCGGGGCTCGCGTGCTCTGCCGGTTCTTCTTTTTTGCCGCATGCCGTCATCAGCGCGAGCAGGGTTATGCAGCCGGCGACGCGCTTGGCGGGTGTCAGGTCCATCATGGCAATCCTTGGGTTGAACGATTAAAAACGGCGGCAGGGCGGCAGGGCGCCCGCTGCCGGGCAGGGACCAGAAACGCATCCGCACCCATTAAACGATTCAGCAAGGAAAAAGGGGTTAAGCGTGGCGCGGCGCCGGCAGAGGCAGGAGTCAGGCGACCTTGCGCGCGCCCGGCAGGCGCTGCAGCGCGCGCGTTTGCAGGGGCTTGTCGTGCCGGTCGCAGCGTGCGCGCAGCACGGCCATGTCGACCAGGTGCGGCTGGCTGACGGCGTCATCGAGCGTACTCTTGTACCAGAACACGTCGAGCGGCTCGTCGCTGTGCGCACGCACCCGGTCTTCGATCTCGGCCTGCAAACTTGCCTGGCAGTGGTACGGGTCGAGCGCCACCCCGAAATGGCGGTGCATGATCTCGCGCACCTGGGCGCTTTCCTGGCGGACGACCTTTTTGTCGAAAATGAACGAGCCGATCCCGGCCACGGCGGACAGCGCCATGATCAGCCCGCACAGCACCTTGCTGGAGGTGTTATCAAGCATATCGAACGCGATCAGGGCAATCACGAACGCCAGCGGCATCCAGATGCGCAGGTAGCCGCACAGGATCGAGCGGCCATCGAGGTTATTGAGCTGGTAATAACTGCCGGTCTTGAAATCGACGTAATGGCTGCTCATCGGAATGAGCGGCAGGTAGTACAGATGGCCGAACACGGTTTGTACCGATGTCGTGCCGACCTTGTGGACGGCGCCGTAGGCGCGTTTGCCCCAGATGATAAACATGATGGCTCCAATGAATGATGCGCCGCACGCGCGGTTGGCGGAAAGTATGACGGCCTTATCCGCATTAATCAATGTGCAACTACGTGTGCAGTCTAGCAACACCATATAAATACGCGAATTTAGTCAAAAATACAACAAGCCAGCGCGAGAAAAGCCCCAAAGCAAAACTCGATGGGAACAGCGGTTTTTGCGATGGCGGCCCGTTCGCATGGATAATTTTTTTTCAATGTTAGTATTGTGAGCATGCCAAGTGTTATGCTTGTATTCATGTATGAATTGCAATCAATTGAGGATTTTGACAAGTTATGAGTTACGATAAATGGTTAGAAGGAATTAAATCCTCCTCCGGAAATCCTGTTTGGAACGATCACGACTGCGATATTCAGCTGGCGGTGAACGAGTACAATCGTCACCTCGGCACGACGCCGGGTTTTTCTCCCTTGGACTGGCGGTTCGTAAAAGCGATGTTATGGACCGAAACAGGCGGTGCAAACCCTGAATGGAAGAAAAAACCGATGCAGATCGGCGTGCCCGGCGATGCTGGGATGATGGCCTTGCTGGGGGATAAGGAGGGTGGCAAGCAGATCATGCCGCCTAACATCCGCGCACTGCTGAGCAGCGATTCCATCCGCACCAATCCGTCTCATAACATTCGTGGTGGTATCGGTTACATGCTGATGCGAATGGCGAAATTCGCTTACGTCAGCGTACGCGAGCCTGGTTCACGCGTCGAGGAAGTCAAAGTTGGTTCTGGCGACAATTTCGATAAGATTGCTTCGGCAAATTCAAGCACCATCGAGGTAATTCGCGAGCTTAACCCAAGGCTCAACGTATTGCACAAGGGTGATGTCGTCAAATTTCAAATGGCCAGCATGCAGAAGGTCATTGCTGGCTGGCGGCAGATTAACGCCGCGGCGGTGATGGACCGCTACAACGGCCGCCGTGATCCGCGTTACGCGGAAAAAGTCAATGTTTGCCTGACCTATCTGAAGGGGAGGGATGCCCAATGCGCGTCTTGACCGCTTTTTTTCTCCTTGCGCTGGGCGCAGCGCCGCTGTGCCAGGCGAGCAAAAAACCGGCCCCTCCGGCGCCGCAAAAAAATGCCATGGAAGTATGCGACGAATTCTCCCAAGCGGACATACGCGACTGTTTGGCCAAGCTGGCGGCGAGCAGCGCGGCATTGCTGAAAACTGCGGAAGCCGGCACTGTCGCGGCGATCGGCAAATGGGACGAAGATGAGGGTTATGTCACGGCGGCGAGGGCGAAACTCAAGCAAGCGAACACGGTCTTCGCGCGTTACCGTGAGGCGCAATGCGGCTTCGCAACGTCGCTCGCCGGTGGCGCTGCCGGCAACTCGCATGAGATAAGCCGGCTCGCTTGTGTGGCCGACCTGAACGCGCAGCGTGCGCACAGATTGACGAGCGATGCCAAATCGTTGCCGCCGCGCTGACGCTGGCTGTGGCGCCGCCTCCACTGGCGCGTGAGAGGGAACCGGACGAGCGTCCATGAAAAAAGCGGCATGTCTGCGATAGCCAGGATGGTGCTGGACGTCGTCGTGCCGCTGAAGGACGCCTGGGACGACCTCGACTGATCCGGGGCATTGCGCAACAGCGTTCCACTGCCACGCACATGCTGGTCAGTGTATATCCGCCATCCACGGCAAAGCTCGGCCCCGTGACAAAGCGCCCTTCGTCGCCTGACAGCCACACCGCCCGCATCGCCCGGCAGTCCCGCCCGGCGCAGCGGCGCACTAGAGATGCAGTCAAGTCATGTCAATATGACGTTGAGGTTAGGCAAAAACACAACATGCATGCTGATATACGGCCTATATTGTTGCGATTGCAACACTCAACCTTGTGGGTTGTTTCTTCAGTGTTGGCATTATTATCATGGCAAGTGCTATCCTTACTGCGCGTTGGGATGTCAATCCAGCGTGCGCTGCAATGACATCGCCATGCGCATTCCCGGCAGCAGCTTTATAAAGGAAAAAAACCATGCGCACAGTAGTGAACATTATTCCGGTGGCGCTGTTATATGCCCGCAAAATTGGTTTGACGCTGGAACGGGTGCGCGATGTAAAGGGAGCGTCATGTCCGACGTAAGCGATTTTCTCATCGTGGCGCTGCTCGCAGGGGTAATCGCTACGCTGGAGGCAAAAGCGCAGACGACGACACCGGTGACCGGCGCGGCGGAAAACTGCGATCAGTTCTCGCAGTCGGACAGGCGCGATTGCGTTGATAAAATGGCTACCGACAGCGCGCTGGTGCTGAAGGAGGCGGAGGCGAAAGCCGTTGCCGCGATCGCAGGATGGGATGAGGATGATAAATATACCAGGTTAGCGAAGTCCAGGCTCGCTGCTTCCCGGATCGCCTTTGCGCGTTTCAGGCAGGCGCAGTGCGCCTTTGCCACCTCGATGAGGGGCGCCGCCGCCGGGGATTCGCACGAGATCAGCCGACTGGCGTGCGTAGCGAACATGAATGCCGCTCGCGTGATCGATCTTGCGCGCGAGACGGCCGGCTTGCCGCCCAAGTAGTCCGTCGGTCGTGCTGCCCTGTAATGGCGGCCTGTCTTGTTGCGGTTGCAACTCTCAACCTTGTTGGTTGTTTCTTAAGTGTTGGCATTATTATCATGGAAAGTGATATCCTTACTGCGCGTTGGAATGTCAATCCAGCGTGCGCTGCAATGACATCGCCATGCGCATTCCCGGCAGCAGCTGTATATAGGAAAAAAACCTCATGCGCACAGTAGTGAACATTATTCTGGTGGCGCTGTTGGCTTCGTCGCTGAGTGCGGTGCAGGCTCAAGCGTCCGCTGCGGCGCCACAACGCGTCGAAGACAAAAAATGCGGTGAGTTTTCGCAAGCTGGCAGGTACGATTGTTTCAGTAAATTGCATGCGAAGAGCACGGTATCCTTGAAGAAGGCCGAGGCCGCTGCGCTGCAAAAAATTGCCCAGTGGTTCGAGAATGACCGTTACAAAAACATTGCCAGGACCACGATGCGGTCCGCCGGCGTCGCCTTTGTGCGCTACCGCGAGGCCAAGTGCGCGTTTGCCGATTCGCTGCGCGGCGGCGCCATCGGTAACGCGCACGAGATCAGCCGGCTTGCCTGTTTGGGCGCCGCGAATACCGAGCGGGCGCTGGAGTTAAAGCGCTATACGGACCATTTTCCGCCGGATTAAGCGTTTCGACGCGGCGAAACTATCGCAAGAAGCGGCGCTCCAGCCGTGACCGCGCCCACTGGCGGCGGCACTCATTTGTTGAAAAGGCAGTCGTATGCATGTCCAGAAATCCAAAGTGCAACATCCCGCTACGCTTCGCCATGGCGTGGCCCGGATCGTCCTGGCGTTGCTTGCCGCGCCCCTGTTGTCACTGCCGGCGCTAGCGGCCAGAGCGGCGCCGCCAGTCAACCCGTTCGACGACTGCGAGCAGTATTCGATGGCCGGCAAGCATGAATGCATTGAGAAGTTGGCCATCAAGAGCGCGCTGGCGCTGAAAAAGGCCGAGGCCAAGGCGGACGGCGTCATCGCCAGGTGGGATGAAGACGACAGCTACATCCAGCAGGCAAGGGCCAGGCTGCGGGCATCGAACACGGCGTTCGCATCCTACCGCCTGCATCAGTGCGCCTTCGCCATGGCCAGCATTGGTGGCGGCGCCGGCAATGCGCGCGGTACGACCCAGCTCACTTGCGTGGCCGAAAAGAATCTGCAGCGCGTGCAGGAACTGGCGAGTGAGACGGGCGTATTGGAACGCAGGTGAGCGTCTTTGTTGGTTTTTGTTCAGTGTGACATTCATCTCACATCAAATGGTAAGCTTGCAAACGGTTTGTTGTTCAGACGACATTTCACGAGGAGCGCCGTGGACGGCGACGCAAAGTGGCGGCACAGTCTGATCAACTCGTCGGGCGTCGCGGGCGTTCGCGTGCTGCACAAGGATCAGGTGTTCAAGATTCGGAAAGCCACAGTGCGGAAGGTCATCACCAGTTCCATCGCGCTGTTCTACAAGGGCGGCGACAAGCATTACACGCGCAAACGCAATTTTTCGCTGGGGCTCACGCGCAAGGGCCGCAATAGTGTGTGCACGCCGTAAACGGGCGTGTCCTCGAACAGCCCGTGTGAGCTTGGGCCAGGCGCCTTGCGCCAGCGGCCCGACCCATGGTCCAAATGGAGAGCAGAGAAGATGATTCGTGCCAACGAGCGCCTGCACCGGCGCACAAAAAAGGGACAGCATGTCGCTCAGTTTCAGGAGTTCACGTTCGCCGTCGAGGCCCGCTTCCGGGGCGCGCCGGACAAGGACAAGCTGTTCGCGATGATGGATGATTTCATCGACATCGCGATCGAGGGCAATGGCCTGGTCTTCGGTGGCGGCTTGAGCGACGCGTTCAGTGGCTGGGTGTCGGCGGGCGCGGGATCGCCGCCCTTGGGCGATGAGCATCGCGCCCTGGTGGGCGCCTGGCTGACGCAGCAAACCTTGCTGGAAGACGTCGTCGTGGGGCCGCTGAAGGACGCCTGGGACGACCTCGACTAATCAGGGCAGGGCGCACGAGGTATCTGAACGGGCCGCCGGAGGGCGCTCACAGATCGACGATCACCAGGCTGCCGTGGCTGCCCGCCAGCACAGCGTGCGGCGTTCCCGCCTCGACCAGGTACATGCTGCCGGCCTCGACCGTTACAGCCGCCCCTGCCACATCCAGCAGCATCTGCCCCGTCATCACCAGCAGGGCCTCGTTATAGTCATGCGTTTCCTCGCCATAGGCCAGCGCGTCCATCCTGAGCAGCTTGACCCTGGCCGGGCCGACCTGGCCCAGCACATGGGATTGCCACGCTGCCGGCAGCGCGCCGGCAAGACCGGGCAAGTCGAATAAGGGCATGAACCACTCCTTTGAAAAATTATTCCACGAACGTTTGTTTGATCCGCTCGGACTTGAGCATATAGGGTATCCATATCAGCGGCGGCACTAACGTTCGCAAGAGCGCAACGATAGAGTCCGTGTCGAGCAGGGGGCGGCCGGGCAGCATCAGGTGCAGGGCGATCGTATAGCCGAAATAGAAGAGGATCGACAGAATTTGCGTTGCAATGAACAATCTGGGAAAGCCGCGTTGTTTGCCGAAGAACTGGCAAAACAGCACGATCGATCCGATGAAGGCGGCAATGCCGAAGGATACTTCGAGCAACACCAGGGGCTTCCATCCCCAATGCACGACGCTGCCCGGCGCGTTAATGGCGGCCCATGGTTCTCCGTAGAAGAAGTCCTTGAGCATTTTCGGCATCACGGCCAGCATATACAGCGGCCCGATCACCACGATCAATCCCACCACAATCAGCCAGCCTTTCACGCCTTGCAGGTCGGTCTTCGCTTGGTCCACGGCGCACTTCTTTCTTCATTCTGGTAAGCCAGTATCTTAGGTGAGGACCGCCCGTAATGCCAAAAAGAAATTTTGAGGAAGTGCTCGGATCTGCACGGACTATAATATCGATCCAATAACATTTTTGTGGCCGGGAAATGGCGAAAGACATCTATTTTTTCGGCAAGGACGGCCGTTACGCGGCCTTGTCCAACTTCGCCGGTAGTGCGTTTTCGCTCGACGGGCATGCCTGGCGCACGATGGAGCACTATTTCCAGGCCATGAAATTCGAAGGCAGCGCCCAGTTCGAGCGCATCCTCGGGTGCGGCTCGCCCAAGCAGGCCAAGGACCTCGGCCAGAGCCGCGCCACCCCGATCCGGCGCGACTGGGATGAGGTGAAAGAAAGCATCATGCTGCGCGGCTTGCGCCAGAAATTCCAGGACCCCGAGCTGCGCGCGCTGCTGCTCGGCACCGGCAAGAAACGCCTCATCGAGGACTCGCCCTACGACAGTTACTGGGGCATCGGCCCGAACGGCAAAGGCAAGAACCGCCTGGGCGAACTGCTGATGCAGTTGCGCGAGGAACTGTCCCCCCGCGACTGACTATGCCTCCCGGCATGTGACGCCGCCTCTGTGCTGGCACAGGCGGCGCGCTGACACTGGCCAAACAAGGGTCGCATCCGCTCCCGTACGCTGGGTTCAGGTCCAGGACGCCACCGTGCGTGCCTGCCTGTCCCCTTGAACGTGTATGAGGAGAACTAAAATGGCACTGCAAGCAATGTGGGTCCCTGGCTACGTCGCCCAGGTCGAAATTCCCGGCAACACGCGTTTGCGCCTGGTCAATGGCATACCCTGGACCGATGTGACCGGACTGCGCGTCGGCTGGGGCACCACCTTCCGCGGCGCGGCCAACCAGACCAACTGGTTTCACTTCGCCATTCCCACCCCGGTGATCACCGACGGCAAGCGGGTGACGCTGGACCGCGTGTTCGTCCTGTACAACGCCAGCCCCGGCGCGCGGGTGGAAGCGGCCCATATCTGGGACGGTCCTAACCGGATCCGCAATTATGATGGCTTGAACCTGACCGGCAACCATGGCGGCGGCATCGATGCATCGAACACCTGGGCCGGCGGCGGCGGACCGGTATTCTGGGGCATTGGCGTTTCCATCCTGGTGCGCTTCACCAGCGAGGCCAATATCCATTTCAGCACCGCCGGTGGCGACTTTACCTCGTAAGCGCTGTGGCCGGACTAGCAGCCTGTCGGACTTGGGATCGTCGGCTGCAAAAATACCTGGGACGGTCCATATTTCGCCGCTTTCTCGGCCAATAGCTCGCTATTGGCACTGCGAAATCGTCAAAATCTGGCCTCGCCCAGCTATTTTTTCGCTTCGACTCCCCAAGTCCGACAGGCTGCTTGCCTCAATAGAAATATTTGGTGGCCTTGGTCCATTTACTCGCCGGATAGTATTTGTGGACCACTTCATACGCCTCGCGCGAGTAGCGTGCGCGCAACTGCGCCGCTTCGGGCACCTCGGTGCCGTACGGGCACTCCATGCGGGTGGACGCGACCAGCAAGTGCAGCGCTTTCGGCGCTTCTTCACCGGCCGGTTTGGTGCGCGCCCATGGCAGCAGGGTGGGCGCGAGGAACTCGGTGCGCAGGGGCAGGCGCAGCAGTGCTGCCTGCTCCTTGGCCGCCTCCAGCGTCTGCTGCGCGCTTAAAAAGCGCGGGGCCGGCGCGCCCTGGCGCACCACCACCGGGCCGTCGCCCCACTCCTTCTTGCAACCCCAGTAGCGCTTTTTCTCTTCCTTGTCGAACAAGGCAGGATGCAATTCCGGCGTGTTGACCAGGATCAGCGCGCCAGCGACCTTGCGCTCGGCGCCGCTGGCCGCCTTGCGGTAGCGCTGGTACAAATGCGCGGTGCTCTTGCGCGGCTTGGCGACCGCGTCGAGCAGGCTCAGCGCAGTTTCCTCGTCGCCCGCGCTCAGGGCGCGCGCCAGCATGCCTTCTTCCAGCTTCGCTTTCCAGGCTGGCGGCAGCAGCCGGTGCGCCCGCAGCACCTTCAGTTCGGCCATCGGCAGGTGGCGCCAGACGGCGACGTCGAAATCGTCGTCGGTGGCCTGTTCGTCCGTCTTGGCCGGGGCCGCGTCGATTTCTTCGCCGCGCTCGACCTGATCGATGCGGCGCGGCGCCGCTGTCAGGAACGCGTCGAGCGTGCCGGCCGAGAGCATCTTCAGCGAAAGGAAGCGGTTGCTGGTGGCCGCCGACATCTGCTTGCCCTGGGCCGCGAGCAGACGGTCGATATCGTGGTCGGCGCGCTCGCCCTGGCGTTCGGCCAGCGCCAGGCGCGCCAGATGGTATTGCACGGTCTGGTACAGCGGATGGTTGGCCGGCATGGCCGACGCGGCCTTGCGTTCGGCCGCGCTCAGCTCGTTCGAACGGGCCAGGCTCAGCAATGGCGCCAGCCAGATCGGGTCGGCTTGCTTGAGCCAGCTCTTGCGCAGGGTCTCGAGCGCAGCCACGCGTTGCGCCTGCAACAGTTCGCCCCGGTCGGACGACCATTGATCGAGCACCGCGTCGGCCTGCATGCTGGCGATCCACGCCGTCATCGGTTCCCTGGCGGCCATGGTGACACTGCGCGGCAGCTTGTCCATCAGCACCAGGTAGTCGCTCAGCATGCGCGCGGTGTCGGGACCGAACGGCTCTTTCTCGAGCGCGCGCGCCAGCGCGGCCAGGCGCGCGGCCGGGTCCAGGCGGGCGTCGACCAGGGTCGCCATCTGCCTGGCCGGGGCCGACGTTTGCGCCAGCGCGTCGAGCTCCAGCTTCGCTTGCGCCAGGGCGTCCAGGCGCTCGCGCGCCGCTGGCTGCTCGCCCAGCGGGAATTGAAGCGTGGCCTTGCGGATCAGGGTGCGCGCCGCAAGGTAGGGCGCCAGGGCTTGCCACGGCGAGGCCGGCTCACGCGCAATCTGCTGGAACTGGCTGCGCGCCTGGTCGAAATTACGCGCGTAAAAATTGGCGGCGGCGCTCTGGTAGGCGTGGTCGTGGCGCAGCCAGGCGGGGGTGTCGGCCGGCAGCGGCGGCGGTAGCTTGACCACGCGTTTCGGCACCGGCTTGTCCCAGTCGTGGCGCGGCTCCTCGCAGTTGGCGAACACCGCATCCTGGCCTTGCAGCCACAGCTTGAACCAGGCGTCCGGCTTGCCGCCGGCAGCGAGCCCGGCGCGCGCGGCCATGGTCAGGCCGGCCTGCTTGAAGGCGTCCGGATGGCAATTCAGATACGGGTCGCCGCGCGCGGCGACGGCCGTCACGTCGATCTGCATCTCGGCCGGCAGCGCCAGTTGCGCCGCCAGCGGCGCGCGCGCGGCCAGCCAGCTCGACGGGCCGTCACCATCGGAGTCCAGGCCATTCCACGCGCTGGTCGTGCCCACGTGCCAGGAATCGATGTGCAGCGCCGCCACCTGCTGCTTGCTCAGCGGGCGGCCCCGCGCGGCCTGGTAAGCCAGGTAGTGGTACACGCGCCAGTAACTGCCCGGCAGGACGCCCACATTGCCGGCGGCGAACAGCGCGGCGTTGGCGGGCTGGAATTCGGAGGCGAAGCGGCTGGTCTGGTAAAAGTCGTCGCCGCTGGCCGAGGCCGGCGCGGCGGAGATCCACAGCATGGCGGAGGCAAGCAGGGAACAGGTGCGGGAAAGACGCATGATCAAAGTCTCGATGGAATGGTTGAACGGGGAGTGTCGCGCAGCGCCTGCCAGCGCGCGGCGCTCCAGGCTTGCGGAGAAAAATAGTAGCGGCGGCCTTCGCGCACCGCCATCATCGGTTCGTCGGTGGAAAAGCCGATCGCCGCGCCGCAGCGCGCACGCGTAAAGCCGCGCTGTTGCAGCAGGCGCGCGCGCAGGGCATGCTGCGCCTGGCCCATGCGAAAGGCCATCGGCACCACTTCGTCGGCGGCGATGTCGTGCAGCCAGTAATCGTCCAGGCACCACGACGCCAGCGCCGTGACCGACAGCGCGATGGACGGATCGAGGCGCGCGCGGATGGCGCCGATGGTGCGCGCCAGGAAAGGGCGCTGCGAGCGGCGCACCTCGAAGTCGAGCTGCACCACCTTGCGGTTGGCCTGGGCGGCCAGGCGCAGCAATTCGTCGGCCACGCGCCGGCTCTGGGCCTCGCTGAGCGCGGGCGGGCGGCGCCACGACATATCCACATGCAGCACCGGCACGCGCGGCGCGCCGGGTGCGAGCAGCAGGGCGCTGGCGCGCCGGTACACCTGGGTCTCGTCGCCCTGCAGCAGCACGGAGGACGCCACATAGGCCACGCCGATGTCCGGCGCCAGCCAGCGCAAGTCTTCCGGCCGCTCCCACGCCCATACCAGCTCGGCGGGCAGGGCGGCCAGCGCCGGATGGACCGGCCGCGCGCCGCCGGCGCCGCTGTCCATCCTGAGCGTCAGGGCGAAACAGGTAAGCAAAAACACGGTGAGCAAAAGCGCGGGAAGGCGGTGCATGATCGATCGGGGCGGCGTGAGGTGGGCGCTATCTTACTCCCTTACTCCGAGTGTCCGGCCTGCGTGCAAGGCGGCGGGAGACGGCCTGCGTGCAAGGTGACGGAAGACGCCCTGCGTTCGTCATCGAACGGAGCGCGGCGCGGCGCGCCGGCAAGCTGTGGGAACACGTGCGCTACCGCGCCATTCTGGAGAAAAACACCATGTCAGACAATCCGCTCGAACCGAATCCGCAAGACTACGACCGCATCAACGTCAATGTGGAGGCCGAACTCGCCTACTGGACCGAGCAGTTCGGCGTTCCGCGCGCGCGCCTGGCCGACGCCATCGAACAGGTCGGACCGCGCGTGGTCGACCTGCAGAAGTTCCTCGGCATTCCGGTTGTCGGTACTGACTGAGCGTCAGACGCGGCGCGCCGCCAGCAGCCCGGCGCCGGCGCCGGCGAGCAGCGCCGCGCAACGGCGGCAGGAAGGCGGCGTTCATCGTTTTCTTCTTTTCATTGCGGCTGATTGCCGGGTGCCGGTTCACGTGCTGCGGCGCCTTTTTTCTCGCCGTCGCAATACCAGTTTGGCTTGGTCTGTTGCAGGGTCATGGCAAAAGCGCGCAACTCTTTCGGGAACTCGAGACTGGAAACAACGTCGGTCCCGTTGTCGTACACGCCGCGCGCACCCTCACCCCGAAACGCATTGGAGAGAATGAGTTTCGATATCGCGCCGTTATCCTGGTGAAGATAGACACCGATGCGCGCGTTGAGCATCGTCGGCGGTTTATCCTGCACGAACCTGGCGCGATCGAGAATATCCATCAGCGTCGACAAGGTATCGGGCGTGGTCAGGATGTATTCGCACGAGATGGTAGGCAAGTCCTCTTCCTTTTGTGCGACGTTGAACGACCAGCCGGTCGGACCTATATAGAGCACGGCTTTTGTCAGGTGCGTGCGCAGTTCTTGCAATTGCGCGGCCACCGGCTGGCCTGGCGGCTTGCTTGTATGCGCGCATCCGGCGCATAGCGCGATGATCAGGGCCGGCCATGCGCGCATGCCGGAGACGTTCGCTGGAAACAAGCGTTGAAAAGGCAAAGCGAGGCGTATCTTCATGCGGTGCTGACTCCGGGTGGCGAAAGTGAATGTGCTTGGCATTGCATTCTACACAACACGCGTGATGAAGGCTGGCTCGGGGCCATGCCACCTGGCCGATACCTAAAAGGTATCACCGAAACGGTATTGGACCGTCGCGACGCGCGGCCCCACAGTTGCTCCATCAACCCCAACAAAGGAGAACACGATGGACAACGACCGCTACACGCGCGGCTGCGACAAGCTGCGGGAAATCGATGGTGAACAGGGTGAAAAAGTAATCGCCAGCCTGGCCGGCATCGCGCCCGATTTTGGCCGCCTGCTGATTGAATTCGGTTTCGGCGACATCTACTCGCGTCCCGGCCTGGACCTGCGCTCGCGCGAGATCGCCACCATTGCCGCCCTATGCGCGCTCGGCACGGCGGCGCCGCAACTGCGGGTGCACATCCACGGCGCACTCAATGTCGGCTGCACGCGCGAAGAGGTGGTCGAGGTGATGATGCAGATGGCCTTGTACGCCGGCTTCCCGGCGGCGCTCAACGGCCTGTTCGCGGCAAAAGAAGTCTTCGCCGTGCGCCATTCCTAGACGCCCTCGGCTGGTATCCGGCGGCTCCCCCTAGTGTTCCCCGCTGGTGTCAGGTCTGACATTCGGACACGGACTCAGCCACCGCTGGTGTCAGACCTGACACCGCCGTGGCTTACATCTGCTTGAACTGTTCGGCGTAATTGCGGCTGACGGTGAGCTGCTCGCGCCGTTCCTTGAGCTTGACCACGAGGCGCCCGCGGAAGTCGGTATGCGTGCCGGCCACCGATTTGGCGGCGACGATCACGCTGCGGTGAATCTGCCAGAAGCGCGCTTCGTCGAGTTGCTCGCGCAGTTTGCTCAGTGGCGTGCGGATCAGGCATTCGCCTTCCTGCAAAAACACGCTGGTGTACTTGTCGTTGCTCTGGAAGTAAATCACTTCGTCGATGGCGATCAGGCGCGTCTCGTCGCCATGCGCGGCGCGGATCCATTGCAGCGGCGCGGGCGCCGCTGCGGCGGTGGGGGCCGTGGGCGCGGCCAGTTGCTGCAGCAGCGCGCGCAAGGCGTCGGGCGCCACCGCCGGCGCCGGTGCGCGCAGCGCCAGTTTGAGCTTGGCGACGGTCTTGTCCAGGCGCTCGACCGTGGTCGGTTTGAGCAGGTAGTCGAGCGCCGCGTGCTCGAAGGCGTCCACCGCGTACTCGTGATGGGCGGTCACGAAAACGATGTGCGGCGCCTTGCCGTCGCTCGCCAGGCGCTGCGCCAGATCGAGGCCGTTCAGGCCGGGCATCTGGATGTCGAGGAAGACCACGTCGGGCGCCAGTTCGTCGATCAGGCGCAGCGCTTCAATGCCGTTGCCGGCCTTGCCCACGATGCGCAGCTGCGGCCAGGCCGTGGCCAGCTGCGTTTGCAGGTAGTCGAGCAGGTGCGGTTCGTCGTCCGCTATCAGGGCGCGTGGATGGTCGATGGCGGCGTCTCTTTCAGTGGCATCAGCAGGCGTACGGTTATCCCGCAGGGTTCATTTTCGAGCAATTGTACCTGAGCCGAAGCGCCATAGACACTGCGCAGGCGCGCGCGCAGGTTCGACAGTCCCACCCCGCCGCCCGGCTTGGGCGGGGAGTTGCCCAGTCCCGCGCCGGTGTCGCTCACTTCGATGCACAGCAGGCCATCGCGGCAGGTGGCGCGGATGAGGATGCGCCCGCCCTCGACCTTCGGCTCGAGCCCGTGCGCAACGGCGTTTTCGACCACCGGTTGCAGCAGCATGGGCGGCATGGCGATGTCGCGGCAGCCGTCCGCCTCGATCTGGTACGACAGGCGCGCGCCCATGCGCACCGCCAGTACGTCGAGGTAGGCGGCCACCAGGTCGAGTTCCGCACCCAGGGTGGCCTGGTCGGCGCGGCTGGCCGCCAGGCTGGCGCGCAGGTAGTCGATAAAGCGTTCGAGCATGTGGCGCGCCTGGGCGGGATGGGTCTCGATCATGCCGACCACGTTGGCCAGGGTGTTGTACAAAAAATGCGGTTCGATCTGGGCCTGCAGCGCGCGCAGGCGCGCTTCGGCCAGCAGTTGGGCGGCGCTGGCAATTTGTTCGCGCTGGCGCGCGGCCAGCGTTTCGGTGGCGATGCGGCGCTCGCCGCTGACCAGCACGACGACCATGATCAGCGCCGCGAACAGGGCGAACGGCAGCAGCGGCGCCAGGTCGGCGCCGCCGGTCAGGTAGCGCAGCGGATTGACGCCCCTGAGCAGGCCGTTGCCGATCACGATGCCGGCAACCACGCACAGGCCCACCGTGATCACGAAGTACAGCACGCGCGGCAGCCCGGCCAGCCGCGATGGCCAGCCGCGCAAGACATAGTCGCCGCCGCTCAGCACCGCGTGTATCAGGTAGCCGACCATGTTCGAGATCACCAGCGTCGGCCCGAAAAACGCCAGGAAGCCATGGAGCTCTCCCCTGAACAGCATGTTCGCCGCCGTCAGGAAGATGGCGATCATGCAGTTCCAGATGCCGGTATAGAGCACGTCGCGCCATGGCGAACAAGGCCAGCGCCGGAACAGCGGGATGGCGTCGAGCGGATGCGTGGACGTGTGCGCGGGAAGTTCGGTCGTGTTCATCAAGATGCCAGAAAATTGCCATGGAAGCAGTGCGGAGCGCGGTAGGGCAGGCGCGCCAGGGCCAGCGGACCGGCCTTGACGCGCGCGGCGTCGAACACGGTCATCACGGTTTGCCCGCGCTTGGTGTCCTGCGCCACGCCGACCAGGTAGCCGTCGGTTTCGGAGCGGGCGTTGGTGCGCGGGACTAGCACGTGTTCTTCCACCTGCCAGCCGGCGTCGAAACGGTAGCTGTCCGCCTTGCCGGTGTCGGTGCCGACCAGGTTGACGGTGTCGAGCACAATGTCCGCGTTGCGCGCCGAACTGCTTAACAGGGCAAGCTGGCGGTGGCGCGTCGATACGACCTGCGGCATCACGCGCGGGAACTCGCTGGCGCCGAACAGGCGCGCCATTGTCGCACGGCCGCTCGCGTAATCGAGCGTGACCTGAGCCGCGAAGCCGCGCGTGGGCGTGTTCTTCTGGCGTTCGCCTTGCATCACGAGGCCGACGTCGTGCAGCGCGTCACCCTCGTGCAGCACCACGTCGAAGCGGGTGGTGGCGCCGTCGTCAAACGCATTCCCGAAATGGAAAACCATATGCGGCGGCAGTTCGAACACCTGGCGCACTTCCATGCTCGCCTTGGACACCACCACCACGCGCATCGGGCGCGCCGCGGCGCCGCTGCCGGCCCAGTGATGCTGCTCGGCGAAGCTCTTGCCTTCGGCAGGCACCACGTCGTACGGCGGAACCAGGAAGATCAGGTGCCGGGCGCTGACCACGAAGTCGTGCACCATCGCCAGTTGCGGCACCTTGACCATGGCGGTCTTGAGCACCTGGCCGTCGGCGCCGATGCGGTACAGGGCCAGCCGTTCGCCGCCGGGGAGGGCGCCGAAATTCCACATGCCGCCATCCGGATCGATCTTGGGATGGGCCGAAAACGGCATCGACTTCATGTCCTCGTTCCAGGTCTTGATGCCGACCGTGGCCAGGGTGGCCGGATCGACCTCGGTGGCCGAGCCGCCTTCCCACAGGGCGTACACGCGGCCGTTAAACGGCAGCAGGTTGGTGTTGGCGGCGTTCATGGTGTCGTTGGTTTTCACGCCGCGCCGCCCGACCCAGGTGCCGAACGAGGGGTAGAGAAACTGGCCGGCGGCGTTTTCGTCGCCGAAGCGCTCGGTCTCGACGAATTTACCGATGTGGCTTACCTTGCCGTCGGCGATCTGCCAGCGCTGGGCGAAGCCGTCGCCGTCGAACCAGTGGTGATGGCGCTCGCCGCCCAGCTCGAAACGCCCCGGTCCATTGCGAAAGAACACGCCGTTCAGGTCTTGCGGGATGCGGCCCAAGATCCGCGCCGCGCCGGACTGCCGGCCCACGGTGTCGGCATACACCGCCAGGGTGGGGTCGAGCTTCCACGCCGCGTGAAAGCGCTGGTAGGTGGCGGCATCGGCCAGGGCGCTGCCGGGAACGAGGCCGAGCGCGGCCAGGCTGGCGGCGGAGGTGAGGAAGGTGCGGCGTTGCATGGCGTTCTCCGGCTTAGTTTTTCAGGCTGACGGTGGTGTTCAGGCCAGCCGCTGACAGGGTGAATCGGGCGTCGCCAAACTTGGGTGGGCCCATTTTACCGAGGGCGTTGTTACTGAATGCATAGTCCTCGGTCGGCATGCCCATCATGTTGGTGTCCATTTTGCCATTGCCGTTGGCATCGTGGAAGATGGCGTAGGCGTAGTCGCCCTCTGGCAGGTCCTTGACGATGACGGTGGTGCTGCCCTTGACGGCTTTTTCGCCGGTCGCGCCGACGGATTTTTTGAGGAAGGTGCCGGCCGAGTCGTACAGGGCGACTTGCAGGGTGCCGTCGCCGCTGCGTACGTCGTCGATGCGGATGGTGAGGGTGGCGGCGCTGGCCAGGGAGGCGGTCAGCAGGGCGCAAGCGCAGAAGGTGGTGGTGAGCAGGTGGCGCATGGTGTTCTCCGGTGGGTGTGTGGTTGCGATGAAGTGACTTTATCGACAACCCGGCCGGAGCGGAGAAGCTTGCGACGAAATGCGGGAAAACGGCGCGAAATGCAGTGGGACGGCGCGAAATGCGGCGCGCCGCCCCGCAAGGCGCGCCGCGTGATCTTTTCAGCGCAGGGTGTCGAGCGCGTATTCGGCCGAGCGCAAGGCGTCGCGCATGCGTTGCATGCCGCGGTCGATATCGCGCAATTCGTTGCGTATATCGCGCCGGCGCTCGTCGAACTCCTTGCGAATGCGCTTGCGCTCATCGTCCTTGTCGCTGGCCGCCAGTTGCTTCGATTCGTCCTTGTCGGCGTCGCGCAGGCGGCGCTGCAAACGCTCGCTGCGGCTGTCCAAGCCGCTGACCTGGCTGCGCAGGGCGTACACGGCGTAGCCGGCTTCATGGCGGCGACGAAATTCGAAGTCGAGCGGCGCCGGGCATACTCCGGCATACGCGCTGCCGTTCAGGCCAAGGGGCGCCGCGTTCTCGAGCCGGCAAAAGGTGTGCAGGCCGCGTTCCCGGCCCGCGACGTAGCTGGCCGAATCGACCGCAGTGCCGGCCTTGGAGCAGGACTTGGCGTGCTCGTTCAGCGTGGACATGGTCTTTCCGGCCAGGCCGTCGCGCATGCCGATGTCGCTCCAGTTGGCCGACTTGCACTCGTCGGGCGTCATCGTATCGCAGCCGGACATCAGCGTTGCCACCAACAGTGCAGCCACCGGTCCAATCAGCCTGTTTGCCATCATCGCCTCTCCAATTGTCATCTAAAAAGATGCTACCATGACAACGCGGGTGCGGGTGGTACATACCGGAAAAATCGGGCCTCTTGTGGCCGGAAACGCACGCGTGAGGCACCGGCGGCGCCGCTCCCTCTCAGTGCAGCCTGACCGAGGGCGAGAGCTTCTCGCGAATCCAGTCGGCCACCGTCTGCGCCGACATGCGCACCACGCCGTGCAGCGCCACCTGGTGCTTGCGGTACATCAGGCTATACAGTACCCGCGCCAGCGCGCCGCCGACCGCATATTTGCGTCCCGACGAGTGCGTGAGCACGCCCACCGCCGCCAGCGGCCCGAGCGACACCAGCGAGCCGTAGTCGCGGTAGGCAAACGGCGCGTTCGAGGGCGACGCCTGGCCCAGCACCTGCGCCAGGTACAAGGCTTGCTGGTGCGCCGCCTGCGCGCGCGGCGGCACCTTGCCGACGATCGGGCAGACCACATTGGCGCAGTCGCCGATCGCATACACGTTGGCATCGTCCAGCGCCTGCAGCGACGGCCCCACCGCGATCTGGCGCAGGCGATTGGTGCCCAGGCCCAGCGTGGCGCACAGCGCTGGCGCTTCCACGCCGGCGGCCCACAAGGTGATCGCCGACGGATAGATGCAGCCTTCGGTGTCGATGACCGCGCCGGCGTCGACCCGCGCCACGGCGGTATCGAGCATTACCTTGATGCCCAGCGCGCGCAGGTGGCGCGCGGCGCGCTTGGACAGGCGCGGGTGCAGGTGCGGCAGCAGCAGCGAGCCGCGCTCCAGGATGCGGATGCGTACATGCCGCACCGGGTCCATCGCATGCACGTTGTACCTGGCCAGCGCGCGTGCGCTGTGGCTCAATTCGGCCGCCAGTTCCACCCCGGTGGCGCCGCCGCCGACGATCACGATGTCGATGCCGGGGTTTGGCGCGCCGGCCGCCTGGCGCGCGCTGGCCTGGATGCAGCCGTCGACGAAGCGCTGGCGGAACGTTTCGGCCTGCGCCACGTCGTCCAGGGTCAGCACGTGCTGCTCGGCGCCGGGCACGCCGAAGAAGTTGGTCACCGATCCCAGTGCCAGCACCAGTTTGTCGTAGCCGATCAAGCGCGCCGGCAGCACTTCGGCGCCGTCGTCGGCGATCCACGGCGCCAGCGCCACCCGGCGCGCCTCGCGGTCCACGCCCAGCACTTCGCCGCGCGCGAATTCGAAGCCATGTTCGGCCGCCTGGGCGGCGTAATCGATCGCCATCACTTGCGGATCGTGCTTGCCCGAGGCGACCGTGTGCAGCAGGGGCTTCCAGAAATGGGTCGGCCAGCGGTCGACCAGCACGACGCGCGCGCGCCCGGTTTTCGCCGCGCTGTTGCCGAGCCGGGTCGCCAGCTCCAGTCCCCCGGCGCCGCCGCCGACGATGACGATGGTTTCCATAGTGTCTCCTCCTGTAGGTGTCGCGATGTGAAAGGGCGTTGACCAGCTGTCAATATAGAGCGATGCGACACAAAAGAAAAATCAGAGATTCACCCATATCCATAAGCTTCGACTAATACATATGCATGGACCGGTGCGCCGCCGGTATCGCCTGCCGTGGCCGAAAGTATCCTTTGACGCTACGTTTCAGACCGGTTTTCGGTACGCGGGAGGATTCGGTGGTGCTGCGCGGGAAACGTTGCGACACTCCGGCCCGTCGTTTCAACATTCCGAGCAAACGCCACCTAATTTCACTCTCAAGGACCATCACATGCCACGTTTATCCGCCGCCGCCATTGCCCTGCTCTGCGCTCTCGCACCCGCCGTTCACGCCCAAAAAATGGTGGCCGCAACCCCGGCTGGCGAGTCGACCATGACCGTGGGGCTGGGTGTCGCCGTGGTGCCCGAATACCTGGGCGGCGACAAGCGCCGCGCGGTGCCGGTGATCGTGGCCGACTATCAGCACGCCAGCGGCTTTTTCGCCAGCACCGTGAGCGGCATCGGTTACAACACCAAGGTTGGCCAGGTCTCCCTGAGCGGCGCCCTGGGCGTTGCCGGCAGCCGCGGCGAACGCGATCACGGGCTCTCCAGAGGCTCCGATGCGCTCAAGGGCATGGGCGAAATCAAGGCGTCGGCGATTGGCGCGTTCGGGGTCGGCTATGAGTTCGACGGCGGCATCGGCGTCGGCATGCGCGCCATGATGGCCTTGTCCCACCGCGAACGCGGCAATACGTATGAATTGGGTGCGCAGGCACCGTTGTTCAAGAACGACGCTTACCAACTGGGGATGTTCGCCTCGGCTACCTACAGCGACAAAAAGAACATGCAGGCGTTTTATGGCGTAACCGCGGCCCAGAGCCTGACGTCCGGCTACAAGAGCTACACCACCAAGGCCGGTTTCTCGCACGTGAACCTGGGACTGAACGCGCAGCGCAAGTTCGGCAAACATTGGTCGGTCAACTCGATGGTCGGCGTGGTCAGCCTGCTGGGCGACGCCGCCGACAGTCCGCTGGCCAAGCGCAAGACGTCGCCGCTGCTGGCGGTAACGGTGAACTACGCGTTCTGAACCCGGACCTGCCAACTGGTCTATCATGGCGTGGCCGCACAGGGTTTGTCGCGTCATTCACGAATCGATAGGGAATAGCTTATGTATCACGCCAGCTTTCGCCAGCTCCAGTCCCTGGTCCTCGTGGCCCGTCACGAGAGCGTGTCGAAGGCGGCGGAGGCCATGCACGTGACGCAGCCGGCGGTATCGCTGCAACTGCGCACGCTGGAAAACATCACCGGCGTCGCGCTCACGCGCAAGGACGGGCGCGGCATTCAACTGACGGCGGCCGGCGAGGTGATGGCGGACTTCGCCGAGCGTATCCTGCGCCTGTGGGAGCATGCGGGCGACGAACTGGCGGCGCTGCATGGCGTCACCAGCGGCACGCTGCGCATCGGCGCGGTCACCACGGCCGAACATTTGCTGCCGCCGCTGCTGGTGCCGTTCACGCTCGAGCGGCCCGACGTGCGCCTCAAGCTCCAGGTGGGCAACCGGGTCGAAATCGTCAACATGCTGGCGCGCCAGGAGATCGACGTGGCCATCATGGGCACGCCGCCGCGCGAACTGCGCACCAACGCGGCGCGCTTTGCGCGTCATCCGATGGGGTTCGTGGCCAGCGCCGCGCATCCCTTGATGAAGAAGCGCAAACTGACCCTGGCCGATGTGGTGGGCGCCAACCTGCTGGTGCGCGAACGCGGTTCGGGTACCCGCACCGCCGTCGAGCGCCTGTTCAAGGAGGGCGGGCACGCGCTCAATTTCGGTTCCGAAGTCTCGTCCAACGAGGCGATCAAGCGCATGGTGTCGGCCGGGCTGGGAGTGGGGTTCTTATCGGTGCACGCGTGCGCGCTCGAATTCAAGTCGGGCTTGCTGCGCATGCTGCCGCTCAAGGGCAATCCGGTCGACGCCGACTGGCAGGTGATGCACCTGGCCGGCCAGCCGATCCCGAAGGTGGCGGCGGCCTTCCAGGATTACGTGATCGAGCACGGGCAGGCGCTGGTCAGCAGCGAGCTGGAAGGGTTTTACCAGCGCAGCGCCGGCTAGCGGACGGCCTTTACAGGCCCGCTTCCGTGAGGACCTCCTCGATCCGCCGCAGCGCCTGCATCTGGTACGAGGCCTCGCCCGACGGATGGGCCTCGTCCAGCTTGTTCATCATGACGGCGTAGCTGACCCCCGACGGCAGTTGGCGCAGCACGGTTGCCACGCCGGGATCGGCGCCGCTGAAGCCGCCATTGTTTTTCGCGCCGGCCAGCGGCACGCCGTCCGGAATGCGGTAGTGGGCCGCGAACAGCGCCATCGCCCTGGCGGTGGTGATGGTCGAACCGGTCGCAAACCAGTTATCGGCGCGGATGGCGCCGTCGAGCGCCAGCACGGTGGTGCCGGGGACGAAGACGCTCGGCGCCGTCACCGTCGTGATGTAATCCGGTTCGCGCGGGTGACGGTCGCGCACCAAGGAGCGCATGCCCTCGAAGTCGGCCTTCGGCACACCGAGCGGCCCCATGATCTTGTCTTGAACATACGGTATGTAGCCCACCCCGGACGCCTTTTCGATGATACGGCCCAGTAGCAGATAGCCAAAATTCGAATACGCGATTCGTGTGCCGGGGGCGAAATCGAGCTGCCCGCGCAGGACGAAGCGGATGATGTCGTCCTGTTGCGGCGGCGCGCGCAAGCCGAGCGCCTGCCCGATGTCGAACTCGGACACCATCGGGTCGCCGCTGATGGCGGCATCCCAGCCGCCTTGATGTTCCAGCAGTTGGGCGACCGTGATCGAGGCCATCCGGCCATCGGGCGCGGCCGCCAGCAGCGCGGGCGCCAGCCAGCATGGCGCGTTGGTTCCGCTGCAAAATACATGGTCGGTGAGCGCCAGTGCGCCCTCGCGCGCCAGGGTCTGGATCGCCGCGGCGGTGACCGGCTTGACGATGCTGGCGGTGATGAACATGGCGTCGGCCGGCAGGGGAACCTGGCGGGCGCTGTCGCGGTGCCCGTAGCCACGCTCGGCCAGCATGACGCCATCCTTGGCGACGGCCACCGTCGCCGCGCTGATGCCGTTGGCGGCCATGAAGGGTTTCATGGCGGCGTCGATCTTGCCATTCAGGTCGGCGCTGCAGGCCAGCAGTTCGGGCACCGACGCGCCGGGATGCTGCGCGACGCAAGTGAGCGACTTGCCGGCGTTCGCGGCCGGATCGCCGGAGCCGCCGCCGCCACATCCGGCCAGCATGGCGAGCATGGCGACGCCCGACATCGACTGGGTTACTGCGGGTAGATACGATAACAAGGTCATGCGATTCCTTCTTCAGATCATCAGAAGGCGCCATTATTGCAACTGCAGTCTTTTCCAATTCTTAAGATTGGCGCACCTATAATACGCCATGCACATACTGATCATTGAAGACGATCTCGACCTCGGTCGAGCCCTGCAAAAGGCGCTCAAGCTGGAAGGCTTCAGCAGCGAGTGGCTGCGCCGCGCCGGTGACGCGCCGCGCACGTTCGAGGGCCTGCATTACGCCTGCATCCTGCTCGACCTGTCGCTGCCGGACGGCGACGGGCAAGCGCTGCTGACCCGCTGGCGCGGCGAGGGCGTCGCCATCCCCGTCATCATCATGACCGCGCGCGCCGCATTGGAAGAGCGCCTGGCGGGGCTCGACGGCGGCGCGGACGATTTCATCGTCAAGCCGTTCGCCACGGTGGAACTGGCCTCGCGCATGCGCGCCGTGCTGCGGCGTTATGCGCAGCAGTCCAGGCAAGTGTGGATCATCGGCGAGCTGGAAATCGAGCCGAAGGCGCATCTGGCGCGGCTGGCGGGAAGTCCCGTCGACTTGTCGCGCCGCGAATTCCAGCTGCTGCTCGAACTGGCGCGCGAAGCGGGCGTCGTGGTGTCGAAAAGCGCCTTGTCCGAGCGCCTCGAGCCGCTCGGTGAGCCGGTCAACTTCGGCGCGATCGATGTGCATGTCTTTAACCTGCGCGGCAAGATCGGCGGCCATCGGATTCGCACCGTGCGCGGCGTTGGTTACATGCTCGTCCCATGCTGAATTTTTTGCGCCCCACGCTGGTCAGGCGCGTGGTCCTGTCGTTGTTGATGGCGTTTGCGATCGCCTGGTTATTGTTGTTGGCGGTGATGTACGTCAGCGCCAACGACCAGGCAGCGGAAGACAAGGGTGTCGAGGATGTGGGGCGGGGACTGGTCGCATCGCTGGCACGGCTCGACAATGCGGGAGAGGCGCGCGCCGTCGCCGCCGCCACCTCGGAACAAATCGACCTGCTTTACCGCGCCAACGACATTCCCGTCGTGATGTTGGTCGAGCTGACCGACCGGGATGGCACGCGCCTGTACCTGTCGCCCGCAGCCGGTTCCGCGCGCCTCGCCGGCGACCCGCGCTCGCTGACCACGGCCTTGGTCAATGGCCGCACGTTCCGGGTGTTCAAGGGCGGGGCCGGGCGCTGGTCGGTGGCGCTTGCCGTGTCGCGGGTGGACGATACCTTTTTGCTGCTGACGCTCGGGCGCGACCTGGTCGTTTACCTGCTCATTGCGTTTCCGTGCTTCCTGCTGCCGGTCTGGATCGCGGTGTCGCGCGGCATGCGCCCGCTGCGGCAACTGAGTGAACTGATTGCCGCGCGCGGCACCGACGACATGTCGCCCACCGGCGTCGATCCGGCGTACGTGGAACTCAAGCCGCTGGTGGGCGCGCTGGACCGTTTCCTTGCGCAGCTGCGCGAGAAGATCGCGCGCGAACATGGTTTTGTGCAGGACGCCGCGCATGAACTGCGCACGCCGATGGCGGTCATTTCCGCCCAAGCCCACGTGCTGGCCTTCGAGCCCGAACCCGAGGGGCGGCGCGAGGCGCAGCGCCATCTCGATCATGCAATCGCGCGCGCATCGCACCTGATTGGGCAGTTGTTGGCGCTTGCGCGGGTGGACAACGCGCGCCTGGGCGAGGCCGCCACCATCGACGTGGCCCATCTGGTGCGGCATCACCTGGCGCGGGCGGCGCAGGCGGCGATGGACAAGGACATCGAACTTGCCCTGGAAGCGCCCGAGCGCTTGCCGTTCACACTGGAAGTGCCGGCGTTTCAATCGATCCTGGACAACCTGCTCGATAACGCGCTGCGCTATGCGGGTGCGGGCGCGAATGTGGTGGTCGGACTGGATCAGGAAGACGGCTGCCTGACGCTCGCCGTGGCCGATGATGGGCCGGGGATCGCGCAGGCCGACCTGGCGCATGTTTTCGAGCGCTTTTACCGCGCCAGGTCGCAGGATACGACCGGCTCGGGCCTCGGCCTGGCGATTGTCAGGCAGGCCGCCTTGCGCATGAACGGCACGGTCGCACTCGAGCCGGGACTGGGTGGGCGCGGTTGCCGCTTTGTCGTGCGGATCGCGGCGCCGCGCTGAGGGGCGCGTGGCGGCCGGCGGTTGGCGCACTGTGCCGTCGTTCGCAGAGTTTGGTAAAGGATTTGACGTGAGCAATTTGCGTCACATGCGCGGCTTTTGCCTGGTATTTCCAATTCACGACGCAGTGCGTCGCGAATTGAGTTGGACCCACTATCGCACATTGTTGTGGGTAGACAGCGAAGCGGAGCGCGCGAATTCCTGCGCGATCCGGTCTTGCTGGAGTTTCTCGGGCTACCCGCAAGCGCAATCGTGTTGGAGAGGGCCTCCCCGATCATGCATGTTCGGCCCTCACAGGCCGCCCTGACCGTCGCGGGTGGCAAGCACGCGGTCGATCAGGCCATATTGCGCGCCCTGGTCGGCCGACATGTAATTGTCGCGGTCCGAATCCTTCTCGATTTGCGCCAGCGTTTGCCCTGTGCGTTCGGCATAGATCGTGTTGAGGCGGTGGCGCAGATACAGCACTTCGCGCGCCTGGATCTCGATGTCGGCGGCCACGCCTTGCGAACCGCCATGGGGCTGGTGCATCATCAGGCGCGCATTCGGCAGGGCGTAGCGCTTGCCGATCGCGCCGGCCGCCAGCAGGAACGAGCCCATGCTGGCGGCAAAGCCCGTGCACAGCGTCGACACGTCCGGTTTGATGAACTGCATGGTGTCGTAGACCGCCATGCCGGCATACACCGAGCCGCCCGGCGAATTGATGTAGAGCGAAATATCCTTGTCGGGATTGTCCGATTCGAGGAACAACAATTGGGCGACGATCAGGTTGGCCGATTGCTCGGTCACTTCGCCCACCAAAAAGATCACGCGTTCTTTCAGCAGGCGCGAGTAAATGTCGAAGGCGCGCTCGCCGCGCCCTGTTTGTTCTATGACGGTGGGCACCAGGCCGAGCGCTTGTGGAAAAGTGGAAGTCATCATGGTCCTTTTGCGGTAGAGTCGAATCACGGAGTAGTTTGAACCCGCTTGACGCCTGCGGACCGGCGCGCTGTGACAGCAAAGATATATATTGTTGGCGTGTCACATCCGGCCTGTGCCGGGCGTCAAGTGGCGCCAACGCCCATAAAGGAGATTCCGATGACGCACCCGACCGATACCGACGGCGCCCTGTTCGAACAGCTGCGACCGCGCCTGAAAGCGATCAGTTGCCGCATCGTCGGCAGCGAGGCGGAAGCCGAAGACATCGTGCAAGACTGTTTTTTCAAGTGGCACGGCGCCGAACAGGCGGCGCTGGCGACCCCGGCGGCCTGGCTGACCACGGTCGTGCAGCGCCAGTCGATCGACCGCCTGCGCAAGCGCGCCCGCGACGCGGCGGCGGCGCACAGCGCCATGGAACTGGCGCCCGCCGTCGCTTGCGCGCCGCCCGAAGATGGCTTGCTGCGGCGCGCCGAACTGGGCGAGGCGCTGGCTCGCCTGCTGGCCCGCCTGTCGCCATCCGAGCGCCTGGCCCTGGTCCTGCATGAGGTTTTCGAGTGCGGGCATGCCGACATCGCCGCCGCGCTCGGGACCACGACCGTGAACGCGCGCCAGTACCTGGCCCGTGCCAGGCGGCGGCTGCGCGAGGATGAGGGGGAAGCGCCGGCCAGCGAAAAACTCTGCCGCGAGCTGATCCGCCGCTTCCAGGCCGCGATCAACGGCATCGACGTGCCGGCGATGGTGTCCTTGCTCGGTGATGAGCAGCCCGTTTCGGTGCACGAAGCGCCCCGCTTGCGGATACCCGCGGGTGCCTGCGCCAACGATGCCTTGTACTGGTGCGTGGTGGCGGCCTAGAAGCTGGGGGCGTGCTACAGTAGATTGACGTCGACACGTGGATAGCCAAATGAAGACGACTAAAATTTTTCAAAATTGAAATTTGCAGGCGGTCCGAATCCCAGCTGAATTTGCCTATGAGCACCTCGACATTGAGCTGGAGATTGAACGTGTCGGCGACGAACTCCGCATCCGTCCCGCGCGCCGACCGCTTGCTGGTGTACTGACCAAGTTCGCCAGATTTGGATCCGATTTCATGGCTGACGGACGCGGCGACCAGGTGCAGGAAGACCGGGAGGCACTGTAATTGATGAAACAGCAACCTGAGCAGGTGGCCAGGCGGTTTGCGCCATGCTATGTTGGTGACGTGGTCATTTCAGCTGTTACATTCGCCGGCTTACGTACTCATCGTTCAGCAGATCGTCTAGCACTTCGAGAATATCTTGCTCCAAGCCTCCCAGATATTGTTCGATCGATTGACCTGTGTCGACTTCAACACTGACTATCTTTGCCTCCGTCAGCGTCAAGCCATAGACTTTTCTCAACATCCGTATGGCAGCAAACAGGTCTGATCCATCCGATCTTATCGCTGCATACGCCTGCGCAGCGCCAACTCCCTCTGCATGCATCATGGCGTATTTTTCGCAAGGACCGCTTGTCACGAGATCCTCGCTGCGAGGAAGAGGAAGGACTGTCATGGGTGTGTGCTTCGGTGTGGAAGTTGCCGGTCGATTGGGAACGCGTTGAGCGGCGTAGCTGCACCGCCGGTAATTGGTCGCGCGTCGGATGCTCGGTCACAAGGATCGTGCCGACGCGCGACTTTAACACAGCATCAAAAACGCACGTTCACCGACATATTGAACATGCGTCCCAACTGGCTGAAATGCGAGCCATCGTAGGTCACGATCGGATAACGGCCGTTAAACGTGATCAGGTTGACCTGGGTTTCGCGCGGGGTCATGCCGGTCTTCGGATCCCTGGCCGTGCTGCTCAGGATCTCGCTGCCCTTGGCGGTGTTGTTGACGGCCTTTAACTCCCACTTTGGCAGCACGTCGAACAGGTTGTTGACGTTGAACGACAGCGTGGTGTTGTTGCTCAGCTGGTAGTTGAGCGCGAAGTCGGTCACGTTGCGGGTCTTGAACTTGAGCTCCAGGTTATCGTCCAGGCCGGCATTGCGGAACTGGGTCGGGCCGTACACGGTGTTGTTGAGCGAGAAGTTGAACTTGCTGTAATCCAGATCGAGACCGAGCACCGTCTTGTGCTTCGGCCGCGAGGTGAACATCAGCGCTTCCTGGGTCGCGTCGAGCACCGACTGGCGCGCGGCGGCAATCGCGGCCGGGTTGTTGATGGCGCCATCGCGCTCGTTTTTCAGCGTGTAGTTGCCCGACAAATTCACCGCCAGCTTGCCGTCCAGGGCCGGAATATTCTTGCGGCTGACCACATAGTCGATCCCCGAGGTCTGGCTGTCGAGCGCGTTGGCGAAGAAACTGAGCGACACCACGCCGCCGGCGGCGAGGATCTTGTCCAGTTCCTGCGCCGGGTCGCCGGTCGGCTTGATTTCCTTGCCCAGGATGATGCGGTCTTTCAGCGCGATGTGATAGTAGTCGAGCGTGATGCTGGTGTTGGCGTCGGGCGTGAGGCCCAGTCCCAGCGTGATGTTCTTCGACTTCTCGGCCTTCAGTTGCGGCACGTTGAGCGCGCGCGCCTCGGCCGACTGGTTGTTGGTCAGGCCCGATACCTGGATGCCCGAACCGGCCACGAACGAATACTGCTTCTTCTGGGTATAAATCTGGTGCAGCGACGGCGCCCGGAAACCGCTCGAGAGCGAACCGCGCAAGGTAACCATGTCGCTGACCTTGTAGCGGGTGCTGAGCTTGCCGACAGTGGCGTTGCCGAAGTCGCTGTACTTTTCATAGCGCCCGGTCAGGTCGACCAGCCACTGCTTGCTGATGTCGAACATGCTGCCGCCGTAGACGCCGTAGTTCTTGCGGTCGGCCGAGAGCGCGTTTTCCGGCATGTTGCCGGCGTACGAATCGGCGCCGCCGGCCGTGTAGGAAGCGAATTCGCCGGCGATGACGTCGTACTTTTCCTGGCGCAGTTCGGTGCCGGCGTACACGTTGACGGCCTCGGTCAGCTGGCGCGACACGTCGGCGTTGACCACCGTGTGGCGAAAGCGCGTGCCGCCGGCGTCGAAGCTGGTCGGCGAGCGCGGGCCGGGGGTCTTGCCGGCGGCGATGGCGTCGAGGCGGGCGTTTTCGATGCCCCGGTTGAGCGAGTTGTGCACTTCATAGGCTTGCTTGTTGCCGCCGATAGTCACGCTGACGTCCGCGTTCCAGTCGCCCACGGTGAACTTGGCGCCGAGGGTCGCGTTGTAGTCGTCCAGTTTGCCGATGAACTGCGGTCCGTAGCCGGTATACGGCGTGCCGCTCGCGTGCAGCAGGCCGAAGTCGGTATCGCGCCAGTACGGCGTGCGGTAGTTGGCGAAGCTGTCGACCTGCTTCTTGACGTAGGCCGCGTTGCCGTAAATGTTGAAGTCGTCGGTGATGTCGAGACGGCTGTTGACCAGGAACTTGTTGGCGCGCGTTTTGGGCGAGCCGTTGATGTTGCCGGCGGTAGGAGTTTGGGCCAAGAACGGCAGTACATCCTTTTGCAGGTTGGCGCCGAAGTCGGCGGCGTCGCCGCGTCCGTCGACTAGCCCTGAGCGTTCGGCCAGGCCCACTTTCGACACGTCGATGGTGTAGTTGACGAAGCCCTTGTCGGACAGGCGGATGCCGTGGTTCAGGCTCAGGGCGCCCATCTTGCCATCGCCTTCGCCGGTCACGCCGGCGCGCGCGGTCAGCGAGCCGCCTTCGGGATTGTCTTTCAGGATGATGTTGACCACGCCCGAAATCGCGTCCGAGCCATATTGGGCCGAGGCGCCGTCGCGCAGCACTTCGATGCGCTTGATCGCGTCTTGCGGAATGGCCGAGATGTCGGAGCCGCTTTCGCCGCGCCCGGGCGAGGTCTGGGTGTAGATCAGCGCGCTCGAATTCTTGCGCTTGCCGTTAATCAGGATCAGCGAACGGCTCGGTCCCATGTTGCGGATCTCGTAAGGGTCGAGCAGGGAGGTGGCGTCGTTGACGGGTGTTTGCACGGTGTTAAAGGACGGCACGCGCATGCCGAGGGCCTTGTCGAGCGAAATCTGGCCGGTCTTGTTCAGGTCTTTGGTGTTGATGATGTCGACCGGGACCGGGGCATCGACGACCGTGCGCTGCGAGCCGCGGCTACCGGTGGAAACGATCACGACTCTCTGGATGTCGTCCGGTTTGCTGGCGGCGGGGGCGGAAGTGTCTGGAGCGGCTGCTTGAGGCGCAGGTTCTTGTGCGACAGCAGTGCCGGTGGACAACAGCATGACGGCAATGGGAAAAGTCTTCTTCATTTAAATCTCTCTTTGCGAATGCAGTTCGAACGAGATAAGCCCAGGCTGGCGCCTGACCCCGAGTTGGGAAAGCGGATGAAAAATGGGACCTTTGCAGCCGTCATCGAATATATTGCTGAGCGACGAGTGCCGACCTAATTTATAGGCAGAATATGAAAATGTCTATGAGATTGACAAATAGCTCAGGGAGAGTGAACGGAATACAACGACGTGCATTCAGGAAATTCGGCGTCGCGCAGCTTAAACCGTATAAACAGTTTGCCGGAAAAATAATGATGAATCGCCGCCGGATCAGCCGGCAACGACCTTGGCCTTGCGCTTTTTGGGGCGGTGCAGTTTGATCCAGATCACCAGCCCGGTGACGAAGAACATCAGCGGCACGATGCCAAAGATGCTGATAAACGTGCGCCCGGCCACGCCGAAGGCTTCGCCGGTATGCAGCGGGAACATCCAGCCCAGGAAGCGCTCGCCGGCCGGCGCGCGCAGCGGATCGACCGTGCGCAGCACCGTGCCGTCGCCGGCGTCGACCGACACGCGCGTGGCGCCGTCGCCGGCGCGCACCTCATCGGGCTGGCGCAGGCGGATTTCGTAGGGTTGGCCGGGCTTGGCCGGCATGGCCACGCGCGAGACGCGCGCCTGCGGAAACCGGGCCTGCGCCGCCGCCATCGCAGCGTGCGGCGCGATCGGCGCCGCGCCAGGGGCGCTGCGGTTGGCCACCTTGCCGTTCGGCGCCAGGGGCGCGAGCGCGCCGACGATGGGCAGCACCCACTGCGGCATATTGAAATACACGCCCGACACGGCCAGCACCAGCAGCACTGGCGCGGCGAAAAAGCCGCCGGCGCGGTGCAGCTGGAAGTTAAAGCGCGGCCAGTTGCCGCCATGGCGCACCGTCAGCGCGCCCTTGATGGCGCCCGCCGTCATGCGCGGCCACCACAGCACGATGCCGGTCAGCGAGAGCAGCAGCAGCGCCACGCCGGTCACGCCGATCACGGTCTTGCCGGTTTCGCCGGCCACCAGGTAGCGGTGAATGTGAAACAGGGTCGACATCAGCTGCGGGCGCGAAAAACCGAGGCCGCCCCAGGTGCGCTCGCCGGTCACGATCAGGGTGGCCGGGTCGAGCATCACCTGGCGCGAGATTGCCACGTTCCAGGTCGACGCCGGCTGTGCCGGATCGCGGTACCACGCCACGAACACGTCGCCGGCGCGCTCGGGCAGCATCAACTGGCTGGGGCGCCCGTACAGCGGGTCGGCCAGCAAGCGCTCGCTGGCCGCCTGCACGGTGGCGGGCGCCACGCGCATCGGGGTCCCTTGCGCCAGGCCGGGCGGCGGCGCCACCTGCAGCAGGGTGGGGTTGAGCAGCACGTCGAGTTCGTGCATCCACGCCAGCGCGCTGCCGGTCAGCCCCAGCACGACCAGGATCGTCCCGAAAATCAATCCGGCCCACAGATGGATAAAATGGATCAGCGGTTTCATGAAGGGGAGCAAGCGAGGGCGGGGTGGATCATTTTTAATGCTTCTTGAATAATTGAACGAGAATCGTTATCATTCACATTGTACCCTGAGCGTCAACATCTCTGTCCCACCATCAAGGATTCCCCCGCATGCTCCCTGTTTCGCCCCTTTCCCGCGCGGTCGCGCTCGCTTGCCTTTTCATGTCCACGGCCCAGGCCCAGACCACGGACGACGCGGCGCAGCCGTCCAGCACGGTGGTGGTGACCGCCACCCGCGGAGCCAAGGCGGTGGACAAGATCCCGGGCGCGATTTCCGTGATCAGCCAGCAGGAGCTGGCCTCGCAATACCTGATCGCCGACGACCCGTCGCAGGCGCTGGCGACCTACGTGCCGGGTTACGCGCCGAGCCGCCAGAAAATGACCTCGGCCGGCGAGTCGCTGCGCGGGCGCCAGCCCTTGATCCTGCTCGACGGCATACCGCAATCGAATCCGCTGCGCGCCGGCTCGCGCGAAGGCTACTTTGCCGACAGCGCCATCATCGAGCGCATCGAAGTGATCAACGGGGCGTCCGCCATGCAGGGCATGGGCGCGACCGGCGGCATCATCAACTACATCACCAAGACCGCGCGCGCCGACGGCACCACGCATGGTTTGAACGTGCGCGCGTCCGGCCAGCTGCGCTCCGATAACCTGGACTGGAAAACCGGCTACAACGTCACCCACAAGGACGGCGGCTTCGACCTGCTCGCCTACGTCGGCATGCAGCGGCGCGGCATGGGCTACGACGGCAATGGCCGCCGCCTGGGCATCGATAACGTCCAGGGCGATACGCTCGACAGTCGCGGCGACGACCTGTTCTTCAAGATCGGCCAGCGCTTCGGCGCCCAGCGCATTCAACTGAGCCTGAACCGCTTCAACCTGCGCGGCGACGGCGACTACAAGAACGAGCCGGGCGTGGTGGCGGCCGGCGTGCCGACGACATCGCTGCCGGGGCGGGCGCCGGGCGAGCCGCCCAAGAACAAGGTGCGCAGCGCCAGCCTCGATTACCGCCACGATGAGTTGTTCGGCGGCGCCTTCAGCGCCCAGTTGTTCACGCACGACTTCGAAGCCCTGTACGGCGCCACGGCCGCGTCGACCTTCCAGGATGCGCGCCTGGCGCCCGTCGGCACCCTCAACGACCAGTCGCAGATCGTGGCCGACAAGCGCGGCGCGCGCATGACCTGGGTGCGTCCCGACATGCTGGTGCGCGGCCTGGAACTGACGGTCGGCCTCGATCTTTTGCGCGACAACACCCTGCAGCGCCTGGCCACGACCAACCGCACCTGGGTGCCGCAGTTGCAGTTCGCGTCCACCGCGCCGTTTGCGCAGCTCGAATACGAATTCGGCCCGGTCACGCTGCGCGGCGGCCTGCGCCACGAACAGGCCAGGCTGACCATCGACACCTACACCACGCTGGCGGCCTACGGCAACCGGGTGGTGCAGGGCGGCGAGACCGAGTTTTCGAAGTCGGTCAAGAACATCGGCGCGGTGTGGCGTTTTGCGCCGCGCTGGTCGGCCTTTGTCGCCAGCTCGGAAGGTTTCGGCCTGCCCGACGTCGGCCTGGTGCTGCGCGGCGTGAACACCGAAGGCAAGTCGGTGGCGACCCTGATCGACCTGCAACCGATCATCACCCGCAACAACGAAGTGGGCGTCAACTGGCGCGGCGCGAACGGGCAGGTGGGCGTGTCGCGCTACGACTCGCGCTCGAAGCTGGGCAGCGTGCTGCGCGTGAGCGCCACCGGCATCGGCTCGGTCGAACGGGTGCCGACGGTGGTCAAGGGCTGGGAAGTGTCGGGCGACTGGCGTCCCGTCAAAGCGCTGTCGGTGTTCGGCAGCTACGCCGTCACCGACGGCAAGACGGCCGCCGCCCAGGGTGCGCCGCTCGACCTGTCCCTGAACGCGCGCGCGCAAGGCCCGGACAAGGGCGTCCTCGGCGCCAACTGGCAGTGGGCGCCGAAAGCGCAGCTGCGCGTGCAGGCGGCGCACCTGCGCGACCGCGACATCAATATCGGGCGCAGAATCGGCACCAGCAACCTGGAAGAGCACTTCAAGGGCTATACGCTGGCCGATATGGCGCTCACCTTCGACAGCGCCTACGGACGTTTCGGGGTAAGCCTGGAGAATGTCTTGGACAAGCAGTACGTGGGCTACTACTCGCAGTCGAGCGCCGCGCTGGACGCGGCCGGGACCTATGCGGGCCGGGGCCGTACCCTGGCGCTGAGCTGGAACCGCACCTGGTAAGGCGCGGCGCGGCCTCCTGTCTTTCTTCTCATTGTTACTTCTTGAACTGCGTCACCGCCGCCCGGCCCACGGCCGGATCGTCGGTGAAGAAGCCATCGATGCCGGCCTTCAGGTAGGCCAGGATCTCGGCTTCGCCATCGCCGCGCTGGGTCGGCGAGGCCGGGTCGCCACGGCGCATGCTCGGTGGCAGGAAGGGGTTTTCCGGACGCAGGGTCCAGGTATGTACTTTCAGGCCGGCGGCGTGGGCGTCGGCCACAAAACTGGTCGGCGCGGCCAGTTCATTGGCTGCCGTGCGCGGCATGATCACTTCCTTGTACGGCGAGACCACATCGGCGTAGGTGGCGATTTCTTTCAGGCCGGCCGGGGTGACCAGGTCCTTGTAGGTGCTCTTGCTGCCGGCGGCGACAAAATCATATGGCGCATTGCGCGGCGCGCCGTTGGCGGCGGGCGGGTTGGCCGGATTGTCGATCAACTGCACGATGCGCATGTCGGTCAGCTTGCGCAGTTCCTTCAGGTTCGCCACTTCGAACGATTGCAGGTACACCGCCGCTTCCTTGCCGTGATAGCCGTTGGCGACCAGCAGGTCGACCAGGCGCTTTTCGAGCGGCAGGCCGATGGTCTTGAAATAGGTCGGGTGCTTGGTCTCGGGGTAGATGCCGATGGTCTTGTTGCGCGCCGCGCTCTCTTTCTTTACCAGGTCGATCACTTCCTGCAGGGTCGGCACCTCGAACTGCCCGTCGTAGGCGGCGTTGAGCGGACGGTTGGCGGGAATGCGTTCTTTCGCGCGCAGGGTTTTCAGTTCGGCCAGGGTGAAGTCTTCCGTGAACCAGCCGGTGACGGGAATGCCGTCGATGGTCTTGGTGGCTTTGCGGCTGGCGAATTGCGGCATGCCCGACACATTCGTGGTGCCCGAGATCTCATTCTCATGGCGCGCCACCAGCACGCCATCCTTGGTGGCCACCAGGTCCGGCTCGACGATGTCGGCGCCGTCTTCGATCGCCTTCTGGTACGAGGCCAGCGTGTGCTCCGGACGCAGGGCCGAGGCGCCGCGGTGCCCGGTGACGGTCGGCTGCGGCGGCCAGCTGGTGCCCGGATTTTGCAGGTCGGGGGCATCATCGCCGCCGCAAGCGGTCATCAGGACCGCAACGCTGGCGGCGCACATCAGGGACAGGGTGGTACGGGACGCGTGGTACATCGCAACAGACTCCGATTTGGTGGGAACAAGGGTGAAGTAAGTGCGCATAAATTCTTGTGATTTCCAGCTTCCATAAGCGGCGCCTTGCTGCGTTGCCCACCGCTAGCAGTGCTCGCACTGCGTCGCGGCGTGCGCCTTGCAAGGCATCCGCTTCTGTTGGCTATAAATCACAATAATTTCTGCACACTTACTTAGGACTGCCAAAACGCAGAGAGTAACAAGCTTGCATGACCGTACGATGACGGGGCGCGCCGGGAATTTTGCCTTGTCTTTGCGTTTGAGCAAATTCTTCATGCATGTCTGCTGTGAGAATCGATGTTGCCCGCCCCAATCATGGGGTAGGCCCTTGATACCGGAGATGCCCGATGACAATTCGCCCGACCCTGCTGGCTGTCGCCGTCGCCGCCTTGCACCTGAGCGGCGCGGCCGCGCCGCCGCTGATGAACGGCCCCGTGGCGCCTGGCGCCGCCGTGCTGGCCGGCCGCATCGTGCCGCAACTGGCCGCGCAGCGGGCGCGCCTGGGGCTCGACGACGACCACCACTTCCTGATCGCCAGCGAGCATCCGGGCTTACAGGGTAGCACGGTGGTGCGCGCCCACCATACCTATAAAGGCGTACGTGTGTTCGGTTCCGAATCGGTGGTGCTGCTCGACGCGGCCAGCACGGTCGTGCGCGAATCGGTCTCGGAGCGGCGCCTGCAGCTGGGCCGTGGCAAAGCCGACCAGGCTGGCGCGGCCACGGCCACGGCAGCGGCCAAGGCCATATTCAGCGTGCTGCCGGCGCTGTCGGCGTCGCACGCCATCACCCTGGCGCTGCGCTCGGTGCGCGCCGGCGCCGTGCCCGAGATCCCGCCCACGGCCGAACTGATCATCTATCCGCTGGTCTGGAGCGAGCGCCTGCCGGCCGCGCTGGGCAAGGCCGACGACGCCCTCAACGCGCTCGACATGACCGATGTGGTGGTCGGTTACGAATTGGCCTGGCTGGTCGCCACGCGCCTGCGCGCCGGGCCGCAGCCGGTCTACCACGACACCGTGGTCAGCGCCGGCAGCGGGCGCATCCTGGCGCAGTGGAGCATGCTGCAAAGCGCCATCGGCAAGGGCAAGAGCCAGTACAACGGCGAGGTGCCGCTGAGCACCAGCGAGGGCGGCGCCGGCTTTCGCATGCTCGACCCGCTGCGCGCCAAGGGCGGCAAGTTCGGCGGGCTGGCGGTCACCAACGCCGATCACGGCACCAAGGCCGGCGAGCTGTTTACCAACAGCAGCAACCACTGGGGCGATGGCAAGCAATACCTGGCCGGCGGCAGCACCACCGACGCCAACGGCCAGACGGCGGCGGTGAACGCCATGTGGGGCCTGGCCAACACCTACGACATGCTGAAAAACACGCTGGGCTGGCATGCGCTGGACGGGCAAGACACGGCCACCTACATCGCCGCGCATGTCAACACGGCCTACGACAACGCCTACTACAGCGACGCCTGCAAATGCATGTTCATCGGCGACGGCGCGACCTTCAACAGCCTGGGCGCGCTCGACGTGGTCGGCCACGAAATGGGCCACGGCGTGACCGACGCCACCTCGCGCCTGGTGTACTCGGGCGAGCCGGGCGGGCTGAACGAATCGTCGTCCGACATCACCGGGGAAGTGGTGGAAGCGTATGCGCGCGCCGGCAAAGGCGGCGCCCTGATTCCGGCCGAGGGCAACGACTGGATGATTGGCAAGGAAATCAGCAAGGTCGGCACGCCCCTGCGCTATATGATTCGTCCGAGCAAGGACGGCACCAGCCCGGATGCCTGGTCGGCCAGGTTGCGGCGGCTCGACGTGCACTACAGCAGCGGCCCGAACAACCGCATGTTTTACTTCCTGGCGCAAGGATCGAACGCGGACCCGGCCAGCGAGGCCCACAGTACTTTTCTCACCGGCACGCCGCGGGCGATGAGCGGCATCGGCCTCGACAAGGCCTACCGGATCTGGTTCAACGCCGCCACCACGCGCTTTACCTCCAGCACCGACTACAAGGATGCGCGCGCCAAGGTGCTCGCTGCCGCCGAGGAGCTGTATGGCAAGAACAGCAAGGAGGCGGTGGCTGTACAGCGCGCCTACGCGGCCGTGAATGTGGGCGAGGATCGCAACGAGTAGTGCCAGGCTGGCAAGGGTTTCCGCGTTAAAGTGTGTGTGCTTGGAACTATTTTCCACCCCGCATAATGTGCGTAGGAAAATCGGGTTTAGAATCGACGCAGCGCGCCGGATGAGTCTGGCGCGCCCACCGATTTTCATGTTTCCCGGAGTTCCCTATGTCTGTCGCACCGCGTCTGTTGCAGCTCAGTCTGCTGTCCACTCTCCTGTCCACCTTGCTGCTCCCGGGCGTTGCCCAAGCCGCGCCGGTGTACTCTGTCAAGCAACTCGGTACGCTTGGCGGCGGCAGCGGCGACGTACGCGCCATGAACAATGGCGGTGCGGTGGTCGGCTACGCCCTGAACAGCGACCATATCAGCAGCGCCTACGTCTCGCGCGGCGGAACCATGCGCAGCCTCAGTCCCGACAAGGGAACGAGCAGCGTTGCCAGCGGTATCAACGAGGCCGGCGTGGCAGCCGGGCAGGTGACCGATGGCGGCGGCGTATCGCGCGCAGTGACGTTCAATGGCAACAAGATCGAGACGCTCGGCAGCCTCGGCGGGCGTGACAGCCTGGCCAAGGGAATCAACAATGCCGGGCAGGTGGCCGGCAGCGCCGACCGGGCCGATGGGTCCCAGGCCGCCTTCCGCTACACCCCGGGCGGCCAGTTGCGCGACCTGGGCACCCTGGGCGGCGCCAGCAGCCTGGGTAGCGACATTAACAATAGCGGCGTCGTCGTGGGACGGGCCGAGCTCGCTGCGGGCAACTATCACGCTTTCCTGGAAGATGGTAAAGGAATGACCGACCTCGGCACCCTGGGCGGCAATTACAGCGAAGCCAACCGCATCAACGACAGCGGCGCGGTGACGGGCTTTTCCTACCTGGCTGGCGATGCGATTGCGCATGCCTTCATGTTCGCGAACGGCCAGATGATCGATCTCGACACCTTGGGTGGCATGAGCAGTTACGGCTACGGGATCAATAATGCGGGCCAGGCGGTGGGCGGTTCCGACATCGCCGGCGGCAAGGCGACGCACGCTTTTCTGTATTCGGGTGGTGAAATGCACGATCTGAACACCCTGGTCGGCCCCGGATTCGGCTGGACGCTCAATTACGCGGCCGACATCAACGACCTGGGCCAGATCACTGCGCATGGCTGCAACACGCTCGGCGCCTGTTCCGGCTTTTTGCTGACACTCGACAGTACCAGCGCGGTGCCGGAACCGGGCATGCCGGCCCTGATGCTGCTCGGCGCCGGCGTGCTCCTGCTGGTGGCGCGGCGCGGGCAGCGCGCGCGCGCCGTCCGCATGGGCTAAATCCTTATTCGCCGATCAAGGGGAATGGATTGATTGGCGTGCCTTTCCACCATTTCTTTTCGGCAGTCAGTTCAACCACGGCAAAGTGCAGGTGGGGTGCGTTCGGGTCCGAATTGCCGGTCACGCCGACATAGCCGACCAGGTCGCCGCGCTTGAGGTCCATGCCTTCTTTCACGCCCTCGGCGTAGCGGTCCAGGTGCGCGTAGTAATACGCGTACTTTTCGCTCGGATCGAACTGGTACACCGTCAGGCCGCCCGGTTTGCTGTTAAACAGCTTGACCAGCTTGCCGTCGGCGACCGCCAACACCTTGGCGCCCTTGGGCGCCATGATGTCGAGCGCTTCGTGGTGACGGTCGGCGCCGCGCGGCTGGTCGAAATTGTCGCGCAGGTCGGCCAGCTTGATGCCTTCCACCGGGACCATCAGCTTGCCGCCGGCCGGGGTCGGCGCCGCTGCGCTGGCGCCATTCACGACAGGCAGGGCGACTTCGCTCATGCTGGGGCGCAGCGGCAGATCGAGTTCGGTCAGGTCGGTGCTCACCACCGGAGCGCCCGGCAGGTCGGCGCTCGGCAGGGAAACCCCGCTCGCCGCCGGCGCGGCCACGGCGCCTGCCGCGACCGGCGCGGCGGGCGCCACCACGACCACCTCGGCCGGCTTGGGCACCGCGCGCAGGTAGACGAACAGGGAGCCGGCGCCAAGCACCAGGCCCGCCAGGAAAGTCAGAAGCCATTTCATAAGATTATCCTTTTTCGTTGTGAGGGTGATTCTTCATTATTCCTGCAGCAGCACTTCGGTGCCGTAGCCGACCGAGCCGGTCAGGGTGGCCACGTCCCAGTTGGTCAGGCGGATGCAGCCGTGCGACTGGGTCTTGCCGATCGAGGCCGGCACCGGGGTGCCGTGGATGCCGTAATGGTCCTTCGACAGATCGACCCAGGCCACGCCCACCGGGTTGTTGGGGCCGGACGGCAGCTTGGCTTTCTTGTCGCCGGGGTTGGCGTCCCAGAACAGTTTCGGATTGTAGTGATAGACCGGGTTGCGCGCGATGCCGTTGACTTTCCACGTGCCGATCGGCAGCGGATCGTGCGCGCTGCCGGTGGACGAGGGGAACTGGGCCAGGATGTTGCCAGCCGCGTCGAGCAGGGTCAGCGAGCGGTCGGAGCGGTCCACCACGATCTTGGCGGCCTTGGGCAGCGGCTCGGTATCGAGCACGTTCGGCACCAGGATGACTTCGCCGGCGCGGCTCAGATCCTTGCCGGGATTGAGGCGGGCCAGCAGGGCCGGGCTGAGGTGGAATTTTTCGCCCAGGGCTTCCGCCACGCTGCCGTAACCGAGCGTGCTCAGCTTGGCTTTTTCGGCCATGCCCTCGGGGATCGGTTCGAATGGGCCGGCCACGTCGGCGTCGAGCAGGGTGTACGGGACCAGGGCGTCGGCGCTATCGGCGTTCAGCGCGGCCCAGCTTGCGTCATCGAGGACGCCGGACGGTTCCAGGCCGGCTTTTTTCTGGAAGCCGGCCAGCGCCAGGCGCATGTTCGAGCCGGACGCGGCGTCGATTTCGCCGGCCGAGAAGTGGGCGCGGTCGAGCAGGACCTGGGCGCGCAGCAGGGCGGCGGCCGGCAGCTTGGCCGCTTTGGCGCTCTTGGCCGGTTTGGCCGGCTTGCCAGGTTTCGCGCCGGCGTCGACAGGCGCGCTCTCCTTGCCGGCATTATTGACCGCCTCGGCCGTGAGGGCGGACGGCGCGATGGCGGCCATGGCGGCAGGAACGGTGGCCACGCCGGCGCACAGGGCGGCGATCAGGCAAAGCGAAGTTGATTTCAATTGAAGCCCCTTGGTAATCGGATAGTGAAGAATAGTTCCGGTCGGATATATCGTCTGTGCGGCAGCGTACTCATCGCAAAAAGCGCGCGGCCGGTAAAATACGCGCATGGACAGTTATCTGATTACCGTGCAGCCGGGCGGCTGGCGCTTCGAGGCCGAGGCGGGAAGCTCCTTGCTGGCGGCGGCCGAGGCGGCCGGCGTCATCCTGCCCAGTTCGTGCCGGAACGGGACCTGCCGCACCTGCCTGTGCCGAATTGTGGAAGGGGAGATCAGCTACCTGATCGACTGGCCGGGCTTGAGCCTGGACGAAAAGCGCGCCGGCGATGTATTGCCGTGCGTGGCGGTGGCGCGCTCGGACCTGGTGCTGCTGGCGCCGGCCGCGAGGCTGGCGGGCGCATGAGCATGCCGTTTTTCAAGCCGGCGTCAGCGTTGCCGCTGCGCCGGCGCGTGGCGGCGATTGAGCGTGACTCAGACGGTTTTCCACTCGTCCGCTGCGGAGTTCGCCAGCGCCATCCGTGGCGGCGTGCGTGCCGGTGCGCGCCGCGCCGGCGCCGCTGCGCCCGCCGCATGGTCGTTGCTCAGCTTAAAGACGCTGACCACCTGCGCCAGGGTGGCCGCCTGCTCCTGCATCGCGCCGGCCGCCGCAGCCGCTTCTTCCACCAGCGCCGCGTTTTGCTGGGTCACTTCGTCCATCTGGCTGATCGCTATGTTGACCTGCTCGATGCCGGCGGTCTGTTCCATGCTGGCCGAGGCGATGCCGGACATGATGCCGGTCACGCGCGTGATCGATGCCACGATCTCGGCCATGGTCACGCCGGCCTGGTCGACCAGCTTGCCGCCGGCGTCGACCTGGTCCACCGAGTCGTTGATGAGGGTTTTGATTTCCTTGGCGGCGGCGGCCGAACGCTGCGCCAGGTTGCGCACCTCCGAGGCCACCACGGCAAAGCCGCGCCCCTGTTCGCCGGCGCGCGCCGCTTCCACGGCGGCGTTCAGCGCCAGGATGTTGGTCTGGAAGGCGATGCCGTCGATGACGCCGATAATATCGGCGATCTTGCGCGAAGAATCGTTAATCGACGCCATCGTATGCACCACCTGGCTTACCACCGCACCGCCGCGTTCGGCCACCTCGGACGCGGACACCGCCAGTTGATTGGCGTCGCGCGCATTGTCGGCGTTCTGCTTGACGGTGCTGGTCAGCTCTTCCATGGCCGAGGCCGTCTCCTCCAGCGAGCTGGCCTGCTCTTCGGTGCGCGACGACAGGTCGAGGTTGCCGGCGGCGATCTGCGCCGAGGCGGTGGCGATCGTGTCGGTGCCGCTGCGCACCTCGATCACGATCCCGGCCAGCGCGGCGCGCATGGTTTCCATGGCGTGCAGCAGGCTGCTGGTGTCGCCGGGGCGGATAGCGATCGCACCCGACAGTTCGCCGGCGGCGATCGCGCCGGCCATGCGCACCGCGTAGCTTGGCTCGCCGCCCAACTGGCGCGTCAGGCGGCGCGTGATCAGCCAGCCCAGGGCGATTCCGAGCGCCAGGCTGCCGATGGTCAGCGCCAGCATCAACGCGCGCCCGCGCTGGTAGCGCGCGCGCGACACCGAGGCCGCCTCGGCGGACGTGGTTTCCTTGCGCTTGGCCAGAGTGGCAAGGTGGTCGTCGGCGATATCGCCCTGCGCCGCGAGCGGGCCGATGGCAAACTCGGCTGAAGCGATCTTTCCTTCCGCGCTAGTGTCCTGTGCCAAAATCAGCAACCGCGCCAGCATGGTTTCGTACTGGGCGACGTGGCTGTCGGCATCGTTCACCGCCTGCTTGCCGCCGGCGGTGACGAAGCGCGGGCGCGCCAGGGCCAGGTTTTCATGCAACTGGCGGCGCGATTGTTCGAGGTGGACCCCGGCCAGGCGCGCTTGCTCGGGCGAGTTGGCCAGCAGTATGCTGCGTGCGGCGCGACCGATGCTGACCAGATCGATATTGGCTTGCTTGGTATATGACAAGCCCAGCAACTCCCTGTCGTAAGCCAGCTCGGCCTGGTCGTTCATGTTGGCCATGTTCAGGATGCCGATAGCGGCCACGATGCTGCCAAGCAGCACAACGATGGCAAAAGCGCCGAGCAGGCGCGTGCCTACCTTCATGTTATCAAGCATACAAGTCTCCGTAAAGCGTCAGGGTAGGGATCGGACTGGTGCGTAGGGGCATGGCACGCCGCCGTGCCGGGGCGGGCAGGGCGCGTGCTGTGGTGGGACAGCGGATTGGGCTACCGTGAGTACACGCTACGCTAGGTTGGTGGCGTTGGCCGTGTATATCGTCCAGTGTGGAGGCCTTTCGGCTTGTTTCATTCAGGACGTTGTCTTGACGCAACGTCGTGGCGGAAGGCTGTTGTTTATCGGGCCATGCCGAGCGCGTTTTCGATCACGGGAAGGATCAGTTTCCACGACGGCGAACTGGCCGCGATTTCATCGTAATGGCTGGCGCCGGGCAGGATCAGCACTTCGGCGTGGTCGCCGGCGGCCAGGGCGCGCGCGGCGTAGTCGTGGGCCACGCGCGGCGGCGAAATGGTGTCGAGTTCGCCCGTGACCAGCACCGTGCGGCTGCCGTTGGGCATCAGGTCGGCGGCGTTGGTGTCGGCGTAGATGTCGGGGCGGGCCGCGCTGGGCGTGCCGGCCAGTTGCACCATGTCGCGCTCGCAACTGGTCTTGATCAGCGCTTGCTCGCGGCGCAGGTCGGCCAGGCCGCCCAGGCTGATCACGGTGCGCACCGGCATGGGAGCCGGCTGGAACAAGGGGCTGCTGGCCGGAATCCGGCTGCGCCCGGCGATCCACTGCACCAGCTGGCCGCCGGCCGAATGGCCCATCGCGACGATGCGGGTGGTGTCGAGCTGGTGCGCCGGGGCCTCGGCGGCCAGCTTGTCGAGGGCGGCGTTCATGTCCAGGTAGGTGCCCGGATAGCCGCCGCCTTCCTCGTCGACCCGGCGGTATTCCACGTTCCACACCGCGATGCCGCGCGCGGCCAGGGCCCCGGCCACATTGCGCATCTGGCTGATGCCGCCGTACTCCACCGTCCAGCAGCCGCCGTGCACCAGCACCACCACCGGGAACGGGCCGGGACCGGCCGGCCGGAACAGCTCGGCGAACTGCGACGGCGCGCTGCCGTAGGCGATTTTCGCGGTCGGCGGCGGTCCGGACAGGGCCAGGTAGTCGGCCAGGGTCATCGGCGCGGCGACGGCGGCGTTGGAGGCGAGCAGGGCGGGCACCAGCAGGGCGGGGACCAGGAACGCGGGCAGGGCAGTGTTCATCGTGAGGATCGGGAGCGAAGGGAATGGCCACTATACCGAGTTCGTCCCGCGCGGGGCAAGCGCGGCCGGCGCGCGCACGATTGGCGTGGCTGTGGCAGTGTTCGGCCCTTCCATGCTAGGCTGCGAACAACAGTGAGGATGATATGCAAATTACAACGGAACAATACAAAGGTTTCACCATCGCGGTCACGCCGATGAAGGATTGCGGCGACCTGTGGGACTTCGAATACCGCATCACCAAGACCGGGCAGGGCGGGCAGGATAACGATCCGGCGCCGGCGATCACGCGCAGCCAGACCGCGGGCGGCCATGCCACGCCCGAGATCGCCTGCCTGGCCGGCGTGCAGGTCGCGCGCATCGAGGTCGACAACCTGCTGGCGCTGGCGCAAACGCCGGCCGCCTGAGCGAACGTACGGTCCGGCGCCAGGCGCGAGCCGGGCTCAGCCTCTCAGGCCAGCAGGTCGAGCTGGGCGGCCAGGTGAGCGCCTTCGTTGCTGGCGCGGCCAACCTCCCTGGCGACCGGATGCCACTCGAAGGCGTCCGGTCCGAGCGCGACCGAGCGGGCCAGTTGTTCGGCCTGCTGTGCGGACAGGTCCGGATCGAGCCACAGGGCGGCGTCTTGCGCGCTGAAGACGATCGGACGGCGGTCGTGCACATCGACCATGCCGCCCTCGGCATCGGCGGTGACGATCACGAAGCCCGACTCGGCCGGCTGCTCGCGTTCCTTGCCGCAGGCGCCGATGGCCGCGATGAACAGGGGCTCGCGCGTCTTGAGGTGGATATGCCAGGGTTGCTTCTTGCCCTTCTCGCCGGTCCATTCGTACCAGCCGTCGGCCGGGACGATGGCGCGCCCGCTCTTGAGCAGGCGCGCCCAGTAATTGTTGGTGATTTTTTCGAGGCGCGCGTTGATCGACACCGGCAGTTTGGCGGCGGCCCAGGAGGCGCGGTAGCCCCAGAAGGCATCTTCGACGACGAGCTGCTCGTCGACCACGCGCATCAGCGGGCGCCAGGTGCCCGGCGGCGCGTTGTAGCTGGGCGCGGCGTGGGTGTCGACGCGCGGCGTGGGGCCGCGCCAGTGCATTGCCGCGACATATTCAATGGCAGTATGGTTTTGATCGAGACGTCCGCACATGCGCTGTCACCTTTTACGCGTTGTCATGAGGCCGGGCGAGGCGCCCGGAAGGATCAACGATACCGTAAAAAGACCGTATGCCGCGCGCGCGCCAGCCGTGCGCCGGACGGAACAGCACTTTTGATAACCCCTAAGGAAAGGCAATTCATGTCCCACAACGATCATTCGACGACATCGCCGCAGCGCGCCCATTCCACCCCCGATCCGGACGACTTGCCGCCGACCGATCCTAAGCCGAGCCCGGTGCCGGACGACGTGCCGCCGCCGGTCAATGCCCCGGTTGAAGAGCCGGCGATGCCGGTGCCGCCGATCAAGGCTTGATGGGGTGACGGTGCCGGCCGCTGGCTGACGCGTCGCTTCGCGCAGGCTGGCCGGGCGCGTGAGCGCGCGCGCCGGTGTCGCGCCGGTGCGCATGGCGCGCCGCAAGCGCATCGCTGCGCCGGCGCGGTGATGCAGCTTTACTGGCCCTTGGGCGGCACCGGATCGAGCTGATCGAGCTGTTCGCTTGGCTCATCCCGTTCGAGCGAGGCGTCGTGTTCGCGCTTCTCGCGGTTCTCGCCGCCGTCGAATTGTCCGGCTGCGGAGGCGTCGGTGTCGTTATCGGCGTCGTCCGGGTCCGATGGCGGCAGGGGAGGGATCTGGCGAATGATGTTCTCGGTTTCAAGCTGTGACGGCGGTTTTTCGCCGCTGCCGATGTCGGCCTCGTCGACGAGGGACCTGGCCTGGGCCGGATCCGGGAAGGATGAGGTGGGGTGCATGGGGATTCTCCTTTGTATGGGGGAGTGCCGCACTCGCGCGGCGCTCTGGCAATGATGTTAACAGTGCAAGCGATTCGCTGGCGCGCAGTAGGGCCGGACGCCAGGGCGGTCCTCAGGCGCGTCAATGTGTTGCTACCAGTCTATATTTGTTATATTTTGTGCTCGTCGTCACACCGCGAACGACGGCGGCTTTCTATAATCAAACCATCAAGCGACTTTTTTGTTCCGGGAGAACATGATGGGCAATTCTTTACACAACAAGATCTACCTTGGCCGTGGCTCGGTGCTGCGTTCGCGCGGCGTGCAAGTGGCCTTGCTGCTTTGCGCGATGCTCAGTATCGGCGCGGTCTGGTTCCTGTTCCGCACAGTAAAGTGAGTGTTGTCAGCGAATGCAGGTTGCCCCGGGCAGCCTGCGCGGTTACCATGGGGGCCGAAAATTGGCCACATGGAAATCAGCAATGAAGAACGAGAAATTAACGACAGACGAATACGATGCGCTCGGGCATATCCTGGGCGGGGCGAAGCATGACCGCTTCAACGCCTGCGTGGGGCGCAACGCCAAGCGTCTGGCGGGCCTGAAAATGATCCAGTACAGCAAAGACGGCAAGCTTGCGTTGACGGACAAGGGGCAGCAAGTGCTGTTCCTGCGCCGCTGCATCGCCGGATTGCGCGCGCTGCTGGCCGATGAGGCGGCGGTGGTTGACGCCGACGTACTGGTCTTCCTCGGCAAAAAATCCCACATCGTCGCGCTCGAAGCGGGCGGCCACAGCGTCACCGACAAAGGCCGCGAATCGCTGGCCGACATCGACGCCCAAGACAAATAAGCCCCGGCTAGTTACCGTCCTCCCGAACCGGGGTCAGACCCCCGCCCCCGTTCCCCCACCACCGGGGTCTGACCTCTGATTCGAAACATTTGACATTCTTGCCTGTATTGTCTAGGGCAAGGCTCGTGTTTGACCATTCCCCGCGCCAAAAAGACGGTCTTTGCCGCTTGCGCAGCAAATAGTCTTGATATTGTTGGCGGATCAAAGCACCAGGGATTTAACAATGTTTCGAAACAGAGGTCAGACCCCGGTGGATGTTTCGGCGGATCAAAGCACCAGGGATTTAACAATGTTTCGAAACAGAGGTCAGACCCCGGTGGATGTTTCTTGTTGGCGGATCAAAGCACCAGGGATTTAACAATGTTTCGAAACAGAGGTCAGACCCCGGTTGGATGGTTGCGGGGAGCCGGGGCCCGGATGGGAGGCGGGGCCGGCGCTACAGTTCGTCGCGGCGCGTGCCTTTGTAGATCAGGGTGCGGATGGCAATTTCGGAGGGGACATTCATTGCGGCCAGGAATTCCGCCGCTTGCTGCACGCCCACGCTCGGGATCGCGGCAATCGCCTGGTTGACCACGTCCCGGGTGCGGAAATCGGTGCGCGGGCTGGGCGCCTCGCTGCCTTGCGGATCGGCCCGCTGGCGCTGAAAGTCTTCACTCATGTGTGTCGCTTGGCTCGAAAAATGGCTGTCAGTCGACGATGATAGTCTATTTTTGAACAAAGATGTCGATTTGTCTACTAATACCACGCGCGCTCTATGCTTCCACCCGCTCCGCATGCCCGGCCGTCAGCGCCAGCGGCAAGCTTTTGTGCTGGCGTAGCAGTTCTTCGAACGCGGACGCCGCCAGCGGCCGGCTGAAGTAGTAGCCCTGCATTTCGTCGCAGCCGTGGCGGCGCAGGTAGTCGAGCTGCTCGGCCGTCTCGACCCCTTCGGCAATCACCGACAGCTTCAGGTTGTGCGCCAGCGCGATGATCGAGGCGACAATCGCGGCGTCGTTGGCGTCGCGCGTGATGTCGGAGACGAACGAGCGGTCGATCTTGAGCACGTCGATCGGAAAACGCGACAGGTACGACAGGCTCGAATAACCGGTGCCGAAGTCGTCGATCGATAAGTTCACGCCGAGCGACTTCATGCTGTGCAGCAGTTCGACCGCCAGGGTGACGTCGCTCATGAACAGGCTTTCGGTCAGTTCGATCTCGAGCAGCGAGGGCGCCAGCCCGGTCCGGGCCAGCACGTCGCTGATGTCGGCCAGCAGGTTCGCCGCCCCGAACTGGCGCGCCGACAGGTTCACCGCCACCCGCAGCATGCCCAGCCCCGCGTCTTGCCAGGCTTTGTTCTGGGCGCAGGCGGTGCGCATGACCCAGGCGCCGATCGGCACGATCAGGCCCGTCTCTTCGGCCACCGAGATGAAGCGGTCGGGCGCGACCACGCCCAGTTCGGGATGCTGCCAGCGGATCAGCGCTTCCATGCCGACCACCTGGCCGGTCGCCAGGTTGACCTGCGGCTGGTAGTGCAGCACGAATTCGTTGCGTTCGAGCGCGCTGCGCAGGGCGCTTTCGATGCGCACCCGTTCCTGCGCTTCGTCGTTCATGGTCGGCGTGTAGAACTGGAAGTTGTTGCGGCCCAGTTTCTTGGCGCGGTACATGGCGATGTCGGCATGCTCGATCAGGCTGTCGGCCGGGGTGTTGTCGGTCGGGTACACGGCCACGCCAATGCTGCAGGTGACGAAAAACTCCTTGCTCCCGAGCGGCACCGGCTGCGCCACCGCGTCCATCAGGCGCTGCACCACGTCCGCTTGCAGGCGTTCTTCGTGCTCGGTGAGGATGACGACGAATTCGTCGCCCGACAGGCGCGCCACGGTGTCGGTCTCGCGCAGGGCCGCGCGCAGGCGCGCCGCCACCGTCATCAACACTACATCGCCGGCCTTGTGGCCCATGCTGTCGTTGACGAACTTGAAGCGATCGAGGTCGATCAGCAGTACCCATGCCGGCCGCGCGCAGCGCTGCGAGTAGGCCACGGCCTGGCTCAGGCGGTCCTGCAGCAGGCTGCGGTTGGGCAGGCCGGTGAGCACGTCGTGCTGGGCGATGTGGCGGATGCGCTGCTCGGTGTGTTTGCGGGCGGTGATGTCGGTGCCGGTGCCCCGGTAGCCGCGGAAGGCGCCGTCGGCGTCGAACACCGGTTCGCCGTTGATGCTGAACCAGCGCGCCTCGCCCTGTTCGTCCACGGTTTCGTATTCGAGGTCGGCGAACGGCGCGCGCGCCGCCAGTTGCGCCATGTGCGCCTTGCCCCAGTCGGTTTCGCGCATGCCGGCCACGGTTTCCCAGCGCGTGCGTCCGATCAGGCGTCCGGCCGCCACGCCGCCTTTTTCACCGACGCCGCCGGTGATGTCGATAAAGCGCAGGTCGGCGTCCTGTTCCCAGTACCAGTCGGACGACATGCTCACCAGCTGGCGGAAGCGCTGTTCGCTTTCCTGCAGGGCCGCTTCGGTGCGGCGCCGCGCCTGCACGTCGTCGATCAGGCGCTGGTTGGAGAGTTTCAGGTCGGCCGTGCGTTCGTCGACCAGCAACTGCACCCGGCGCGAGCGCTGCACCAGGGTTTGCACGAAGGCGCCGATCAGGAGCGTGAACAACAAGCCGCCGACCAGGGTCGAGATCGAGCCGGGATGGTTGTGCAACAAGGGGCGCGGGGCGGCGCTGGCCACCACGTGCCAGCGCTGGCCGGCCACGTCGAGCCCGGCGCTGTGGCGCTCGCGGTGGCCGGAGGTGGTCCACTGGGGCAGCGTACCGAGGGCCGCGCGCTGCCCGGCGGCGGCGTCCAGCCCGGCGCTGGCGTAGACCAGGTGCGCCGGGTCGGCACTGGCGCTGGCGTACACCGCCAGTTGGATGCCGTGGTCCAGATGCAGGTCGGCGCCGCGCAGGATCTTGGCGACCAGGTCGCGCGCGCGGATGATGGCGGCGGTGTCGCCGATCAGGGCGGCGCGTCGTTCGGCGGCGCTGCCCAGCGCGGCGCCGGGGCGGTACACCGGCATGATGACTTCGAAGCCGCCTTGCGGGCGCTGGTCTTGCGCCAGGCTTAACAAGCCGGTGGCGGCCGCGCGACCGCTGACGGTGGCTTGTTCGAGCGCGTTCATGACCTGCGCGTTGATGCCGACGTTCAGGCCGAAGGCCGCTTCATTGCCCTTCATCGGTTCGAGGTAGTCGACCATGCTGTACTGCGCGCGCGGCGGCGCCGGGCGGCGTCCCTGCGCTCCCATTTCGGTGATGCGCGTGCCCGGAACGACTTGCTGCAACTCGGCTTCGACCGCCGCGCGTTCGCCGGCGCCGACCAGCCGGTGGTAGTTGAAAGCCTGGATGAAGGGGTAGCGCCGCAGCAGCGGTTGGGTGAAGTCGTGGAACTGGCGGCGCGTGACCGGGTGCACGGTCGCGAACAGCTGGTTGGTGACGGTCAGTACTTCGACCGCTTCGTCGAGCCCCTGGCGGATCGCGGCCACGCGCACGGTGGCGCGTTGCTGGAAGGAGAGTGCGAGTTTGTCGTCTTCGAGCCGGGCCACGGCCACGGCCAGCATGACGGTGGCGGCCAGGCCAGCCCCGACGGTAAGCGCCGCCGCGACGGTGAGCGAGAACGGCAAGCGACGACGCAACATGTCCTGATTCCTAGAGTAGAGCGCGAGAAATAAGAGGGAGAGAGCAGCCGGCGCGCCTTTGCGCGGCGCCCGATGCGTCGTTAGTTTGTCACAAAATGATAAAAATCGGTAAGTCGATTGATATTCAGCAACTAAAAAGCCACGTAGGCGTTGTCATTTGGAACGTTTGAAGGGGTGTTGCAGCCATGCGACGACGGCGCGCGCCAGCAGGCGGTTCAGTGCGATGCTGCCCAGGCCGCGCCGGCGCGCCACCCAGCGCTGCATGCGCAAGGCGCGCGGCAGCGGCTTGGCCGGTTCGAGCCGGGCCGGGGCCTTGACCGCGAACAGGATGTGGTTGTTGCCGGCCATGCGCTCGAACCAGCAGACGCGGTCGTTGAACATCAGGCGCAGGCGCGCCAGCATGCCGGCATAGCGCGGATCGTAGCTGAAGATATTGGCCACCAGCACGCCGCCGTCGCGCAGGGCGCCGCGGCAGTCGCCGTAGAAGCGCGCCGTGCCCAGCGCCGGCGGCAGGCCGGCCGTGTCGAAGCCGTCGACCACCAGCACATCGGCGCAGGCGCGCGCGCCGGCCAGCCAGTCGACCGCGTTGGCGTGCACCACGGTGAAGCGTTCGTCGTCGGGCGGCACGCAGAATTGCTCACGCAGGGCGATCACGTCGGCGCGCAGTTCGATCACGGTGATGCGCGCCTGCGGAAAATGGCGGTAGCAGAATTTGGCCAGCGAGCCGCCGCCCAGGCCCACCATGACGATGGCGCGCGGGCGCGGCACGAACAGGGCGAAGCACATGATGGCGCGGCAGTAGGCCAGGACCAGCGCTTGCGGGCGCGAGAGGCGCATTTCGGACTGCACGTCGCCGGGCATGAATTCGAGCGTGCGGCGGTCGCCCCGGGTGTGCACCAGCGGCGGGGCGGGGGACGGCGTGGGCGGGCGCGATGGCTCGGTCGGTGGCGGCATGGTGCAAGGTGGCGTGAGGCTCGTGCGCCAGTATAGCGGCTCGCTGCGCGGGCGCGCCACGCGCCCCTGTTGCGCCCCAGCCGTTTCTGATAAGCTGATCCTTGCCCCGGCTGTGTGTGGCCGGCTTCAAGCGGTGCGCCAGCGGCGCGGCCAACCCGGAGAGATTATGTTTTTAGACCACCCCACCATCACCGCCACCAACAGTTTCACCGAGCCCGATCGGATCGAGCGCCTGACCCGGGTCTATGGTTATGTGGTGGCGCTGGCCGACCTTGCCGGTGTCGATGGCTTCATCGAAAAATTCACCCAGATCCACGACCACAAGGGCACCCTGATCGTGTTCTGGAACGACGCGCCAACCGAGGTGGAAAAGCAGTTTTTCGCGCAAGCCTGGGCCAGCAAGATCGGTGATGGCAGCAGCAACGTCGAACACGAAGTCTGAGCTCCCACGGCGCGGCCATGGACATCACGACGATGTTGTTTGCGCTCGCGCTGGGCAACCTGAGCCTGGCCGCGGCGCTGTTCTTTTACGAGTATGAGCGCGGCAAGTCGCTGAGCTGGTCGACCTGGGCCATCGCCAAGCAGTGCCAGGCCGTGGCCTGGCTGCTGTTGTATTTTAACGGCAGCGGGGTGGTGCCCGACGCGGTCTCGATCCCGGTCGGCTATGGCGTGCTGTTCGTCGGCGTGGGCCTGGAAGCGGGCGCGCTGTGGGAGTCGGCCGGACGGCTGGCCTGGCGCCGCATCGCCTATCCGGTCATGGGCCTGTCGGTGGCGCTGTTTTTGGCCTGCTACGCGATCGACGAAGCCGGCATGCGGGTGGTGGCCGGCGCGCTCATCCTGGGCGTCCTGTACCTGGCCGGCGCGGCGGCCCTGGCGCGCGGCTGGCGCGGCGGCAGCATGCTGCACCGTTTCCTGATCATCTCGATTACCTTGCTGGCCTTGCTGGTGGCCGCGCGCGGCATCCTGGTGCTGACCATGCCCGAGGGGTGGGGGTGGTTGAGCAAGGGCTTGCTGCAGGTCCTGGCCTCGGCGGCGCTGTACCTGCTGATGCTGCTCAACGGCTTCGGCTACCTGCTGCTGGCGCGCGAACACCAGCGCGTGGAACTCGATCGCCTGGCGCTGGTCGACCCCCTGACCGACCTGCCCAACCGGCGCAGCTTTTTCGCGGCGCTGGCGCCGTGGATGGCGCTGGCGCGCCGCCCCGGCCAGCCCAGTTCCCTGGTGATGCTCGACTTCGACCAGTTCAAGCGCGTCAACGACAGCTACGGCCACCCGGCCGGCGACACGGTCTTGCGCTGCGTGGCCGAGGTGTGCAAGCGCCAGCTGCGCGACAGCGATCAATTGGGGCGCCTGGTGGGCGTGGAGTTCGCCTTGCTGCTGCCGCGCACCGGCATCGATGAAGCCATGCTGGTGGCCGAGCGCATCCGGGCGGCGGTCGAGGCCAGCCCGGTCAAGACCGAGCGCGCGATGATTTCGATGACGGCCAGTTTCGGCGTGACCGTGATCCGCCCGGACGACAGCACGGTGAGCCTGTTCAAGCGCGCCGACGAAGCCCTGCGCGCCGCCAAGGAGGGTGGGCGCAACAAGGTGGTGGCAGCGCCGGCGGCCGCCGCGCCGCCAGTGTAAAGCGCGGCAGCGCCAGGGCGCCGGTCATGACGGCGTCATATATCTTTGCTACTGTGATTGGTTTTGCAGCAGGAGAGCCTTGATGACAACAATACAGAAAGAGGCTTCGATGTACGCTGCCGTCGATTTAGGTTCCAACAGTTTTCGCCTGCACATCGGCAAGCACGATGGCGATGCGATCCGGGTATTGAAAAGCGTGCGCGAGCCGATCCGGCTGGCCGCCGGCCTCGATGCGAAGGGCAACCTGACCGAGGCGGCCATGCAGTCGGCGCTGGCCTGCCTGCGCAATTTCCAGGCGGTGCTGTCGGGCTACCGCCTCGACGCCGTGCGCGTGGTGGCCACCTCCACCCTGCGCGTGGCGCGCAACGGCGCCGCGTTCTTGCCGGCCGCCGAACAAGCCATCGGTTATCCGATCGAGATCATCTCGGGCGAGGAAGAGGGGCGCCTGATCTATATGGGCGTGGCCAGCGCGCTGGCCGAGCCGTCCGAGCGGCGCCTGGTGATCGATATCGGCGGCGGCTCGACCGAAATCATTCTCGGACGCGGCGCCGACATCGAGCGGGTCGAGTCGTTCAGCATCGGCACGGTCAAGCAAAGCCTGTCGTTTTTTGTCGACGGACGGATCGACGCGGTCTCGTACGAGGCGGCCATTCTGTCGGCGCGCAGCCACTTCGAAGACGCCGCGCCGCCTTACCATCCGCAGTTCTGGAAGCAGGCCTACGGTTCCTCGGGCACGATCCGGGCGATCGCCGACATCATCGCCAAAAACAACCTGGGCGACGGCAAGCTCAGCGCCGCCGGGCTCGATGCGCTCAAGCTGCGCTTCATCGCCTTCGGCCAGGTGGCCCTGATCGACATGCCGGGCCTGCGGCCGGACCGCGCCGGCACCATCATCGGCGGGCTGGCGATCCTGATCGCGCTGGTGCGCGAACTCGATATCGGCGTCATGCAACCGGTCGAAGCGGGCTTGCGCCTGGGCGTGATGTGGGACCTGTACCTGCGCTCGATGCAGCGCGACCGGCGCGAGGAATCGGTGGCGGCGCTGGCGCTCAAATTCCACGTCGACCAGGAACGCGCGCGGCGCGTGGCGCAACTGGCCAGCGACATGTACCTGCAACTGAAGCCGGCCGGCGACGGCTGCGCCAAGCTGCTGCGCTGGAGCGCGCTGCTGCACGAGATGGGCATGGTGGTGTCGCAGACCGGCTACCATAAGCATGCGGCCTACATGATCGAGAACGCCGACATGCCAGGCTTCACCACGCGCGAGCAGCGCATCATGAGCAAGTTGATCCTGGCGCAGAAGGGCAACCTGCGCAAGGTGACCGAGGCGCTGGCCGATACCGACTTCGCCAGGGCGGTGCTGGCGCTGCGCGTGGCGATCCTGCTGATGCACGCGCGGATCGACGCCGACGCCGGGGAACTCAAGCTGCGCATGAAGAACCGCATCGACCTCGAGATCCGGCGCGAGTGGGTGGGCAGCCATCCGACGGTGTCGTACTGGATCGAAAAAGAGCAGGAATGGTGGGACGAAGTCGGGGTCGATTTCAGCGTGCGCAGCGTGGCGTAGTTCCCACGAAGGGCATCACAACTCGGGATTTTTGTATCAAACGCCTATCGGTGGTGGCATAATTGCCAACGCCTGATCGGAGAACGGCGTTTGTACGACAAAAATAAGAGGTGACCTTGACCCAGGCCCCCGACGGATATACCGTGATCGACACCTTGCGCGCGGACCAGCAGTCGGTCCTGCTGCGCGCGGTGCGCGACGCCGACCGCCTGCCAGTGCTGCTGGTGGTGCGCGCCGCAGCGCACCCTGATGCACCCTGCATGGAGCACGAATTCGCCCTGCGCGACTTGCTCGACAGCGCCTGGGCCGCAACGCCGCTGGCGCTGTTCCACAACCCCGTTCACGCCGATGGCGCCAGCGTCACCCTGGTGCTGGCCGACAGCGGCGGCGCGCCGCTCGAGCTGCCCGCAAGCCCGCTCGACCTGCCCGATTTCCTGACGCTGGCGGCCGCCATCACGCTGGCGGTGTCGCATGCGCACCACAGTCGCCTGGTGCACCGCGACCTGGCCGCATCCCACATCCTGTTCGACCCGGCCACCGCCGGCGTGCGCCTGACCGGCTTTGGCCGCGCCACCCCGCTCGACGGGCCGGGCGACCCGCAGGCGGACCTGGTGCGGCTCGGCCAGGTGCTGTATCACCTGCTCAGCGGCGAGAGCGCGCCGGCCGCGGCCACGGGCGACGCCGGGGCGCAGGAGCAGCCCCGGCGCCGTCCGGGGGTGGACCGCATCTGTTCCTCGATCGTGGCGCGCCTGCTCGCGCCCGACCCGGCGCAGCGTTACCAGAGCGCGGCCGGGCTGTACGCCGACCTGCAGCACTGCCGCTCGATGCTCGAAGCGCAGGGCCGGGTCGAACCGTTCGTGCTCGGTTGCCACGACGGCGCGCTGCGCGTGCGCATTCCGGCGCAGCTGGTCGGGCGCGCGCCGCAACTGGCGCTGCTGAGCGAGGCGCACCGGCGCGCGGCGGCCGGCGCGGCGCCGCAACTGGTGCTGGTGTCGGGCCGCGCCGGCACCGGCAAGTCGGCGCTGGTGACGGCGCTGCGCCACTCCGAGGTGGCGGCCGGGGCCACCGTCATCGCCGGCAAATTCGACCAGCGCCAGCGCGACATCCCGTACGCCTCCCTGGCCCAGGCCTTCCAGTCGCTGGTGCGCGAGCGCCTGCGCGAGGGCGAGGCCGCGCTGGCGCCGTGGCGCAGCGCGCTGACAGGAGCCCTGGGGGCGGACGCGCGCCTGATGCTCGACCTGATTCCCGAGCTGGCGCTGGTGATCGGCGCCCATCCGACTCCGCCGCCGCTGGCGCCGCCGGAAGCGCAGAGCCGTTTCGACAGTGTGTTCCGGCGCTTCCTGCAAGCCTGCCGGCGCCCCGGCACGGCGCTGCTGCTGTGCCTCGACGACGTGCAGTGGATCGACCCGGCCAGCCTGAAGCTGCTCTCGCACCTGCTCACCCATCCCGGCATGGACCACGTGCTGGCGATCTGCGCGTGGCGCACGCGCGCGGAGGGCGGCGGGCACCCGATGGCGCTGGCGCACGACGCCATGCTGGCCGCCGGCGCAGGGGTGCGTGCCGACGTCAACGAAATCGTGCTCGATGCGCTGGACCGTACGCAAGCCTGCGAACTGGTGGCCGCGGCGCTCGATTGCGCCAGCGCCGAGGCGGCCCCGCTGGCGGCGCTGGTGTTCCCCAAGACGGCCGGCAATCCCTTCTTCACCTTGCAGTTCCTGACCCGCCTCGGCGAAAACCGCCTGCTGCGTTTTAACGACGATGGCGCGCGCTGGGAGTGGGATGCGCAGGCGATTGCCGCGCGCGCGTTTTCCGACAACGTGATCGACCTGATGGTGGCGCGCCTGGGCCAGCTGCCCGGCTGCACCCTGGACCTGGTCAAGCTGCTCGCTTGCCTCGGCCCCGACGCGGGACTGGACACCATCGCGCTGGTGTCGGGCATGTCGCTGCTCGAGACCGACGAAACCCTGTGGCCGGCCGCGCGCCTCGGACTGATCGTGCGCGAGCCGGGCACCTACCGCTTCGCCCACGACCGCGTGCAGGAAGGCGCGTACTCGATGATCGCGCCGTCGTCGCTGCCCGAACGGCACCTGCACATCGGGCGCCTGCTGCTCCAGAGCGTGGCGCCGGAGGCGCTCGACCAGCACGTGTTCGACATCGTGCATCACTTGAACCGGGCGCGCGCGGCGATCACCGCGCCGCGAGAGCTGCGCGACCTGGCGCACCTGAACGCGCTGGCCGGGGCCAAGGCGCGCAACGCCATCGCCTATGATTCGGCGCGCAATTATTTCAGCCTGGCGGCCGGCCTGACTCCCGCGCGCGCATGGAAAGACGACCTGGACGCCACCTACGCCATGTACGCCGCGCTGGCCGAATGCGAATACCTGTGCGGCCGCCTGGAGCGCGCCGGGCGCCTGTTCGAGCTGCTGGTGGAGCAGGCGCGCTCGCGCATCGACCTGGCCCGGGTGGCCTTGCTGCGCCTGGCCGTGTACCAGCTGCGCGGGCGCTTCGACCAGGCGGTATCGGTGGCGCTCGAGGCGCTGGCCCTGTTCGGCGTGAGCTTCCCGTCGGTGCGCGCCGAAATCGACTGGGCCCTGGGAGAAGAACGCGCCGCGATTGCGCAGCGGATGGCCGGGCGCGACATCGCCAGCCTGGGCGCGCTGCCGGCGAGCACCGATCCGGAAGTGGCGATCGTGTCGGAACTGCTGTCCGACGTCGGCTCGGCGGTGTTTTCGTCGCGCCCGGAGCTGTACTTCCTGCTGGCGGCCAAGGCGCTCAACCACACGCTCACGCACGGGCGCACCGAATCGTCCTGCATGACCTATTCGCGTTACGCGATCCTGCTGGTGTCGCTGGGTGCGATCGACGATGCCTTTGCGTTTTCGGCGCTGGCCATCGAGCAGGTGCAGTTCAACGCGCCGCCGTCCAAGCGCAGCGGGCGCCTGCGCTTCGTGCATGCGGCCTATATCCACTCGTGGCGCGATCCGATCGCCACCAGCGTCGAGCCGCTGCGCGATGCGTTTGCCAACTGCGAACGCGCCGGCGACCTGCCGCACGCCGGCTACGCGGCCCATGTCGCGACCTGGAATGCGTTCGAGGCCGGCCTGCCGCTGGCCACCGTGCGCCAGATGGCGGCGCATTACCAGGGCTTCGCGCGGCGCCATGGCAATCAGGCGTTGCTGCGCCTGTTGCGCGGCTACGAACAACTGGCCGTGACCTTGATCGGCGAGGATGGCGGCGACGATGCCGGTGGCGCGATCGCCGACTTCGGCCAGGGCAGTTTCGGCGCGGAGCGCGCGCGTTACCTGCTGATGCGGCAGGTGGCCGCTTTTACTTTCGGCCGCTACGACGAAGCGCTGGAGGCGGCCGAAGCGGCGGCGGCCAACCTGCATTTCTTCCTCGCCTCGTTCAACGAAACCACCCATCACTTTTATCACGCGCTGGCGATGACGGCGTTGTACCGCGCGGCCCCGCCGGCGCGCCGGCGCCGCCTGCTCGAAGCGGTGTGCGACAAGTACGCGCTGCTGGCCGGGTGGGCGGCGTCGTGCCCCGTCAATTTCGCCAACCGCTATTTGCTGGTGGGCGCCGAACTGGCGCGCATCGACGGCAATCCGGCCGCCGCGATGGATGGCTACGAGGCGGCGATCGCGTCGGCCACGGCGGGCGGTTTCGTGCAGAACGCGGCGCTGGCTTGCGAACTGGCGGCGGCCTGCTGCCGCGAACGCGGCGAGCTCGCCGGGGCCGTCGCGTACGGGCGGCGCGCATTGCAGGCCTGGGGCGACTGGGGTGCGCTGGCCAAGGTGCGCGACTTGCTGCGCCGCTATCCGGAGTTGGCGAAATCACATACAGAGTGACGCAATCCTGCAAATATTTCTTTGTGGAATGTGATCCACGTCAATATTCGGGGCAGGGCGGGGCGCGCTGGGCGGCATTCTGCGCCGAGTTGCCGTAATGTTGCATTAACTCAAAAAAAGTGCTGCGCGTCGGCAATTGAGTAAATCGTATATACTGTTTAAATCGATATTGAACGGAGTCACTCAATGACCAAGACAGCAAGCGCAAAAACCAACGGACACGCCATTCCCGACCTGAAAGAGGTGGCCCCGGCCGCACGCGCCACCAGGACGGCGCCGAAGAAAGCCGGCGCAACGACGGCGGCGACAAAGAAAACCGGCGCGACGAAAGCGGCGCCGGCCAAGCCGGCTGCGACGACGCCTGATGCGCCACGCGCCAAGGCGGCGGCCAAAGTGCCGGCCAAGGCCAGCGCCCGGGTGCCGCTCAAAGCGACTGTAAAGACCCCGGCGGCGCCGGGCAAGGGCGCCGTTAAAGCGGCGCCAGTCAAGCCGGCGGCGGCCAAGCCGATTGCAGCCAAGGCGATAGCGGCCAAACCGGCAGCGGTGAAGCCTGCGGCAGCCAAGCCTGCGGCAGCGAAGACGATTGCAGCCAAGCCGGCAAGCGCCAAGGCGGCCCCGAAACGCAGCGCGGCCACGCCGGCGAAGGCGGCGCCCAAGCAGGCCACGCCAGCGGCCGAGGTCGACGCCGGCGCGCGCGAGAAGGCGCGCAAGCCCAAGCTGGTGCGCGACAGCTTCACCATGCCGGAGCAAGAGTACGCGGTGCTCGGCCAGGTCAAGAAAGCCTGCCTGAAAGCCGGCTTCGAGATCAAGAAGAGCGAGCTGCTGCGCATCGGCGTGGCCCTGATCAGCGACCTCGATATCGCGACCTTGCAAAAAGTGCTGTCGAGCCTTCCGCAGCTCAAGACCGGCCGCCCGAAAAGCGAATAAGCCGGCGGCGCGCGTGTCATCAAGGTGACACGCGCTTGTCACTGGCATGACAAATTGCGCAGTTAGTCTGTGCTTCGTTGCTACTCAAAAGGACGAAGCATGCACAACCTCCACTCCTCTCCAGAGACAAAGTCAGTCGCCCCGCGGCTGATCCTGAGCCTGGCATCGACGCCGGCCGAAGTGCGCGAAGTGCAGCGCCTGCGCTACAAGGTCTTCATCGAGACGATGGGCTTGGCCGCGCTGGTCAACCCCGAGCGGCTCGACCGCGACGAATTCGACGAGCATTGCGACCATCTGATCGTGCGCGACGCCTCCACCCTGAAAGTGGTGGGCACCTACCGCGTGCTCAGTCCCGCCAAGGCGCGCCTGGTCGGCCGCCTGTACGCCGAAAACGAATTCGACCTCGGTCGCCTGAACCATCTGCGCAACCGCATCATCGAAGCGGGACGCGCCTGCATCCATCCCAAATACCGGGGCGGCAGCGTGATCATGCTGCTGTGGGCCGGGCTGGCCGACTACATGCGGCGCGAGCGCTGCGATTTCCTGGCCGGTTGCGCCAGCATGAGCGTGGCCGACGGTGGCCACAATGCGGTGGCGGTGTACCAGTCGCTGATCTACAAGCACGCCGCGCCGGCCGAATACCGGGTCACCCCGCATTTGCCGTTCCCGATCCGCGCTTTGGAAGCCGCGGCCAGGGCGCAGGTGCCGGCGCTGGTCAAGGGCTATGTGCGATCGGGCGCCTGGCTGTGCGGCGAGCCGGCCTGGGATCCTGATTTCGAGAGTGCGGATTTGTTCTTGCTGCTGCCGCTGGCGAACCTGGACAGCCGCTATGCGCGGCATTACGGGGTGGAGTAGCTGGCGTCCGCACGGGGGCTCGGTGTGGATGCAGCGGGACTGCGAAGAGATACAGCGTTACCATGTGCCGCTACAACGGGCGCCGGACAATGTGCTGCCGGCGCCAGGCAGCATGCTTGACTGCCTAGTGCATTGACGCGTTGGACAAGTCCTTCAAGTCGCGGATGCTCATATCCGACTTTTCGTGCATGCGCAGCAAAATCGTCGCACCCACGGCCAGTTTCCGATGACGGATCTTGCTGATGATTGGCGGCTGCACTTCCAGCACGCGGCACAACTCCGCATCGTTCTTGAGGTTCATCTTTTCGATCAAGGTGTCGAGCAGCTTGTTCGGCACAAAGCTCGATGGTTCGAGCGCTCGAGCGCGGTTCATCGCCTCGATCATTTCCAGTTTCTTTTGCCGTACGTTCATCGTACTCCTCCAAAGATTATTTTTTCATTGATGGGGGACTGATCGACTGTTGGTCAACTTCAACCCGTTTGTTACATTCTGATATATTTCATGCATCGCGGGTTTGGTTCGATGATACTACCGAAAGAATATACTCGCAGCAAAGTTGATAAATTAAACGACGGAAATGCGGCTTTTAACGCACATCTTGCACAATTTGCAATCCTGAGCGGGTCAAAATGAGGGTTTTGTCGGCTTGAGCGGCCGCGGCGTGAGAATGTGTGACCATGATGGCGGTCGCGCCGCTGGCTTTTACCTCGTTGCGCAGCAAGGCCAAAATGCTGTCGGCGGTCTCGGGATCGAGGTTTCCGGTCGGTTCGTCGGCCAGCACCAGTGCCGGGCGGTGCACCAGCGCGCGCGCGATCGCCACGCGCTGCATTTCGCCGCCGGAGAGCTGGCGCGGGAAATCGCCGCCACGTCCTTTCAACCCGACCGCGGCCAGCATGGCGCCGGCGCGTTCCTGGCTTTGGCCGTTGAGCAGCAGCGGCAGGGCCACATTCTGTTCCAGGGTCAGGTGCGGCAGTACGTGGAATGCCTGGAAGATGAAACCCATGCGCGTGCGGCGCAAGCTGGTGGCGGCATTGTCGTCGAGCGCCGACATGCTCTGGCCGTCGATCAGGATTTCGCCGCTGTCGGGCGCGTCGAGGCCGGCGATGAGGTTCAGCAGGGTCGACTTGCCGACCCCGGATTCGCCCATGATGGCGACGAACTGACCAGCCTCGAATTGGTGCGACAGGCGGTTCAGGACAGGGCGGCCGTTGTAGTTTTTGGCGAGATCGCGCAGTTCGAGCATGGGTGTGGTCAGTCCTGTGAATACGATTAACGGGTCAGGGCGCGGCGCAGCGCAAAGCTGGCCGCGTCGACCAGCGCCACCAGCAGCAGCATGGCGATGATGACGGTGGCCGCGCTTTGCATCTGGAACAGCGACAGGTGAAATTTGAGCATCTGGCCAAGGCCGCCGGCGCCGACCACGCCCAGCACGGCGGCGGCGCGGATATTGTTCTCCCAGCGGTACAGGGTGTACGAGAGCATCTGGGGCAGCGTTTGCGGCAGGGTGGCGTAGCAGAACGCGGCGCCGGGCGAGGCGCCGTTGGCAAGCAGCGAGCGTTCCGGGTGCGGGTCGGTGTTTTCCAGCGCGTCGGCGAACAGGCGTCCGAGCACGCCGCTGGTGTGCGCCGCCAGCGCCAGGGTGCCGGCGAACGGCCCCAGACCGGCGGCCACCAGCAGCAGCGAGGCCCATACCAGTTCCGGAATCGAGCGCAGCACGTTGAGCAGGGCGCGCGCGACGGCGCGCTGGATGCGGCCGAAGCGCCCCGCGGCCGACATCGACAGCGCCAGGCCGCCTCCCACCGCCAGCAGGGTGCCGATGGCCGACATCGACAGCGTTTCCAGGGCGGCCAGCGCGGTCTTGCGCAAGAACGCCGGCGCGGTCTCGGGCGGGGCGAAGCCGGCCAAAAATTCCATCGTTACCGTGGCCGCGTCGGGCGAGAGAAAAGCCGACCATTGCAGCGGCAGCGAGGCGAAGCTGGCCACCACCAGCGCCAGCAGGGCCGCGCCGAGCAGCCAGGTCGAATACTGGCGCGGCGGCGCCACAGGCAGGCGGCGCGTCATCCGAGCCTCCGGCGCAGCAGTTTGGATACCCAGTCGGCCAGCGCGACCAGCAGCACGAACATGATCAGCATGGTGCACACTTCGCCGCCGGCCATCATGCGGGTCGATTCATCCATGCGCTGACCGAGTCCGCCGGCGCCCACGAAACCGATCACCGCCGAGCCGCGGATGGCGCACTCCCAGCGGTAGACGGTGTACGACACCAGTTCGGAGCCCGATTCGGGCAAGGCGCCGTACAGCAGGGCGGCAAGGCGCGAGGTGCCGTTGGCCAGCAGCGTTTCGGTGGCGTGGGCGTCGGACGATTCGAGGATTTCGGCGTACACCTTGCCCAGCATGCCGCAGTAAGTGAGCGCAATGGCCAGCACGCCGGCGGTCGGGCCAAGGCCCACCACGCGCACGAACAGGATCGCCCATACCAGTTCGGGCACGCTGCGCAGCAGCACCAGCACCCAGCGCACGACCTGGCGCAGCGCGCTGGCGGCCCAGTGCATGCGCCCCGTGCCCAGGCGCGAGACCGACAGGCGCTCGGTGACGATCAGGGTGGCGGGAATGGCGCCGAGCAGCGCCAGCGCCAGGCCGGCGGTGGCGATGGCCACCGTTTGCCAGGTTTCGCGCAGCACCATCGACAAGAACTCGGGCGAATGGGCCGGCGTCAGGAAGCCGACCAGAAAACCGCCGGCGGCCTTCAGGCTTTGCAGGTCGAACAGGATCCACGGTTTGAATTCGCTCAACACCATGGCGGGCCATAGCAGCGCCGCGCCAATGACGACCATGGCCACGCGCGCGCGCCATGCCGGGTCCGGATGTTGTTGGAGGGAAGGGGGCATGCGCTGCGGGCAGGCTAAAAGCAGGCGCCGATGGCCAGGCGATCGGGTGTCGCGTGCGTTTCGTGCGGATGCGGCGCGACCGATTCGTTCTGGTACAGGGCGGCGATCATGGCGTCGCTGACGTCGTCGCGCGCGCAATCGAACACGATACGGCCGTCGCGCAGCCCGACGATGCGGGCAAAATTGGCGCGCGCCATCTCCACCTGGTGCAGGCTGCAGATCAGGGTGGCGTTGCGCCTTGCGGCCTCTTGCTGCAGGGCCGAGAGGGTCAGTTGCGACAGCGCCGGGTCGAGCGCGGAGAGCGGCTCGTCGACCAGGAACACCTTGGCCGACGAGAGCAGCAGGCGCGCCAGGCCGCAGCGCTGGCGCTCCCCGCCCGACAGGCGGTCGACCCGCGCATACAGTTTGTCGCCAAGGCCGAAGCGTGCCAGCGCATCGTAGGCGGCATCCGGGTCGACTGGCTTGAATAAAGAGGACAGCGCCTGGAACAGGCTCCAGTGCGGCAGGCGCGCCGCCAGCACCGCGCTGACCACGCGCTGGCGCGGCGGCAGGGGCGGCGTTTGCGGCGCCAGGAACAGGTTGGCGCGCAACTGGTGGCGCGCCTTGCCGCTCAAGGCCCACGGTTGCCGGCCGAAGGCCTGGAACACGCCGTCGGCCGGCGCGTGGGCGCACGCCAGGGTGTGCAGCAAGGTGGTCTTGCCGGCGCCGGAAGGGCCGATCACGGCCAGTTGCTCGCCTTGTTCCACCACCAGGTCGATCGCGTGCAAGGCCGGCGCACGCGTGCCGGCCTGGTGCCGCACGGTGAGTTTTTCGAGCCGGTAGGTGGTCATGCGCGAGCGTCGCTTGCTTACTTGAGCAGCTTGGCGCTGCGCGCGGCCGCTTCGATGGACTTGTAATTGTCGGGCGTGGTCGGCACGAACTTGCTCGCTTTTTGCAGCTCCAGGATTTCCTTGCCTTCAGGCGTGGACTTGTCGAGGGCGAGGAAGGCGTCGGTCAGCTTCTTTTTCATCGCGGCCGGCATGTCGGAGCGCACGCTCCAGTTGTAGTCGAAGTAGCCGGGGGTGGTGTAGAACACGCGCACGGCGGCCGGATCGACCTTCTTCTCGGCGACCAGTTTTTCCCAGACCGAGATATTGAGCGCGCCCGCGTCGACCTTGCCGCCGGCGACAGCGGCCACGGTGGCGTCGTGCGCGCCCGAGTAGGCCACGCGTTTGAGGTCGGCGTCCGGATCGATCTTGGCGGCCAGCAGGTACGAGCGCGGCATCAGGTGGCCCGAGGTCGACGATTCGGAACCGAAGCTCAGGGTCTTGCCCTTGAGGTCATCGAGCTTGTTGATGTCGGCCTTGGTGGTGACGAACACCGAGCGGAAGGCGGTATCTTCCTGGCGCTGCACCAGCGGCGTGACCTGGCCCTTGCTGCGCACATTGGCCTGCACGAAGGTGAAGCCGCCGAACCAGACCAGGTCGAGGCGCTTGTTGACCAGGCCTTCGACGGCGGCCGGATAATCGGTGACCGGGGTGAATTCGACTTTCAGGCCGGTGGCCTTGGCCAGGTAGTCGCCCAGCGGCTTGAACTTGCGCTGCAATTCGGTCGGCGCTTCGTCGGGAATGGCCGACACGCGCAGCACGCCCGGAGTAACCTGGGCGAGGGCGCTGGCGCCGGCCAGCAGCAAGGTGGCGCCGATTGATGCAGCCAGCATGGTTTTAAGGGTGCGCCGGGTGGAGAAATTGGTCATGGTAGCCTGTCCTGGGAAGGTCGATGGGGGAGCCGGCCAGCGAGCACGCTTGAACGCCGGGTGGACCGTGAAATACGGGATATTCAGCTATGATAACAAAAACACCCACGCAGCGATTTCGATTGACCAATAAAACTATGCCGACCTCCAGCCTGGCCGATGCGCGCGACGCGCGCTCGGGCGACGCCATTGCCTCCGAACTGCGTGCCGGCCTGCTCGGCAGGGAGGCGGCGATTTCGCCTAAATTTCTCTACGACGCGCTCGGTTCGCGCCTGTTCGAGGCCATTTGCGAACTGCCCGAGTATTATCCGACCCGCACCGAGGCGTCCATCGCGGTGCGCCACGGGGCCGAGATCGCGCGCGCGGTCGGTCCCGGCGCCACCATGATCGACCTGGGCGCGGGCAACTGCGCCAAGGCGGCGCGCCTGTTCCCGCTGCTCCATCCGGCCCAGTATGTGGCCATCGATATCTCGTACGATTTCCTGCGCGAGTCGATCGAGCGGTTGCAACAGCGCTTTCCGCATATCGAGATGACCGGGCTGGGGCTCGATTTTTCGGAGGGGCTTGCCTTGCCGGGCGTGGTGCGCGCGGAAAAGCGGCTGTTTTTCTATCCCGGCTCGTCGATCGGCAACTACACGCCCGAGCAGGCGCGTTCTTTCCTGCGCCGCTTGCGCGACAGCTGCGATGACGATGGCGCGCTGCTGATCGGGATCGACCTGGTCAAGGACGCCGCCACCCTCGACGCGGCCTACGACGACGCCATCGGCGTCACGGCGGCCTTTAACCTGAACATCCTGCGCCACGTGAACCAGCTCATCGGCGCAGATTTCAACGTGGCGCAGTGGCGTCACCGCGGCTTTTTCAATCCCATCGAGAGCCGGGTCGAGATGCACCTCGAAGCGCGCGAAGCTGTGAGCGTGCGCTGGCCGGGCGGCGAACGATTTTTTGCGGCGGGCGAGCGTATTCATACCGAGAACAGTTACAAGTACCGCCAGAGCGCGGCGGTCGGCCTGTTAGAGCAGGGCGGATTTCGCAGCGTGCATGTGTGGACCGATCCCGATCAGTGGTTCGCGGTCGTCTACGCGCGTGCCATACCGCGATGAGCATGCGCGATCTCTACGACGGCGTGCGCAAACGCTCGCTGATGCTGGCCGAGCCGCTCTCGGACGAAGACTGCGGCGCCCAGTCGATGCCAGACGCCAGTCCGGTCAAATGGCACCTGGCGCATACCACCTGGTTTTTCGAGACGTTCATATTAGAGCGCTTCGAAGAAGGCTTCGCGCCGTTTCATCCGGCCTTCCGGGTCCTGTTCAACTCCTATTACAACGGTATCGGCGAGCGCCATCCGCGCGCCCAGCGCTCCTTGCTGACCCGTCCCGCCGTGCGCGAGGTGCGCGCTTACCGCGCCGATGTGGATGCGCGCGTGGCGCGCTTGCTGGCGGCGCAGCCGGGCGACGAGCTGCTGCGCCTGCTGGAACTCGGTTTGCAGCACGAGCAGCAGCACCAGGAACTCATTCTCACCGATGTGAAGCACATGCTGGCGCAGAACGCCATGTGGCCCGCGTATATGGATAGCGCGCTGCCACGCTCGCCGTCGGCCGCGCCGCTGGCGTGGATCGGTTTCGATGGCGGCGTGGCCGACATCGGCCACGCCGACGCCGGCTTTTGCTTCGATAACGAACTGCCGCGCCACCGCCAGTATGTGGCGCCGTTTACGCTGGCCTCGCGCCTGGTCACCAATGGCGAGTACCTGGCCTTCATCGAGGCCGGCGGCTACCGCGAGCCGGCGCTGTGGTTGTCCGAGGGCTGGGACCGCGTGTGCGAGCTGACACTGGCGCACCCGCTGTACTGGCAGCGCGACGCGCACGGGCAGTGGCACGAATTCACCCTGCACGGCTTGCTGCCGCTCGACCCTGCGCGGCCGGCCACGCATCTGTCGCTGTATGAGGCCGACGCCTTCGCGCACTGGATGGACGCGCGCCTGCCGACCGAGGCCGAATGGGAAGTCGCCTGCGCCGGCATCGGCACGCTCACGGGTGGCTTGCATCCGGCTTGCGCGCCGCAGGGCGAGGGCTTGCTGCAGATGTTCGGCGAGTGCTGGCAGTGGACCAGCAGCAGTTACGCGCCGTATCCGGGCTACGCCTGCGCGCCCGGCGCGCTGGGCGAATACAATGGCAAATTCATGCTCAACCAGTACGTGCTGCGCGGCTCCTCGTGCGCCACGCCGCCGGGGCATGCGCGCGCCAGCTACCGCAACTTCTTCCCGGCCGGCGCACGCTGGCAGTTTACCGGCATCAGGCTCGCGCGATGAAGGGCACCAGAGGTTTGCGCTTGCGCATATTGAACCGCCGGGCCAACGCGTATGTGCTCGGCCATCCGCTCGAATTCGCGTGGCGCACGCTCAAGGGCTTCAAGGCCAACCAGGGCTTGCTGCTGGCCGGCGCGGTGGCCTATTACGCGCTGCTGTCGATCGTGCCGTTCCTGATGCTGGTGGTGGTGGCGCTGTCGCACTTCATCGACCAGGCCGAGTTGCTCTCGACCCTGGGGCGCTACCTGGAGTGGCTGGTGCCGGGGCAGTCGAAAGCCATCGTGGGCGAACTGGCGCACTTCATGGACGATCGCGACCTGGTGACCTGGGTGCTGTTCGCCAGCATGCTGTTTTTTAGTTCGCTCGCCTTCACCGCGCTGGAAAACGCGATGAGCGTGATCTTCCATCACCGCGTGGCGATCCGGCGGCGGCGCTTTTTGATATCGGCGATCCTGCCTTACTGTTATATCCTGGCGCTCGGCGCGGGCATCATGATCGTCACGCTGGTGGCGGGCACCTTGCAGGTGATGGGCGAGGAGAGCGTGCACTTCCTCGGCTACGAATGGTCGCTCGGCGGGGTCTCGGGCGTGCTGCTGTACTGCCTGGGACTGAGCGGGGAAATCCTGGTGCTCAGTTCCATCTACCTGGTGATGCCGGTGGGGCGGCTGTCGCTGTCGCACGCGCTCATTGGCGGCGTGACGGCGGCGCTGCTGTGGGAAATCGCGCGCCATGTGCTGGTCTGGTACTTTTCGACCTTGTCGCAGGTGAATATGGTGTACGGGTCGATGACGACCGCCATCGTGGTCATGTTCAGCCTGGAGATCGGGGCGACCTTGCTGCTGTTCGGCGCGCAGGTGATTTCGGAATACGAGCGGGCCGGGCGCAATGAGCAGAACAAGGAGCCGATACCGATGACGACGCGGCCGGCGGCGTGATTGCGCAAGACAGCGACAACAAGATAGCGAGAATATGGCGATAAAGTTTGCTGCATCGCACAAACGTGTGCTACACTACGTTCAGTGGTGAGGTTCAAACGAACCGAAACCCTATCCGGAGCCTGCACCGCCGCGCAATATGTGTAATGTCGCAAGGTAGATGGTCGCAACCGCCTGGATTTGTAATTCCGAATACGGTAGTCGATTTACACGTCAGGGCACCACGCAGATAGCATGGGCGCCTGGGACACGATTAAAGCATTGGTAATACATTGGATTAGAGCTCGCTTCGGCGGGCTTTTTTTTCGTCCGTTTTTGACGTCAGGATGCGCGCATGGTGAGCAGGGCGATGCGCCGGCGCCGGCAGAGCGCTGTCGATGGGGCTGTCAGGGACGCGCCGCCAGGACGCGCCCCGGCCAGGCGGCGCGGCCATCGTTCACGAACTCAGGCGGAAAACGTCGCCCGTCCCGGCGCCGCGCCGGCCGGCAATCCGGGGGTCTGCAGCGGCAGGCCGAACTGCTCGAACGGAATGTCGCTCATGAAGGTCCACCAGGCCGAATGCACGGTGCGGGCATCGCTGACCGGGTCGTCCGCCGGCACGCGTTCGATGTCGAATGCGCAGTCGATGCTGCAATCGCAGTTGGCGGCGGCCGTCAGGCCACGCCAGTCGGGCGGCGGCGTCATCTTGTTCATATGCGCCGATACGCCGACCATCCTGGCGCGCAGGCCGGTGCTGGCGGTCCAGTCGATGTCGCAGGTGTTGAGCCATGCATGATAGATCTGGGTGGTTCCCAGTTCCTTGCGCAGGCAGGCCATTTCGTGCTCGCTTAGAAAACCATCTTGCTTGAGTGCCCAGAATGTGCCGGTTTCTTGCCAGTAGGCGACCGCCTTGAGGGTTGCGCTACCGCTGCGCGCGCCCAGGGCGCGGGTGACTGCAGCTTGCAGCTCGGATTTGTTGGAATAATCTGGCATGGGGTTCTCCGTTTCGACGTCATTCGTATGGGGTCAACATGCAACGCTTACTCGGATTCTTCCCGGGCTTGCTCCGGTGAGGGCGATGCCGGACTGTGGCTCGCCTGGAAGCGCATGCTTGTAATATGATCTATATCAAGTTCCGTGCCAGCGACGGACCGGGCTGGATTTTCGCTCCCTGCCCGGCGGCGTGGCAAAATGCCGCTGCGCGAGCGTGTCAATATCGGTCTTTTTACATGCAAGCGATTACACCTGCTTGTAAAGACGATCCCGCCTGGCGTGTGGCTTTACATGCTGGCGCTGGCTGCCAGCAGCCCATTTCCATTAACCAGCTTCAGGCCCCTGAAGCACTGTGACGAATGCGTAAGCCAAACCTCATGATTGCAAGAACCTACCCCAGGCCCGAATTGATTCTCGCCGTCACCTGTTCACATTGTTCACAGGAAGCCTCGGTCTCGGTTGGCTATGGCGACCACGCCGGCACCCTGCGCATTTACGAGGAATTCCATTGCGTTCACTGCGGGCAGAGGTGGCATGGGGACGACACGGGATTCCTGCAGCCGGAGCCACGCGCGCGCATGCTCGAGGCATTCGGCGAGTGGACGGTCTCGATGGGGCGGGCGAGGTCGACATTCGACACCGTCAAGGTGCTGCGCGCCGCCCTCGGCCTCGAACTGGTCGCCGCATATGCCTTGCTCAAGCATGAATCGGGGATCGTGTTCGCCGGGACGGTGCAGGAGTGCGAGTGGCTGACGCGATTGCTGGAAAAGGCCGGGGAAAGCCCGACGATGAACGCGCTGACGCCGATGTCGGAGAGCTGCCGCAATGGGTAATATGCCGTTGATATTTGACGCGACGACGTACGAGTATCTGAGAAAAATGCAATGGACCCCGCATCGCGAGGTTCTTCCCGCACCATTTCTCACCTGCCTGGTCGCCGACGGCTATACGGTATTCCCTAAGGCAAAACAGTTCTTTCAGCGCTTTGGCGGACTGGGGGGCGACATGCCCGCGTACCGGGTTGAGGGGGCGCTCGATCGTATCGATTTCGATCCGGCGCGTGCCATCGCCTGTACCTGCCGCGAGACGGTGCGCGAGTACGAAGCGCGCGTGCAGGAACAACTGGTCGTCATCGGTATGGCGTACAACGGGCACATGGTGTTGCTGTTATCCGAATCGGGCCGCGTGTATGGCGGATACGACGATCACCTCAGCCTGATCGGTACCGACGTGGAGGACGCCATGAACAACCTGTTCGACCGGCGCCAGATGGTGGAAGTGCCTTAGAACCTTACGCAATACAACAGCGCGCGCCCGCACCCATGGCGTTCTCCTCGAAAATGGTACAGTGCTTTTAAAGACAGAGGAGAGGCCCATGCCAAAGATCCACGCGATTATCTTCGACCTGTACGGCACCTTGTACGATGTGCACTCGGTGTCCCAAGCCTGCGAGCAAGCCTACCCCGGCCATGGCGAGGCCATCGCCCGCCTGTGGCGCCAGACCCAGATGGACTACACCTGGCTGCGCAGCCTGATGGAGCGCTACGCCGATTTCGACGCCGTCACCGAAGACGCCCTGCGCTTTACCTGCGCCAAACTGGGCCTGCCGCTGCTGGCCGGCACCGTGCGCCAGCTCAGCGACCAGTACCTGCGGCTCGATCCCCATCCCGAAACGCCGGCCACCCTGCGCCGCCTGCGCGACGCCGGCGTGCCGATGCTGATCGCCTCGAACGGCTCGCGCCACACCATCAACCAGGTGGTGGCGAACTCGGGCCTGAAATGGGCCTTCGACCAGTTCGTCAGCGTCGACGAGGTCGAGGTGTTCAAGCCGCACCGCAAGATTTACCTGCTGGCCGAGCAGCGCGCCGGCTATCCGCGCGAGAACATCCTTTATGTGTCCGCCAACGGCTGGGACGCGAGTGCGGCCAGTTTGTTCGGCTTTCCGGTATGCTGGGTCAATCGCGATGGCGGCCCGCTCGAAGAGCTCGGCGCCACGCCCGCCGTCATCGTGCCCGACCTGGCCGCGATGGCCGACTGGTTGCTCGATCTGCGCTGACGCCCGCATCGAGCAGATCACTGGAAGGCGGCGCGAAACTTGCGTATGATGCGGATTCTGTTTCACGCCCCCATTGATCACTTACTCCAGACAACACCCCATGCGCGAAAGCCTGCTCACTCCGTCGCTCTCGCTCTCCGCAGCGCCAGCTGCCAAGCTGTACTCGCTGCAATCGTCCTTTGTGCTGGCGTTTTTCGGCGGGCCGTTTGCGATCATCCTGTATTCGGCGCTCAATTCCTGGAAGCTCAGGCGGCCGCTCGACGCACTGGTCTACCTGGCCGGCCTGGCGCTGGGTGTAACTTATCTCGTCGCCATGCTGACCCGGTATGCGCCGCTCGTGAGCCTGATCGATGTCATCGGCAACAGCGCGGGCGAGGCCTTGTGGCGCGCGCTGGCGCTGGCGTTGACTGGCATTGTGTATCTCCTGCACCGCAAGCAACACCGTTCCGCCGCCTTGTTCGGCGCCACGGCGCCGTCGCCATGGATTCCGGCGATTGCCTGCGCCGTCCTGGCGTACGGCATGAAGAAAGCGGTGCAGTTCTACGTTGTGGCTGGCCTCGCATGAACGACCACCTTGTGTTATCGGTGCGCGATTACAGCCGGCGCGTGCAGGGCTTGATCGAGCGCAACCGCTATGCGCAAGCCCGCGATGAGCTGGGCGAGGCGCTGGCCCAGTATCCCGACGACAGCGACTTGCTGTATGGCGCGGCGCTGGTCGATTACCTGACCGGCAAACCGGAGGACGCTCGCGAAGCCTTGCTGCGCGTGCTCAGCCGCGAGCCCGGCCATTTCGCGGCCCGCTCCCTGCTCGCCACCGTGTACCAGGACAGCGGCGAACTGCCTGCGGCCGAATTGGTGCTGATCGAGCTGCTCAGGGATTACCCGGAGTCCGGCCATCATTACGCGCGCTACGCCATGCTGATGTACCGCACCATGCACATCGACAAGGCCAAGGCGCTGGCGCACGAAGCGCTGCGCCTCGATCCGGACGATGAACTGGCCCTGATCGCCTGCATGATGGGCGACCTGATCGATGGCCGCAAAGGCGCCGAGCAGGAGCGCCTGGCCGCCTTGATGGGCCGCCATCCCGAAAGCGCGGGCACGGCCCACATGCTGATCACCCACCTGGTGCGTCGCGGCAAATACCGGGCCGCCAAGCGGATTGCCATCGAACTATTGAAACTCAATCCAGGCTCGCGCGAGATCCTCGAGTTGGTGGTCGAACTCGACGCCCTGAGCCACTGGAGCATGTTGCCGCTGTGGCCGTTCAATCGCTGGGGCTGGGCGGCATCGGTCGTCTTGTGGGTGGTGACGGTGGCCGTGTTCAGTGGCGCCGGCAAGATTGCCCCGCATATCCTCGGTCCGCTCAATATCTTCCTTCTCGGTTATTGTGCGTACTCCTGGATTTTCCCCTCTTTGCTCAAGCGCTGGCTGAAACGCCGCGCAGGAATTTGATGACCATGACTATGTCGCGTGAACAATACGAAGCGTCGCTGGTAAGCGATCCGTTTAACACTGCCAACCGGCTCGGCTATGCCCGCCTCTTGCTCGACGAAAACGATGCCGCCGCCGCGCTGGTGCAGTTCGAGCTGGCCGAACGGCAGTCGCCCGGTGCGGCCGCCTCGAGCGGCAAGGCGCAGGCCTTGCTGGCGCTGGAGCGCAACAGCGATGCGCTGGCCGCCTACGGCCGCGCACGCCAGCAGGATGGCTTCGTGCCGGTGCCGGCGCTGGAACAGTTGCAGCAGAGTGCGCGTCCGGCTTCCGGGCCGGCGCTGTCGCTGGTGGGGCAGGGCGCCAACGTGGTGCCGCTCAAGCCGCAAGCGCCGGACCAGGTGCGCTTTGCCGACGTGGGCGGGATGGAAGACTTGAAGAAGATGTTGCGCCTGCACATCATCGAGCCGTTTTTGCGGCCGTCGCTGTTTGCCAAGTTCAAGAAGCAGGGCGGCGGCGGGATCTTGCTGTACGGCCCGCCCGGCTGCGGCAAGACCATGATCGCGCGCGCGATTGCCAACGAGTGCAATGCCTCGTTCGTGTCGGTCGGCATCAGCGAAGTGTTGAACATGTGGATGGGCGAGAGCGAGCGCAACCTGGCGCAACTGTTCGAAAAGGCGCGTGCGCAAAAACCGTGCGTGCTGTTTTTCGACGAACTCGATGCGCTGGCATTTTCGCGTTCCAAGGCTCAGAGCGAGCACAGCCGCACGATCGTGAATGAATTCTTGTCGCAGCTCGACGGTTTCGAGCGCGACAACCGCGACGTGCTGTTCCTGGCTGCGACCAATATGCCGTGGGATGTGGACCAGGCGATGAAGCGCACCGGGCGCTTTGCGCGCCAGCTGTTCGTGCCACCGCCGGATGCCGAAGCGCGCAAGCACATCATCAACATCAAGCTGCGCGAGGTGCCGGTGGAAGGCGTGGATATCGATGCGCTGGTGGCGGCGACCCCGCATTTTTCGGGCGCCGATATCGATGGCGTAATCGACCTGGCCAAGGAAAGCGCGATTCACGATATTTTGTCGGGAAATCCGGAACGGCCGATCGGGCCGGCAGATATTGCGTATGCCTTGGATGCGATGCAGCCATCGACGGTGGAGTGGCTGAAAACGGCGCGCAATCTGGTGCGCTACGCGGGCAGCGACGACAGTTATCGCGACGTGGAAAAGTATCTGAAGAAGACCAAGTTCATTTGATCTTGCGCCGTCCCCGCGCCGCCGGGCGGGGACGGCAACTGCATTACTGCGCTACCGCCAGCTCTTTTTCGGCCCGCACCAACTGCCGGTTCACCGCACTGAGCACCGCCTTGAACGAGGCCGTCACAATATTGCTGTCGATCCCCGCGCCGAACATGGTCGGACCATTCTCCAGGCGCAATTCCACATAACACGCGGCCTTGGCATTCGCGCCCGAGCCGATTGCATGCTCGTGGTAATCCATCAGCTTGATATCGAGTCCCAGCGCATTGACGAACGCATCGATCGGCCCGTTGCCGCCACCCTGCAAACTCAGGCTGGCCTGGCGGTGCGCCAGGGTGATATCGATCTGCACCGGCTCGTCGTTGCTGCTGTCTTCCACCATCTTGTGGGCGCTGTACGCGTACGGGCTGGCCTGGTCAAAATACTCGCTGCAAAAGATCGCATGAATTTCCTTGGCCGCAATCTCGCGGCCGCTAGCGTCGGCCACCGCCTGTACCGCCCGGCTGAACTCGATCTGCAAGCGGCGCGGCAAGCTCAAGCCGAATTCCTGTTCCAGCAGATACGCCATTCCGCCCTTGCCGGACTGGCTGTTGACACGAATCACCGCATCGTAGCTGCGTCCCAGGTCGGCCGGGTCGATCGGCAAATACGGCACTTCCCACAAGGTATTTGGCTTCTGCTGGGCAAAGCCTTTTTTGATCGCATCCTGGTGCGAACCGGAGAACGCCGTAAACACCAGGTCGCCCGCATACGGATGGCGCGGATGCACGGGCAGTTGGTTGCATTCTTCCACCACCTGGCGCACGGCATCGATATCGGAGAAATCGAGCCCCGGATGCACGCCCTGGGTGTACAGATTCATCGCCAAAGTGACGAGGTCGACATTGCCGGTGCGCTCGCCGTTGCCGAACAGGCAGCCTTCGACCCGGTCGGCGCCCGCCATGATGGCCAGCTCGGCCGATGCCACCGCCGTCCCCCGGTCGTTGTGCGGATGGACGCTGATGATCAGCGAATCGCGCCGCGCCAGCTTGCGCGACATCCATTCGATCTGGTCCGCGTACACGTTCGGCGTGCTGCATTCCACGGTGGAGGGCAGGTTGACGATCATCTTGTTATGCGGCGTCGGCTGCCAGATATCGCTGACCGCGTCGCAGATGTGCTTGGAGAAATCCAGTTCCGTGGTCGAAAACGATTCCGGCGTGTATTCGAAACCCCAGTCCGTCTGCGGATGCTGCTTGACCAGTTCCTTGACCAGCTTGGTGCCGCTGACGGCGATCTCGGTAATCTGCTCGCGCGTCATGCCAAACACCACCTTGCGGAACACCGGCGCCACCGAGTTATACAAGTGCACGATGGCACGGCGCGCGCCGACGGCGGAATCGACGGTACGGCGGATCAGTTCGTCGCGCGACTGGGTCAGCACGATGATGGTCACGTCCTCGGGAATACGGTCTTCATCGATCAGCTTGCGCACGAAATCGAAGTCGGTCTGGGAAGCCGATGGAAAACCGACTTCGATTTCCTTGAGGCCAATCTTGACCAGCATCTCGAAGAAACGCAGCTTTTTCTCCGGGCTCATCGGCTCGATCAGGGCCTGGTTACCGTCGCGCAGGTCGGTGCTCATCCAGATCGGCGGACGGGTGATGGCGTTATCCGGCCACTGGCGGGCGGACAAATTGACTGGAGGGAAGGCGCGGTATTTCGACGACGGATTCTGCAACATCATGGGGTACTCCTGTTTGGCGAAAGCGGATAAGGGCCGGGCGGCGGTGTGGCGACAGGCTGCCGGGCGGCCACGGATATACGCTAGGCCAGGCAACCGATCGGTAGCTTTAGCAGTAGAAACTGAATGAGGGAGACGGATGCGAACATGGGTCGTGCTTTCCTGGGGTTTTACAACTTCGCCGGCGGGGGAGCCGGGCGGCGCACTGCGGGTAAATTACGCGCGTGCAGCTAGTAGCGTCGCTAGCGATAGCGCGCCAGCGAGCAGGGGGAAAGACGACAGGTGCAGGGAGGAAGACATGAGTCAACTGTACGCCAGGCCGCGCCGGCTTGTCAAGCGCTGATGTGCAACGCCCGCAAACCGCCGCCGCCCAGCCAGGCCGCCGACGCTAAAGATCGAGAAACATGTCGAAGCCGCCGTAAATCATGCGCTTGCCGTCGAAGGGCATGTCGGTGCCCTTCATGAAGTCGGCCATGCGCGGGTCTTTCATGACCTTGTCGTTGACTTCATCGCGATGGGCGCGCGATTCGTACACGATCCAGGAAAACACCACGGTTTCGCCCGGTTGCAGATTGACGCTTTGGGGGAAGGAGGTGAGCTTGCCGGGTTTGACGTCATCGGCGATGCATTCGCGGTATTGCAGGGCGCCGTGTTCGCGCCAGATTGCGCCGCAGGTCGCCGCCATGGCGCGGTAGCTTTCGAGATTGCTGGTGGGGAGGGGAAGTACGAAACCATCGACATAAGCCATCATGTTCTCCTGTAGCTGTACAAGGTGGGTACGACAATCGATCATACCCGTCCCGCAGCCGCAGGGCCGCACCATACCCCAAAAAAATCATCGGCCTTGCATCTTGTCTTTTCCAGGCGGGGCGATGGCATGCGTGTTGCTGTTTTGCCGACAAGGACGCCATTGTTGGCTTATCTTTATGCTAATTCATTGCGTAAACATTGTAGAATTGCATGTCATTTCAAGACGGTGAAACATGCGCCGTTTCTAACCAATTTCAAGGGAAATCCATGCGTTTTGTAACTGCAGCAATGGCATTATCGATGGCGTGTTCGCTCGCTTGCGCCGCAACGGCGAATGCCGCCCCGGCCGCGCCCGGTCAAAACCTGATCGTCAACGGCGATGCCGAAGCCGGCGCCGGCTCGAGCGATGGCGGCACGGTCACGCTGCCGGGCTGGAATGTCAGTGGTGGCCTGACCTCGGTCAAGTACGGCGCCAGCGGCGGTTTCCCTGGGCCGGCCGACGCCGGTCCGCAAAACCGCGGCAAGAACTTTTTTGCTGGCGGCGTCAATACGCCGGCATCGCGTGCGGTCCAGGTGATCGACCTGGGCGGCTACAGCGACGCCATCAACGGCGGACGGTCGCAATTCGACCTGTCCGGCTGGCTGGGCGGCTACGCTTCGCAAAGCGACAACGCCACCTTGACCGCCGTGTTCCGCGACAAGAGCGGCAATACCTTGTTCAGCCAGAGCCTGGCGCCGGTCAGCGTGAGCGACCGTGGCGGACTGAGCAGCCTGGTATTTCGTGAGAGCCATGGCTTCATTCCAGTAGGCAGCACGCTGGTCGACATCGTGCTCGACATGAAGCGGGTCGAAGGCAGCTACAACGATGGCTATGCCGACAACCTGTCGTTCTCGGTCGCCGCTGTGCCCGAGCCAAGCAGCTGGGCCATGCTCGGCGCCGGCCTGGCCATGCTGGGCTTTGTCGCGCGCAAGCGTCGCCAGTCCGCCTGACGCGCCCCGGGCTGCCCAGGCCGCGCCTGGGCAGCCTTACGCCGCGACCTGCACGCGTGGCGCGCCCTGCGTCATTTCGCCGATTACGGCGGCGCTCTCGAAGCCTTCGCGCGCGAACAGCGCCAATACCTCGTCCACGCTGCCCGGATCGCACGACACCAGCAGTCCGCCCGAGGTTTGCGGGTCGGTCAGCAGGTTATGCTGCGCCGCGCTGATGCTCGGCGAGAGCGTCACGTCCTTGCCGTAGGCATCCCAGTTGCGCCCCGAGGCGCCGGTAAAGTAGCCATCGTGCGCCAGTTGCTCCACGCCCGGCAGCAGGGGAATCTGCGACATGCTCAGTTGCGCCGTCAGTTGCGCGCCGCGCGCCAGTTCCAGCAGGTGGCCCAACAGGCCAAAGCCGGTGACGTCGGTCAGCGCATGCACGCCTTCCATCTCCGAGAGGGCCTTGCCCGGTTTATTGAGCTTGGTGGTATTGGCGATCATGGCGGCATAGCCTTCCGGTCCCAGCACGTCTTTCTTGAGCGCCGCCGAGAGCACGCCCACACCCAGCGGTTTGCCGAGAATGAGCACGTCGCCGGCACGCGCGTCGGCGTTGCGCTTGACCTTCGACGGATGCACCAGGCCCAGCACCACCAGCCCGTAGATCGGCTCGACCGAATCGATGGTGTGGCCGCCGGCGATCGGAATGCCCGCTTCGGCGCACATGACCTGGCCGCCGCGAATGATCTCGCCGATGGTCTCGATCGGCAGTTTATTGATCGGCATGCCGACCAGCGCCAGCGCCATGATCGGCGTGCCGCCCATCGCGTACACGTCGGAAATGGCGTTGGTGGCGGCGATGCGGCCGAAATCGAACGGGTCGTCGACGATCGGCATGAAGAAGTCGGTGGTGGCGATCAGCGCCTGTTCGTCATTGAGCTTGTAGACGGCGGCGTCGTCGGCGGTCTCGATCCCGACCATCAGTTCCTTCGGCAGCGGGAAACCGCCCGAGTTTTTCAGGATCTCGGACAGCACGCCCGGCGCGATTTTGCAGCCGCAGCCGCCGCCATGCGAAAACGAGGTGAGTTTGATGGGGGTCTCTGGGGCATTGCTCATGATCGGTGTCCATTTCGGTAAAGGGCGGGTCAGACCAGATTATCCACCAAGTCGAGCACACTGGCGCGCTCATGGCTTGGGGCGAACAAGGCGGCGCGCGCGTCGCACTGGCGCCGCAGCAGCGCATGGAAGGCTTGGTCGTCGATGCAGCGGTCAATCAGGCTCGCCAGCGCGGGGGCGTCACCCGGCGCAAAATAGCCCGCATAGTCCTCGCCCAGCATGCCCCGGTTGCCGCTGATATCGCTGGCCAGCACCGGCACCGCGCTGGTGACGGCTTCGATGATGACGTTGGCGCCGCCCTCCATGCGCGAGGCGATCACCATCGCGTGGCAGCGCTTGAGGCGCTGGCGCGCCGCGCCGTGCGCCAGGTTGCCCAGCCACTGGTAGCGCGGGTCGGCCGCCGCCGTGGCGCGCGCGGCCTCGCCCAGCGCGGCATCGAGCGCCCCGCCGATGTGCAGCAGGCGGGCCGTGGGACTGGTGACCAGGGCGCTGGCGCGCATGAAGGTGAGCGGATCTTTTTCAGCGCGCAGGTGGCCGATCATGCAGATGTCGGCATGGCGCCGTCCGGGCGCGTGGCGGTGCGGGGCCAGCGCCGGCGCGGACTGGTAAATCACGCGCGTCTTCGCATGCAGGGCGGGGGGCAGCAGGGCCAGGCCGGCGCTTTGCAGCAGCACCAGCGCGCTGGCGTGCCGCAGCGAATCCTGGGCCTCGGCGCAGGTGGCGATGTCGCGATACAGGTCGGTCCCGGTCAGCACCAGCACCGAGGGCCGCTGCGGGCAGGCTTGGGTAAACGCGGCCAGGGCCCCGGCCGAACGGCGCGCGTGCAGGGCGATGAGCAGGTCGGGCGTGGAATCGGATGGCTGCCATCCGGGGGCGATGGCGACCCGGTAGCGCGCGCGCAGGAAGTGCGCCCAGCGGCTGGCGGTCTGCCAGTTGCCGTTGTTTTCCTTCGCCGAGGCGGGACTGACGATCAACAGCTGTTTCTTCACGCAGCGCCGCCTTTGAAAAAGTCGTTACAATCGACGCCATGAACTCAATCAATGCATCGTTCCGGCACGCCAGGCCGCAGCCGCTGGCCGAGGCGCTCCAGAGTGCCCGAAATTATACCCTTGGCCTGTTCGACTGCTTCGCCGCCATGGGTTACGACAGCCTGGCGCGCGTGCCGCACATCGCCACCATCAATCCGCCGCTGTGGGAGCTCGGTCACACGGCATGGTTTGCCGAGTGGTTCATCCTGCGCGAAGCGACCTCGAGCCACCCGGCCGACGCCGCCCGCCATTCGCTGCTCACGCGCGGCGACGACTGGTTCGATTCGAACACCGTGCCGCACCGTTCGCGCTGGACGCTCGACCTGCCCGGCGCCGGGGCGCTCAAGACCTACTGCCACGAAGTGCTCGACCGCACGCTCGACAAGCTCTCGCGCGAGGCCGGCGTCGACGAGGCATTGTATCCTTACCGGCTGGCGCTGGCGCACGAAGACATGCACGGCGAAGCGTCCCTGTACACCCTGCAGACGCTGGGCGTGCCGGTGGCGGACCGGCTGCTGCCGGCGCAATTGCTGTGCGGGCCGTCGTCCGAGATCGCCTATCCGGGTGGCACGCTGGTGCAAGGCAGCGCGCAGGAGGGCGGCTTCGTGTTCGACAACGAGCGCCAGGCGCACCCGGTGTACGTGGCGCCGTTTCGTATCGATGCGGGCCTGGTGACGAATGCGCAGTTTGCCGACTTCGTGGCCGATGGCGGCTACCAGAACCGCCAGTACTGGAGCGCGGCCGGCAGTGCGTGGCTGATGCGCCAGGAGCGCTCGTCGCCGCGCTACTGGCAACGCGACGGCGACCAGTGGCGCACGATGCGCTTCGGGCGCTTGTCAACGCTGGCGCCGTCCGAGCCGGTGCGCCATGTGTGCCTGTTCGAGGCGCAGGCGTATTGCGCGTGGGCCGGACGGCGTTTGCCGGGCGAAGCGGAGTGGGAGTACGCGGCGCTGTCGGGACAGGCGGGGTTCGGCTGGGGCCAGTTGTGGGAGTGGACCAGCAGCGCGTTCGAGCCGTATCCAGGTTTTGTGGCGGACCGCTACCGCGAGTATTCGGCGCCGTGGTTCATGACGCACCAGGTGCTGCGCGGGGCTTCGTTTGCCACGCCGTCGCGCTTTGCGTCGGCGCGCTTCCGCAATTTTTTCATGCCCGGGCGCGACGATATATTCTGCGGATTCCGCACCTGCGCGCTATAGGTGTTGCCAGGACCATCTGCCGGACGAAAAAAAACGGCTGCCGAAGCAGCCGTTCTTGAATCAGTCGTTACAGCGAACGATTAACGGTCGCCGTACGAGCTGCGGGTGCGCTCGGAGGCCGGACGCGGGTTCGAACCCTTGTAGCCGCCGCCGGCCGCGCCTTCCTTGCGCGGAGCGCCCGGTTTGCTGAACGTACGCTGGCCTGGCTTGGCGCCGCCGCGGTTGTCGCCTGGTTTCCAGGTGCCTGGACGGGCAGCCGAACGTGGCGCCGACGCGGTTTTCTTCGGCTCGAAGCCTTCGATCACGTTGACCGGAATGAGCTGCTTGGTGAAGCGCTCGATACGCTTGACGTTCATGCCTTCGGCATGGTTCACCAGCGAGATCGCCAGGCCATTGCGGCCGGCACGGCCGGTACGGCCGATACGGTGCACATAGTCTTCTGGGAACTTCGGCAGATCGTAGTTGAACACGTGGGTGATGTTCGGGACATCGATACCACGGGCGGCAACGTCGGTCGCCACCAGCACGCGAACCTGGCCGCGGCGCAGGCCGTCGAGGGTACGGTTACGCGCGCCTTGGTGCATGTCGCCATGCAGTGCGGCAGCCGAGAAACCGGCGATGTTCAGGCGGTCGGCGATGGTGTCGGCGTCACGCTTGGTGGCGGTGAAGACCACTGCCTGGTCCAGCGTTTCGTCGCGCAGCAGATGGTCGAGCAGGCGGTTCTTGTGCGACAGGTCGTCGACGAAGTGAACGCGCTGCACGATGTTTTCGTGCTTCGAGGCCGAACCGGCGATCTGGATGACCATCGGGTCGGTCGTGATGCGGCGTGCCATGTTGCCAACCATGCCGTCGAGCGTGGCCGAGAACAGCATCGTCTGGCGGTTTGCAGGCGTGGCGGCGATGATCTTTTCGATGTCGTCGATGAAACCCATGTCGAGCATGCGGTCAGCTTCGTCCAGCACCAGGATTTCGAGTTCCGAGAAATCGATCTTGCCCGATTCCATGTGGTCGATCAGACGGCCAGGGGTAGCGACCAGGATTTCCGGGTTGCGTGCCAGCAGTTGCATCTGTTTAGGATAAGGCATGCCGCCCAGGATCGATACCGCCTTGATACGGCGGATCTGGGTGCCGTATTTTTCGGTTGCGCTGGTCACTTGCAGGGCCAGTTCGCGGGTCGGGGTCAGCACCAGCATTTTAGGCTGTGCAGCTTTGAAACGTGGACGCTCGCCGCGGGCACGCGCATTTTGCGCTTCCTGGGCTGCATTCTTGGACGCCTGCGATTGCTCGGCAACGGCGAATTTGTGAAGTGCTGGCAGCATGAATGCTGCGGTCTTGCCGGAACCGGTCTGCGACGACACCAGCAGGTCGCGGCCGCTGATGGCGGCAGGAACAGCTTGCTCCTGGACTGGGGTCGGAACGGTGTAACCGGCATCGGTTACTGCTTTTACGATAGACGCGTGGAGGCCTAATGCTTCAAAACTCATTATGTTTTTTTCTTTCGGTATAGATCAGCGCCCGAGCACATGCTCCGAGCGCAAAATAGCAACGCCAACCAACACAACGAAATGACTCAGGATGAAAGAAATTTCGGCACAAAAGCTTTGCGCCGGGACGGTGTCAGGTGCGACACACAAGGCGGGAGGGCTTTATTGAGGGTATCCGTGGGATACGCCTAGGCTTGCGAAGCTGCTAGTTTTACTTCTTTGTTACTGCTAAGGGCCATCGCTTCAGACTGATTGCGAGAAACGTATTGCAGCGCACAAACAACACTATACAGTAGTTTCACTGTACTTGTATAGGTAAATCCGAATAGTGTGTATGGAAGAACTGGATTTACTGAAGAAGTCTTGGTAGATAAACCGTCGCCCGCAAAGCGGGACGGGGCGGGTGCGATGGACGCACCCGCCGGCGAAAATCAGCCGCCGCGCCGCTTGTAGCGCGAGGATTCGTTGCTTGCCGACTTGGTGTTGCGTGCCGAGACGCGCGTTTTCAGTGCGGCGACCTTGCCCTTGATGCGTTCCGCATTGGTCTGCTTTTCAGCGCGACCGCCACGGCGACCGGCGCGTTCGGCTTCGAAGGCCATCACCGCGTTGTCGACGACATGCTCGGCGATATCGGTCTGCACCGAGGTCGAGATTTTCGGCACCAGGATCGTGGAGCCGGCCTTCAGGCGGGTTGACGCCGGAATATTGTTAGCCTGGCGAATCACTTCCGGCGTGGTGCCGAAGCGCGAGGCCAGCGAAGCGATGCTGTCCTTGGCGCCGGTAATCTTGTGCGTGGTCCAGGTCGACAGGGAACGGCCCCATTGCGCCAGGTTCAGGTGGAACTTTTCCGCATTTTGCTGCGGCAGCAAAATCTTGGTCTGTTCGCCGCCGGTGATGACCGGGCGGTTGAACTGTGGATTGAGCGCCTTGAACTCTTCGACCGACAGTTCGGCCAGCTGGGCCGCGATGGTCAGGTCGATGTCGCTGGTCTTGTCGACTGCGGTGAAATACGGCGAATTGTCGATCACCGGCAGCGACACGTGGTACTGGGCCGGATTGGCGATGATGTTCTTGACCGCCTGCAGCTTCGGCACGTATTCGCGCGTTTCGGCCGGCATGTGCTCGTACAGGCTTTCGTAGTCGGTCGGCTTGCCGAGCGCCTGGTTTTTCTTGATGGCGCGCTGGACATTGCCTTCGCCCCAGTTATACGCGGCCAGGGCCAGCGGCCAGTCGCCGAACATGCCGTACAGGCGCTGCAGGTAGCTCAGCGCGGCGTCGGTCGAGGCCAGTACGCCGCGACGCTCGTCCTTGAACATGTCTTGCTTGAGGTTGAAATCCTTGCCGGTGCCGGGCACGAACTGCCACATGCCGGCGGCGTTGGCCTTGGAATAGGCTTGCGGATTGAAGGCCGATTCGATAATCGGCAGCAATGCCAGCTCGGTCGGCATGTTGCGTTTCTCGAGTTCCTGGACCACGTGGAACAGGTAACGCGAGGCGCGCGCCGAGGTGCGGGCGATATAGTCGGGACGGGTGCTGTACCACTTGACGTGCTTGGTAACAAGCTCGTTTTCGATATCGGGAATGGCGTAACCGGTGCGGATACGGCCCCAGACATCGGCTTCCTTGTATTCATCGGCCTTGGTGGCCGATAAGGGCTGAAGCGGGGCTGGCGCTGGCTTGGCAGTCGGGGCGAGCGGCGCGACGTTGGTCGAAACGGTGTCGACCGCGTGGCTGAGCGCAGGCGCGAGCATCAGAACGAGGACTGCAAGTGAAGTGGTACTGCGTGTCGTTTTTTGCATAGCGTTCCATTGTTGGGTCCGAAAACTGCTGGACAGACGAATAGATAAGGTCGGAGTGTACGTACCACTTCTTGTTTGAGTCAAGTCAAATAACTGTGTGCGGGGCAAAAATTTTGATAACACTTCCAACCAATATTGTTGCATAGGAAAAGACCAATTGCCGGGAGTATGCCTTAAAAATGCCAGGATGCTATCAGTGTATGGACGGGATCGCTTCAGATACTCCCAGGGGGTATGCATGATTTTCTCCTATGGCGGACCGGCGCCGGAGAGCGCAGCGCGGGGTCGTCGGGACAGGGCGCGGTACGCCGGGGGATAATACCAAAACCGGGGCGCCGCCGGCGTGCGCGGCGGATCGGTCGTCGGGCTCTAAACTACTCGCGCACGCGCTGGCACCTATGAGGTGGCGCAAAGAGTGCGTACAATTTGGGTTTTGCACCATGAAAGCATGACATGAACACCCCCAATCTGAACGCCGACGATGAGCAGATCATTGCTGCTACCCAACAATGGCTGGAAAAGGCCGTCATCGGGCTCAATCTCTGTCCGTTCGCCAAGGCCGTTCATGTGAAAAAGCAGGTGCGCTACGTCGTCTCGAGCGCTACCTCGCCGGAAGTCTTGCTCGAAACCTTGATGAATGAGCTGCAATTGCTGTCCGATACCGATCCTGAAGCCATCGACACCACCTTGCTGATCCATCCATTCGTGCTGGGCGACTTCCTCGACTACAACGAGTTCCTCGATGTGGCCGATGCCGCGCTGGAAGACATGCAACTGGACGGCGAACTGCAGGTGGCCAGCTTCCATCCGCAATACCAGTTCGCGGACACCGATATCAACGATATCAGCAACTTTACCAACCGCGCCCCGTACCCGATCCTGCACCTGCTGCGCGAAGACAGTATTGAGCGCGCGGTCGAGGCTTTCCCGGAAGCGTCCGAGATTTTCGACAAGAATATTGAAACCATGGAAAAACTCGGCCATGACGGTTGGGATGCGCTCGATGTCGGCCCCGCCAAGTGAGGGTGGCATGAAGCCACCGGAACGGCCGGACACGCCCTGTGTCGCGGTCTGTTCGACCACGTTCGACGAGATCTGCCGCGGTTGCGGACGCAGCGTGGTGGAAGTGGCGCACTGGGTGTCGATGAGCGACGCCGAAAAGGAAGTGGTGTGGGTCCGCATCCTGGCGCAAGGTTACCCGCGCCGCAATACCTGACCGGGCGGCCGCCGGATAACAAAAAGGGGAGCCGCGCGGCTCCCCTCACTATATATATGTACGCGGCTTAAAACGCGCCGATAAAATCCTTCTTGCCCACTTCCACGCCGTTATGGCGCAGGATCGCGTACGCGGTCGTGGCGTGGAAATAGAAGTGCGGCAGCGCGTAATGCGCCAGGTACACCTGGCCCTTGAAATGCTTGGCGTTGGCGCCGCTGCTGGTGCTGATGTCGCGCTGGGCGCTCGCTTCGATGCCATCCTGCGGCAAGCCGTTGATGAAAGCGAGCGTCTTGGCGATGCGGTCCTTCAGGTCGGCGAAGGTCTGCTCGGTATCGTCATAGCGCGGCACGTCCACCCCGGCCAGGCGGGCGCAGCAGCCCTTGGCGAAGTCGGCCGCAACCTGGACCTGGCGCAGGAAAGGGAACATGTCCGGATACAGGCGCGCCTGCAGCAGGGCCGCCGGCTCGATCTTCTTCTCGGTGGCGTGGGCTTCGGCCTTGTCGATGATGGCCGACAGGCTGGTCAGGATTTGCTTGAAAACGGGCACCGAGGCGTCGTACATGGAAAAAGTCATGGGGAATCCCTGTTAGAAAAGTGCTGCGATGATAGCAAGTTGGCGCGATTCGCGCTGAAGCGCCTGCCGTTTGCCATGCGTCATGTCGTCCAGGACGCTGAATGCACCTTCGCGCAAGCATGAACGTCAACTGGTTTTCGCGGCGTCGGTAAAACGCCTCATCCCCCGTACTTTTGATGACTTGCCGGGTGCTTCCGTGCATAATTCCGTATAGCAAACTTTTATTGTCTAACTTATCATTCAGGCATCCCCCCGTATGCGATTCCATTCCCTGCATGCTTAGCACGGCCTACCAACGTTTCCGTACCAAGCTGGGCAAGCTGTACGGTCTGTCGATCTATGGCGCGCTGATGCTGGTCGTCGTCGGCGGACTGGTCATTCCCGCCATGATCGGCAGCTATGTGCTGATCGCCGTGCAGGAGCGGGCGGCGGCCAAGGCGGTGCTGAACGAGTCGCTGCGCCGCAACGCCGACATCCTGGCCCTCGGCATGCAGGAGTCGCTCTGGAACATGAACGCCGAATCGGCCCAGTCGCTGGTCGAATCGGTGATGCGCGATCCGTCGGTGCTGCATATCCAGGTGATCGGCCAGGCCGACGCCCAGTTCATCAACATCCACTCGGCCCAGCGCCCGGCCGGCCAGATTTACCGCGCCGAACGCGACATCCTGGTGCGCGGCGAGCGCATCGGCGTGGTCGTGGTCGAGATGGACGACGCCCGCAGCCAGCAGGAATTGCGCGGCAAGCAGTCCAACTACGCTTTCGTGCTGGCGTTCCAGCTGACCATCTCGCTGGTGCTGATCGTGCTGTTCCTGAACAAGCGCTTGCTGGTGCCGCTGCGCCAGCTGATGAAGTTTTCCGACCGCCTCTCGCACGGCGACTTCGAAACGCGCCTCGAGCTCGAAGGCAGCGATGAACTGGGCCGCCTGGCCAAGCAGATGGAGCAGATGCGGGTCGCCATCAAGCATCTGTTCGAAGATATCGGCCGGCGCGAGGAGCGCTTTCGCACCATCGTCACCCAGGTGCCGGGCGCGGTGTTCCGCGTGCGTCCGGGCGGCTCCATCGATTTCGTCAGCGACGCCATCGAAGACATCTCCGGCTACGCCGCCGCGCTGTTCATGCGCAGCACCACCGACGCCTGGTCGGACCTGATCTGCCCCGAGGACCGGCGCCTGCAAGGCCGCACCGTGCGCGAAGCGATGAGCAGCGGCCGCCCGTACCAGATCGAGTACCGCATCATCGATGCGACCGGCGTCGAGCGCTGGGTGTCCGAGAACGGCCAGCCGCAGGCCGCCGCCAGGATGGAGGATTCGTGGGTCGATGGGATCATCTCCGACATCAGCGAACGCAAACACAACGAGATGCGCATCGCGGCGCTGCTGACCGAGCAAAGCGCGATCCTCGACAACGTCATGTTCGGCGTGATGTTCGTGCGCGAGCGGCGCATCGTGTCGGTCAACCGGCGCTGCGAAGACCTGTTCGGCTACGCCAGCGGCGAGATGACGGGCAAGCTGGCCGACATGATGTATCCGAGCCACGACGAGTTCCTGCGCGCGGGCGAACGCCAGTACGCGGCCCTGGCCGACGGCAAGGACTACAACGAAGAACGCCAGTACATGAAGGAAGACGGCACCGTGTTCTGGTGCCGCGTGAGCGGCTGCGCGCTCGACCCGGCGCGCCCCAACGGCGGCAGTATCTGGGTGTATGCCGACGTCACCGAGCGGCGCGAGGCCGAAGAGATGCTGCGCCTGTCGGCCACCGTGCTCGAACATATCGCCGATGCCGTGATGGTGATCGACGTCGAACTGGAAATCGTCGCCGTCAACCCGGCCTTTACCCAGATCACGGGCTTCACCGACATCGAAGCGGTGGGCAAGAACGTGCGCCTGACCCGCTCGGGCACCGAAGCGCAGGCCGTGTACGAGCAGATGTGGGCCGAACTGGGCGAGCACGGCTTCTGGCGCGGCGAGCGCTGGGACACGCGCAAACATGGCGAAACCTACCTGCAGTCGCTCACCGTGTCGGCGGTGCGCGACAATCACGGCGTCACCACGCACTACGTGGCGGTATTTAGCGACATCACCAAGGTCAAGGAATCGCAGGAGCAGCTCGATCACATGGCGCACCACGATTCGCTCACCGCGCTGCCCAACCGCCTGCTGTTCCACGACCGCCTGCACCATGCCTTGCAGCGCGCCGCGCGCGACAACCAGCAACTGGCGGTGCTGTTCATCGATCTCGATCGCTTCAAGAACGTCAACGACACGCTCGGCCACCACGTCGGCGACGAGCTGCTCAAGCAGGTCGCGGCGGCCCTGCAGGGCAAGCTGCGCGAAGGCGACACGCTGGCGCGCCTGGGCGGCGACGAATTCATCGTCCTGCTCGAAAACGTGGCCGGCCAGGTCGGCGCCGGCCTGGTGGCCGAAAAACTGATGGCCATGTTCGAGCAGCCTTTCATCATTTCCGATTACGAGTTGTTCGTCACCGGCAGCGTCGGCATCAGCGTGTTCCCGGACGATGCGGCCGACCTGACCATGTTGATCCGCAATGCCGACGTGGCCATGTACCAGGCCAAGGCGCGCGGGCGCAACGGCTACCAGTTCTATGCGCCGTCGATGACCGGCGAAGGGGTCGAGCGCTTGCGCCTGGAAGCGATGCTGCGCCGCTCGATCGACAAGAACGAGATCTTCCTGAACTACCAGCCGCAGGTCGAAATCGACAGCGGCCGCCTGATCGGGGTCGAGGCGCTGGTGCGCTGGCACAATCCGGAGCTGGGCAACGTGACGCCGGTGCGTTTCATCCCGCTGGCCGAGGATACGGGCTTCATCAACCAACTGGGCAAGTGGGTGCTGGAAGAAGCCTGCCGCCAGATGATTCGTTGGGAACGCGCCGGCCTGCACGTGGCGAAGATCGCGGTCAACCTGTCGGTCAAGCAGTTCGAGCGCGGCAGCATCGTCAACATGGTGGCCGACATCCTCCAGGAGACCGGCCTGGCGCCGCAGCGCCTGCAGCTGGAAGTGACCGAGTCGGTGATCATGAATACCGGCGACGCGCTGGTGTTCATCAACGACCTGCATTCGATCGGCGTGGGCCTGGCGATCGACGATTTCGGCACCGGTTACTCGTCGCTGGCCTACCTCAAGCAGTTGCCGGTGCAGACCCTGAAAATCGACCGCAGCTTCATCAAGGATATTTCGACCGATGTGAACGACGAGGCGATCGCGATCGCCATCATCCAGCTTGGCAAGAGCATGAATTTGTCGGTCATCGCGGAAGGCGTCGAGACCGAGGAGCAGGCCGCGTTTTTGCTGCGCCACGGTTGCAACCAGGCGCAGGGCTACCTGTACAGCCGCCCGGAACTGCCCGAGTCGATCCTGGCGCGCTGGCACGCGCCCGCGCGCCTGCCTTCGTAAGCAGCACCGTCGCGGCGCCGCGCGCATGCTACAGTGCGACTCCCCACGCACGCCATGAGAATGCAATGAGCCAGAGCACACCGAAGAGCAAGACCCGTCGCCGTTTTTTGCTGGGCGGCCTGGCCGCCGGCGGCGCGCTGGTGGTGGGCTGGGGCGTGCAGCCGCCGCGCCAGCGCCTGCACGGCGCGCAGCCATTGGCGCTGGTCGGCGGCGCCGTGGCCCTGAACGGGTGGGTGGCGATCGCGCCCGACGGAACTGTTTCGGTGGTGGTGCCGCGCTGCGAGATGGGGCAGGGCGTCAACACCGCGCTGCCGATGCTGCTGGCCGAGGAACTCGACGTGCCGCTGGCGCAGGTGCGCATCACCCAGGCGCCGATCGATAAAATCTTCAGCAACCTCGAAGTGCTGCGCGAGACGCTGCCTTTCCATCCCGACGACCGTGGCAGCGTCAAGGAAGGCGCGCAGTGGATGCTGGCCAAAGTGGCGCGCGAGATGGGCATCATGATGACGGGCGGATCGAGCAGCATCAAGGACGCCTGGCTGCCGATGCGCGAAGCCGGCGCCGTGGCGCGCGCCATGCTCATTGCCGCCGCCGCGCAGGAGTGGGGCGTGCCGGCCGCGCAGTGCAAGGGCACGGCCGGTTTCGTGGTGCATTCGGGCGGCAAGCGCGCTTCGTACGGCAGCCTGGCCGCCAAAGCGGCGGCGGCGGGCTTGGCGATCGGCGCGGACGATGTGCGCCTCAAGGAGCCGGGCGAATTCACCCTGATCGGCACTCCGCAGGCGCGCCGCGATTCGCCGGCCAAGGTCAATGGCAGCGCCATGTTCGGGATCGATGCGCGTCCACCGGGCATGCTGTATGCGGCGCTGACGATGTCGCCGGTGGTCGGCGGCAAGGTCGCCTCGTTCGACGCCGCCGCGGCGAAGGCGATGCCGGGCGTGGTGGCGGTGGTCGGCCTGGCGCCTCCGGCCAGCCACAAGACCGGCGCCGGCGCCGGCGTGGCGGTGATCGCCGATTCGTACTGGCGCGCGCGCCAGGCGCTCGGCGCGCTGGCCGTCAAGTGGGACGAGGGCGTCAACGCCAGCCTGTCGAGCGCCGATATTTTCAGGCAGTTCGCCGGCGCCCTCGATACCGAGTCGGGCTTCACCTACTTTGAGAGTGGCGACGTGGCCGCGGCCAAGGGGGCGGTCAAGACCATCCGCGCCGAGTACCGGGCGCCGTTCCTGGCGCATGCGACCATGGAGCCGATCAACTGCACCGCGCAGGTCGCGGGCGGCAAGGTCAGGCTGTGGGCCTCGACCCAGGTGCCGAGCATGTGCGTCGACATGGCGGCCAAGGTGGCCGGCGTGGAGCGCGCCGACGTGTCGGTCGATGTGCTGCTGCTGGGCGGCGGCTTCGGGCGCCGGCTGGAAGTGGACATGGTGGGGCAGGCGGTGGCGCTGGCCATGGCGGCCGGCGGCAAGCCGGTGCAGCTGATCTGGTCGCGCGAGGACGACATGACGCACGATGTCTATCGTCCGGCCGCGCTGGCGCGCTTTACCGGCAGCGTGGATGCGCAGGGCCGCATCGTCAGCTACGACAACAAGTCGGCCAGCGGCTCGATCGGCCACCAGTATTTTCCGCGCAACCTGGGCCTGCCAGGCGTAGGTCCGGACAAGACCACGGCCGAAGGCGAGTACGACATGCAGTACGAGATCGAGCACCAGCGCGTGGTGCACGTGATCGTCGACAGCGCCGTGCCGCTCGGGTACTGGCGCTCGGTCGGGCACTCGCACAACGCCTTTTTCAAAGAGAGCTTCATCGACGAACTGGCGCATGCGGCCGGGCAGGATGGGGCGCCGTTCCGGCGCGCGCTGCTGGCGCGCCATCCGCGTCACCTGGCGGTGCTCGACGCGGCGCTGGCCAAGGCCGGCGTGGCGCCCGCGGGTCGCGCGCACGGCGTGGCGCTGCACCAGTCGTTCGGCAGCATCGTGGCGCAGGTGGCCGAGGTGTCGGTGACGGACAAGCAGATCCGCGTGCACCGCGTGGTGTGCGCCATCGATTGCGGGCTGGCGGTCAATCCGAACATCATCGCGCAGCAGATGGAGTCGGCGGTGGTGTTCGGCCTGTCGGCCGCGCTGGGAGGCGAGATCACCCTGAAAAACGGGCGCATCGAGCAGGGCAATTTTGGCGATTATCCGGTGCTGCGGATCGACAGCGCGCCCGAGGTCGAGACGGTGATCATCAAGAGCGCCGAGCCGCCCGAGGGCGTCGGGGAGCCGGGCACGCCGCCGATCGCACCGGCCGTGGCCAATGCGCTGTTCAAACTGACCGGGCAGCGCTTGCGCAGCTTGCCCTTGCGCCTGGCCTGAGGGTGGCCGCCGGCGCGCCGGCCGACAATGGCGCGGCTTGGGCGCTTCAGCGGCCCGTGCGCGCCGGCGAACGGATCTTCTTCGCCGGCCTGGCCTTGCCAGCCGGCGCGGCGCGCGCGGGCGCCGTGTCGTACTCGGCGAAGTACGCTTTCTCGAGCCGTTTTTTCATTTCCACGATCTGCGGCGAGACCAGCATGTCCTCCACAAGGCGCGCCTCGGCTAGTTCAAGCCTGGCCCGTTGCGCGGCGCGCACGGGATCGTTCTGGTCCTCGATCAGGCCGGCGATGTCCGCTTCGCTCAGTTCGGCCGCCATCATGCGTGCTTCGATGGCGCTCACTTCCTCGAATGTGATTTCGGTGCGCAGCGCCGTGGCATAGCGCCGTATCTCGACTGCGATGTCGGCCAGGTCCTTGTTTTCCGTGGTCGAGAACAGGTCGTGCGCGCGCGCTTCGACCCCGGCCATGTTGCTGGTGAATTCTTCGCGCGCGCCCGGCCAGTTCAGCATGAGTTTTTGCGCCAGCGCTTCTTTCGGGGTGGGCGGGGCCGGGGGCGTGACAGGCGCCGGCGGCAGATTGTCGAGCACGCGTATGCGGATTTCTTCCACGCGCCGGGCCAGGTGGGCAGCGACCGCCGCCGGCTGTTTCAGCAGCGCGGGCCCGACCTTGTCGATGTAGACCTGGCCGCGCGGGCTTTGCGCCTCGGCGATCAGCGCCTGCACCTCCGATTCTTGCAGGACCGCTTGGTAACTGCCGAGGGTAATCGGTTCGATCACATTCCAGCCGAGATACTCGCGGGTGATGGCGGCCATGCGCTCGAAGCGCGCCTTCAGTGTCGCTTTATAGGCCGCATCCTGCTCGTTTTGCCACTCGCGCGCATCGAGCGCCAGCATCGCCTCGACTTCCGCCGCGTTTTTCTGTTCGAACCTGGCAATCGCGAAGTAGCGTTGCAGGCTCTCTTTGGTGGCCGGTTCGGCGTGCGCCGCTTGCGCCATGGCCAGGGTGAAGACCAGAGCGCTGGCGGCGTAGCGCACGGCGCTGATGATCGATGCGTGCATGGTGGCTTTCGATAGGGCGGTAAAAAATCGGGGCGTGGTTGGCGCTGCGCTTACATGCTGTTCATCAGGCGCTGCTGGAATTTCCGCTCGGCTTTGCGCAGCTTGCGCAGTTGCTCGCCGCGCTGAGGATGCCGGTTGTCGTCGATCAGCAGGGCGATTTCATCGGCGGTCAAGACGCCGCCCAGCAGGCGCGCCTTGAGCAGGGTGACGTTGTCGAACGAGAGCTGCGTTTTCATGTCGGCCAGGGTGCGCGCCAGAAGCGCCTCGCCGGCGGCGTCGTCACCGGCGTCGATCGACAGGCCCATAAGATCTTCCAGCGCCGCCATGTCGTCCTCGAACGCTTCTTTTTCGCCCGGTACGCCGCGCAGATAGGTCAGCAACAGGGCTTGCTCCGGCGCCGCCGGCGGCAGCGCGGCTGCGGGCGCCGCCGGCGCCGGATTGCCGGCGATGCGGGCAAACGTGGTCAGCAAGTACTTCTGGACAGCCGGCAACTGCCTGATCATGGCCGGGTTCAGTTTGCGGTAACGCACTTGCCCGGCCGGGGTGCGCGCATGCGCGATCAAGGCCTTGACTTCGCCCTCGCTCAGGTGCGCCTGGTAGCTGGCAATGGCGAGCGGCTCGACCTTGCTCCAGACCATGCGCGTGCGCATGCGGGCGTTGAAGTCGTCCAGCACGCCTTTTTGAGCGGCCTTTCTCAAGGGATCGCTTTCGGCCTGCCATTCGTCTTCCTGGGCTTGCGCGAGCGCTTGCATGGACGTGCTCATCTGGTGCGCCATGCCGGCGGCCTCGAAATAGGCGCGCAGGCTAGCCTTGCTGGCCGGGGCCGCCTGCGCGACCTGGGTCAGCATCACAGTGGCCAGGCAGGCTTGCGCCAGCAGGCGCCAGATGGCAGCGACACGGGTGTGCACTGCCTGGTTCCGCTTAGCGCTCGGGCAACGATTACCTTCCATTTGCCAGCCTTACCTGGCGTATCCATTGGTTGGAGACGGGGAGGAACAGCAGGATGGTCCCGGCCAGCGAAACCAACTGGCTGAACGTGGTCAACGCGCCGTACGCCGACGAGATGGCGAACGCCATTCTCAGGGTGGTGTAGGCATTGAGAAAGCCGAACACGGCGATCGCCGTCCAGATCCAGCGCGCCACATTCGAACCGCGCGCGATGAAGTAGAGTACGACCAGCATCAGGACGATGCCGAACACAAGGCCACCGAAGGCCAGCTTCTTCATCAGCCCCTCGCCCAGCAGGGCGTTCTGCATGGCGAACATGTCGGGCAGGTAGATGACCGTCAGGATCATGCCGAGCACGGCGTTGAGCAGGAACAGCGCAACGGCCAGCGAGATGGTGCGCGGGCGCGGCGGGATCGCCACCGGCGCCGCCGGTGCGCCGCTCATGCCGCCCGGCGGCGCGTAGGGATGGTAGGGCTGGCCGTCGGCCGGGACGGCTGTTGCTGCGGCGGCGCCGGAGGCCGGATGGAGGCGCGGATTGTTGCGAATTTCCTTGATCCGGCGGAACCACGCATTGCACGATGGCGCAAACAGCATGCAGGAGAGCACGAACAGGATCAGGTACACGGCGCATTTGAGCAGCGCCGCATCCATTGAGTAGGTAAACATCAGCATGAGCGTGCCGAGCGCGACCAGAAACCCCACCAGCATGCACACGATCAGCCAGACCCAACGCGCCCAGTTGTGCCCGAAGGCGATCAGGGCCAGCACGCCGATCATGAAGGCCGAGATGAACAGCGAACTGTTGAGTTGGCTGCTGCGCAAGGCATCGACCGGGAGCTTGCCCGCCTCCGCCGAACTGCTCAGGGAGGCAATCCGCTCGGACATGGTCGCCAGGTCGATCGCGGTCAGCGCCACGATGCAGATGGCGATGAGCAGCAGCAAGGTCAGCAGCAGGCCCGGGCGCGGCGTGGCGACGCCGTACGCGGCGGCGTTCTGGACGAAGCCGCCGGAAGTGCGGGCGTCTGGGGAGGACTGTGGCGTCATGGAGTTCTTTTCAAGGATGGATGTTTGACCGGCGTCGCTATCCGTGGTCGGCACGCCGGGTCGGGTAAAGCCTTGTGTCAGTGCTTGCCTCGATTACTTCAGGAAGGTCGCCAGCGGCAGCTTGGTGTCGCAAGCGAGCTTGGCCGCCTTGGCCTTGGCCAGCCAGGCCGCCGATTCGTCGGCGTTGGCGGCGACGCCCTCGCCATGGCGCAAGGCGCGGGCGTAGCGGCACTGGCCTGGGGCATGCGCCGCCTCGGCTGCCTGCTTGTAGAGCGCCACCGCTTTCTCGCGATCGGCCGGGGCGCCGCGTGTCATGAACAGCATGTCGCCCAGGTTCACGGTGGCGTCGAAGTTGCCGCCTTCATGGGCGCGCTCGAAATATTCGCGCGCCTTCTTGACGTCCTTCGGCAGGTTCTTGCCGTTCTTGTAGAAGGTGGCCAGGTTGTTGAGCGCGGCCGGATTGCCCTGGCGCGCGGCGCGTTCGTACCAGGCGACGGCGCGGCGCAGGTCGGCCGGGCCGCCGCGACCGAATTGGTACATCACGCCCAAGTGGTGCTGGGCCTGGCTGTCTTCGCCAGCCGCGGCCAGGGTCAGCCACTGGCGCGCCTTGGCGTAGTCGCGCGCCACGCCATCTTCGCCGGTCAGGTAAATCATGCCGAGAATCGACTGGGCGCGTATGCTCGGCGTATCGGCCTGGGCCGCCTGGAGCAGCAGTTTCAGGCCGCCGGGACCGTCGCGCGGGACGTCCAGCCCGAAGAACAGGGCCTGGCCGGCATAGAAGGCGCTGTTGGCGTCGCCCAGGCCGGCGCCCTGGCGCCACAGGCGCAGCGCCTCAAGCGGGTCCTTGGCGACGCCGGTGCCGTTGGCGTAGCGTACGCCGAGCGCCAGATACGCGTCCGGATAATTGGCGGCGGCCGCCTTGCGCGTCCAGTCGAGCGAGCGGGCGCTGTCGGCCGGCACGCCGAGGCCGTCGCGCAGCATCAGGCCGATGTTAAATTGCGATTCGGCGTGGCCTTGTTCGGCCAGCGGCAGCCACTGGGCATAGGCGGCGGCGTGCCGCTTGGCGGTCGAATGCTCGAGCCCGAGGTCGCGCCGCAGTTCGCCTTCTTCGGTCAGCTTGCCGTTCGATACCAGGATGCCGTACTGGGCCGACGTCTTGGCGGCGGGGTCCGTGCTCGGCAAGGCGCCGCAGCCGGACAAGATGAGGGCGGCAGCCACGCTGGCGAAAAGGGGGCGGAGGGCGATGGTCATGGGATGGATGCTTGGCTGTAAGGGTAAATGATTATTTGCTGAGGCTGTCGGCGGCGACGCGGTCGAGCTTGCGCAGGCGGGCCAGAGCGGTGCGCCGCGCCGGCTGGTCCTGGCGCAGGCTGTGCAGCACCACCAGGCTGGTCCAGGCGTTGGCCGACTTGGGATCGAGCGCGACCGCCTTGTTCAGGGCGATCAGCGCCTTGCCGAAATTGCGCTTTTGCAGGTAGCGCACGCCCAGCCCGTGCCAGGCGGCGGCGTAGGTCGGGTCGAGCCGGATCGCGCGCCGGCTGGCGTTGACGGCGTCGTCGATGCGCCCGATCGAGGCCATCGAATTGCTCATGCCGTGCCACACGGCCGGATCGTCGGCGCGCTGCCGCACGGCGTTGCGGTAGACCTGCAGCGCATAGGCGTACTTGCCCTGGGCGTGCAGCAGGGTGGCCAGCGCGACGGCGGTGTTTTCACGGGCCGGGGCCAGTTCCAGCGCCTTGCGGTAATCTTGTTCGGCTTCGCTCATCTGGCCCAGTTTTTCGTGCACCGTGCCCAGCGTGTGCCAGGCGAAGCTGCTCGATGGATCGAGTTCGATCGCATTCAGCAGGGCGCTGCGGGCCGGCTGGTACTTGCCGGACGCGGCCAGCACCGCGCCCAGGTTTTCGGCCACGGCCGGCAGGGTCGGGTCGGACTTGTGGGCGCGCTCGTAGTAGCCGATGGCGGCCTCGCGCTTGTCGCGGCTGCTGGCGATGATGCCCAGTTCGTTGAGGGTCTGGGCATCGTCCGGCGCCAGGGCCAGCGAGCGCTTGAGCGAGACTTCGGCCTCGGCCGACTTGTCGAGGTGGTGCTGGGCCTTGCCGAGGTAGTACCAGGCGCGCGCCGAGCCGGGATTGCTGCGGGTCCAGGCGCGCGCCAGCGGCAGCACGTCGGTCCAGCGCTGCTCGAGCACGAGGGCGGCGATGGTGCTGTCGCCCAGGCTGTCGATCTGGGCGCGCACGGTGTCGTCCGCGGGCGGCTTGGGTTCTGCGCCGTGGGCGCCGAGCGAGAAGGCCAGGCAGGCGGCGGCGATCGAGGTTTTCAACAGGGCAGTGCGGGCGGAAAGAAGCATGGTGTCAGCGGGCGTCGGATGAATTGAAGGACAGGTTGATGCCTGGCCTGGTGTTTTTCTTGGGAAGCTTGAAGTCTTTCCTGAAACTCAGGTAAGCCGGCGTTTTCATGATCTTGGCAAATTCGGGATCTTGGTCCAGGTCCAGCTTGCGCAGGTCGGCGCGGGCCAGGGTGTCGAACAATTGCGGCTGGTATTTGTTTTTGGTGAGGGCGTTGGCCTTCAGGTAGACCGTGGCGCGCGTTTCGTAGAAATTGTCGAGCACCGAATCGTCTTCGATTGGCGAGACGGTCTCGAAACATTGCTCGATCTGGGAGATGGCTTCTTCATGCTGGGCCAGCGTGGTGGCGACCGCGCTCTGTTCGTAGGCCAGCATGTTGTGGCAGGCGCGGCGCGCGGCGCGCACCACGTTGAACTCGGCCAGGTAAGGCCAGTCGTTGGAGGCGAGCACCTTGACGGTGCGGCGGCAGCTCTCGACGGCCGCTTCCTGCTCGCCCATTTCGTAGAGCGAGAAGCGCTTGAAGTCGAGCACGTAGGCCCATTGCGATTTTTCGCCGTAGGCCGGGTCGACCTTGGTCAGCGCTTTTTCCAGCTCCAGCACTTTTTCCTTGACGCTGGCGTAGCGCTTCTCGCTCATGGCCTTCTGGGCCGCCTTCATCTGGGTGTCGAAATAGTCGTCGAATTTGTCGTCGCCTGCGGCCAGCACGGGGCCGGTCAGGGTGACGGTGAGGATCAGGCTGAGGAGTCGGTTAGCGTTCATTCGGGCGCGGAAGTGATCCAATCCGGCAGCGGTTGTGCGCACCAGCAGGCTGTTGCCGGCGTCGCTCCCGATGTCGTTTTAGAAGAGTTTCAATAATTACACGGAGGGACGACAGAATACCAGTAAAAGGTGCTCTAAGGACAATCTTCGTGCAAGTGCAAGGTTGCGGCTAGTGCTGGAAGGGGGCTGTGGCGCGTTCGGGCGTAAAAAATCCCCGGCTGGCGGGGAGGGCGCTGACTGTGCGGGAGGGCGCGGTTAGTGGATCCATTTGCCGGCGGCGAAGGCGACGCCGGCCAAGGTGACGGCAGTGCCGATAAACCATTTGAGTAGCCGCACTTCCAGCGCCGCCAGGTCTTCCTTGGTGACGTAATTGGAACGGATGACGGCGACATCGCGCTGCACCTCCGCCAGTTCGTCCTTGGCCGTGTAATTGGAACGGATGACGGCGAGATCGCGCTCCACCGCGAAAAGACGCTCGAGAATTTTTTCCACAGCCAACTCAAGTTTGATCATGCGGGCTTCCATGAGGTCCATTATCTGCGCTTTCGAAAGAGTGATCAACCAGGACATGCCATGGTGTGTCGTCCCGCTTCGGGTGCTGTTGACTTGACTCAAACGTGTTCGGGGTTCGCAGCGCCGCAAGTGATGGCGCCGGCTGCCTGGGCTAGTGGATCCATTTCGCGGCGGCGAAGGCGACTCCGGCCAGCGTGATGGCAGTCCCGACAAACCACTTGAGCATTTTCGTCTCCAGTGTCGCTATCGAAACTTGCAGCGCCGCTATGTCCGCCTTGGTGGCGTAGTTGGACCGGATCACCGCAACGTCGCGCTCCACCGCCGCAAGACGTTCCAGGATCTTTTCTGTCACCAATTCAAGTTTGACGATACGGGCTTCCATGATGTCCATTATCTGCGCTTCCCAAAAAACGTTCAACCACGATCTCCCATCGTCGGCGATCCGTTTTCGGGTGCTGTTGACTTGACTCAAACGAGCGCATGGTGCGCCAGGTTCAGGCGCGCCGCAACAGTGCGCGCAGATTGCATTGCTGCTGCCACAGGCGCCGCTCGTCGCTGCTGCGCGCCTGGAGCGCCAGTTCCTCCTCCGATTGCGCAACCTGGGCCTGGATCAGCCGTTCGGCCAGCGCCGGGTCGGGCAGCATGGTGCCGAAGAAGGCCACCGTGTCGTGGCGCTGGATCAGCAGGGTAGGGAAGTTGTCGACATCGAGGTCGCCCACCACCTCGGCCTGGTCTTCGATATCGATCCAGATGAAGTGCTTGTCGGGGTGGCGCGCGGCCAGGCCGTCGAAGGCGGCGCGGTAGGAGGCGCAGGTGCCGCACCAGGCTGCGCACAGGCAGGCGACGATCCAGCGGTCGCCGCCCAGCGCTTGCGCAATGCTGTCGCGGTTGTCGGAGTCGAGTGTGTGGCTGTGCATGAGCGGCATTCTACATCGGGCGACGAAGCCCTGCTTGCTTAAGCGCCAAGGCGGCACCCGGCCGGGTTAAAATACGGGATGTCTATTATTCTCGCTATTGAAACCTCGTCCGAGATGGCGTCCTGCGCCTTGCTGCGCGGCGACACCGTCATCGCCCGTGAATCGTCCGGCGTACGCACCCACTCGCAATCGATCCTGCCGATGGTGCAGGAACTGCTGGCCGAGGCCGGCATCGCCCTGAAGCAGTGCGACGCCATCGCCTTCGGCGCCGGTCCCGGATCGTTTACCGGCGTGCGCACCGCCTGCGGCATCGCCCAGGGCCTGGCCTACGGCGCCGGCTTGCCGGTGCTGCCCCTGATCACGCTCGAGGCGATGGCCGTGGCCTGCCGCCAGCAGCATGGCGCCACCGATGTGGTGGCCGTGCTCGATGCGCGCATGGGCGAAGTCTACTGGGCCCAGTACCGCTACGATCACGGCGCCGGCCTGTGGCGCGAACTGGCCGCGCCGGCGCTGTGCGCACCCGGCGCCGTGGCGCCGTTGCCGGTGGACGGCCCGCTGGCCGCCTGCGGCAATGGCCTGGCGGCCTATCCCGACGCGTTTCCCGGTGAGGCCTTCGGGGCCATGTATCCGGACATCATGCCGCACGCCGCCCAGCTGGCGCCGCTCGGCCGTGCCGCTCTGGCGGCGGGCAAGGCGGTCGGCGCGGCGGACGCCCAGCCACTCTACCTGCGCAACAAGATCGCCTACACCAGCGCGGAACGCAGCGTGATCAACGCCGCCAAGGCCGCCGCATGAGCGCGCTGCGCGACGATGACCACCTGGTCTATGCGCCGATGGTGGCGGCCGATGTCGACGACGTGTTCGCGCTGGAGCAGCAGGTCTACCCGCATCCCTGGACGCGCGGTAACTTCAGCGATTCGCTCGGCAGCGGCTACAACGCCTGGGTGCTGCGCGAGCGCGGCGGGGCGCTGATCGGCTATTTTTTGCTGATGCCGATCGTCGACGAAGCGCACCTGCTCAACGTGGCCGTGGCCGCCGCGCGCCAGGGCGAAGGCCTGGGCCGCTACCTGCTCGACAAGGTCGCCGCCTGCGCACGCGGGCTGTCGATGGACTCGATCCTGCTCGAAGTGCGCCCGTCCAACGTGCGTGCGCTGGCCGTCTACCAGCAGTATGGCTACACTGAAATCGGCCGCCGCCGCGGCTACTATCCCGCCCATGACGGCAAGCGCGAGGATGCCATCGTGATGAGGTTTGTCTTATGAGTACCAGCGCGCGCGACAGCGTCTTTTTGCAGGAGATGGGCATCGGCCCGCTGTGGACCTTGCGCGATGGCGCCGCCGGCGTGGCCGACGAGGCGTACTCCGACGAGCTTGCCGCTCCCGCGCAGCAAGCCGCTCCCGCGCAGCAAGCCGCGCCCGAGCCTGCCGCCGTGCCCGAGCCTGCCGCCGTGCCCGTGCCCACCGTCGCTGCGGTCGTCATGCCGCCCCCGCCGGTGGTGGCCAGGGCCGCGCCGCCCGCCGTCAGTCCCGCCATCAGCCCGGCCGCCGATTCGGCCTGGGGCGAGGAGCCGCCCGCGCCGCCACCGACCGACGACGAGATCGCCGCCATGGACTGGGCCCAGCTCAAGAACGCCATCGCCAACTGCACCCGCTGCGGCCTGTGCAAGGGCGGACGCAAGCCGGTCTACGGCAACGGCGCGCAGCAGGCGCACTGGCTGGTGGCCGCCGGCGCCTCCACCGCGTCCGACGAAAAGGAGCGCCAGCCGGTGTCGGGCGAACCGGGCAAGCTGCTGGCCAACATGCTGGCCGCGGTCGATCTTTCGCGCGAGAGCAATGTATACGTCACCAACCTGATCAAATGCCGTCCGACCAGCGCCAACGGCGGCGACCGCGCCCCGAGCGCCGAGGAAGCGCTGGCCTGCCGTCCCTACCTCGACCGCGAACTGGCGCTCTCCGGTGCATCGATGGTGCTCACGCTCGGCCAGATCGCCGCCAACGCCCTGCGCGGCAAGCCCTTGCAGGAAGCGCTGGCCGGCGCGCGCGGCCAGGTGCACGAACTGGCCGGCGTCAAGCTGGTGGCCACCCTGCATCCGGGCGAGCTGCTGCGGCGCGGCGCCGACAAGGCGCTGGCCTGGGTCGACTTGTGCCTTGCGCGGGAGCACGATGAGCGGCGCGCCTGACAACTACCAGGCCGGCTTCGCGCGCCGCTGGGGGCAGCTGACGCAGCCGCACGTGCGCGCGCTGGCCTGGCTGCTGCACGCGCCCGACCTGCTCGATCCGGACGACCCGCACTGGGAAGGCCGTATCGCCAGCCTGGGCGTGCTGCCGGCGGCGGTCGACGACTGGCTGCTCGGCCTCGATGCCGATCCCGCGCGCCTGCTCGAGGCGCTCGGCACGCGCAATTACACGCGCCTGGGCCTGTATGCCGAAAAGCTGATGGCGTTCTATTTCCGCGAGCACGGCCAGTTGGTGGCGCACGGCTTGCAGGTGCGCGCCAGCCGCAACGATACGGTCGGCGAGTTCGATTTCCTGCTCGATCACGGTGACGGCGGCCTCGAACACATCGAGTTCGCCACCAAGTTTTATCTGCTGGAAGGGGCGGCGGCATCGCGCTTCGACACCTTTGTCGGCCCCAACCTGGCCGACAGCCTGGGCGCCAAGATGCGCAAGATTTTCGACCGGCAGCTGGCGCTCGGTGCGCATCCGGCGGCCCAGGCCGTGCTGCCGCGTCCCGTCACGCGGGCGCGGGCCTTGGTCAAGGGATGGTTGTTCTATCCGGGCGGCGCGGGGCAGGCGATGGATGGCATCTCCGGCCGGCATTGCCGCGGCTTCTGGTGCGCGCTCGACGAGGTGGCGGCGTTGGCGCCGGACGCCTGGGTGATCTTGCCGCGCTTGCAATGGCTGGCGCCGTTCCGCGCGCCGGACCAGGCCGGATTGCTGAGCCGGGCACAGTTGCAATCCACCCTGGCCGAGAAATTCGACAGCGTGCCGATGCCGCTGCTGGTGGCCGCCGTGCGCGTGGAAGACGGCTGCCTGATCGAAACGCAACGCGGTTTCATCGTCCCCAACGACTGGCGCGTGCGCGCCGCCTTCCGCCAGAAAATGGTGGGGCAGGGCGCCTGATCAGTGCTTGTGCTCGCCGATCAGGGCGAGCGAATCGTGCTCAGCCTGGTTCATCTTGTGCTTGCGCATGATCAGGAACATGATGCCCGCCACCGACAGGCCGAAGCCGACGATCACGATATTCAAGTCCACTTTCAAGGTGATCAGGATGGCGTAAATGGCCAGCATGGTCAGGATCGACAGGTTTTCATTGAAATTCTGCACGGCGATCGAGTGGCCGGCGCTCATCAGGACGTGGCCGCGGTGTTGCAGCAGCGCGTTCATCGGCACCACGAAGAAGCCCGACAGCACGCCGATCAGCAGCAACAGCGGATAGGCGATCAGGACCGAATGAACCATGGTCATGCAGACCACGACCACGCCCATGGCAATGCCGAGCGGGATCACGGTCAGCGACTTCTTGAGCGGAATCATCTTGGCCGAGCTGGCGGCGCCCACGGCCACGCCGAGCGCGACGATGCCGATCAGGGTGGTGGCTTTGTCGAGCGGCATGTGCAGCGATTTTTCGGCCCACTTGAGCACGATGAATTGCAAGGTCGCGCCGGCGCCCCAGAACAGGGTGGTCACGGCCAGCGAAATCTGGCCGAGCTTGTCTTTCCACAGCAGTGAAGAGCAATTGGCGAAGTCGGCGATCAGCTTGGCCGGGTTGCGTTCCTGGTGGGCATACTTGGCCAGGGTGTCGGGAATGCGCAGGTTGAACAGGGTTGCCAGGATATATACGGCCACCACCACGCACAGGGCCGCTTCGGTGGTGGTGTTGATGCCGGTCTCGATGAACGGCACGTCCAGGCCGAGCATGAAGGCCGAGGCCTTGGCGCTGACCAGCGCGCCGCCCATCACGGTGCCGAGGATGATCGACATCACCGTCAAGCCTTCGATCCAGCCATTGGCGGCGACCAGTTTCTCTGGTGGCAGCAATTCAGTGAGGATGCCGTACTTGGCCGGCGAATATACCGCCGCGCCGAAGCCGACCACCGCATAGGCCAGCAGCGGGTGGACCTGGAAGAAGATGAGCGCGCAGCCGGCCACCTTGACCAGGTTGGCGATAAACATTACTTTGCCCTTGGGCATGGAATCGGCGAAAGCGCCGACAAATGGCGCAAGGAGCACATAGAAGAGGACGAAGGAAAGCTTGAGCAAAGGCGTCAGCGAAGCCGGCGCATTCATGGAGATCAGCAGATCGATCGCCACGAACAGCAAGGCGTTGTCTGCCAGCGACGAAAAAAACTGCGCCGCCATGATGGTGTAAAAACCACGATTCATTCGAGAAGTCTAAAAGCTAGTGTGGGTTGCTTTATACCATGAATGGCTGGGAAGCCAAAGAAATCGGCACGTCGGAACGGGCTGCGTCCGGTAAAATACAGGCTTGCCAATCACCCCATTCCGCACTATGCCGCGCCCGCTCATCGCCACGATTCACTTAGATTCCATGCAGCATAACCTGATGCGGGCGCGCGACTGCGCACCGCACGCCAAGGTGTGGGGGGTGGTCAAGGCCAACGCCTACGGCCATGGGCTCGAACGCGGCATGCGCGGCTTTGCCGACGCCGACGGTCTGGCCCTGATCGAAACCGAGAACGCGGTGCGCCTGCGCGAACTGGGCTGGACGCGCCCGATCCTGCTGCTGGAAGGGATTTTCGACGCCGGCGATGTCGACTTGCTGGTACGCCATCAGCTCAACAGCGCTGTACATACGGTGGAGCAGATCGTGCTGCTGGAGCAGGCGACGCTGCCCGGCCCGATCGACATCCACCTGAAGATGAATACCGGCATGAACCGGCTCGGCTTCCGGCCGGAAGCCTTCGGCGCCGCGTATGCCCGCCTGCGCGCCATCCCCGCGGTGCGCGAGATCACCCTGATGACCCACTTCGCCAACGCCGATGAGCTCGAACACCCCCGCCTGACCGTGCTCGAGCAGGTGCGCCGCTTCTGCCTGGGTGCGGACGGCTTGCCCGGCCAGCGCAGCCTGTCGAACTCGGGCGGCGTGCTGCACCAGGGGGCGCTGTCGGACGAATTGTCGAACGACTGGGTGCGTCCCGGCATCATGCTGTACGGCGGCACCCCGGGCGGCCGCAGCGCGGCCGCGTTCGACCTGCGTCCGACCATGACCCTGGCCAGCGAAATCATCGGCGTGCAAGACCTGGTGGCGGGCGACTCGGTCGGCTACGGCAGCGGCTTCCAGGCTGAGTGGCCGATGACAGTGGGCATCGTTGCATGCGGCTACGCCGATGGCTACCCGCGCCACGCGCCGCACGGCGCCCCGGTGATGGTCGACGGCATCCTCACCAAGCTGGTGGGCCGGGTGTCGATGGACATGATGGCGGTCGACCTGACCCACGTGCCGCGCGCCGGGGTCGGCAGCAAGGTGATCCTGTGGGGTGCCGGCTTGCCGATCGACACCGTGGCCAACGCCGCCGGCACCATCGGTTACGAATTAATGTGCGCGCTGGCGCCTCGCGTGCGCGTCGTGGAAGGCAATCTGGATCTCAATGGCTAAAGTTAAAACGCAATACACCTGCAGCGACTGCGGCGGGATCAGCAACAAATGGACCGGGCAGTGCGCCGCCTGCCATCAGTGGAACACGATGGTCGAGACGGTGCTCGACACGCCCGGCGTGAACCGCCTGTCCCAGACCCAGCACAGGAGCCTGGCGCAGACCGCGCCGGTGCTGTCGCTGGCCGACATCGAGGCGGTCGACGTGCCGCGCTTCGGCACCGGTATCGAAGAATTCGACCGCGTGCTGGGCGGCGGGCTGGTCTCGGGCGGGGTGGTGCTGATCGGCGGCGACCCCGGCATCGGCAAGTCGACCCTGTTGCTGCAGGCGCTGGCCAATATCTCGCACATCAAGAGTACCTTATATGTGAGCGGCGAGGAATCGGGCGCCCAGATCGCCTTGCGTGCGCGCCGGCTCGGCGTCGATGGCAAGGAACTTAAATTGCAGGCCGAGATCCAACTTGAGAAGATCCTCGGCACCCTGGCCGACCTGAAGCCCGAAGTGGCGGTGATCGACTCGATCCAGACCGTGTATTCCGACGCGCTGACCTCGGCGCCCGGTTCGGTGGCGCAGGTGCGCGAGTGCGCGGCGCAATTGACCCGGGTGGCCAAGCAGACCGGCGTGACCATTATCCTGGTCGGCCACGTGACCAAAGAGGGCGCGCTGGCCGGGCCGCGCGTGCTCGAGCACATTGTCGACACGGTGCTGTATTTCGAGGGCGATACCCAGTCCAGTTTCCGGCTGGTGCGGGCGATCAAGAACCGCTTCGGCGCGGTCAACGAGCTGGGCGTGTTCGCGATGACCGAAAAAGGCTTGAAAGGGGTGTCCAACCCTTCGGCGCTGTTTCTGTCGCAACACGACAATCAGGTACCGGGCTCGTGCGTGATGGTGACGCAAGAGGGTACGCGGCCCTTGCTGGTCGAAATCCAGGCGCTGGTCGATACCAGCCACCTGCCCAATGCGCGCCGCCTGTCCGTAGGGCTGGAGCAGAACCGGCTGGCGATGCTGCTGGCGGTGCTGCACCGGCACGCCGGTATTGCCGCGTTCGACCAGGATGTCTTCATTAATGCGGTGGGTGGGGTCAAGATCACCGAACCGGCGGCCGATCTGGCGGTACTGCTGGCAATCAACTCGTCGATGCGCAGCAAACCGCTGCCGCGCGGCCTCGTGGTGTTCGGCGAAGTGGGGCTGGCGGGCGAAATCCGGCCGGCGCCGCGCGGCCAGGAACGCTTGCGCGAAGCGGCCAAGCTGGGGTTTTCAATTGCAATGATTCCCAAGGCCAACGTGCCGAAGCAGAAAATCGAAGGCATGACCATCGTGGCGGTCGAACGGATCGACGAAGCATTTAACAAACTGCGCGAACTGGATTAGCCAACCGATGTTGCAAATTAGAACTATAATGTATGACTCTGCAATGCCAACGGGCGAAACGTGTTTAACGAACAAAGACAAGCGCAGCGAAAATTGTTAAAAGTTAAAGCTGTGGTGACGGTGGACGGTTCTGCACCGGCCGCGGTCAAGACGGTGGATGTGGGTGCGAACGGGATGTGCATCATGTCGGCCGAGCCGATCCAGGTGGGGGCGAGCGCGCAGTTGCGCTTCGACCTGTTCGTCGATGGCGCCATGACCACGATTGATGTACGCGGCAAGGCCTCGTACTGCATTTTGAGCCATGGCGACTTCAAGGTCGGCTTCAGCTTCCTCAATCTGAATTTGTCGGGGATGACGCAACTGGCCAAGTTCCTGAAGTAAGACTGAGGGGCGCGGGGTCGGGGCGATGCATCTCGCCTGCGACTGGCGCAAGCTTGTCCCCCGCCACCGTTGATCTGGCTCAGGTCTTGATCAGGAATTTGAACGAAGTGCGGCAAGCGAATGTGTTACCTTTACGTTAAACGTGAATCAAAGGTAAAACATCATGGCCGTGCCGATCAATTCCAACAGTGTCCTGGGTGGCCTCAAGTCGGGCAATGCCGCCTCCGCCGAGATGTACGGCCGGGTCAACAAGAGCTTGTTTGCGCAAAACGCCGGCGTCCAGAAACTCAGCGCCCAGCTGACCCGCGACCAGACCCGCCTGTCCGGGCTCGGGCAGTTGCAAAGCGCCTTGGCCAATTTCCAGTCGCTGACCCAGTCGCTGTCCGGCGCGGGCCTGCAAACCGGCGCCATCTCGTCCAGCCCCAACGTCCTGACCGCCGTGACCATGACCGGCGCCAAGTCGGGCACCTACGCAATTGACGTGCAGCAACTTGCGCAGTCGCAAACCCTGCTGACGCTTCCGCAAAAGGACAAGGATGCGCCGATCGGCAACGGCCTGCCCAGCGCCATCAAGGTCGAATTCGGCACCGAGTCGGGCAGCGGCTTCACGCCAAACGGCAGCGTTCGTTCAATCAACATCGACATTGGCAACAATACCCTGCAAGGCATGGCGGACGCCTTCAAGGCGGCCGGCATCGACGCCACCATCGTCAAGGGCAGCGCCGGCTTCGCGCTGCAACTGAAGGGGCCGGAAGGCGCGGCCGGCAGCATGCGCATCAGCGCCGGCGGCGACGCGGCGGTCGAAAAACTGCTGGCCTACAATCCGGCCGGCCTCAAGAACCTGACGGCTGGCAGCACAGCCCAGGACGCGATACTTAATATCGACGGCAAGCGCGTCACCAGTTCGGGCAACGTCATTACCGGCCAGATCGGCGGCACGGCGCTGGCGCTGACCGCCAAGGGCGCTACCAAAGTGGTCGTCGCGCAGGAAACCGGCGCGATCGCCAAAAATATCGGCAATTTTGTCGATGGCTTCAACAAGCTCTCGTCCACCTTGCAAGGCTTGCAGCAGGGCGGCCTGAAATCCGATCCCGCCCTGCGCCAGGCGCAGGACCAACTGACGAACATGGTTCGCAGCAATAGCGAGGCGCTGGAAAAAGCCGGCGTTTCGCTCGACAAGAATGGCACGCTCAAGATCGACGCCAAGGCCTTGGCCTCGGCGGTTCAGGCCGACCCGAACGCGGTCAGCAAATTGTTCACCGACGGCGGCAAGGGCATTGCCGACAAGCTGGACACGCAGTTGGGCCAGTTGCTCGGCGCCGGCAGCAGCATCGGCAAGGAAAAACTGACGGCCGAGCGCAGCGTCAGCACGCTGACCGGCCAGAAAACCGCGCTCACCGGCGCGCTCAATGCCCAGGCGAGCAACCTGGTTGCGCGCTACACCGAGATCAGCCAGGGTGGCGGCGCCAACAGTGCCTTGCCCGGCCTGCCCGGAGGAGGGGCCCGCTCGCTGTTTGATTTCATGGTTTGAGGAGATGTGGAATGGCGGTTCGCAAGAACTTTACTTTCAGCGATATGGACCTGTGGCTCAACCAGCGCCAGGTCACCGAAATTGAATGCCTGGTACCGGACCTGACCGGCGTCGCGCGCGGCAAGATCCTGCCGCGCACCAAATTCACGAACGAACGCGGCATGCGCATGCCGGAAGCCGTGCTCGGCATGACCGTCACCGGCAATTATCCGGCTAACGACGTTGCGTACTTCCGCGCCATTTCCGAGACCGACCGCGACATGGTGCTGCGGCCCGACCCGTCCACCATCACCATGGTGCCGTGGGCGCTCGACCCGACTGCCCAGGTTATCCACGACTGCTATTTTTCCGATGGCAGCCTGGTCGATTTCGCCCCGCGCAGCGTGCTGCGGCGCGTGCTCAAGCTGTATGCGGAAAAGGGCTGGGAACCGAGCGTGGGTCCCGAGCTGGAGTTTTACCTGACCGCGCGCAACAACGACCCCGACCTGCCGCTGCGCTCGCCCATCGGCCGTAGCGGACGCGCCGAAACCAGCCGCCAGATCTACAGCATCGACGCTGTCAACGAATTCGACCCCCTGTTCGAGGATATCTACGACTTCTGCGAGCTCATGCAGCTCGACGTCGACACCCTGATCCACGAAATCGGCGCCGGCCAGTTCGGCATCGACCTGCTCTCGTGCGAGCCGCTCACCATGGCCGACAATGTGTTCTTCTTCAAGCGCACCTTGCGTGAAGCGGCGCTCAAGCACAATATGTACGCCACCTTCATGGCCAAGCCGCTCGCCAACGAGCCGGGCTCGGCGATGCACGTGCACCAGGGCGTGACCGACAGCGGCACCGGCCTGAACCTGTTCAGTACACCGGAAGGAGCGCCATCGCCCGCGTTTTACCATTACATCGGTGGCTTGCAGCGCTACATGCCGGCGGCGATGGCGCTGGCCGCGCCGTATGTCAATTCGTACCGGCGCATCGTGCGCCACACCACCGCGCCCATCAATGTGCAGTGGGGGCTGGATAACCGCACGGTCGGCTTTCGGGTGCCGGAGTCGACAGCGCAGGAGCGCAAGGTGGAAAACCGCGTCATTGGGGCCGACGCCAATCCCTACCTGGCATTCGCCGTCACGCTGGCGTGCGGCTATCTCGGCATGACGGAAGAGATCGAGCCGAGCGCGATGACAGTTGGCAGCGCCCACGCGCTCGACTTTGAGCTGCCGCAGGGCTTGCCGCAAGCGTTGAACCTGCTGCGCGCGGAAGACAAGCTGCGCGACGTGCTGGGCGAGCGGTTTGTCGACGTGTATGCCGCTATCAAGGACCAGGAACACCTGGAATTCATGACCGTTATCAGCCCCTGGGAGCGCGAGCACTTGTTACTGCATGTGTAGGGAAGGACTGTTTCCTTTAACTTTCTTCCGGTCCAGATTGCCGCAACGAGCATGACATGATTCAGCTGCGGCTTTAGTCTGGCTCGTCCCGGCCGGGCATGTCCCCCACGGGCATGTCATCATCGCCAAACACCCCCTCCAGGCTCCACGCGGCGAGGGCGCGTTCGAACCACTGTTCCAGCTCAGGCTGCGTGGCCTCGCCGATACGCTGGACAGCCGGTGCAGGCAGGTCGCCGAAGCGGCGGCGTAACAGGCTTTGCAGCATTGCGCGCAGTGCGATAAGTTTCCCTTCGGCCTTGCCTTCGGCCTTACCTTCAGCCTTACCTTCGGCGCGTCCCTTCTTGAAACCGATATACTCGAATTCTTCTGCCCAGGTTGCAAATTTGCGTCCCATGTCAGCAAACTCCTCCATATTTTCCAATGAAAACGGCCCCGGTCGTCCGGACCGGCGCTCCGCCACGCGGTTCGCCCATGCTGCGACCGATCGGCGCAGGGCGAGTTGCGGCGTTGCGCGTAGCCAGGTGATCAGCGCTGGCGCTACCTCTTTTAAGACATCGGGAGCCGAGGAAAGTTCGAACAGGAACAGTAGTGACAACACATTCGCATTCGCTTTAAGCGCTGCCTGGTCCAGGCGCTTCTGGTCGATCAGCAGGTAACGCTGGGATGGCTGGAACGGCGCCAGTCCGGCAGGCGCTTCCATCAGGAGCTTGGACAACTCCATGCTGGCGCTCCAGCGCCGCTTGCCGTTGTAAAAGACCAGCGGCAACACCGGCGGTAGCAGGCCCCCGCGTTGCAATTCGTGGCGCTTGACCAGGTCCTGGTGCAGCAAGCCGATATAGGTCTGCATGCGCAGGGCCATCCAGGGGTCAACGCTGGACTGGAATTCCAGAAGCAGGTACACGTACAGGCAATGGTCGCCGACCTGCACGCGCCACACCATGTCGCCCTCGCGCGCCGATGCTTGCTCGCTCACATACGTAGCATTGACCCGCTTGAAGGACGACAGCGCGACGTTTTCGAACAGCTTGAAGGGCGTAAAGTCAGCGATCAGATCGCGCACCAGTTCCGGGTGGGCGAACAGCGAACGGTAGCCGAGGTCGTGGTGGGCGGTCATGGCGCATTGTAGCGAGCGACAGTACCCGCCCGTTGCGCTGGCTCAGGCGTACGTGGGGCACGAAACAGGCCATTCAAGGTCGCCGCCTCGTGCGAACATCGTCGCGGGTTTTCACGGCAGGCAAGCGCGATACTGCCGCAACCACCCTGGCGAGTTGTGTAAAATGAAATGACTTTAAGATACGCCACCGTTGTTGTCCGATCGAAGCACCCCAAGGATAAGTTTATGAATAACATGCTGTTTTCCATCGCCGCACTGCTGCTTCTCGCGGGTTGCAGCAACAATGTCAATTTCTCGATAGATAACCCGACCGATGCGGCAATCAAACTGCAGATCGATCAAACGGACTATGAAATCCCGGCAAATCAATCGAAGGAGATTACATTGAAAGCTGGCGAGCACAGCATGGACGCGCCAGTGGCGGGAAAGATCAAGTTCATTGTCTATGCTGAGCGCAAGGGCGGCCTGATCAACCCAATGCTGAGCGACTACGTGATTGTCAGCGTCGCTTACGTTACCGGCGAAGAGAAGCTGAAGAACTTCAGGCCGGGGGGCGGCGGCCCGTTCAAGCTCGATGGCGTGCCTTTCAGCGGTCCCTTCAAGCTCGTGAACGGATTGTTTATCGAGAACGATTGGCGCTTCGGTGTGCGCGAACCTTTCCCCACCTCGCTGCAAGGATATGACCCGGGTGGTGGTGGCAACATCTACAGCAAGCTGTTTACCGCAGCCGACTTTGTGCGTTACTTCGAGAGCGAATCGGAGCAAGCCGGTTTCTTCGAGAAGCATCGCCAGCACATCGTTTCCGTACCGCGCATGCCGGCCGCGCCGGCTCCGCTGCCCGATTTCGCGGACCCGCAACTGCAGAGTGCGTCGCTCAAACTGCGCCAGCTGTACCAGCGCTACCAGCAAGCCGGCACGCCGGACGAGCAGAAACAACTGCAAAGCGAACGCCACAAGCTGACGATGGAGTTCGTGAGCCTTTCCGCGCGCCGCCTGGGCACCTCGCCTGCGCAGGAGAACGACAAGTACAACAAGTTCATCACCCTGATCGGCACGGTGTTGGGATCGTCTGCGCTGGTAAAAGCGCCATGAAACGCGCTATCGACCTGCTTATGGGATGGCCAATCCATATCGCTGTTTACCGTCGGGAAGAACGTATCGCCGGCTCGCCTCGGTAACGGCGCCGATGCGCTGGAAATTCTCTTGCGCCTGACGTAGCGTCTGGTGATTTGGCCCGCTGCGGCTGCTTAACTCTGTCGTGCCGTCATCTTCCCAAAAGCACACGCGGCAAATCTCGTCATTCGCACTCGTTTGCAAGCTCAGGTAGCGGCAACACGGACATACCACCATCTCATCGACATCGCCCTCGACCGTGACGTCCCGGTCAGGCAGGGCGAGCTGCATCGACAGATACGTGTTGACTACGCCCATGTAGTTGTATTCAAGCGCAAGTTGCAGGAGCGGGTCATACAGCGTGCGCGTTGGGTCGTCCGGCTCAACAGAATGGGCCAGCATCGACTTCAACGGATCGGGCAGCCCGGCGTATCCCGGAGCATCGGGATCGCTGAACCACCAATCGAGCAACAGGCTCGCCCGCTGCTCGGTCGAAAGTCGCGTAAGGTCACGTCGGGCCAGCAGGCCGATTGCTGCATCTCTGTTCATAAAGCATCTTAACTCAGCGCAGGCCCGCTTATCCGCCATCGCGGGCACCAGGATGGACGTTTTTGCAATGAAAAATTGCAGAAGCCGTGTCTTTAAAGTCACATATCCAAATGACATCAACAGTAGTAGAATGTGAATTGGTCAGGCCGCAACTTAAGTGGTCGGACCGATGATGTTGAAGTGGGCGTGCACCTTTGTTTAGTGGCAAACCATAACGCGTTCGACCAGGATGTTTTTGAAAGCAGGGGCAGCATGAATCCATTTCCACGCCGGCAGTTGCGCGGCCCAGTCGCCGGCGTCGCGCGCTGATCCGCCCGTGCGCTTCGCGATTCGTGCCGTGGGACCCGACAACCGGGTCCAGATGCTGGAACTGGACGCCAGCGATGCCGTCGCCGCATCGCGCGCCGCTGTCGACCGCCGCCTGACGGTGCTCGACGTGCGGCCGCTTGCGGTGAGCGCCCAACGGCGCGGCAAGACCTTTTCCCTGGTGCTGTTCACCCAGGAGCTGCTTGCCCTGCTCGAAGCGGGCCTCGGCCTGGTTGAAAGCCTGGAAGCGCTCAGCGAAAAGGAATCCCACACCGATACCGGCGCGCTGCTGGCCCGCCTGCTGGCGCGCATGCGCGACGGCTTGCGCTTTTCGGTGGCGATTGCGGCCGAACCGGAGTCGTTCCCGCCCCTGTTCGGCGGCATCGTCAAGGCGGCCGAGCGCACCAGCGACCTGCCGCAGGCGCTCACGCGCTACATCGAATACCAGGTGCGCGTCGATGGCGTGCGCAATCGCCTGGTCAGCGCCTCGATCTATCCGGTCATCCTGCTCACGGTCGGCAGCGCGGTCAGCATGTTCCTGCTCGGGTACGTGGTGCCCAAATTTTCCGCCGTCTACCAGGGCAGCGGACGCGAACTGCCGATGCTGTCGCAGTGGCTGATCAAATGGGGCGGCGCCGTCGCCGGCCATGGCATGGCGATCCTGCTGGCCATGGCGGGCATCGGCGCGGCGCTGTTCTTCTGGCTGCGCCGCATGCACCGCTCCGGCCAGTTGATGCAGCTGTTTACGCGCCTGCCGGGCGTGCGCGAACGCATGCACATCCTGGAACTGGCGCGCTTGTACCTTACCCTCGGCATGCTGCTCGAAGGCGGCATCGCCGTGGTGTCGGCGCTCGACATGGTCAGCGGCGCCATCTCGCCGGCGCGGCGCGGCGCATTGGCGGCGGCGCGCCACGCCATCGCGCAAGGCGGCAGCTTCTCCGAGTCGCTCGAACAGAACGGATTGACCACGCCGATCGCGCTGCGCATGCTGCGCGTGGGCGAGCGCTCCGGCCAACTGGGGCTGATGCTCACCCGCGCCGCGCTGTTCTACGATGCCGAAACGACCTTGTGGATCGAAAAATTCAGCAAGACCTTCGAACCGGTGCTGATGGCGGCCATCGGCGTCGTCATCGGCGCCATCGTGGTGCTGCTGTACATGCCGATCTTCGACCTTGCCGGGACCCTGCAATGAACCCGGTCGAGATGGCGCCCATGATGGCGTCCCTGCGCGCGGCGCAGTGCAACGCGCGCCAGTCGGGCCGCGCGTTTTTTGCCGAACTCGAAGCGCTGACCCGGTCCGAACCGCGCCTGCTGCTGGCGCAGGCGGCCGATGTGTTCCGCTTGCCCGCGATCGACATGGCGGCCATGCTGGCCTGCACCCCGCTGTTCGAGCGCTTGCCGCTGGCGCGCGCCCAGCAACGCCAGTGCGTGCTGCTGCAGGGCGCCGACGGCTTGTGGGCGGTGCTGTGCGACCCCTACGCGCAAGACCTGCAGGTGTGGGTCGAAACCCTGGCCGGCGCCCCGGTGCGCTGGCGCCTGGCGCTGCCGGCCGACCTGCACGCCTACCTGTCCAAGCAGGAGGAATCGGTGCGCTCGGTCGACTCGCTCGTGATGGGCGAGGCCGGCGAGGTTGGCGTTGGCGACCCTGCGCGCCTGATGGAAAGCCTCTCCTACGCCTCGCTGGGCGACGCTGGCAGTCCGGCCGTCAAGCTGGTCAACTCGACCTTGTACGATGCGCTCAAGTCCGGCGTATCGGACATCCACTTCGAAAGCACGCCCGGCGGCATGCTCACCAAGTACCGCATCGACGGGGTGCTCGACCAGGCCGCGCAAGTGGCCGGCAGCGCGCTCGCGGAGCAGGCCATCTCGCGCATCAAGGTGCTGGCCGAACTCGATATCGCCGAGCGCCGCGTGCCGCAGGACGGCAGTTTCCGGGTCGAGGCGCAGGGGCGCGAAATCGACCTGCGCGTGTCGATCATGCCGAGCGTGCATGGCGAAGACGCCGTCATCCGGATTCTCGACAAGCAGTCGATGATCAGCGCGCACGGAACGCTCACGCTCGATTCGTCCGGGTTCGCGCCCGACCACCTGGCCACCATGCGGCGCCTGGTATCGGAACCGTACGGCATGGTGCTGGTGACCGGGCCGACGGGTTCGGGCAAGACCACCACCTTGTACGGCGCCATCACCGAAATCAACAGCGGCCACGAAAAAATCATCACCATCGAAGACCCGGTCGAGTACCAGCTGCCCGGCATCCTGCAAATTCCGGTCAACGACAAGAAAGGACTGTCGTTCGCACGCGGCCTGCGCTCGATCCTGCGGCACGACCCGGACATCATCATGGTCGGCGAGATCCGCGACAAGGAAACCGGCGAAATCGCGGTGCAGTCGGCGCTGACCGGCCACCTGGTGCTCTCCACCGTCCACGCAAACAACGTGTTCGACGTGTTCGGACGCTTTGCCCACATGGGCATCGACCCGTACTCGTTTGTCTCGGCCCTCAATGGCGTGATCGCGCAGCGCCTGGTGCGCCTGTCGTGCCGCCAGTGCAGCGCCCCCTACACGCCGCACGACGAGGAACTGGTGCGCAGCGGCCTGACGCGCGCCGCCGTTTCGCACTACAATTTCCTGCGCGGCGTGGGCTGCGGCGAGTGCCGTGGCACCGGCTACAAGGGACGGCGCGCCGTGGCCGAAATCCTGATTCTCGACGACGCGCTGGCCGAACTGGTGATCGAACGCCGTCCGCTGCGCCAGATCAAGGAGCTGGCCCGGGCCGCCGGCATGCGCAGCCTGTTCGACGATGCGCTGGCGCTGGTGGCCACCGGAGAAACCACGCTGGAGGAGGTCAAACGTGTCACTCTGGCAGGTTGAAAACATCGGCGTCGATATCGGCGCCCACACCATCGCGCTGCGGCGCGGCGCGCAGCGCACCACGCTCAAGGCGGCGGGCGGCGACTGGGCCGCGCTGGGCGTCGAACTGGCGCAGCTGCTGCCGGCGCGCGCGCGCCTGTCGGTGCGCGTGGCCGATTGCTGGAGCCGCACCTTCTTGCTCGAAGCGCCGGCCGGCATTGGCGGCCTGCGCGACTGCCGCCTGCTGCTCGACGCCCGCTTCGAAACCCTGTACGGCCAGGCGCCGGCCGACTGGCTGCTGCAAGCGGACTGGCAGGCCGGCGCGCCGATGCTGGCGTGTGCGATTCCGCGCAGCCTGCGCCAGGCGCTGGCCGGGTTTTCGCTGGCGCGCCTGTTGCCGGCTCTGCTGCAGGATTGGAACCGCCACTGCGCGGCGCTGCCGCTTGACGGCGTCTGGTGCGCGGCGGCCGACGGCGTGGTTAACCTGCTGGTCTGGCACGAGGCGCGCCTGCAACTGGTTCGCCAGCAGCCTGGTACCGACGTCGACGGCTTGCTGGCGCTGGAAATGGCGCGTCTTGGTGTCGCCTTGCCGGCCGCGCGCTTCTGGTCCGGCCCCGCCGCGCCGGCCGGCTGGACGCATCTGGAGGCAGCCGCATGAAGCCGATGATGATCGACTTCGCCGACCAGCGCAGCGCGTGGCGCTGGGACTGGCGCATGCGCGGCACCCAGCTGGGCGTGGCGTTCGCCTTGCTCGCCATGGTGCTGGGCAGCCTGGCATTCGGACGCGGCGTACGCGTGCAGCACGAGCTGCAAGAGGCGAGGGCGGCGCAGGCCGCGCGCCTGGCCGCGGGCGAGCAGCGCGAGCGCGCCGAGCGTAGCCGCTCGCAGCCGCTGGCCGAAGAAGCGCAATTGCTGCGCCAGGCCATGCTGCAACGCGCGCAGCCCTGGGAAGAGATCTTCGGCGCGTTTGAGCGCGTGCCGCAGGCGCGCCTGCAATCGTTCGAACCCGATCTGGCGCGCGGCGTGGTCAAGGTCCAGGCCAACATGGACGATGTGGCGGGATTGCAGGAGTACCTGCGGTCCCTGAAAAGCAGCCCGGTCTTTGCGCGTCTGAGCCTGATGCGCCACGAAGCGGCGGCCGAAGGCGGCATCAACTTCCATTACGAAGCGCAGCTCTCGGCCCCGTACCGGCTGCCCGATACCCTGATCCGGAGCGCCCCATGATGCAATGGAACGCGCTGCGCTGGCGCCTTGAGGTGCTGGCGGTGCGCCACGGTTTGTGGATGCTGCCCGGCGCGGCCTTGCTGCTGTGCGCATTGCTGGCCTGGCTCTGGTGGCTGCCATCGCAGGAAGCGGCCTTGCGCGACACACTGGCCATGCGGGTGAACGAACAGGCAACCGCCAGCGTGCCGGCCGCCGCGCCGCACAGCGCTCTGCCGCCGGCGGCGCGCGCCGATGCGGCCCTGCAGCGCCTGTTCGCGCTCGCGGCGGAACACGGACTGACGATCGCGCAGGCCGATTACCGGCGCCAGGAAACGGGTCACGTCGGCCGCTGGCAAGTGCAGATGCCGGCCACCGGCACCTATCCGCAGGTGCGCCGCTTCCTGCGCGCGGCCCAGGCCATTCCCGGTCTGTCGCTTGACGAAGTTGGCATCCACCGCGCGCCGGTCGGCGCCGGCGTCGAAGCGCGGCTGCTGTTTTCGGTCTGGTTCACGCTTGACTCGCCAGCGGAAAAGGCGCCCTGATGTCGACCCGTCTCAAGATCATGCTGGCGGTGATGCTGGGCGTCGGCCTGCTCATGCTGTTCGACAGTCCGTCCGAACCGGAGGTGGTGGGCGTGGCCGAACGCCCGCGCCGGCCGCAATCGACGCAAGTCGCCGCTGCGCCGCTGCGCGCGCCGCCGCCTGCGGTCGATCCGGCCAGCCCGGTGCCCGACCTGTTTGCCGGTGGCCCGTCGGCGGCGGCGGAGCAGGGCGCGCCGCCGCCAACGGATGCCCCGGACGCCAGCGACAAGCCGCAAGCGCCGTTCGTCCTGCTCGGGTTCAAGGTGGAAGACGGCGTGCGCGAAGCGTATTTGCTGCGCAACGACGCCGTGCTGCTGGCGCGCACCGGCAGCGTGTTCGAAAAGCGTTATCGCGTGCTGGCCCTGCGCCAGGAATCGGTGAACATTCAGGATCAACAAACCGGCAAGCAACACCGGATCAGTTTCGGGACAGAAGAATGAGAAAAATAGCAGGCAACCTGGCGTTGGCATGCAGCCTGGCCATGCTGGCCGCATGCGCGACCGGACCGCAGCCTACCGCGCCCGACATCCGCGCCTTGCTCGACGCCGGCAAGCTGGAAGAGGGCATGGCGCGCCTCGAGCACATGCTGGCCGCCACGCCGGGCCACATCGAAGCGCGCGTCCTGCTGGCCAACACGCGCATCGAGCTGACCAACCGGGTGCTGGCGCAGGCCGCGCAGGACGTGGCACGCGGCGCCTGGGGCGCGGCGCAGGAGGCTTATCGGCGCGCCGCCGCGCTGGGGGCCGTGGACCAGGCCATGATCGGCATGCGCAACCTGGCTGCGGCGCAGTCGCAAGCGCTGGCGCTGGCGGGCATCGAGCAGCAGCTCGCCGCCGGCAAGCGCGCGGAGGCACGCGACGCCTTGCGCGCGCTGGTGGCCAACTATCCGAAGAACGCGCGCGCGGCCAAGATGCTGCAAGCCTTGCAGGATCACGCCGCCGTGGCGCCCGGCGGCACGGCGCTGGGGCAGGCATTCCAGAAGCGACTGAGCCTGCGCTTCCAGGACGCGCCGCTGCGCGCGGTGCTCGAATCGATGTCGCGCACCTCGGGCATCAGCTTCACGCTCGATAAAGACGTACCGGCCGACCTGCGCGTCACGCTCAACCTGCAGGACACGACCATCGAACAGGCGCTGCGCAATCTGTTAATGAGCGTGCAGATGGAGCAGCGCATCGTCGACGAGCGCACCGTGCTGCTGTACCCGAACGACGCGGCCAAGCAGCGCGACTACCAGAAGCTGACGATCCGCAGCTTCCGCATTGCCAACGCCGAAGCTAAAACCGTGGCCAACAGCCTGCGCACCCTGCTCAAGACGCGCGACCTCGTCGTCGACGAAAAACTCAACATGCTGGTGCTGCGCGATACACCCGAGACCATCCTCATGGCGGCCAAGCTGGTGGCGCTGCACGACGTGGCCGAACCGGAAGTCATGCTGGAAGTGGAGATCCTGGAAGTGCAGCGCAGCGACCTCGAATCGCTGGGCGTGAAGTGGCCGGGCAATGTGAGCCTGACGCCGCTCGGCGCCTCCACCCTGCTGTACGACGGCACCGTGGCGACCAACCCGTTCACCCTCAACGACCTGAAGAACCTCAATTCCAAGGGCTTGCTCGCCAGCGTAGACCCGATGCGCCTGTCGGCGTCGGTGAACCGCGATAACGTCAGCGTGCTGGCCAATCCGCGCATTCGCATCAAGAGCCGCGAGAAGGCCCTGATCCGGGTCGGCGAGCGGGTGCCGAGCGTGTCGGCCAATGTCACCTCGACCGGCGTGACCTCGCAATCGGTCAATTACCTCGACGTGGGCCTCAAGCTCGAAGCCGAGCCGGTGGTGTACATGGACGATGAAGTATCGATCAAACTCAGTCTGGAAGTGAGCAGCATCCTCGGCACGATCTTCGACAGTAACGACCAGCCGTACGGCTACCGGATCGGCACGCGCAATGCCAGCACGGTGCTGCGCCTGCGCGATGGCGAGAACCAGGTGCTGGCGGGGCTGATCAGCGAAAACGACAAGCGTTCGTCAAGCGCCATTCCCGGCCTGGGCGAGCTGCCGATGCTTGACCGCCTGTTCGGCAGCAAGGGCAGCGAGCGCACCAAGACCGAGATCGTGCTGTCGATCACGCCGCGCGTGCTGCGCAACCAGGCGCGCGGCGCCGGCGCCGAGGTGGAGTTCGACGCCGGGACCGATGCGAGCCTGCGTGGCCAGTCCGGCCAGCCGGGCCAGTCGGCGCATGCGGCGCCACAGGAGCCGGCGCCGCCGCTGCCGGCGGCGCCACCGGCCAGCGCGCCCCTGCCTGAACGAAGCGGCGGCTGACATGCCCCGTGCGCGCGGATTCACGCTCATCGAGCTGATGGTAACCCTGGCGATCGTGGCGCTGCTCTCCACCATCGCCTTGCCGTTGGCGCAGGTGGCGGTGCAGCGCCAGAAGGAGCAGGAGCTGCGCCTGGCCCTGCGCGAGATTCGCAGCGCGCTCGACGAATACAAACGCGCGGCCGGCGAGGGGCGTATCGCCAGCCTGCTCGATGGCAGCGGCTACCCGCCCAACCTGCAGGCGCTGGTGAACGGCGTGCCGGACCAGCGCAGCGCAAAGGCGCGCAAAGTGTTTTTCCTGCGCGCGGTGCCGCGCGATCCGTTCAGCACCGATCCGACCGTGCCGGCCGAACAGACCTGGCTCCTGCGCTCTTACCAGAGCGATCCGGCCGACCCCAAGCCCGGCGAGGATGTCTACGACGTGCATTCCAATTCTGAACAGGTGGGCCTCAATGGCATTGCGTACCGGCGCTGGTAAGCGCGGCTTCACGCTGATCGAACTGCTGGTGGTGCTGGCGATCCTGGCGCTGCTGCTGACGATCGCCGCGCCGCGTTTTTTCCGCAGTATCGACCAGTCGAAGGAGACGGTGCTCAAGGAGAACCTGCACATTACGCGCGAGGTGATCGACAAATTCTACGGCGATAACGGGCGCTATCCGCAGACGCTCGGCGAACTGGTGGAGCGCAAGTACCTGCGCTCCCTGCCGCTCGATCCGATTACCGAAAGTACCTCGACCTGGATCCTCGTCGCGCCGGACAACGGCGCCGGCGTCTACAACCTCTACAGCGGCGCCACGGGCGCCGCGCGCGACGGCATGCCTTTCAGCCGACTCTGATTCGCATCCCATACGAGTATCGTCTGGTCAGGCCAAATCTGGCGTTTCACGATATATTTCCAAAATATCTGTGTTTTGGACTGACCAAATATTGCATTTAATCGACCAATAATATCTATCGGTCAGGCCAAATGTTGTTTTTTGATCTTGCATTTTACATTTTTAATCAGCATGAGGTCTTGTCGGTCTTGAAATAGCCGCTCATTTGCCCAGCTGGCATGGAAAACGATGTCAGACAGACGTTGATATGAATTGCATGCATATACAAAGATGTTAGCCGACAAAAAATGATCGTCGCCGTGACAATCTCACACCAGGATCACAGGTTTTGCGGAACCTGCGCCAAAATTGGTATCTTAATAATGCATTTAGTCATTTAACATGATATTGACACGACAATATAACAACGTGCATCCTCGCAGCAGACCTAGCGAACGTTGATTTATTTGCATTATGGCCGACCCGCGGAGCGCATGAACCCATGGTTTTTGCGGATGCAATACGGCAACAAAGCGGCGCTCCGTTCGGTCCACATCGCCAGCGAGGGATTTCCCCCGGTAACCCTGGTGGCTCGAAAAATACCAATATTTACGGAGTAACCCGCATGAAAGTATCGACTTTGGAACTGAAACTGACACTGGCTGCCGCAGCCGTCTTGGCCGGCACCCAGGCAATGGCCGGGCCAATCGGCTACGGCGCCGCCACCACCGGCGGGGGCGCCAAGGCGGCGGTCAATGTCGCCACGCTGGCCGACATGGCGGCGAAAATCAAGGCGTATTCGGGCAGCGGTGGCCTGGTGCTGAACTACACCGGCAAGTTCGACTTCGCCAGCATCAAGGATGTCTGCGCGCAGTGGAAAAAACCGGCGCAGACGCTGGAAATCAAAAACAAGAGCGACATCACGATTCGCGGCGCGGCTGATTCGTCGGCCAACTTCGGCATCCGTGTGGTTGGCGATTCGAGCAATGTGATCGTGCAGAACATGACCATCGGCCTGCTGCAGGGCGGTGAAGACGCCGATTCGATCTCGATCGAAGGCACCTCGAGCGGCAAGCCAAGCAAGATCTGGGTCGACCACAACACCATCTTCGCCTCGATCAAATCGTGCCCTGGCGCCGGCGACGCGTCGTTCGACGGCGGCATTGACATGAAGAAGGGCGCCAACCACATCACGGTGTCGTACAACTACGTGTACAACTACCAGAAAGTGGCATTGAATGGCTTTTCCGACAAAGACACGCTCAACGCCGGTTCGCTGACCACCTACCACAACAACCGCTTCGAGAACGTCAAGTCGCGCCTGCCGCTTCTGCGTTACGGTAAAGCCCACCTCTTCAACAACTACTTCGGCAACGTCGATACGTCGGGCATCAACGTGCGCATGGGCGCCATGGCGCTGGTCGAAGCGAACTACTTCGAGAACGTCAGGAATCCTGTGACCTCGCGCGACAGCACCAAGCTCGGTTACTGGGACCTGCGCAGCAACTTCGTCGGCAGCGGCATTACCTGGGGCGCCCCGGACAGCGGCACCTACGCCAACGCCACCGACTGGAAAACCAGCAAAGCCTACGGTCCTACCGGCTACAACTACACCGCCAGCGCCGCTGCCGGCGTAAAAGCGAAAGCCATCGCAACGGCGGGCGCGCGCACCAACCTGGCCCAGTAATTTCGCTGCGCATTTCGCTGTAAATCCAGCCGTCTCCGCAAGGCGATAGCTGCTTCCTTCATCCACCAGGAGTCATCATGAAACGTCTCAATGCCCTTCTTTTCGCAGTCATCGGACTGTGCATCGCCACCAGCGCATCGGCCGCTCCGGGCAAGCGCGCAGTCCCGTCGTGCACCAAGGTGCTGGTCACGCAAACGACCGAGGTTCCGGCCAACACCACCTTCGATGGCCTGGTCAAATACGGCAAGATGGTTTGCCTGGTGGGTAACACCAAGAAGATGGACGGCAGCCAGTCCGAAAGCCAGATCCCTCACTTCAACCTGGGTGTCGGCGCGACCCTCAAGAACGTGGTGCTGGGCGATCCGGCCAAGGGCACGGGCCGCAACCTGACCGCCGGCGGCGCCGACGGCGTCCATTGCGCCGGTAACTGCAAGATCGAGAACGTGTACTGGGGCGATGTAGGCGAAGACGCGGCCACGCTCAAAGGCGCAGGCACCATGACAGTCAGCGGCGGCGCGGCTTACAAAGCGGCCGACAAAATGTTCCAGAATAATGGCGCCAACAGCAAAATCGTCATCACCAACTTCTATGCGGAAGAAGGCGGCAAGCTGTATCGCTCGTGCGGCAATTGCTCGAGCCAGTCGGCACGCACCGTCACCATCAGCGGCGTGACGATCTATAACGTCAATGCCGGCGTGGGCGTGAACAGCAGCTTCGATGCGTCGAAACTGCCAGCGCTGGCCAAGGCCTACGATGTGGCGACCATGAGCGACTTCGTGTCGAACAAGTCGTCGTCGCGCTGCGCCACCTTTGTCGGTACCTCGAAAGGCAACGAGCCTAACAAGGACACCAACGCCGGCAATATCGCTCGCGCATGCGTCTTTAAGTAATCAGCAATCGGGTTTCAGGTGAGAAGACGGCCTATGTAGCCGGTTTGACCACGCGCACAGGCGATCCCTGTTCGCGTGGTTTTTTTTCGTTCGAAGCGTCAGTCTTCCGGGCGCAAGGTGTCCTTGCAGTTGCCGCCGCACGCCATCGCGTAGGCGAACTGCCAGTCGCAGTAGCGCTTTTGACCATCGAGGTAAACGAAGTCGCCATCGGTGAAGCTGCGCCGGATCGTTGGTGCGCACGAGGCGCTGCGCACGCCCATCACGCCGCCGCCCGGCGCGCGCACCAGCTGCCAGTCGGCCTTGCCGGTGATCGGGTCGGGGTAGAGCTGGCGCAGGTAGCGCTTCATGCCCGGCTGGCGTGGGTCCTGCAACAAATCCTCCAGGCGCGACGGGGCATGGCTGGCATGGCCGTCCGGCGTATTGAGTTCGTATTCGAGAAAGGCGCGGATGTACTGCTTGCCGACGAACAGCAGCTCGGTTTCGGCGTCGCGCTTGCGCGCCAGCTCGCCCACCGACACAGTGGCCGCCGTCGCCACCCCGATCACGGCGATCATCACCATCAGGCCCACATAGGTGAAGCCCGGCGCGCTGTGCCTACGCACGGGAGAAGGTGCGCGTAACGCGTTCAAGGTGTACGCGCATGGCTTGGCGCGCGCCGGCGACATCGTGCGCGGCGATCGCCGCCAGAATATTGCGATGGTCGATCAAGGTCTGCTTGCGCAGTTCTTCGGTCTGGAAGTGTTCCTTGAGCTTGTGCCACAAGGTGCCGCGCTGGTTCCACAGGTAGTCGATCGCGCCCACCAGCGCCGTGTTGCCGGTCGCGCGCGCCAGGGCCAGGTGAAAATTGCGGTCGGCCTGCTCGTTGCTGGCGCGGTCTTCGTGGTCGCGCTCCATTTCCAGCACGGCGGTGAGAATGGCGTCGATGGCCGAATCGGTGGCATTTTTGGCGGCCAGGCCGGCCACCTCGGTTTCGATCATGCGGCGCGCGGCCAGCACTTCGAACGGGCCGGGGCCGACCTCCGGCGCCCGGGTGGCGCTCGCCGCCTGCGCGCTGACGTACACGCCCGACCCGCTGCGCACCTCGACCACGCCGCCCAGCTCCAGGGCGATCAATGCCTCGCGCAGCGAAGCGCGGCTCACGCCCAGGCGCGCCGACAGTTCGCGCTCGGCGGGCAGGCGCTGGCCGGGCTGCATGCTTTCGGCGACGATCAGTTGGGCGATGCTATCGGCCACCACCCGGTACATGCGTGGTTCCGGCGTGCTCGCGTCGAGCGTCGCAGGGCTTGTTTTCATCGTCTGGAGCCGTCCGGGAAGGGGAAAGTGGAAAGGATACCGCAACAGGCCAGATTGTAGATAGCTATGCGCGCCCATGCAAGGCGCTTGCGCGGCGGCGCTTGCCAACCGGGCCGCAATGCCGGATCATTCCAGCAGTGCGTCCCGCACGGGGCATTTATCTGGCGTATATCTATATTCGGAGGCATCAATGGTGGCAGTCAATCGGCACATGCACGCGAAACGGCGGCTCGGCCTGGGTTTGGCCGCGCTGGCGGCGGTTCTCTGGTCGGGCGTTCCGGCCCAGGCCCAGCAGCCCGAGGAAAAAGTCCTCAACATATATAACTGGTCCGACTACATCGCCGACGACACGATCAAGAACTTCACCAAGGAGACCGGCATCACGGTGCGCTACGATGTCTTCGACAGTAACGAAGTCTTGAACGCCAAGCTGGTGGCCGGTAAATCGGGCTACGACATCGTGGTGCCAACCGCACCGTGGGCGCGCCAGCAGATCGACGCCAAGTTATTGCGTAAACTCGATAAATCCAAGCTGCCGAACCTGGCCAATCTCGATCCGGGCATCCAGGCCAAGCTGGCCACGCTGGACCCGAACAATGAGCACCTGGTGGACTGGATGTGGGGTTACACCACGGTCGGCATCAATGTCGACAAGGTCAAGGCCGCGCTGGGCACCACGCCGATGCCGGTCAATGTGTGGGAGCTGATCTTCAATCCGGTGTACACGTCCAAGCTCAAGTCGTGCGGCGTGTCGTTCCTCGATTCGCCATCCGAGGTGTTCCCGGCGGCGCTGCATTACATGGGCAAGCCGGCGTATTCGAAGAACGCGGCCGATTATGCGGCTGCGGGCACGATGCTGCAGGCGGTGCGTCCGAGCGTGACCCTGTTCAGTTCTTCCGGGTATATCAACGACATGGCCAATGGCGCCATTTGCGTGGTGTTCGGCTGGGCCGGGGATATCAATATCGCCCGCCAGCGCGCCATCGATGCGAAAAAGGGCGTCAAGATCGAGGCCCTGGTGCCGAAAAACGGCGCGCCGCTGGTGTTCGACACCATGGCCATTCCGGCCGACGCGCCGCATCCGAATAATGCCCATCTGTGGATGAACTATATTCTGCGTCCGGAAGTGCAGGCCAGCCTGACCAACAAGGTGTTCTTTGCCAATCCGAACAAGGCCGGCATGAAGTTCGTGCGCAAGGATGTGGCGGAGAACAAGAGCGTGTTCCTGTCGGAGGAAGACTTGAAGAAGATGATCCCGCCGGAAGCGGTGCCGCAGGATATTCGCCGGGTGATGACGAGGACGTATACGAAGTTCAAGACCGGGCGTTAAACGGCGCTCGCTCCGTCGCTCCCGCGAAGGCGGGAGCCCAAGTTCGCACCGAAGTCCATGACTGAGCAGAAAACTTGGGCTCCCGCCTTCGCGGGAGCGACGGTGGCAGATGAGCGACGGTGGCAGATGAGCGACGGTGGTGGGTAAGCGACGTTGGCCGGTAAGCGACGGTGGCGGATACGCAACCGTGATGGGTGAGCAACGCTGCATGGCAAAAGCGGCAAGCGCCCTCGGGCCTTGCCGCTTTTGTATCGGCCCTAGTGAGCCAGGTGCTATTCGTGATAGCGGTCTTGCAAGTCGAGCTTGCTGCCGTGAACCTCTTCCACCAGTTCATACAGCACCAAGCCAACCATGCCTCCGAAAATGGCCATGACGAGCATGCTTAACATGATCATGAACCGCCGTTGAGCGATTTCTCCTTTAGTTGATACACCTAAACTTTAGCAGGTGAATACAACAATTCAAGGATTGCGACCGACTTATTTAACAATCAGGTCGGGCGCCATCACGCCTTTCAGATACAGGCTGTAGGGATCGAGCGCCTCGCGCTGCACCAGCCACCAGGCGTTGGCTTTCTTGATCTGCCAGTCCTGCGGATGCCCCGACAGTAGCAGCGCCGCCACCTGGCCCAGAGTCGGCTGGTGCCCGACCACCAGCACCGGCTCGCGTCCGTTCGGCCAGTTGGCCGCCATCAGCACGTCTTCCGGATCGGCGCCCGGCGCCAGCTCGTGCACGATCTTGAACTTGCGCTTGAGCGGTTCGACCGTCTGCAAGGTGCGCAGGGCCGGGCTGACCAGGATGCGGGTGCTGTCGGGCAGCTGCGAGGTGAGCCAGTCGGCCATGCGGCGCGCCTGTTTCTGGCCCTTGGGCGTGAGTGCGCGCTCCATGTCGTCCTGGCCCGCATCGGCGTCGTGCGCCTCGGCGTGCCGCCATAAAATCAGATCCATCGTGTTCTCCTGTCACTCTCCGGTATCGACCGGGTGCGTGCCCAATAATTCCATCAAATGGCGCTGCGCCGAAAACTCCACCTGCTTGCCGCGCACCTTGCGGCGCTGGTAATGCCCGCTCGCGTCGAGCTCCCATGCGTTCGAGTTATCTTTCAGGTAGGGGTTCAATCCTTCCGTGAGCACGCGCCGTTTCAGCGCCTTGTCGAGGATCGGGAAGGCCACCTCGATCCGGCGGAACAGGTTGCGGCTCATCCAGTCGGCGCTGGCCAGGTACACATCGTGCGCCAGGTCGTTGCGGAAATAGTAAATCCGGCTGTGTTCCAGGAAGCGCCCGATGATCGAGCGCACCTTGATATTCTCCGACAGCCCCGGCACGCCGGGTTTCAGGGTGCAGGCGCCGCGCACGATCAGGTCGATCTTCACGCCGTCGTGCGAGGCCGCGTACAGCGCGCGGATCACCGATTCGTCCACCAGCGCATTGATCTTGACGATGATCCGCCCCGGCCGGCCGGCGCGGGCGATCTTCGCTTCGTTGCGGATCGCCTTGATGATTTCGCTCTGCAGCGCGAACGGCGCCAGCCACAAATGGGTCAGCTTGTGCGGCTTGGTCAGGCTGGTCAGGTGGATGAATACTTCGTTTACTTCCTGCGCCATCTCGGCGTGCGCGGTCAACAGGCCAAAGTCGGTGTACAGGCGGGTGGTGGTCAGGTGGTAGTTGCCGGTGCCGAGGTGGGCGTAGAAACGCAGGCCACCGGGATTGCCGTCGGCGTCGGCATCCTCGCGCCGGATCACCAGCGCCACCTTGGCGTGGGTTTTCAGGCCGACCACGCCGTACACCACCTGCGCGCCGGCCTGTTCGAGCTTGTCGGCCCAGTTGATGTTCGCTTCTTCGTCGAAGCGCGCCATCAGTTCCAGGATGACGGTCACTTCCTTGCCGGCGCGGGCGGCCGCCATCAGCGCTTCCATCAGGTCCGAGTGCATGCCGGTACGGTAGATGGTTTGCTTGATCGCCACCACCGATGGGTCGTGCGCGGCCACCTGGATGAAGTCGACCACGGTCTGGAACGACTGGAACGGGTGGTGCAGCAGGATGTCGTGCTTTTTCAGCTGCTCGAAGATGTCGTGGTGCGCGGTCTTTTGCGGCATGCCGGGCACGAAGGGCTCGAAGCGCAACGCCGGCTGCTTCACATGGTCGATCAGCTCGGCCAGGCGCACCAGGTTGACCGGGCCGTCGACCGCGTACAGGCGGCTCTTGTCGAGCCCGAACTGTTCGAGCAGGAATTCGGACAATTCCGGCGCGCAATTCTTGGCCACTTCCAGCCGCACCGAGGTGCCGAACTGGCGACCCTGCAATTCGCCCTTGAGCGCCTGGCGCAGGTTTTTGACTTCTTCCTCGTCGACCCACAGGTCGCTGTCGCGCGTGACCCGGAACTGGGAATAGGCAATCACATCGCGCCCGGTAAACAAGTCTTCGATATGCGAGTGGATGATCGAGGACAGCAGGCAGAACGACATGGCGCCGTTGCTCGACAGGTGATCGGGCAGGCGGATCACGCGCGGCAGCACGCGCGGCGCCTTGACGATGGCGATCCCGGTGCCGCGCCCGAATGCATCCTTGCCGGTCAGCGAGATGATGAAGTTCAGACTCTTGTTGACCACTTGCGGAAACGGGTGGGCCGGGTCGAGTCCGATCGGGGTGAGCAGGGGGCGCACTTCGCGCTCGAAATACTCCTTTACCCAGGCGCGCTGGGCCTCGTTGCGGTCGGTGTGGCGCACCAGGTGGATGCCGTTGGCCTTCAGTTCCGGCAGCACTTCGGTATTGAGCACCGCGTACTGGTCCTTGACCAGATTGTGACATTCGTTGCTGATGCGCGTCAGGTTGGCGATCAGCGCGGGATTTTCAGCAAGGTTGCCCTGGGCAAGCAGACTGGCCACGCGCACTTCGAAGAACTCGTCCAGGTTGTTGCTGACAATGCACAGGTAGCGCAGCCGCTCCAGCAAGGGCAGGGAAGTGTCTTCCGCCTGGGCCAGTACACGGCGGTTGAACGTCAATTGTGACAACTCGCGGTCCAGGAAGATGTTGGCGCGCGCCGGGTCCGTGCTCGATGCAGTTTTCATTATGTCTTTAACTAGTCAGATAGATAATAGTAAACGCCGCCAGTGTAATAAATGAATATGACAAGTCGGTGACACGGGGTGTGAATTGTGTGACATGCCTCGATGACATACAAAGCGTATCATGCAGACAGCAAAACGATTCTTGCAGGATTTCGACCATGTCATAAACATGTCATATTTGCGCGGTAGACTGCGCAGCATTCCACGTTGTATAACCCACAAGGACTTGATATGCGAATGAAACAGTTGTTGGCTTCCATCATCGTTGGCGTTGGCGCATTGGCGGCAGCGAACTCCATGGCTGCGGACATGACCGGCGCGGGTGCGACCTTTCCTTACCCTGTGTATGCGAAATGGGCGGAGTCGTACAAGAAGGCAACCGGCAATGGCATGAACTATCAATCGGTCGGCTCCGGCGCCGGCATCAAACAGATCAAGGCGAAAACCGTCGACTTCGGCGCTTCCGATAAACCGCTGCCAGTCGAAGAACTGGACGCGGCAGGCCTGATGCAATTCCCGGCCATCATGGGCGGCGTGGTCACCATCGTCAACCTGGAAGGCATCGCTCCTGGCGCGATGAAGCTGACCGGTCCGGTCATCGCCGACATCTACCTGGGCAAGATCACCAAGTGGAACGCGCCTGAAATCGCCGCCCTGAACCCGGGTGTCAAGCTGCCGGCCGACGACATCACCGTCGTCCACCGCGCCGACGGTTCGGGCACCACCTTCCTGTTCACCGACTACCTGTCGAAAGTATCGCCCGAATTCAAGACCAAAGTCGGTGCCGATGCATCGGTGAAGTGGGCGGTTGGCGTGGGCGGCAAGGGCAACGATGGCGTCGCCTCGACCGTGCAGCGCGTCAAAGGTGCGGTTGGCTACGTCGAGTGGGCCTTCGCCAAGAAAAACAAGATCGCGCACACCCAACTCAAGAACAAGGATGGCGTGTTCCTGCAGCCGGACGACGAGAACTTCAAGGCCGCCGCCGCCTCGGCCGACTGGGCCAAGGCGCCAGGTTTCGGCGTGGTGCTGACCGACCAGCCAGGCAAGAACAGCTGGCCGATCACCGGCGTATCGTACATCCTGATGCACAAGAGCCAGGCCGATGCCGCCAAGGGCAAGGAAGTCATCAAGTTCTTCGACTGGTCGTTCAAGAATGGTGACGCCGCCGCTGTCGAACTGGACTACGTGCCGCTGCCGGACAGCGTCACCAAGCTGGTGGGCGACTCCTGGAAAGCCAATCTGAAAGATGCGGCCGGCAAGGCCATCTGGTAACAACAAGGGGCGGGAGGGGCGCGTGTGCGGCCCGCCTGCCCATTTAGCATCACTATCGGTATCAATCAACATCATGGCGATCAACATCATGTGGACACCTGGCGAAGTCAATCAATGAGCGCAAACCCAACTATCGCAATGGCCATGAGCAAATCCGCAGCGCATGAGCGCGAACATGCCGCCTTGCTTTCCACCATGCGCAAGCAGCGCATGCAAGATTTCTTCTTTCATAAAGTGACCCTGCTGTTCGCGGCAACGGTCCTGCTGGTGCTTGTCGGCATCATCGTCTCGCTGATCATCGGCTCGGCGCCGGCCTTCAGCAAATTCGGCTTCGGCTTTATCGTCAGCGAAGAGTGGGATCCGGGCAACCAGAAATTCGGCGCGCTGATCCCCATCGTCGGCACCCTGGCCACCTCGGTGATCGCCCTGCTGATCGCGTTTCCGGTCAGCTTCGGCATTGCATTATTCCTTACTGAAATTTGCCCGGTCTGGCTGCGCCGCCCGCTGGGCACCGCCGTCGAACTGCTGGCGGGCATTCCTTCGATTATTTACGGCATGTGGGGCGCCTTCGTGCTGGTGCCGCTGTTTTCGGAATATGTCCAGCCTTTCCTGAAAAGCACGCTGGGCCAGTTGCCGCTTATCGGCAAGCTGTTCAGCGGCCCGATGATGGGCTTTTCGATCCTGGCCGCCGGCGTGGTGCTGGCGATCATGATCATCCCCTTCATCGCCTCGGTCATCCGCGATGTGTTCGAAATCGTGCCAGCCGTGCTGAAAGAGTCGGCTTACGGCCTGGGCTGCACCAAATGGGAAGTCGTGCGCAAGATCGTGCTGCCGTACACCAAGACCGGTGTGGTCGGCGGCGTCATGCTGGGCCTGGGCCGCGCGCTCGGCGAAACCATGGCGGTCACCTTCGTGATCGGCAACGCCAACAACCTGTCCTTGTCATTGTTCTCCGCCGGTAACAGTATCGCCTCGCTGCTGGCCAACCAGTTCGCCGAAGCCGAGCATCCGCTGCATACCTCGTCGCTGCTGGCGACGGCGCTGATCCTGTTCATCATTACTTTTATCGTCCTGTCCGCAGCCAAGCTGATGCTGGCCGGAATGTCACGCAAGGAAGGCGTCAAATGAGCCAGACGATTGTTAACCCTGTCTACCGCAAGCGCCTCTGGAAGCACCGGATCGGCATCACCTTGTCGGTGCTGGCCATGTCGGTCGGCCTGATCTTCCTGATGTGGATTTTGTCGACCTTGCTGATCAAGGGCTTCTCGGCCTTGTCGCTCGACCTGTTCCTGGCCGATACGCCCGGTCCCGATTCCCAGGGCGGCGGTTTGCGCAACGCCATTCTCGGCAGCCTGATGATCGTCGGCCTGGCCACGTTTATCAGCACCCCGATCGGCGTGCTGGCCGGCGTCTACCTGGCCGAATACGGCGAAGAAAACCGCTTTGCCCAGGTCACGCGGTTTGTGACCGACATCATGCTGTCGGCCCCCTCGATCGTGCTGGGGATTTTTGTGTGGACCATGTACGTCAACGTGGCCGGGCACTATTCCGGCTACGCCGGGTCGGTCGCGCTGTCGCTGATCGCCATCCCGGTGGTGGTGCGCACCACCGACAACATGCTGCGCCTGGTGCCGCAAAACCTGCTCGAAGCGGCGTTCGCCCTGGGCGCGCCGCGCTGGAAAGTGGCCACCACCGTGCGCCTGCGCGCTGTGAAGTCGGGCGTGGTCACCGGCGTCCTGCTGGCGGTGGCGCGCATTACCGGCGAAACCGCGCCGCTGCTGTACACGGCCCTCTCCAACCAGTTCTTCAGTTCGAACATGAACGCACCGATCGCCAACTTGCCGGTGATTATCAATACCTACGCGCTCAGCACGGCGGACAACTGGATCAACCTGGCCTGGGCCGCATCCTTGCTGTTGACCTTCAGCGTGTTGTTGTTGAACATCGTCTCGCGTACCATGTTCAGCCAGAAAACCACGAAATAATCGACCGATCCCTCTCATGAGCCCTATGCCTACACCGATGCCTACTGTAACGCCGAAGAACAAGACGATCGAGATTTCCGGCCTGAACTTCTTTTATGGCAAGACGCAGAGTTTGACCAACGTCAATCTCAACATTTACGAAAAACAAGTGACGGCCTTCATCGGCCCGTCCGGCTGCGGCAAGTCGACCCTGCTGCGCACCCTGAACCGCATGTATGACCTGTATCCGGGCCAGCGCGCGGAAGGCTCGGTGATTTACCGCGGCAAGAACATCCTCGACCCGGGCCAGGATGTGAACATGCTGCGCGCCAAGGTCGGCATGGTGTTCCAGAAACCTACCCCGTTTCCGATGTCGATCTACGACAACATCGCCTTCGGCGTGCGCCTGTACGAAGACCTGTCCAAGGGCGAGATGGATGAACGGGTCGAATGGGCGCTGAAAAAAGCGGCGCTGTGGGGCGAGGTCAAGGACAAGCTGTCCAAGAGCGGCCTGTCGCTCTCGGGCGGCCAGCAGCAGCGCCTGTGCATCGCGCGCGGCGTGGCGGTGAAACCGGACGTGCTCTTGCTTGACGAGCCAACCTCGGCGCTGGACCCGATCTCGACCGCGAAAGTGGAAGAACTGATCAGCGAACTGAAACAGGATTACACGATCACCATCGTGACCCACAACATGCAGCAAGCCGCGCGTTGCTCGGACTACACCGCCTATATGTACCTGGGCGAGCTGGTCGAGTTTGGCGAAACCGACCAGATTTTCATGAATCCCGCCCGCAAAGAGACGCAGGATTACATCACCGGACGCTTTGGCTGAGCCACGACAAAACATATTACGGAGAGCAGCAATGATAGGCGAGCATTCATCCAAGCAGTACGATCACGAACTAGAAACCATCCGCTCCAAGGTGTTGCTGATGGGTGGCATTGTCGAGACCCAGTTTCTCGACGCGATGACCTGTTTTCGCATCGGTAACCTCGAACGCGCCGACCGCGTAATCGCGGAAGACGACGAAGTCAACCAGCTCGAAGTGGCGCTCGACGACGCCTGCAGCCACCTGATCGTACGGCGCCAGCCGACCGCCAACGACCTGCGCACGGTCATGGCGACCATCAAGGTGATCACCGATCTGGAACGGATCGGCGACGAAGCGGCCAAGATCGCGCGCACTTCCAAGAACTTGCATGGACGCGGCGCGGTTGGCGTGAACCATTACGAAATGGTGCGCACGATCGCCACCGCCACCTCCGACATGCTGCACGATGCGCTCGACGCCTTCGCGCGCCTGGACGGCAAGCAGGCTTTGCAGCTGATCGCCCAGGATGCGGTGATCGACCACGAATTCCGCTCGATCATGCGTAACCTGATTACCTTCATGATGGAAGACCCGCGCACGATTTCGTCGGCGCTGGACACGCTGTGGGTGGCCAAGGCGATCGAGCGCATTGGCGATCATGCCAAGAACATCGCCGAATACGTCATCTACGTCGTCGAAGGCAAGGACATCCGGCATAGCAAGCCGGCCCTTTTGATTCCCGATCAACCTGTACCCTAATCTCGATGGCAGCCGAAAAAACCACTGTATTAATCGTAGAAGACGAACCGGCCATTGTTGAACTGGTGACCTTTTCCCTGCGTGAAGCGGGCTGGAATGTGTGTTCGGTGCAGAATGTGGCCGACGCCTGGGAATTCATGCAGCAGCGCACGCCGCACCTGATGTTGCTGGACTGGATGTTGCCCGACCAGACAGGCTTGCGCCTGCTCTCGCGCATGCGTTCGGACCGCAACTTCCAGGACATTCCGGTAATCATGCTGACCGCCAAGAGCATGGAAGAGGACAAGATCGCCGGGCTCAACAATGGCGCCGACGATTACGTGACCAAGCCATTTTCGCCGCGTGAATTGCTGGCGCGCGCCAAGGCCCTGTTGCGCCGCAAGAGCCCGGAGCATGACCAGGCGGTCATGAGCGCCGGACCGGTGACCCTGGACCCGGTCAGCTGCACGGTGTCGATCGACAGCCAGAAGATCGACATGGGGCATGCCGAGTTCAAGCTGCTGAAATTCTTGCTGGCGCATCCGGAGCGGGTGTTCTCGCGCAGCCAGTTGCTCGACAAGGTGTGGGGCGACCATGTGGTGATCGAGGAACGCACGGTCGACGTGCATGTGCTCAGGCTGCGCAAGGCGCTCAAGGAATCGGAAAAGCTGATCAAGACCGTGCGCAGCGTGGGGTATATGCTGTCGGAGAAGTGATGTTGTATTCGTATTTAGTAGCGTAATCCGCCGCTTTCCGCCCGTCGTTCCCGCGAAGGCGGGAACCCAAGTTCGCAGCGCTTCTCGTGGCTGCTCATGGAACCTTGGGTTCCCGCCTTCTCGGGAACGACGGGGTAGTAGCTTGAACAAAGGACACCCCCCGCAACATGAACCCCAAACTGCTGTTCTGGATCCCCGCGCTGTTGCGCATGAGCTTCATCCTGCTTGGCGCGGGCGTCTTCTGGTGGCTGTTCGGGCTGGTCTACGGCCTGGCCGTCGCCTTTTTGTCCGTCTTCGTCCTGCTGTTCATCCAGCTCTCTTACCTGCACCAGCTCGGTAACTGGCTGGACGACCCGCATTCCGGCAAGCTGCCCGACGGCTGGGGTTCCTGGACCAATATCTTCTCGCGCCTGTACCGCCTGCGCCGCGACGACGAACGTAACCAGGCCGAGCTGACCGAATGGCTGGCCCGTTTTCGCCAGGCCATGCACCTGCTGCCCGACGGCGTGGCCATCATGGACGACGTGCTGTTCCTCGAATGGTGCAACCCGGCCGCCGAACGCCACCTGGGCCTGACCCTGGAACGCGACAAGGGCATGCGCGTCACCAACCTGATCCGCCATCCGGATTTCATCGACTACATCATCCTCGGCCGCTACGAAAACCCGCTGACCCTGAGTTTTCGCGACCGCAAGCTGATCTGCCAGATCATCCCTTTCGAAAACCGCCGCCAGATCCTGGTCACGCACGACGCCACCGAAACCCAGCGCATCGAGGAAATGCGGCGCGACTTCATCGCCAACGCCTCGCACGAACTGCGCACGCCGCTGACGGTGATCGTCGGCTTTTTGGAAATCGCGTCGAGCGAAATGAACCTCGACCCGGAAACGCGCATGTCGCACCTGAAACTGATGACCGAGCAGGGCCACCGCATGCAGCGCCTGATCGAAGACATGCTGACCCTGTCGCGCCTGGAATCGATGGATTACCCCTTGCGCAGCGAATCGGTCGATATTGCCGCGCTGATGGAGCAGGTGGTGCAGGAGGCGAGGGCGCTGTCGGGCGGCAAGCACCAGATCACGTCGAGCGTGAATGGGCCGGGCATTTCGGGCAATGCGGAAGAATTGCGCAGCGCCTTCGGCAACCTGGCCTCGAACGCGGTGCGCTACACGCCGCCGGGCGGCACCGTACACCTGGCCTGGCAAATGGGTCCGAATGGACCGCAGTTCGTGGCCAGCGATACCGGCATCGGCATCGACCAGAAGCACATCGCGCGCCTGACCGAACGGTTTTACCGGGTCGACAAGAGCCGCTCGCGCGAAACCCAGGGCACAGGACTGGGCCTGGCGATCGTTAAGCACGTGCTGCTGCGCCACGGCGGCAACCTGACCATCAAGTCGGAAGCGGGCAAGGGCAGCAGTTTTATCGTGTCGCTGCCGGCGGCGTAAGCCATTTGCCGTCGTGCTGGAAGTTCTGGATGAAGTCGGTCAGCTTGGCGGTGGTATTGGCTGCCGGTTCCGTGATGAGGAATACTTCCTGATCGGCGGTGGTATTGGCTGCCGGTTCCGTGATGAGGAATACTTCCTGATGTTTTCTGGCGACAGGTATGCCAATGGCGGCCTCCAGGGAGGCGCTGATTTACTCCGCCACCCATGCCCCCGGCGGGGCGACGACCTGAGACAATATCGAGGTATCCAACCGCCTCGCCACCGATCATGCAAAAGAGTTTTTCTGACCTCTAATACGCTTCCAAGAAGAAGCTGACACGGCGCGACCGTTTTCTCGCCGAGATCGACAGCGTATCGCCATGGGAGAAGCTGCACAAGCTGATTGAACCGTTCTATCCAAAGTTGGTGGGCGCAGGTCGTCCGCCAATCGGACTGGCGCGCATGCTGCACATGTATGTGGCACAGCAGTGCTTCGGTCTGTCTGATGAAGGCATTGAAGATGCGATCTATGACAGCCAGTCCATTCGTGCATTTGTCGGTATCGATCTGGGCCTGGAAACCGCGCCCGATATTAGGTGCAAGCTGTCATGCTTCTTGCCATCGCGCAGCTATTCAGGCAAAGTGGGGCCTAAACAAAGTTTGAATTCTGAATATCTGAGGAGTGCTTTACGCACCCATTTCCCACTGACCTCGATTGAGGTACGGGGATCTAACTGTTCTGATCTGAATAGACTGTCCATATGAGCGCATCCACTGAGCACCCCAAAGTTTTTATTTCCTATAGCTGGACGACGCCAGAACATGAGCAATTTGTAATTGACTTTGCGACAACTTTGCGCGGTCATGGAATTGACGCAGTTCTGGATAAGTGGGACCTTAAGCCGGGACACGACAAATACGTATTCATGGAATCAATGGTAGTGGACCCTAGCGTCAATAAGGTGCTGGTAATCTGTGACCGGAAATACCAAGAGAAGGCCAACTCACGGGCGGGCGGCGTCGGCACAGAATCCCAAATCATTTCGCAAGAGCTGTATGGCCGAGTGAAGCAGACTAAATTCGTCCCTGTGGTCTGTGAATACGACGACGACGGACATCCATGCCTTCCTGTGTTCATGAAAGGACTGATCTACATCGACGTATCCAACGACGAACAGTATGGCGCTGGACTGGATGAGCTCCTTCGATTGATTTACGAGCAGCCGTTCCATCAAAAACCGAAACTCGGCGGCGTACCATACTTTGTCTCAAGCTCAGGAGCAAGCTATGTGAAGGAGCTTGGTGCCGCGCTACGGGCAATTCAAGATGGCAAGCCAAACCGCCATGGCCTCGAAGCACTTTTTATCAAAAGCCTGCTCTCGGAAGTTACTAAGCTATATGTTACCCCTGAAGGAGATGATTATGATGAAGGGGTGTTTCAAGCTATTTCGTCTACTAAATCGCTGCGGGACCAACTGGCTGAGTATGTAGAAGGCGTGGCTGCATTTTCGGGGGACGACACAAGTTCTTTGGCCCCATTTCTTAAGCTGATGGAGGGATTGGGCGCACATTTCGGTCCACCTACAAATCAGGGAAGCTTTTACCCTGGCTGGGCTGACCTGTACTACTTCTTTGCTTACGAAGCGTTCTTAATTCAAGCTGCTGCCCTTCTACGACACAGTTGTTGGAAGTGCCTACGGCGCCTTATGAGCGCAGTCTACGTAATTCAAAGTTCTCGTCAAAGCGCTACCGCAGCGGAAACCTTTGTCGCTTTCGATAAGGAGATGGTCTCGCTTGACGAGCATCGGAACAGACGATTGACGTTGAAGCGAGTCTCCGTAGTCGCAGATATATTGAAGGAGCGTTGCTCGACAGATAAAGCTTCTTTCCCTGAGATCATGGAGGCTGACGTTTTTCTCATGTTGGGTTCAGTTGCATCGTCATTTCCCCCCACGCCTGCCGGCGAATGGCCACGGATCTGGAGAGCGCGGACCACCATTTACTCGTCCTACGGAAATAAGTTCAAAATGTTCCTTCGCGCCGCAGATGAAGACACCCGAACCGGTATTCGCACCGCAATTGGCGTTACTTCCGGTCGCGATTTGCAGGCTCGACTGGAAACCGCAACAACAAGATTCCCGGAGCTTGGCCGGAATGGCGGATTCCATGATAACTTCAACTTTTTGGAGGCAATCAACTTCAACGAATTAGTGAAATGACGCGCCGCTGCGGATATTTGACTATGTGTCGACTCAATTTCCTTACTTGAATGTGTCAGCTGCTACGTGATTATGGGAAAGACCTTCCAATAGACGCGCACCTTGGCGGTTCGTCAACGACACGATAAATTAGCTTAGGAAGCTCAATATGACTTCGCCAGGCGGGCGCAGGCGGCGGGGTGGTTTATAGCGTCGGATTCTTTGTATCGCCCGGTTTGACCTTTGCTGACTTCTGGATTGAGCAGATCGCCTCGCAAACGATGTTGTCAGAGGCGCTGCGAAAGGCGCGCACATCGTTGTCGCTTAAGGACGTCTGTACCGCTTTCTTGCTCAATCGCGCGCCACCGGTCCCCTTGGGCGCGTTTGGCGCTGAATGATCAAAGCGCGGAATGCCTTGGAAAAATTTGGCCAAGGCCGTAGGCGATGAGCGGTTGTTTGCGTCATACCTACAAGCTTCGCGGGCCGAACAAACCCACACATATTTTGAATTCATGCACTACACCAGCACAACGTAAAAAACGGCCTCAGTTTGTTGGATACTGCTTCGACTAACTTAAACGTGGATGAGCTCGCTGCCCCTACGGATCATTGCCAGCATTGTTTTTTTGGCATAAGCAATTATGCCCTTTTATTGCAGACCCAATAAACTATGCTCTCCCGCCGACAGCCTTGCGTTCCCGGGAGCAGGTACAATCGTGGTCTTCGCTTCTTTGACGACCACTATGTTCACCAAACGCCGTTCCCTGATCGCCCTCGCCGTGTTGCTCGCCGGCTGCGGTACGACCACTCCTCCCGCCACCAAACCGGCCGCCGTGCTGCAACCGGCCGCCGCCGCCGTGCCCAAGAAAATCCGCATCGGCCTGGCCTTGGGTGGCGGCGCCGCGCGCGGCTTCGCCCACATTGGCGTGATCAAGGCGCTCGAAGCGCAGGGCATCTTTGCCGATGTCGTGGTCGGCACCAGCGCCGGCAGCGTGGTCGGCGCCATGTATGCCGCCGGCAACGATGGCTTCGCCCTGCAAAAGACCGCCATGGAAATGGATGAGGCCGAAATTTCTGACTGGGCCATGCCGCTGTTCGGCAAGTCGTCCGGCGTGCTCAAGGGCGACGCCCTGCAGAATTACGTGAACAAGGCCGTCAAGAACGTGCCGATCGAAAAGCTCAAGATCCCTTTCGGCGCCGTTGCGACCGACCTCAACAACGGTCAGCCGATCCTGTTCAGGCGCGGCAACACAGGGCAGGCGGTGCGTGCTTCCTCGTCCGTGCCGAGCGTGTTCCAGCCGGTGCGCATTGGTGACCGCTCGTATGTCGATGGCGGCCTGGTGGCGCCGGTGCCAGTGCGCTTCGCGCGCGAAATGGGCGCTGATTTCATTATCGCGGTCAATATTTCGAGCCAGACCGATGCGCAGGCGGCTGTCAGCTCGCTCGAAGTGCTGATGCAGACCTTCGCCATCATGGGCCAGCGCCTCAATCACTACGAGCTCAAGGATGCGGATGTGGTCATTACGCCGAACCTGCCGAAAATGGGCAGCAACGACTTTGCCGGCCGCAACCGTGCCATCATGGCCGGCGAGCAGGCCGCCGCGGCGGTGATGCCGCAGATCAAAGCCAAGCTCAAGGCGCGCCAGCAGTCATAAGGGCTATAGCCAATCCGATATCGGCAGGCCGCGCGCTTGCCGTAAAATTGCCCGCATTAATCACTTGGGATATCAACATGCCATCGAAACCGTACCTGAACTTCGCCGACGTCCAGAAAATCGCCGCCGCCGCGCAAGCCGAAGCCGTTGCCAACAACTGGGCGGTGACCATCGCCATCTGCGACGATGGCGGCCATCTGCTGTCCTTGCAACGCCTGGACGGCGCCGCGCCATTGTCGTCGCACATTGCACCGTCCAAGGCCAAGACGGCGGCGCTGGGCCGGCGCGAGAGCAAGGTCTATGAAGACATCATCAACAACGGCCGCACAGCGTTCCTGACGGTGCCGTTCATCGAAGGCATGCTCGAAGGTGGCGTGCCGGTGATCGTGGACGGTCACGTGATCGGCGCCGTCGGCGTCTCGGGCGTGAAATCGGACCAGGATGCGCAGATCGCCAAGGCCGGTATCGCCGCGCTGGCGCAATAAAGAAGGGCGACGGCCGCCCTGATCCGGTTTTCGGGGCGGCTCTGCGCAGGGCCGGTTCGGATGCGATCGCTTATTCTGTGCTTCCCCCTCCAGGAGAATCCACATGACTGAATCGGAAAACCGTCCGCCCCTGCCTGCCTTTACCCACGAATCGGCCACGCTCAAGGTGCGCCTGGCCGAAGATGGCTGGAACTCGCGCGATCCGGCCCGCGTGGCGCTGGCCTACACCGCCGCCAGCCGCTGGCGCAACCGCGCCGAATTCGTCACCGGGCGCGAGGCCATCGTCGGCCTGCTGACGCGTAAATGGGTGCGCGAACTCGACTATCGCTTGATCAAGGAGTTGTGGGCCTTCGGCGGCAACCGCATCGCCGTGCGTTTCGCCTACGAGTGGCGCGACGACGCCGGCAACTGGTTCCGCTCCTACGGCAACGAGAATTGGGAATTCGACCAGCACGGCTTGATGGCGCTGCGCCACGCCAGCATCAACGACCTGCCGATCCGCGAGCAGGAGCGCAAGTTCCATTGGCCGCTCGGGCGCCGCCCGGACGATCATCCGGGGCTGAGCGCGCTGGGTTTGTAAACAGGCCCCGCCTCGGCGCCTGACGATGTTAAGGAGCGCTATGAACACCATATGCAAGGCCTCGCTGGTGTCGCTTGCCATGTTCTGCATCCTCGGCAGTGCCGGCGGCGCGGCGCGAGCGAGCGATGAATCCGGCGAGCAGCTGTTTCGCCAGGAGAAATTTGTCGCCGCCGAGCGGGCATGGACCAAGGCCGCCAGGGCGGGCGACCTGCGCGCCCAGTACATGCTCGGGCTGGCGCTGATCTCTGGCCGGCAGTTTCCCCTTGATGAACAACGCGGGCTGGCCTACCTCGCCGCGCTCTCCGATCGAGGTCATGGCGACGCGACCTACGCGCTGTACGGTTATCGCCTGCGCAAGCACCTTGTGTCGGCGGCGGACGCCACCGCTTTGCTGGAAAAAGCCGCCGCCCAGGGCAGCGTCAATGCCCAGGCTGAACTTGAACTGCCAAGCGGGGAGCGTGGCTTGCAAATGGCCGGCGACGAGCTCGACCTAATGGTTCCGGCGCGCGTGAGCAAGCTCGAGGCCGCCGGCCACGCGGGCGCGCTCGTGCGGGGACGCAAGGTGTATGAGGAATCGTGCCAGGTCTGTCATGCGCAGGGCCTGGTCAACGCCCCGCGCCCGACCGACCGGCCGGTGTGGGAACTGCGTAACAAGCAAGGTTTCGATGTGCTGGTGAAGCACGCGATCGATGGCTTCAGGGCGCATCCACCCAAAGGGGGCATGCCGGCCCTGACGGGCGACCAGGTGCGCGATGCGGTGTTTTACATGAGCTCGGGCCGGTCGAAGTGATGGCGGGCCGGGCGCGCACGCGGCATGCGCCCCAGGCGGGGGCTTGTCCTCAGGCGTGAATCAGCGGCCCGGCAGGCGCCGAGTCGACCGCGTTGGTGCGTTCCAGCCAGCCCAGCAGCAATTCCATGTCGCGCACCTCGATTTCCGGCCCCTGGACGAATCCCACCTGCGCCAGGTTGCTGGCATCGCACACCAGCTTGTTAACAGTGGGCGAAAGCTCGACCATTCTTCCGTAGGCCTTCCACACCTTGCTTTCCCATTTGTGCAGGCTCGAATCGTTGAAGCGGTTGTTTTCGAAGTAGACCGTGACCGAGCCGTCGCTGTTGCCGAAGCCGACCATGCCCGAGCCGTTTTTCAGCATCTCCTTGACGGCGTCTTCCGCGTTAGTCTTGGGCACGAATACCGCTGCCCGCCCGCCCGGGTTGGGGCGCTCCATCGGCGTATCTCTTCCAAATGTAGACATAATCACATTTCCTGATAAATGGTTTGCCCGAGGATGCTGTCTCAAATGTATAGAGGACGGTTGGCAATGTCCAGTAAAAGCGCGAAAAGCGATGCAAATGCATCCGCCGGCGATTGCCGGAAAGGCCGCGTTGCGCTATAATTTGGAGGTTTAGCCATTCATACACCTACCGTAGCGACTACCCACTATCCCTCATTCAAAATGACACCATCCCCCAGCGCTAAGCGCACCGGGGAAACCATGGTCGTCGGTCTGACGTGGCGCAGCTACGGTAACTTTATCAGGAGTTGCCCTTGCCGCCATTTTTTTCTGGCCCCGCCGTTCCAGCCATCCTGGCTCTCGCCGATGGAACGATATTTAAAGGTATTTCCATTGGCGCCGCCGGCCATACTACCGGGGAAGTCGTGTTCAACACGGCCATGACCGGTTACCAGGAAATCCTGACCGATCCAAGCTATTCGCGCCAGCTTGTCACGCTGACCTATCCGCACATCGGCAATACGGGCGTCAATCCGGAAGACGTCGAGGCAAGCAAGGTCCACGCCGCAGGGCTGATCATCCGTGACCTGCCGCTGCTGGCGTCGAACTTCCGTTCGACCCAGTCGCTGTCGGACTACCTCAAGGCCGAAAACATCGTCGCCATCTCCGGCATCGACACCCGCAAGCTGACCCGCCTGTTGCGCGAAAAAGGCGCGCAGGGCGGCGCCATTTTGGTCGGCACGCAGGGCAACGAGCCTTCGCAGGTGCAGGCGCTGGAACTGGCGCGCTCCTTCCCGGGTCTTGCCGGCATGGACCTGGCCAAGGTGGTCTCGACCACCGCCGCCTACGAGTTCACCGAGACCGAATGGAAGCTCGGCGAAGGCTACGGCAAGCTGACCGATGCCAAGTTTCATGTCGTCGCTTTCGACTACGGCGTCAAGCGCAACATCCTGCGCATGCTGACCGAACGTGGCTGCAAAGTGACCGTGCTGCCGGCCCAGGCCAGCGCCGCCGATGCGCTGGCGCTCAATCCGGACGGAATTTTCCTGGCCAACGGCCCGGGCGACCCGGAACCGTGCGACTACGCGATCGCGGCCAGCCGCGAGTTGATCGAGCGTGGCATCCCCACCTTCGGCATCTGCCTCGGTCACCAGATCATGGCGCTCGCTTCCGGCGCGCGCACGCTCAAGATGAAGTTCGGCCACCACGGCGCCAACCACCCGGTGCAGGATCTCGATTCGCGCAAGGTGATGATCACCTCGCAGAACCACGGTTTCGCGGTCGACGCGCAAACCCTGCCGGCCAACTGCCGTGTGACCCACGTATCGCTGTTCGACGGCTCGCTGCAGGGCTTTGCCCGCACCGACAAGCCGGCCTTCTGCTTCCAGGGCCACCCTGAAGCGTCGCCGGGCCCGAACGATGTAGCTTACCTGTTTGACCGCTTCATCAGCATGATGCAAGCCGCGGAGATTAAATAATATGCCAAAGCGTAGTGACATTAAAAGTATTCTGATTATTGGCGCAGGCCCGATCATCATCGGCCAGGCTTGCGAGTTCGATTATTCCGGCGCCCAGGCGTGCAAGGCGCTGCGCGAGGAGGGCTATAAAGTCATCCTCGTCAACAGCAACCCGGCGACCATCATGACCGACCCGGAAATGGCGGACGTGACCTACATCGAGCCGATCACCTGGAAGGTCGTCGAGCGCATCATCGCCAAGGAGCGTCCCGACGCCATCCTGCCGACCATGGGCGGCCAGACCGCGCTCAACTGCGCGCTCGACCTGCACAACAACGGCGTGCTCAAACAATACAACGTGGAGCTGATCGGCGCCTCGCCGGAAGCCATCGACAAGGCCGAAGACCGCTCCAAGTTCAAGCAAGCGATGACCAAGATCGGTCTCGGTTCGGCGCGTTCCGGCGTGGCGCACTCGATGGAAGAATCGTGGGCCGTGCAGCGCGAGATGGGTTTTCCGACCATTATCCGTCCCTCGTTCACCATGGGCGGCACAGGCGGCGGCATCGCCTACAACGAAGAAGAATTCGAGACCATCTGCAAGCGCGGCCTGGAAGCGTCGCCGACCAAGGAACTGCTGATCGAAGAGTCCCTGATCGGCTGGAAAGAGTACGAGATGGAAGTGGTGCGCGACAAGGCGGACAACTGCATCATCATCTGCTCGATCGAAAACCTGGACGCCATGGGCGTGCACACGGGCGACTCGATCACCGTGGCGCCGGCCCAGACCCTGACCGACAAGGAATACCAGATCATGCGTAACGCCTCCCTGGCGGTGCTGCGCGAGATCGGCGTCGACACGGGCGGCTCGAACGTGCAGTTCGCGATCAACCCGGCTGACGGCCGCATGATCGTCATCGAAATGAATCCGCGCGTGTCGCGTTCGTCCGCGCTGGCCTCGAAAGCGACCGGTTTCCCGATCGCGAAAATCGCGGCCAAGCTGGCGGTGGGCTTCACGCTCGACGAGCTGCGCAACGAAATCACCGGCGGCGCCACGCCAGCCTCGTTCGAACCGTCGATCGACTACGTCGTGGTCAAGATCCCGCGCTTCACGTTCGAAAAATTCCCGGCTGCCGACCATCACCTGACCACCCAGATGAAGTCCGTCGGTGAAGTCATGGCGATTGGCCGCACCTTCCAGGAATCGTTCCAGAAGGCCCTGCGCGGCCTGGAAGTGGGCGTCGATGGCCTGAACGAGAAAACGCGCGACCGCGAAAAGATCGAAGAAGAACTGGGCGAACCCGGCCCGGACCGCATCTGGTACGTGGGCGACGCCTTTGCCCAGGGCTTTACGCTGGAAGAAGTGCATCAGCTGACCCACATCGATCCGTGGTTCCTGGTGCAGATCAAGGAAATCGTCGACATCGAACTGTGGCTCGACAATCAAAAGCTCGAATCGATCGACAAGCCGACCCTGTACAAACTGAAGCAAAAAGGCTTCTCGGACCGCCGCCTGGCTTTTCTCTTGCACACGAGCGACAAAGTGGTGCGCGAGACGCGCCATGCGATGGGCATCCGTCCGGTGTACAAGCGGGTCGATACCTGCGCGGCCGAATTTTCGACCGACACCGCGTACATGTACTCGACGTATGACGAAGAGTGCGAGTCCAACCCGAGCGACAAGAAAAAGATCATGGTGCTGGGCGGTGGCCCGAACCGCATCGGCCAGGGTATCGAATTCGATTACTGCTGCGTGCACGCGGCGCTGGCGATGCGCGAAGACGGCTACGAGACCATCATGGTCAACTGCAATCCCGAAACCGTCTCGACCGACTACGATACCTCGGACCGCCTGTATTTCGAGTCGCTGACCCTGGAAGACGTCTTGGAGATCGTCGCCATCGAAAAACCGGTCGGCGTGATCGTGCAGTACGGCGGCCAGACGCCATTGAAACTCGCGCTCGACCTGGAAGCGAACGGCGTGCCGATCATCGGCACCTCGCCCGACATGATCGACGCGGCCGAAGACCGCGAGCGCTTCCAGCAGATGCTGCAAAAAATGGGCTTGCGCCAGCCGCCTAACCGCACCGCGCGCACCGAGCCTGAAGCACTGGCGCTGGCGCAGGAAATCGGTTATCCGCTGGTGGTGCGTCCATCGTACGTGCTGGGCGGGCGGGCCATGGAAATCGTGCACGAACAGCGCGACCTGGAACGCTACATGCGCGAAGCGGTCAAGGTATCGCACGATTCGCCGGTGCTGCTGGACCGCTTCCTGAACGACGCCATTGAGGTCGACGTCGACTGCATCTCCGACGGCGAAACCACCTTTATTGGCGGCGTGATGGAGCACATCGAGCAGGCCGGCGTGCACTCGGGCGACTCGGCCTGTTCGCTGCCGCCGTATTCGCTCTCGCAAGAGACCATCGATGAACTCAAGCGCCAGACCTCGCTGATGGCCAAGGGCTTGAACGTGATCGGCCTGATGAACGTGCAGTTCGCGATCCAGAAGACGGAAGTCGATGGCGTGATGACTGACACGGTCTTCGTGCTGGAAGTGAACCCGCGTGCTTCGCGCACGGTGCCGTTCGTGTCGAAAGCGACCGGCCTGCAACTGGCCAAGATCGCGGCCCGTTGCATGGTCGGCCAGACCTTGGAGTCGCAGGGCATCACCACCGAAGTCGTGCCGCCGTTCTACAGCGTGAAGGAAGCCGTGTTCCCGTTCGTGAAATTCCCTGGCGTGGACACCATTCTCGGACCCGAGATGAAGTCCACCGGTGAAGTCATGGGCGTGGGCATGACCTTCGGCGAAGCGTTCGTCAAGTCGCAGATGGGCGCCGGCGTCAAGCTGCCCGAATCGGGCAAGGTGTTCCTGTCGGTGAAGGGCTCGGACAAGCCGCGCGCGGTGAAAGTGGCGCGCGACCTGCAGTCGATGGGCTTCCAGGTCGTCGCGACCAAGGGCACGGCGGCGGTGATCACCGCGGCGGGCATTCCATGCCAGGCCGTCAACAAGATGATCGAAGGCCGTCCGCACATCGTCGACATGATCAAGAACCACGAGATCGCGCTGGTGATCAACACGGTCGAAGAAAAACGCAGTGCGATTGTCGACTCGCGCCAGATCCGGATTTCAGCTTTGGCCGCGCGCGTGACGACATACACTACAATAGCGGGTGCGGAGGCTGCGGTCGAAGGCATGCGTCATCTCGACGAGTTGCGGGTCTACGATTTACAAGGCCTGCATAAAACCTTAAACTAAGCGGCACGCAGTACCCCTGACCACAGGGCGCGCGACGGGAAGCATCCGGCGCGCGCCCTGTGGTTTTCACTTTTCAGTAGAAACGCGAATACGACATGAACACATCAGTTCCACTTACCAAATACGGCGCCGAACTGCTCAAGGACGAGCTGCATCAGCTCAAGACCAAGGAGCGCCGCATTGTGATCGACGCGATCGCCGAGGCGCGCTCGCATGGCGATTTGTCCGAGAACGCCGAATACGACGCCGCCAAGGAGCGCCAGGCATTCGTCGAAGGCCGCATCGCGGAGCTGGAAGGCAAATTGGGCGCCGCGCAGATCATCGATCCGACCACCCTGGACGCCGAAGGGCGCGTGGTGTTCGCCTCCACCGTCGACCTGGAAGACCTGGATAACGGCACCAAGGTGACCTACCAGATCGTCGGCCTGGACGAAGCGGACTTGAAGCTCAATAAAGTGTCGGTCACCTCGCCGATCGCGCGCGCCTTGATCGGCAAGTACGCCGGCGACGTGGTGGAAGTGCAGGCGCCATCCGGCCCGCGCGAATACGAAATCCTCGAAGTCAAGTACATCTGATGCTGCTGGCGCGCGCCCGCCTGCTGCTGGTGACGGCGTGGGCGGGCAGTTTGTGGACGGTGGGCTACCTGGTAGCCCCGACCTTGTTCCGCACCCTGTCCGACAGCGTGCTGGCGGGGACCATTGCCGGCAGCATGTTCAGGGCCGAAGCGATGGTGTCGCTGGTGTGCGGCGTGGGGCTGCTGGTGTTGCTGGCGCTGGACAAGGGCGTCGATGCCAAGCGGCGGCGCATGCTGTTGCTGGTGGTGGGGTCGATGTTGGCCTTGATGGCGGCCAGTACGCTGGGACTGGGGCCGATGATGGCTCAGTTAAAAGAAGCGGCGCCGGGCGGCGTGATGGAAGCGGCCGCGCGCAAGCAGTTCGGCATGCTGCACGGGGTGTCGATGGTGTTGTATTTGATACAGAGCGTGCTGGCGGCGGTGCTGGTGTTCAAGAACCCGAGACAGTAACCTGGATTCCTACAGGTCGCGTCACAGCCACGTCGTTTCGGCCGCTATCCTCGTCGTTCCCGCGGAGGCGGGAACCCAAGTTATCAAGGCACTCGTCGGCTCGACAGACTTGGATTCCCGCCTGCGCGGGAATGACGGTTAGGCAACGCGGGGATTATTTCCCCAGCGCGCCTTTCTTAGGGCTGGTCTGGCGCGGCTTGGCGCGCTTGATGGTGCCGCCTTCCGTCACACGCTCATTGCCTTTGATCATGACCTTGGTCACGGACGGACGCTTGGTACCGCTTGCGCTCGCTTTAACAATGGTAACTTCGCGCATTCCTTTACCCGACTTGCTGCTGCGTTCTTTCACCACTTCCACTTTGGGACGGTAAATGACCAGCAGTTTGCCGATGTGTTGCACCGGAGCCGCATCGAGCTCGGTACAGATGTTGTCGTAGATTTCTGCGCGCATGGCGCGGTCGTCGCCGAACACGCGGACCTTGATCAGGCCGTGCGAGTCGAGGCTGGCCGAGATCTCTTTGATCACGGCAGGCGTCAGACCCGCTTCGCCGATGATGACGACTGGCTTGAGCGCATGCGCTTCAGCGCGCAGTGCGCTGCGCTCGACGGGGGTAAGTTTTTGCATAATATTTTTAGATAATCCTTTAAAAGCAGTATTCTACGCGAATGGCAAAGAACAAATTAAACAAAAACTGGTTGCACGACCACATAAACGACCCCTACGTGAAGTTAGCGCAGAAAGAGGGTTACCGTGCACGCGCCGCTTACAAGCTCAAGGAAATCGACGAGAGCGAAAAGCTGATCAAATCGGGCCAGGTCATCGTCGACCTCGGCTGCACCCCGGGCAGCTGGGGCCAGTACGTGCGGCGCAAGCTGGCCGGCAAGGATGGCGGCGGCATCAACGGCACCATCATCGGCCTCGACATGCTGCCGATGGAGCCGATCGCCGACATGCATTTTATCCTTGGCGACTTCCGCGAGGCGCGCATTTTGCGCCAGCTCGACACCATCCTGGCCGGCCGCAAATGCGACCTGGTGCTGTCGGACATGGCGCCCAACCTGTCGGGTATCCCCACGGCCGATTCGGCCCGCATGGAACACCTGATCGACCTCGCCATCGAATTTTCGCAATTCCACATGAAACCGTCCGGCGCGCTGGTCGTCAAGTGTTTTAAAGACATGGGTTTCAGCCAGGTCGTGGAGAAGTTCCGTGCCGAGTTCAAGGTCGTCAAGCAGATCAAGCCGAAGGCCAGCCGTGATAAATCGTCCGAAATTTTCCTTGTTGGCAAGGGACTGAAAAATCCTACCGACAAGAATACCGCACTGGAAGACGAATCTCCCCTTGATATTTGATGGGTTTAGCCGCACATCAGCCAAGGAAAGCCGCAAAAGGCATGGAAATTGGGTAAGAGTTGCCTGATTTTCATGGCTTTTCAGTAGTTTTTCAGCCCGGCAGCGGGGCGTGCGTGGCACCGCCTGCTTATTGCGAGTAAAATCGGCGTTCTAAAATCGGTAAAAAGATGCGCCTGCATCGAAGGAGTTTTCGTGAATAATATGTTTTCAAAATCCGCTATCTGGGTAGTCGTTGCCCTGTTGTTGTTCATGCTGTTCCGGCAGTTTGACAACCACAACGTTGCCGGCGGCAGCAAGTCCATCGCTTATTCCGAACTGCTCGATGACGTGAAGGCACGGCGCATCAAGGAAGTGCTGATCGAAGGGCCGAACATCACCGCCACCCGCACCGACGATAGCAAGGTGCGCGCCACCGCCACCTTGCTCGACCGCGGCCTGGTCGGCGACCTGCGCGACGCCGGTATTCGCTTCGATATCAAACCGCCTGAAGAAACCTCGTTCCTGCAGACCGTGATCATTTCCTGGTTCCCGTTCCTGTTGCTGATCGGCGTATGGATTTTCTTCATGCGTCAGATGCAGGGCGGCGGCAAGGGTGGCGCTTTCTCCTTCGGCAAGTCGAAGGCCCGCATGATGGATGAAACCAACAACACCGTTACCTTCGCCGACGTCGCCGGTTGCGACGAAGCGAAAGAAGAAGTCAACGAAATCGTCGACTTCCTCAAGGACCCGACCAAATTCCAGAAGCTGGGCGGCCGTATTCCGCGCGGCGTGCTGATGGTAGGCCCTCCGGGCACGGGTAAAACCCTGCTGGCGCGCGCCATCGCCGGCGAAGCCAAAGTGCCGTTCTTCTCGATTTCCGGTTCGGACTTCGTCGAAATGTTCGTCGGCGTCGGCGCCAGCCGCGTGCGCGACATGTTCGAGAACGCCAAAAAACACTCGCCTTGCATCATTTTCATCGACGAGATCGACGCGGTCGGCCGTCACCGTGGCGCCGGCATGGGCGGCGGTAACGACGAGCGCGAACAGACCTTGAATCAATTGCTGGTCGAGATGGACGGTTTTGAAGCCAGCTCCGGCGTCATCGTCGTCGCCGCCACCAACCGCGCCGACGTGCTCGACAAAGCGCTGCTGCGTCCGGGCCGTTTCGACCGCCAGGTCATGGTGGGCTTGCCCGACATCCGCGGCCGCGAACAGATTCTCAATGTGCACATGCGCAAGGTGCCTATCGGCGCCGACGTCAAGGCCGACATCCTGGCACGCGGTACGCCTGGCTTCTCGGGCGCCGACCTGGCCAACCTGGTCAATGAAGCAGCCCTGTTCGCCGCGCGCCGCAGCAAGCGCCTGGTGGAAATGAGCGACTTCGAAGACGCGAAAGACAAGATCTACATGGGTCCTGAGCGCAAATCGATGGTCATGCGTGAAGAAGAGCGCCGCAACACCGCGTATCACGAATCCGGCCACGCCGTCATCGCCAAGCTGTTGCCGAAGGCCGATCCGGTCCACAAGGTCACGATCATGCCGCGCGGTTATGCCCTGGGCCTGACCTGGCAGTTGCCTGAGCATGATGTGCTGTCCGGCTACAAGGACAAGATGCTGGAAGAAATCTCGATCCTGTTCGGTGGTCGTATCGCCGAAGAACTGTTTGTCGGTCAAATGTCGACCGGCGCGTCGAACGACTTCTCGCGTGCCACCAAACTGGCGCGCTCGATGGTGACGCGTTTCGGCATGAGCGACAGCATGGGCGTGATGGTCTACGAAGATAGCGAAAACGAAGGTTTCTTCGGCGGCGCCACCAAGACCATTTCCGAGGCAACCCAGCAAAAGGTCGATGCCGAGATCCGTTCGATCCTCGACACGCAGTACGCGCTGTCGCGCCGCCTGCTGGAAGAGAACCGCGACAAGGTCGAAAAAATGACCCAGGCGCTGCTCGACTGGGAAACCATCGACGCCGACCAGATCAACGACATCATGGCCGGCAACGAGCCACGCGAGCCGAAGTCGGGTGTCCTGACCAAGCGCACGCCGCCTCCGGGCGACAGCGGTCCGGGCGGCGTTTCACCGAACGCGACAGCACCGGCGTAAATCTCTCCGATTCTTGCAAGCTTGTATATAATGCCGTTCAGACAAGACTGAGCGGCATTTTTTATGGTCGATCGATTAACATCATGATGTAAACGCAATGCGACAATATTTTCAATGCGGCCGCTTCGGCTTCGATATGGCGGCCACACCCCTGGTCATGGGCATTCTCAACGTCACGCCCGACTCGTTTTCGGACGGCGGACGCTTCGGCTCGCTCGAATTTGCCCTCTCGCGCGCCGAAGAAATGGTAAGCGAAGGCGTCGACCTGATCGATATCGGCGGCGAATCGAGCCGTCCGGGCGCGCCCGCGCTGGCCCTCGATGAAGAATTGCGCCGTGTGATGCCGGTGCTGTATGCGCTGCGCGATCTCGGCAAGCCTTTGTCGATCGACACCTACAAGCCCGAGGTGATGCGCGAGGCGATCCTGGCCGGGGTCGACATGATCAACGATATCAACGCCTTCCGGGCGCCCGGCGCCCTGGAAGCGGTGGCGGGCAGCGACTGCGCGCTGTGCGTGATGCATATGCAAAGTTCGCCGCAGACCATGCAGCAGTCCCCAAGCTACGCCGACGTGGTGCGCGAGGTGACGGATTTTTTGCGCGAGCGCATCGAGGCCATGCTGGCCATCGGCATCGAACGCCAGCGCATCTGCATCGATCCGGGTTTTGGTTTCGGCAAGACGGTGGAACACAACTACGCCTTGTTGCGCAACATCGGCAAGCTGGGGCGCGAACTCGGCTTGCCGGTGCTGGCGGGGGTGTCGCGCAAGTCGATGATCGGGGCCGTGACCGGCAAGCCGGTCGAGCAGCGCCTGGCCGGCAGTCTTGCCGGCGCACTGGCTGCGGTGGCGCAGGGCGCGCGCATCGTGCGCGTGCATGATGTTACTGAAACAGTCGATGCACTTAAAGTGTGGCAAGCCGCCACCACGCATTCTTCATTAACTAATTCAATCACTGAGTAAAAGAGAAAACATGGCACGTAAATATTTCGGTACGGACGGTGTGCGCGGGCTGGTGGGCGTGGCGCCGATCACCCCTGATTTCGTGATGCGCCTCGGCTACGCCGCTGGTAAAGTCCTGGCCAAAACCAACGCCGCCTCGGGTCGTCCGACGGTCCTGATCGGCAAGGACACCCGGATCTCGGGTTACATGCTCGAATCGGCCCTGGAAGCGGGCTTCAACGCCGCCGGCGTGGACGTGATGCTGGCCGGCCCGATGCCGACCCCGGCCGTGGCCTACCTGACGCGCGCGCTGCGCCTGTCCGCCGGTGTCGTCATTTCCGCTTCGCACAACCCGTTCCAGGACAACGGCATCAAGTTCTTCTCCGAGCACGGCACCAAGCTGCCGGACGCGGTCGAGCAAGAAATCGAAGCCATGATCGACTTGCCGATGGAATGCGTGCCGGCCGAAAAGCTGGGCCGCGCCAAGCGCCTGGAAGACGCCAAGGGCCGCTACATCGAATTTTGCAAGAGCACCTTCCCGAACGAGCTGGACCTGCGCGGCCTGCGCATCGTGCTCGATTGCGCGCACGGCGCCGCCTACCATATCGCACCGCACGTGTTCCACGAGCTGGGCGCGGAAGTCATCGCCATCGGCAACAAGCCGAACGGCTTTAACATCAACGACGGCTTCGGCGCGACCGCGCCGAAAGCCATGGCCGCGGCCGTGCTCGAACACCGCGCCGACCTCGGCATCGCACTCGACGGCGACGCCGACCGCCTGGTCATGTGCGACGGCGCCGGCCGCATCTACAACGGCGACGAACTGCTGTATGTGATGGTGCGCGACCGCATGACGACCGGCCCGGTGGCCGGCGCGGTCGGGACCCTGATGACGAACATGGCGCTGGAAGTGGCGTTCAAGGAACTCGGCGTCGGCTTCGCGCGCGCCAAGGTCGGCGACCGCTATGTGCTGGAAGTGATGAAAGAGAACGGCTGGCTGTTCGGCGGCGAAGGCTCGGGTCACTTGCTGGCGCTCGACAAGCACACCACCGGCGACGGTATTGTCTCCGCGCTGCAAGTGCTGTCGGCGCTCAAGCGCAGCGGCAAGAGCCTGGACAAGTGCTGCAAGGAACTGACCTTGTATCCGCAGACCTTGATTAACGTGAAGGTGCCGTCCGGTTTCGACTGGACCAAGCATCCGGACATGGTGGCCGAGAAAGAAGCCGTGGAAGCGGAACTGGGCGATACGGGTCGCGTGCTGATCCGCGCATCGGGTACCGAGCCGCTGATCCGCGTGATGGTCGAAGCGAAGAACGCGCAGGTCGCCGAATCGACCGCGCGCCGGATTGCCAACAAGGTGCCGGCGTAATCGAGCAGTAGCGGCGGGGAGGGCGCGTCCGTCGATGGACGCGCCGGCAGGCGGATTCGTGGTGCTTGAAGCTAGTTTTCCTGTTTTCAACATTTCACAGAAAACTTCACGATGTGCCGTTGACGTTTGCGATTGCCCCGACGTATAATAATGTCTTCGGAGTGTGGCGCAGTCCGGTAGCGCACCTGGTTTGGGACCAGGGGGTCCAAGGTTCGAATCCTTGTACTCCGACCAAGTTAAAGACGGGCTGTCATTCATTTGACAGCCCGTTTTCATTTCCGCAGGGGTTCTTCCTTGCGGAAAATTGCCCTCAGCTCGGGTAAGATATCGCTACGATCAACACCGCCTGTCGTTCAACGGATAGGACCTCGCTCTTCTAAAGCGATCATGGGGGTTCGATTCCCTCCAGGCGGACCATCTTCCCGGCTTGTATCCCTGTTCCAGCGAACAAGCAAAAGAGTAAGCCCCTCCATTCCACTTCCGTGAAATGCGCATCGCCCACCGTTTCGCGAATATCACCTCAATCATGCCAATCAAATCCGCCGTTTCCGTGCTGCCTCTGTGCCTGCTGTTATTTTTCGCAGCATCGCTGCCGGCGCATGCCGCCGTGCAGCACGCGCCGGTCACGTCCGCGTTCCTGAAAGCCGAGCGGATCGCCGTGCCGGGCAAGCTGGTCAAGGCGGCGCGCATCGTCGATGCCGCCGGCGAGCACATTCTGGTGGTCAGCTTGCGCACCGGGTCGTCGAGCGCGGGAAATGCCACGCCGGGCGACAAGGAGGAACTCCACGAATTGTTCGCCTCGCTGTACGTGCACAAAGCCAACCGCTGGGCCCGCGAATGGCTGATCCAGGATGAGAATGACTGTCCCATCGTGGATTCATCGGCCAATTTTTTCCCCAAGTACATTACTGTCACCGACCTCGACCAAAACGGCATCGCCGAAGTCACCGTTCCCTACAAATATTTTTGCGGCGGCGGGATTGATTCCAGCACCTTGAAAGTGATCATGCGCCAGGGCGCGCAAAAATTCGCCGCGCGCGGACAGACGCAGTTGGGCGGCGAACCGGGGATGGCGTATGGCGGCGAACTGGTTTTCGATCCCTCGCTGTCGTTGAAAGAAAACGCCGTCTTCAAGGCGCATCTGCAATTCATCCGCGACAAGGTGTATATCGAACATTGATCTCAGGCGACACAGGCAGGCAAGGGGTGAACCTTTTCGTCGTACAGATGTCAAATAATGACAATTGATGCCGTATCCTATCAGTGACCGGGGAGTTCAGAATGACCATGAAAATAGCGTTAGCGCCGCAGTTTGAACAAATGGTGCGCGAAAAGCTTGCGTCTGGCATGTACGCATCGGCGAGCGAGGTGGTCCATGACGCTCTGCGTCTCATGCAAGAGCACGACCAGACGCGAGTGGCAAAGCATCTTCAACTACGTCAGGATATCGAGGAAGGATTGAGCAGCGGACCTGCTGTACATTGGGATGCCGACGAGATAACTCGGGCAGGGTACGCAAGGCGCGCCATCAAGGCAGAAAACGGTGCATGAATGGGCGCCGTTACTGTCCGTCCCCGCGCCCGGATCGACCTTGACGAGATATGGGATTTCATCGCGCAGGACAGTGTGACGCAGGCAGACGCTTTCATCGGCAGGATGAGTGCAACAATACAGCTGTTGGCCCAGCAGCCCGATCTTGGTCGATTGCGTGAGGATCTGAGCCACGGTGTGAGAAGTTTTCCTTTCGAGCGCTACGTTGTCTTCTATTTGCCCACTAAAAGTGGGGTGGAGCTTGTCCGCGTTTTGCACGGCGCGCGGGATGTGGAGGCGCTATTGCGCGTCAAATGATATTGGCGGAACGCCGGCACGGCTAGTGACGCAGTCATCGACACGGTCAACCCCCAGCGCTCCAGCCTGGCGAGCAGGTCTTCATCGTCACATCTGTTTCACGCCTGCCAAAGCCGTTCGTCTGTTCAGATCACGCCACGCTGCGCGAGCATCGGACCCGACGCGGTGCGACGCAATCGCAGCTCATCCCGCCCGATCCGCGAGGCTATAACCCGCATATTGTCCATTGCGTACAAAGCCCGCCAGGGTCACGCCGGCCGACACGGCGGCGATCAAGCCGATACCCGCCCGCGCCGATATAATCCATCAACGCGCATTCGCGCCTCTGTCACGCGGCTATGAAAAACACAATGGCAAAACGAACGATCAACTTCCCGATTGATGCGACTGTCATGCTCATCGGCGGAAAATGGAAATGCGCCATCCTGTGCCATCTGATGGAAGGCACGACGCGCTCGGGCGAGCTGCGCCGGATGATGTTCGGCATCACGCAGAAAGTGCTGACCGAGCAACTGAGGGACCTGGAAGCCGATGGCTTGATTGCAAAGCGGTCCACCCCCGGCAAGGTCCCCATGGTGGAGTATGAGGTGACGCCCGTCGGTGCCACGCTTGCGCCGGTCATTGAGGCGATGTGCAATTGGGGCCAGGATTACCTGGCAACGCGTGGCCTGACTCCGCCGATGCCGGCGCCGTGGCCATAGCGCTAGCGCGGCGGCGATCCATGCGGCCGCCACGCCGCGATCAGACTCTGCGCAGATACGCCAGATAGCCCTGCACGCTGCGTTCCAGCGCCGGCCCGATAGCGGGAATGTCCGGATCGGTCGGGTCGTATTGCGCCCCATACAACACGAACGGCGGCACGCTCTTCGCGTGAATGTACGAGAACGTCGCCGTCAAGGGCGCCAGTAATTCCTCCACCGTAAAGTGATAACGGCCCTCGCGGCAATAGTCCTCCTGCCGGATGCCAGCCGAAATCGCGAAGCCGATGCGCTTGCCTTCCAGCTTGCGATGCTTCGCTTCACGGCCGTAGGCAAATCCGGGCAGCAGCACCTCATCGAGCCATCGTTTCAAGAGGGGTGGGGTGCTGAACCAGTACAAGGGAAACTGGAAGATCACCGCCTCGTGCTCCAGCAAGCGCGCTTGCTCCATGGCCACGTCGAGCGCGTCGCCCGCGCCATACACCTGATGCAACTGGTGCACCGTGAATTCGCTGTCCCTTTCCTGCGCTTCCCGCAGCCAGCGCTTGTTGACGGTGGACGCGTCGATGTCCGGATGAGTCGCGATAATGAGTTTTTTCATGGATGCCGATCGGTGAATGTCGAAGTGCGCCCATCGTAGGCGCGATGCCAGCGGCTGTGAAGTAGGTACAAAAATGTGCCTGCCCACCCGACAGCACCCGCAAAGCGTTTCTTATGGAATATCCATGACGTTTGCCTGTTGAACCCGAGACTTTTCGTCCCCGTGTATGCCAGGAATTGGACAACATCGGAGTTCCGTCGGATAATCCGCTTGCATTGGCGCGTGAGTGCAACCGGCGCCGCCATCACGGTCGATGCCACCCGTAAATGGTTGCCCGGCGCGGCCGTCCCGACCCAAGGCAAGCTGCGTTCGAGCGCCGCCGGCGCCAGCATCGACCCGGCCCTGAGCGCCGACCCGCACCTGCTCGACCAACAGTAGCGGCGCCCGGCGCGCCAGTTTGTGCCCAAGCCGGTCGAATTGTAAGATGCCCAGGCAAGCAAGGGTACTGGCCCGCAGGTCCGAATGTTATAGTACGTCCCGACGCCTGCCGCCGCCAGCGACGCGGTTTAACTCCCACGATGTACCTTCAGCTTCCCATGAGAAAAACCAGCACGACACCGCACCCGCCCGCTACCCTGCCCGAACCACGCGCAGCCCATCCGGGCGGCACGCCGCGCGCCATCGTCGGCATCGGCGCCTCGGCCGGCGGACTCGAAGCACTCGAATTGTTCCTCTCGGGCGTGCCGGAAGACAGCGGCCTGGCGTTTGTGGTCGTGCAGCACCTCGATCCCATCCACAAAAGCATCATGGTCGAGCTCTTGCAGCGCAGCACCAGCATGCCCGTCGTCGAAATCACCGACCGCCTGCGGGTCGAGCCGGATCATTTGTATATCATCGCGCCCGATTGCGACCTGTCGATCCTGCACGGCGTCCTGCACCTGCTCGAACCGGCCGCGCCGCGCGGGCTGCGCCTGCCGGTCGATTTTTTCCTGCGCTCGCTCGCCGCCGACCAGCAAGCCAACAGCATCGCCGTGATTCTCTCGGGCATGGGCGCGGATGGCTCGCTCGGTTTGCGGGCGATCAAGGAGTGCGCCGGAGCCGTGTTCGTGCAAGATCCGGCGTCGGCCAAGTTCGACGGCATGCCGCGCAGCGCCATCGACGCCGGCCTGGCCGATGTGGTGGCGCCCGCGGAGGAGCTGGCCGCCCGCATCCTCGCCTACCATCGCCACGCGCCGTTGCCGCTGACGCCGCCCGAGCTGAGCTTTTCCGATGCCGACGGCAGCGCGCTCGAAAAAATCGTGGTGATCCTGCGCGCCCAAAGCGGGCATGATTTTTCGTTCTACAAGAAAAGCACCATCTACCGCCGCATCGAGCGCCGCATGAGCCTGCACCAGCTGGGCAGCATCGCCGACTATGTGCGCTACGTGCGCGAGAATGCCCAGGAAGCCCAGTTGCTGTTCAAGGAATTGCTGATCGGTGTAACCAGTTTCTTCCGCGACGCCGCCGTGTGGGAGCAGATCGAGAACGAGGCCATTCCCGCGCTGCTGGCCGCCCATCCGCAAGGCGCCGTCTTGCGCGCCTGGATCCCGGCCTGTTCCACCGGCGAAGAAGCGTATTCGCTGGCGATGGCGTTTCGCGATACCGTCGATCGCCTCAAGCCGGAAGCGCGTTTCACCCTGCAAATTTTTGCCACCGATCTCGACAGCGACGCGATCGACCGCGCGCGCGCCGGTGAGTTTTCCGGCAATATCGTGGCCGATGTCAGCGAAACGCGCCTGCGCCGCTATTTCGTCGAGCGCGATGGCGGCTACCGGGTCTGCAAGGAAATCCGCGAGATGGTCACCTTCGCACCGCAGAACCTGGTAATGGACCCGCCGTTTACCAAGCTCGACCTGCTGACCTGCCGCAACCTGCTGATTTACCTGGAGGCGGACCTGCAGAAAAAGCTGCTGCCCCTGTTTCACTACAGCCTGCGCCCGGGCGGTATCCTGGTGCTGGGCAGCGCAGAAACGGTGGGCACGGCCAGCGACCTGTTTACCGCCTGGCCGGGCAAGACGCGCATCTACCAGCGCCGCGAAAGCAGTCCGCGCACCGAGCCGGTCGATTTTCCGGCGTCGATTTACGGCCGTGCCCGCAAAGGGCTGGTCGAACCGATTCCGACCACCGCCCAGGTCCAGCCGGGCGGTTCCAGCGTGCAAACCCTGATCGACTCGCTGTTGCAACAACGCTTTTCGCCGGCGGCCGTCCTCACCACCGACAAGGGCGACCTGATCTACATCAGCGGCAAGACCGGTAAATACCTCGAACCGGCCGCCGGCAAGGCCAACCTGAACATCTTCGCCATGGCGCGCGAAGGGCTGGCCGGCGCCTTGAACGAAGTCTTCGCCCGCGTCGTGCGCGAGCAGGGCAGCCAGGTGCTCAGGGGATTGCGCGTGGGCGGCCACGACGGTGCGCTGCTGGTCAATGTGGAGGTGCACAGCCTGCAGGAACCGGCGCCGCTGCGCGGCATGGTCCTGATCGTGTTCTCGGACCAGCCGGCCGCGCGCCCCAGAACGCCGCGCAAGGGCCAGCCGGGCGGCGTCGAGGCCGAGCGCATGGATGCGATGACGCAAGAAATCGCCCAATCGCGCGAGGAGCTGCAACACGCGCGCGAAGAGATGCAGACCTCGCAGGAAGAGTTGAAATCGACCAATGAGGAATTGCAAAGCACTAACGAAGAATTGCAAAGCACCAACGAGGAACTGACCACCTCCAAGGAAGAGATGCAGTCGATGAATGAGGAGTTGCAGACGGTCAATCATGAATTGTCGGCCAAGGTCGACGAATTGTCGCAAGCCAGCGACGACATGAAAAACCTGCTCAACAGCACCGACATCGCCACCTTGTTCCTCGATGACGACATGCGCGTGCGGCGCTTCACCAATCGGATCACCGCCATCATCAAGCTCATTCCGAGCGACGCCGGGCGCCCGATCACCGACCTGGTCAGCACGCTCGACTACCCCTCGCTGGCCGAGGACGCCCGTGAAGTGCTGCGCTCGCTGGTGTTCCGCGAAGTGCAGGTCAGCGCGCTCGACGGCCGCTGGTTCACGGTGCGCATCATGCCTTACCGCACCCAGGACAACCGGATCGACGGCGTGGTCATCACGTTTATCGACATCAGCGCCGCGAAAACGCTGGAACGCGCCTTGCGGCTCAGCGACGAGCGCTTCCGGATTGCCATCGAACACGCGCCGCTGACCGTGTTCAGCCAGGACCGCGACCTGCGCTACACCTGGGTCCACAACTTGCAACCGCAACTGCGCTCGGGCGACGCCATCGGCAAGACCGACGCCGAGTTGTTGCCGCCGGACGACGCCGCGCGCCTGAGCGCGCTCAAACGCCAGGCGCTCGAACAAGGCGTCAGCGTGCATACCGAAACCAGTGCGCACCTGCATGGCGCGGTCCACTACTACGATTTTTTTGCCGAGCCGGCGCGCGACCATGCGGGCGCGATTATCGGCGTCTCCGGCATGGCCTGGGAAATCACGGAGCAAAAGCGGGCCGAAGCGCGTTTCCGGCAATTGCTGGAACATTCGCTGAACGCGGTTGCCTGTCACCAGTTGATCTTGGACAATGGTATTCCGCGCGATTTCCTGGTTCTTGAAGTCAATCCCAAGTTCAAGGAACTGACCGGGCTGCAGGATGCGGTCGGCAAGCGCCAGTCGGAACTGGCCGGCGCGATCTATCCCTTCAACGCGGACCTGTTCGCCGCCTGCGTGCGGGTGGCGACCAGCGGCAAGCCGGAGCGCCTGGATGTCTCCTGCAATGGCGGAGCGCAATGGATCAACTGCGCGCTGTATTCCCCCGAGCCCGGCTACTTCATTTCGGTCAAGGAAGATGTGACCGAACACAGGCGACTGGCGCACACGCTCGGCCAGGCGCTGTCGGTGTTGCGGCAAGGCGATGCGCCAGGCGCCGACCTGCAACAAATCGTGCAAGAGGCGCAGGCCATCCTGGAGCGCCGCATCAATCAGGAAAACCATCATGAGCAATGAACCGGCGCCAGCCGATGCCGAACTGCGCCTGCGCGCGCAGGAACGGCTGTCCGAACAGGGGCGCGCGCTCACTGGCGGCGCGCGGCACCTCGACAATCCGCAGCGCCTGCTGCACGAACTGCAGGTGCACCAGGTCGAACTTGAATTGCAGAACGAGCAGCTGGAAGCGGCGCGCGCCTGGATCGAGGCTGCGCTGGCCAGCTACACCGAGCTGTTCGATTTCGCGCCCGTGCCGTATTTTACGCTCGACCGCGTCGGCAAGATTGCCGAGCTTAACCTGGCCGCTGCGCGCCTGCTCGGTATCGAACGGGCCCGCGTGATCGACAAGCGCCTCGGCGTGTTTGTCGCCGAAGCCGACCGTGGCCGCCTCGCGGCCTGCCTCAAGTCCCTGTTTGCGACGATGTCCGATGCGCAGTGCGAAGTGGTGCTCGTTGCCAAGGACGGCGCCCGGCGCACTGTGGAAGTGCGCACCACCTTGTCCAATGATGGCCAAGCCTGCCGCGCGGTGGTGATCGATGTGAGCGCGCGCAGCGCCGCCGAAGGGCGCATGCGGCGCCAGGCGCAGGTCTTCACGCTCGCGCCCGATGCGATGTTCATCAGCGACCAGCAGGGCGTCATTTCCGACGTGAACAGCGCCTTTAGCGCGCTCACCGGCTACGCCCCCGAGGAAGTGCTCGGCCAGCATCAGGACCTGCTGCGCGGCGCCGACCAGGCGCCCGGGCTGGACCAGGACATCATGCGCTCGCTCGCCCTGCATGGCAGCTGGCGCGGCGCTGTGTGGCTGCGCCGGCGCGATGGTGAGCTGGTGCGGCTGACCCAGCAGATCGACAGCGTTCCCGGCGAGACTGGCGAGCAAGGCTGGGTAGGGCGCTTTTCGCAGGTCGAGTAGAGCGCGGCGCAGGCCACGGTTGCGCCATTCCGGTCCGGCGCCCTGGACCGCGCAAGGCCCTGGATCGCGCAATTAAATTGCCCGCTCACCCAGCAAGCATTACAATTGAGAATAATTCTCATTCTTAAGTGATCGCTTGCATGTCCAGTTCCCCACCTCCACTCGCGCTTGAAACGCTGTACACCGACCATCACGGCTGGTTGCGCGGCTGGCTGCGCAAACGGCTGGGCAACGCCTGCGATGCGGCCGACCTGGCGCATGACACCTATCTGCGCATCATCACCAGCGGCCGCGTGCCGCCGCCCGGGCAGTCGCGCCGCCACCTGAGCCGGATCGCCAACGGCCTCGTGGTCGACCTGTACCGGCGGCGCCAGATCGAACTGGCTTACCTTGAGGCCATCGCGCTGCTGCCGGCGGCGCACGTTCCGTCCGAAGAGGCGCGCGCCATCACGCTCGAAGCGCTGGTCGAGATCGATGCGCTGCTGCACTGCGTGCCGGCCAAGGCCCGCTCGGCGCTCTTGCTGTGCAAGCTGGAAGGCATGAGTTACCGCGACATCGCCGAGCGCCTCCAGGTGTCGGTCTCGTCGGTGGAAAAGTACATCGCCACGGCCTTGCAGGTGTGCGCCAGCGCACTGCACGCCCCGGCGCAGCAGGGCGCGATCGCGTCATGAGCGCAGCCCCGCTCGACCCCGCCACCGTCAGCCAGGCCGCCGCCTGGATGGCCCGCCTGTGGTCGGACCAGGCCAGCGCGGCCGACCAGGCTGCGTGCGGCGCGTGGCGCGCGGCCCATCCGGACCACGAACGCGCCTGGCGCCGCCTGCAAGCCGTCGAAGACAAGCTGGTCAGCGTTCCGCGCGAGATTGCCCAGCACGCCTTGCGCGAGCCCGCGGCAAGCGCCTGGGTCACGCGCCGCCGTGCGCTGCAACTGCTGGGCCTGGGCGTGAGCGCGGGCGCCGCCTGGTCGTTGCGCGGCCCCGAAACCTGGGACCGCATCGCCTCCGATCACAGTACCGCCACCGGCGCCACGCGCGCGCTCATCTTGCCGGACGGTAGCCACGTGGTGCTGGCCAGCGCCACGGCGATCGACCTGCGCTTCGGCGGCGCCGAGCGCCTGGTGATCGTGCGCGCCGGCGAAATCCTGGTCACGACCGCGCCCGATCCGATGGCCGCGCAACGCCCTTTCCGGGTGCGCACGCGCGATGGCGTGGTGCAAGCCCTCGGCACCCGCTTTCTGGTGCGCCAGCATGCGGATCTGACGCGTGTCGGCGTGCTCGACGGGGCTGTCGAGCTGCGCGCACACAACCATCTTCACGCTGCCGTGCGCATCGACGCCGGCCAGGGCGCGGCATTTTCGCAGGACCGCATCGAGCCGTCCGGGCCGGTGCAAGCCAGCGCCGCCGCCTGGTCGGACGGCTTGCTGGTGGCCGAAGACATGCGCGTGGCCGACTTTGTCGCCGAACTGGCGCGCTACCGGGCGGGTGTGCTGCGCTGCGATCCCGCCATTGCCGCCATGCGCGTGACCGGCGTGTTTTCGCTGCGCGACACCGACCGCGCACTGCGCAACCTGGCGCTGGCGCTGCCGGTCGCCGTGGCCTATCGCAGCCGCTACTGGGTCACCGTGCGCGCCCGTTGATAACGCCGTGTAAGATTTTTTGTGGAAATCGTCGTTTCGGCTTGAGGGTTTCCGGTTCTCGTTCGGGATACAAGTAAGCACTCCCGCATTCTTCCGAACTCCAGGACCCCACCATGACCCATCCGTACCGCCATTCCTCCCTCACACCCTCAACGCGTCGACCGGCCTTGACGCTCCACCGTGGCGCGGCCGCCGTGCGCGCCGTCTTGCTGGCCGGGCTTGGCCTTGGCCTCGGCCTTGGCCTGGCCACGCAGGCCCAGGCCCAAGGCGCCCCGGCGCGCAGCTACCAGATCGCGCCCGGTCCGCTGGACCGCACCTTGACCAGCTTCGCCAGCGCCGCCGGGATCGAGCTGTCCGCCGATGCAACGCTACTGAACGGCAAGACCAGCGCCGGCCTGAACGCCACCACGAGCGTGCAGGCCGGCTTCGACGAGGTCTTGCGCAGACACGGCCTGCAAGCGCTGCGCCAGGCCAACGGCAGCTACACCCTGGTCAAGCTGGCCGAGCGCCCGTCCGCCCGTCCGGGCGCCCGGCCCGAGGCCGCCGTGCTGCCGACGATCACCGTGCTCGACAACGCCGAGCCGGAGACTGCAAGCGGTCCCATCCGCGGCTACGTGGCCCGGCGCAGCGCCACGGCCACCAAAACCGACACGCCGATCATTGAAACGCCGCAGTCCGTCAGCGTGGTCGGCGCGGAGGAGATCGATACCCTTAAGTCGCAAAGCTTGCAAGACGTGCTCGCCTACGTGGCCGGCGTGGCCCGTAACGAAGCGGCCGACCGCACCACCGACCAGTTTTTCCTGCGCGGCTTCCAGGCCACCTCGGACCTTGGCAACCACTACCGCGACGGCACCCGCTACGGCGTCACCCGCTACGACGGTCGCCAGGAACTATATGGCCTGGAACGGGTCGAAGTAGTCAAGGGCGCCGCGTCGGTCCTGTTCGGGGCGGGCGGGCCTGGCGGCATCATCAATACGGTCAGCAAGCGTCCCACGGCGGAACCGGTGCACGAAATCAATCTGGAAGGAGGCTCATTCAAGCGCAAACAGGTATCGGCCGATCTTGGCGGCCCGCTGAGCGACGATGGCGTCTGGTCGTACCGCCTTACCGCGCTCTGGCGCGACAGCGACACCTTCATCGATCACGTACCCGACAACCGCCGTTTCGTGGCGCCCGCGCTGACGTGGAAACCGAACGCGGCAACCTCGCTCACTTTTTTGGGAGACTATCAAAAAGACCGCACAGTCAATGTCTACGGCCTGCCCGCCGAAGGGACGGTGCTGCCCAACGCCAACGGCCCGATTGCGCGCCAGCGCTTCGTGGGCGAGCCGGGCTTTGATCGGTTCGCGCTGGAACGGTATTCCGCCGGATACCTGTTCGAGCATGCGTTCACCGAGCGGCTCAAGCTCAAAAACAGCCTGCGTTATGCCCATGCGAGCAACGCCTTCGACTACACCGAGGTGTGGGGCGGGGTTGACGCCAGCGCCCGCGTAACGGCCCTGCGCTGGGCCACCGAGCGCGCCGACCGGTCCTCGTCGCTGGTGTCGGACACGTCGCTCCAATACCAGCTGGGCGAGGGCGCCGTCAGGCAGACCATCCTGGCGGGCATCGACTACTCGCGCGGACGCGAAGAAACCGAACGCTACACGCGCACGCTGGCCAATCTCGACCTGTTCGCACCGGTGTACGGCAGCGCCGTGGGTAGCGAGCGCGCGCCGAATACCTTCGCCTACAAGGCCGACGGCAAGCGCATCGGCGTCTACGCGCAGGACCAGGTCAAGGTGGGCGAGAAATGGGTGGCCTCGCTGGGCGGTCGCTACGACATGATGCGCTACAACGAAGCCGGATTCTTTGGCGGCGTGCGGGCCGACAATGAAAAAAGCCATGCCTTTACCGGCAGGGCAGGGCTGGTGTACCTGGCCGACAACGGCCTGGCGCCGTTTGCCAGCTACAGCGAATCGTTCGAGCCGACCACCGGCGTCGACCGCACCGGCGCGCGCTTCAAGCCGTCCGAAGGCAAGCAGTTCGAAGCCGGGCTGCGCTACCAGCCCAAGGGCGCCGACATGCTGCTCTCGGCTGCGGTGTACCAGCTGACCCGCCAGAACGTGCAGGTGGAAGACCCGCAGGATGCCAACTTTGCCATGCAGGCAGGCGAAGTGCGTTCGCGCGGCCTGGAACTGGAAGCGCGCACCCGGATCGGCAAAACCGCCAACCTGATCGCCGCTTACGCCTACACCGACGCCCGCACCACCAAGGCGAGCCCCCTGTATCCCGAACGCGAAGGGCGGCGTGTCGACAGCGTGCCGTACAACCAGTTCTCGATCTGGGGCGATGAGGGCTTCGGCGCGGCCGGCTTGCCCGGTTTGCGCGGTTTACGAATAGGCACGGGCGTGCGCTACGTGGGCAGCACGCATGGCGCGGCGCATGGCACGCCGGTGATCGTGCCGTCCGTCACGCTGATCGATGCCATGGCCAGCTACAGCACCGGGCCGTGGAAACTCGCGCTCAACGTCACCAATCTGGCGGACAAGACCTATATCGGCAGTTGCACCTACGGTTGCTTTTATGGCGAAGCGCGCAAGATCATCGTCACGGCAAGCTACCGCTGGTAAGGCACGGCCCCGGCGGCGGCTGTCAATTGCGCCAGGTACAGCAGTCCTTTGATGCTCGGGAAAAAGCAGTACACCCCGCCGCGCGTGGTCACCAGCCGTGAAAAGCCGTCCAGGGTCCGGTTGGCGCTGCCTTTCGGACCCTTGCCGGGCAGGGTGAACGCGCTGCTGGCCGGATCGTTCACGCCGGCAAGAAAATCCTCGCCGCTGATGTTGTAGACGGCATTGCCGGCGGCCGCGCCCTCGGGGCCGGTCGCCGATTTCACGAAATCATCCCTCCGGTTCCACTCGCTGCTCAGGAATTCGAACTGGTTGCGGATGCTCGCGTTGATAAAGAAGCCGATCAGCCCGCGCGCATGCGTGTCAGGGTGGTCCGGATCATACTGCGGACCATACGGCATCGAGCGCCGCATGAGCCGGTGATGGGTACTGTCGGTGCCGATCACGGCGGCGTCGCGCGGATTGTTGCGCCGGATGTGGGCGCCGATCGGGCATTTCAGGCCCAGCGTATCGTTCGTGGCAGGATCGCTGCCGACGAACTCAAAGCTGTTCAGCTGCGCATCCGGCAGCGGCGCGCCTTGCGCCGTTGGCGTCAAGGTCAGCGGATTGCCGTTGCGCCAGCGCCCGAGAAGTTTTGCCGCAAGCATCTCGATATCGATGCCCGTCTGTGCGGAAAAACGCGCCAGCATGGCCTCGAACCCGGCCACATCCTGTTCCAGTATCCGGAACACGGCATAGCTGCTGTTGCTCGACAATTCATCCGGCAACACCCGGTAGGTGCCCCCTCCAGCATTGCGGTGGCCGAGCAAAAATTCGCCGGCCGGCACCGGCGGCTGGGCATCGGGCGCATCCCGCTTGCGCGGCACGCCGATGATGGTCGGCTGCGCGATGCCGTGGCGGTAGCCGAAATGGACGGTTCTGTCCGGGAATTCCGCACCGTCCTGCACGTACAGCTCGGTCACGCCGTTCGTGAACGCGGCGCGCAAGCGGGCCGACGCGTCCTCGAGCGCCGCGTGCGAATCGGTCGCCCACAAGCTGAGCAAAATATGCACCCGCGCGCCATCGTGCAAGCCGCCGATCCAGTGCTGCGGCGCGCTCGGTCCCACGTCGCCCACCGTCGCCGCACTGGCCGGATCGGTCGCGCCACGCCGGAACGCCGCGTCGAAGCTGGCCAACTGTTGCGCGCTGATGCCGAGCGCAGCCAGGCCGGACGCGCTGAAGCAGATGTTCATGAACAGGGCCGGCTTGGGCGCAATGCGCCTGGCCGTCGTGATCGCGGGCAAGCCATGGTCGCCCCGCACCAGCGCCGCGATCAGCCTGCCGGTTGCGCCCGCATCCGTGATCGTGAGCACGAAATGCCGCACCAGCTTGACGCGGTAGCCATGCAGGATGACGCCTTGCACGTCGTCCAGGTCAATCGCAGAATCGCTCATTCGCTTCTCCCGTCGCCCTCGCGTATGAACAGCGCACCGGGAGCGGGCCAGGTGCGCGCGCCGGATCAGATCGCTGCCAGGATGTCTTGCACGGTATGCTGGTAAGCGGCGAAGAAATAGGTGTTCGGAATATGTTGCGAGGCATTGTTCTCGGCGATAAATGCTTCGAATTCAGCCTCGTGATCGACCACCGGCGTCAACGCCGCGCCGCCGACCACCAGCGACAAAGTCTTGTCGAACTCGGCGCTCAGCTGGACCGTGAAGTCATGGATGTAGGGGCCGAAATCGCCATCGAAGGAAGTGATGATGCCAATGACGAGGTTGTCCGATGGCAGCAGCGAGAACAGGTCCGGTTGCAGGTTCGGTTGCGAGCGATCGAGCAAGACGAGGCGCGCATAATGGACGGTGCCGATCGACGCGAGCGCGGCCTCGATGGTCGGCAGCAGGGTGGTCAGGGTGGCGACGACAGTCACCGCGCTGGTGCCGGGAAGTACTGGCATGAGCAGGGTAAGGGGGCTGGTCATGATAGGCCTCTTTCTTGAAACACAGCATGCGCGGCCGGCAGGTTGGCGGCCGCGTCCTGTGTCAGCAAATGATAAGCACATCCCGGCTTTGGCAAGCCCGTGCGGACAGGGCGCGCGCTTGATTCAGCTTAAGGCGAAACGACCTTGCGCCAGGGCACGCGCCGTCTGCCACGCGCCGTCAGAAGCGCGCCTCCAGCATGGCCCGCACCCAGGTCTTGCCCGGCTGGGTGGAGCGGGTGCCAGAGCTGCCCGCCGCGCCCGCGTAACCGCGGTCGCTGATCCAGTCATGCCGCAGCGCATTGGCGATGCTCACTCTCAACTGCAGCTTGTTGTCCAGTTTCCACAAGCCATACATTTCCAGGTCGCGGCGGGCGGAAGCATAGGTAAATTCATTCAGCGACAAGCGCACGTGGCCGCCGCTGCTGTACACGAACGAGGCCCCGCTGGTCAGCGCGCCCGCCTTGTAATCGACGCCGGCCGTGGCCGACAAGGGCACTTGCTCGGCCAGGCGGTTGTCCGGCCCTCCTCAAACCGCGCCGTCGATCACCACCGTCGCTCCGCTCATATAGCTGTTCTTGTCCGACACAAAAAACGCCGCCGCTTCCGCCACTTCCTCCACCGTTCCCAGTCGCCCCAGCGCACAATGGCGCACGTATTCCGTCATCTTCGCCGCCGGCACATTGCCGCTCACGCCTTCATCGAGCACGCCCGGCGCCAGGCAGTTGACGGTAATGCCGTAGCGGCCCACTTCCTTCGCCAGCGCCTCCGTCATGCCCTTGAGCGCCGCCTTGGCCGCGCTGTAGTGCACCGGCGCCTGCATCATCTTCACGCCCGCCAGCGAACTGATATTCAAAATGCGCCCGCGCTTCTGGTGGATCATCCCGCGCAACACCGCCTGCGTGGTCAAAAATGCGCCCTTGACGTTGGTGTTCATCATGCGGTCCCAGTCCTCTTCTTCCATCAGCGCGAGCGGCACCACCTGGCCGATGCCGGCGTTGTTGATCAAGATATCGATCGCCCCCGCATCCTGCTCGATCGCGCGCACCATGCCCTGCAGGCCCGCCTTGTCCAGCACCGACACCTGGAACGCCCACGCCTTCACGCCCAGTTCCTTGAGCGCGGCCAGCACGGCCTCGGCTTCGGCCACCGAACGCGAATAGTTAAAAGCCACGTTCGCGCCTTCGCGCGCCAGCGCCATGCACAGGGCGCGTCCCAGGCCGCGCGAGCCGCCGGTGACCAATGCGGTCCGTCCGTCGAGGATCCCCATTATTTGAGCACCACCGGCTTGCCGCCACCAAGGCCGATCGAATGCGGCGCGCGCGCCGGCGTTTCGTCGACCCCGATGCCGGTCAGCGCCTGGCGCGTGTCGGTGCGGTGGAACTGCACGACCTGCACCGGCGCGTCCGTGGTCCAGGGCTTCTTGCCCCATGCCGCCAGTTCGGTTTCCGGCCCCTTGGCCGCGCCCCGGTGGAACATATTGAAGCCGCAGGCCGGCATGATGCGCCCGTCCACCTGCGGATAATGGTGGCAGCACTTGCGCAGCCGTTCCAGGTCGAAGTCGTGGCGGTCCATATAGTGGTGCAAAAAGATCGACTTGGCCTGCTGCTCGCCCAGGTGAATCGCTTCCTTGGCGCTGACCGGCCGGTTCGGGAACATCACGTCGATGGTGCGGCGCAGGGCGGCGAGGATGTCGGCCGAACGCTCGATTTCATCCTGGCGCGCGAACACGTCGTGCACCACATCGCTCATCGCATCGTGAATCTCGGGCGACGCGCCCAGCGTGGCCGACGAGCGCAGCAAGGTGCCGTGCGTGCGGAAGTCGACAAAGCGCCCGAACGGAATGTGGCTGCCGTCGTTCATGCGCAGCAGGTAGCTGAGCGAGACGCACTGCGGGTGGGAGCAGGGCAGGGGCGCAAAATCGCTCACCTTCAGCTTGCCGTTGGTCTGTTCCTCGATCGCCTTGATCACGCCCGGAATCGTCAGCCGGTCCATCGGGTCGTGCGCGAACTGCCCGCCGCCCGCGCCGGTAAAGGCGACCGGCTGGAAGTTCAGCGACAAGAAGTGGTCTTCCGAGAGGAACATCTCCACCACCTGGCCGATCTGGTGCTCGTTGACGCCGCGCGCGGCCACGAAAATGAGCTGCGTCGGGATATTGAGGTCCTTGAGCATCTTGAGTGCGGCGCTCTTTTCGTCGCACAGGTCGCGCCCGCGGATTTTTTCGTGCGTATCGGCCGTAAAACCATCGAACTGCAGCGCGATGTAGGCGCCGCTGGCCTTGATTTTCTCGGCAAAGGCGCGGTCGCGGCCAAGCCGCAAGCCGTTCGTGATGATCACGATGCGGCCGATTTCCTCGCGCGTGGCGATCGCGATCAGTTCCATCAGGCGCGGGTGGCTGGTCGGCTCGCCGCCGGACAGCGCAATCGACTCCACCTGGCCCTCGTTGCGCACCAGCGTGTCGATCATGCGCGTGAACGCCTCGTTCGAAAGGTGATACGCATTGGTGTTGTTGACGATGCAGACCGGGCATTCCAGGTTGCAGTAGTCGGTAATCTCGATAATCGGCAGGCAGGTGTGCTGTTCATGGTCGCCGCAGGTGCCGCAGTCGGTCGGGCAGCCTTGGTCGACCTCGGTGGCGAACACCAGCGGCTCGGTGCCGGCGCGCGCGTACGAGTACGCGTCCACGTAGTAGGCCGCGTCTTCCGACACCAGCGCCTCGGACGGGCCGCATTTCTCGCAGTTCTTCACAAAATAGACTTTGCCGTCGCGGATCACCACATCGGCCGGCAGCAATGCCAGGCACCCCGGACAGGTCGATGTCGTGTGCTTGAAATAGTGGTCGCCAACCTTGCCCGGTTCGACCTGGCCGCGCGCGAGAAAGCCCGCCATCCATCCCTTGGCGTCGCTCGATACCATCTGTTCGGAAGGGCCGCACTGCTTGCAGTGGATCAGGCGCACCACGCCATCGTCGCGCAGCACCACGCGCGCTTCGATCGGCGCGGTGCAGCCGCCGCAGATGGCCATCTCGTGCATGAAGAAGGTGTGCTCGCGATCCTTGCGCACGGTGCTCGTGTCGCAGCTGGTACATTCCATGTGAACCTTTCAACGATGATCTACTGGTGTTAGGTGTTAACTTTAGGATATCCTAACCTGAATTGCATGTCTTGAGTGGCCGTTGGGCGCTGCCGGTAGCAATCGATAGACGTAAAGGGCAGTGCGGATGCGATACATACTTCTCGATAAAATTACGGCGCTTGTGCCGCCGCAACTGGCGTCGGGAGTCAAGTGCGTGTCGCTGTCGGATGATATTTTTGCCGACCATTTTCCTGGACACCCCATCATGCCCGGCGCGATGATCATCGAATCGATGGCGCAGCTGGGTGGGGTGCTGGTCGAAGCGAGCATGCGCGAACAAGGCCGCCACGACCTGCACGCGCTGCTGGTCACAGTGGACCGCGCCAAGTTCCGCCACCAGGTGCGCGCAGGCGACAAGATGGAACTCGAATGCCACGGCATCGTGGTGCATGAAGATGGCGGCCAGGTGCGCGCCATGGCGCGCGTGGACGGCAAACTGGTGGCCGAGGCCGAACTGGCCTTCGCTTTCGCCCGCGTGACCAATCCAAAGTTGCTGGCGCGCCGCCGCGAGGTGCTCAATATCTGGCTCACCGGCTCGGCCGAGGAGCCATGACGCCAAGGCGCGTGTTCGTGCGAGGCGTCGGCGCCATCACGGCATTGGGCGCCAACTGGCCCGCCTCGCTGCAAGCGCTCGCTGCCGGGCGCAGCGCCATCGGGCAGGTGCATGGGTTTGACGTGACCGGTTTTCCATCCACGGCCGGCGCGGAGATCGACGGCTTCACCCACACGGGCGACCGCCGCCTGGCGCTGGTGCGGGTCGCCGCGCGTGAAGCGTGGCAGGGCGCCGGCGTCGATGTCGCGCCTGAACGCCTCGGCATCTTCCTCGGCGCGGAATCGGGCCGTGCGCCGTTCGCCACCTTGCATGGATTGACCCGTGGCGCCGGCGGCGGCGCGCGCTTCGACCATGCGCAGTTCGGCGTCAAGGCGGCGGCGCTGGTGGCCGAATTCGACGCTTCCATTATCTCGCCCGCCGCCGTCACCTCGGCGCTCGCCCTTGAATACGGCGCCCATGGCCCGGCGGTGACGATTTCGCTGGCCTGTGCCTCGGGCGCGAGCGCGATTGCCGAGGCGGCGCGGGCGATCCGCCTCGGCGTGTGCGACGTGGCCCTGTGCGGCGGCGTCGGCGCCGATGTCGATCCGATGATGCTGGCCGGTTTTGGCCGCGTTGGCGCACTGAGCGCGCGCGGCGTCTCGTGCCCGTTCGACGTGCGGCGCGACGGTTTTGTGATCGGCGAGGGCGCCGCCATGGTGGTGCTGTCGGTTGAACGCGGCAATGCCACGGTCGAACTGGCCGGCGAAGGCCGCAGCCTCGACGCCCATCACCTGACCGCACCCGACCCGCAGGGCGATGGCGCGACGCGCGCCATGCGCATCGCGCTCGCCGCTGCCGGCCTCGATGCGGTCGACTACATCCAGGCGCATGGCACCTCGACGCCGCTGAACGACGCGGTCGAAGCGCTGGCATTGCGGCGCGTGCTGGGCGCGAGCCTCGACGCCGCCCATGTCAGCTCGGTCAAAGGGGCGCTTGGCCACTGGATCGCCGGCGCCGGTGCGCTGGGTTTTCTGTGCGCCCACGCGGCGCTGGAGCAGGGCATCGTGCTGCCGACCGCGAACCTGGTTCAACCCGATCCGGCCTGCGCGCTTCCGCATGTGTTGACTAGCGCAATCCGCAAGAACGTCGCCGCCGCCCTGGTCAACGCTTTCGCCTTCGGCGGCGCCAATTGCAGCCTGGTGGCGAGGCACTGCGCGTGAGACAGGTATACATATCCGGCGCGGCGGCCGTCAGCGCATCCGGTTTCGACTGGCGCACACTGGCCGGCTTCAAGGGGTTTGCTCCCAGCGGCCAGCTTTCGGCAAGCCATGGCAGCGTCATGTCGGCCGAAGTGCCGGCAATTCCCTCCGATATCGATGTCGATGCGCGCGCCCGCAAGCTGATGGCGCATCCGGCGCGCCTGGCCGCCGTGGCCCTGCGCCTGGCGCTTGCCGACGCGCGCTGGACCGGCGCGCAGCGCGAGCAAGCGGCCCTGTACCTGGGCGTGGGCGCGTCCGGCTGCTCCATGGATGAACTGACGCGCATGCTGGCGGCCAGCATCGTCGATCATGCGTTTTCGCTGGAGCGCTTCGGCGGCGCCGGCCTGGCCGCCTGTAATCCCTTGTTCGCATTCCAGCTGATGAACAACTTCACGCTTTGCCACGGCGCGATCCTGAATGGCACAGAAGGCCCCAACGGCGCCTTCTATTCGCGCGGTACGGGCACGCTGGCCGCACTGAGCGAAGCGCACTGGCTGGTGGCCTCGGGCGAATGCGATACCGCGCTCGCCGGCGGCGCCGATTCGGCCCTGCATCCGGTCACCTGGACGCAGCTCGATGCCGCCGGCTATCCCGCGCGCGGCTTCGTTCCGGCCGAGGGCGCGGGCCTGCTCGCCTTGTCCGCGTCCGCCGACGGTGCGCTGGCGACGCTGGACGCCGTCAGTTTCCACAGCGCGCGCGCCTGGGAGCGTCACCCCGGCTTGACCGAAGCGTGCGAGGATGCCAATGTCGTCATCGCGCCGTGGGGTAGCGAGGCGCGCAAGCGGCTTGGTCACGACAATGCACTCGACGTCAGCGTGTGTCTTGGTGATGCGCTGGCGGCGGCGCCCGCGCTGGCCTGGTGCGTGGCGCTCGACCTGATACGCCAGGGCCGCTGCCGTCGCGCCGTTGTGTTTAGCGCCGGTATCGACGGCGGTCTTGGCGTCGCCCGTTTCGGGAGCGTGGCATGAGGCGCGCGGTCATCACGGGCGTGGGCGCGGTCAGCGCATTCGGCGTCGGCATGCCTGCCTTGTTCGACGGCCTGGCCGACGGACGCAGTCGCATCGCGCCGGTGCGCTCCTTCGACGCTTCCGCCTTCGACACCCGCGTGGCCTGCGAAGTGGCCGGTGGCGGCATCGGGCGCGACTGGCTGCGTGCGCACCTCGGCGACCTTGGCCACGCCGAAGCGGTGCTCGACACGTACGAACGCGCCGGCGCATGGCGCGACCGCAAATGCATGTTCGCGCTGCTGGCCGCCGTCGAGGCGTGGCGCATGGCCGGCTGCGGCGAGGCCGAGGACGAAGCGTCACTGGTGATGGCGCTCGGACTGGAACAGGCTTTTCTCGACGATTTTGGCCCCATGTTCAGTGGCCAGGCGATCGACTGGTCCGTCGGCGGGCATGATGGCATTCGCTTTCGCTCCGATGTCGACCTGGGCGCGCGCCTGGTTGGCGACGTGCTTGGCCTGCACGGCCAGGTCATCGTCAACGCATCGGCCTGCGCCGCCGGTGGCCTGGCGATTGCCCACGCGGCGTCGTTGATTGAGCGCGGCGCAGCCTCCATTGTCTTGTGCGGCGGGGCCGATTCGATGGTCAACCCGTTCGGCCTGGGCGGCATGTCGCGCCTCGGAGCGCCGTCGCCGCGCAACGAGCCCGACGCCTGCCGCCCGTTCGACCTGCGCCGCGACGGCCTGGTGATCGGGGAGGGCGCCGCCATGTTCGTGATCGAATCGGAGCAGCGGGCCGCCAGCCGCGGCGCGCGCGTGCTCGCGCGCGTGCTCGGATACGGCAGCACCCAGGATGCCTACCGCGTCACCGCGCCCCGTCCCGACGGCGCTGCCGCGCGGCGCGCAATGGAAACGGCGCTCGGGCGCGCGCAACTGGCGCCCGCCGATATCGCTTACATCAATGCACACGGCACCGGCACGCCGCTCAACGATGTGGCCGAAGCGCGCGCCATCGCCGCCGTCTTCGGCGCGCTCGCGGTGCCAGTGAGCTCGGTCAAGGGCGCCATCGGGCACCTGATGGCGGCGTCGGGAGCGATCGAAGCGGCCGCCTGCCTGCTCGCATTCGAACGCAATCTGCTGCCGGGAACGGCCAACCATCGCGACCCGGACCCGCAATGCGAGGTGGACGTCGTCAAAGCGCCGCGTGCGGCGAGCGTCGACGCGGTGCTGAGCAATTCGTTCGGCTTCGGCGGCCAGAACGTGTCCCTGATCTTTGGGCGGCCCGCATGAAGGCGGCGCTGACCGGCCGCGCATGGCGCACCCCGCTCGGTTCAGGCATCGACGAGGTCATCGAACGCCTGCTGGCCGGGGAGCGCGCCGCCCGGCCCAATGCGCGTTTCGATGCGCGCAGCTACGCCTGCACCTTGGCCGCCACCATCGCCGCGCCGCCGGCGCCGTCGCGCCAGGCCCGCTTCCTGCGCCGTATGGGCTTGTACGCGGTGGAGGTGGCGGCCGAGGCGATGCGGGACGCCGGTGTGAGCGGCGGCGAGCGCGTGGGGCTGTTCTTCGGCTACGGCGGCCTGCGCGCGCACTGGGACGACCTGATGCCCGCATTCGAGCATCAACAGGCCGATGGCGCGGCCGCATGGGAGCGCGGCCTGGCGCTGCTGCACCCGTTCTGGATCTTGCAGCACCTGTCGAACAATGCGCACGCCATCGCCGCGCAGGAACTGGGCGCGCGCGGCGAAGGCGCGACTTACGGCGGCGCGAATGCGGGCGCGCAGGCGCTTGCCGGTGCGATCCGCGCGCTGGCCGCCGGCGCCGTCGACGTGGCGCTGGTGGTTGGCTACGACAGCCTGGTCGAGCCGGAAACGCTGGTCGAACTGGCCGCGCGCGGCTCCTCTGTATCGACTGTGCTGGCGGCGCCGTACGACATCGCTGCACAGGGCTTCGTGCCTGGCGAAGCCGCCGCCGCCCTGGTCTTGCAGCGAGCCGGACCCGCGCGTGCCTACATCGAAGCGCTCGATGGCGCCGACGGCGAAAAGGGCGAGCCCCAACCGGCGCTGCTGGCGCGCCTTGTACGCATGCTTGCGCGGCCTGGCGACGCGGTCGATGGCTGCGGCCTGGCGCTGCCGGGCTTCGATGCGGCCGAGCGCGAGCTAGTTGCCGCGATCACCGGCGCCGGCGCGCCCCTGTGTTGTATCATGAGCGCCATGGGACAAATCGGCGCCGCCACTTCAGTTGTTCAAGTTATCGCGCTGGCAGAGCTGCTGCAACGCCAGCGCATGCCGCCGGTGGCGCTCTTGCGCGCCGCCGCGCCCGGCCCCTTGCGCCCGCTCCTGCGAGCCGAATCATCGAATCACCGTTCGGCCATCGGCCTGGCCGCCAGCGCGCCGGGCCTGGCCGGCATCGTCCGCGTGGAGCTGCCATGAAAACCGCACTCGTTACCGGCGGCTCGCGCGGCATCGGCGCCGCCATCGTGCTCGCACTGGCGCGCAAGGGCTTTACCGTCATCCTCAATTACCTCAGGGACGAAGCCGCCGCCGCCAGCGTGGCCGGACAGGTCGCGGCGCTCGGTGGCGTGTGCTATCTCGCGCGCGCCGACGTGTCCGACGTTGCGCAGGTGGATGCGCTGTTCGCCGACATCGACGCTAGGCATGGCCAGCTCGATGTCCTCGTCTGCAACGCCGGCGTGCTGCGCGACACGCTGCTCGGCGCCAGCGAGCCGGCCGACTTCGACGATGTCTTTTCGGTGAATATCTCGGGCGTGGTCAATTGCTGCCGCCAGGCGTCGCGCCGCATGGTGTCGCGCCGGCGCGGGGCGATCGTCAACATGTCGTCGGTGGCGGCGACGCGTCCCGGTCGTGGCCAGAGCAATTACGCCGCATCCAAAGGCGCGGTCGAAGCGTTCACAAGGGCGCTCGCGGTCGAACTGGCGCCGCGCGGCATACGCGTCAATGCGGTCGCGCCGGGCGTGATCGAGACCGACATGACGCGCGATATCCGCGCCCTGGCGCCGGAAGAACTGAACAAGCGCATCCTGCTCAAGCGCGTCGGCAGCGCGCATGAAGTGGCCGCCGTGGTCGCCTTCCTGTGCAGCGACGACGCCAGCTACGTCACCGCGCAGGTGTGGAACGTGGATGGAGGATTCAAGGCAGAATGAACGAACAGGCCACCCTGGACTGGTTTCTCTCGCGCCGCAGCACGCGCGAATTTACCGATCGCCCGGTCGAGCGCGAAACGATCGAACGCCTGCTGCTCGCCGCCACCAGCGCGCCGTCGGCCAGCAACCGCCAGCCCTGGCAGTTTGCCGTGGTGCGCTCGCGCAGCCTGCGCGCGGCCATCGCCCGAGCGGTGCGCGAGCGCGCCGACGAAATGAAGGCGGTCATCGCGCGCGGCCACCACGCCGAGGACTTCGGCAGCTACGGCGACTTTTTCCACGAGCCGTTGATGAGCGCCGCCGTGATCATCATCCCGCAGTATCGCGAGTTCCCCGACCTGATCGCCAACCTGCTCGCCTCGGGCGGGGCCGATCCGTCGGCGTACCACACGGCTGGCGCCATGCAGGCCGAACTCTGCTCCACCAGCGCCGCCGTCATGAACCTCCTGCTGCAGGCCCACGCCAGCGGCCTTGGCGGATGCTGGATGGCGGGGCCGATGATTGCGCGCGACCGCATCTGCGCGCTGCTCGGCATCGCCGCGCCGTGGCAGATGGTCGGCGCGATCGCGCTGGGTTACCCGCTTGGTCCCGCACCCGAACAAAAACCGCGCAAACCGCTGGGCCGCGTGGCCCGCTGGTTTGAAGATGAACATACCGACGAGGATACTAATTAGATGACTACCACGACTCCCCAGGAAATCGAAGACACCGTGCGCGCCATCGTCGGCGAATCGCTGGCCATTCCCGCCGGCGACGTGCCGCCTACGGTCAGCCTGATCGGGGAACTGGGCGCCGAGTCGCTCGATTTTCTCGATATCGTGTTCAAGCTCGAACGCACCTATGGCATCCAGGTCACGCGCGGCGAGCTGGAACGCGCCGCGCGCGGCGACATGTCCGACGACGAATTCGCGCCTGGCGGCGTGATTTCGGACGCCGGCCTGGCGCGCCTGCGCGAGCTGATGCCCGAAGTGGCCGAGCAGATCAAGCCCGGCCTGCATCCGGGCCAGATTCTCAGCCTGTTCACGGTGCAGACCTTCGTGCACCTGGTCGTCGGCAAACTCGCACAGCGCACCAGCAACGTGGCCTGACACAATGACACGCTGGATCGGCGGCCCGGTGTTCGACGCCTGCTTCTTTTTCGGAAGCGGCGTTGTCGCGCTGGCGGCCGGCCTGCTGATGCTGGCCGCACCGGGCACCGTGCTGCCCCTGTGGTTCGCCTGGATCTGGCTGGTGGAAGGCCCGCACCTGTGCGCCACCTGGCAGCGCACCTACCTTGATGCCGATTTCAGGCGCGAGCGTGGCCGCCTGCTGTGGACCAGCCTCGCATGGCTGCTGCCCGGTCCCGTCCTGCTTGGGGCGACATGGATCAGCGGCCGCCCGGAACCGTTCCTGCTGTTCCTCGGCTTCGTGGCGCTGTGGTCTTTTCATCACGGGGTGCGCCAGCATCACGGCATTTTGGCGGTGTACCAGCGCCTGGGCGAGGCCGACGCCGCCGCGCGCAAGGCCGATACGCGCCTCTTGCACGGCATCTTGTGGGTCGCCTTTGCTCTGCTCGCGCTGGCGCATCCGGCCAACCTGGACCTGGCGCGGCGCGTAAGCTGGGGCGCCGGTGCGATTGCCGCGTTGGGCGCGCTGCTGGCGGCGGCCATGCTGTCGTGGGCTGCGCTGCTGGTGCGGCGCTGGCGTCGCGGCAGCACGGTGCTGCCCGGCGTGTTCGGCCTCGTGGTCGCGGTGGGCACGACCCTGTTCTCGCTGTTCGCGGTCGGCATGCGCGAGCCACTGCTGGCGAACCCCCTCACCACCGAGCAGGTGTTCATGGCCGCCACCATCGTCGGCGGCACGCTGCACGGCTTGCAGTACATCGGCATCGTCATCGCCACCGAGCGCCGCCGCGTCAAGCCGGCGCGGGCGGCGGGGCCGGTACTGGCGTATGCCCTCATGCTGGCGGCGTCGCTGCTGTACGTGCTACTTAACGTGGCGCGTGGCGGGGCGCCGGTCGGTCCGGCGCCCGGATCGGCGTCGGCCCAGGTGTTCCTGGCGCTGTACTGGGGCCTGTTCTGCCACCACTTCTGGCTCGACCAGAAAATCTGGCGTCCATCGTCGGATGCGCGCCTGCGCGCCGAACTCGGATTGGGAACCGCATGAAGCAAAGCGAACACCCGGTCTCGCAAACCTACGCGAAGTACATCAATCCATCCTTCATCCAGTTGCTCGGGGTGCTAGGCTACGGGCGCGTGTTCGTGCGCGCCAGCGACGTGTGGCTGTGGGACAGCGAGGGGCGGCGCTATCTCGATTGCCTGGCCGGCTTCGGCTCGGTCAACCTGGGCCACAATCATCCTGCACTGATCGCGCGCCTGCACCAGCTGCTCGACGAGCAGGTGCTGCACTTTTGCCACACCGGCCCGGCGGCTGGCGCGGCGGCGCTGGCCGAGGCGCTGGCAAAGCGGCTGGCCGCGCCGCTCGAGATCAGCCTGTTCGCCAGCAGCGGGGCCGAGGCGGTGGAGGCGGGCCTCAAGCTAGCGCGCGCCGCCACCGGCCGCAGCGACTTTATCTCGTGCGACGGCGGCTTTCACGGCACCACGCTGGGCACGTTGTCGGTGATGGGCGCCGAACGCCTGCGCCAGCCTTTCGAGCCGCTGCTGGCCGGCTGCCATCGCGTGCCCTTCGGCGACCTCGATGCGCTCGATCGCGCCCTCAAGACCCACAAGCCGGCCGCCTTCCTGGTCGAGCCGCTGCAGGCCGAAGGCGGCGTGGTCCTGCCGCCGCCCGGCTACCTGCGCGCCGCGCAAGAGCTGTGCCGGTCGCGCGGCACGCTGCTGGTGCTCGACGAAATCCAGACTGGCCTTGGGCGCACCGGCACGCTGTTCGCGCACGAGGCTGAAGATTTTGTGCCCGATGTGCTGTGCCTCGCCAAGGCATTGTCCGGCGGGCTGGCCGCCATTTCGGTGGCGGTGACCTCGCGCGCGCTGTTCGACAAGGCCTACGGCGGCGCCGGGCGCTTCGACCTGCACAGCTCCACCTACCAGGGTAACGCGTTCGCTTGCGCCGCCGCCCTCAGGACCTTGGAGCTGATCGACGAAGAAGACCTGGTCGCGCGCAGCGCCCGGCAAGGGGCGCGCCTGCTCGACGGCCTGCGCCAACGCTTGCGCGGGCACCCGCTGGTCAAGGAAGTGCGCGGGCGCGGACTGCTGGTCGGGATCGAGTTCGGCCCGACCGGCAGTTCCTGGCTCGACAAGCTGGCGCCCGCGCTGGTGGACAAGATCTCGGAAGGCATGTTCGGCCAGTGGGTCGCGGTCCGGCTGCTGGAAGCGGGCATCCTGGCGCAACCCGCGTCGTCGCGCTGGAACGTGCTGCGGCTCGAACCGCCGCTGACCATCGCCGACGACGACATCGATGCGGTGGTCGATGCGGTGGGCGCGATTCTCGACGACTATCGCTCAATCGTGCCCATCGTGGCGGACGTCACGCGCCGCGCGGGCGCGCAATGGAGGGGCGGATGGCAATTCTGAAAGGCCCGGGCCTCCTGGCCCGCACCAGCCGCGACCTGCGCTTCGTGGGCGGCATTTTGCGCAAGCATCCGTTCCAGGTACTGGTGCAGGTGACCAACCGCTGCAATATGCGCTGTTCGTTCTGCGGCTTCTGGCCCAATGGCGTCGCCCCGCGCCTCGAACTAACCGTGGCCGACTACCAGCGCGTGGCGGCCGAACTGGCGAAGATCGGCACCTTTCTGGTGTCGGTCGAAGGGGGCGAACCGCTGCTGCGGCCGGACATTATCGAGATCGTGCGGGCGTTTGCGCAGCGCCATGCGCCGGTCCTGTACACCAACGGCTGGTTTGTCGATGACGCCAAAGCGCAAGGGCTGTTCGCGGCCGGGGTGGCGCAGGTGGGCGTGTCGATCGACTTTGCCGACGCCGCGCGGCACGACCGGAAACGCCGGCTCGACGGCGCTTTCGACCAGGCCTGGCGCGCCGTGGACACCTTGCTGGCGCACGCGCCCCACGGCGGCGCGCAGGTGCATGTGATGACGATCCTGATGAAGGAAAACCAGGACGACGTCGAAAAACTGCTGCAAATGAGCGCGGCGCGCGGCGTCGGCCACTGCGTCACCTTGCTCTCGACCGACGGGTTCAGGCGCGGCAAGAGCGACCAGGACCAACTGCCGGACGTCTCGCTCAGCGCCAGGATGCTCGACCTGTGGCAGCGCTACCCGCACTTGCGCACCTTCCGCGACTACCTCGAACGCATGGACGCCTTTGTTGAGCGCGGCCCCATGCCGGCCTGCCACGCCGGCGAGCAGTCATTCAATATCGACCATCTCGGTAACGTCTCGCCCTGCATCGAGCGCATCGATTCGGTGGTCGGCAATGTGCGCGATGAAGCGCTGGCGCAGATTGTCGGCCGCATGAAGGGGCTCGACTCAGTGGCGCGCTGCCAGGATTGCTGGACGCTGTGCCGAGGCTTTACCCAGGCGCTGGGGCAGGGCTCGACCATGCGCTCGCTGGCCGATCTCTCCACGCGCATGCGCTCCCAATGAACCATGAAACGGAACACCCTGTGATCGACTCCGACCCCCCTGCGCCGCCATTGCGGCTGGCGGGAAAGCGCTGCCTGGTAACCGGCGGCTCGCGCAACCTGGGCCGCGCCATCTGCCTGGCCTTCGCCGCCGCCGGCGCGCGCGTGGCATTTACTTACATCAAAGACGACGAACAGGTCGAAGTCACCCGCGCCATGCTGCGCGAGCTGGGCGCCGAGCCGCTGGTGTTCAAGGGATCGGTTACTGATGCGGCCCACGCGAGGAGTACCGTCAACGCCATCGTGGCCGAGTGGGAGGGGCTCGACATCCTCGTCAACAACGCCGGCGTAATGCAGGTGCTGCCGATCGCCTTGCTGGAAGAAGACGACTGGGACCTGGTGCTCGATACCTGCCTGAAGGGCGCGTACATCTTCTCGCGCGCGGCGCTGCGGCCCATGCTGCGGGCCAAGAAGGGGAGCATCCTCAATATCGGCTCGATTGCCGGCGAGCGGATCGTCGAGTCGCCCGTGCATTACGCGGCGGCCAAGGCCGGCCTGCAGGGCTTCACGCGCGCGCTGGCCAAGGAGGTGGGGCGCTACGGGATTGCCGTCAACGACCTGTCGGCCGGCTTGCTGGAAGCGGGCATGGGCCAGCAGGCGCCCCAGTACCGGCTCGACGACTACACCACGCACTGCCCGCTGGGGCGCACCGCCACGCTCGAGGAAACCGCCGCTTTCGTCACCTGGCTGGTGTCGGACGAGAACAGCTTCATGAGCGGCGCGCGCCTGACCTTCGACGGAGGCCTTTGATGGACGCACTCCTGCATCAGGGCTACGACGATTTTCGCGCGTTTGTGAACCCGCTGGTGTCGATGCGCGCGCGCCTTTGCAGCGAACCTTACCTGCTCGAACGCGTGGAGCACGGCCACCTGATCGACACCGGCGGCAAACCGTACATCGACCTGCTGGCCGGCTGGGGCACGCAGGCGTTCGGCCATCGTCCGCCAGCGATCGAGGCGGCGCTGATGGACTTCCTGCGTGGCCGCGCGCCATCGTTCTACCCATCGGGCATCAGCCCCTACGCCGGGTTGCTGGCCAGCCGATTGCACCAGCGCACCGGTTACGACGCGGCGTTTTTCGCCAACGGCGGCGCCGAGGCGGTGGAGGCGGCGCTCAAGCTGGTGCGCGGCGCCAGCGGCAGGCCGCGCATCGTTTGCATCCATGGCGCCTACCACGGCTGTACCTTCGGTAGCGTGGCGATGATGCAGGCCGGCCCGTACCGCGACATTTTCGGCCCGCACCTGCCGATGGTCGACGCGCTGCCGTTCGGCGACATGCAGGCGCTCGACCACGCGCTGGCCGATCCGTCGCTTGCCGCCATCGTGCTCGAACCGATCCAGGTCGAAGCCGGCGTGCGCCAGCCCGATGCCGCTTACCTGGCACGCCTGTGCCACGGCACGGGCGAGCGCGGCGTGCTGCTGGTGGCCGACGAAATCCAGACCGGCCTTGGACGCACCGGGCGCTTTTTGTCCAGCCAGGACTGGCCGCGCCGGCCCGACGTGGTCACCCTCGGCAAAGCGCTCGGCGGCGGCTTGATGCCGCTGTCGGTGATGCTCACGCGGCGCCCGATTTTTGACGGCGTGTACGGCAAGTTCGCGCTGGCCGAGGCGCATGCGTCCACCTTCAGCGGCAACGCGCTCGCCTGCGTGGCCGGCCTGGCGGCGCTCGACCTGCTGGACGACGCCATGCTGGCCGATGTGGAACGCAAGGGCCGCTTGTTGCGCAAGGCGCTGGACGAATTCGTCATGCCGTCGCCACTGGTCAAGGCGATCCGCGGCGAAGGCCTGATGCTGGGCATCGAGCTCGAAGCGCCGGACCATCCGTGCTACCAGTTCGACTACCTCGGCGTGCCCGAACTGGCGGCGCAGCCGGCCATCGGCATGCTGCTGGTGCACCGGCTGTACAAGGCCGGCTACATCTCGCAGATTTGCGGCCACGCGTGGCAGGTGCTGCGCGTGCAGCCATCGTTCACGATAACCGACGACGAGCTGCTGGCGTGCGTGCATGCGCTGCGCGAGGCGCTCGACTTCCTGTGGGATCTTCAATGAAACGCGTACTTGTACTGGGCGGCAGCGGCGCCCTCGGCTCGGCCCTGCTGCGCGAACTGAAACGCAGCGGCGCCGATGTGGTGTTTACGTACTGCCGGCGCGCCGCGCTTGCCGCCGCCATGGCCGACGAACTCGGTTTCGCGGCCTACGCGGCCGATTTTGAACGGGCCGACGCGCTGGACCTGCTGTTCGATGCGCTCGCGCGCGACGGCCGCTTGCCCGACGTGGTGGTCCACTGCGCCGGCGTGGCGCCGATCGCCTCGCTGGGCGCGGTGACGGCGGCGGCGTGGGACGCGGTGCATGCGGTGCACGGACGCGCCGCGCTGCTGTGCGCGCAGCAGATGGAGCGGCGCGGCCTGCGCGGTGCGCTGGTGCTGGTCGCCGCCCTCGACGGCGTGCAGCCGGTTCCCGCGCCCGCCCATTACGCGGCCAGCCAGGCGGCCATGTGGGGCCTGACCCTGGCGCTGGCCAAGGAGCTCGGCCCCAAGGGCATCCTGGTCAACCTGGCCGTGGTGGGCGTGCTCGATGGCGGCATTGCGGCGGCGCTCGACCCGAAACTGCGCGAATCGTACCGCCGCTATTCGGCGCTCGGGCGCACCGGCACCTGTGTCGAGGCCGCGCGCGGCCTGCGCTGGCTCGCGCTGGAAAACACCTACCTGAACGGCGCCCAGTTCCCGCTCACGGGCGGACTGGGATGAAGCGCGCCGGCGGCATCTATATGATGCTGTTGCTTGCCATCCTGGCGGTGCAGAAGACGCAGGACGGGCTGGCGCCCGAACTGCTGTGGATGTGCCACGTGACCAGCACCATGCTGGCGCTGGGCCTGCTCGCCAATGCCGCGCCGCTGATCGTCACGGGCTTCCTGTGCCAGGGGGCCATCGCCTTGCCGGCCTACGTGCTGCATGTGGCGGCCGGCGGCCATACCTCGCTCGCCTCGTTCCTGCTGCATGCGTCGGCGCCGGCGCTGGGGGCGCTGGCGTGGCGCGGCAGGCGCATCCCGGCTGTCGTTCCATGGGTCGCGCTGGCGATCTACCAACTGCTCGTTGCGCTCAGCCAGGCGTTCACGCCCGACAGCATGAACGTCAACCTGGCGTTTCGCCCTTGGGACCCGCTGGCGGGCTTCCTCCCGTCGGGCTGGCCGATCCGGGCGTTGAACCTGGTGCTGATGCTGGCGCAGTTGCATGCGGCGCGCTGGCTCTGGAACCGCACCGTGCCGGCGAGCGTTAGCTGAACACCTTGGGCAGCTTCCACGCGCCCGCCAGGCGGAACTCGCGCGCCAGCACCAGCGCGCCGGGAACCGCCACCAGGTACCAGCACAGCACGCGCAAGGTCACCGCCACGGCCATGCCCTGCGGCGTGAGCGCGGCATCGAGCATGTAGCTGGTTGCCACTTCGGCCACGCCGATCGCGCCCGGCACCGGCGCCAGGTAGGCGATCATCAGGCTGGTCGAAAAGATGGTCAGCGCTTGCAGCCAGGTCAGCGTAAAGCCGAAGTGGGTGGCGAGCAGCCAGCCGATCGCCACGTAGGTCAGCAAAAAGACCACCGAGGCCAGGTGGCACACCAGGTGCTGCACATCGATCGACTTGCCGATGGCGGAAATGGCATGCGCGCTCTGGCCGATACCGAGCAGGGTCTTTTGCCACAAGCCGCCATCTTTCATGGCGCCGGCGCGCCGTTCGGTCCAGCGCATCACCGGCCCCGGGAAAAACGCCATCAGCGCCAGCAGCAGCGCTATGCCCAGCAGCGGGGCGGTCAGCAGTGGCAGGCCGACCTGCAAGGGCGCCGGCAGGGGAATGGCGTGGCCGAAGGTGAGCGTGACGCACGAGACCAGGCAAATCCACAAGGTCATGTAAATGCTCTTGCTGACCGACGCCGCCAGCGAGTGCGGCATCGGCACGCCCTGGCGCCCGAGCACGAACATCATGGCCGGCGTGTGCAGTTCGGCGCTGGGCGTGATGCTGGTGACGAAGTAGCTCACGCAGGTCAGGCGCAGGCCTTGTGCAAAGCGCAGCGGATGGCCGAGCACCGCGAGCATGCTGCGCAGGCGGATCCAGTCCAGCATATAGAACAGGCAGGTCAGGGCGGCAAGGCCGAGCCACAAGGGCAGGGCAATGGTGCCGATCAGGGCCAGCACGCCACCGAGGCTGGCGCCGCTGGCATGCGAGAAAAAGCGCACGGTCAGGTAGACGGTCAGCGCGAACAATACGGCAAACAGGATTTTTTTCAAGAGCGGGTCGCTTCGATGAAGGTCAGGTAGACCGCCGCCAGGTGGCCGGCGGCGGTGGGGATGATGTGTTCGGCCTGGGCGGCGAATTCGGCGCGCGTGAGCGAGCGGCGCAGGCCGAGCCGCTTGAGCAGGCGCCCCCAGTGGTGGTTGGTGCGGTCGGGCGCGAAGCGCTGCGTGAATGCCGCCAGGCCGGCGGCGGCGTCATGCGCGCTGGCGTACTGGTGCGGCACGTCGAAGGGCAGCGCCGCCAGTTGCGCGCCGTTGGCTTCGACGTACCACTCGTAGCCGTCGGTCAGGTGCGCCACGCGGCTGGCGTGGACCGGGCAGGCCATGTCGATCACCAGGTGCGAGGCCATCCCCAGTTGCACGAAGGCGCGCGCGTGCTGGCCGGCGCGCCATGCCGTCACTGCGCGGTCGACATAGTCCTGCGCCTTGGCCGGGGCGCTCGCCGTCAGGAAGGGAATGAAGCCGCCACCGAGATGGCGGCCAGAAAAGTGGCTGAGCGACCAGTGCTCCCGGATTTTTCGGCGGCGCGGCATCCAGGTGACGTCTTCGCGGATCGCGCCCAGCACCAGCGCATCGTGGAAGCGGTTGAACCAGGGGTCGTCCAGCTTGCGCACGGCCAGGCCGATCACCAGCTGCAAGCCGTTGTATCTCACTTGTATCTCACTTGTCCACTGCCGCCTGGTAGCGCGCCAGCAGGGCAAGCAGCTCGCCGTACCGGCGCTGGCCGCCGTGATCCTGGCAGAACTGCGCGACGTGCGCGAGGAACAGGGGAATGGCTTCTTCCGGCAGGTCGAGCGCGCGCAAGATGTCCTGCTGGTCGTTCATGCGACGCTCAGCCGGCCGCTTCCCAGGGTGGCCACCGGGGCGCCGGGCGCCACCGAAAAGCGCGTGTCGCGGTCGCGGTACAGGATGTTGTAGGCGCAGGAAGGCACGTTGCGCCCGTCCGGCTCGCGGATGCCCACGCAGCATTGGCGTATGCGGTCGGTATCGAAGGTTTCTTCATCCATGTGCGAGTGCACGTAGATCGCTTTCGAACTCTGTTCGCCGATGCGCATGCGCTGTTCGGTCGACAGGCCGGGCGCGAACATGCGCGCCAGCAGGCCCTTGAGGGTGGCCAGGATCATGTCGCTGTCGGGGCTTTCCATCTCGCCGGCCCACAGGCGCGTGATGACGTCCTGCAGGCGCAGTTCCACCTGCGGGGTCGGTTCCAGGTACAGGGTGCCGGTCAGCAGCGCGCGCAGGTCGGCGCGTTCCATGAAGCGGGTGAACGGCAGCCAGCGGCCGTCGTCCAGGCGCAGCATGTAGGTGATCAGGTAGCACATCGGATGGCTCGATGGCGACGGCACGAAGTCGCTGATGCGCAGCGCGCCGCCGGTCTGCTGTTCCAGGTCGGCCAGCACGTCGTAGGTGGTGTAGCGGCCGCGCCGGTCGAAGCGCGAGCCGCCCTGGCCGGTGAAGGTCATCGTGTGCAGTTCGACGCTGCGGATGAAGTCCTTTTCCAGCGCCAGCTTCACGAACGCACCTACTTCATGGTCGTTGCTGCCGCGTGCCAGCACCGGCAGCAGGGTGGTGTCGACCTTGTATTTTTCGAGCAGGGCCAGCACCCGCATCTTCGCCTGGTAGAAATTCCCGCCCAACATGTCGATATTCGTCCCCGGCGTGAACGAGTCGAACGACAGCACGATGCGCGCGTCCAGCGCCGCCAGCCGTTCGAGCAGCCATTCATCCTTGAGAAAGCGCAGGCCGTGGGTGGAGATGGTGATGCGGTTGATGCCTTCGGCGTGGCACAGCTCCACCAGCCGCTCGAAGTCGGGATGCTGGGTCGGTTCGCCCCCGGTCAGGTTGATCATGCGGTTGCTCGGGTCTGCCCGCCGCATGTGCCCGAGAATGGCGCGCAGCTGGTCCTGCGACATATGGAAGGCGCCTTCGTTGCGGTTATGCGTGTAGCAGATCGGGCAATCGAGATTGCAGGCCGAGGTGATCGGCACGATCGGCAGCAGGACCTGTTGTTCGTGGCTGGTGCAGGGGCCGCAGTCGAACGGGCAGCCCTGGCTGGCCGGCGCGGCGTCCATGGGCGGCGTGAGCACCGGCGCCTCGTTCATCATGGCGTCGTACCAGGCGGCGTTGGACGATACGATGACTTCTTCGGAGCCATGCTGGGGGCAGCGCTTGCGCATGACCACGCGGCCCTCGCTGCGCCAGATGGTGGCGTCCACACTGCGTTTGCAGGTCGAACACAGGCTTGTCGTTGCGCGTACCAGTTCGTCGCTCATTGAGATCCACTTGGCAAATGCCGGACCAATCCGGAGATGTGCTGTGATTGTAATGGCAACGGCGTCAATCGCATAGCGGCTGATCGCGGAAGGTTTACTCCTTGGGCGCCTTCTTGCGCGCCAGCGCGCGGCTTTCCTGCTTGAGCTCTTGCGAGACCGGGCACACCGCCTGCATGAACGAGGCCAGCGTATTGGCCAGGTTGTCGCCCTGCAGGCGGTAGAACACGAATTGCCCGCGCTTGTCGCTGGCGATCAGGCCCGCCGATTCGAGGATGCGCAGGTGTTTCGACAACGATGGCTTGGTCATCTCGAAGCGCGTCGCGATCTCGCCCGCCGACAGCTCCGTTTCGGACAAATAGGCCAGGATTTTGCGGCGCGGGGTCGAGGCCAGGGCGGCGAAGATTTGATCCATGATGTGCGGTGCGCCTGGTGGACGGTAAAACGCCATGATACACCATGCTTTCCTAATTAGATAATTAGCTAGTTAGCTAAATATGGTGCATAATGGCCGCACCAACCCACTTTGCGATTGCGAGAACGCCATGCAAACTCCCGAGCCAGCGGCCACCGAGGCTGTCGTCTACTACAACAGCGCCTGTCCGGTGTGCGACGCCGGCATACGCGGCCAGCGTGAACGCATGCAGGGCTGCGCCGTCGAGTGGCGCGATGTACACGCCGAACCCGAACTGGCCGCGCAGCTGGGCATCGATATCGAAGCGCTGCGCGAGCGCCTGCATGTGCGCGACGCCAGCGGGCGCATGCTGGTCGGCGACCAGGCCTTTGCCGCGCTGTGGGCGGCCACGCCGGGGCAGCGGCCGCTGGCGCGCCTGGTGCGCTCGATGCACTGGCTGGCAGGGCCGCTGTACAAGGTTCTCGCGCGCCTGCTGTATCGCTGGAACCGCTGGCGCGGCAACTGGTAATCCCCTATTAAGATCACTTTACGGAGCATGACCATGCACACACCGACTTCCGGGCTTCACCCGAACGCCGACCCGGCTGAACTGGCGCGCTTCAACAATCTCGCCACGCGCTGGTGGGACGAGCAGTCCGAGTTCAAGCCGCTGCACCGCATCAACCCGCACCGGCTGGACTGGATCGATGCGCTGTGCTCCCTGGCAGCCAGGCAGGTGCTCGATGTCGGCTGCGGCGGCGGCATCCTGGCCGAATCGATGGCGCGCCGCGGCGCCAGTGTCACCGGCATCGACCTGGCCGAGAAGCCTTTGCAGATCGCGCGCTGGCATGCGCAGGGTCAGCAGGTCGATGTGAACTACGCCTACAGCAGCGCCGAGGCATGGGCGGACGGGCGCGCGGCGCAGTACGACGTGGTCACGTGCATGGAAATGCTGGAGCACGTGCCGCAACCGGCGGCGGTGATCGAGGCCTGCGCGGCGCTGGTCAAGCCGGGTGGCTGGGTGTTTTTTTCGACGATCAACCGCAACCCGCTCAGTTACCTGATGGCGATCGTCGGCGTGGAATATGTGCTGCGCATCCTGCCGGTCGGAACGCATCAATATAGCCGCCTGATCAAGCCGGCGGAACTGACCGGCATGGCGCGCAACGCCGGCCTGGTGCTGGCCGACCAGCGCGGCTTGGGCTACAACGCGCTGACCCAGCGCTTTCGCCTGCACCGGTTCATGGGCGTGGGTTATCTGCTTGCCATGCAAAAGGCCGCGTAAGCCTTGATTCGCTATGTCCTTGGGGCCAGGAGCGGGTGTTGTTTCAGTGCCGCCAGAAAGTCCAGGTTGCGGTGGCGTGTAATGCGCTTGTTGCGCGCGTATGGCGCCAGTGCGGCATCGATAGCCTGGCAGCCGTTCCGGATCAGGCAAATGGCGATGACCGGCAGCGGATACGCGTAATGATCCGGATAGGCGACAACGTCCTCGATCAAACCCTCGCTGATGGCGAGCAGGCGCTCCATCTTGGGAATATGCCATTTGGCCAGGCGCTCGATGATTTCGCCGCAGGTCCTGTCGATATCCATGCCGTCGTGCACCCGCACTACGCCGCCGATATCGGGACTGAATTCCTTGCGTTCTTCCGACAATGAATTGAAGCTCATGGTGGCGCAATTGAGCAGATTGCTGGCGTACGGCAGTGCCAAACCGCCCAGCACCTCGTGCACGATGCCGCCGGTGATCTCGCATGCCAAATACACGCCGCCGGCATTGCGCAGGTAGTCGAACGTCAGCTCGCCGAGCTGCTGTTTCGTGTCTTTGTCCAGCATCTTGATACCGTTCTTGAGTGGCTTGAGCAGCGCGATATCGGAACCCGGTTCGCCGAGCCGCGCGGCCAGCGCCGCCTTGAATTGCAGTTTGATGGTGTTCAATGAGGTGGTATCCCGTAAGGTAAAAAGAGCGCAGCGTCATTCGCCGGGCGGCAGAAACGGCGTCACCATGTCCGCCCAGTGGGCTTGCCAGCAGCAGGAGTGGCCAAAGCCCGCAACCACCGTCACGGGTGGGCGCGCCGCAGCCGGGAAGCGCGCCGCGTACGCCGCCAGCACGGCCGGCGGCACCACATCGTCACCGGCGCCCACCCAGTGTTGCTGCGGCACGCGTGCCAGCCGCGCGGCGTGGTCGGCGGGATTGAAGGAGGCGGTCAGCGGCGACAGGTGCTGCAGGCGCGCCCATTCCACGGTATCGAGATTGGCGGCGACTGTCAGCAGCAGGGCCACGTCGGCGCGGCGCGCGGCCAGCAGCGCGGCCACGGCGCCGCCGCCGGAATAGCCCACCAACACCAGGCGCCGCGCGCCGGCGTGCCGCATCAACTGGTCGAGCGCGCCGTTCATGCTGTCGATGACTTCGGGGCCGTAGCGCGCATCGGTCCACAGCGCGCTGCGGCAGGCGGCGGGCAGGGTAGTCCCCTGGAACTGGCATGGCCGCGCCAGATACGCCACCGCGCCATGCGGATGGCGCAGCGCCAGTTGCAGCGCCACCGGATGGACGGGCGTGGGATCGGGCGAGACGGCGGTGGCGCTCAGCCACGCCAGGCCGTCGCCTTCCAGGTACACGGTCAGCGTTGTCGCCGCCGTTGACGCAGGGCGGTAGACGGTGAGGGCGAAATCGCCCGCCTGGACCGAGTGGCGTTGCCAGCGCGCCGCAGCGGCCAGCGCGTCTGCCTGCTGCAAGCGCCGGGCCGGATCGACGCCGGCGCACGCGCTCAGCAGTCCGGCAAGTGAAAGCATGGACAGCCGTGCCACGAGGCGGACAAGCGCTTGATTAAGTAACATTATCCGGTTTTTCGACCATGACGCAGAGGATGATGATTGTATGCCGGTTCAAGCGCCGAAGCTGACATCGGTGGCGTGCGTCGGCCTGCCGGTATGTACAGCGGCGCTGTTTGCCCGCATACTCGGCGTTTGGACAAAGCTATGCAAGCGAGCGACGATGACGACACCGGACAATCCTTACGCGCCCCTTGCGCCGCTACCGGCGCGGCGGGTCAATACGCGCCTGCGCGGCTTGTCGTATGCGCTCGCGGCGTTCTTCGCGGTCCACTTGCTGTTGGTCCTGGTGGCGTTGGTGCTCAATCCCAGCTACTACGTTATGCTGGCCAGCAAGAGCATTGTGTCATGCCTCTTTTTGATGACCACGGTGATCGGATGCATCAACATGTATGTCGGCGCAATGATGCTCGTTATGGGGCGCTGGCGCGGGCGCCTGCAGATGGTGTTCACCAGCGCCTTTTATAGTTTGCTCGTATCGGCTGCCACCTGGTGGCCCAACGATGGTGCGATCATGCTGGGCATCAGCGGCCTCGTTCTGGCGGCGGCGGGCGCATGGTTGGCTCGCGCGGCACAGCGGGACCTGCCAGGGAGCGGCCTCCTTTAGGCTGCGGGCATCAAGGAGTTGCGCCGACCAGCGCGCGCAGCTTTTCCGATGCGTCGTAGCGGCACTCGGCCGCGATGTGGGCGGGCAGGCAGTCCCATTTCCAACAGCAGTTCGACGGCCTGACGGCGGCAAACGCTGCACGGGTTGGTGCGATAGACCCATTGCGCCACCCCGGCCAGCGCTGGCCGGGGTGGCGCTGGTGCAGAGGTCGACCGCGCTGCTTCCGAGGGCATGCGCTTCGTCGCCGTCGACCGACTGGCGTTCGAGGGCGTCTAGGATCAGCGTTTCATCGCCTGGCTGGAAGCTGTTTTTGAATAGCGCGATTTCCTCGGAAAATTCGCTCGAAAAGTCCGGATCGCCGAGACGTTCACGACCCAGTGCGTACACGCGCGGGTCGCTGAGGTTCGACAGCGCCATGACAGCCGCGTTGCGCACATCGGTTGCACTGTGGCTGGCTAGTTCCCATACGTGTTCGTCGAGGTACGGTAGGGTCGCCCGTCTGAATATCCACAACAGCTTTTCAGAAACCTTGGGATCGGGTTCAACACGCAGATGGTCGAGGATGCGGATCAAGTCTTCCTCGCCTGCCCAGCGGCCGAACAGCAGAAAAAGCCCGCGTCCGGCCGACTTGCGGGTAGCGGCGGCCAGGATGGCGTCGCACGGGTTTCTCGCCATGAACTCCTCGCCGCGTCGCTCGTCGCGCTCCGCCTGGCTTTCGTGCGACCGGTCGTGCGCGGCGTCGCTGGCGATCCGTGCTCCCTCCCTGGCGACGTAGGCGGCGACTGCCTCGTCGCCAGCCGCCACTCGTTTCAGTTCAGCGAACACGGTGTCGAAGGAGATCGTGTGGTCAATCAAGCGATCGACCGTATCGACCCACGCATCGGGGTCTTGCAGGACGACTTTCCCCAGGTGCTGGGCCATCTCGATCACGGCTGGAATGCCATCGAGCGCGCAAAGAGCGGCGGCGCCGAGAACGCTGTCGGCTGAAAAAGTCTGCGCCCAGACGAAGCTGCGCAGCGCGGATGCCGCCTTAAGGTCGCCATTGCGGCCCATCAGGCTGGCCAGTTCGCGTAGTTGGTCGCCATCCCGGTCATCCGTACTGTTGGCCAGCGCCGCCAGGATCGGCCCGACGAAGCGCGGGTATGCCGGCGTTCCTTTGAACAGGCTGTACATCCAGTCGGCGCGGCTACCCTCGCACTGGCGGTCGAAGCACTGGTCTTCGAGGCAGGCGGCCAGCACCAGGTCTTCTACGCCGTCCATGCTGTGATCGCGCAAGTGCATCACGACGGAGCCGCGCCCATGTCGTAGGGCGATGGCGAATGCCTCGCGCGAGAGTTCGGTCGATTGAATGGTTCACTCCAAAAGTTCAACAGGGGAGCGTGCATTGTAAGCCACGCGCGGCTGCCGGCAAGGCGGGTGTCAGAATGCCTTGTGCATCAGCGCGCGCAGTTCGTCCGAGGCGTCGTAGCGGCATTCGGTCGCAATGTGCGCGGGCAGGCAGTCCCATTCCAGCAGCATCTCGACGGCATGGCGGCGGCAAATGGTGCAGGGACTGGTACGGTAAACCCATAGCGCCACCCCGGCCAGCGCTGGCGACCTGGCCTCGGTGCACAGCTGCACGGCGTAGTAGCAAAGTTTGTATGCATCTTCCCCGTCGACCGACTGGCGTTCCAGCGCGGCCAGGATCAGCGTTTCATCGCCTGGCTCGAAATTGAGGTGGAACCGTTCGAGCTCCCACGCAGATTTGAACGAAAATGCAGGATCGCCAACGCGTTGCCGCGCCAGCTCGCGCAGACGCGGATCGCTGAAGCAAGACATTGCCGTTTCCGCCGCTTGGCGTACGCCGGGCGAGCTGTGGTTGGCGAGTTCCCAGACACGGTCGTCCAGGCGGATCAGTGTGCCGCTGGAGAATACGTGCAGCAGGTTTTCGCATGCTTGCGGGTCGCTTTCGAGCTGCAGATGTTCGAGCACGCGGTCCAGGTCTTCCTTGCTCGCCAGCCGGCCGAACTTCTGGAACTGGTAACGGCCGCTCGACGTGCAGGAGGCCGCCGCCAGGATGACCTCAACCGGGTTTTTGCGCATGAATCTCTGAACGCGTTTCGGCTCACCCGCAACCCGCGCCGCATACGCGTGATCGTACCTGGCGTAAAACGCATACAGGTTCGCTTGATTTGCGGAGTAGGCCGCCACCGCCTCGTCGCTGGCGGCAAGCCGTTTCAGCTCGGCCACCACGGCATCGAAGGAAAGGACGTCTTCGATCAGAGAACCCAGCGAATCGACAGACGCTTCGGCGTCTTGCTGGAGAACCGTTCCGAGGCGCCGCGCCATCTCGACCACGGCAGGCATGCCGTCGATTTTAGTGAGCTCGCCGGCGCCGATAAGGGCGCCGCCCGAGAAGTCTTGTGTCCACACGAAGCTGCGCAGCGCGGCTGCGGCCTGAAGGTCGCCATCGCCGGCCATCAGGCCAGCCAGTTGGCGCAGGTGATCGCCATCGGTATCACGCAGGCTGTGGGGGACTGCCGCCACGATCGCATCGACGAAGCGCGGGTAAGCCGGCGTGCCCTTGAACAGGCTGTACATCCACGGGGCGCGGCTGCCCTCGCACTGGCTCTCGATGCATTGTTCTTCGAGGCAGGCCGCCAGCACCAGGTCCTCGACATCGTCCATGCCGTGCGCGCGCAAGTGCATCACGACGGAGCCGCGTCCATGCCGGAGGGCGATGGCGAATGCCTCGCGGGAGAGTTTGCTCGATTGAATAGGCGGCTCCAAAAAATTCAACACACGTGCCTTCATTGTACGCGGCGCCCACGCGGCGCTACCTTTGGTAGCGTCGGGCGGCACCCGAACGGAAGCGGTTGGCCTGCGTGCTCCCCGCTGCAATAATCATTCGGTCGCCTTCCCAGAGAACCCGCCATGAACCATTCCAACGACTTCCCATTAGTGAACGATGTCCATTCCGGCCTGAACGCCACCCGCGTGGCGGATATTATCGCTCCGCGCAACGTGGCCGGCATCAGCGCGGCGATCGCCCACGCCGCCGAGCACAATCTGCCGGTGGCCATCTGCGGCGCGCGCCATGCGATGGGAGGGCAGCAGTTCGGCGAAGCGGCCCTGCTGCTCGACATGCGCCACATGAACCGCGTGCTCGACTTCGACGACGTCAACGGCCTGATCGAAGTGGAGGGTGGCATGCAGTGGCCTGCCTTGATCGATTATCTGCACGCGGCGCCGCAAGGAAAAACCCACGGCTGGAGCATCCGCCAGAAGCAGACCGGCGCCGACGCGCTCACCCTGGGCGGCTGCCTGTCGGCCAACGTGCACGGGCGCGGCTTGCGCATGGCGCCCTTCATCGCCGACGTCGAAGCCTTCAAGCTGGTCGACGCCCAGGGCACGCTGCATCATTGCAGCCGCCAGCGCCACCCCTTGTTGTTCAACCTGGCCATTGGCGGCTATGGCCTGTTTGGCGTGATCGCCAGCGTCACCCTGCGCCTGGCGCCACGGCGCAAGATGCGAAGGGACGTGAGCGTGATCGGTCTCGATGACTTGCCGGCCGCCTTCGGGCAACGCATCGACGCCGGCTACGTCTACGGCGACTTTCAGTTCGCGATCGACCCGGCCAGCAGCGACTTCCTGCAGCGCGGCGTGTTCTCGTGCTACCTGCCGGTGGACGATGCGACGCCGCTCGACGCGGCCGGCAAGGACTTGTCGGAACAGGACTGGCGCGCCCTGCTGGAACTGGCCCACACCCACAAGACGGACGCCTTCGCGCAGTACGCCGCGCACTACCTGTCCACCGACGGCCAGGTGGCCTGGAGCGACCGGCTCCAGCAAAGCACCTACCCGGACGGCTACCACCGCGCCATCGACCGCAAGCTGGGACACTGCGGTTCGGAGATGATCGGTGAGCTGTACGTGCCGCGCGAGCGCCTGTGCGACTTCATGCGCGAGGCCGCGGCCGACTTTCGCCAGCACGGCGTGGACCTGATCTACGGGACCATCCGCCTGATCGAAGCGGACCGCGAAAGCTTCCTGCCTTGGGCGCGCCAGGACTACGCCTGCGTCATCTTCAACCTGCACACGGCACATACGGCGCACGCCATCGAGGCGACCAACGAGGCCTTCCGGCGCCTGATCGACCTGGCCATGGCGCGCGGCGGCAGCTATTACCTGACCTATGCGGCAGCGGCCAGCCTGCGCCAGGTGCAGGCCTGCCATCCGGCGTTCGGCGAATTCTTGGAATGGAAAAGGCGTCTCGACCCGCAGCAGCGGTTCCAAAGCAACTGGTACCGCCACTACCGCGACCTGTTCGGCGCGGCAGGCGAGACGCCGCAAACCCTTACTTACCGCCAGGGCAGGAACCGAAGTTGACCGACTGCTTCGCCGGATACGCGGCCGCTGTGAGCTTATTGGTCACGTCGGTGATGCTCAGGTCTGTCCAGCGCACGCTTTCCAGCACCAGTGTCATCGGACCCGGGCATGGGTTGTGTTTAGGTTTTGGCACTTTCAGCGTAATGCAGGCCGCCACCGTACCGTACTTGTCGGCTTGGTAGCTGGCCGAGGCGGTAATGGCTTCCTTGATGACCGTATCCTGGCCCGGTGGGCATTTGCCGCCGGGGTTACGGCAGGCCTACGAGGCCGTGACCATCCCTTTTGCCACATAGCTGACCTTCGACTCCTTTTTCAGGCCGGTTTCTTTGAAGCAAATTTTCACGTCGCCGGTTTTGGGATCGATCGCCCGGGCGTTGATGCGCACTCTCAGGGTAGGCCGCTGGGACCGGGCACCTTTGTGCAGACGCACACCTTCTGGATGATTCAATCGGGCCAGGCCGCGGTAGTCGGGCTGCCTATTTCAGGTAGGCGCCGCCGCAGACGACCACATCTTCGTGCGGCTGGCAATACATGGCTTTTGGCTCGGTTTTCTTGCTCACGGGATTGGTGAATTTGTATTCCTGCCAGAACGGTGCTTTCTTGCGCGCCAGTTCGAGCCGCTCGCGCACGAATTCCTTGCCGTCCACATCCTTGATGTCCATGAGGTTGCGGTTGATCATCTTCAGATTGGCGCCATGCGCGCGCACCACGCCGTCGGTTCCGTACACGGTGATGTAAAGGTCGCGGTCGGTGAACGGGCCATCCTTGCGGTTGACCTCGGCGTAACTCTTTTCCTTGCCATTGGCCTTGATATAGGCGACAGTCTTTTTCACCATTGCCTCGGCCTCCGCCTTGGTAACGAACTCGTCGGCGGCGGCGGGCAAGGCCAACGCACACAGTAGGGTCAGCGGCAACAACGTGCGCGCACGCAAGGATTGGACGATGTACATTGAAGCTCCCTGGAAAGAGCGCCCGGTTTGGCGCAAGGTCCACGCTAGCACGCGTGTGGGAGCGGCGATACACTCAGCACTGCTAGTGTGCTGAGTGTCGCGGGCCAGGGCGTGACCTCAGTTAAAGCTCAAGCCGCCGGGATTGGCGTTGGTAACCGTTTTCGCCTTCAGGTCCACCGTAAAGTGATCGCTCGGCTTGGCCGAGCCGAGTCCCTTGAAGATCGAGAAGACCTGCTTGAACTGGTCCTGGAACAGCACGTGGACCGGGTTCTGGTCCGACGGCTGGGCGCCCACCCTGACCGGTGCCGCCGGTTTGGCCGGAAACGCCGCCATCAACACCTTGTACATGCGCACCCGCTCCGCGCCCATGTCGCGCAGGGCCAGTTCGCCCGCATACACGGTGCGGTGGAAGTCGCCATGGAAGTCGTAGGCGGTGACGTTGGCAAAGTCGTCCAGTTTCAGGCCCGCCGCTGCCGCCAGCTTGCCGGCGCGGGTGGTGGCGTCGGCCCAGTCGGTGGCCAGTTGCGCGGCCGGTGCCGGCGTGCCGGCCACCGTCCCCTTGGCCGCGCATGACGCGGTGAGCGGCACGATGCCCGGCGCGTCCTTGAGCTGCGCCAGCGTGACCCTGGTTTCCAGCTGCGACAGGATCAGCATCTGCTTCGCGTTCAGGCTGGTCGCCGCTTCCTTCATCTCGCACGGCCAGTATTCATCCATGAAGCGCAGGCGCGACAACTCGCCGAAATAGTAGCGCGTAAATTCGCCGTACGACCTGGTATCGAGGATGGCGTGGTTCCAGCGTTTCTTGATATCGGCCTCGGCGCCGCTGCCTTGCAGGTAGGCGTACTCGCTCTCGTACAGCGCAAAGAGCTCGTTAAAGCGCGGCACGTTGGTCAGGGCCACGGTGCTCACGTCGACCGTGTCGGCATCCTTGTAGGTGACCACCTTGTACGAGGCGCCGTACACGGCCAGCGACGGCGACTGCACATTGACCAGGAAATTACCCGCCGCATCCTGATAGTCGTTGGTGCCGTTAAAGTGCATGTGACCGCCAACGTGCAGGCGCAGGCCGGTGGCCGCCAGCGCCGCCGTGGTGGCCGCCACCGGCACGCGCGCCGTCTGGAACGCGCCTGGCTTGAATACGGCCTTCATGGCGTCGGTCTGGTTGGCGTAGAAATCCATGGTCGGATAGTGCGAGAACGCCATCAATTGCTTGCCTTCGGCCTTGGCGCGCGCTGTGACCGACTTGATCCACGCCATCTGGTGCCGCTTGTGGGTGAGGACCTTGTTCCAGCCCGCGTTGCCGGCGCCATCGAAACCCTTGAACGCCTTGGGCTTGGCCGGGTCGAACGAGGCGTTCGGGATAAACACGTTGGCGTCGATCGACAGCAGCCACAAGCCCTTGACCGGCTCGACCAGGTAGCTCGAATCGATGATGTCGCTGCACTTCGTGTAAGGCTTGCCGAGGGCTTTTTCGCCGTCGGCCCGGTACATGCCGCCTTCGCCCTCGGCGCACATTTCGAACTGGCGGTTGCGCACGTCGCCGCTGGCCATCGCTTCGGCGTAGCTGTATTTGCCGCCCGGGTAATTGCTGAACGGGGTTTCCCAGTGCAGGTCGGCCTTGTTCGGCATGTAGCCAAAATCGGACAGCTTGGCGATCAGCTTTTCATAGCCCATCTCCAGCAGTTCATTGGTGCAGACGACGGTCGGGTCCTTGGCCTTGCAGGCCGCGTTCCCGCTGGCGAACACCTTCTGCTCCTTGCCGTCCCTGGTCAAAAAGTCGCTCTTGCCGGCTTCGTCATCGTCGTACGGCTCGTTGGGGTCGTGATTGCCCGGAGCGATAAAGAAGCGCATGCCCTTGGCCTGGTACTCGTGCAGGATGGCGCTGATGCCGTTGATGTTGATCGGCTGCGCATCGTCCGAATAGTCGCCCGGCAGCGCGACCAGGCGGATGCCCCTGGCGAATGCGTCGTCAAGAGCTGCGCGGAAGGCGAAGTAGTTTTCGTTGAACAGGCGCGTCGAGGTGAGCTGCGCGTACATGGTGCGGATGGTGGCGTTCTTGCCGTCCTTGGTGGGAATGCCGCTGAACTGCGCGCTCTTGAAGTCGCCGTACACGTCTTCGAAATGCACGTCCGTCATGAAGGCGACGCTGGGCGTTGCGGCCGGCGCCGCCACTGGCGGCGCGACCGGGGCGGGCGCCGGCGGGGCGGCAGGTTCGTCGTCGCTGCTGCAAGCGGCCAGCAGCAACAGCGAGGCGGCGGCCAGGCCAAGGGACGGGCGAACGGAAGGTGTGATTCTCATGCATCAACTCCGGTAGACCGGCACCTGGCCGGGCGGGGTGGGGAAGCGCGCATTCTTGCATCGCAAAATGACCTGCTCATGACAGTCGCCTTGCGCAAGCACGCGCGATGCGCAAGAATGGTTCTCTTTTAACGACACTGCCGGCGTCCCGCGCGCCCGGCCTGGCACCATGTTGCGTCAATCTCTTGCTGTATTTCCCGGGCCGGCACGCGCCATCGCAATGCTGGCCTTTGGCGTGGGCGCCTTGAGCGCGCACGCCGCGCCGGCCAGCCTGTGCTTCGGCAGCGTGAGCAAGGGACGGCTCGAAGGGGGCGTCAAACTGCCGGTATCGGGGCCGAATTTTTCCGCCTACAGCGCACAGGCGATCGCCGCCGGCCGCACCCATGTGCATGCGACGGTGGCGCGCATCATCCTGGACGCGTACATGGGCGCGCACGCGGCAATGCCGGCCGCCAGGTATGTGTACGGCGAAACCGGCATGGCCAACGGCGGGCCGTTCGCGCCGCACAAGACCCACCAGAACGGGCTGTCGGCCGACTTCTTCGTGCCGGTGCGCGATGCGCGCGGCGCGCCGGCCTCGCTGCCGGCCAGCGCCCAAAACCACTACGGCTACGACATCGAATTCGACGCCGATGGCCGCTACCAGGATTACCGCATCGACTTCGCCGCCTACGCCGAGCACCTGTACCAGTTCGACGCGGCCGCCAGGGCGCACGGCGCGGCGCTGGGGCTGGTGATCGTCGATCCGCGCTTCATGCCGGCGCTGCTGGCCAGCGCGCGCGGGCCGTGGCTGCGAACGCACATCCCGTTCATGAAGGGCAAGCCATGGGTGCGCCACGACGAGCATTTTCATGTCGATTTCAAGCTCGCCTGCGCGCCGCCTGGCGCGGCACCGGCGGGGCGCCAGCCGTGACGGGCGCCGTGCCGCGCATCGTTCCGGCCGGCGTGGCCGTGCAAGCCGTGCTTGGGCCGGTCGACGACCTCAAGGCCCTGCTGGGCGCGTACTCCATGGACGACGACGCGATGGTCGCCATCCTGGTCGAAGGCGACTGGTCGTGCGCGACCGACGGGCCGCTGACGATGGAAGAACTGTGCGGCGACCTGGCCGCGCACCTGGCGGACGATAAAATCCTGTGCGCGATTGTCATCACCGGCAACCTGCACGCGCCCGGCGTGGTCCTGTGCGACAGCGACCGTGACTGGGCGCCGTCGCTCATCGTCGGCGGCAACGTCGTTGCGCGCAGCCTGAGCCTGGGCGGGGGCGCCACCCGGATCGGTGGCGACCTGGCGGTCGGCAGCACCATCTACGGCTTCTACAACCACGGCTCGCTCGACGTGGGCGGCGGCACGCGCGCCCACGCCATCGTCTGCGCCGACTTTTACATGACGTTCGCCGGCCCCGTCGACTGCGCGCATGTGGCGTGCACGCGCGGGTGGCTGACCATCCCGGTACATTTCGAAGGCGAAGCGATCAACCGCATGCTGCTACCCGACTTGCTCGATTCGGCCAACTGGCCGATCGATGAACTGGTCAGGCAAACGCTGGAAGAAGGTCGTTGCGTGCTGCTCCCGCCCGCGCAGATCGGCAAACAGCCTCCCGTCACGGTCAGCCGCGCCGGGCGTGCCCGGCTCGCGGAACTCGACCTGCAGGCCATCGACGGGCCGGTTCTCAGGCTCGATCTGTCCAAATGCGACCTCAAGACCGTACCCGAGTCGATTACCCGTTTCGCTGGCGCGAGCTGGCTCAGTCTCGCCGGTAACCGGATCGGCCGGGTGCCCGACTGCGTCGCGGCACTGCGCGAACTCGAGGTGCTCGACCTGTCCGACTGTGGCCTGGCGGCGCTGCCCGACTGGCTGGCCCGCCTGCCGAAGCTGCGCGTATTGCATGTCGCCGGCAACGACCTGACTGCGTTTCCCGCCATCGATGGCGGCTTTGCGGCGCTGGAGGAACTCGATATCGGCCATGGGTTCAGCCGCAGCGACGAGCATGTGGATTGGGCGTTCAACGTGTCGCTACGCGGCTTTCCCGCGCTGCGGCGCTTTGCCAACCGCCTGAACATCAAGGATGGCGCCAGCATCGCCGCCGCGCATGAAGGCTGGTACAGCCCGACCCTGGAGCACCTGCACATCGCGCCCGAGATGGCAGGCCGGATGCCCGACTGCCTGGCGCGCATGCCGCAACTGCGCTCGCTGGACTTGCAGATTGCCGCTGCGATGACGCCATCGGCCTTGCGGGTGTTGTCGGCCATGCCCTGGCTGGAAGCGATCCAGTTCAGCTACTGCGAACCGGGATGCGCCTTCCTGTCCGCACTGCGGGCGGCCTTGCCGGCCACCCTGATCCGCTGGAACACCGTGGGCGGGCAGGCGGCGTCCAGTGCGCACCGGGAGATCGACAGCCTGATTTATCACGACAGATTGGAGGAGGCATTGATTGCGGTGGAGCGCCACATCGGCAGCAGCGGCGGCCTGTATCCCTGCCTGCCCGCGTCGGACCACGAAGGGACTCTGCGCCGCAAGCTCGATATTCTCAGTGCCATGGCGCGCCTGTGCGACGACGCGCCGCTCAAGCGCCGCCAGATTGGCGCTGCCGCCGACTGGGCTGCGAGCATGATGGCGCGCTATGCCGGCGTGTCGGCGCCGACTTTGTGGCGGCTGGGGTATGAGCTGGGGAGCGACCATGCCGACTGCCAGATCACGCAAGCGTGGTGGCTGATCCGGCGCGAGGCGCCCGACCACGCTGGCGCGACGGCGCTGCTGGCGGCGCTCGAGCGCGAGGTCGCCGCGCATGCCCCGCACCGGCATATCGCCGAGCGCCTGCAACAGCGCATCGACAACCTGCGCGCGCTGATGGCCTGACACCGGGGGGCGGGGGATTGCCATGGTGGCCAGGTCGTCGCAGCTGGGAAGCTATCCTCACGCCGTGTGGCCGAAAACGCACGCGCAGGTGCTAACGCATCGCCTGTCGGAATGTTTACTTTCTTCCCCGACATGAAAATGATACCCTACGCTATTATGCGAAAAACATCATTGCCTCCGCCGCCAGTCACCATCGATACACTATGAACAAGAAAAAGTTGGGAATCATCGCCGCGGGCGTCGCCCTGTGCGCCGCCGCCGTGGCTGGCTATGCCATGTTCGGCTGGAAGAAAGCGCACCACGGCAAGGGCCTGAACATCGACCTGTCGCAGCCCGACGCGCTGATCGTGACCAAAAGCCTGTCGTCGCTTCCGCGCGACCTGCTCACCATTCCGCTGGCGCGCGACGTGCTGCGCGAGGATTTCGTGTTCTATTATGAGCAGAATGGCGACAAACTGGGCCTGCAGGGCGCCTTGCGCCGCATCGCCTATGAACATCAACTGGGCTGGGGCGACCAGTTGATCCGCACGGTGCTCGACGAGCCGGCCGACGTGGCCTTGTGGCGCGAGGAAGACGGCTCGCTCAAGCACTTCGCCATCGCCGTTTCGCGCAACAGCATGACGCGCCTGCTCGAACAAGCGGGCAAGGTCGCGCTCAAGGACACCCAGATGACGCTGGCCGGCGAGATTCGCGTCGAGGGCGACAAGGTCGCGCTGTACTCGCTCAATTACGCCCATAATCGCACCTTGTTGATCGCCGCGCGCGGCACGCGCATGGTGATCCTGTCCGATCCGGCCATGGTGTTCGGCGCCGACGGCAAGGCCGACGGCAAAGCCGAGACGACGGTGGCCAACCTGCTCGCCGCCGATCCGAAAAAACAGCAGGCATTGCGCCAGCAGTTCCACCTGGACGCCCAGCCGGTCGACGGTCACAGCGTGGCGGTCAAGGCCGACGTGCTGGCCTTCGGCTACCAGCCGTTCTTCGGCGCGCTCGACGCGTTGCGCTTCGACTTTACCAAGGGCCAGTGGCAGACGCGCGCGCTGGTAGACGCCGGCAAGCTGGCCGCCGGCGGCTACGACAACCGCGCCCTGTGGCCGGTGCTGCCGCATAATCCGGCCGCCTGCTTCGCCTTGCCCGCGGATTGGGCCGCCATGAAGACGGTGCTGGGCGACGTCGATGCGTCGTCCAACGTGGCGCCACTGTCCGAACAGTTGACGGGACCGGCCGCCGTTTGCTGGTACGGCACCTCGCGCCTGTACACGCCGCTGGTGGTGGCTACCCGCAAGGCGGGCGGCGGCGACGAGCTGTATGGCGCGCTGTTCGCGGCCGCCATCGGCAACAAGAAGAGCGGTGCGGTGCAAAAATCGGCTGGCCCGAACGGCGCCACGCTGTGGCAGCGCGAAGTCGCCACCGGCATCGGTCCCCAGCATCCGACCCTGGCGGTGAGCGGCCAGACCGTGCTGTTTTCGCCAGACCGCAAGCTGGTCGAACAGGCGCTGGCGGTGGCCCGCAAGCAGGCCCCGGCGATTGCCGACCGCTTGAGCGATTCCTCGCACACGGTGGGCCTGATCGCGCCGTCCGCGCTGGCCGAGTTGATTCGCAAGGAAGCTTTCGAGGCGCTGCCGTCCGCGCGCGAGCCGGTGCTGCGCGCCGCCGCCGACGCGCACCTGGTGCCGCGCCTGAACGCGCTCAAAAAATATCCGCCATACCGGCTCGTGCTCAAGTCGCTGCCCGCCAGTGGCGTGAGCTGGCAGCAGGTCGAGTGGCAGGCGATCGATAAATGATGGCAGTCACCCGCCGTCACCTGCTGGGCCTCGCCGCCGGCTGCGCCGTGCTGCCGTGGGCGCGCGCGCTCACCGGCGCGCCGGCCGCCGCCATGCCCGCCTACCTGTCGAAGGCGCAGAGCCGCGCCTTCCAGGCGTGGATGCTGCGCATCGTGAACGCGCAGATGGAGCAGGGCCCGTCGCCGCGCTGGCAGCACCGCGACTGCGCAGGCCTGGTGCGCTTTGCCGTGAACGAGGCGCTGACCGTGCATGACGCTCGGTGGATGCGCGCCAACGGCATCGGCAGCGACGGCCAGCTGCCGCCCGAACTCGAACTGACGCCGGCCCAGCAAGTGCTGCGCAACCGCTGGGTGCAGACCGGCGGCACGGTCGGCCATTATGTTTCGGCCATCGGCCTGGTGCAGAACAACAGCCGCTTCATCGGGCGCGACGTCAATCAGGCGCAGCCCGGCGACCTGCTGTTTTTCGACCAGGGCGACGAACATCACCTGATGGTCTGGATGGGCGCGCGCATCGCGTACCACACCGGCACCGTCACACCGAACGACAACGGACTGCGTACCGTTGATGTCCCACAACTCAAAACCTGGAAGGACACGCGGTGGCAACCAGCGGTCGACAATCCCAATTTCGCCGGCATGTTCCGGCTGGCGTTTTTAACATGAACAATCCAATCACACGCGCCATGGCGCTGCTGGTGCTGCTGTGCGCCTTCGTGCCCGCGCTGGCGCCGGCCCAGGAGGCCGAGGCGGTCGAGGCCCAGGCCAAGCCCGCCGAGGCCAGCGCCGCACCGTCCGGCACCAATTACACCAGCTTCAAGGGCGAACCGTTCTTCCTGCTGTCCGACGCGGCCTACGGCAGCGGCGAAGTGGCCAAGGTGCGCCTGGAAGTGCCGGGGCGCGATATGGCGCGCTCCAACCTGGAGGAGTACGGCGGCGTCGATGTGCTGGTGTACCGCGTTCCAGAGCCGCTCGAGTTCCTGAAAAAGCAGCGCAACCTGCACCGCGTGCAGGTGGCCGGCAATTACAAGGGCGAGGGCTTGCTCAACACCCTGACCATGCTGTGGGACCGCTGGTGGAAGCAGTCGCGCATGGCCTGGCGCAAGCTGTTTTCGAACGACGCGCGCGAGGCGGTCACCAGCGCCCAGCCCAAGCTGGCCACCAGCGAATCGATCACGCGCCCGGTGCCGTTCCGCCAGCAGCCGCAGTACGAGCCGCTCAAGGGCTACGACCTGGTCGACCGCTTCCGCTACCCGGTCTGGAAGGCGCAGATCATCACGCCGCCGGCCGGCATCAAGATGGAAGGCTCGAGCAGCGAATTCATGGCCACCAGCGCCGGCAACGTGATGATCCCGATCGGCCAGCGCAAACCGGGCCTGTATCTGGTCGAGGCGATCATCGGCGAGCACCGCGCCACCACCCTGGTATTTGTATCGGACACGATGGCCATTACCAAGGTGTCAGCCAACCAGATGCTGGTGTGGGCCGCGCGGCGCGACAACGGCGCCGCGGTGCCGGACGTCGACGTCACCTGGACCGACGGCAGCGGCGTGCTGCAATCGGGCCGCACCGGCGCCAATGGCGTGGTCTCGCTCGATCGCGGCAGCCCGGAGCACACGTATGTGATGGGGGAAGACCGCAGCGGCGGCGTGTTCGTGTCCGAGAATTTTTACTACGACAGCGAAATCTATAACACCAAGGTGTATGCCGTTACCGACCGTCCGCTGTACCGGCCGGGCGACGAAGTCAACGTCAAGTTTATCGGCCGCGAATTTACCGGCGCGCGCACCTCGCAGGCGGCCGTGACGGCGCCGCTGGCGCTGACCGTGTTCGATCCGAACGGCACGCCGCTGCTGACGCAGTCGCTGCAACTGACCGGGGAAACCGGCAGCGACACGCGCTTCCGCCTGCCCGACAACGCCGGCGCCGGCGGCTACGAACTGCGCTTCACCTACCGCGACACCCAGTACGGCGCCGCCTTCCGCGTGGCCGACTACGTCAAGCCGCATTTCGAGATCAACCTGGTCCCGGCCAAGGCTGATTTCAAGACCGGCGAAGACGTCAAGGGTCGCATCGAACTGCGCTACCCGGACGGCACGCCGGTCGCCAAGGCCAGCCTGTCGCTGACCCTGCGCGCCCAGAAGAACGCCATGGTCGAAGGCGAATTGCGCTACAGCGGCGCATTCCCGGTCGAATTGAAGACCCAGGAACTGGTCAGCGATGGCAAGGGCAATGTCGATTTTGTGCTGCCGCAGGCCAAGGACCCGTCGCGCTACATTCTCACCGTACTGGCCTCTGACGGCGCGGCCTACCGCGTCAGGAGCACGCGCGAACTGATGATCGAGCGTTCGGCCAGCCAGTACACGCTCAAGGCGCAGCGGCGCTTTTCCGCGCCCGGCGAAACGGTGCGCTTCGACGTTGCGGCCGAGGCCACCGCAGGCGCCAAGCCGGTGCGCTGGGAGATGATCCAGTTAGAGAAGCAGACCAAAACCGAGGGCGTGTTCGACGCGTCCAAGCCGACCTGGGATGTAAACTTCCCGGCATCGGGTTCGTATCAACTGAGCCTGCGCGACGCCCAGAACAACCTGGTCGGCGGCACCAGCCACTGGGTCAGCGGCCAGGGGCTGGCGGCCACGCCGGGCAGCATCGAGATCGTGCTTGACCATGAACGCTACCGCGCCGGCGACACCGCCGAAGCGCTGATCACCTTCGCCGACCCGGTCGACCAGGCCTTGCTGACGCTCGAGCGCGACAAGGTCGAACAGGTTGGCCTGCTCACCGCCGGCGCCGACTGGATCAAGCCGGTGCGCGTGGCGCCCAACCAGTGGCGCGTGAAGATTCCCGTCAAGGACGACTACGGCCCGAACATCACGTTCTCGGTGGCGTACACGCGCAAGGGCGACTTCGTGTTCCAGAACGCCGGCATCCAGATCGTCGAGCCGCGCATCGCGCTGCGGTTCAAGACCGACAAGGAAGTCTACCAGCCGGGCGAGAAGGTCACCATCGACGTCACCGCGCAGATGGACGGCAAACCGGTATCGACCCTGGTCACGCTGGGCGTGGTCGACGAAATGATCTACGTGCTGCAGCCGGAGATCGCGCCCGATATCGGCGACTTCTTCTACCACCCGCGCCGCAACAACGTACGCACCACCGCCAGCCTGTCGTTCATCAGCTACGACCTGGCTGCCGGGCGCAGCGCCGGCGCCCCCGCGCGCCATAACTACAACGAGCGTGGCGTCAAAGTGCTGGAACGCCCGCGTCGCGACAATGTCGACACAGCCCTGTGGGCGCCCGCGCTCAAGACCGACGCCGACGGCCGCGCGCGCGTCACCTTCACCATGCCCGACGCACTGACGCGCTGGCGCATCACCGGCCGCGCCATGGATGCGCAGGGGCGGGTCGGCCAGCACAGCGGCTATCTGCGCTCGGACAAGAACTTCTTCGCCAAGTGGACCGCGCCGGACTGGATGCGGGTGGGCGACGCGCCGCAGGCATCGGTAGCGGTGTTCAACCAGACCGCCAGCGACCAGCCTGTTGAAGTCACCCTCACCGCCGGCACGGTCGTCAAGACCGAGAAGATCACCGCCCGCCGTGGCGTGAACTATGTACAGTTCCCGCTGCCGGCCTACAGTGGCCCGATGCGCCTTGAAGTCAAACAGGACGGCAAACTGGTCGACGCGCTCGACACCGACGTGCAGGCATTGCCGGCCGCCTGGAACAGCCCGCGCACCCTGAGCGTGCCGCTGACCGGCGTTAGCGTGCCGGTCACGCTGCCGGCGGACGCGCGCAATATCCGCGTTTCGTTCGCCAGCGGCGCGGCCAGCCACTTCGCGCGCATCGCCGACGACCTGATCGAGTATCCGTACGGTTGCGTGGAACAGACATCGAGCCGCCTGATTCCGCTGGCGCTCGGATTGCAGAACCTTGGCCCGGAAGCCGGCCCGGTGCAACTGCGCCTCTTGAACACCTTGCAGGCGCAGCGCCTGCGCCTGGTGTCGATGGCCGGTCCGGAAGCGCAATTCGGCTGGTGGGGCAATGCCACCGCCGGCAATTCGCTGATGACGGCCTACGCCTATTACGCCGACTGGTACGCGGCGCGCGCGCTGCGCATCGAGATGCCGCCCGAGCACTGGCAAGGTTTGCTGGCCATGTACGGCAAGGAAGGCCTGAAAGAGCCGGTGCTGCACCGTGCGCTGACCCTGTGGCTGGCGCAGGAAATGGGCTTGCCGGTCAAGACGCTCGCTTCCGGCCTGGCCGACGAACTGGCCAAGACAAAACTCGACGCCAAACCGGCCGCGCTGGCGCCGACCAGCAGTATGCTGCTCACCGCCGAAAGCGGCAACTCGCAGGCGCTGACCCTGGCCCTGCTGTCGGTGATCGCCGCCAACGATGGCGTGGCGCTCGCACCCGAACTGCAGGAGCAGGCCGGCGCCGCGTGGACCACCTTGCGCGCCAACCCGGCGCCACTGGCGCAAGCCTTGCTGATGCTGGGCGGGCAGCTGCCGGCCAGCCAGGCCGACGCCGTGCTGGGCGCGGTGCGCTCCGACATGCCGACCCTGGACCGCGCGCTGACCTTGGTGTGGGTGCAGAAGAAGCTGGGCGGCCCGCCGGCCGCGAAAGACGCCGGCGTCGCACTCACCGGCACCTGGCAAAAATCGGCCAGCCCGCTCGGCCAGGCCTTGTTCCGCTGGCAGCCTGTGAAGGGTGTACCGACCCAGTTGCAACTGGCCGAAGCCGCGCCGGAGAACACGGTGGCCATCATCCAGTACGACAGCCGCGAAGCGGAAACGCATACGCTGCCGGTCAAGATCGAGCGGCGCCTGATGCGCATGGAGCAGAAGGACAAGACCTTCAGCCCCGTGCCCGTGAAAAACGGCGAGGCGTTGCGCACCGACGCGCTGTACCTGGACGAAATCACGCTCACGCCGGCGGCCGGCGCGAAGTACCGCTATGGCCTGCTCGAAGTGGCGCTGCCGCCCGGCGCCTCGGTCGAGGCGACCACCTGGGGCATGACGCTCGCAGGCGAGAAAAAGGAAGCGCTGGAAGCTGCGCGCCATGAATCGCGCCGTGAAGGCTACGTGGTGCCGGTCGAGCCACTGGCCGAACCGCTGCGCGTGCGCCATCTGCTGCGCTTTGCGCAAAAAGGCAGTTACGTGCTGCCGCCGGCGCGCTACTACCGCATGTACCAGCCCGAGAACAAGGCGCTGGAAGGCGAGGGCAAGACCATGCGCACCTTGCAGGTCGAATAATGCCGGCATGCCGGTCAAACCGATGCGCATTGGCGCTGGCGCTGTGCGCACCGCTGGCGCAGGCGGCCACGCTCGATGTGGCGTGGTGGCGCGACGGCCAGCTCACCGCGCTGCAGCTCGACGACAAGGGCGGCAGCAGGCGCGCGCCCTTCGACGGCGCGCGCCAGGTGCCGCTGGGCAGCCTGTGGAAGCTGTTCGTGTACGTGTATGCGATCGACAAAAAAGTGCCGACCCCGGACTATACCTGCGGCGGCCAAAAGAACGAGGAAGTGTACTGCTGCACCGCCGGTAAAAGCATCGCGCGCGACCTGGCGCTGGCGCAGTCGTGTGGCCTGTTTTTCTCGCCGGCCCGCTTGATGCTTACGCGCCGCCCGTGGCGGCAGTATTGGAGCGAGCGTCTCGGGCGCGATGCGAGCGGCGAATACGATTGGCTGGCCGACCCGGCCAACCTGGCGCCGGAACGCCTGGTCAGCCTGCGCAGCCTGATGCTGGCGCTGGCCAGCATTCCGGCCGACAGCCGCAAGGACGCCGAGTCGGCGCTGCTGCACGTGGTGCTGGGCGCGCGCGGCGTCAACACCGCCAGCTGGCTCGGCAGCCGCCTGCGCGTGAAGACCTACTCGTGGCACCATCCGCAGCGCACGACCGAGCGGCTCGGCGGCGCGGCCGGCTGGCTGGCCGATGGCACGCCGCTGTGGTTCGGCGGCGCCGACACCAGCAGCCGCATCCTGGAAAAATGGGCGCCGCGCCTGGCCAGTACCTTGCCTTCGGCGGCGGCGCCGCTTGATGCGGGCTGCGTGCTGGTCGATTACTTCGCGCGCTATCCGATCAAGGCGGTGGTGGTGGGGCGCAACGCCGCCGTGCCGGGACTCCTTCGCGGGCCGTACCAGGTGCGCTTCGAGAACGGCCGCAGCCTGGCGTTTTTCAGCCAGAACGACATGGTGCTGGAGCGCGATCCGCAGGGGCGGACGCGCCTGACCGGACGATTCGGGGTCAACGAGTACGTGGCGCGCGTGATCGACCGCGAGGGCGGTACCAGCGCGCCGGAGGCAGCCAAGGCGCTGGCGGTGGCGGCGCGTACCTATCTGCAGCAGAACGCGCAGTGGGCCGAGGGTTGCCAGCGCATCGCCGACAGCAGCGCCACGCAGCGCGTCGCTCCCCAGCCGGCCAGCGTGGCGGCGCGCGCCATCGCCGACTGGACCGACCAGCTGGTGCTGTCCGGCGTGAATGTGCGCTATCACGCCGATACGGCGTCGAAGGACACCATGGCGTGGAGCCAGGCGGTGGAAGAGGCGCAACGGGGAATGCGTTTCGACGCCATCCTGACGGCGGCCTATCCCGGCGCCGACCTGACCACGCTCTCGGGCGGCGACTCGCAGCAGTGCGTGCGCCTGCCCGGCGCGCAGGCGTGGCTGGCGCGCGAGCTGCCGCAGTGGGAGCGCGTGCTGCGCAAACAGGCCGGCTACGAAACGCCGGCCGAACCACCGGCGGTATGCCACCTGGTGCGCGGCGCGCCGTATTCGGAGCAGTCGCGTAACCGGATCTATTTGCGCGGCCTGGCCAGCCGCGAGGACCGCATCACCTTGGCGCACGAGTTCCTGCACCTTGGCCTGCGCAACCACCCGAGCGGGCAGGATGAAGTCCTGGTCGAACAACTGGCGCGGCGCCTGGTCGATACGCGCCTGGAAGCGCATCAATAATCCCACCACACCTGATCATGAAAATACTGTTGATATCCGCACTGCTGTTGTCCACCACCGCCTTGGCCCAAGTGAAGATCGACTCGCCCAACAGCGGCTGGCGCAATTCCAAGGGCGCCAAAGAGGCGTATTCGCAGGATGTGAATTATCCGGCGGCGTCGGTCAGCGTGCAGGAGGGGCAGAGTCCGACGGCCGAGATTCGCGGGCGCATCGCCGGCAAGGGCAAGAGCAAGCCGGCCACCCTGGTGGTCAACGGCGTGGCGATGCCGATGGCGGTGCAGGAAGACGGCAGCTTCGCGCGCCCGTACGCCTTCGGACGCGGGTCGAACAGCGTGGAAGTGCGCTCGCCCGACGGCAAGGCGCGCAACCGCACCCAGTTTCTCGATTCGTACGCCGGCAAGACCCAGTCGCGCCTGCGCGTGGTGCTGTCGTGGGACAGTGACGGCACCGATGTCGACCTGCACGTGGTCGCGCCCGACGGCGGCCACTCGTGGTACGGCAACCGGGTCATGCCCAACGGCGGCGCGCTCGATGTCGACGTCACCACGGGGTACGGGCCGGAGATTTTTTCCAGCGCCGCGCCGCCGAAGGGAAACTACCACGTCTATGTGAACTATTACGGGGCCGGCCAGGACAGCGGCATCCTGACGGTGGCGCAGGTGGCGATCATCACCAACGAAAATTCACCGAACGAGCGCCAGGAAGTGGTGCGCGTGCCATTGCGCGCGCCGGGCGAACTGACCTTGGTCAAGTCGTTTGTATTTCCTTGACCTGCGCTCCGAAAACAACGCCCTTCATCGGCGCTTTGACAGTTTTTGAAAGGCATGTAAAACTGTCGTCAGGAAATACGATCCTGGCTGCGCACCGACTGCGCCAGTCTTCTGACGAATTGGGAGTGCAAGTGAGTACTGCAGCATGGATCTACGATGCCAGCATCGTTATCAGGAACGCCCGGCAACCGGAGGCGTTCAACGCGATTCGCACATCGTTCGAAGGATGCGACTCCTTTTTCGCCGAACGCGCACGCGCCGAACGCGACTTCCCGGCTTTCCTTGAATCGATCGGCTTCACCAGCCAGCGCCAGGAAGGCGCGCTGCTGATTGACGGCGGCGATATCGAGATCATCACCAACTGGCTGATTCGCCTGTTCGACACGCTCGGGCCCTTCGTCGAACCGGGCGGTGTGCTGGAGATCCGCGACGAAGAAGGCGAGCAGATGACGTTCTGCTACGACGGCAAGCAGATGGACATCGAATTCAGCGAGTAATGTAAGACGGCGGCGCGCCGCTTCATGCTACATTGGCACCCCATCAATTTTGAAGGAGTGCCGCGACATGCCACCGAATCCCGACATCGCCTCGATCCGCGCCGACCTGCTCGACGAGATGGCTGCCTATATGGAGCGCTGCGCCGAAGACACGGACAACGAGCCCCCGTACGGCAAGGCCGAAATCGACGAGTGTGCGAATATCCTCGACGCATACGCCGCCGCCATCGACAAGCTGCCCAAGCCTGCCGACCATGCAGCGATCATGAAAGAAGTTGAACGCGTCGTCGTGGCCCTCAACGAGTTCGATGAGCGCGCCGGCGGCGTGATCGAGACCGAAGAGCGCGAAAAACTGTGCGACATCATCTACCTGGTCGCCAAGGACGCCGGCCTGCAAGCCGACGAAGACATCACCGAACAATGGCGCGACTGGTAAATACAGGCACTGCGACACGCACTGCGACGCCCACCTCGCGCGCAACCTTGCAATTTATATAGTCCAGACCTATACTTCGCCGGTAGTCAAGCTTCTGGTTCTGGCAAACGATCGTTTGCCGGATTAAATGGGAAGCCGGTGCGCTTCTTCACGGAGCAAAGCCGGTGCTGCCCCCGCAACGGTAAGCGAGTCAAGGATGTGTATCACGCCACTGTGCAAAGCATGGGAAGGCGCATATCCCGGAAGTGGGCTTTGGCCCCGCCACTCGCCAGCCCGGAAACCAGCCGAAGCGGTAAGTCGTTTGTATCGCGGAGGGCGATCCAGGTGGATCGCTGCGTACCGCACCCATCTCACGTTCCTTCTCCCCGTACAAGCCCCCGGTTGCCGGCCATGGCAAGACGCGCGCGTCTGCATTGGACTGGCTCTATGCGCAGTGCTTTTGGAAGGAATGCCATGTCGTCGATCCGCAGCGTCACCCCTACCTTTGACGAACAAGTCCCGTTTACCGCCATCAAGGAGCGCATCGTGCAAGCCATGTGCGCCGCCAGCCTTGGCGCCGTGCTGCTGTTCGGCGCCGGCTTCGCCTCGATGGAAACGCTGCACAACGCGGCGCACGACAGCCGCCACTCGGCCGGCTTTCCATGTCACTGATTCGCACCGCGCCCGCAACGGGCCTGGGCACCTTTAACCGCATTCTCGCCAGCGCGGCGGCGGCCGGCATCCTGGCCGGCCTGCTGCTGACCGGCGTGCAGCAGGTACAAGTGGCGCCCATCATCCTGCAGGCCGAGGTGTTCGAAAGCGCCGCGCCCAAAGCGCTGGAAGTGGCCGCGCCGCACAGCCACGCCGACGCCACGCCGCACGAGCATGCGGACGATGGCGCCCACGAAAGCGCGCATGAACACGGCGGCTGGCAGCCGGACGACGGCCTTGAGCGCACCTTCTACACGGCGGTGGCCAATATCAGCGCCGGCGTCGGTTTTGCGCTGCTGCTGGCGGCGGCCATCAGCCTGCACGGCCGTGCAAGCGGCTGGCGCGCGGGCCTGTTGTGGGGTGCGGCCGGCTACACGGCGTTCTTTGTCGCGCCCTCGATCGGCTTGCCCCCCGAGCTGCCGGGCACCGTCGCCGCGCCGCTGCTGGCGCGCCAGCTCTGGTGGACCGCCACCGTCGCGGCCAGTGTCGGCGGCCTGGCGCTGCTGGTCTTCGCCAAAAACTGGCCGCTCAAGATCGCCGGCGCCTTGCTGCTGTTCGTGCCCCACCTGATCGGATCGCCGCAGCCGGCGCTGCATTCGAGCAGTGCGCCGCCCGAGCTGGCACGCAGCTTCCTGTACGCGACCTTGCTGGCGAATGCCGCCTTCTGGCTGGCCATCGGCGCGCTGTCGGGCTACTTCTACAAGAAGTTCGGCTGACCGATGCGCACCCACGACCGGCACGTGTTTATGTGCGTCGGCCCGCGCTGCACCGAAAACGGCGTGCAGGCGCAGGCCGTGTTCGAGCATATGGGGCGCGAAATCGACGCGCATCCGGACTTGTGCGTCAAGCGCACCCGCACCCACTGCATGGTCGCTTGCCGCAATGAAGGGCCGATCGTGGTGGTGTATCCCGAAGGCGTGTGGTACCGGCGCGTCGACGAAGCGGCGGCCGCGCGCATCGTCAGCGAGCACCTGATTGGCGGCGCGGAAGTGACCGACCTGATTTTCCATCGCATCGGCGAAGGCGACACACTCGTGGCGGACAATGACACCTGATTTTCCTCAAGGCCCGGCGCCCATCGCGCTGCTTACCCACGCATCGAACGACCTGACGGTCCTGCACCACGCAGTAAGCCAGTTGCCGCCCGAGTTCGGCGCGGTGGCGGGCGTGAACCTGCAAGGGCTCGACGCTGACGGCGGTCCCACGGCGCTGCTCTCGCGCGAGGTGCAGGGCGCGCGCATCATCATCTTGCGCGTACTCGGACGACTCGGCAGCGTCCCCGGTTTTGCCGACCTGGTAAGCCATGCGCGCCGCACCGGCCAGCACCTGATCGCCATCAGCGGCACCGGCGAGCCCGATCCGGAGCTGGCAGCAGTATCGACCGTCGCACCGGACGTGCTGCAACAAACACTGAACTACTTCCATTGCGGCGGCAGCGGCAACCTGGCGCAGTTGCTGCGCTATTTGTCAGATCACCTGCTGCTGACCGGATTCGGGTACGAAAGCGCGCTGGCGCTGCCGGAACACGGCATTTATCATCCCGACCTGGCGCAGGGCGCCGCCATCGACGACTGGCTGGCGCTACGCAAAGCCGGCGCGCCGAGTGCCGGCATTGTGTTCTACCGCGCGCATTGGATGAGCGGGAACACGCGCTTCATCGACGCGCTGCTGGGCGCCCTGGAAAAGCGCGGCATGAACGTGCTGCCGGTGTTTACGTCGTCCTTGCGCAGCGGCGCCGGCGGCGGTGGCGAGCTCCCGGACGCGCTGCGCTACTTCAGCGACGCGCGCGGGGTGCATATCGACGTATTGATCAACACGACATCGTTCGCGATGGGTGAGATTACGCCTGGCGGCCCCACGCCGGCCGGCTGGTCGGTGGGCGTGCTGGAAACGCTGAACGTGCCGGTGCTGCAAGCGATCACCAGCGGCATGACCCTGCCGCAGTGGGAGCAGTCCGCGCGCGGCCTCAATCCGCTCGATACCGCGATGAACGTGGTGCTGCCCGAATTCGACGGGCGCATCATCACCGCGCCGGTGTCGTTCAAGTCGCGCGCCGCCGGCCTGCAGGGCGACGCGGTCGAATACGAGCCGGTGCCGGACCGGGTGGCGCGCGTGGCCGGCATCGCCGCGCGCTTTGCACGCCTCAAGCACGTGCCCAACGCCGAGAAGCGCGTCGCCTTCATGTTCACCAATTCGAGCAGCAAGGCGTCCCAGATCGGCAATGCGGTCGGGCTGGACGCCCCGGCTTCGCTGATGCGCATCCTGGACGCCATGCGCGATGCCGGCTACGACGTCGGCCAGCTGCCCGCCGACGGCACGACGCTCATCCACGACCTGGTTGCGCGCTGTTCGTACGACCAGATTTACGTGACCACCGAGCAGTTGCGCAACGCCGCCGGCCGCGTGCCCGCCGCGCTGTACGCGCAGTGGTTTGCCGAGCTCACGCCCGACATGCAGGAGAAAATGAGCGGCCAGTGGGGCGCGGCCCCGGGCGAAGCGTATGTGTGCGACGGCCACCTGGCGCTGGCCGGTATCGAATTGGGCAATACCTTCGTCGCGTTGCAACCGCCGCGCGGCTACGGCATGGATCCGGACGCGATCTATCACCAGAGCGACCTGCCGCCGACCCACCATTATTACGCCCTGTACCGCTGGCTGCGCGATGTCTGGCGCGCCGACGCCATCGTCCATGTCGGCAAGCACGGCACGATGGAATGGCTGCCCGGTAAAGGGGTCGGCCTGTCGCAGAACTGCTTCCCGGACGCCTTGCTGGGCGACTTGCCGCTGTTTTACCCGTTCATCATCAACGATCCGGGCGAAGGTTCGCAGGCCAAGCGGCGCGCGCATGCGGTCGTGGTCGACCACCTGACGCCGCCAATGACCACTGCCGATACCTACGGGGCGCTGGCGCAGCTCACGCAACTGGTCGACGAGTATTACCAGGTCGAAGTGCTGGACCCGGCCAAGCTGCCGCTGTTGCAGCAGCAGATCTGGGAACTGGTCAAGCAGACCAACCTGAATGCCGACCTGCAGGCGCGCCTGCTGCACCATGATCATGATCATGACCACGATCATGGACACGGCCATCATCATCATCACGACCATGATCGCGACCATGATCACGACCATCACCACGACGAAGACGGCGAGCTGCCGGCCGCGCTGGCGTCGATGGGTGGCTCCGACGTGGCCCACCTGATCGAAGATCTTGACGGCTATCTGTGCGAGCTCGGTTCGGCCCAGATCCGCGACGGCCTGCATATCCTCGGCGGCGGTCCGGACGCGGAACAGATGCCGGCCATGCTGGTATCGCTTACGCGCCTTCCCAACCTGGATATTCCGGGCCTGCAGGCCGAAGTGTCGAAACTGTTCGGCCTGACGATGGACCTGCTGCTCGACCAGAAGGGCCGCCGCATCAACGCGGCGCCGGCACTGGCGCGGCTGGCGCAGTGCGCCGTGGTCACGCGCTCGGATGCGCTCGACGCCATCGACGCCTTGTGCCTGCGCTTGTTTACCGAACTGGCGGCGCGCGAATACCGCCCGGCCGCCATCGATGACGTGCTCAACCTCGTCTTTGCCGACATCGATGGCGACCAGGTGGCCGCGCCGCTGCTGCAACCGGCCATGCGCGTCAAATCGAGCATGCTCTCGCAGATGGGCAAGGCACGTCCCGCGCCCGCTGCCGTGCGCGCTGCTGTTTCCCCCATCGCTCCGGCCGCGCCGGCAGTCAATCGTTTCGAGGCGCTGCGCAAGGTGCTCGGTTTCGCGTGCAGCCAGCTGGTGCCGAACCTGGCGCGCGCCACCGACGAAATCGACAACCTGATCAACGGCCTGTCCGGCGAATACGTACCGGCCGGCCCGAGTGGTTCGCCCACGCGCGGCATGGCGCACATCCTGCCGACGGGGCGCAACTTCTACTCGGTCGACCCGCGCAGCGTGCCGTCGCAATCGGCCTGGCGCGTCGGCCTGCAACTGGCGCACGAGGTATTGACGCGGCACGAGCGCGAAACCGGCGAATATCCCGAGAGCGTGGCCATCAGCATCTGGGGCACCAGCGCAATGCGCACCCACGGCGACGACGTGGCCCAGATCCTGGCGCTGCTCGGCGTACGCCCGGTATGGCGCGCCGAAAGCCGCCAGGTGAGCGGCGTGGAAGTGATCCCGCTCGACGAACTGAAACGCCCGCGCATTGACGTTACGACCCGCATCAGCGGCTTTTTCCGCGACGCGTTCCCGCAACTGATCGACCTGATCGACGATGCCGTGAACACCGTCATCGCGCTCGACGAACCGCTCACGCACAACTTCGTGCGCAAGCACTACCTGGCCGAACTCGGAGGCTGGATAGAGCAGGGACTGAGCCCGGAAGAGGGCGCGCGGCGCGCGTCGTACCGCGTGTTCGGCGCCAAGCCGGGCAGCTACGGCGCCGGCATCCTGCCCTTGATCCAGCATAAGAACTGGGAAGCCGACGCCGATTTCGCCGAAGCCTACGTCAACTGGGGCGGCTACGCCTACGCGCGCGGTGAACAGGGCGCCGACCAGCGCGACGCCTTCAAGGTGCGCCTGTCCGGCGTGCAGGTCGCCCTGCACAACCAGGACAACCGTGAACACGACATTTTCGACAGCGACGACTACCTGCAATTCCACGGCGGGATGATCGCCACGATTCGCGCCCTGACCGGCCAGCAGCCGCGCCACTACTTCGGCGACAGCGCCGACCCGGCGCGCGCGCAGGTGCGCGACCTGAAGGAGGAAACCCTGCGCGTGTTCCGCTCGCGCGTGGTCAATCCCAAATGGCTGGCCAGCATCCAGCGCCACGGTTACAAGGGCGGGCTGGAACTGACGGCCACCGTCGACTACCTGTTCGGCTACGACGCCACGGCGCAGGTCATGGACGACTGGATGTACGAAGACGTGGCCCAGGCCTACGGCTTCGACGACACCATGCAGCGCTTCCTGGAAGAAGCCAATCCGTGGGCGCAGAACGCGATTGCCGAACGCCTGCTGGAAGCGGCCAGCCGTGGCATGTGGGCCGAGCCGCGTCCGGAAACACTGGCCAAGCTGCGCGAACTGTATCTCGATAGCGAAACCCTGCTCGAAGCGCGCGGCGAAACGGCCCGCAATGGATAAGATAAAGATCATGAACTTTCCGTTTTCGGCCATCGTCGGCCAGCCGCAGTTGCAGCGCGCGCTGATGCTGTGCGCGGTCGATCCCGGCATGGGCGGTGTGCTCATTCGCGGCGACAAGGGCACTGCCAAGAGCACGGCGGCGCGCGCGCTGGCCGACGTGCTGCCGCATATCGACACGGTCGCCGGCTGCGCCTACAACTGTGGCGCGGGTTCGGTGTCCGAGCACTGCGACGCCTGCGCCAGCGGCGCGCCGCGCCTGGCCCCGGTGCCATTCGTGACCCTGCCGCTGGGCGCGACCGAAGACCGCGTGATCGGCAGCGTTGATCTTGCGCGCGCCCTGCAAGGTGGCCAGCGCGTGTTCCAGCCTGGCTTGCTGGCGGCGGCGCACCGGGGCGTACTATATATAGATGAAGTCAACCTGCTGGCCGACCATTTGGTCGACGTTCTGCTCGACGTGGCGGCGATGGGCGTCAATTCGGTGCAGCGCGAAGGGCTGTCGATCCGCCATCCGGCGCGTTTTACGCTGGTCGGCACCATGAACCTGGAAGAAGGCGACCTGCGCCCGCAACTGCTGGACCGCTTCGCCCTGATGGTCGAAGTGGCGGCTCCGCGCGACAAGAAAGTGCGCTCCGAAGTGGTGCGCCGCCGGATCGCCTTCGAAGCCGACCCCGTGGCATTTTGCGCGGCGTGGGAAGAGCAGCAGCAGGCCTTGCACCGCCAACTGGCCGAAGCCCAGCGCCTGCTGCCGCAGGTGGCGCTGGACGACGCCATGCTGGACCTGATCAGCCACTTGTGCTGCGAATTCGAGGTAGCCAGCCTGCGTGCGGACATCGTCATGCATAAGGCGTCGCGCGCCCTGGCCGCGCTGGACGGACGGCTGCAGGTCACGCCGGCCGATCTGCGCAGCGCCGCCGAACTGGTGCTGCCGCACCGGCGCCGCCGCAAACCGTTCGAACAACCGGGCCTCGATCATGACCGGCTGGACGAATTGATGCGCGAAGCATCGCCGCCGCCACCCGCGCAGGACGACGCCAGCGAATCCGACGACGGCGAACAAACGCCATCCGATGAACAAGGCGAAGAGCAGGTGTTCGCAGCCGCGCCCAGCGCCGCCGCGCCGCGCATCGTGGTCGAATCGACCTCGGGCCACAGCAGCGCGGGCCGCCGCAGCGAAGCGATGGGCGCCGCGCGCGGAAGCGTGGTGCGGGCCGTGCCCGACGAGCAGCCGACCAGCATCGCCATCGGCGCGACTTTACTCAGCGCCGCCATGCGCGAGCCGGGCCACGTGCAGGTCACGCGGGCCGACCTGCACCAGCAGATCCGGGTCGGCAAAAGCGCGAACCTGATCCTGTTCGTGGTCGACGCCTCCGGCTCGATGGCCGCCCAGCGTCGCATGGAAGCGGTCAAGGGCGCCGTGCTGGCCCTGCTGACCGATGCGTACCAGCGGCGCGACACGGTGGCCGTGATCTCGTTCCGGGGCCAGTCGGCGCACCTGCTGCTGGCGCCGACGGGTAGCGTGGACCGTGCGCAGCAGGGCTTGTCCGAGCTGCCGACCGGCGGGCGCACGCCCCTGCCGCACGCGCTGCACCTGGCGCTCGACACGCTGGAAAAATCGGCTCATCGCGCCCCGGCGCTGATGGTGCTGCTCACCGATGGCAAGGCCAACGTACCGCTGGCGGCCGATGGCGACGCCTGGCGCGAGTCGCTCGACCTGGCCGGCAAGCTGGCCGAACGCGGCGTGCCCGCGCTGGTGCTCGATACCGAGAGCGGCTATTTGCGCCTCGGACGCGCCGCGCAACTGGCGCACACCTTGGGCGCCGAATGCCTGACGCTCGAGCAGCTGTCGGCCGACAACCTGGCGCTGACGATCCGCGCGCGCCTGGCGCCCACCTGACAACACAGAATATGAGGAGCAGTTTTACATGATTATTTGCATAGGCGCGGGACCCGGCGATGTCGGTTACCTGACGCAGCGCGGCGCGCAGCTCATTCGCGAGGCCGACGTCATCGCCGGCTTCGACGCGGTACTGAACGTCGTTCAAAGCCTGATTCCGGCCGAGGCCCATGTCATCGGCATGGCCTACCGCGACCAGGTAGCGCAGCTCGACGAGGTGGCGCGCCTGCACCATGCGGGCAAACGCTGCGTGGTCGTGTTCATGGGCGACATCCACTTCAGCGGCTTCCAGTACCTGGAACGGGTCGAGCGCGCGTGCGGCCACCCGGTCGAATCGCTGCCCGGCATTTCGTCGGCCCAGATTCTCGCTTCGCGCGCCAAGGTGTGCTTCGACGAGACCACCTTCATCACCTTCCACCGCCGTGGCGACCTCGATCCGTTCAAGCGTCACCTCGTGCATGTGCTGCAGGACCAGCGCAACGCGATCGTGATCCCGTGTCCGTGGGATGCGGCGCGCTCGTTCATGCCGTGGCATATCGCGGCCTACCTGCTGGAAAACGGCATCTCGCCCGATCATCCGACCGAAGTGTGGGAAAACCTGACACGCGGTGAAGCCGAATGGCATGGCAGCCTGCTCGAATGCGCCAGCCATACCTGTTCCGACATGAGCATCATGCTGATTCGTACGCTCGCGCCGATGGCCAGCCAGATCGAGGCGGCGCCCGCACCATGACCCAACAAGAAAAACTCGGCATCGTCGTCGCGGGCCACGGCAGTCGTGACCCGGATGCCGTGCGCGAATTCGAAGCGCTGGTCGAACTGGTGCGCGCGCGCGCGCCGCACGACGTTGTCACGCACGGCTACCTGGAGTTTTCCAGTCCCACCATCGCCGAAGCGGTACAGGCCAATCTGGCCGCCGGCACGCGCCAGGTGGCGGTGGTGCCCGGCGTGCTGCTGGCCGCCCGCCACGCCAAGAACGACATGCCGGCCGAAGTGCAGGCCATGGCGCGCGATTACCCGGATATCGATTTCCATTTCGGCGCGCCGATGAACCTGCACCCGCAACTGCTGCAACTGGCGCAGGAGCGCATCGTCGAAGCCGAGGCAAGGTCGCCGCTGACGGTGCGCCGCTCCGACACCTGCCTGGTGCTGGTCGGACGCGGCACTACCGACCCGGACGCCAATGGCGAAGTCGCCAAGTTGGCGCGCATGCTGGAAGAGGGCATGGGCTTCGGTGGCGTCTATGTATGCTATTCGGGTACGGCCACGCCGCTGGTGGCCGACGGCCTGCGCGCCGCCGCCCGCATGGGCTACCAGCGCCTGGTGGTCCTGCCGTTCTTTTTGTTCGACGGTGTGCTGGTCAAGCGCATCTACGCGGCCGCCGATGACCTGCGCGAGCGCGAGCCGGGGCTGGAAGTGCTCAAGGCCGGCTACTTCGGCGTGCACTCGCATGTGGCCGACGTGATGATCGAACGCGCGCGCGAGGCGGTGGCCGGGCGCGCCGCGATGAACTGCTCGCTGTGCAAATACCGCGTCCAGATCGTCGGCTTCGAGCAGCAGGTGGGCGAGCCGCAGCAGGCGCACCACCTGGCGGTACGCGGCTTGCTGGCGCAGGAGCCGCAGGTGCCGCAAGGGGCGGCTGCGCCAAGCTACGCGCCGTACGACCCGCATCCGATCGAGGCGGAGAGCTTCCAGATCATCGCCGCAGGGCGCGACTGGTCGGGTTTTCCGGCTTCGCACATGACGATTCTCCAACGCCTGGTGCATACCAGCGGCGACTTCGGCGCGGTGGACGATATGTACTTTTCGCCGGGCGCGGTCGAAAGCGGCATCCTGGCGCTGTTGCGCTGCAAGCGCGTACTGACCGATGTGACCATGGTGCAGACGGGCCTGAAACGTCAACTGCTCGAAACCCTCGGCATCGATACCTGGTGCGGCGTGCATGACCGCGAAACGCACCTGATGTCGGCGGCTGAAGGCATTACACGCTCGGCGGCGGGCATCCGGCGCGGCTGGCAAAAATTCGGCAACGACGTGGTGCTGTCGATCGGCGACGCACCGACCGCGATTGCCGAAGCGGTGCGCCTGATCCGCGACCATGGCTGGCGCCCGCAACTGGTCATCGGCCTGCCGGTCGGCTTTGTCGGCACGCGCGAAACCAAGGACGAGCTGCGGCGCTGCCTGCAGGTGCCGCGCATTACCAACAGCGGCACGCGCGGCGGATCGCCATGGGCGGCGAGCGTGGTCAATGGCCTGATGATTGACGCGCTCAATCAGCTTGCAGGGTATGAAGCGCGTTGAACGGGTCCGGTTCGATCTTACGGTCCTGGCGTTAAACGGGCTGCGGCGCGGCCGCACCACAGGCAGCTGCGCCACGGCGGCGGTCAAGGCGGCGCTCGGCCTGCTGCTGCACGATGCGCGCAGCGAGGCCGTCCGGGTCAGCCTGCCCGACGGCGCGCATTACCTTGAAGTGCCGATCCAGATGGTGGGATGGAGCGATGGTGGCGCTGCGCGGGCCGAGGTGTTGAAAGACGGTGGCGACGATCCGGACAACACGCACGGCGCCACCATCTTTGCCGAAGTGCGGCGCAACGATGCGCGCGTGGTGCGTTTTTTTGCCGGGCGTGGCGTCGGCACGGCAACCCGTCCCGGCCTGCGCGTGGCGGTGGGCGAGCCGGCGATTAACCCGGTGCCGCGCCAGATGATGCGGCGCGCGGTGGAAGAAATGCTGGACGACGCCATGGCGGAGCCGCCCGATAGCGGCTTCGACCTGACCATCGGCTGCGAAAACGGGGACGTCATCGCGCGCAAGACCTTCAATCCGCGCCTGGGCATCGTGGGCGGCATCTCGATTCTCGGCACCTCGGGGATCGTGGAGCCGATGTCGCTGTCGACCTGGATCGCGTCGGTGGAAGTGTATGTGCGGGTGGCGCTGGCCGCGAGCACCGACAGCGTGGCTTACCTGCCCGGCAAGATCGGGCGCGAGTTCGCCAGCGGCGTCCTGGGCCTGCCGGACGAACGCTCGGTGCAGATCGCGAACTTTCTCGGCGACGCGCTGGACTTCACCGAAAAGGCGCTGCGCGAAGCCGGTCGCTGCCTCGATGTGCTGTGGCTCGCCGGCCACCCGGGCAAGCTGGCCAAGGTGCTCGACGGGTTTTGGGATACGCATTCGAGCAAGAGCAACATGGCAATGGCCGGCGTCGCGCGCGTGGTCGCGCAGATGGGCGGCGATGCGCAACTGGTACACGAAATAGAAAATGCAAACACAGTGGAAGCAGCAATGGAACGTTTAAAGAGTGAGCCTTTCGCCCAGGCGGTGTGGATCGAGATCGAGCGCCGTATCGGCGTGCTCGCGCACGCGCGCGTACCGTCGGTCAAGCGCCTCGAAGTGCGCCTGTTCGACCTGGCCGGCAACCCGCTGGGGGTGGACGCATGAGTATCGGTACCCGCATTGGTACCTTATGGGGTATCGGGGTTGGTCCCGGCCCGGCCGGCTACCTGCCGCTGGCGGCGCTGGACGCACTGCGTCGCGCCGACCTGGTTTACGCGCCGCGCGCGCGCGGGGCCGAGCTGTCGGTCGCGCTCCAGTGCCTGGCCGGGATCGACATCGACCCGGCCAAGCTGCGCGAGATCGAATTTAACATGGACCCGGACCGTTCGGTCCTGAGCGAGCATTACGCGCAGCTGGCCGACGCCATCGCGCTGGAACTGCGCGCCGGGCGCGACGTGGCCTACCTCACCATTGGCGATTCGCTCACCTATTCGACCTATGGCTACGTGCTGGCGGCCCTGCGCGCGCGCATTCCGGACCTGCCGCAGCGTACCTTCCCGGGCATTACCAGCTACGCGGCCGCCGCATCGGCGCTGGCCTGGCCGCTGGGGGAGGGCAAGGAGCGGGTATTGATCCTGCCATGCCCCGAAACGGCGGAAGAACTGCGCAACGACATCCTGACGCACGACATCGTTGTGCTGATGAAGGTCGGCCCGCGCCTCGGCTGGGTGCTCGACCTGCTGCGCGAGATGGGCATTGCCGACCACTGCGCCTTTGCGCGCCGCATCGGCCTGCCCGGAGAATTGCTGGCCTCGGGCGTGGGCGACCTTGTCGCCAACGACGCGATGGGCTACCTGGCCACCTTGCTGGTGCGCCGTCAACCACGGCAGGAGAGATAAGATGAAAGTGTACTTCGTTGGAGCGGGCCCCGGCGCCGCCGATTTGATCACCCTGCGCGGCGCGCGCCTGTTGGGCAGCGTCGACATGGTGCTGTACGCCGGCTCGCTGGTGCCGGTCGAGATGCTGACGCACTGCCGCGCGGACGCTGAAATCATCGACACCGCCAAGCTCGATCTGGAGCAGCAGCAGGCGTGCTACGTGCGCGCCCAGGAAATGGATATCGACGTGGTGCGCCTGCACTCGGGCGACCCGGCCATCTACGGCGCCACCGCCGAACAGATGCGCCGTCTCGATGCGCTGGGCATTGCATATGAAGTGGTGCCGGGGGTGTCGTCGTTTACGGCCGCCGCGGCGGCGATCAGCGCCGAGCTGACCAAGCCGGAAGTGTCGCAGAGCGTGATTTTGACGCGCGTATCGGGCCGTGCGTCGGCCGTGCCGGAACTCGAATCGATCGCGCGCCTGGCCGAACACCGCGCCACCATGTGTATCTTCTTGTCCGGGCCGCACCTGAAAAAGATCGTCGGCGACCTGTCGCTGCACTATCCGCAAGACACGCCGGTGCGACTGGTGTACCGCGCCAGCTGGCCGGAACAGAAAATCTACCAGGGCACGCTCGGCACCGTCCTGGAAGACACCAAGCGCGGCGAGTGGAACCTGACCACGATGATGCTGGTCGGCGCGGCGCTCGACAAGGACGTCGCCGTCGAATCGAGCCTGTACTCGAAAGACTTCACGCACCTGTTCCGGGTCGTCAAGAAGAACAAGGCGGAGGCGGCGTCGTGAACGCAGCGCCGGCCATCTGGCTGGTGCGCGCGCATGGCGAGGAGCTGGCGGCGGTGCTGCAAGCGGCGCTGGGAGCCGAGGTATATCGCCCGTGGTTGCGGGAAGGCGTCAGCCACAAGGCGCAGTTTGCCGAAACCTACCGCCGGCACGCGCAATGGATCGTGATTGGCGCGACCGGGATCGCGGTGCGCTTTTTGGACGGCCTGGCGACGGACAAGCATACCGACCCGGCGGTCGTGGTGCTGGACGAAGCGGGGCGCTTTGCCATTTCGCTGCTGGCCGGGCACGAAGGCGGCGCCAATGCGCTGGCCTACAAGGTCGCGCGCACGGTCGGTGCGACCCCGGTGGTGAGCACCGCCACCGAGGCATTGAAGCCGCTGGTGGTCGGCATCGGCTGCCGCAAGGGCGTGCAGGCGGAGCGGATCGAGGCGGCGGTGCACCACGCGCTCGGCCAGCGCGGTATTGAAGAAGTGCGCGAGATGGCCACCGTGGACCTGAAAGCGAACGAACCGGGCCTGCTGGAATTTTGCGAGCTGCATGGGTTGCCGCTGCGCGTGTTCGCGCGAGCCACCCTGGCGGCGCGTCCGTGGGTCAGCGTGCCGTCGGACTGGGTGCGCAGCAATGTGGGATTGGATGGCGTATGCGAGCCGTGCGCGCTGGTCGCCAGCCCGCGCGGTGCGCTGCTGGTGCCAAAAACGTGCCTGGACGGCGTGGCCGTCGCGGTAGTTGAAGATAAATGGATGGAGATCTGATGAGTGGTGTATTGAATCTGGTGTCGGTCGGTCCCGGTTACGAGGACCTGATCGCACCGCGCGCGATTGCGGCGTTAAGGGACAGCGATGTGATCGTGGCGTACGAATTGTATTTGCGCTGGATCATGCCGCATGTGGAGGGCAAGGAAATCCACACGCCGCCGCTGACGCAGGAGCGCGAACGCGCCTTGCTGGCGATTGAAAAAGCGCGTGGCGGCGCACGCGTATCGCTCATTTCGAGCGGCGACATCGGCATTTACGCGATGGCCGCGCTGGCGTACGAAGAAATGAGCGAGGATGACACCTACCAGGTCAACCTGATTCCGGGGATTACCTCGGCCAACGCCTGCGCTTCGCTGCTTGGTTCGCCCTTGTCGCACGATTTTGCCACCCTCAGCTTGTCGGACTTGCTGTGCCCCTGGGAGTGGATCGAGCACCGCGCGCGCCACATCGCCAAGGCCGACCTGGCGTGCGTGATGTATAACGTGCAAAGCGCCAGCCGCCAGCAGGGCGTGTACCGCGTGCTGCAACTGATGCTCGAATCGAAGGCGCCGCATACCTTGTGCGGCGTGGTCAAGAACGCCTACCGTCCGGGCCAGGAAGTGAGCATCCACCGGCTCGACGAGCTGCCGTCGCTGCAGTTCGACATGCTCACCACCATCGTGGTCGGCAACCGCTTCACCCAGCGCAAGCGCGGGCAGATTTTTACGCCGCGCGGCTACAACGACTGGGACGCCAAGGCCGACAGCACGCTGCCGCAGCGCCAGGAACTGCCCGATGGCGGCGTGTGGGTATTCTCCGGCACCAGCGACGGCAATGCGCTGGCGGCGCGGCTGGCGGCCGGCCAGGCGCGCCCGGTGGTGGTGTCGGCGGCGACCGACCATGGCGGCGACGTGGCGATCAAGGCCTGCCCCGGCGCCACCGTCTGGGCCGGGCGCCAGGGCATCGAGGCGCGGCGCCAGGCGCTGGTGGCCAGCGGCGCGAAAGTGCTGGTGGACGCCACCCATCCTTACGCGACCAGCATGTCGGAGCAGTTGATCGGGCTGTCGCGCGAGCTTGGCATTCCTTACCTGCGCTACGAGCGGCCAAGCAGTTTCAATGCCGACGGCGGCACTTTGTGCGCGTCGCCGCAAGACGCCGCCGCACGCGCCATCGCGACAGGCCAGCGCATCTTCCTGTCCACCGGGTCGAAAGACCTGGCGACCTTTTTGCATGCCGACGGCGCCGGCGACAAGCAGTGGTTCGCGCGCCTGACGGCCGAACCGGAATTTATCGAACGCGCGGTCGCACTGGGTGTGGCGCGCGAGCGCATTTGCGCCATGCAGGGGCCGTTCTCGAAGGATTTCAACATCGCCTTGTGGCGCGACTGGCAGATCGACTGCGTCATCACCAAGGATTCGGGCGACGCCGGCGGCTACGCAGCCAAGGTGGAGGCGGCAAAAGCACTCGGCATCGAACTGCTGGTGGTGCAACGCCCGCAGGTCGACTACCCGGCCATGTGCAACAGCGCTGATGATTTGATCGCGCAACTGGCAAAGCTGGACCTGGCATGAAGCAGCCGATCCCCGTCACCATCGTGACCGGCTTCCTCGGCTCCGGTAAAACGACGCTGCTACGCAGCCTGATCGAAAAGCGCCAGAGCCGCCGCCTGGCTCTGTTGATTAACGAGTTCGGCGAAATCTCGATCGACGGCGCGCTGGTGCGCGGCGAAGCGGGCGCGGACGACCAGGTGCGCGTGCATGATTTTCCGTATGGGCTGATCGCTTACGGCGACGACGAACTGTTTTTGCCGACCATGCGGGCGATTGCCGCGCGCCGCGCGAATGTCGATCATGTGCTGATCGAAACGTCCGGCCTGGCCCTGCCGACGGCCATCATGGAGATGTTGCAAAGTCCCGAGCTGGCCGAGGACTTTATTCTCGACGCCACCCTGGCGGTGGTCGATACGCCGCTGCTGCTGTCGGACCAGTTCGAAACCGGCACTGGCAGCGATGCGGCGGCCACGGTGTTCGGCCAGCAGCTGGAGTTTGCCGATGTGGTGGTGCTGAATAAAATCGACGACCTGGACGACGACGCGCTGCTGTTGGCCGAAACCCGGGTGCGCGAGCGCGCGCCCAAGGTGCGTTTCCTGGAACTGGCGTACAAGGCGCAACTCGACATCCGCCTCGCGCTCGGCCTGCGCCTGCACCAGCCGACCCGCACCGAGCATACGCACACCTACACGCCGCTGGCGACCATGCCCGGTCCGAATACCGGCGTGCTGGCCGAGCAGGGGCGCCTGAACGGCCATGCGCACTCGGGCCTGGCCGCGCATTCGCACGGGCTGGCCACGCACAAGCATTTTCACGAGCAGGACCCCGGCTGGCTCTCGTTCGTGGTGCGCAGCGATGCGCCGCAAAGCGCCGACAAGGTGCGCCACGCCTTGCAGGAAGCGGTGCGGCTTGAACCGGTCTTGCGCAGCAAGGGATTCATTCGCACCAGCGAGACCGGGCAGGCGGTGCTGGTGCAGGGCGTGCGTTCGCGCGTGATGATCAGCGTCGACGCGGTGCGGCCGGCGGCGCGCCGCTCCGAACTGGTCATCATCGGTTATCACGCCAGCCGCACGCGCGTGGCGGCGGTGCTGTCGGAACTGACCGGAACTGCCTGGCACTAAACTTGCATTAACCGTTTAATCATTCTTCTATCCTGGAGCTTCACATGCAATCCAAATTCATTCGTACCCTGGCGCTGGCGCCCTTGTTCTACTGCGGCGCGGCGCTGGCCCATCCCGGTCATGACGGCGGCCTGCTGGCTGGCCTGGCGCATCCGTTTTCGGGCCTCGATCATATGCTGGCGGCCGTCGCTGTCGGCATCTGGGCCGCGCAGCTGGGCGGACGCGCGCGCTGGCTGCTGCCACTGAGCTTCATCGCCTTGCTCGCCGCCGGCGGCATGATGGGGATGGCGGGCGTGGGCATCGCCGCGCTGGAAAGCGCAATCATCGCGTCGGTGCTGGTGCTCGGCCTGTCGATCGCCTTCAAGGTCAAGCTGATGCCGGCGCTGGGCGCCTTGATGGTCGGCGCGTTCGCGCTCGTCCACGGCCTGGCGCACGGCGCCGAAATGCCGCATGCGGGCAGCGCCGGCATGTACTTTGCGGGCATCCTGGCCTCGAGCGCCGTGCTGCTGGCCGGCGGCATGATCGCCGGTGCGGTTTTGCGCCAGCAGCAGGCATGGCTGCGCGGCGTTGGTGCGGTGATCGCGCTGGGCGGCGTCTGGATCGGCGCGGCTTTCTAAAGCAGCTGGGCGTGGGCTGCGCTCATGCCCATGGCCAGCGGGCCGCGCTGGCATAGGGCGATGTCCCAGTGCTGGCTTTCTACTGAAGGGAACAGCGCGGCGCCGGCCAGCACCAGGCGGCTGGTCGCTTTCCACAGCGGGAGCGGGATGTCGGCGTCGGCGCCGGCCAACTTCCAGCTAGCGCGCACGATATGCGGGCCGTGCGCGCGCATCGCCACGGTCACGCGCAGGCCGCCGAGGCGGTGCGGCGAGGGCAGTTCTTGCAGCAGGTAGCCGCGTGCGCACGGCAGGTCGAGCAGTTGCACCAGGTCGGCCAGCGCGATCAGCGTGCCGTTGCCGAGCACCGCGGCATCGCTGCCTTTCTCGTAACTGATCGCCGAAAAAATCTCCGCACCGCCATCATCCGACACAGGCACGAACTGCAGCGGGTAGACCGCCGCGTCACGCAGGTAACGGCGCGCTTCGGCCGCGCTGTACAGCATTCGCACACCATCGATGGCGCAACCGGCGCAGTTGAACAGGGCCGCCACGCGCGGGCAGGGCAGGGCGTGCGCCTGCATCGCGGCATAAAACGCGATCCGGTCGGGCGCGCAGGCAGCTTGCGGCGCTTGTGGGCGCGGCGCCGGCAAGGCGTGGAACATCCGCCAGATCAGGTCGTGCGCCTGCGTGAACCCGCTTTTGTGCATTGCGTCCGCCTGGCTGAAGTAAAACATGGATTTCCCCTGCTGTTTGTGTGAGCGCAACATTCCTATAGGTAACGTTACCGCGAAGAATTGGCAGCGAGCATGATGCAAGCCAAGCTTGGCGCCAGCCGTGCGAAAACGCCACAGCTTGGCGCTGGCGCGCGCGACGATGCGCTGGTCATGCGGCACCTGGTGCCGGGCTGGCGCGTCGACAGCCGGCGGCCTTGCCTGGTACGCTGAGCGGGCGTGTTAAACTTTGCCAAACAGGCACTATTTCAGGAGGAATCACATGGCGCACCCGACTGGTTCGGACAATCCGGACCCCGCTGCGATAGCGCCGTTCATCGCAGAACTTGCTGCGTATTTCGACAGGCCCTTGAATCCCGACTATGTCGGTAACTTCGACATCGAACTCAATTTGCTGGACCGGGCCCAATCCGAGGAACTGACAACCATCCTTCAGGATGGGAGCCTGGTGACGATCCACGGCGGCGTTGTGCTCGACGATGGCAACACCAGTGACCATCACTTGTACCTGACGCGTGGGCCATTCGCCGGCGGCATCTTGTTTCTTCCGCACGACAGCGACTTTTGGAATGTGGCCTTCGTTTCGCTCGACGCCTTCCTCGACGCCGTCAAAAGAGCCTGGGAAACCAACACCTGGCTGAGCGACAACCATCCCCCGACGACGCCGTTGCACCGCGATCCGGCCGTCCTTGGCAAGTTCATCCATGACTTGCTCGACCGCGACGAGGAGCGTGAGGAGTGCGTCATTCAATCGGCTATTTACTCCCTCGCGCCGGTCGATCCGGACTTGCTCATGCGGCTGGCGGTCCATCCGAATTTTCTGTATGCCGAGGCGGTGGCGGGGCAAATCGCGATGTATCCAGCGCTTGCGCTGCGGCCGCTCGCCCAGTGGTGTAGCGAGCACAAGGTCGGTCAGGTTGCAGGGGCGGGACAGCGCGCCCTGGCGGCGATCGACCGCTTGGGTAGCGCCCCGGCCCGGGATGGAGAAGTGTAAAAGATGAGACAGCTCAAGACCCCGCAGCGCAAAAAAGCCCTCAGCTACGCGACGGATGGGCTTAATGCGCTGATCGAGGCGCAGCAAGGCGTGCAAGTGAAATGATCAGTTCCGACATGGCGCAAGCCATGGTGCTTCGCCGCTCCGAAGGTGACCCATCGTCGGCACGCTACGAAAAATTCGCGGTGCAATCCTGTCAATTATCCAGGCAAGGCGACTACTGGATTGTTTGCGTCAATACAGCCGCTTACGTCCTGCATGGACGCGCCGAGCGTTGCCTTGTTGGGGCGAATGCGCATCTGGTCGACGTCATTTCCGGCCAGATTGAAACAGTCGCGAGCTGCAGGCCTGTCGAAGACTATCTGCAGGATAAATATGACGTGCGGCGCGCCGCGGGAATGCACTACATGCTCACGCCCGCGTTTGATCGCACCGACAAGGTGGCAGTGATCCGTATTCGGCAGGCATTCGGCTGCTCGATGCGGGAGGCGATGAAACTTGCCTCGCCGGAGCATCATTGCTGGCTTACCGGCCCGCGCCGTGTGTTGCGATGGGCCCAGGGCGAACTGACGCTCAAGAACATCGTCACCGATATCATCCTCGCGCCCGATGCAGAGGACGCAGTCGACATCGACGACAGCATATGGCACTGGGACTTATTGAAAGCCAGGCTGGCGCTCAGGATCCGCGCCGCCGGACTGTCATAGGAACCGCAGGTCGGAGCCTTTGTTTCTGTTTGATACAATGGCAACCCTCAACGCACGGTAGCAATTCTTTTTATCACAGGATTAACAATGAATCATGGCGCTCGCATCGCAACACTGCTCTCAGGTGGTTTGCTTCTTCTTCAATTAACCGGCTGCGCCGTGGACCCCTTGCAGGTTCCCCGGGCCAGCGCGATTAATTCGGCAAAGCTCAAAGACGCCAACTTTACCCCTGCGGCAATCGATACGTTCAAGCTTGATCCGGCCAGGAATCCGGGCATGGATAAAATCTTGATCATTCGCGCCGGCACAGTGGCCCCGCCCACCGGCAGCACGTTTTCGCAGTATTTGCGCGACACGCTGAAGGTCGAACTGGAGTCGGCCGGACTATACGATCCGGCTGCGAAAACCGTGATCACGGGTACCTTGACCACGAGCGAGGTCGACACCTCCGCCTTTCGACCGGCCGAGGGAAAATTGGGTGCGCGCTTCGGTGTGACCCGCGACGGAGTCACGCGATACGATCGTACCTTGAATGTCCAAACCACCTGGGCCAACGTCTTCGATGGCAGCGAAGCCATTCCGATCGCCCGGGGACAGTATGAGGTGCTCTACAAACGGCTTGTCGGCGCCCTGTTCGACGATCCGGATTTTCGCAAGGCGATGAGCAAGGAATAATGCTTCGCCTCGCGCCTACCCGGTTCAGATGAGTTTGCTGACCTGCATTTGTCGAATGATCTCGTCGACGATGCTCTTGGCCCGCTCGCGCGGGTTCTCGTCGATTGCCCCCCAGTTCAAGTGAGTACCCGTGGTCGTGGTGCTCCAGATCAGAGATCCGGTCGAAGCGTCGGACAAGGACCATTTAATATCGTAGTTGTGCCGTACGCCCTGCGTGATGATGACGTTGGCCGGTTCGATTGTCAGGCGCTGCAAGGCGCCGGACTTGCGCTCGTTCGCCAAATTCATGGTGACCGTCTGCATGACCTGATTGGCGACGTTTCCGCTGGCCGGTGCAAAGTAGCCACCATGTTCACTATCGCGAAAACGCAGCACCGTCGAGGTGACTGCGGCCCCTTTGAGCGCGGCGGCGAACTGCGCATCGAATTCCGCCAGCAGTTTCTGGCCAAACGTCGAGTCGCGCACATCGAGAAATGAGTAGATATATACCGATGAACCCGATAATACGAAGCCTGGAACCGCTAACTCTGCTTTCGGGACCTCGGTGCTTGCGCAGGCCGATAGTGCGAGGGCGAAGACAACACAAAACAGACGATGAAGCATTTTCATTGCAATTTCCAATAGCTGATAGGTAAGTTTGTTAATCTGAGGAAATTATTATACTTAAGTAATTTACATCGGCAAAGTTTGCCTGCATGTTTGAAGCGACACGGTCGAGGTTGACGAGGCGGCCATTGTCGCGTGCTTCCGTGTATTGCTAACTACCTGGCTCCCGATTACTGGCACCGAGACTTGGTATTGATGGCGCAGGAAGAGCGCTATCGTGTTGATAATCATGCAGCCATTAGCGGTATCAACACAGGGGCCGATGGCGCAGCGCCGCGCGTCCGCCCTCCAAAACAGACGGGTGTGGTGCCTGTTGGACAAAGCTTCTCAATTCAATCGGCATGACAATTTCCCGAATTTTTTCATGCTATAGTTTATCGGCAATATGGTTCCGCAAGCAGCCAAGGGAAGTCGTACCCGCTTCGGCGTGGTATCGCATCGATTGGAGCGACGGCGTGTTTTTCATTTGACGTATTGCTTGACATTGCGGTGGCCTCACGTGCCGGTCGTCATCATTGAGGCTCAGGTGAATTTCCCACAGAAGGAAGCCTGCCATGAAGCGCACACCAGAGTCCTCACCTCAGCCCGAAGCCAAGGCCCGCTCGGGCATTACCGGGCTTGACGAGATGACCGGCGGCGGCCTGCCGCGCGGCCGCACGACCTTGCTGGCCGGCGGCCCCGGTTCCGGCAAGACCGTGGTGTCGCTGCAGTTCCTGGTCAATGGCGCCCGCCATTGCCACGAGCCGGGGATCTTCGTCGCCTTCGAGGAATCATCGGAACGCATCGTGGCCAATGCGCAAGGCTTTGGCTGGGGCATCGCCGAATTACAGAAAAACAATCAACTCTGCTTCCTGGACGCGCAGCCCGCGCCCGACCTGGTCTTGTCCGGTCATTTCGACTTGAGCGGCATGCTGGCGGTGCTGGACGCACAGGTCAAGGCATTGAATGCCAAGCGCGTTGTCGTCGACGCGCTCGATATTGTGCTGGCGCTGTTGCCCGACCCCTTGTCGAAGCGGCGCGAGATCTACCGGCTGCACGACTGGTTGCTGTCGAATGGCTTGACGGCCATTATCACGGCCAAGGCAGACGTGTATACGCCAGGCGCGGTGGTCGAGCATTCGCTCGGGTTCATGCAGTTCATGGTCGACTGCTCGATGCTCCTCAATCATAGCGTGGTGCTGGGGGTTTCCCAGCGCAATATCCGGATCCAGAAATATCGCGGCGCGGTGTTCGACGAAAACGAATCGCCCTTTTTGATCAGCAAGAATGGCTTCGAAGTCGCCGTCGCGCGCACCCTGGGCCGGCTCGATACGCTGGTCTCGAACGAACGCGTGTCGAGCGGCGTGGAACGGCTCGACACCATGCTGGGCGGCGGCTATTACCGCGGCGCCAGCGTCCTCATCACCGGTTTTCCCGGCACCGCCAAGACCACCCTGAGCGGCGCCTTCGCCGAGGCCGCGTGCCGGCGCGGCGAACGCACGATGTTCGTCAGCTTCGATTCCGACGGTTCCGAAGTCGTGCGCAATCTCAATTCGGTGGGCATCCACCTCGAACCCTTTGTCCAGAGCGGCGTGCTGCACATGATTTCGGCGCGCACCATTTCCGGCAGCGCCGAAACTTACCTGGGGCGCATCAAGGCGCTGGCCGACGAACACCAGGCGCGCTGCCTGGTCATCGACCCGGTCTCGACCCTGTCGAAGTCGGGCAACGAACTGACCGCGCACAATGTCGCCGAGCGCCTGATCGACTGGTCCAAGGGGGGCGGCACCACGCTCGTGTGCACCAGCCTGCTCGACGACATGGCGTCCCAGAACGAGGGCGGTTCGCCATTGCAGATATCGACCCTGGCCGATACCTGGATTCACCTGAACTACCTGGTCCAGGGCGGCGAACGCAACCGTGGCATGTCGATCATCAAGTCGCGCGGAACGTCCCATTCGAACCAGGTGCGCGAATTGATATTGAGCGACAAGGGCGTGACCCTGGCCGACACCTACACGGCCGGCGGCGAAGTGCTGATGGGGACGATGCGCTGGGAAAAGGAGAGCGCGGAGCGGGTGGCGGCCGAAGTGGCCGAAGCGGCCGCCAGGCTCAAGAAAGTGCGGCTCGACGCCGAGGAAGCCGAGCTGGAAGTGCGGGTCAAGTCCTTGCAGGCCGAACTGATCGCCAAGCAGGCCGAGAAAGCCCTGCTGGCCAGCGCGGCCGAGAGCCGTGCCCGCGAACTGACGCGCGGGCGCAGCGAGATGGCCGAATTGCGCGGGGCCGACGCCGCCGAGCCGCAAGCCGCTGCACCATGAGCGAGCCCGCGCCCATGTTTGTCTTTCGCCTCTACGTGGCGGGCGAGGCCCCGAATTCGGTGCAGGCCCGGATCAACCTGCGCGCCCTGTGCCAAACCTATCTGCCCGGGCGGCACCAGATCGAGGTGCTCGATGTGTTTCGCGAACCGGGGCGCGCGCTCGAGGACGCCATCTTCATGACCCCGACCCTGATCAAGCTCGCTCCCGCCAGCGTGCGCCGCATCGTCGGCACGCTCAGCCAGACCGAGTCGGTCCTGCTCGCGCTCGGGCTGGAAGACCAGGTACCATGAACAGCGGCCTGGAAAGCGGGACCCGGGGCGCCGAAGTGGCGGCCCTGATCGCCGCGCTGCAGGCCAACGTGGCGCGCCTGGAAGAATTGACGGGCGGCGAAATCGATACCATCACCGATCCCCATGGCCAGCCATTCCTGCTGCGCCGCGCCCAGGCGCAGGTGCGCCTGAACGACGCCAGCCGGCTCGATGCGATCCTCAACTCCCTGCCGGCCTACATCGCGATCCTCGACGCCGATGGCGTCATCATGTCGGTCAACCAGGCGTGGACGGCGTTCGGCAAGCCGCCGGCCCTGGGCGCCGCCGGTCCGGGACATGCCGTCGGCACCAACGTGCTCGAGCAATGCGCGCTGGTGGGCGGCCAGGGCGCCGCCCAGGCGCGCCAGGTGGCCGACGGGATCGGCCAGGTGCTCGCCGGTCGTACCCGTCATTGGTCCTTCGAGTACGCCTGCGGCGCCGCAACGACCCAGTCATGGCTGTTGTTGACCGTCACGCCCCTGGCCGACAAGAATCTGCACGGCGTGGTTGTGATGTATATGGATATCAGCGAGCGCAAACGCGGCGAGGACGAGCTGCGCCGCTTCCGCACCGCGATGGATTGCACCGACGATGCGATTTTCCTGCTCAATTGCAGCAGCATGCACTTCGTCGAACTCAATGCCGCAGCCTGCGGGATGCTCGGCTATTCGCGCGAACAATTGCTGGGCATGGGGCCGTGCGATATCACCGCCGAATCGACCTGGGAGCAGATGGCGGCCTTGTACGAACACCTCAAGGCCAACAGTGGCAGCAGCCTGTCGGACGAGATGGCGCTGATCCGCAAGGATGGTTCGCAAGTGCAGGTCGAGTTTCACCAGCAAGCCTTGCAGTCGGGAGCGGACTGGATTATCGTGGCCGTGGTGCGCGATATCAGCGAGCGCAAGGAGGCGGCGCAGCGCCTGCAGTACCAGGCCCATCACGACGGACTGACGGGTTTGCCGAACCGCACCTTGTTCTACGATACCCTGACCCGCACGCTGCAGCAAGCCACCCAGCATGGATGGACGCTGGCCGTGCTGTTTCTCGATCTCGACAACTTCAAGGCCGTCAACGATACCCTCGGCCATGGGGTGGGCGACGACCTGCTGGTCCAGTTCGCGCACCGCCTGTTCGGCTGCGTGCGCGCGCGCGACACGGTCGGGCGCCTGGGCGGCGATGAATTCGGCGTGATCCTGGTAATGCAGGATGAACAGAACGATGCCGCCGCCGTGGCCGGCAAGATCCGCGACGTGCTGCGCACCCCGTTCGTATTGGGCCAGCATGAATTGCACGTCACGGCCAGCATCGGCATTACCATGCACCCGCTCGACGCCAGCCAGCCCGACGAACTGATCAAGTACGCCGACACGGCGATGTACCGCGCCAAGCACGCCGGGCGCGATACCTTCCGCTTCTTCACGGCCCAGATGAATGTCGAGGTGCTGGCCCGGCTCGACCTGGAAAAAGCCCTGCGGCGGGCCTTCGACAATGGTGAATTCGTGCTGCACTACCAGCCCAAGGTTGCCCTCGAGAGCGGCAGCGTGGCCGGCGTCGAAGCGCTGCTGCGCTGGGAGCGGCCGGGGCATGGCCTGGTCGCGCCGGATCTGTTCATCGGCTCGCTCGAGGAAACCGGGCTGATCTTGAAAGTCGGCAGCTGGATCATCGATCAGGCCTGCCGCCAGGTCGGCCAGTGGCTGCGCTCGCCCGTGGGGCGCTTGCAGGTGTCGGTCAATGTGGCGGGGCGCCAGCTGGCCGAGGGCGACGTCAACGCCGATTTCGTCGCCGCGCTGGCGCGCCACGGCGTGCCGCCCGAGCTGCTTGAAGTGGAACTGACTGAAAGTTCCCTGATGGCCAACACGGAACGCACGATCCGCACGCTGAGGGACTTGAAACGGCTCGGCGTACTCATTTCCATCGATGACTTCGGTACCGGGTATTCGAGCCTGGCTTACCTGCGCCGCTTCCCCATCGACAAGCTCAAGATCGACATCGCCTTCATCCGCGAAGTGACCAGCAATCCGGACGACGCGGCCATCGTGCAGGCGATCGTGGGCATGGCCCACAGCCTCAAGCTCGAGGTCATCGCCGAAGGCGTCGAGACGGCCGCCCAGCTCGCGTTTTTGAAACGCCATCGCTGCGACCAGGTGCAGGGCTATTTTTTCAGCCGGCCGCTGGCGCTGCCCGCGCTTGAAAGCTTGCTGCTCAAGGACCGCCAGATGCCGCTGCCCGGGGCGCCAACGCCGGCCCATCGCAAGACCTTGCTGCTGGTCGACGACGAGGCCTACGTGCTCTCTTCGCTGCGGCGCCTGCTGCGCCACGACGGCTACCACATCCTGTGCGCGGGCTCGGCCGCCGAAGGGTTCGACCTGCTGGCGCAGCACAGCGTCCAGGTGATCGTTTGCGACCAGCGCATGCCGGGCATGAACGGCACCGAGTTCTTCGATCGGGTCAAGGAAATGTACCAGGACAGCATCCGTATTGTGCTGTCCGGCTACGCCGATCTCGACTCTGTCATCAAGGCCGTGAACAAGGGGGCGATTTACCGTTTTTACACCAAGCCATGGGACGACGCCGTGTTGCGCGCCGACTTGTGCGAGGCATTCCGCCAACACAGCCTGTTGCATGACGCCGAACCGGAGCACGACGATTGCGACTGTCCCGCCAGCGACTGTCAGGCCGAGAGCACCGCCCAGCTCGCGCAAGCCGACGGCCCGCCCGGGTGAGCTCACGCGAATGAGCGCAAGCCGGTGAAGGCTGAGTAGAAGCGCCAACTAACGAGCGCGGCCGTGCATGACCCGACCGCGGATGCAGTTGTCGCCAGAACTGGCCGCCGCTCCTAACGCAACGTGCTGGACGCGCCGCTTGCCGCGTAACTGTCGGCCAGGCTTGGGAGCGCCAATCTTGCATACAAGAAGTCGGACTTACTCCGGCAAGGTAGAAAAGAGGTGAAAGTTCGCCGTTTTATGCTGAAGGGGGCACTTTGCAATGGACTGCAACGGACGGACCCTGAATGATCGGTTCTGAAGCCGCGAAAGCCATGACTGCGCTGCAGAGAAGGCGATTCGGACTCGGCGCGGCAATTTCATATAGAGGTGCTTCTCGAATGGAATTTTCACCGCCAGCTACGCTTTTTCAAAGTCCGCCACAGATCTGGTGAATTTCACGTTATTTTTTGGATTCGATTGAATTCTATATTTAACTCAGTGGCCCACTTTTCATAAACGTAAACGGATCCTTTAGCTTGGCTGATGTCGTGAAATTTCAGAATAATATCATTTAAATCGGTATCACTTATTTTCTTTGATTTGATTAGCTCGATTGCGCATTTTGCGTAAGCTAAACCGTAAGCTGGAGACGTCTTTTCATTTAACAAACGTGTTTCGAGTGGACGTAAAATATCAAAAGCGTCAGAATATAGCTCGAGTTGGGTCTTCCCCAAACCTAAATTCATATGAAAGATTTCGCTGTCCGGGTTTATTGTACAAGCTTGTGTGAACGCTTGGTCGGCAAGCTGAAATAAGTCCGAATCTCCACTTGTAAGCATTGTCAAGCCGAATTGGTTATGTAAATTTTCATCGTCTATTCCATATGACCGGAAGGCCCTATAGTCTGTAATGGCGTCGTCCGTGGCGTTTCTCATCCTCCAATGATAAATAATCTTATTGGGTGTGAAATAATGAATAGTTTTTCCTTCGATTTTTTCAGCCATGGAGGTCAATAAACCGGCACGCGCGAAGTGCAAAATTGATTCGCTTCGAAGACCAGAAATTATAGATGGCAAGATGTAAACCCCAACTTTAACTTCTGGATTTTTCGTCAGCATTTCTAAATATGGATCAAGGTAATCGTGGGGGTAAACACCTTGTACATTGTCGCCATCATACGTTTCTTCATCAAGAGTCTCGTCATCATAATTGATATCAAGATTAATCGGTCGTGGAATGAGGATAAAAAAACTGTTGCCGCTAGCTAAAAATATTTCCGTGGAAGCGGGAAGTGTTCCAGCAAGCAAAGCTGAAAATCCGGAAAGTAGTCTTCCTTGCGTCTCAAAGTTACTATTGTTGCTTGAAATCCCCACGTTTAATACGGCAAATACTCTATTGTCGGCTAATAGTTGATTGAATCGACCAATTAGCTGATCGCGATCTCCTAAATTTGGAACCGCACGCCAGAATTCGGTTAATAATGGTCTGGAGCCAATTGCTAGTCGTTTTATCAATGCTCCCACAGGGATTTTAGCTGTGGTATGGCTGTTGATTATGATGCATGTACTAATTTGCTCTTGTACGTGAACAATTTGCAATTCAGCACTTTCTATTTCTATATATTCCCCCATTTTTTTCGTAGACCTACCGTCATTTATCATGCACTCTTGATCGCCAGTAAATGGAGGGTACAAAACTTTATAGATATCGCCAGCGACGACACCGACGCTTTTCCCAATGTCAACTATAGCAATATTGGAATTTTCATGGAATTCGATAACTCGGCCGTGCTTCAAATGAATGTCCTCAAAAAATCGAGAACAATTTCTCCCATCTGCTTTTGCGCGCGCTAAAGCCGAGTCTGAGCGGCCACGAACATCGGCTATTAACGTACGAATTTGCGATTCCGAAACGGGCTCTTGAGCAATTCCAATGCTTGATGTTATACCTTTGGGGAAAGGTTCGATCTTATCGATTGTGCAACGTATAGACTTAAACAAAGATTTCAAGATGCTAACGATTTGGATGCGCTGAAGTTTCCCTATGAATAATATTTCAAATTCTTCTCCGCCTAAACGGCTTAATATGAAAACGCCATCGTAGAGTTTGCGTAGGTCGTCGACGCAGACTTTTAATCGCTGGGCGAAGATTTTTAATACCTCATCACCGGTTGCGTGCCCGTAGGTGTCGTTGACTTGCTTAAAATGATCAATATCAAAGCTAAAGATAATCACGCTTTGCCCTGACGTGAATGATTGCTCGGTCAAAGAATTTTCATCATTGTCGCCATTTGATTTCAAATGTTGTTGCAAATTTAAGCGCAAGCCGTTTCTATTTAATAGCCCTGTCAGTGGATCATGGTTAGCAAAAAATGCATTACTTCCCAATTGATAACATTTCTTAAGATCCACTTCCAACTGAGTCAGTGTTTTTGACCAAGTTTTGCTACCGATTTTCACACAAACTCCAAGTAGTTTGTTTTCTAGCAAATACCAAGCTAACGTTCCACTTGAAGAATTCGTCTTCTTTCCTGCAATTTTAGATTTTGAATCTAAAATTTTCAATATATCAGACTCGGTAACTGGAAGCATGCTTAAAATGTCAATCCATCCGTTTTCGGTAGCTAAGTAAACGATGGAATTCCTTAAATCTTCGTGATTCTTAATTTCTTCTAAAAAATAACTTGCCTCAGTAAATTCCATTTTATCCTCTGTATATATATTAATTTAGAAGCGCATATTTTCAAGTTGTTATAAGTGTTTTATTATGAGTTGTTGTGGTAAAGCGTTCTTTTCATTTGCACTTTTGGATAAATTAGTGGAAGCAGCTGAGTAAATGAATCTCTTGCTAGCTCACGCTTGCGCCCTCAACCATATTCAATCCAGCCGCATCGACCGCGCGCATGTCCGCCGCCGGCAGCTCGATGGTAAACCGGCTGCCTTGGCCCGCGCCCTCGCTGTACGCGCTCACGCTGCCGCCATGCAGCTCCACCAGTTTGCGCACCAGCGCCAGTCCCAGTCCAAGCCCGCCGGTGGCCCGGTCCGGCGTGCGCCGCCCCTGCGAAAACAGTTCGAACACGCGCGGCAGCAGTTCCGGTTCGATCCCATTGCCGTTGTCGCTCACTTCGATGCTGATCCGCTCGCCGTCGCGCGCCAGGGTCACCCGGATCGACGACTGCGGCGGCGAATACTTGGCGGCGTTGACCAGCAGGTTGGTCAGCACCTGGATCAGGCGCGTGGCGTCGCCGCGCACCCAGTAGTCTTCGTCCCCGCAGACGGTGTCGAAGTGGTGCCCGCCCTTGTGCATGGCGCCCATGGTCTGTTCGACGGCGGCGGCCAGGATGGCGCGCATCGACACCGGTTTTTTCTCCAGCGTGATCAGGCCGCGCGTCACGCGCGACACATCGAGCAAGTCGTTCACCAGGTGATTCATATGGTCCACCTGGCGCGAGATGATGTCGCCCGCCTGGCGCATCTGTTCGGGCGAGATATTCGGCATCTTGAGCAGGTGGGCGGCGGTGCTGATCGGCGCCATCGGGTTGCGCAGCTCGTGCCCGAGCATGGCCAGGAATTCATCCTTGGAACGGTTCTGGCCCTCGGCGATTTCGCGCGCCTGCTGGGCTTCGGCCAATAAGCGCTCGCGCTCGGCCGAGGCGCTCGCCAGCAAGTGGGCCCCCAGGTATACATTCTGGTCGAGCCGGTCGACTTCCGTGATGCCCGAGTACAGCGGCAGCCGGGTCGGCCCGCTCACCATCGCGCGCGCCGCCTCGCCGGTGCGGGCAATCGCCCGGGTCACGCGCGCGCTGAACAGCAGGGCGGCGGCGCCGGCCAGCAGCAGGGCGATGAGCAGCCCCGACACCGAATAGAGCACCGTGCGCCGCGCGGTGCCGTCGATCGTGGCGCGCGGGGCCGACATCGCCACCCACCAGCCCGACACGGTGGACACGGTCAGCATCGCGTAGCGTCCGTCCGCCGTGGTCACCAGCCCGTTCTCGCGCAGGCGGATCGCGACCAGCACCGGCGGCGGCGCCAGGCTGCCGACGGCCGCGTGCTTGCCGTTGCTGGCCAACAGGCGGCCCTGGCGGTCGTACACGGTAAAGGTGGTGCCCTCGGCGTCCGGCGCGGGCAGGGCGCGCAGCAGGTCGTCGACGTCGAAGCCATAGCCGAGCACGTAGCGCACGTCGTTGTCGAGGAACACCGGAAAGTCGACTTTGACGACGTAGTTTTCGGGTAATTTGCCCGGCAACAGGTCGGAGATGGCATACGCCGCGCTCGAAAGCATGCGCTCGACGCGGGCGCGCTCCCTGGCGCGGGTGTCGGGCAGGCTGGCATCCGGCGGGCGGGTGGTGTCGACGAGCAACTGCCCGCTGTCGTCGAGCAGCTCGATCCAGGCGCCGTCGTTGCCGGCCATGGTGCGCGCCTTGATGCCGAACTGGGCGATTTGCCCGGATTCGAGTTTGTTCGAACTGCTCAGACCTCGAATCAGGCCGATCGCCTGGTGCCACTGGCCATCGACGGCGATCGAGGTGGCGCGCGCCGCCAGTTTCATGGACAGCACGGCGGCGTCGCGCTCGGCCTGGATCAGGCGGCTCAGCGGGACGGTGGAAAACAAAATCACCGGCGCTAGCGCCGCCACGATCATCAAGGCAAGGAAGGACCGAATCTTCATGATACCTCTTCCGGGAGGACATGCCAGCGCGAGCGGAGTCGCTCAGGCATTGCATCCCATTAAGCTTAGCATGTCTTTACGATCAAGATTCCTATTAGTATTTCTTTACTGTTGGATTCGGGGAACGCCACTTGACGGGGCGCTCCCCATGCGTTCTAAGGATTCCAGCCGAGGCCATTGTTCCACGCGGAAAATACCTTGGCGCGGGTGGCAAACCCGGCCGCCACTTCCTCTTCGCTCAGCAGGTAGCCGCCGACCCGCGCCGACAGGTCCAGGGGCGCGCCCTGCAAGTCGGTGCTGCCTAACTCGCGCCAGCCCGACAAGGCGTTTGGCTGGACCGGATTGGGCGCCGGCTGGCCGTTCACGCCAAGTCCGGCCCAGCCGGCCGGGGCCACGTGCGCGTCCATCTTGCAGTTGATGAAGGCGATGTTGTCCCAGCTGGCCGTGCCGCCGGGACTGCGCGCGAGCCAGGTGGCGCCGTTGGGAACGTCGCCGTGCAGGGGACCGGGGCCGGGGCCGTGGGTCAGGCTGCTGTTGAGGAAAACGAAGCCCTTGTCGCCCGCGTTCGGCACGCGCGCCTGCAACACGTAACCGCCACTGCCGGCGCTGGTGCTGTCGCCGACGCTGCGGATCTCGCTTTCTTCGAACAGGGCCGCGCGCGCGCCGCCCCAGATGAAGTCGACGTTGCCGGCCACCAGCGAGCGGTAGAACCAGGCGTAGCCTTTCAGGTTCAAGGTGTCCTGTTCGCTGAAGAAGGCGGCGTTGCTGGCCACCAGGCGACCATCGCTGTTGAAGTACAGCGTTTCGGCCTGGGCCGAGATGGCCGGCGAGCGCAGGGTGGTGTTTTTCAGGGTCAGGTTATCGAGCGTGACCATGTCGGCCGCTTCCACCAGCAACACCGCGCGCCCGCCCAGCGGCGCGCTAGGCGACGCGCCGCTGCCTCCCGGCGCTTCGCTCGCGCCGGTGCCGGGGTTGAGGCTGTCGTGGTTGGTGTAGTGGATCAGCACGCCGTCGCGGCTTTCGCCCTTGATGCTCACGTTGTCCTTGCCGCGCAGGTACAGCAATTCTTCGTAGCTGCCGTTGCGCACGCTGATGGTCACCGGCTCGGCCTTGGCGAAGGCGCTGCTGGCGTGGTTGAGTGCGCCTTGCACGGTGCGGAAGTCGGCCGGGCCGTCGTCGTCCACGACGAGGCTGGCGCCGGCCGGCGCGCCAGCCCTGGTCGTAAAGCTCCAGCCGCCCGCCTTGCCGATGCCGCGAAACGGCGTGCCGCCCAAGGTCGCGCCGTTGAACACGCCGTCGGCGATGGCCACGTAGTAAGCGCTGCCGTAGGCGAGGCGGTTGTTGTGCGGCTTGATGCTCACCGTGTTGCCGTGGATGTGCACCGGCGCATAGCGCACGCGCCGCAAGCGGTCCTGGCCGGCATGGCCGATCGTGTCGATGTCGTCGGCCGGGCGGATCACGTCGACCAGCGCATCGTCGCTCTTGCGGAAGATGCGGATGGTGCCGCCGCTACCCAGGGTCGGCGCGTTGTCGAAGGTCAGGGTCAGCGGGCTGTCGATGGCCTCATCGATGGCGCCGGCGGGCGGGAAGCTGGCGCCGTCCAGGCGATAGGTCTGGGTCGGCTGCACGAAGCCCGGCGCGATGCTGGCGCTGATGCTGCGCGTCAGGGTCGGATCGGCGCCGCTGGTGAAGACGATTTTGGCGCTGCCGGCCGCCAGCGGGGTCAAGGTGACCGTGGCGCCGTCGCTGGCAACGCCCACCACGCCAGGCCTGCTCGACTCCACCGTGAAGGTATCGACGCTGCCGTCGCCTTTTTTCGCGCCCACCTTGATGAGCAGCGGCGGATCGCCCGCCTCGGCCGTGTACGCCAGCGGGTGGGGAGTGAGGGTCAGTTGCACCGGTTTCATCCGCGGATCGCCGACCCGCACATCGTCGATCTGGAACGACTTGTTGGTCGTGTACAGGCCGATCAGGCCGCGCGCGGCGAAGCTGCTGTCGCTCACCGAGCCGAGGTTTTCGCCATCGAGATACAAGGTCAGGGTGCTGCCGATCATCTCGAAACGCACGGTGTAGAACTGTGCATCCATGGCGATGGCGCGCTTGCTTTGCTTGATCTTGCTCAAGCTGTTGCCGAGCATGCGGGCGAGCTCGACTTGGGTGCTGGTGCTGGCGTTTTGCATGTTCAGGCCGGCGCCGTACCAGTTGGCCGGATCGACATAGCGCGTGATCAGGTACAACTGCTTGTTGCCGGTGGTGCTGTTGGTCAGCGGCCGGATGCGCGCCTCGACGAAATAGTCGCCCGAGGGCACGCCCTTGAACGCGTCCGGCTTGACCAGCGCCAGGATGCCGCCGCTGCTGGCCGCCGTGTATTGCAGCACCTTGTTGCTGGTGCCCGAAGCGTCGGCCTGCACGCTGAAGGCGCCGTTCGGTCCGGGCAGCGGCAGCAGGCTCCAGCGCGCGCTCGATCCATCCTGGAAGTCGTCGCAGAAATACAGGCCGGTGGACGGACAGGACAGGGTCGGCAACGTGTCGGTGCTGGTGTCGCCGCTGCCCGTGATGCTGGTGCTGAGCTTGCCGCCGCCGGCCTGCGCCAGGGCGTTGGCCTTGACCAGCGCCGGCGGGCGTGGCGTGAACGGATACGGCGGGTTCCAGCCGGAAGGGGCGACCGCGCACGCCGGCAGCGCCGCGCCATTGAGCAGCGACCCGGTGTCGCTGAAGGCGCCGCCGCTGCCGCCGGGCGCCGAGACGATATCGGCGCAGGTGCTTGCGCCGGCGATCGCGAAGACGTTGTTGTCCGAACGGATCTTGGCGTTCTGGCCGATGCCCACGCTGTACGCATGCGGATACACCGGCGCCGACTTGCTGCCCATGTAGTAGTTGTTGAACAGATGGACCATGCCGAAGCGCACCCGTGGCGAGCGCTGGGTGACATCGGCGTACACATTGTTGCTGAAAGTGACGCGCAACTTGCCTTCGTCGGCCGTGGCGGTGTCGCTCGAACCGATCAGGTTGTTCTTGTTGTGCTGGCCAAAGTGGTTGTACGACACCGTCACCAGGTCGGAGGCGTTGGTGATGTCGAGCGCGCCGTCGTGGCATTGCTTGTGCTTGCCGTTTTCGATGACTTGCAGGTCGTCGGTCAGCGGCGCGTCGGTAAAGCTGTTGTGGTCGATCCAGACATGATGCGAGCCCGACACGCCGATCGCGTCGTAGGCCGAGTTCCAGTTGCCGGCAGCGCCGTCGAGCGGGTCCCAGATGGGGCCGACGTCGCAGGGGTTCATGATCTTCAGGTTGCGGATGATCACCTGTTCCACGTTCTGCACGGCGATGTGGCCGTTGACGATGCCGGCCGTGGCCCCGGCGCCGATCAGGGTGGTATTGCTGCCGAGGCGAATGGCGCCGCGCGCGGCCTGGTCGCCGGTGCTGGCGTAAGGCACGCCGCCGCTCATGTCGATCATGCCGGTCAGCTTGATGATCTTGCTGCTGTTGCCGCCGTTGCGCAGGGCGGCCAGCAACTGGGCGCGGTCGGCCACCGTGTAGATTTGCTCGGGCACGGCGTTGGCTCCGCCCACGGTGCCCCCAGACTGGCTGGCCCAGCCGTCGGCGGGCGCTGCCTGGCGTGCGGGGTCGACGGCGGCATGGGCCTGGCTACAGGCGAACGCCGTCAGCAGGGCGGCGCTGAGCGCAGCCCTGATAGGTGCTTCTTTCATTGGATTCTCCGGTGACTAGGCTGTGGGGGCGCGGCGGCGCATCAGGGCGAAGGCGGCAAGGCCGGCCAGCATCAAGGTCGCACTGGCCGGTTCGGGCACGGGCGAGGGCGCCGCTTCCAGGCGGGCGCTGAAGCTGGAAAATCCGCTGCCCCAGTCGAGCGCGGACAGGTCCAGGCCGATGGTGTGGCCGTCGATCAGGTTCAGGACGGGCAGGCCGCCGGTGGCCGCGCTGTCGAGCAAGGTGAAGCGCGTCAACGGTGCGCCCAGGCTGGCGCCGAAATCGAAGCGCATGCTGTACGCGCCCGCTTGCACGGGGCCATTGTTATAGACCGTCATCAAGCCGTCTTCGGCGAAGTCGATGCCGAACAGGAAGTCGGCACTGAGGAATTCGACGCCGCCGGCGCCGGTAGGGTCGATGGCCGTGACGTTCGATCCCGGAACCGGGGCGAACTGCTGGTCCAGCCCCAGCATGCCATCAGCCGACCCGTTGTAGGTCGCGCTGATGGTGGTGTGTTGCAGCGGCAAAACTGCCGCCTGTGCTTGTCCCGCGGTCAATGCCACGACCGCGAGTGTCTCCAACATTCTTCTTGTTTTCATTTTTTGTCGTCCAATAAGTGAAACAGCAGGCTACATCGTCAGTACCTCATCAAAAACTTGTTGAATTACGCCGTCAGGGTGGTGTTGATCACCTTGCCGACGATGGTCACGTTTGTCAGTTTTGCCGACTTCACGTTGTAGGCGAACCAGGGCTTGTCGGCATTGGCCGCATTGCCGAAGTCGCAGTCGGTGATCGTGATGTCGGTGATCGGCACGATCTTCGACGGATCGTCGCCGTTGTAATCGAAAGCGACAGGCCCGAGCAGCATGATCGCCTGGAAGCACGAATACGTGCCGGCCTTGGTCTTCACGTTGCCGACCTTGACGTTCGAAATGTGCACGTTGGACACCACCGGCGGGCGCGTGCGCACGTTGTCTGCGGTCGGTGCGTAATCGCAATCGATGGTAATCACCGCGCCGGCCGAGGACGACACGCTTTTCGGGGCGATCGGCGAGCCCGGCAGCGGGTTGTAGTACTGCGGCGTGGTTTGCACGCCGTTGGGAATGGTCACGTTGCGCACGTAAAAATGCTTCAGGAAGCCGCCACGGTTCATGTTGGTCTTCATGCGGATCGCCGTGCTGAGCGGGCTGGTGGCCCAGTTTACATTGCGGAACTCGATATCCTGCGCGTACACATGCTGGATGCCGCCCGACATTTCGCTGCCCAGGGTCACGCCGCCATGGCCGCTGTTCATGATGCACTTCTGGATCAGCACGTTCTGGGTCGGCCCGAACTGCGTGTCGAGATTCTTGCCGGCCTTGATCGCGATGCAATCGTCGCCGGTGTTGAAGGTGCAGTCTTCCACCAGCACGGTGTCGCACGCTTCCGGGTCGAAACCGTCGCTGTTCGGTCCCATGCTGTCCATGTGGACCTTGCGGATTTCGAGATCGCGGCAGGCCACCGGGTGGTGCAGCCAGAACGGCGCCTGGTTGACCTGGTAGCCCTTGAGCAGCACCTTGTCGCAGCCGATGAATTCGATCATGCACGGGCGCAGGTAATGGCCGCGCCCGAACACGCGCTTGCCGACCGCGACGCCCGCTTCCGACAGCGAGGGCAGGTAGGATTCGTCGTTGCGCCAGCGGCTCGAATCGCCTTCGATCAGCTTGACCTGGGCCGGCGTCAGGTCCGGCGCCACCGTCAGGATGCTCGGTGGATTGGCCGGGTTGACCGCCACCTGCGAGGCCGCTTCCTTGCTGCCGCTGCGCTTGCTTTTCCAATCCCACCAGCAGTCGCCGTCGCCCAGCGGCACGCCGCCCTGGCCGTCGAGAATGCTGGTCCAGTCTTCGCCGGTCAGGGCGATGTTGTTTTGCTTGTGCGCATACACCAGCGGCGAATAGTTCAGGCAATCGTTGCTCTGCCAGCGCGACAGGGTCAGCTTGCCGTTGGGGCCGCAATCGACCTCGCCGTATTTGGCGAAATCGTCCGGATCATTGCTGAAGAACACATGCGCCCCCGATTTGAGGTGCACATGCACGTTCGAGCGCAGCACGATGGGGCCTTTGCACAGCCAGGCGCCGGCGGGAATCACCACGCGCCCGCCGCCCGCCCTGGCGCAGGCGGCAATCGCGGCCGCAATGGCCGGATAGCAGTCGTGCGCGCCGGCGGCCGGCGTGCTGACCATGCCCGGCTCGTGATGGCCGATAAAACCTTTCACGGTGCTCACCTTGCAGGGCTTGGCGCCGTGCGCGGTGATGACAAAGTCTTGCTTGCGAAATACCAGCGGCGTCTTGAAGCGCGCGGCAATGGCTTGCGCCTGTTGCCACGGGTCGGCTGGCTTCTCGTCGGCCATGGCCGGCAGCGACATGGCGCCGCCGCCCAGGGCCAGGCCGGCGGCCCCGGCGCCGCGCAGGAGGGCGCGGCGCCGGGTATCAATCGAATGCTTGTTCATGAAGGTGCCTGTTGTATCAAAAGTTGTACGTCAGAAGTTGTAAGTCATGCGCAGATTGTACGAGCGGCCGATCGGGTTGGCCGCGCTGCTCAGGTAGCCGAAGGTGTAGCCGCTGTGGTTGGTGACCGGCGGGTTTTCATCGAACATATTGGTGATGCCGGCCACGATGCTGATGTTCTTGAAGCCGGTATACGTGCCGGTCAGGTTCCACACCGAGTACGGCTTGATTTCGCGATGGTATTCGGCCGCCACCAGGTTCTGGTCGTCATAGTGCGAGTTGTAGTTCTGGGTCAGCTGCGCGCTGTAGTCGCCGCGCTTCCAGCTGGTCGACAGGGTGTGCTTCCAGCGATAGGTGATGATCGGGAAGCTGCTGGTGGTGCCGTTGCTGGCCAGGCCGAAGCGGCCGACGTTGGATACGAAGGCGCTGTCTTTTTCGAGCTGGTTGTCGAACTGGGTCAGGTAGGTGCCATCGAGCTGGAACTTGAACTCGCCGATGTCCATGCGCGGCAGCGCGTAGTTGGCGGTGAGGTCGATGCCGGCGGTTTTCTGGCCGCCCAGGTTCATCGTCACGTTCTTGATGTAGGCCAGGGTGCCGTCCGGATTACGCACGAACAGGTCTTTGTACTTGACCGGGTCCTGGAAGTAGACTTGCTCGGGCAGGTTGGCCAGCATGTTTTTCATGCGGATGTTCCAGTAGTCGAGCGAGACGGTCAGGTTCTTGACCGGCTCGACCACCATGCCGAGAGTCCAGCCGCGCGAGGTTTCCGGGGTCAGCTGGTCGTTGCTGCCGGTCTGCTTGGGCAGGGCCACGTTGCACACTTCGGACGAGACCGCGCCGGCCACGGCGGTGCCGCTGCCGGCCACGCCAGGTTTACCGCCGGGGCACAGGGCCGGATCGTCCCATTTGCCGGCGGTGTTGCCGTTGGCGCCAGGCAGGCGATAGCCGTAGCGGTCGAACAGGGTCGGGGCGCGGAAGCCGGTATTGGCCGAACCGCGGAACATCAGGGTTTTCGACGGCTCGTAGCGAAAGCTCGCTTTCGGGTTGAAGGTGTTGCCGAAGTCGCTGAAATAATCGTCGCGCGCGGCCAGGTTGACGGTCAGTTGCTTGCTGATCGGAATATCGAGCTCGGCGTACAGGGCCGACACATTGCGCGCGCCGTCGCCATGCGAGGACGAGGCGTTGGCGTAGCTTACTTCGTTGGTGATGCCCAGGCGCGTATCTTCGGTGGTGTCGCGGTGGATGTCGATGCCGACCGCCATCGCCAGCGAGCCGCCCGGCAGTTGCATCAGGGTGCGGCTGGCGGTGGCGTCGAACCCGGCGAAGGTGCTGGTCGAATCGCGGTTCAGCTGGCCGTCGACCGAGATGTCGCGCAGGTAACCCTTGCCGGCCTCATCCTGCAGGCCGAACGGGTTGAGCACGCCGCTGGCCAGGCCCGCATTCAGGCCGGGGCCGCTGACGTAGCCGGTGTTGTAGTAGTTCTTGCGGTTGCTGTGGCCGTAGACCAGCCCGGCTTTGTAATCCCAGTCGCCGATCTTGCCTTCATCGACCAGCGCCAGGCGCTGGTTCAGCTGCACGTCCTTGTTGCTGGCCAGTCCCAGGTCGGCCACGCTCCAGGTCACGATCAGCGGTTCGCCTTTCAGGCCGGCCACCGCCGGCACGCCGCCGGCGCCGCCCGGATACCACTTGCTGCTGGCCGGCACGCGCGCGCTGACGCCCTTGGCGGCCACGCTCTGGGTCGGATTGCGGGCCGAGTAGATGGTCGACTCGCCGCGCATGTAGTCCAGGCTGAGCGTGTGGTCGTCCGAGAACTGCCTGGTGCCGCGCGCGTAGAAGGTCAGCTGCTCGGTTTCGTGCAGGGCGGTGCCGTACTCGTTGTTGTCGATGACGCAGGTGTTCTTGGCGCCCTGGATCGAATACGGCGCGGCGCAGCCGGACTTGTAGTACGGGTTGGCGGCGGTCTTGTTGGTGGCGGTGGTGAAGTTGGCCGGGCTGGCGTAGCCGCCGGTGGCCAGGGTCTGGGCGCGGCCGATGCCCGCCAGCAGTTCGGGCGAGCTCAGTTCGGCGCGGTCGCGCGCGGCCAGGCGGCTGCGCTGGCGGCCGTCGATGGTGCCGTACAGATTCCAGCCGTCGGTGGCCAGGTTACCCTTGCCGAAGGTGGCCGAAACGCGCTGCTCGTCGCCGCCGCCCGATTTTTCCGGCTGCACATACTGGGCGGTGATGGAACCGCCTTCGACGCTGTTTTTGGTGATGAAGTTGACCACGCCGCCGATGGCGTCCGAGCCGTAGATCGAGGAGGCGCCGTCGCGCAGGATTTCGACCCGCAGCAGGGAGCTCATCGGAATGACGTCGAGGTTGGCGTAGCCGTCGGCGATCGCCTCATTGGCCAGGCGGCGGCCGTTGAGCAGCACCAGGGTACGGTTCACGCCCAGGCCGCGCAGGTTGATGTTGGTGCCGGAACCGGCGTTGGACGGGGCCAGCGAGTTCGATTGCGGCAGCGCCATCATCACATCGGCCAGGCTGGTCATGCCGCGCTTGGTGAATTCCTCGGCCTTGATGGTCGAGACCGGCAGGGCCATCTCGGTGGCAAGGCGCTTGATGCTCGACCCGGTCACTTCGATGCGCTGCATGCCGGCTTCCGCCTGTTGGGCCGCGGCCTGGTTCATCACCGTCAGCACCGCAAGGGTGATGGACGACAATACGAGTTTCGAGTGGATCGAGCTGGTGTGCTTGTTCATGTGAGACGGTCTCCTGCGGATTATTGTTTGACATTAAACGCTCCCGGCGATGGCGCGGAAAGCTGGTCAGGACACCTCGCGTATCCTGTGCCATGGCGACGAAGGCGCGAGCCGGGGTCGACATGGTCAATAATGGTTTGCACTTGTGGTGCGGCGTTCTGCGCGCCTGCTCTCCACTGGTCTCTATATAGGTCGGTGCTTATCCTCGCGAAAAGGTGCGCGTCACCCGTTCCAGGTGGGCGCGCATGGCCGCGTGCGCTTCGGCCGGATCGTGGGCGACGATGGCGTCGAGGATGCGGCGGTGGTCGAGCAAAGTGGCCTGGCGCAATTCTTCGGTCTGGAAATGTTCCTTGAGCTTGTGCCAGAGGCGGCCGCGCTGCTTCCACAGGTGGTCGACCGCGCCCACCATGGCGCTGTTGCCGGTGGCGCGCGCGATCGACAGGTGAAAGTCGCGGTCGAGCTGTTCGTTGCTGCTGTAATTGTCGTGCTGGCGTTCCATTTCGACGACGGCGCTGCGGATGGCCTCGATGGCGCTGTCGCTGGCCATGCGGGCGGCGCTGGCGCACACCTCGGCTTCGACCAGGCGGCGCGCGGCCAGCACTTCGAAGGGACCGGGGCCGGCTTCGTCAAGCTCGTGGCGGGGAAGCTCGACGCGGCTGACGTAGACGCCGGAGCCGCCGCGCACGTCGACCACGCCGCGCAGTTCGAGCGCGATCAGGGCTTCGCGCAGGGAAGCGCGGCTGACGGCCAGGCGGCTTGCCATCTCGCGTTCGGGCGGCAAGCGTTCGCCGGCGCCGATTCCCTGTTCGCGGATCAGTTCCTCGATGCGTCCGGCGACGATGCGGTACAGCCGCGGTTCGTGCGCGAGGGCGTTGTCGGGAGCGGGTGTGACTTTCTTGAGCATGGCGGCCTGCACATCTTTTGGTCAGGCCATTCTAAAGTGGTCTGACCAATCGCGCAAGGTGCTCGGGCCAAAATAGTGGAGATGGGGGCGGATGCGAATCACAAGGGCAGGAGGACGTGCTGCGTCGGTAAAGCGCCTGCCCCGCGCAGGCGCCTGCGCGGGGGAGGCGGGTCATTCAGTGGTCTACTTCGCAAGTCGTCGTTGCATGGCGGCCAGGCGCCGGCCCAGGCGGGCCATCAGGCTGCGCAGCAGATAGCGCACGGTGGCCAGCGGATGCTGCACGCCGTAGCCCTGGCGGCCCAGGTTCTGCGGCATGAAAAAACGGCTGAAACGCTGCAGCGCGCCGCTCTCGCCGAGCCGGAAGCGGGCGTTGACGCGGGTGGTGTTGAAGCCGTATTCATTGGCGAACAGGAACACCGCGCTGGGCGAGGTCATGGAAATGTCGGCCAGTTCGTCGTCGTGCAACTGGGTGCAGCCGCGCAGGTAAGAGACGCGGATGGTCAGGGCGATGTCGGGAATGCGGATCACCAGCGGCTGGATCAATCCGACCAGTTCCAGCAGGCAAGGCAGCCCCAACAAGTTGGCGTTGACGCCCTTGCGGTAGTTGTCGGCGGCGGCGCGCACCTGGGCCGGGGTGGCCGGCGCTTCGGACGGCAACAGTTCGCACGGCACGCCGAGCAAGCGTTCCCAGTGCTCGACGGCCGCATCGCTGGCCCAGGCCAGGCTTTCGGCGGTGTCCACGCCCAGCGCGATGGTGTCGCGCGGCTGCAAAAAGCGCACCGAATCGGTCGCGCGCGACAGGCGCGCCCACTGCGCCAGGCGCTGCGGCGTGTTCTGGTGATCGTTCATATAGCAGTTGTCGATGTGCGAAAACGACACGAACGAGGCGAACGGCACCGTGATCCTGGGCGCGAAAGCGGCGATCTGCAGCTTGATGCGGTGCAGCTTTTCGGCCGCGGCGGCGCAGCGCAGTTCGGCCTGGAAGGGATTGCCGACCCAGTTGGCGACACCGAACCCGGTCATCAAGACATCGACCCGCTCGCACAGCAGCGCAATGCTGGCCTTGACCTGCGCGCACTGGGCGGCGCTGGTCAAGGCGCAGTCGTTGATGTTGAGCACGTGACGCCCGCCCGAGCTGATCAGGCAATACGAATCGCCATCGGCATGCGGAAACACCGTGATGCGCATCTCCCCATCGAGCGCGACCGGAATGCCGGGCTGGCATTCGATGACATCGAAGCCATTGTCGCGCAAAAAGTTGACCACGCGCTTGTCCTTGGTTTCCTGGAACAGCATGGTGACCTTGCCGGCAAAATCGCGCTTGAGCCGCTTGACGAAGGGCACCGAAAAATGGTCGGGATGCTCTTGCGAAAACCAGATGAAGGTGTTGCGCTTCCCCGCGGCCAGTTCAGCGATCAATGCCGCGTTGGACGTGCTGTCGTCGAGCAGGCTCCAGCCATTGTTGAAAACCGGGCCTTCGACCCAGGGATCGGCCAGCAGCACGGTATGCTCGTTGGCGATGTGAAAGCAAGCGTGGTTGACGAAGGTGAGCAGATTATGGTTCATGGCGGCACCGGGTCAGCTGAGGGCGATAAACCGGCCGCCGTGAAAACCGCGCGACCGGTGCGGATGGAACTGGCAGCACCTTGATGACATCGCCCTCGGCTTGCTCGAAGGCGGCGGACGGGGCGCATGGAGGATGGGCTTGCATGGCTGGCCTGCGCGTGGTGGAGGTTTACCCATACTAAAGGCGGTCGGGTGCGCGGCTTTGATCCCGCGCAAGCGGCCTGAACTGCTTAGTTGGCGGGCTGGTAGCTCTCCAGGATGGCCTGCATCCGGCCATTCTTGCGCAGCGCCAGCAGGGCGCGGTTCACTTGCGCCAAGCTCAGCTTGCCGCCGGGCGGCAAGGCGCAGTAGGTGTCGAACGGTTCGATGGCCAGCACCGTACGGCTCAGGCGTGCGCGTTCGGCGTGGGCGCGTCGCTGGTAATCGTAATACAGGGAATTGGTGAGCATGTAATTGAAGCGGCGGCGCAGCAGCTTGCGCAGGTTCAGGTCGTCGCTGACGGCGTCGTCGCGCACGAATTGCGGCCCCAGTTCATGATCGAGCACAGGGTAGCGGTAGCCGGTGATGGTGCCGGTGCGCGCGCCGGCCAGCTCGCGCAAGTTGCCCAGCGGCGCCGTATCGATGCGCCCGACGATGATCATCCTGTTGGAAAAGATCGGGTTCGACCACTGCCAGCGCTGGCCGTCGAGCCATTCGGGACGCAGGTCGCACAGCAGGTCGACCGTGCCGTCGGCCAGCGCGGCCTCGACCCGCTTGCGCGGCAAGGTCAGGTAGCGCGGGCGCAGGTTCAGCTCGCCCGCCAGGGCGTCGCCGACATCCTTGAGCAGGCCGCCGGCCAGCTCGATGCCCTGGAAACGGGTCATCGGCATGGCGCTGCCAGTGGACACGCCAAAGACGAGTTCGGCGCCGCCCGCGGGCAGCGCCAGTGCAATGGAACAGAGGGACGACAGCAGCGCAAAACCATTCTTCATGCCGCCATCATACCTTGCCGTCGCCGGCAAGGGCAGAGCGGCTTATTGGATCTTGGCGATGGACACCTCCGTCGATTTGACCAGGGCGATGACCTCGCTGCCGACCTTCAGGTCCAGGTCCTGGATCGAGCGGCTGGTGATGACCGAGGTGACGATGCCGTGCGCGGTTTCGACATCGACCTCGGACACCACCGGGCCGGCGATGATTTCCTTGATCTTGCCCCTGAACTGATTGCGTACGTTGATTTCCGAGATAGCCATGCTGTTCCTTTCGTGGGTGGGGTGGGTGTTTCAGTAACTCATGTGTTTCAGTAACTCATAAGAAGGCGCAGCGGCTTGCTGCCGCTGTCGCTGCCGGGGCCGGGGTGGATCGCTTGCGGCGCGCCGCCGGCGAACAATTTCAGTTCGCCCGGCGCGAAGCGGTGCCATTCTTCGCCGGTGGTCAGGGGCAGGGTGGCGATCACGACGATCTGGTCGTCCAGGTGGTTATGCTGGCGAAAATCGATCTGCAGGTCGCAATCGACCAGGCTGGCGCTGGCGAACGGATAGGCGCGCACCACGTAATGCAGCTGGGTCGAGCAATGCGCCAGTAAAAAGTCGCCATTCGATAAAATGAAATTGAAGGTGCCGTGGCGCGCGATCACCGCCGCCATGGTTTGCACCGCAGTAAATAGCGCCGCGCGCGACGGCGGCTGGACCGGAAAGCGGCGCCGCAGCCCGGCCAGCAGATAGCAAAAGGCGCGCTCGCTGTCGGTCTCGCCGGCCGGGACGAAATGCGGATCGGGCGCCGGCTTGAACGTGCTCAGGTCGCCGTTATGGGCGAACGACCAGGTCGTGCCCCATAGCACGCGGGTGAATGGATGGCTGTTCTGCGGCGCCACCTCGCCCTGGGTGGCCTTGCGGATATGCGCCACCACATTCTTCGCCTTGACCGGATTGTGCTTGAGCGCCAGCGCCAGGGGCGAGTCGATGGACGGGCGGTCGTCGATGATCAGGCGGCAGCCGGACGGCTCGTGAAAGGCGATGCCCCAGCCGTCGCGATGCACGCCGGTCCGCCCGCCGCGCTCGCTGAAACCGGCGAAGCTGAAGTTCAGCGCCGCTGGCTTGCTGCTGTTCATTCCGAGTAATTCACACATGGGCGTCGCTTCCTTTTTGCATCTGTCGCCCCCAGCGTAGTCGCGCCGGGCGCATCTGCAAACGACTATTTTCGCGTTTCGATAGAAGCATTTTGCGCATAAGCGCCTGGGATCGATATGCACCGGCCGCATATCGATTGGCGAAACGATTCCTTCGCCGGCATGCGCGGCGCGACTAGACTTTCCCCTTTACCTACAGCGAGACATGCAATGCCTTTCCCTACCTTGAACACTTACCTGGCCCACCTGTCCGACCCGGACCGTCCGGCCAGCAGCGTGTGGCTGGACTCGGCGGGCCGCGCCCAGGGCAAGTATTTCAACTGCACCATCACCAGCGCCTTCCAGCCGATCCGCGCGCTCGGCAGCAGCCGCATCGTCGCCTATGAAGGCCTGGCGCGCAGTGCTTCGGCGGGCGACGCCGGGCTTTCGCTGTGGAAACTGCTCGACCACGCCGCCAGCGACGACGAATCGATCGAGCTCGACCGGCTATGCCGCATGCTGCACGCGATCAATTTCTTCCGCCAGGACGAAGCCGGGCACAGCGACCTGTACCTGAACGTGCACGACCGCCTGCTCAGTGCGGTCAGCAGCAATCACGGGCATGCCTTCAAGCGCATCCTGGACGCGCTGGACTTGCCGGTCGGGCGCATCGTGCTGCAACTGCCGACTACCACGCCGCAGCAGGGATGGCTGCTCAACTACGTGGCCGACAACTACCGGCGCAACGGTTTCCGGCTGGCCTTGAATGCGGCTTCGGTAGCGCAGGCGCAGGCGATGGTGGCCGAGCAACGGCCGCACGCGATCAAGCTCGACGCGCGCTACCTGTCGGGCGGCGTCTCGCTCGAACCGCTGCTCGAGGCAGCCCGGGTGGCTGGCGTGCGGCTGATCTTCAAGCGGGTCGAGACGGCGCCGGCGATCGCCACGGCGGACGTGATCGCCGACCTGCCGCTGTACGCACAAGGCTTCTTCCTCGACCAGCCGCAAGCGTCGCTGGTAACAGAGGCCGCCGTGGCCGCCTGACCCTGACCCCGGCGCCGGGGGTGTGCACGCGACGCATTATTTCTCAGTGGAAGGGCCTTTTCGCTTAGAATTCGGGGGCTATTAACGAATTTTGGGCAGGGGCAGGTATGGCATCAGCGGCAGGTGGGCGTAACGATATGGTCGCATGCGTCCTGGCGCGGTAGGGCAGCGCCGTTCGCCGCCGGACCAGGGTAGCCGGCGCCTGGTCGGCGCCCTGCTCGTTTCGCTGCTGGTGCATGGCTTGATTCTATCGCTTCAGTTCGGCATTCCCGCGCTCGGTTTGCCCGGCTCGGCCACGCCGATCGAGGTGCGCCTGGCCGATGTCGCCGACCAGCCCACGCCAGCGCCGCCGCTGGATACGCCCGCTCCGCTTGCGCCATTGCCTTTGCCGTCACCCCTTCCCGAGCCCGACAAGCCGGCAGCGTCGAGCGGCGGCATGCGCCTGATCGATCCGGTGCCGGCTCCGGCGCCCGTTCCCACCCCCGTCACGCCGCGCCTGGCTGTCAAGAAGGACAAGCCGCGCAAGGCCAAGCGCATCAGCCCGCCATTGCCGGCCACCGATGCGCTGGCGATGGATTCGCGCGTCATGGTCCAGGATTCTGTGGTGAACGATTTCGCGGTGCCGATGCCGCGCCCGGAAGAAGCCGAGCAGAAAACCATCGATCTCAAGGAAGCCCAGCACGGCACCGACGATGGCACCGAAGCGACCAGCGCCGCCGAGGTCGCGGAAGCGGCGCGCGTAGCCCAGCTGGCCGAGACCCGGCGCGCGGAAGAAGCCGAGCGCTTGGCTGCGCAGCGCAGGCTGGAGAAGGAAGAGGAGGCGCGCAAGCTGGCCGAGTTGCAGGCACGCCAGCAGCAGGAGAAGGCCGCCGCCGCCGAGTCGGCGCAGCAACAGGAGCAGCAGGCCCGCGTGGCGCAGCAGGCGCAGGTGGAGGCCGACGCCGCGCGCGAACGCGCCAGCGTGCTCAGGGCCGAGCAGCAGAAAACGGCGCAGTTGGCGCTTGAGCAGAAGGCGGAGCAACAGAAGGCCGAGCAACAGAAAGCGGAGCAACAGAAAGCGGAGCAACTGCGCGCCGACCAGCAAAAAGCCGACCAACTGAAGGCCGAGCAACTGCGCGCCGACCAGCAAAAGGCCGACCAGCAGAAGGCCGAGCAGTTACGCGCCGATCAGCAAAAGGCCGATCAGCAAAAGGCCGAACAGCTGCGCGCGGAACAGGCGAAGGCCGAGCGTCAACGCGCCGAACAGCTCGCGGCCCAGCAGCAGGCGGCGCAGAAGGCGGCCGAACAACAAGCCGCGCAAAAACTGGCCGAGCAAGCTGCCCAGAAAAAGGCCGACCAGGCCGCGCAAGCCGCCGAATCCGCCCGTCAGGCGGCGCTGCAAGGCGGGCGCGAGGGCAGCGGCACCCAGGCCGCCAATACACCGCCCGGCGGCACCGCCGCCGGCGCTGGCAGCGGCGCCGGCGGCAAGGCGGTCATCCCCAAGAACCTGCTGGGAAGTGAACTGTCGAACCGCGCGCGGGAAATGGTCAAGGGCCTCGATATCCTCTCCGGCACACCGCCGCCGCCGATGCGCGACGAGCGCCGCGTGGCCGTCGGCGCGGCTGAACGCGATCTGCCCTTGCGTATGTACGTCGAGAGCTGGCGCCAGAAAATCGAACGCAATGGCAGCGCGAATTATCCGCGCGGCTGGGCCGATGTGGAGCACACGCACGCAATGGTCAACGTGGCGGTGCGCAGCGACGGCACCGTGCAGGACGTGACGATCCTGCGTTCGAGCGGCCGCGCCGACATGGACGAAGCGGTGCTGCGCATCGTGCGCGTGAACGCGCGCTACTCGCCGTTCCCGCCGAATATCGCCGCGCGCTACGACGTGATCGATATCCGCCGCGTGTGGCAGTCCGGCGACAACCTCAAGTTGATGGAAGAAGTGCGCTAGCGCGTGTTGCGAAGGCGCGGAAATGCGCCTTCTGCACGGTTACGGTACGAACTTGCTCAACTGGTTGTTCGAGATGAACAGTTCTTCCGCGTCACTGACGCCCCGGCCTCCAACCGAGCACGTGGGGACCGCGTCCCTGCGAGTGGACAGGAAGACCACCGTGGCGACCGCGCCGGCCTCAATGCGCCGGGAAATGTTCCGCGTAGCCGTGATTGGCGTGCATCGCACCGTTTCGAGGTTGCCAACGATTCCGTTGTTTCTGACATGGAGGATATACCCGCCACCCAAAGCCCGCGTGATGTCGAAAAGCTCGAAATCGAGCCGGCCGTCGCCATCCACATCGCCCGTGAGCCACTGGGCGCTGCTGTGGGTGCACCACGACGCGGGTATGGCGGCGCGCGCTTGATCCGGCATGAACATAACGGCCGCCCCGACGAACAGCACGGCGGCCTGCAGATGTTTGAATGGCGTTAGGAGCCAGTCAAGCCAATAGTGGCTGAGGTCAGGATAGATTGCCTTCCTGCGCCTGCTTCGATCCTGCTCATACGCCGGTGTGGTGAAACAGCATGCGTCATGCACGCTTGCCAGAGGGGATAAGTTGATGCCTTGCACATTGACCAGGCTGTGCGGCATCGGCCGCCGCTTGCATCATCTTGCGCAAACGCCGCACGATATCATGATCATTTCCCGGCCGAACCCTGGCCCTTGCGTTGCTCCACCAGCGCGGCCAACAGCCGTTCGACCGCCTCCAGGTTGGCCGGTTTGATCAGGTGATGGTCGAAACCGGCCTCCTTGCTGCGCGCGCGGTCGTTGTCGTCGCCCCAGCCGGTCAGCGCCACCAGCACCAGCGGTTCCAGCTGCGCCATGCTGCGCAGCTGGCGCGCCACGTCGTAGCCATTCATGCCGGGCATGCCGATGTCGAGGAAGGCCACGTCGGGCCGGAACTGTTCGGCCAGCGCCAGTGCGCGCGCGCCGTCGTTGGCCACGCGGCTGGTATGGCCGATGATTTCCATCAGTTCCGACAGCATGTCGGCGGCATCCTGGTTGTCGTCCACCACCAGCACGCGCAGGCCGTTGGCGACGCTGCCGCAGGACGTGTCCGCGCCGGGCGCCTGCGCCGTCACGTCGGGCGCGAGCGGCAGGCGGATGTCGAAGCGGCTGCCTTTGACGGTCGCGTCGCGCACCAGTTCAATCGTGCCGTGATGGAGTTCGACCAGCCGGCGCGCCAGCGACAGGCCGATGCCAAGGCCGCCCTGGGCGCGGTCGAGCGAGGCCCCCACTTGCGAAAACATCTCGAACACGGTCAGCGCCGATTCGGGCGGAATGCCGATCCCGGTGTCGCGGATCGAGAGCAGCGCGTGCGCGCCGTCGCGCCACGCCAGCACATTGATGCGACCGCCGGCCGGGGTGTACTTGGCGGCGTTATTGAGTACATTGCCGATCACCTGGGCGATGCGGGTCGGGTCGGCGTCGAGCGGCAGCGACTCGGGCGCGATGTCGAGCGAGAGCGTGTGGCGGTTGGCGTCGATCAGCGGCATGCTCGTTTCGACCGCGCTGGCGACCAGTTCGCGCAACTCGACCCGCACTGGTTTGAGTTCCAGGTTGCCGCGCGTGATGCGGGCGATGTCGAGCAGGTCGTTGACCAGGGTGACCATCTGCGTCACCTGGCGTTCCATCATGTCGCGCACGCGCGCCACCGTGGCCTGGTCGTGTTCGGCCATGCGCATCACCTGCAAGCCATTCCTGATGGGTGCCAGCGGGTTGCGTAGTTCGTGCGCGAGGATTGCCAGGAATTCGGTCTTGCGGCGGTCGGCTTCGCGCAGCGCTTCCGTGGCGCGCACCCGTTCGATGTGGGCCCATGAACGCTCCACGGCCTGTTCGACCTGCGCCACTTCGGGAGCGGTCCACTGGCGCGGACAGTCCTGGTGCACCGCCATCATGGCCACCAGCTTGCCTTCCTTGACCAGCGGGCAGCAGATGATGGCACGGCAAGCGATGGCGTTGAACATGGCGGCGCCGTCGGCTTCATCGAGTTCGCGGTCGACGTCGCAGATGCGCAGGGTGCGGCCTTCGCGCATGTCGCTGGCGGCGCGCGCGCCGAACAGGTCGAGCGAGTAAGCCCCGACCGTGCTGACGGCGCCTGGCGCGGTCCAGTCGTGGCGGATGGTGAAGCGGTCGTTGTCGCTTTCGACGTCGGCGTACGGGCAGCGCGTGGCGCCCAGATGCTCGCCGAGCATGCGCGTGGTGACCTCCATGATGGTCTTGGAATCGTCCGCGTTGCGCGTCGCCTGGCTCATGGCGTCGAGCAGGCGCAGGCGCTCTTCGACGCGCTTGCGTTCATCGACGTCGATATGAATGCCGACCCATTCGGTGATCGCACCGGCGGCGTCGAAAATCGGCACCGCGCGCGCATTCATATAGCGGTGCTGGCCGTCGGCGCGGCGCAGGCGGTGTTCGATCTGGTACATGCTGCTGGTGGCCAGCGCGGCGTGCCAGGCGGCGGCGGTGCGCTCGCGGTCGTCGGGATGGATAGCATCTAGCCAGCCCCAGCCGTTGAACTGTTCCTTCGATTGCCCCGTAAATAGAGTCCAGCTTGCCTGTTCCCCTTCCAGGCGCCCGGCGGCCGACGCCAGCCACAGGATGGCGCTGCTCGCCTGCACCAGCGAACGATAGCGTGCTTCGCTGGCGCGCAGCTCGTCGCTAGCGTGGCGGATCGCCGCGAGGTCGGTGTTGTCGGTCGTACAGTTGTGCTTAGGTGGAAAGGCGTGGGGCATGGGTCTTTTTTTACAGAAAGTTAGTCGCTCGCATTTAAGCACGAGCTTGCCAGAAAAGGGTTTTTCCTGTCGCCACTGCTGTAAAAAAATGCGTGCGGACGGGGTTTGATGTGGAGCAAGACCGGGCCGGTGGGGCTCACTTACTCTGGACTGAACAATGTTTATCTTGATAAGCACCATGAAAATGCCAACCTACCTTTCCAAGACACTGCCGGCGCTGCTGTTGCTGGCCACCCTGGCCGGCTGCGCCGGTTACCGCATCACCGGCGCCAGGCTGTCCGGCGTGGCCAGCGGCCCGGTGCCGCCGACCGAGTTGATCACAGAGCAATTGATCAGCGCCGAAAAAGCCTTGCGCGCCCAGCGCGGCAGCCAGAGCCTGGCGCACCTGGTGGTGCGCAATCCGCCGCCGTACGTGATCGGCAGCGGCGACATTCTCTCGATCGTGGTGTGGGACCATCCGGAACTGGCGGGGCAGGGCGTTGCGGCCTCGTCCACGGCGGTGGACTCCAATAGCCCGGGCGCCCCGCCGCCGGCCGGCTTCGTGGTCGATCACGAGGGGCGGGTGCAGTTTCCGTTCGCCGGGGCGCTGACCCTGGCCGGCCTGACCGAGGAACAGGCGCGCGCGCTGCTCACCAAGCGCCTGGCGCACTACATCACCAAGCCGCTGGTCACCTTGCGGGTGCAGGCTTACCGCAGCAAGCGCGTGTATGTCGATGGCGAAGTGCGCTTGCCGGGCTTGCAGTCGATCAACGATATTCCCATGACCCTGGTCGAGGCGCTCAACCGCGCCGGCGGCATGCTGCCCAGCGCCGACCAGAGCCGCATCGTGCTCGAGCGCGGCGACGCGCGCTACCAGGTCGGCTTGCGCGGCTTGGTGGCGCGCGGCATCAATCCGGGCAGCATCCTGCTGGCGCCCGGCGACGTGGTGCGGGTTCATTCGCGCGACGAGAGCAAGGTGTTCGTGTCGGGCGAAGTGATCACGCCCAAGGCGCTGACCATGCACGACGGGCGCCTGACCCTGAACGAGGCGTTGGGCGAGTCGGGCGGCATCAGCCCGCTCAGCGGCGACGCGCGCCAGGTGTACGTGGTGCGCCGCGCGCCCGAGGGCACCCGTGTGTACCAGCTCGACGCGCGCCGCGCCGGGGCGCTGGCGATGGCCGAGGCCTTCGAACTCGAACCGCGCGACCTGATCTATGTGGCAGCCTCGCCGCTGGCCAACTGGTACCGCAGCGTGAGCATGCTGTTCCCCGGCGCGCTGACGCAGGCGGTCACGCTCAGCCGCCCCTGAACTTGCATCGAGGACATTCATATGAACTATGCCGACGACCTGCGTCCATTGCCCGCCCCCAAGCCCTTGCCGGTGCCCAGCCTGCCGCCGCCGGCGCCGCCGCCCGGGCACGAAGCCGAGCCGCACGAGATCGACCTGCAGGGCTACGTCAACATCCTGTACGACAGCCGCTGGCTGATCGGGGCGGTCACCGCCGTGGTGACCATGCTGGCGATCATGTATGCGCTCGTCGCCAGCCCGGTGTACGAGGCGAACCTGATGATCCACGTCGAGGAAGAAAGCCCGAACGCGTCAAAAAACATCCTCAGCGAAGTGTCTTCCCTGTTCGAAACCAAGAAGGCGGCCATTGCCGAAATGGAACTGCTGCGCTCGCGCATGGTCATTTCACACGCGGTCGACAACCTGCAATTGTTTGTCGATGTGCGGCCCAAGTATTTCCCCGTGGTCGGTTTCTGGTTTGCCAACCGCAAGTCGAACGAGCTGACCGAACCGGGCATTTTCGGGCGCGGCGGCTATGTGTGGGGGCCGGAAAAGGCGGACGTGTCGGTGTTCGAGGTGCCCGAGGCCTGGTACAACCGCACCTTCACGCTGACCGCGGCCGGTAACGGACGCTATCACCTGTCCGGCGGCGGCTTGCCGTCCGCCTACGAAGGGGTGGTCGGCACCACCTTGCGCGCCACGGTGGCCGGGGCCGCTTTCGAGCTGCGGGTCGACCGCCTGCGCGCGCTGCCGGGAGCGCAGTTCCGCCTGACGCGCAGCTCGCGCCTGGCCGCGATCGAACGCATCCAGACGGCGCTGGTGATCACCGAGCAGGGCAAGCAGTCGGGCATCATCGAAGTGCGCCTGCAGGGGCCGGACGCGCAGCGCATCAACAGCCTGCTGGGCGAAATCGGCCGCGAGTACATGCGCCAGAACCTGGCGCGCAAGACCGAGGAAGCGGAAAAATCGCTGGCCTTCCTGAATTTGCAGTTGCCTGCGCTCAAACGCCAGCTGGAAGAGTCCGAGGAAAAGTACAACGGTTTCCGCAACAGCAAGGGCAGCATCGATATGCGCGAAGAAGCGCGTATCAGCCTGCAACAGGCGGCCGCGGCGCAGACGCGGCGCCTGGAACTGGAGCAGAAGAAGACCGAGTTGCTGCAGCGCTTCACGGAAAACCATCCGATCGTGCAGGGGATCAACCAGCAGCGGCGCGAAGTCGAGGCCGAGATTGCCGAAGTGGCCAAGCGGATCCGTACCTTGCCGGTGCTCGAGCAGGACGAATCGCGCCTGCTGCGTGAGATCAAGGTGAATACCGATCTGTACACGGCGCTGTCGAATACCGCTCAGCAATTGCGCCTGATTTCCGTGGGCCGGGTCAGCAATGTGCGCCTGATCGACGCGCCGATGGCGCCCGAACGCGCGCTCAAGCCCAACCGGCCGCTGATCGTGGCGCTGGCGGTGGTCACCGGCCTGTTCCTGGGCGTGCTGCTGGCGTTTGCGCGCAAGGCCTTCCTGGGCGGGATCGACAATCCGCAGCGCATCGAAACCATCCTCGGCGCGCGCGTCGTGTATGCCAGCATTCCTCACAGCACGCATCAGGAACGTCTGGAACGCAGGGCGCGGGGCGGCAACGTGCTGCCAATCCTGGCGCAGGTGGCGCCGGAAGACATCGCCATCGAAAGCTTGCGCAGTTTCCGCGCGGCATTGATGTATACGATGCCGTCCTTGAAGAACAACATCGTGATGTTGGCGGGGCCGGGCAGGGCGATGGGCAAGTCGTTTCTGTCGGTCAATTTTGCCGCCGTGCTGGCGGCCAGCGGCAAGCGCGTGTTGCTGATCGATGCGGACTTGCGCAATGGTCACCTGCATCGGTATTTCGGGATCAGCCGCGAGCGTGGATTGACCCAGGCGATTGGCGGCGCGCAGACGATCGACGAGGTGATTCATCGTGGCGTGCTGGACAATCTCGATTTCATCCCGACCGGCGCGCTGCCGCCGAATCGCTCGGAGTTCTTGCAGCATCTAAATTTTTCCAATTTGCTCGAGGTGGTCGGCAGCCGCTACGACATCGTGCTGATCGATCCGCCGCCGATCCTGGCGGTGTCGGACGCGCTGATGATCGGCGCGCATGCCGGGGCGGTATTCATCCTGGCGCGGGCCGGGGTGACGACCGCGGTCGAAATCACCGAGTCGATCAAGCGCCTGAACCACGCCGGCATCACGCCGCAGGGTGTGTTGTTCAATGATATGGCCTTGCGCGTGGGCAGCTACGCGTATCAGTTCAAGTACACCCAGGTGCCGCAACTGGAACAGTGAGCGGCTGGCGCAGGGGCGAGCGCACTCAACGGTAGCATCTTCTAATCAATTTCACTCTAGAAACGCGGCAGGCCGGCACCGGCCCGCCGCGTTTTTGTCATTTGATATTTCCATTAAGAAAATGCTTTTGATCATTTGATTACACAGGTAAATTTACTTCAGTAAACACTGAACCTAAACATTTGACGCAGATCAAACCTTGCTCATTTACTTGATTGAGCGAGGAACTTTTGATGAACAAGCTATCCAGTTTTGCGTCGGATTTCCGCTTTAACGCGAGCATCTGCGGCGGCGTTGCCGTATTGCTGTCCGCTTGCGGCGGTAGTACCAGCAGCAATGGCAGCAACCCGACCCCGGCGCCGCAGTTCGCAGCCGTCATGTCGGCCGTCACGTATAACGGCGCCTTCGCGCCGCTCGACTTGTATGTGTCACCCACCGGCGCCGATACCAATGCGGGCACGCAGGCGGCGCCCTTCAAGACCATCGCCCGCGCGGCCCAGGCCGCAACGCCGGGCACCACCGTCCGCGTGCTGCCGGGCACTTACGCCGGCGGATTTCGCACCAATGCCAGCGGCACCGCCGAAGCGCGCATCCGCTATGTGTCGGAAGTGCCGTGGGGCGCCAAAATCGTGCCGTCCGCCAATTCCACCAGCACCGCGGCCTGGGATAATCGCGGCAGCTACGTGGAGATCGCGGGCTTCGAGGTCGATGGCAGCGGCGTCCAGGCCGGCGCCAAATGGCTGACGGGCCTGTACACCGGCGGCTCGTACAGCACGGTGCGCAACAACCACGTGCACCACATCGCGCGCACGGTCCCCTGCGCGGCCAGCGGCGGCGGCATCGGCTCGGACAGTTACTACAAGGGCAGCGCCAACGATGTCAGCGCGAACGTCGTGCACGACGTCGGGCCGGCCGGCTGCGCCAACTACCTCGGCATCTATATCAATACGGCGGGCAGCCGGGTCGATAACAACCTGGTGTACGCGGTCAGCGACGCCGGCATCCGCCTGTGGCACGACGCGACCAACGTCGTGGTGGTCAACAACACGGTGTTCAACGCCGCCACCGGGATCGTGGTCAGCGGCGACGGCGGCTACAACGGCAGCGTGCCGAACGACCACACGCGAGTCAGCAATAACATTCTTTACGATAATGCCCGGTACGGCGTGCAGGAAGTCGGTTCCACGGGTCTCAACAATCGCTACAGCAACAATCTGATTTTCGGCAACGGCACGCCGTTCATGCTGAACAACGGACTGCAGCCGGTCGGCACGGTGGCGGCCGAACCGCGGTTCGTCAACTACGTGCGTACCGGGGGCGGCGACTACCGTCCGGCGAGCACCTCGCCAGCCAACGGGGCGGCGCTGCCGGCTGATGCGCCTGCAACCGACCTCGACGGCAAGCCGCGCACGGCCGAGACGGGCTTCGACATTGGCGCGTACCAGCATGCGGGCATAACGCCGACTCCTACTCCGACGCCTACGCCGACTCCTACTCCTACTCCGACACCGACACCGACACCGGAGCCGACCATCCCACCGACGACCTACAACTTTTTCGTGGCATCGAATGGCTCCGACACGGCTGCCGGCACCAAATCGGCGCCGTTCAAGACGATTGCGCGGGCCTCGCGCGCGGCCTTGCCCAGCACGACCATCCACGTAGCGGACGGCACGTATCCGGGCGGCTTCAAGACAACGGTCAGCGGCACCGCGGCCGGCCGCATTTATTATGTCTCCAGCACAAAATGGGGGGCGAAAATCGTACCGCCCGCCAGCTCATCGAACGACACCGCATGGGACAACCGTGGAAACTATACCGACATCATCGGCTTCCACATCGACGGCACCAGTGCGCAGAGCGGTACCAAATGGACGCACGGCATCTACAACGGCGGCTCCTATGACATGATTCGCGCTAATTGGGTGCATCATATCGCCACCAACGTCTCGTGCACCAGCGCGGGCGGTTCGGCCATTGGCGTGGACAGTTACTATCACGGCATCAAGTCCGACGTTGTCGGCAATCTCGTTCATGATATTGGACCGGCTGGCTGCCGATACGTTCAGGGTATTTACGTCAGCACCTCGGGCACGGTGAAAAACAACGTGGTGTATCGCGTGGCGGAAGGGGGTATCCATCTCTGGCACGATGCCAACAACGTGATCATCACCAACAATACGGTGACGACATCGCACACCGGCATCATTGTCGGCGGCGGCGACTACTATCACACCACCGGCCCGAACAACGACACCATCGTTGCCAACAACATTGTGTACGACAACGCGATGGGGATTTCGGAGCAGGGCCAGACCGGCACCCGCAACCGCTACACCAACAACCTGGTGTTCCAGAACCCGACCTACAACTTCAGCCTGAAGAACGGCCTGACGCACAGCGCGACCGTGAGCGCCGATCCGCAATTCGTTTCCTACACGCGCAGCGGCACGCCGGACCTGCACCTGCGCCCGAGCTCCCCGGCGATCGGGAAGGGGACGCCAACCAATGCCCCGCCGGTCGATTTCGACAATAAGCCGCGCAATGCGACGACCGGCTATGACATGGGCGCATACCAGCATTGAGCGCGTGTTGGCAGTGTCAAGGAAAGCCCATGCCATGCTTGGTAGGATGGTGGCATGGGTTCACGCGACGAACATTCCATCGAACAAGAACGGATCCGCTCCGTCTACCGCGCCTGGCTGGCGGAAGAGCGGATGGCCGCGTACGCATGGCACCGGCCGGAGGTCATGGAGCAGGATGCGGCGCGCTCGCGGGTTGCCGGCGAGCTGCTGGCGCAGACGCTCGGCCCCGAGCTCGGCAAGCTGCGCGTGGTCGACGTGGGCTGCGGTTCGGGCGGTTTCCTGCGCCAGCTGGTCGACTGGGGCGCCGATCCCTGCCGGCTGGTGGGCACCGAATACCAGGAACAGCGACTGGTGCTGGCGCGCATGCGCAGTGCGCCGGGCATCCGCTGGCACTTGGGCGACCTCGACTTTGCGGCACCGGATAGTGTCGACCTGGTGGTGGCCAACACCGTCTTTTCATCGATCCTGGGAGCGGATGCGCGGGCGGCGCTGGCGCGCGACATGTGGCGCAGCGTGGCGCCGGGCGGTTGGTGCATGCTGTTCGACTTCCGCTATAACAACCCGCGCAACCCGAATGTGCGCCGCGTCACGCGTGGCGAGCTGCGCCGGATGTGGCCGGCGTCTGAGAGCCGCTACCGCACCTTGGTACTGGCGCCGCCGATCGCGCGGCGGCTCGCTGGCGCGCCGCGCATCCTGTCCGAGTTGCTGGCGACCTTCGCGCCGCCGTTGCGTTCGCACTTCATCTATATGGCGCGCAAGCCTGGCTGAGCGGGGTCGCATCCGCGCACTCGGGTCACCCCGCCCGTCACACCGGCGTCACACCGCGGTCCTCGGCGGGTGCCCAAGTTCGTAGCGCAGCCACCGACTGAGCAGCAAACTTGGGCACCCGCCTTCGCGGGTGCGACGGCGGCGGATGCGACGGTCGCGCGACGGCGGTGCGCGGGCCCGCCCATGCTTACCGCTTGGCAGGCGCCGGCTGCGGCGCGCTATCCGCCCGGCCCATCAACCACGCCTTCATCCGGCGCCGCACCGCGTAAGTGCGCGCTTCGAACAGCAGATAGAAGCCGTACGCGCCCACAATCACCGCAAGTAGCATGCCCAGGTAGATTCCCAGGTCGCCCACGCTGTCGGCGGAAAACTGCCGGCGCCCGAACAAGGTCATGCCGACGTAGCCAATGATGCCCAGTAACGGAATATGCACCACGTACAAGGTGAACGAAAAGTTCGAAAAGAACACCGCCACGCGCCGCAACGGCCCGACAAACCGCTGGTCCGCCGGCAAGGGATTTACCGTACTCGACAAAAACAGCAAGAACAGCACGCTCAACAACAGGTCCTGCGGAAACGAGGCAATGACCATGTCGTCATTGCTACCCTTTAAGCGGAACACCACCGACGCCATCCCCAGCACTACCAGCAGCAGCGCGCGCAGGGACGTGCCGCATTCCACGCGAACCCGTGAGAACGCCGCGCCAAGCAGCCAGATCGTGAAGTACAGCACCATGTCGAAAGGCAGCAGCATGCCGATCAGCAGCAATACGAGCGTTGCCAGCGCCCGCCGCGTGCCGCTCCCCGCCGCCAGGCACATGACCAGCAAGGGAAACATAATGTAGTACCACGTTTCGTTGGACAGGCTCCAGAGCGGGAAGTTCCCGCCAAATTCCGGCACGACGATGGTTTGCAGTCCGAACAGGTTGCCGGCCAGCGTCGTGACCGAGTAATCGTTAGCGCGCGAAAAATCGGGTGTGTGCGGATCGATCGCGCCGCTGACGATGCCGCTCGCCAGGATCAATACAAAGGTCGGCAGCAGCACGGTCCACAGGCGCGTGATCCGGTCGATCGCATACGCCTTGATCGCCTGCGGCTGGCCCAGTTTGTTGAGCAGGCTGCCGCCGACCAACCAGCCGCTGATCAGGAAAAACACCACAACGGCCTGGTGCGCGAAACCGGTCAGGAACGACAGCGCCTGGTACCACAAGGCGGGATCGTCCAGGGTGCGCAGGCCGGGAAAAAATCCCGCGCGCACGTGGGCGGCGGCCACCTCGATCGCCGCCAGGCCGCGCAGCAAGGACATGAGCAGGGAGTGCAAGGAGTCTTCCCCCAGCTGGCTTTCTCTCAGAAAGCGAATGCTGGGCATCGGATGCGGTTTCATGATGCTTTTTCCCATGAGTTATATGCGTTATTGGTTTGTCGATCTACAAGGGGTAGACCTGGGTGTTGCCGGTAAGCAGACGCGCAGCGCGGATCATCCAGTAGCCCAGGTGCGCCCACTTCATCAGCCACGCCGTCGCCAGCAGCGCCCCCATGGCCGGCAGCAAGCCCTTCAACGACAGCGCGCTCACGCCGGCGGCCCCCAGCCGGATGCTGCCGAGGCTGATCGCCGCGCCCAGCAGGCAGCCGGCCAGCGCTTCGGCCACGCTGTGCTGATCATCCGCCACCAGCAGCGCGCCGGTCAGCGCCCCCACGCCAAGGCCGAGGCGCAGCGCGCGCTCGCGCCAGCCGTCGGCGCGGCCCAGCGCCAGCATCCAGAACAGCATCGGAAAAACCGCGCTGGCGCCGGCCGCGTGGCCGCTCAGTGCCTTGTAACCGAGCATGGGCACGCCGCCGCCCCAGCCGAGAAAGACGATCTTGCTGACCGCCACCAGGCCCAGTCCGGCGCCCAGCAGCAAGCCCCACCAGAGCGCCAGGCGCCAGGCGCGCGCGGCCAGCATCCACGCCAGCAGGGCCGTGCCGAGCGGCATCGTCACGCGCGGGTCGCCCAGGTGCAGGAGGAAGGTCAGCTCGCTCATGGCCGGCACCTCAGCGCGCCAGCGCCGCAAGGGTGCTGAAAATGATGCGCAGGTCGGTCCAGAAGCCGCGCTCGTGCACATAGCGCACGTTGTAGGCCAGCTTGGCGGGCAAAATGGTATCCAGGTAGGCCCGCTCGGGGTCGGCGCTGCGTCCGAGGATGGCGTTTTCGTCCTTGTAGCAGATCGAGGCCCAGTCCGTGATGCCGGGCGCGACCGACAGCACGATGGCGCGCACCTCGGGTGGATAGCAGGCAACGTAGCGTGGCACTTCCGGGCGCGGCCCGACCAGGCTCATGCTGCCCAGGACCACGTTGATCAGCTGCGGTAATTCATCGAGCTTGTAGTGCCGCAAGAACGTGCCGACCCGCGTGATGCGCGCGTCCGCACCGACGGTGAGCTGGGGGCCGCCGCCTTGGTCGACGCGCATGGTGCGGAACTTGATGATGTCGAACGGCGCGCCGTGACGTCCGACGCGCTGTTGACGGAACCAAGCCGGCCCTGGCGAGTCCAATCGAATGCAGATGGCGATGACGGCCAACAGCGGGGCCAGCACCAGCAGCCCGGCCAGCGCCGCCACGAGGTCGAACAGGCGCTTGATCATGTCAGCAACTCGCGCAGCTTATCGATGACGCGCTGCTGGTCGGCGTCGCTCATGCGGGTGTACAGGGGCAAGGACAGCATGCAGGCGAAGCTGGCTTCGGCCACCGGGAACTGTTCCGGACTGAGGCGGCAACTGTCGCGCCAGAACGGGTGGCGGTGCAGGGGAATGAAGTGGACGCTGGTGCCGATGCCGCGCTCGGACAGGCGCGCGATCAGCTCGTCGCGGTCCAGCCTGGCGTTCGCTTGCAGCCGTATCACATACAGATGCCAGGCATGGCTGCTGCCGGGCTCGGGGGCGGGCGGCAAGCGCAGCGGCAAGCCTTGCAGGCCGTTGCCGTAAGCCTGCGCCAGTTGTTCGCGGCGCAGCAGGAAGCGGTCGATCTTGCGCAACTGCTCGATGCCCATGGCGGAGGCGAGATCGGTCAGGTTGTACTTGAAGCCGGCCGCGACCACGTCGTAGAACCAGGCCGGGGTGCGCGAGGTGTAGCGCTCGAAGGCGTCCTGGCTGATGCCATGGATGCGCATCAGGCGCACGCGGCGCGCCACGGCGGCGTCGCGCGTGACGACCATACCGCCTTCGCCGGTGGTCATGGTTTTGTTGGCGTAGAAGCTGAACACGGTGGCGTCGCTCGCCAGCGTGCCGACCAGGCGGCCTTTGTACAAGGTCGGGAAGGCGTGCGCGGCGTCTTCGACCACCTTCAGGCGGTAGGCGGCGGCCAGGGCCAGCACGCCGTCCATGTCGCAGGCCAGGCCGGCGTAGTGGACGGGAATGATGGCGCGGGTGCGCGGCCCGATGGCCGCTTCGACGGCTGCCAGGGAAAGATTGAGGGTGTCCGGGTCGGCGTCGACCAGGACCGGGTGCGCGCCGAGGTAACGCACCACCTCGGCGGTGGCGGTGAAGGTCAGGGTCGGCACGATGACTTCGTCGCCCGGGCCGATACCGAGCGCTTCGAGCGCCAGGTGCAGGCCGGCGGTGGCCGAGTTGACCGAGATGGCGTCCACGTTGCCGCCGAGGTAGGCGGCGAAGGCGTGTTCGAACTGGCGCGTGCGCGGGCCGGTGGTGACCCAGCCCGAGCGCAGGCAGTCGACCACGGCGGCGATTTCTTCATCGCCGATGTCGGGCAGGGCGAAGGGCAGGAAAGGAGGTGAATCGAGCGCGGCCGCATCCGCTGTGGGTGTCAGGTCTTCAGGCATGATCAAGGCTCCATGGGTTTGGTGGTCCGGCGCGGCTGCACCGCACGCGCAGGTGTTGTTCGGTCGGCATCGCCGCGCCGCATGCCGATGCCTTGTGCGCTTGCGCTCCTTGCGCTCCTTGCGCCAACGCATGGCCGCTGCCGGGAATGAACGGGGCTCATCATGCGCACGCCTGCAAGAAACGGCGGGCCAGCACCGGATAGCTCAGCTTGGCCATGGCGTAGGCGCGTCCGCGTTCGCCGGCGGCGTCGCGCTCCTGCTGGTCGAGCGTGAACAGGGCCAGCAGGCCGTGCGCCACCGCGACCGGGTCTTGCGGCGCCACGGTCAGGCCGCAGCCGGCCTCGGCGACCGGGTCGTTGCCGGCCTCGACCGAATGCAGGATGGGACGGCCGGCCATCATGTAGTCGATCAGTTTGTTGGGGGCGATGCCGTAGCGGTACAGGCGCTGGCGTTGCCAGCCGATGTAGGCCACGTCGAAATGCGCCAGCAGGGCCGGTACCTGTTGCTTGGGCACCGGGTCGAGAAAATGCACGTTGTGCAGGCCGCGTTCCATGGCCAGCCGGACCAGTCGCGCCTTGTCCGGCCCGCCGCCGGCCAGCACGAAGGCGATGCGCTGGTCGGCCACGAGGCGCGCGGCGTCGAGCAGGGTGTCGAGCGCGTTGGCCAGGCCATGGGTGCCGGCGTAGCCGACGATAAACTTGCCATCGCTGCGCAGCGCGGCCAGGCGCGCGCCGGCGATGCCGTCCAGCGCGGGCGGCGCGGCCAGCCATTCGGCCGGATCGGCGCCGTTGGGCACGATGTGCAGCTTATGCGGCGCCATGCCGTGCGCTTCGAGGTGGTCGCGCACCTTGGGCAGGATCGAGACAATGGCGCAGGCGTTGCGGCAGGCGTAGTTTTCAGCTGCCTGCAGCAGCATGATGAACGGATGCCGGCGCGAATAGCCGCCCAGTTCGATCGGCGAGAGCGGCCACAGGTCGTGCAGTTCGAACAGCAGGCGCGCGCCGGCGCAGCGGGCGATGCGGTGCGCCGGCCAGATATCGAGCGGATAGGTGCTCGAGGCGATGACGACGTCGGGTGCGAACTCGGCGGCGAGGCGGCGCGCCTGCAGGTGCAGGCGCGTCACGAAGGCGAGCATATTGGCCACGCGCGCGCCGCCGTTGCCGCGGTAGGCCGGCGTGGCGACCCAGCGGTAGCCGACGCCGTCGATGGTTTCGTCGAGCTGGTCGCAGCCATGCAGTTGCGGCGCCTGGGCCCGGATGTGCGACTGCGACGAGGCGATGATGCGCACCGTGTGCCCGAGGCGCACCCATTCGCGCGCCAGGTAGAAGGGGCGGTATTCCATGCCATGCTTGAGCGAGCCGGCGTAGTGATTGATGAGGAGAATGTTCATGGTCCAGGCTCCCGCAGGCGTGATGCGTTCACCATGTCAGCCCCTCGACCAGGCGGCGCAGATTGCAGCGCGTGTTTTCGCGCCAGTTGGTTTCCCACTGCACCGGATGGGTCAGCAGGCAGATCGTGCGGTAGCGCCCCAGCGCCGCGTGCGGGCTGATCGGGTGGTACAGCAGCGGCGGCGGGCGGTCGCTGATATACAGCTCGAACTGTTCGAGCAGGGCGCTGTCATACGTTTCACAGGCGATGCCGCAACGGGCGCGCAGGGCGCTGTCGGCCAGCAGTTCCTTGTTGATCAGCTTGAGCTTGCGGTTGGCAAAGTCGCCGTGGCTGGCCACCGTGCTGATCTTGCTGCCGAGGCCATCCTCGATGCGGCGCAGGTTGGCCGCGAATTCCTCGCGGATGGCGGGGAAGTGGCGCCGCACTTCCCCGGCATCATGAATGTGGTGACGCTTGGCGAAACTGGCGATTTCCTCGAAGTGGTAGCTCGCTTCGCTGCCGTAGTCTTCGATGTCGCGCATCAGGCCGAAGTCGAGCGTCGAAAGGCGGAAGTAAAAGCTCGAGCGCACCCCGCGCCGCACCTCGCGCGCGAACATCTTGGCGGTGGTGCGCAGGTCGCTGTCGATGTCGTGCCGGTGCACGATGGTGGGCACACGTCCGCCCGGCGGGGGCGGGCGCAGGAATTCGCGCACCGACACTTGCGCGTAGCCGCGTTCGGTGGCCTCGCGCAGCAGGGCCTCGTACTCGGGCAGGCGCGAGGGCATCAGGTAATCGCTGTAGAGGCGTCGGAACAGATTATTCATCGGAGGTGGTACAGCGCGCGATAGGGGGTGAAGCCGAGCATGGTCTTGAACTGGCGCAGCCCGGGCAAGGCGCCGAAGTAGGTGTCGTACATCAGGTAGTGCGCCAGGCCCTGGTCGATCAGGCCGGCCGTGATGTCGCCGACGAGCAAGTGCATGATGCCGTCGTTGTTGCGGTAGCCGATCAAGCGCTCGAAGGCGTGAAAGTTGCCGTAATGGCCGACGTTGGCGTAGGCGACCAGTCGGTTGTCGGGGCTCAGCACGCCGTAGTAGCGGAAGTTGACCAGCTTGTCGAAGCATTGCTGCTTTTCCAGGTAGGTCTGGTCCATGGCGCGGCCCTGGCGCGCCTCGACCGAGGTATTGATGTCGAAGATGGCGTCCACATAGTCGTTGCGCTCGATTTCGGCGAGCCGGTAGCCGCGCGTGCGCGCACGCTTGATGTGCTGCGCGCCCCAGTTGCGGCCCTTGATGCTGTCGAAGTAGTCGTTGCGGTTGTTAAACCGTTGCAGGTCGATCAGGGCGGCGCCCCAGCTTTTGTGCTGGATGATTTTGTAGCGCGGGTGGCGCTTGGTGTAATAGCGGTAGGTCGAACGCACATTGACGGGCGCGATGGCCTCGTCGAAAAACAAATGGGCGACAGGTAGTCGTAGCATTTGCCTGACGGTGGCAAGGTGGTCCGACAGAGTGGAAAGTAGGGTAGTCATTGCGGGTCATCGCGGCGTTAACCGCCTTTTCTTGTTGGTCGGGAGTTGGCTTTCCAGACTGGTTAATCGAATGAATGTGGCGTGCATGGGTGCTTGCACGGTCCGGGCCGGCAAGCGCCCGGGCTTTTCTTACTGTAGCCAGACGGCGCGCCGGCGTATTTGAAGTGGCGTAAATCGAACCGGCCTAAGCGCGCTTGTTTGTGATCGCTCAGCGCATCGGCGTTTATTCATTTCAGCGAAGATACGAATGCACAGGTTTATGTGCCGGCGCGCCGCATATTGCCAATTGACGCGTGTAACTGGCGATACAGTCCGATGAGTTTTTCCGCCTCGCTCGGCCAGTTATAGTTCTCGATCACGGCACGCCGTCCATTGCGCCCCATGCGTTGGGCAATCTGCGAATTGCGCACGAAATAGTCGATGGCGGCGGCAATGGCGGCCGGATCGCGCGGATCGACGCACACGCCGCATTGATGGTCTTGAATAATCCCGCGCCACAGGGGAATATCGGAGGCGATAACGGGAATGCCGGCCGCCATGTATTCGAACATCTTGACCGGGAGGGCGTCGAGATAATTGGGTTCGGGATGCAGGGTAACCAGGCCGGCAAGGGCTTGCGCCATGACGGCGCGCACGCCGTCGCGGTCGAGGTGGCCGGGACGGTTCAGGCGTTGCCAGCCGGGCAGCGCGCTCAAGGCGTTTTCCAGCTTCACCTCCGAGAAGCGTCCTGCCACGGTGATGCGCGCCGGCGACTGCAGCAACTGCGCCGCCGCGACCAGTTCGCCGATGCCGCGCATGGCCGACAGGCTGCCGACGTAACACACTTCCTGCCGCTTCTCGCTCCAGGGCGCCTCGGCATCGAATTCGCCCGGCACCGGATAGTTGTTGACGTCGATGGTGTTTGGATTGATCCGCAGGAATTTGTCACGGATAAAGGGCGTCGCGGCTACGATGGCGTCGAACTGGCGGCAGGCGTGGCGCTCGTAGGCGGCGCTGGCGCGTGACAGTACGCCGCGCAGGCCGGGTGTCAGATACGGTTTGCCGAGCAATTGCAGCGGCAAGTCTTCGTGAGCGTCGAAAATGACGGTTTTGCCGAGGCGCTTGAGGGCCAGCCCGGCGGGCATCAATTCCGGATCGTGCAGATGATAAATGTCCGCGTCGACCTGTCGCGCGCGCAGCAAGACGCGCCGGGTGCTGCCCAGCATGCGCGCCAGCCGCCCCGGGATGTGGCCGACATCGGTGATGTGGACGCCGCTGTCGCGTTCGTCCCCCAAGCCGTCGGCCACGACCAGCGTGACCTCATATCCTTGCCGTACCAGCGCCCGGCATTGCTTGATGAAGATGCGGGTGTCGCGGCGCGGGTGGGCCGATGTCAGATGTGCGATGGTGAGCATGTGTCATTCCGTACCGGTAGGAAGAAAAAGCCGCCATGGTGGCGCCGATGAGCATGTCGGTAAAATAGTGCGAGGTAATCAGCAGCAGCAGGGTGATGCAGCACAGCGAAAACGCCAGGATGAATGCACCCGAGCGATTGCGCGAGAAGTAGCCTTTGAAAAACAGGAGAATCGCCGGCACGATCAGGAGGCCGAGCACGAACAGGAATCCGAAGATGCCGGTATCGACCCAGGCCGAGAGCACATTGTGCGAATACAGGCCGGGCGAATAGCTGGCGTAATCGCCAAAAACGGGAAACTGCGCGATCGAATTGAGGGCGTAGGTGCTCAGGTGATGGCGCGCGTTGGCCGAGCTTGAGTGGGACAGGTCGAGCAACTCGAGAATCCGGTTGGAAGGCAGCATCGATAACAGTTCCTCCAGGTTGGAATAGACCATCAGGATCAGGAACAGGAACCCGGCCGCCATCAGCACTTTCTGGCGGGTGTAATACAGCTCGATGATGGGAATCATGAACAGCATGGCGGCAAATTCGCTGCGCGCGGTATTGATGAACAGGGTGGACGCGGCCACGCAATAGAGCAGCACGCGCAGCGACAGCGCGCGGGTGCAGGCAATGGCGAGCGCGAAGGTGAACAGGTAGGAGCGCGAAAACCCCTGGTACGAGGCCAGGCTTTCGGGATTTTTGGCATTGCCCAGTGGCGCCAGGTAAAACGCGCCATCGATCGCATACGCGAACACGATGGCCGACATGGCAAACAGGCTGCCCAGCGCCATCAGGCGAAAGCGCCGCTCGTCCGGGGCGATCATACGGAACACAAAGAACACATTCAGCATGAAAATGATCCCGAACAGGTGATTCGTGACAATGGCCATCTTTGCGCCAGCGATGGCGTTGACGCCGACGATCAGCGCAAAGTAGGCCAGGTACAGGAAAAACGCCAGGTCGCTCTTGCCCAGGTAATCGCGGTCTTGCCGGACTTTGCTGGTGTAGAAGAAAAACAGCAGCGGCAGGAGTAGCAGCGATACCGGTGCGAAATAGCCGCCCAGCACAGCCGGGATTTTTCCCAGTCCCAGCGCCGTGTGATAAAAGAAGAACCCGGGAAACAAGGCAAAAAAACCGAGCATCCCGATCCATTGTTCGCGTCCCATGGACGGTGCGATCGGGTTCATGCGGCCACCATGCGGTTTTGTGCGCACTGGTACGACATGCGCAGGTAGACGAGGTAGAGCAGGGAATAGCCGATCGCATACCACAGCACGCTTTGCCGCAAGGTGCCGGGCGCAAGGAACACCGACAAGGTCATCGCGAACAGCGCTACCTGCCACACCAGGTCGGTCTTCTGCCTGCCGGCGACAAAGAACACGTAGCTGAGCGGGCTGGCGATGAAATTGAGGAAATACAGGGGCGCCAGGATTTGCGCCAGCTCGCCGGCGGCGCGCCAGTTTTCGCCGAAGGCAAAGGCGAACAGTGGCGGTGAAAACAGCAGCAACACCAGCGAGGGGCCGATGCCGAGCAGGGCCAGCGCCTTGAAGGTGTAGCGATAAGCGTCGCGGCAATTGCCCTGGGTCTGGAAATCGTGCACCGACTGGCGCTTGAACACTTCCAGCACCGACGCGGCCAGCAGGGCGATCGGTGCGCCCAGCACCCGCTGGGTCAGTGCGAACAGGCCGGCCGCCAGGGCGCCGTGGCGCGCGCCGATCATCAGGAGCGGCAACTGGCCGACGATGACGTTGAGCAGGTTCGAGGGCAGCGAGAAGCGCCAGAATTTGTCGTGGCGGCGCAGGTAGGCACGCTGGGCGCTGTCCGGCAGCCAGCCGGGCCATGCCTGCGGCGGCGCCAGCAGCAGCATGGCGGCCAGCAGCCCGACCGCCAGCCCCACCAGCTGGCCGGCGACCAGGGCCAGCCCGCCGATCCCCAGCGCCAGCAGTCCCACCTGCGCGGCGGCGATGCTGGCGGCGCTCCACACCCGTGCGCGCGCCGCCTTGCCGAAGGCATTGTGCGAGGTGGCGTAGGCCAGCGTCGTTTGCATGTAGGCGGTCATCCAGGTGGCGACGCCGATTGTCAGCAGTGCCGGCCACGACAGCTGCGCGGCGATCGGCACCCCGCACAGGCGCGCCAGTGCCGCGCCCGCGGTCATGAGCACGGCGGTGATGCTGGCGCTGTAGGCCACCACTGAAAAACAGGTGCGCTGCGCGGCGCTGTCGTGGTCGAGGATCATCGCCGCTTCCAGGCGCAAGGTGGCGCCGATGGCGGCCACCGCCACCACGCCCAGCCAGACGCTGAAAGCGCCCACGTCGGCCGGCGTGCACAGGCGCGTGATGAGCGGCGCGGCCAGCAGCGGCAAGGCTTGCGCCCCGAGCGCGCCGCCGAGCACGGTGATCACGTTGCGCCAGTAGGCCGGTAGCCGTGCAGTCATGACGCCGCTCCCCTCAATCCAGGCGGCAGACGGCGGCTTCGCCGCCCACCGCGGCGAGCAGCGCCGCACACACCCGGGCGATGCTGGCGTCGTCCAGATACGGACCCATCGGCAGGCTGAGCACCTTGGCGGCCATGGCCGTCGCCACCGGGGTACTGTGCGGCTCGCTCCAGCGCGCGTAGGCCGGCTGCAGGTGCATCGGTACCGGATAATGCACGGCGGTCGGAATGGCGGCCGCCTGCAAGGCGGCACGCACCTGCTCGCGCTGCTCCACCACCACCGTGTATTGCGCGAACACACTGCTGCGGTCGCGCGGACGCGCCACCAGGCCGATTTTGCCGGACAGCAGGGCGTCGTAGCTGGCGGCGGCGCGCATGCGCTCCTTCAATTCCCAGTCGAAATAGTCGAGCTTGGCCAGCACGATCGCGCACTGCAAGGTGTCCATGCGGCCGCCGACGCCGATGCGCGTGTGCACGTAACGGCGCGACTGGCCGTGCACGCGGATTTCGCGCATGGCCGTGGCCAGTTGATCGTCGCTGGTGAAGATGGCGCCGCCGTCGCCATAGCAGCCGAGCGGCTTGCTGGGGAAGAAACTGGTGCAGCCGATGGCCGACAGGTTGCAGCTGTGCTTGCCGCCATAGGTGGCGCCGAAGCTCTGGGCGGCATCTTCGATCACGGTCAGTTTGTGGCGCCAGGCGATCGCGTTGATGGCTTCCATGTCGGCCGGCTGGCCGTACAGCGACACCGGCATGATCGCCCTGGTGCGCCCGGTAATCTTTTCTTCGATCAGGGCCGGGTTGATATTGCAGGTGGCCGGGTCGATATCGACAAACACGGGCGTCGCCCCCAGCAACACGATGGCTTCGGCCGTGGCGATGAAGGAAAATGGCGTGGTGATGACTTCGTCGCCCGCTTCGATCCCGAGCGCCATCAGGGAAATGATCAGCGCTTCGGTGCCGGACGACACCGTGATGCAATGGCGCGCCCCGGTGAACGCGGCCAGGCGCGTTTCCAGTTCCTCCACTTCCGGTCCCATGATGTACTGGCCGTGGTCGAGCACGGCCTGGATGCGGGCGTTGATGTTTTCGCGGCCCACCTGGTATTGCGTTTTGAGGTCGATGAATTCCATGATTGGGGTTCCGATCGCTGACAGTTCAAAGAGGGGCGTCCAGCAGGCGGCAGACACCGCCGCGCACCTGGTAGCGTTCGCCCGTATGGGGGCAGGTGGCATCGCCGTCCGCGCCCCGGGGCAGCGCCAGGCGCTCGCCATGGCGGCCGATCCAGCCGCTCTGGCGCGCCGGCACGCCCGCCATCAGCGCAAAGTCGGGCACGTCGCGCGTGACCACGGCCCCGGCCGCGATAAAGGCGTAGCGGCCGATGGTCACGCCGCACACGATGGTGGCGTTGGCGCCGATGCTCGCGCCGCGCCGCACCAGGGTGGGCCGGTAGGCATCCTTGCGCACGATGGCCGCGCGCGGGTTCCAGACATTGGTAAACACCATGCTCGGGCCGCAAAACACCTCGTCTTCGATGGTCACGGCGTCGTACACGGACACATTGTTCTGGATCTTGCAGCGATCGCCGATCCGCACGTCATTGCCGATAAATACGTTTTGCCCCAGCGAACAGCCGGCGCCGATGCGCGCGCCGCCGCACACGTGGGCGAAATGCCAGACGCGCGTGCCCGCGCCCAGGATGGCGCCGGGGTCGACAATGGCGCTCGCTTCGATCATGACCTGGTCCATAGTCAATACTCCAAAGGCAAGGCCACGCGCTTGCCGTCGCGTGCGGATTTATAGGCCGCAATAAGCACCTCGAGCGACTTGAGTCCCTCGCGACCGTCGGTTTCCGGCTCGGCTTCGCCGCGCAGCACCTTGATCACGTTGTCGTAATACAGCGGATGGCCGAAACCGTAGACCGAGGTGGTCTGGTAGCTGGCGTCGCCGATCCGCGCGTCGTCCTCGTCCGGCTCGGCAAACTCCCATTGCTGCACTTCATTGACGGCCACCCCGCCGATGCGCACCGTGCCGCGCTCGCCGAGGATGGTGATCGAGCCTTCCAGGTTGCGCGGATAGGTCAGCATGGTCACGTTCATCGACCCCAGCGCGCCGTTGCGCCAGCGCAGGCTGATCACGCCGGTGTCTTCCACCTCGATATCGCGCGCCAGGGTGGCGGTGTAGGCTTGCAGGCTTTCGACCGGGCCGACGATCCAGTCGATCAGGTCGACGTAATGGCTGGCTTGGTTCATGAAGGCGCCGCCGTCGTATTCCCAGGTGCCGCGCCACTTGGCGCTGTTGTAATAGTCGTCCGGGCGGGTCCAGAACACGTTCAGGTTGACCATGTAAATGCGCCCGAAGCGCTTTTTGTCGACCGCACTTTTGAGCAGCTGCAAAGTGGCATTGCGCCGGTTCTGCTTGACCACGAACATGCGCACGCCGGCCGTGTCGCACGCGGCCACCATGCGCTTGCCGTCTTCCCAGCGCGTGGCCATGGGTTTTTCGGTGATCACATGGCGCCCGCCGCCGGCGATCTGGACCGCCTGCTCCGGATGCAGCCCGGAGGGCGTGCAGATGATGAAGGCGTCGGCGTCGCATTTGGCCAGCATCTCTGCCAGGGTGCGGTAGGGGCGGGCGCCGGTGCGGGCGGCGGCGGCGGCCAGCGCCACCGGATCGATATCGCACACGCCGGCCAGTTCGCAGCGCTCTTCGTGCTGGGCGATGGCGTTGAAATGGTTGTTGGCAATGCGCCCGCAGCCGACCAGCGCGAAACGGATGCGGCGGTCGGTGACGGGGGGCGGAAAGGTACGCATGAGGTTCTCCAATCGCTGTGATTCAGGTACGGCCGGTCAGGTACTGCCTGTCTAGGCCTTGACCACGTTCGGCAGCCGGTCCAGCCAGACGCCCCGGGTATCGACGATCAGGGCGGCGTGTTGCTGGATCAGGTCGTAGTCGAATGCGCTGTGGCTGGTGGCCAGCAGCAGGACGTCGTAGGACGCGATGGTCGCCGCCGTCAGCGGCACGCTGGCCAGGTCGAAATGATGTTCCCGCATCTTCGGAAACACCGGCACGTGCGGGTCGGAATAGTCGACCAGGGCGCCCTTGGCGCGCAGGATTTCCATCAGCTCGACCGAGGGCGACTCGCGCATGTCCTCGACGTTTTTCTTATAGGCGATGCCGAGCACCAGCACGCGGCTGCCCTTGATCGAACGCGAACGCTCGTTGAGCGCGTCCGCCAGCTTGCCGATGACCCAGTGCGGCATGTCGCTGTTGATCTCGCCCGCCAGCTCGATAAAGCGCGTGTGCAGGCCGTACTGGCGCGCTTTCCAGGTCAGGTAGAACGGGTCGATCGGAATGCAGTGCCCGCCCAGCCCCGGCCCCGGGTAGAAGGGCGTAAAGCCGAACGGCTTGGTGGCGGCGGCGCGGATCACTTCGTGGATATCGATATCCATCTTGTCGGCAATGATTTTCATTTCATTCACCAGGCCGATATTCACGGCGCGGTGGATGTTTTCAAGCAGCTTGGTCAGCTCGGCGGCACGGGTGGAACTGACCGGCACCACCTGGTCGATGGCCGGGCTGTACAGGGCGACGCCGGCGCGCAGGCAGGCTGCGGTGTCGCCGCCGCACACCTTGGGAATGGTGCGCGTTTCAAAGTCCGGGTTGCCGGGGTCTTCGCGCTCGGGCGAAAACACCAAAAAGATGTCTTCGCCGACGGTCAGCCCGCGCGAGGCCAGGCGCGGGCGCAGTTCCTCGTCGGTAGTGCCGGGATAGGTGGTGCTTTCGAGCGACACCACCTGGCCGGCGCGCAGGTAGGGCAGCAGGGCGTCGGCGGTGGCCAGCACGAACGACAAGTCCGGCTCGCGGTAGGCATTGAGCGGGGTCGGCACGCAGATGATCAGGGCGTCGGCTTCGGCCGCGCGGGCGAAATCGCCGGTCGCTTCGAACCCGGCCGCCAGCGCGGCCGCGATGGCGCTGCCGGAAATATGCTTGATATAGCTGGCGCCGGCATTTAAACGCCTGACCTTGGCCGGATCGATATCGATGCCGAGTACGCGGAAACCGGCTTCCGAATAACGCAGGCTGAGCGGCAAACCCACATAACCGAGGCCGATAATACCGACTACCGCGGTGCGTTGTTCAAATCTGGCGATCAGTTTCGACAAATGGTCGCTTGAATGTTGTTCGCTCATGGATAATATCTCCGTACATGAATCAGAATTAATTCGAGGTGAAATCGCGGTTTGATGTTTCTATTTATTCCCGCTATTTATTCGATGCGGTGCGGCGAGAAGCTGCGTAATAAGGCGGGCCGGTTTTTATCGGGCGGTGCCACCGTCGGCGCAGGATTTTCCGGCGCGGCGCCATTCGGCTGCGGCATATATTCCGCCACGATCGCCTTGACCATCGATGCGATCATGGCGCGGTCATGCGTATTGCAGGCCAGCATCAGGCAAGTAATATAGGTGTCGAGCACGCCGGGATCGAGCGCGTGTTCTTTCATGCGCATGATGCGCGGATGGTCGCTGGGGAAAACCTTGCCGTCGGTAAGCAATTCCTCATAAAGCTTTTCCCCAGGAAATAATCCGACAAACTTGAGGCCGATATCGCCGGCCGGGTTCTGCGCCGTCTTTTCGGTCAGGCCCGACATCATGATCAGGGTGCGCGCCAGGTCGACGATGCGCACCGGCTCGCCCATATCGAGCACGAACACGTCGCCGCCCTTGGCCATGGCACCGGCCTGGATGACCAGCTGGGCCGCCTCGGCGATGAGCATGAAGTAGCGCGACACCTCCGGATGGGTGATGGTCAGCGGTCCGCCCTCGGCCAGCTGGCGCTGGAACAGGGGAATGACCGAGCCGGAGGAACCCAGCACATTGCCAAAACGCACCATGCAAAAGGTTGTGTCCGGCCCGTGGACGGCGGCCGCCGCCTGGAAGATCAGCTCGGCGATGCGCTTGCTCGCGCCCATGATATTGGTCGGGCGCACCGCCTTGTCGCTGGAAATGAGCACGCAGGTGCCCACCTTGAACTTGCCGGCCGCCGCCGCGATGACTTGCGAGCCGAGCACATTGTTGCGCAGGCCCACGACGATGTTGCTCTCGACCAGGGGCACGTGCTTGTAGGCCGCCGCGTGGTAAATCGTATCGATCGGGTTTTCCTGGAAAATACGTTCCACCAGGCGCGCGCTGCATACCGAGCCCAGGTGTGCACTGATGCGCAGCTCCGGATGGCGGCCGAGCAATTCCTGGCGGATGGTGTACAGCGCGAACTCGGAATGGTCGATCAGGTGCAGCTCGGCCGGCGCCAGGGTGGCAATCTGGCGGCACAGCTCGCTCCCGATGGAGCCGCCGGCGCCGGTCACCAGCACGCGCTTGCCGCGCACGCAGCGGTCGAACAGGTCGGCGCGCGGGGGCACCGGCTGGCGCCCCAGCAAGTCCTCGAACTTCAGGTCGCGTACCGTGTGCACGGGCGTGGCGCCATCGGCCAGGTCGAGCAGGCGGCACAGGATGCGGGTGTTGACGCCCACCATCGACAAGCGTTCCATGATGTCGCGCAAGCGCTGCGGCGACACCGACGGCAGCGCGATGATCACCGAGCGCACGCCCAGGCTGCGCACGGTCTCGGCCAGGTGCTCGGTGTGAAACACGCGCAAGCCGGCGATGCTGCGTTGGTGGAGGGCGCGCTTGTCGTCGAAAAAGCAAACGGGGCGATACTCATTGCTCGTGCGCATGGTCAACGCCAGTTGCGCGCCGGGTTCGCCGGCGCCGTAGATGGCCACCGCGTGGTCCGGCTGCGGCGCGTCGTTCATCTGCCTGCGCAAGAAGTTGCGCACCGCCATGCGCGAGGTGACCACGTACGAAAACGCGATAAACCAGTAAATGATCAGCGTACTGCGCGGGAATTTGTCATCGTTCATGCCCATCAGGATCAGATAGACCGACAGGGTCGCCAAGGCCAGGGTGCAGCCGGTCACCGCCAGCATGCGTTGGTCGATAAAGCGGATCACCGCGCGGTACAGGTCCGACAGCGAGAACGCGCCCACCGTCAGCAGCGGCACCAGGACATAGGCCGCGAGCGGGTATTGCATGGCCGAGGCGGCATCGCCCACCCGCAGCAGCATCGCCGCCAGAAAACACAGCGGCAGGGCCAGCAGATCGACCACGACCATCAGCGCGATTTTGGCGGTGCGGTTCATGCTGACCAATTCGGTACAGAATTGGCCGAGCGGTTTTGGAATATGCGTCTGCATGGCTGGAATGGAATTGAAATGGACCTGGGTTAATGTGGTGAATAGCATGGAATGCCGCCTCAGCGCCACCATGTATTTACATGTATATATTCGATGTCAGGCGGCGGCTTAGAGCACTTATCCACGCGTAAGTTTATTATCCTGCCGCCTTGATCGTATTGATTTGATAATCATCAACGGCTGACTTAGCTTAAATATTGCCGATTGTCTTTGATTGGGATTTAGAATGAATTGCAAATGGAAATATTATTCTGGCAGGCGCAGAGGAGGAATCGGGCGATTATCCCAACGGTTGTGGGAAAGCGCGCAGCAAACGGCGGCGAAAAGCAATCGGACTCGACCGATGTACGGATCGTGAAAACCGTTAAGTTTGATATAGATCGACTCTGCCCATTGTGACGGGAGCGTTTTGGCGCGCGCGCGGTCTATTCCTGTATGACTGTGCCGCGCGCTTCGGGTGTGCGGGCTGGCAAACTATTTCAAGGAGGAGGACATGAGCAAGATCATCGGTATCGATCTCGGCACCACCAACTCCTGCGTCGCCGTAATGGAAGGCGGCCAGGCCCGGGTGATCGAGAACGCGGAGGGCGCGCGCACCACGCCGTCGGTGGTGGCCTACCAGGATAATGGCGAAATCCTGGTGGGCGCGCCGGCCAAGCGCCAGGCGGTGACGAACCCGCAAAACACGCTGTTCGCCGTCAAGCGCCTGATCGGGCGCAAGTTCGACGAGCCGGAAGTGCAAAAAGACATCCACCTGATGCCTTTCAAGATCGTGCGCGCCGACAATGGCGACGCCTGGGTCGAGGTGCGCGGCAAGCGCCTGGCGCCCCAGCAAGTGTCGGCCGAAGTGCTGCGCAAGATGAAAAAGACGGCCGAGGATTATCTGGGCGGGCCGGTCAGCGACGCCGTCATCACGGTGCCCGCCTATTTTAATGACGCCCAGCGCCAGGCCACCAAAGATGCCGGCCGCATCGCCGGGCTGGAAGTGCGCCGCATCATCAACGAGCCGACCGCCGCCGCGCTGGCGTTCGGGCTCGACAAGGCTGCGCGGGGCGAGCGCAAGGTGGCCGTGTACGACCTGGGCGGCGGCACCTTCGATATTTCCATCATCGAAATCGCCGAGCTCGAAGGCGACCAGCAATTCGAGGTACTGTCCACCAATGGCGACACCTTTCTCGGCGGCGAGGACTTCGACCAGCGCGTGATCGACCACATCATCGGCGAGTTCAAGAAGCAGAGCGGGATCGACCTGGGGCGCGATCCGATCGCCTTGCAGCGCATCAAGAGCTCGGCCGAACGCGCCAAGATCGAGCTGTCCACGACCCAGCAGACCGAGATCAACGAGCCCTACATCGGCATGGCCAATGGCGCGCCCGCGCACCTCAACCTGCGCCTGTCGCGCGCCACGCTCGAGGCCCTGGTCGACGAGCTGATCGACCGCACCATCGCGCCGTGCCAGCTGGCGCTCAAGGACGCCGGCCTCACCCGGGAACAGATTGGCGACGTGATTTTGGTGGGCGGCATGACGCGCATGCCCAAGGTGCAGGAAAAGGTGCGCGCATTTTTCGGGCGCGATGCGCGCAAGGATGTCAATCCCGACGAAGCGGTGGCGGTCGGGGCGGCCATCCAGGGGGCGGTGCTGTCGGGCGAGCGCTCCGATGTGCTGTTGATGGACGTCACCCCGCTGTCGCTCGGCATCGAAACCCTGGGCGGGGTGATGACCAAAATGATCCCTCGCAACACCACAATTCCAACCAAGTTCAGCCAGGTGTTTTCCACCGCCGACGACAACCAGCCGGCCGTTACCGTCAAGGTGTATCAGGGCGAGCGCGAGGTAGTTGCCGGCAACAAGTTGCTGGGTGAATTCAATCTGGTCGGCATCGCGTCGGCGCCGCGCGGCATGCCGCAGATCGAGGTCAGTTTCGATATCGACGCCAACGGCATTTTGCATGTCAGCGCGCTCGACAAGGCCACCGGCAAGGCCAACCAGGTGACGATCAAGGCCAATTCGGGCCTGAGCGAAACGGAGATCCAGAAAATGGTGCAGGACGCGCTGGCCCACGCCGACGAAGACCGGCGCGCGCGCGAACTGGCCGATGCGCGCAACCGTGGCGATGCGCTGGTGCATGCCACGCGCAAGCAGCTCGACGAACATGGCGCCGGGCTCGACGCCGCCGTGCGCGAGCGCATCCAGGCCGCCATCGACAATCTCGACAATGCCTTGCGCACCGGCGGCAAGGAGGACATCGAAACGCGCATCGCGGCCCTGTCCGGCGCCGCGCAGGCCATTGGCGAAAAGCTGTACCAGCAGCAAGATGGAGGACCGGAGCAGGGCGGCGCCGCGCAGGCTGGCGCCGGGCAAGCGAAAGCGGGGCGTGACGACGTGGTGGATGCCGATTTCCGCGAGGTGCGCGACGGCTGAAATTCCATACGGCATGGGCTGGGGCTGGTAAAGCGGCATCGTTTGATGCGCTCGGTATGCGGCGCTGGCGGAGTCAATACGATGGGAGCTACCGCACAGCGAAGGAGCCGCCATGGCCGGGCCTGTCGTCATCACGCTCGGCCAGATCGACCAGCTTGCTCCGCGCGCGCTGCCGGTCTACCGCACGGCCTTCAGCGACGAGCAGCATTTCCTGCTTCAGTTCGGCATCGCCGCGTCCGTATTGCGGGTGAGCCATTTCATGGCGCAGGTCATGCACGAATCGGCGGCCCTGACGCGCACGGTTGAAAACCTGCGTTACAGCGCGCAGCGGCTGGTCAAGGTCTGGCCGCAGCGTTTTCTTCCGCGCGGGCCGCTCGATCCCGCCAGCTACGCCGAGGATGAAGCCAGGCTTGCCAACGCAGTCTATGGCGGTCGTTTGGGAAACGATCGTCCCGGCGACGGCTACCTGTATCGCGGTCGCGGATTGTTGCAGCTGACTGGAAAGGACAGCTATGCGCAGGCGACTGCAACGCTCCAGAGCGCTTATCCATCGGCGCCGGACTTCGTCGCCGATCCGGACGCGGTGCTGTCGGCACGGTGGTGTTTGGGCGCGGCGGCGGCGATCTGGCTTGCCAAGGATTGCAACCAGGCAGCCGACGATGACGACATCGTGCTGGTGACGACACGCATCAACGGCGGCACGATCGGCCTTGCCGAGCGCCGCCGCTGGCTGGCGCGCACGCGCGAGGTGTGGCGTGAGTAAATTGTCGTTTGAGTAAAGTGCTGCGCGAGTAAAGTGTGGTGCGACTTGCTTCCGTCAACGTTAGCGTATCGCCGTCGCCCCCGCGCAGGCGGGGGTCCAAGTTCGCCCCGTGGCCAGCGACGAACAAGAAATCTTGAACCCATCCGTGCGCAGCGGAGGCGTTCAATTCAGCGCCCTCTGTGCAATGATCAACGACTAACCGACCCCGCCGGCCCTTTCACAGCCGCCGTCGCCGTCGTCCTTGGCACCACCGCGACCGGCGCGCCCGGACGTGGCTGCGGCGCAGCCGGCGGCACCACAATATGATCATTGAGGCGCAAGAACTTGAACCCCGCCAGCTTCATGCCATTCTTGCCGTTGCGTTCCTCGCGCGCCGCCGTGCGTGCAAAAAACGCGTCGAAGCTATCTTCGCGCACCTGCGGCTCGGCCGAATTCAAAAAGTTACGCTGCCCGTTCGCATCGACCACGATCAGGCCGACGTGCGAAGCCCACAGCTTGCCGCCGCGCGTGGAAATCACGTTGACCAGGTCGCCATCCTGCAATTGTCCGACAACGCTGGCAACCTTGTCCTTGGCCACATAGGTTTCCAGGCTCAGTTGCACCGGAATGCTGCTGGCCGTGTTGTGACGCATCTTGAGGAACGCCGCGCGGTCGATCTTCATCTCGTACGCCGCAGCCTCGGCGCCGGCCAGCAAGGCGCTGACGTCCGACACCAGCCAGCCATTGTTGATATTCCAGTCCACTTCGGTGTAATGATTGCGCGTGGCCACGCCAATCACGCCATCCTTGTAGCGGATGCGCTGCAACATCCAGAAGAATTCTTCCCACGACTGGCTCAGCGCCATCGCGTACGTGTGTTCGGCGAACACCACGCAGTCGCTCGCCTGCAGGCTGAACATCGGCAGGTTGTCGTGTAGCTCGTACGGATACTCGCCCAGCAGGTTCAATACATACGGCTGGCCGATATTCTTGCGGCCGATCGCGGCGATGCGCTTGCGCAAGTCCGGTTCGGCGGTATGCATATAGGCGATGTAACGCCCGACTTCGGCCGGCGTCATCTGGTAAATCTGCTTGCGCAGCAAGGTGGCCAGGTCGAACGGTGGCGCGACCGGAGCCAGCGGCGCCGCGCTTACCGGCGCGGGCGCGGGTGGCGCCACCGGTTCGGGCGCCACGGGCGGCGGCACGACGGCGGGCGCTATGACGACAGGCGGGGCCGGCGGTGCGCTGGCGCAACCGGCCAGGATGGCACTAAGTACAAGGAGGGGAGCAAGACGCATCGGGAATCAATATTGAACGCTAAAGCGACAAGCTAACCGCTGTCACCGCGTTTGACAATGGAAATGTGTTGCGCGCGCACAAGGAAGTTGCAGCTTGCCGTTCCGGCATTGCATGGAGTGATAGATGAAATAGCATGCGTGCGCCGTGATGTCCGCGCCAGGCCGTCGATGTGCCGCCAGCGCATCCCATCGCATGGCGCCCGCAGGTACAGGCTCCCTGCAATGGGAGCGAACAATTGCGGGAGCGATGTTGGCGCAAGTGTGCGCCAACGAACGGTTGGGTTCCGGCTCAGCCTTTAAGATGCAGCTGTGTGAGTGAGGGGCCCAGCGGCACAGTCCAACGGTGACGCCTCCTCAGCAGGTTAGCCGGTCGCCTCGAGGATCGGCACCAATTCTTGATGTCAGCGCATCTGTGCGCTGGCTTTGATAAACAAACCGAAGCGGAGGTCATCATGCCTGCCATCACCCAGCCACCCAAGCACCTGGTACGCGAATATCTTCAGCGCCGCTCGCGTGATCCGAAGCCGCCACCATCGCCCGAAGAAATCCGTCGCGAACTCGGTTGGGGCTTGCTGCTTCCGGGCTTGAAACTGGCGCCGATCCGCCGCTGACCGCTTCCTGTCCTACAAGATCCTTGCACTTTGTCCTATTTTTTCTGTAGCATCGTTCTACCATAATCCTAAAAACATCAACACAGGAGGTTCAAATGACAAATCGAATCGGTAACAAAGACATCGCCCAGCATCGTGGCAAAGCCGAGAAAAAAGACATCAAGCGCACCAACATCGCGCGCGAAGCCATCAAGAAAGCGATTGCCGCTTCCAAATACCGCAACCAGGTCCGCAATCAGCCTGCGCCAGAGGTATTCCTGCCACCGGCCTGATGTCCGCCTGAGGGCACAACAAAAAACCCGCACCGGCAACGCTGCGGGTTTTTTGTTGTGCCCGACTCGCCGGCATGCCGACTGTGCCGTCCGACTTCGATTATGATGCTATTGTAAATTTTGCATTTAACCGGAGTAAGTAGATGAGCATATCCCCTCGACTGCAACCACTGTCCATGCCATTGGCGGCAGCATGGCTGTTACTTGCCTGCGGCGTGACGCAAGCAGCGGCCATGCCGAAAACCGACTATTGGGCTCCGGTATTGGCGAGCGTCGCCGGCACCTACGACAGCGAGTGCACCCAGATGTATCCGGATGCGCCCGGCGCTGCCGGGACCAGAGGTCCGGTCGTGGTGAGCGCGGACGGGAACGTCACCGGCGCCGGCTTGGCCCAGGCTTCCCTGGCTGACATGGGTGTCTTGTTGAGCCGCTTCCGCGAGCCGAATGGCGCAGTGTCGTTGTCGGTCCTGGCGAACAAGGACGCCCGGACGGTTTCATTCATGGCGCCTGCGGAAGGAGCCCGGATCGCCAGTTTTGGGGTGGAGCCAAACGCCACGCGATGCAAGATCGAGCGGCCCTTCGAGATCGCCAGGCAAAGCCTGTACACCACCTATGCCGGCACGCTCGACGCGAAGATGAAGTTGACATGCCTGTTCAACACGAGCAAGAAAGAGACCGAGGTTGACTATCAGCTGGCCAACGGTATTGTGAAAGTGGCCGACCAGGTTTTCGACTTGAACAAGGCGACGCTCGAGCGCGTCAAGATTGAACCGAATAGGAATCTGAGCTACAACGCCCATCTGGCAGACGAGAGAACGGCCGTCATTACAATGGATGCGCAAGGCCAACTGCTCAGATTCCGTTCGATCGGCAAGGACGTCAACGCGACATGCAAGCCATAGCCTCGACATGTCCGTGAATTGTTTTGGCTTATCCGCCAGCACGCCCTGATGCCGTGCCCGACGGCCGGCGCCTTTACGCCGGCTGGCGCAACGCCGCCCGCGTCACCTCGATCAGGCGCGCACTGAGGCGCTCGAGCTTGGGCGACTGTACCCGCCACGCGTGCCAGTACAGCATCACGTCGGTCGGCTTGTCGGGCGCCAGGTCGACCAGCGCGCCCTTGTCGATATCGTCCCTGAACTGCTGTTCCGGCACCATGCCGTAACCGAGCCCCAGTCGCACCGCCTGGGTGAAGGCGTCGCTCGACGGAATGAAATGGCAGGGATAACTGCCGGCCGGCAGCCCCAGTTCGCGCAGCAGGAATACCGCCTGCAAGGCGTCCTTGCGGTCGAACACCATCACGGGCGCGCGCCGCGCCGCCTCGCGCTGCAAGCCATCGGGAAACCAGCGCGCGACGAACGCCGGCGTGGCAAGCAGGCGGTAGCGCATTGCGCCCAGCCGCTCCACCGTGCATCCCCGCATCGGCTGCGCTTCGCTCGACACGCCCGCCAGCGCCGCTCCCTGCGACAGCAAGGTGTAGGTATGGTCCTGGTCGTCGAGCGCGATGTCGAGCAGGATCTGTTCTTCGATCAGGAAGGACGCCAGCCCCGGCAGCAGCCAGGTGGCCAGCGTATCGTTGTTGACAACCAGGGCAATGGTCAAAGGATGCGCATCGCTGTCGGCCGATTCCGCCAGAAACTCCGCTTCCAGCAGCCGGCTGCGGCGCAGGTATTGCACCAAGCGCTGCCCGGCGGGCGTGGCGCGGCAGGGTTTGCTGCGCACCAGCAGCGGCATGCCCAACTCGCTTTCCAGCGCGCTGACCCGTTGCGATACCGCCGACGGCGTCAGGTGGAGCAGGGCGGCTGCCTGCTCGAAACTGCCGCTGTCCAGCACGGCAAGCAATGCTTCGCCCTTGCGTGTATCGAGCATCTGCGCATCCAACATTAGAAAAATTTAATTATACGTAAAGAAGTTAATCTGGCTTCACTTGCGCGCATCGATATTGCACACTCGCATCTCTTAGCGATCAACCGGAGTGTGCATGCCCTATCTTTCCACTTTTTTCAACGGCCTGGCCCTGTGTTTCGGGCTGATCGTCGCCATCGGCTCGCAAAATGCCCACGTGCTGCGCATGGGCCTCAAGCGCGAACACGTGGGCTTGACGGTGTTCGCCTGCATTCTCATCGATGCCGCCCTGATCGGTCTCGGCGTGGCCGGCGTGGGCACCTTGGTGCAATCGTCGCCGCTACTGCTGGGCGCGGCGCGCTGGGGCGGGGCGGCATTTTTGCTGTGGTACGGCCTGCGCAGCTGGCGCGCCGTGTTCGCCAACGCCGCGCTCACGGTCGGGCCGGCCACTCTGCGCAGCAGTGCCCGCCAGGCCCTGGCCAGCGTGGTTGCGCTGTCCCTGCTCAATCCGCACGTCTACCTCGACACCGTGGTGCTGCTCGGCGCCATCGGTGGCAACTTCGCGCCACCGGAACGCCCGGCTTTTGCACTCGGCGCCATGAGCGCCTCGGCGTTGTGGTTCTGCGCGCTCGGTTACGGCGCCACCCGGCTGTCCGGCCTGTTTGCCCGCCCCGCCGCATGGAAATGGATCGATGGCCTCACCGGCACCATGATGCTGGCGCTGTCGGCCTCGGTGGCGTTCGGTTCCTAGCAGCCGCTCGCGCCGCCGTTCACCGGGCGCCAGCGGCCATTGGCCGAAATCCCCTGTGCAGCGCCGCCGCGCCGATGTATCGTGGCGCCTGAACTGACTACAGGAGCAATCGTGTCCAATAAATCCTCTTACGAATGGCGCAAGCAGTTGATGTGGGGCTTGCTGCTGATCGGCTTCGGCACCGTCGTGCTGCTCGACCGGCTCGATGTGTACCACGTCGATAACATCTGGCATTACTCGCCACTGGTGCTCACCGTCATGGGCGTGAACAGAATGATCGGTTTCCCGACCGCCAAGGACTTCACCAGGGGCTTGTGGGAGGTGTTCGGCAGCCTGTGGCTGTTTGCCGTGTTCGAACACCTGTTCGGCCTGACCTTCAGCAACGGCTGGCCGGTTCCGGTCATCTTCTGTGGCGTGACCATGATCCTGGAACCGTTCATCGAACGCCGCCTCGCGCCCGGCACGGAGCCGACCAATGAAAAGTAAAGCCCGCACCTCCGGCGTCCCCAACCAGGTCTGGCTCGGCCTGGCGGTGATCGGCTTCGGCATGCTGTACCTGCTCGATAACCTGTACATCATTGACCGCCGCCAGGTCATGCATTTCTGGCCCGTGCTGGTCATCATCGGCGGCCTGGTCAAGTTCGCCGAAGCCGATTCGCGCCACGAGCGCATGTTGTTCGGCTTGATCACCGCCGCCGGCGTCGTCCTCACCCTCAACCGCCTCGGTTACGGCTACTTCTTCAACGCCCGCACCTTGTGGCCGGTGCTGCTGATTTTGTTCGGTATCGGCGTGATCCACAAAGCGTTGCGCAAGCGCGATACGGCGCCCGGCGTGCCGCTCAAGGACGATGCCGGCGCCACGTTCTCGGCCGACGCCGACGCCGACGCCGTGGTCGATATCACCGCCATCCTCGGCGGATTCCGGCGCCGCCTCAGCACGCCGGCGTTTCGTGGCGGCGACATCAGCGCATTCATGGGCGACTGCATGCTCGACCTGCGCGAGTCGTCGATCATTGGCGAGGCCGAGATCAATGTGTTCGCTGTCATGGGCGGCGTGACCATCAAGTGCCCGCCCGACTGGACCATCATACTGAAAGGCGTGCCGGTGCTCGGCGGCTTCGAGGACAGGACCGCGCCCGCCGCGGACGCCGGCAAGCGCCTCACCATCCGCGGCTACGCCATCATGGGCGGCGTGGAAGTGCGCAACTGATGCAAGGACCGTTCTCCACGCGGCGCGGCGCCGGGCTGTACCTGCTCGCGTGGCTGCTGCTGGCGATCGTGTTCGCGGGCCTGATCGTGGCCGCCAGCGGCGCCGCGTGGACCGACGGCTTGCTCTTTACCGTACCGGTGACGCTGCTGTATGCCTGCGCCACCGGGTTTTCAAGCTACTACCTGTGCCGCGCCTATCCGCTCAATGAGCGCAGCGCGATTTCCGTGCTGCTGGTGTTCGCCGTCGCCGCCGTCGTGGCCAGCCTTGCGTGGACCGCGCTGTGCATCGGCTGGAACCATGCCTGCGCCGCCATCGCCATGAGCGCCCCCCTGCAAGCGGCGATCTTCGGCCTGGGCGTGATCCTGTACGCGCTGTGCGCCGTGGCGCATTACCTGGCGTTCGAATTCCAGCGCGCGCGCGCCGCCGAACGGCGCGAACTGGAAGCGGCATTGACCTCGCAGGACGCCGAACTGCGCATGCTGCGCACCCAGATCGATCCGCATTTTCTGTTCAACAGCCTCAATTCGATCAGCGCGCTCACTTCCATCGACCCCGCCCGCGCGCGCGACATGACCTTGCAACTGGCCGATTTTTTTCGTCACAGCCTTGGCCTGGAGGCGAGCCGCAAGGTCACCCTGGAAGCGGAAGCGGCGATGGCGATGCACTTCGTCGCCATCGAAAAAGTGCGCTTTGGCGCGCGCCTGAACATCGAGCAGGCGCTCGACGCCGGCGCGCTCGACTGCCTGCTGCCGCCGATGATCCTGCAGCCCTTGATTGAAAACGCCATCAAGCACGGCATCGCCCACCTGACCGGCGGCGGCACCATCCGCATCGCGGCGCGGCGCGCCGGCTCGATTTTGAAAATCGTGGTGGAAAACGATATCGACAACGATCCGCCGGCCGCCGCCAGCCACGGGATCGGCCTGGCCAACGTGCGCCAGCGCCTGGCGGCCACCTATGGCAATGAGGCCAGCATCCACTGGACGCGCGAGGCGCACCAGTTCCGGGTGGCGCTGTCGCTGCCCTTTCACACCACCGAGAGACAAGCATGCGCGTGATAATCGTCGACGATGAAGACCTGGCGCGCGCCCTGGTGCGCGAGTTCCTGGCGATGCACGCCGATATCGAGATCGTGGCCGAATGCGCCAACGGCTTCGACGCCGTCAAGGCCATCACCGAACTGGCGCCGGACCTGGTCTTTCTCGACATCCAGATGCCCAAGTTGAACGGCTTCGAGGTGGTGGAACTGGCCGGCGCCGGGGCGCGCTATATCTTCGTGACCGCCTTCGACCAGTACGCGCTCAAGGCTTTCGATATCCACGCCGTCGATTACCTGCTCAAGCCCTTCAGTCAGCAGCGGCTCGACGCGGCGCTGGCGCATGCGCGCACCAGCGTCAGGCAGGGCGGCGTCGACGCCGTGCTGCGCGAGTCGGCGCTACGCAGCAAGCCGCTCGAGCGGGTGCTGATTCGCGATGGCGCGCGCGTGCACATCATCGCCGCCGGGCAGATCGACTATATCGAAGCGCAGGACGATTACGTGCGCATCAGCGCCGGCGGCAGGCACTATTTAAAGAACCAGCGGCTGACGGAACTCGAAAGCCAGCTCGATCCGGCTGTTTTCGTGCGCGTTCACCGGTCCTGGATGCTCAATCTGGGCGCGATCGAGCGCATCGAGCAGGGCAGGGACAGCCATACCGCGATTCTCAAGGACGCCACCCGCATCCCGATCAGCCGCAGTGGCTACCAGAAGGTCAGGGCGCTTGTCGGCTGACACCTCGTCATTCCCGCGTCAACCTTCAAAAACCGTCATTCCTGCGCTAACCTCGAAACCGTCATTCCCGGCCTCGGCGGCCCCCTTGGCGGGAATCCAAGTTCGCACCGCAGTCGCGAATCTACTAACTTGGATTCCCGCCTGCGCGGGAATGACGACGGGTTAAATCCCGCCTGCGCGGGAATGACGACGGTTTTGAGGACGGCTGGTCATCGCGGCTTACGACACCGGCAATCCCGCCTGGTCCACATGCCACCAGCGCGGCAGCAGTTCGCGCACCTCCGGCTGCGCAAAGCGGTCATCGATCAGATACACCACCCCGCGGTCGCCCTCCGTACGGATCACGCGCCCGGCCGCCTGCACCACCTTCTGCATCCCGGGATACAAATATGTGTAGTCGTAGCCCGCCCCGAACGTGGCCTGCATGCGCTGGCGGATCTGCTCATTGACCGGATTCATTTGCGGCAGCCCGAGCGTGGCGATGAAGGCGCCGATCAGGCGCGCGCCCGGCAGGTCGATCCCTTCGCCGAACGCGCCGCCCAGCACCGCGAACCCGACTCCGCGACTGTCCAGCGTGAAGCGCCCCAAAAAAGCGTCGCGCTCCGTCTCCGCCATACGGCGCGGCTGGCGGAACACGGGAATGTCGGGATAATCGCGCTCGACCCGCTCGGCCACCTGCTCGAGGTAATCGAAGCTGCTGAAAAACGCCAGGTAATTGCCCGGCGCCTGCGCATACTGACGCGCGATCAAGGCCGCAATCGGCGCCACCGACCTGGCCCGGTGGGTAAAGCGCGTCGAGATATCGCGCACCACATGCACGCTTAACTGGTCGGCGACAAAAGGCGAGTCGATGTCGACCCAGGCCGTATCGGCCGGCAGGCCGAGCGCGTCGCTGTAGTAGTTCCAGGGACTGAGCGTGGCCGAAAACAGCGCCGTCGCATGCGCCAGCGCGAAGCGCGGTTTCAGGAACGGCGCCGGCACGATATTGCGGATTGCCAGGGTGGACGCGTGCGCGCCGTCACGCGTGCAGTCGACCATTGAATGCTCGGCAAAGGTCTCGGCCAGCCGCGCGAAGTGCAGGGCGCTGAAGTAGAAGCGCTGCAGGTCCGGTTCCATCGGCCCCGGATTGTCGGCCAGGTAGTCGGTGATCGCACTTGACGCGCCCTGCAGCGCATCGAGCAGTTTTTCGGGCGGCGCGCCCAGTACTTCGTAATCGGCGCCATCCTTGGACGGCCAGCTGCGCCCCACCTTGTCGAGCGCCTTTTTCAAGTGCGCCGGCGCCACCGCGCGCGCCGCCCGCAAGGCGCCGCGTTCCAGGTCGGCCGAATACATCTTGCGCGCGCGCGAGACCATATTGTGCGCCTCGTCCACCAGCACGCTCACGCGCCACTGGTTCGCCAGCGCCAGCCCGTACAGCATCGCGCCCATGTCGAAGTAGTAGTTATAGTCGCCCACCACCACGTCGCTCCAGCGCGCCATTTCGCTGCCCAGGTAATACGGGCAGACCTGGTGCGCCAGCGCGACCGCGCGCAAGCCCTCGCGGTCGAGCAGCGGCACGGCGCGCGCGGCACTGCGCGCCGCCGGCAGGCGGTCGTAAAAGCCCTTCGCCAGCGGACAGGAGTCGCCGTGGCAGGCCTTGTCGGGATGCTCGCACGCCTTGTCGCGCGCGACCAGTTCCAGCACGCGCAGCGGCAGGCCGGGCGCGCTGCGCTTGATCGCGTCGGCCGCGTCGAGCGCCAGCTTGCGTCCCGGCGTCTTGGCGGCCAGGTAAAACACCTTGTCGAGCCGGTGCAGCGGCGCCGCCTTGAGCGCCGGGAACAGGGTGCCGATGGTCTTGCCGATGCCGGTCGGCGCCTGCGCCAGCACGCAGCGCGCGCCGCTGTTGGCGCGGAAGATGGTTTCGGCCAGGTCGCGCTGGCCGGGACGAAACGCCGGATGCGGAAAGCGCAGCGCGCCCAGCGCCGCGTCGCGCGCCTCGCGGTGCGCCAGCTCCTGCGCGGCCCACGCCACGAAGCGTTCGCACTGGTCGGCGAACATGGCGCGCAAATCAAACGCGCTGTGGGTCTCGCGCAGCACCGTTTCGGTCTGCTTGCCGATGTCGAAGTAGACCAGCGCCAGCGACACCTGCTCCAGGCCGAGCTGCGCGCATAGCAGGTGCCCGTAGACGCGCACCTGCGCCCAGTGCAGGTGGCGATGATTGGCTGGCATGCGATCGAGGTCGCCGCGGAAGGTCTTGATTTCTTCGATCAGGTTCTGGGCCGGGTCGTAGCCGTCGGCCCGCCCGCGCACCAGCAGCGGACCGTATTCGCCCGCCAGGCTGACCTCTTTCTGGTAGCCGGGGCCGCGCCGCTCGGTCACCACGGCGTGGCCGGCGATGCCTTCCTGGGCGGTGGGCGAGGGCGTGAAGCGCAGGTCGAGGTCGCCCTGCTTGGCGCAAAATTCGCACAGGGCGCGCACCGCGACGACGTAGCTCACTGCGCCCACTGCAGGTAGCACACGGAAATGGGCATCTGATGCGCGGCGCAGTATTCGATCCAGCGCAGCTGGTTGTCCTGCAGGCGGTCGCCCGGGCCTTTGACTTCGATCATGTTGTAGCGCCGCTCCAGCGGCCAGAACTGGATCAGGTCCGGAAAGCCGTTGCGGTTGGCCTTGATGTCGAGCAGGATGCGCTCGCACCATTTTTTCAGGTGCTCGGCGGGGATGCAGGCCAGCGCCATCCCGAGCAGCTCGGCGCTGAGCGCTTCCCAGGCCACGAACGGCGAGACGATGCCGCGCTTGCTGTCGTAGTTGGCGCGGATGCTGTCCTGGTAGCGGCCGTCGTCCAACTGGTCGAGGCAGGCGCGGAATTCGCGCTCGCGCCGGCGATAGAAATCGGCGCTGTGCAGGTCGGCCGGGCCACGGTGGAACGGGTGGAAAAACGCGCCCGGAATGGCGCTGAAGATCGGCCCCCAGCACAGCAGCCCGAACAGGGAATTGATCAGCGCGTTCTCGACGTAGAACACGGGTGCGTCGGCGCTGGCCAGATGGTCGCGCACGATGCCTTCTACCCACCAGTTCGCTTCAAGCGGCATCGGCAGGCAGAGGTCGAGCCGCCGCACCGCCGGCGTGCGCCGCGACGGCAGCGCCTGGTGCCCGAGCTTGCGGCGCAGGCGCGGCGCGATGCGCAGCAGTTGCTGACGCTCGGCGTCGCTCTCGGGCACAGCCTGGGCGCGTTCGAGCAGCGCGTGCGCCTCGGCATGGCGCTCGTGTTTTTCCAGCACGCGGATGGCGCGCGCCCGCGCACCGGGATAATTGCAGCAGGCGTACAACTCGAACGCCTGGCCCCAGTCTTTTTGCTTTTCCACGTGTTGCGCGATCTGGAACATCAGCCGTTCGCGCCGGCTGTCGATCCATTCGTTGTCAAAACGCTCGCGCGGCAGCGTGGCCAGCACCTCGTCCAGGGCGTCGCCGGCGCGAAAGCGCTCCTTGCACTGGTGCAGGGCCAGGTAATCGTCGACATCGCGGCGGGTGCGAAAACCGCGCGAGGAAGCCGAAAATTCCACTTTTTCGTACTGGAACAAGCCCAGGTCGGACAGCACGAATTCGGTCCAGTCCTGGCGCAGGTTGCCGAAGAAGATCAGGCGCAGGCGGTCGCACAGGTCCTTGACGGTGATGCTGTAGACAGTGTCGGGCGAGTCGCGGTACCAGGCTGAAAACGCGCGCGCGTCGCCGAAGGCATCGCGCAGGGCGGCCAGTTGTTCGCCCTTGCGCGCGCTCTTTTCGTGCAGCGACAGGCTGAAAATGGCGCCGATCTCGGCTTTGAGCAGCAGGTCGAACAGCGCGTCGAGCGTCAGCACCGGGTCGGCGTGGACCCAGCCGGTGGGCAGCAGGTGGCGCGCAGCCTCGACCGCGCAGCCGATTTCGGCGTAATTGAGCTTGCTGGCGCGAAAAACCGTGCCTTTGCGCATGACCATGCGCACCAGCAGCGCGCGCGAGGCTTGCGGCAGCGACGGGAACGTGGCGATGAACGCGCGCTCCTCCTCGGTCAGCAAGTCGTTGTAACGCCCGGCAATCCATTCCAGTACCTGATGGAAATTATCCAGATAGTAGAACTCATTCTCAAGAACTTTGCGCATTGTGCTGCGGACCATCGACCAAACCCTGTAATTATGTACAGTATATCGTCAGTGGCCGGCAAACCCCAGCAAATTCGCCTCGGATACGGGGCGGCGTGGTTTTCAGGGCTCGGCGAGGTGGCGCCGGCGCGGCGCGTGGCGGGACGCCAGCGTCGGCCCGGACTGGGCCAGGTAGCGCTGCTGCGCGCCGGTGTTCGAGAGCACGGTGATGAGCGCGCCGCCGTGCTCGCTTTGCCGCGCCGGCGCCGCCATCGACGCCACCTTGCGTTTCACGGCGGCGGGCGCCTTGCGCGGTTCGCTGCGGCTGGCCTTGCGCAGCGCCGGCTGTGGCACCGTTTTCCCCGCTTTTACGGCGACATGCTTGCCCGCGGCGGCGGCCGGTTTGAGGTGCTCGCGCAGCCTGGCCGACGCCTTGACCGGGCTCGCCAGCCGTGCCGGGGCCGGCGACGCCGACGCCTGAACCGCCTCCGGCGCCAGCAGCACCAGCGGTGGAATCGGTTCCGGGGCCACCACCGGCCGCACCGGCGCATCCTCTTTTTCATCGATGATCACGACCGGCTTGGCACGCGCCGCCAGCGCCACGGCGGCCGCGCGCGGCTCGACCTTGGCGGGGGAGGCGGCCTTGAGCACATGCGGCGACTTGATGTTGTCGTACGTCAGCAGCGCCACCAGCGTGACCAGCATCACGACCGTGATCGACGCCGCCGCACCCAGCACAAGGCGCACGTAGCGCACCCTGCTGGCGGCGCCGGTGGCGAACCTGCGCCCCACGGCCGCGTACGCTTGCTGTTCGATATCGGATGAACGCCGGTTGCCCTGGCGCAGCTCGGGCTTGATGCTGGAATAAGTATTCTGGGCGGAAATGGACACGGACGACTCCCTGAAGGTGAGGATGCATTCCAATTAGAAACAATTCCGCCCGGCACCTTCATGATATTTGTCGTGCTTTCATTCCAGCGCAAGGCGCTGTTTGATCGAGATCAATCGTGCCTCGATTGAGCAAGACCTCAAGCGAACTGAGCCGAGCTTGATCGTGCGCAATCGCGGGTCGCTTCGCCGCTCCAATAATGGGGTTTGCGTTCAATATCTCGCGGTCTTATTCCTCACACATGGAGTTCAACATGGCAATCGACGTCTACTTGCAAATCGACGGCATCAAGGGCGAATCGACCGATAACCTGCACAAGGACTGGATCGAATGCCAGTCGGTGTCGTGGAGCGTGTCGCAGCCCAAGTCGGCCACCGCGTCGACCGGCGGAGGCCATACCGCCGAGCGCTGCGAACACAGCGAGCTGTTCATCGCCAAGCTGGCCGACCTGGCCACGCCGCTGCTGCTGCAAAACTGCTCGTCCGGCAAGACGCTGCCGAAAGCCAAGCTGGAATTCATGCGCGCAGACGGCCAGGGGGAACGCATCAAGTATTTCGAGATGGAACTGGAAAATGTGTTGATCAGCACCGTCAGCCCGTCCGTGACCGAAGGCGACATCCTGAACGAGCAGCTGGGCTTGAAGTATTCCAAGGTGAAATGGAAGTACACGCAGCAAAAAGTCGGCGGCGGAACGGGCGGTAATACCTCGGGCGGATGGGACCTGGCCACCAACAAAGTTGTCTGACACGCAGACGCAACCGCCGTGGCGCACGCCGCGGCTCCATCGGGAGAACAGAGTGAGACAATATGCACACCGGGCGGTCGATCGCCTCGCCACGCGCAAGCGCATTACCCTGCTGGTGCTGGTGATCATCGTTTGCAGCGGCGTGGTCGCCTGACGCAGCGCATTCCAATCGGAAAAAAGCGCCGTCCCGGATTGCCGGGAACGGCGCTTTTTCATGCCTGAAGCAATCAGGCGGCGTTTTTCTCGGCCGGCGCAACCTGCGCGGTGGCCTTGGCAATCTGCTCTTCCACCACTTGCACGGCTTGGCGCGTGGCCTTGGTCACCTGCTCGTAGCCCTGGAAGGCATTGTCGATCGCGGTCTTGATGATTTCGACGGCGTTTTCCGAGCCCGGCTTGACGTTCTGGGTCACGTCGTAGATCAGCGCCGTCAGGGCGCTCTTGGCTTCGGCGATATGGGCGTCGGCGGCCTGCGTGAATTCGCTGTGGATGTCGTCGATGATCACCTTGAGCTGCTCGCCGTACTGCACCGCGCCGGCCATCGGCTTGGCGTGGGCGGTGGCAACGTCGATCGCCGCTTTCGGGTCCTTGGCCTGGCTCATTTCCTTGCCCATCGCCATGGAACCTTGCACCGAATTTTTTGCAGTCGTCATGTTCAGCGAGACAACCTGTTCCACGCCTTGCACCGCTTTGCTGGTGAGGGCGTTAAAAGTCATCATCTGGAGTTCAAACAGCGTCTTGGTGGCGGATGCAAATTGTTCGGGATTCGTAAACATGGACTTCTCCTCAGTGTGAATGGATGTACTGACAACCCTCAACCTTCAAGTTTCTCCTCTATGTTTTTTCACTATTATTTAGCAATAAGCAACTTCATGCAATGGCTATCTCGATAGGGGCCGTTGACCTTTTCCCAACCCGGTCCGAGCGGCGTCTGGTGGCATACCATTTTGCCGTCGGCCTTGCTGCGCCAGGTGAACCAGGGCGCCGGGGCGGCCAGCAGCGCTGCGCTTGCGCAGGCGAGAAGAAAGGCCACAGCGGATTTGCGGAAAGTTGTCATATGCCAGAGCGAGCATAGCCTGTTGGCGCCGCAAGTCAAGTGTGCGGCGTGCGCGCAGCGCTTCAGCTCCCGGGCGCGCCGGCCGCGACCGCCGGCAGGCGCGCCAGCCCCCAAGGTCAGCGTGGCGCGCGCAGGTAGTGGGCGGCGACCAGTTCGAGCAGCCTGGCGATGTCGGTCTCGGAGCGGTTGGTCAGCACCACCACCGCCAGCCCATCGTCGACGAAACGGGTAGCCTGGGTGGTGAATCCCTGCCATGCGCCATCGTGCCAGACCGAGCGCCGCTCCAGGGTGGGCGATGTCTCCCAGCCGAAACCGTAGGCTTTGGCGCCGCCGCTGGCGAGCGTGGTCGGGCGCCACATGGCTTGCTTGAGCGCCGCGCCCAGCACCTGGTCGCCATCGAGCGCGATATGCCATTTGGCCAGGTCGCGCGCGGTCAGGTACAGGCTGCCGTCGGCGGTGGTGTTGAGCGTGGGCGAGACCCATTCCTGGTTCTTGAATGCGCCTTCGACCAGGTCGTAGCCGGCGGCGCGGTGCGGCACGATGTCGCGCTCGCTGATGATGCGCGCCTGCATGCCCGCCGGTGCGAAAATGCGCTCACGCAGCTGTTCGCCATAATGCTTGCCGCCCACCCGGGTGCACAGGATGCCCAGCAGCTGGTAGCCGAAATTGCTGTATGCCCATGCCGTCCCCGGCGCCCACTGCAGCGGCAACTTGCTGCCCGCGCGTTGCAATTGCGCATCGGTGTAGTCCTGGTTGAGCTTGATGATATGGTCCGGATCGCGCAAACCCGAGGTGTGATTGAGCAAATGGCGCACCGTGATCTTTTTCCAGGCTGGCGGCGTGGCCGCAAGATGGCGCGAAATCGGGTCGTCCAGGGTCAGTTTGCCGTCGGATGCCAGCAACAGGACCAGCGCGGCGGTAAATTGCTTGCCGAGCGAACCGGACTGAAACACGGTATCGGGCGTGACGGCGACCTGGTGTTCCAGGTTGGCCATGCCGTAAGCGCCTTCCTTGATGGTGTTTCCATCCTTGACGATGGCGATGGCGGCGCCGGGAATGCGCTGGCGCGCCAATTCGGCGTTGACGATGTCGTCAACCGGGTCGGCATGCGCGGCGCCGCAGAGTGCGAGGAGGACAACAGCCAGCACGCGGCCGGGCAAATGATCAATCATGGCGTATTCCTGAATCGGATATATGGGGCGTGCATGAAACCGGCCGCGCAACGCAAAACGCCGCAGCCTTTATGCAAGGACTGCGGCGCTTCCGGAATTTTGCGGGAAATAATCTAACCCGGTAGAGTGGTGCCCACGGAGGGACTCGAACCCCCACACCTCGCGGCACATGGACCTGAACCATGCGCGTCTACCAATTCCGCCACGTGGGCACTGATACAGCTACTACAACAATTTACTACTTTACTACTTGGTACTCTCGGAAAACTTCTTCCAGGGAGTGGTGCCCACGGAGGGACTCGAACCCCCACACCTCGCGGCACATGGACCTGAACCATGCGCGTCTACCAATTCCGCCACGTGGGCATGCTGCTGCTTTACTACTGTTGCTGCACTTCTTTTGCT